>CBDCFL010000020.1:0-305062 GCA_965216135.1 Paracoccaceae bacterium
CAACGCGATTTCAGCCGCTTTCACAGTTTCAGCCTTATAAACCGGCTTTAGATCAGCCATGAATTCCTTCTGGTTTTTGCTGGCTACATATTTCAGAGAATTGCGGATTTGGTGGATGACACAAAGCTGGACTTCGGTCTGGGGAAAGATCGCGTTGATCGCCTCTGGAAAGCCCGTGAGGCCATCGACACAAGCAATCAGGATGTCTTGCAGGCCGCGATTGTTCAGGTCCGTCAGCACCGAGAGCCAGAAGTTTGCACCTTCGGTTTCAGATAGATACAGGCCAAGAATTTCCTTCCTGCCCTCAAGATTAAGCCCCAGAACCGTATAAACCGCTTTGGCTGCGTAGCGCCCGTCTTGCTTAACCTTGTAGTGAATAGCATCAAGCCAAACAAACGGGTAATGGCTGTCCAGGGGCCGCTGCTGCCAGAGCTTGATTTCAGGGATCAATTTATCAGTGACGGCGCTGATCGTGGCGTTTGAAACATCCAGACCGTAGATTTCCGAGATGTGTCCAGCGATGTCCAGATAGCTCATTCCAAGCCCGAACATTGAAATAATCTTGCATTCGATCTCGTCGCTCATGTGGGTCTGGTGTTTTTTCACCAGTTGCGGCTCAAACGATCCAGCCCGATCTCGTGGCGTTGCCAGTTCGAAACTTCCAGACGTGGATTTGATGGTCTTACGGCCAGCTCCGTTCCTGCGGTTGCTGGACTTGTCGGCCTTTAAATGCGCCTCCAGTTCAGCCTGTAATGCAGCT
Source organism: Paracoccaceae bacterium (assembly GCA_965216135.1). GTDB lineage: Bacteria > Pseudomonadota > Alphaproteobacteria > Rhodobacterales > Rhodobacteraceae > CBDCFL01. Next base: position 761 of record CBDCFL010000020.1, read on the forward strand.
TCGGTCAGTTGCTTGACTAACGGCGTCAGAATACCGTCCTTGCCTGTAAGGCCCTGGCCATCTTGCAAAGCCGCCAAAGCTACATCAAAATCAAATTCTTCTCGCATGTGTCATTCCTTTTCTTCAGTTTACAGAAATGACACGGAATTTCTAACGCTCCTCATGTAGCTGCCAGAGGACATCCGGTTCCAAAGCTTGTATAGGTTCGGACCAAGCCGCTCCCCGAAGCTTTCGAGCGTCTGCCCATCTACACCAGCTGCACCCTGGTTGGCGTCCACATGTTGGAACGCTTCCCAGACGTCTCTCTTTTCTATCGTAAACGGCTTTGTCCCTGACATCCGGCTCATCCTGTTACCAGTTGGCCAGTGACAGCGACTGAACACCACAACCCCTTCGGTCCAGCGCCATTACAGCACCTTCATCCCTACTACGAGTTGTTCTGCCCCTGTGCCCCGCATCGGTACTCTGGACCTTTCGGGGGCTTCCCGATCGGTCGTCTTCCTTGGCATCGGGACGACAGGTTCTCCTGTTCCGCAAAAGAGCCTGATCCAGATTCACGCCGCCTTCGAGCCGGATGCCGCATGGGCCGGACTTCAGGGCTCCGCCCATACTCATCCCGGGGTGACCACCACCCCCGGTTCTGACATCAACCATACGCTTTCGGCAGTTCATCGACGGTTCGCTTTCGCTCGTCTCTCTGGATCGTACCTGACGGGGTCACGCCCCGCCGTTTCCACAACGCTCACCACCATCGCTCTTTACGACAGCAGCTTGTGGTGGTTTGGGATCGGCTCCTGATCGCCGAACCCGAGGGGCCTACCCTCATCTCTCTTACAGTTACGTACCTCCTTTCCATGTTGGCACTCAGGACACACGATGGCCTGCGTATTTTGGGATTAGGTTGGCGTGCAGGACTGCCTGAACGCGACTTTTGGATCGTCGGATAGAGCGCACCACCGCTGCGCGCTCTGAAACAAGTCGCCTTAGTGCAAGCGTCTCGTCATCCGCCGCCCACACCTCAGGCAGGAACCCTGCTGCGTGAAGTTGGGCTAGGATTTTTGCGTCTACCTTGTCGGTCTTCACCCGGGCATGAGCGATTGCCTTCACCTGTAGTGGATTGGCGATCACCACCCGCGCCACGAACGGCGTCAGAAGCCGGACGATCGTTGCGGTGTTTCCCGTGGCCTCCAGAACCACCTCGTCATCTGCTCGCAGACTGCGCCCGAATTCCACGACCGCATCATGCTCCATATCGACCTTGAAACTGTCTGTTATTTGGCCATCATCACAGATCGCGACTTGCGCGAAACTTCGATGGACGTCCATTCCTATTGATCTCATCATATGTACTCCTTCTCGTTGTTAAAGGAGTGCACGGGCTCGTAAGACAATTACGGATACGCGCTCGCGGCGCACACGGGCTGGTCGTAGGGGCGGCCAGATAACAACACGAGCTCGCAGCTCATTGTCTAGTCGGCCTGCCCGCTTCTTCGCACTCCGACGCCCCGATCCCGCGAAACCTGTCTAACATGACATTTGAAAAACAGGGGCGGAAATCGAAGCGCCGAAGTCAGCATGCCCGATAACAACACCGCCGAACGCGCCATGAAGCCCGTCGCCATAGGCCGCAAGAACTGGATGTTTGCCGGATCACAACGTGGTGGAAACTCCATGGCCATCGCCTTCACTCTGATCGAAACCGCCAAACTCAACGGCGTTGATCCACAGGCATGGCTCACTTGGGTTCCGGAGCGTGTCGCCGACCATAAAATTAACAGGCTAGACGAGCTGATGCCGTGGAATTACAGCCCGGAAGTGTAACCACCGGACGCTTACGATCTATAAGAGTTGCCCAAAACCGGAAACAATGGAACCACTTCGGCTACATCACGCGTATCGTCCACGACCTCAAACTCAGGATGATCGCGATGAAGAACAAAATGACCAAGCTCATGGGCAATGCTGAAACGTTGCCGGGATGCTGGGTGTTCAAGATTAACGACAATCACATAGCCCGACTCGCCCCCTCGGTTATTTGACCGCATCAGCACCGCGGAAATTTCATTCGGTAGCCTTTCCTCAAAAACGTTGACGCCCAGTCGCGAAGCAAGGCATTTAATGTCGCGTCCGGCATCACTGACAAATGCGCGCAACTCTCGTCGGGACTTAGGCGAAATTCGCCCGTCTTCACGAAAATTGGAGAATAGCTTCATATGTTTTTGGATTTGTCTACGTGCGTTGCACTGTGGCTGGTGGTTGACGACGTCTCGTCTTCAAGCTCGAGGGTGGCGCGCGCCTTTGCGACGGTTGATCTTTCGTAATCGCGTAACCTCTCCAGCTCTTTCTTGCTCACTACCGCGAGGGGTATAGCGGATGCAGCCTTGAGCAAGCATTTGATTATCAATGCCTTGAGCAAGTCTCTGGCAGTTTCGGCGAATACTATGCCGACAAAGATTGCCGCCCCGTAAAGGAATCCGTCAGCAGTGTAGATCATTTGAGCTTGCCCATATTTAGTTACTGCTCATCAATTGGATACAATATGCAGAGTGATTCATAAAGATTTAGAGGCTTATCCCTCTGACCCCGGTTTGACGACATGTTGGGTTTGCGGTTGCCATCGGCAGGATGTTCGCCTAATGTTCTGTCATGCCCAGCCGCTGGAAATACGACCGCCCGATGTCCCGCGCCGCCTTCGAGGCGCGCTTTCCCGATGAAGCCTCCTGCGCCCGGCATCTCGCAGCCAAGCGCTGGCCCGACGGCTTCGTCTGCCCCGCCTGCGGCCATGACAGGGGCTGGGGACTGAAGCGTCGCCGGGCGAGCTGGGAATGTGCGGCCTGCGGGAAGGAGACTTCGGTGACCGCAGGCACGATCATGCACCGCAGCCACTTGCCCCTGAAGACCTGGTTCATGGCCGTTCACATCGTGACCAGCCACTCGAACGGTATCTCCGCCCTGCAACTCCAGGCCCAGCTCGGGCTCGGCAGTTACAAGAGTGCCTGGCTCCTGCTACACAAGCTGCGCCGTGCCATGGTCGATCCGGATCGCAGCCCTTGAGGACCTGGTCGAGATCGATGAGGCCACCCTACCGTTCCGCACCGTAAAAGACCCGACCGCAGGCGGGCAAGGTCGCAGCCCGCAAGGCAAGATGCGCATTGCCGGCGCGGTCGAGCTATCGCCCAGGGCGAGCCACGTCGCATCCGGCTGGCGCCGATCGGGGATTTCTCCGCGCGCAGCCTTCATGCCTTCGTTGCCGGGACCTCGGCGCCGGGCGCGCGGGTAATCACCGATGGCTGGAGCGGTTATTGCGGCCTGCCCGACCACGACCACCAGCCCAAGGTCGTCGGTGCAACGCTCGCCCATCTCGTGCTGACGTGGATCCATCGTGTGTTCTCGAACCTGAAGCGCTGGGCGCTCGGAACCTTCCATGGCCTGCGCCGCGCCCATCTGCGCCGCTATCTCGACGAGTTCGTGTTCCGCTGGAACCGCCGCCGCCACACCGCAACGGCCTTCGACACCCTGCTCGGCATCGGCACGCGCCTCCGACCCGCCGACTACCGCGACATCGTCGGACAACGCGGCTGATCCCGGCCGGCCGGGCGCCAGCCACCGCCCGCCCTCCGATCCACCTCAATCAGGGCCGAGTGCCGGCCCTCCAGCCTGCCTGACAGCACTCGAAACCAACTTCCCCAAGCCCAAAAGCTCCCGCACATCGCCCGGCACGGTCCAGGAACCGTGCCTGGAACGTAGAAGGCCGATCAACATCTGGTGTGACCGGAAGCAAAGGGAGAAGCCCTAAGATTTATTTAGCTACACCCGCTGGTCCCCCCGCAGGTATTGCACTTCATGCAGGTGCCGTTTCGCACCAGCGTGTAATTTCCGCAATCGTTGCAGGGGTCGCCCTCATAGCCCTGCATCTTGGCTTTGACCCGCGCCTCAAATGGCAAGCCAGCCGTTGGCGCGTTGGATGTTTCCGTCACGCCGACGCTCGCCGCCGCCGATCCGGTATCCGGTACCAGCGTCTGCAAGGTCAGTGCCGGGTCATTGGCCGCGTTCAGCGCCGCGCCGCCCATGCCGCCCTGCAGCACCACCAGTTCCTGCGGCACGCGATTGCGCAAATATCCGGTCGAGGCGACCTGGCGCAGCACCTCTAATGGTGAACTGCCCCTCGCACCGGGAGGCTCGGCGAAGTTGCGCTTGCCCTCTTCTTGGCCGCGACCCAGATCGTCAAAACTTTCGCCCTTGGGTTTCACATGCGCCAGATCGGTGCGGTCCAGATAGGAAACCGCCAATTCGCGGAAGATATAGTCGAGGATCGAGGTTGCGTTCTTGATCGTCTCATTGCCCTGCACCATGCCGGCCGGCTCAAACCGGGTGAACGTGAACGCATCGACAAATTCGTCCAGCGGCACGCCATATTGCAGGCCGACCGATATTGCGATGGCGAAATTGTTCATCATCGCGCGGAAACCGGCACCTTCCTTGTGCATGTCGATGAATATTTCGCCCAGGCTACCGTCTTTATATTCGCCCGTGCGCAGGTAAACCTTGTGCCCGCCGACTACCGCCTTTTGCGTATAGCCTCTGCGGCGTTCAGGCATCCGATCGCGGATGCGGTTGGCCACTTCTTTGATTACCACCTTTTCGACGATCTTCTCGGCCAGAACAGCGGCCTTTTCGTGGGTGCTGCCGGTCTTCAGGATCGCTTCGGCCTCGTCGTCATCCTCGATCAGCGCAGCGGCCAGCGGCTGGCTCAGTTTCGATCCGTCCCGGTAAAGCGCATTGGCCTTGATCCCCAGTCTCCAGGACAATTCATAGGCCGCCTGGCAATCCTCGATCGTCGCGTCGTTGGGCATGTTGATCGTCTTGGAAATCGCGCCCGAGATGAACGTCTGCGCTGCCGCCATCATGGTAATGTGGGCATCGACGCCCAGATATCGCTTGCCGTGCCTGCCGCAGGTATTGGCGCAATCGAAGATCGGATAATGCTCTTCTTTCAGATGCGGGGCATCCTCAAGCGTCATTGTGCCGCAGACATGATCGTTGGCGGCCTCGATGTCGCGGCGCGAAAAGCCCAGATGGCGCAGCAGATCAAAGCCGGGATCGGTCAGTTTTTCGGCCGGGATTCCCAAGGTGCCGGTGCAAAAAGCCTCGCCCAGCGTCCACTGATTAAAGACAAAGCGAATACCAAATGCCGACGGCAGTGCTGCCTCGATCTTTTCAATCTCCGGCGCGCCAAAGCCATGGTCGATCAGCGCGGTGTGGTGGATCCCCGGCGAATTGCCCAGGGTCCCATGACCGACGGCGCAAGAGATGATCTCTTCGATCTGGGAGGATGTATATCCGAGCACCTCCAACGCCGCCGGAACCGACCGGTTGATGATTTTGAAATACCCACCACCGGCCAGTTTCTTGAATTTCACCAAGGCGAAATCCGGTTCGATTCCCGTCGTGTCGCAATCCATCACCAACCCGATCGTGCCCGTGGGCGCGACCACCGTGGCCTGGGCATTGCGATAGCCAAACTCCTGACCCAGCCAGAGCGCCTCATCCCAGGCGGCTTTGGCAATCTCGACCAGCCGTTGATCGGGGCAATTGACCAGATCAAGGGGCACTGGCCTGACCGCGAGATCCTCATATCCATCAACTGCGCCATGCGCGGCATTGCGATGATTGCGGATCACCCGCAACATGTGGCGCGCATTGTCCTCGTATCTGGCAAAGGACCCAAGTTCGCGGGCCATCTCGGCACTCGTGGCATATCCCACGCCGGTCATGATCGCGCTCAATGCGCCGCACAGCGCCCGACCCTCGGCGCTGTCATATCCCAGCCCCATATTCATCAACAGCCCGCCGATATTGGCAAAGCCCAACCCCAGCGTGCGGTAGTCGTGGGACAGCTGCGCAATCTCCCGCGACGGGAACTGCGCCATCGTTACTGAGATTTCCAGCGTCAGGGTCCACAGCCGCGTCGCGTGCATGTAATCGTCGGCCTGAAATTCGCCGTCATGCAGAAACGCCAACAGGTTCATCGATGCCAGATTGCACGCCGTGTCGTCCAGGAACATGTACTCCGAACAAGGGTTTGACGCCCTGATCTGCCCGGCCTCAGGACAGGTATGCCAGGCATTGACGGTGTCATGAAACTGGATGCCGGGATCAGCGCAGGCCCACGCCGCGTGACCAACGTCCTTCCACAATTCGCGTGCCTTTACCGTCTTGGCGACCTGGCCATCGGTGCGCCGGATCAACTCCCAGTCGGCATTTTCGCGCACCGCCCGCAAAAACGCATCCGTGACGCGAACCGAATTGTTTGAGTTCTGGCCCGACACGGTCGCATAAGCGTCACTGTCCCAATCGGTGTCATAGGTCGGAAATTCGATGCTCGTGAACCCCTGACGCGCATAGTCGAGCACGCGCTTGACGTAAGTTTCCGGGATCATCACCTGCTTGGCGCTTTTGACCGCCTCTTTGAGGGCGATGTTTTTGGCCGGATCGAAAGCATCGGTTTCGCTGCCGTCCCAGGTGCGGATCGCTGCGAATATCTCGTTAAGGTGGCGCTCGTGCAGCTTGGACCCAGCCACCAGACTGGCAACCTTTTGTTCCTCGATAACCTTCCAGTTGATGAATTCCTCAATATCGGGGTGATCCATGTCGCAGATCACCATCTTGGCCGCCCGACGGGTCGTTCCGCCGGACTTGATCGCGCCCGCCGCCCGGTCGCCGATCTTTAGAAATCCCATCAGACCGGACGATTTTCCCCCGCCCGAGAGCTGCTCATCGGCCGCCCGCAGCGACGAGAAATTCGTGCCGGTACCCGAGCCGTATTTGAACAGCCGCGCCTCGCGCACCCACAGATCCATGATCCCGCCATCGCCCACTAGATCATCCTTGATCGACTGGATGAAACAGGCATGCGGCTGCGGATGCTCATAGGCCGATTTCGACTTGGTCAGCTTGCCGGTCTGAAAATCGACGTAGTAATGTCCCTGGCTCGGCCCGTCGATGCCATAGGCCCAGTGCAGCCCGGTGTTGAACCATTGCGGGCTGTTCGGCGCGCCGCGCTGGGTAGCCAGCATATAGCGCATCTCGTCATAATAGGCCTGGGCATCGTCTTGCCGTGAAAAATAGCCGCCCTTCCAGCCCCAATAGGCCCACGCCCCGGCAAGACGGTCAAAGACCTGCTTGCATGACGTTTCGCCCAACAGCCGCTCGTCTTCCGGCAAACCGGCCAGGGCCTTTTCATCGGCCACCGAGCGCCACAGGAATTCCGGCACATCGCGTTCCTTGACCTTTTTCAGCCGCGCCGGAACCCCGGCCTTGCGAAAAAATTTCTGCGCAATGACATCCGAGGCGACCTGGCTCCAGCTTTGCGGAACCTCAAGTTCGTCAAGACGAAACACCACCGTACCGTCGGGATTTCTGATCTCCGATGTCGTGATGCCAAAGTCTGTATCCGCATAGGCATCCTGCCCGGCGTTTGTGAACTTTCTTGATATTTTCATCGTGCGAAACGTGCCCCGTCGTTCAGTTCGTTATGCAGCCGTGCCCGTCTTTGCCATACGGGTCGCAGGCCGTTATTTCGGTCCGACCAGAGAGCAAAAACCACCCCAGACAAGCCCAGGGCCCGTCCCGCACGACCTCCGTCTCCTGGTGCGCCAGGCTTCGGATCGTTGAACTGCTGTTTTTCCTCCCCGGCGACTGACCACTATATGTTGTGGCCAATTGACCGGCTCACACAAACTGACGTAGCTGAACCCAGAACGCAACGAGTTTTTTGGCCATGCGTGATGATTTTTTTGTTGACCGGCTGTTAACCATTTCTGTCCGATTCGCGGGGCAGGCGGCGACTTACGCGAAGCCGCTTATATTTCAGACTTTTCGTAGCCGATGCTGACCCGACCGCACCCAAAGACGGCGTTGCAACCTGATCACAACATTCGCCCCCTAGCGGCGCGTATCGCCATCGCAGCGGCAAATTTCCGCACGGCGCAACAGCTTTTGTCCGACGATAGGCGGGGTTGAAAATGGTCGGGGCGGAGAGATTCGAACTCCCGACCCTCTGTTCCCAAAACAGATGCGCTACCAGACTGCGCTACGCCCCGACTTGGGCCTCATGTATAGAGCCGCGCGCGCAAAGAAAAGTCCTATTGGCTTGCCGGACAGGGCCAGACCGCGTGGGCAGAATCAAGCAAATGGTGGCGCATTTGGCTGCCCGCTTCGATGCCATATTGTTCGGCCAAACCGCCGTTGATTTCCAACACAATCAATATGTTGTCCCCACCGTTAATCGAGCTCAGATCACCCGGAACCGCGTTGTGATGCACGCGGGTCACCAAACCCGTCTCATCGGCGAAAATCAAGTCCAGCGGGATCAACGTGTTGCTCATCCAAAACGATGCCCGTTGCGGCGTGTCGTAAACAAACAGCATCCCCGCCGTCGTCGCCATCTCTGTGCGGTGCATCAGCCCCTGCGCACGCTCGTCCGGCTCATCGGCGATCTCAACGCTAAATCGTGCCACCCCCCAATAGCCACGCAAATCGGCGTGGGCCGCATCACACTCGCCCCCATGCGCGGAACCGGCCAAAGTCAGCGCAAGGATTGCGGCGGTAAGGGTCAGTTCTAGGTTGCGGCGTCCCATGATCGGATCAAGGATGCCATACGCCCGCGCTTGCCTTCAATCACTTTCAGACAGATCGCCTCGCCCGGCTGAAGATCGGCAAACCCGGATCGGCGCAAGACTTCGGCGTGAATGAAAATGTCCTCATTGTCGCCAAAGATATTCGCAAAACCGAACCCCTTGCCCTTGTCAAACCACTTAACCCGCGCCGGTTCCAACGGCAGGTCGTCGCTGTCGGCATCGACATAGTCAATATCTTCAAGCTGTGAATTTTGCGTCGGCTCGGGTGGTTCTATGCTCAATACTTCCAGCGCCTGCACGCCTTTATCGGTGCTCTGAACGGCAACTTCGATACCGGCCCCATCGGCGATCGAGCTTTGGCCGAAATTTCGCAAAACATTGGCGTGCAGCAGGATGTCCGGCCCGCCCTCGTCGGCGACGACGAAGCCAAATCCTTTGCCGGGATCAAACCATTTGACACGCCCGTGCACGGTTTTTGTAACCGCCGCGTCGCTCATCGGCTGCAGTCTTGGATCATTTCTCCACTCCCACCTGCTTGTGTGGGCCAAATTGCCGATCGATTTCAAGTGAAAATTTACATCGCAACTACAGGGTTTTGCAATCCGCGAAGCGTGAATGTCAGGGGCTAAGTCTTTGCACGTCCCAATCGTCCAAGCCTGCTTCGCGGCTCCAGAGAAATCGGTCATGCAGACGATACTCTCCTGCGGACCAAAATTCTACTTGAAGTGGCGAAATTTTGTATCCGCCCCAGTGTGGCGGTCTGGGCGGATCGTCTTCATATCTTGCTTCACAGTCGCGCAGTTCGGCGACCAGAACATCGCGGGATGCAAGCGGGCGCGATTGCGCCGATGCCCAAGCCCCGATGCGGCTGCCCAGAGGACGCGAGTGGAAATAGGCGTCCGAAATTTCGGCATTGGTTTGCTCGACCGTGCCGCGAAGCCGCACCTGACGGGCCAGCGACTTCCAGTGAAAATTTACCGCCGCCTTACCGGACGCCGCCAGTTGCACGCCTTTGGCGCTTTGGTAATTGCTGTAGAATGTCACACAATCGGCATCAATCTGCTTGACCAGCACGATGCGCAGATCGGGCAGTCCTGACGCGTCGACCGTGGCCAACGTCATCGCGTTGGCGTCGCTTGGCTCGGATTTCTCCGCATCGGCCATCCACCGGCGCAGAATATCCAGAGGATTATCGCCTAAGAATATCCCGCCGCGATCGCCCATTTTGCCCTCTCGACTGATCGAACCGATATCTAGCCGCGTTTTTCTTGAAGCACCATGACCTTTGGGATAAGCCGCGGGGACAAATCGCGGGCGGGAGCATGGACCCATGGGTGAGGCGCTAATGGACGGCAAACGCGGCCTGATCATGGGCTTGGCGAATGAACGCTCCATCGCCTGGGGCATTGCCCAGGCGCTGGCGGGCGCAGGCGCAAAGCTGGCATTTTCGTATCAGGGCGAGGTGTTGAAAAAACGTGTTGAACCGCTTGCGGCGCAATTGGGCTCGACATTGGTTTTGGATTGCGATGTCGCCGACGGCAGTTCAATCGATGCGTTGTTTGACCGGCTCAATTCCGAATGGGGTCAGATTGATTTCATCGTCCATGCCATTGGTTTTTCTGACAAAGCTCAACTGCGCGGCCGTTACGTGGATACCACGCGCGACAATTTCGCGATGTCCATGGATATCTCGGTCTATTCCTTTACCGCTGTATGCCGGCGCGCCGCCGCGATGATGCCCCAGGGCGGTTCGCTTCTGACGCTCACCTATTATGGCGCCGAAAAGGTCATGCCCCATTACAACGTAATGGGAGTGGCCAAAGCCGCGCTTGAAGCCTCGGTCAGATACATCGCCGAAGACCTCGGCAAGGACGCCATCCGCTGTAACGCAATCTCGGCTGGTCCGATCAAGACGCTCGCGGCCAGCGGCATCGGCGATTTCCGCTATATCATGAAATGGAACGAGTATAATTCGCCGCTCAGGCGCAATGTCACTATCGAGGATGTCGGTAAATCGGCGCTCTACCTCTTGTCGGATCTCGGCAGCGGAGTGACTGGCGAGGTTCTTCATGTCGACGCCGGTTATCATGCGATTGGCATGAAGGCCGTCGATTCGCCCGACATCACCAAAATCTGACACGGCCACAAGGAACGCCCATGGTAGACCGCCTGCCCCACGAAAAAGGCTTTCACGTCAGCTGGGATCAGCTGCACCGCGATGCCCGCGCCCTGGCCTGGCGCCTTGACGGGCGCGGCCCCGACGATGGCGGCTGGCGCTGCGTCGTGGCGATCACCCGTGGCGGCATGGCGCCGGCCATGATCGTCGCGCGAGAACTCGACATCCGCACCGTCGATACCGTCAGCGTCAAGAGCTACGACCACCAGTCGCAGACCGGCGCAGAAATCCTCAAAGGGCCGGACGCGAAACTGGTTGGCGACGGTACCGGAGTTCTGGTCATCGACGATCTGGTCGATACCGGCAAAACCCTGAGCCTGGTGCGCGAGCAATTTCCAAACGCCCATTTCGCCACGATCTACGCCAAGCCCATGGGCGAGCCACAGGTCGATACCTATATCACCGGGGTCAGCCAGGATACGTGGATATTCTTTCCCTGGGATATGGCGCTGCAATATGTCGAACCTTATCGCGGCACTGATTAGGCTCTGGCACACTAACTTAGCGAAACCGTCAGATGACAGGTATGAGCGGCGGGCTCAACTGATCGACGCAACACACTCGGCAAATTTCTCTGCTGGCGTTTGGTATTGCAAGGTCTTGCGAGGCCTTTCGTTCAACTGACGTGCGATCGCGCTGAGCTTTGCTTGAGAATGAACGGATAAATCATACCAACGGCATCAATTTCTGACTCTGTGGGGATTCCCAAATCGGTTTTGATCTGATTCAAGGTTGGCAAAGGAGGATCGCCATGCCAGCCAGTGTTCCGCTTCGTCGCGACTTTGATGCCCGCCACCTTCGTAAACTCGCCAGCCGTTGCAAGGATGCCCGGCAGAGCCGCCGTCTGTTGTCTCTTGCGGCGGTCTACGATGGCATGCGCCGTGGAGAGGCCGCAAGGATCGGTGGGATGGATCGCCAAACCCTGCGGGACTGGGTTCACCGGTTCAACGAAGAGGGACCGGATGGCCTCACCAACCGCAAGGGCGCGGGCCGGACGCGCTACCTGAGCGATGTCCAGATGAAAGAACTTGGCGAGATTGTCGAGACCGGCCCCGATCCGGCGGTGGACGGGGTTGTCCGCTGGCGGCGGATCGACCTGAAGCGGGTGATCGAGGCGCGCTTTGGCGTCATCTATTCCGAGCGCGGGATATCCAGACTGCTTGGCGAACTGGGCTTTGCCCATATCAGCGCCCGCCCGCAGCATCCCAGGCAGGATAAGCGGATCATCGAGGCGTTTAAAAAAAACTTCGCCGACACGCTCCAGGTGCATATAGCTGACCTGCCAGCGGGAACGCCGGTGGAGATCTGGTTCCAGGACGAAGCACGCCTTGGCCAGAAGAATGGCCTGACGCGCCTGTGGGCGAGAAAGGGCACGCGCCCCCGCCAGCCGGCCGATCAGCGCTATCACAACGCCTATCTGTTCGGCGCCATCTGTCCGGCTCACGGCAAGGGGGCGGCGCTCATGCTGCCTTGGGCGGACGCGCAAGCCATGCAGATGCATCTCGACGAGATCAGCCGCCACGTCGCCCGAAAGGCCCATGCGGTTGTGCTGATGGATCGGGCCGGATGGCACACCACCGGCAAACTCAAAGTCCCGAAGAACCTCACCATCATCCTGCTGCCATCGCGCGCTCCGGAACTGAACCCGGTGGAAAATATCTGGCAGTACTTGCGCGCCAATTGGCTCTCCAACCGCGTGTTCGAAGACTACAATGCCATCGTCGATGCTGGATGCGAAGCTTGGAAAAAGCTCATCGCACAGCCCGAAACCATCACATCAATCGGAATGCGAAAATGGGCCCATATCGGTCAATGTTAAATGCCGCTGGTATCAGTTCCCCTTGGCAGATATTGCCGGAGAAGCCGGTTGGTGTTTTCGTTCGAACCGCGTTGCCACGGGGAGTGTGGGTCGCAAAAGTAGACGTCGATATCGGTCGCTATGGTCAGGCGCGGGTGATCTGCCAGCTCTTTGCCGCGATCCCATGTCAGGGACTTGTAGAGTTCGCGTGGCAATCTTTGTGCCGATTTGATTAGCCCAGAGATGACGCTTTCGGTGTCCTTGTTGGCGACTTTGACCAGCATCACATACCGCGAATGGCGTTCCACTAGGGTCGCTATATAACTGTTCTTCGACCCTCCGATCAGATCGCCTTCCCAATGCCCTGGCACCGCTCTGTCTTCCACGGACGCGGGTCTTTGACTGATCGATACGGCGTTTTTGATCTGCCCCAAACCGTTGCGCTTGAGGCTTGCATGCTTGGAGCGCCGGACAGTGCGTTTGGCGCGCAGATGCTCCAGCAACTCCTTCTTCAGTACGCCGCGCGCCTGTATATAAAGGCTTCTGTATATCGTTTCGTGCGACACTTGTTTCTGCGCTTTTTTCGGGAACGTACGCTTGAGCCAGCCCGCAATCTGCTCGGGTGACCACTTGCGCCGAAGCTTTGCCGATACTGCTTGGGCCAAAGCTGGGTGGCAAGCCAGCTTGCATGTCTTGGGGCGCAATGCGCGATCCCATGCTGCCTGATCAGAGGTCGTCGCGCGATAGTTAGCAGATCCGCCATTCCGTCGAACCTCGCGGCTGATGGTTGAGGGCGCGCGTCCTAATTGGTGGGCGATCACGCGAAGTGATCGTTTGATGCTAAGCCCGCGCGAAATCTCCTCGCGCTCAGAAAGGCTCAGGGCGCGGCTACCACGTCTGCGACCTGGCGGGCGGATGCCGCCTGTCGGCGAGATAACGGAAAAGACCGAGGATGATTGCCGGTCAAACACCCGCCCAATCGAACTCATCGACTCTCCGCGCTGCCAACGATCCCAAATCTCAGCCCGCTGCGTGGCCGAATAGTAAATGCGACGACGATACTTCATGCTCAACACTCCATCTCTTCCTAAAGATTAAAGTGTTGCGTCCACCCGTTGAGGCCACCGCCCAAACCTACAACAACTGAGGCAGCGGGTTGTACGCCTATGGCTAAACGACGAGGTCACAACATTTTTTGTCTGGTGCCGGGTTTTCAGCTATTGCCTTAGTGCGACTTGTCCGGGCCGTATTCGCTCGCCAGCTGTTCCAGACCGCCCTGAAACACCCATTTGAGCAGCTTGACAAGCGCGGGTGCGGACAGGCTTAGCGGGTTCCACGGGCTGAACTCCAGGTTCACTTTCCAGGCCACTTCTGAGCGATCATCATCAAGTCGGGTCACGCTTACTTCGCCGAGGTGGTCCGTGACCTGCGGTAGCCCGGTGATCAACGAATACTGGAATCTGTGCGGTGGCTCGAACAGAACGACCTGTTCTTTCAGTTCGGGCCAGCCCGCGACTTTCAGGCCCCTGATTGCGCCAACGCCGTTGCGATCTTCGGTGCCGGGGGTTTGAACCGCGACCCTTTTCACCCAACGCTTTACCCACTGGGCAGTGCCGTCGTGGTTGCTGACGCGATCCCACAGCACCTGTTGGGGCGCGTCCACAACTTGATTGACGTCGATTTCGAATTTCCAGCCCATTGGGTCCTCCTTGGGGGAGACCACTGCCTCCCTTGGTATCAAACGACACGTTCAAACGGGCGTCATTCGCCCTCGACGATCGCCACCTCGTCACCCAGCCAAAGCGGTGCCCGCTTGAGATCGACGAAGTTGTGTTCGTCTTCGACCAGCTCTGCACTTGCCTCAAGCCATTCGGGCCGCCCGAGGGACGCCATGAGCGAGACATCACTCTCGAACCACAGCTCTGCGGTGCCGTCATAGGCTTCCGGACCGCCGAGACCCTCGCGCAGACCTGCATTGATCGGGGTGTCGCTGGTGTGCACCTGAATGTATCGTTTGATCCCCAGGGTGGCGGCACGCTCAATGACAAGGGGCGCATGGGTATCACGCCAAGGGCTTCTCCCTTTGCTTCCGGTCACACCAGATGTTGATCGGCCTTCTACGTTCCAGGCACGGTTCCTGGACCGTGCCGGGCGATGTGCGGGAGCTTTTGGGCTTGGGGAAGTTGGTTTCGAGTGCTGTCAGGCAGGCTGGAGGGCCGGCACTCGGCCCTGATTGAGGTGGATCGGAGGGCGGGCGGTGGCTGGCGCCCGGCCTGCCGGGATCAGCCGCGTTGTCCGACGATGTCGCGGTAGTCGGCGGGTCGGAGGCGCGTGCCGATGCCGAGCAGGGTGTCGAAGGCCGTTGCGGTGTGGCGGCGGCGGTTCCAGCGGAACACGAACTCGTCGAGATAGCGGCGCAGATGGGCGCGGCGCAGGCCATGGAAGGTTCCGAGCGCCCAGCGCTTCAGGTTCGAGAACACACGATGGATCCACGTCAGCACGAGATGGGCGAGCGTTGCACCGACGACCTTGGGCTGGTGGTCGTGGTCGGGCAGGCCGCAATAACCGCTCCAGCCATCGGTGATTACCCGCGCGCCCGGCGCCGAGGTCCCGGCAACGAAGGCATGAAGGCTGCGCGCGGAGAAATCCCCGATCGGCGCCAGCCGGATGCGACGTGGCTCGCCCTCGGGCGATAGCTCGACCGCGCCGGCAATGCGCATCTTGCCTTGCGGGCTGCGACCTTGCCCGCCTGCGGTCGGGTCTTTTACGGTGCGGAACGGTAGGGTGGCCTCATCGATCTCGACCAGGTCCTCAAGCAGGCTGCGATCCGGATCGACCATGGCACGGCGCAGCTTGTGTAGCAGGAGCCAGGCACTCTTGTAACTGCCGAGCCCGAGCTGGGCCTGGAGTTGCAGGGCCCAGATACCGTTCGAGTGGCTGGTCACGATGTGAACGGCCATGAACCAGGTCTTGAGGGGCAAGTGGCTGCGGTGCATGATCGTGCCTGCGGTCACCGAAGTCTCCTTCCCGCAGGCCGCACATTCCCAGCTCGCACCGGCGACGCTTCAGTCCCCAGCCCCTGTCATGGCCGCAGGCGGGGCAGACGAAGCCGTCGGGCCAGCGCTTGGCTGCGAGATGCCGGGCGCAGGAGGCTTCATCGGGAAAGCGCGCCTCGAAGGCGGCGCGGGACATCGGGCGGTCGTATTTCCAGCGGCTGGGCATGACAGAACATTAGGCGAACATCCTGCCGATGGCAACCGCAAACCCAACATGTCGTCAAACCGGGGTCAGAGGGATAAGCCTCTCACGCCAATAGGTCTGAAACTCCTCGCGTGTGAGGTCCGGTCGGCGGTGAAGTGGGAATACGAGCTTGATCATGGTGTCTCCTTTGGGTACGGTTATGCATCGGGTGACGCAAAACGTAAACGCGTTGATACGGTAATGCAATAGGTGATGTAAAACTTGGTTTGGGGACCGCCCAGTACTTCAAAGCACGGTCCAGCGACCAGGAGACAGATTATGGCCAGACCACGCATGTTCGACGAGGCCGAAGTCCTGAAAGGGGCCATGACCGCGTTCTGGCACCACGGCTACACAGCAACCACCACTCGCAGCCTGGAAGAAGTCTCAGGCGTAGGGATAAAGGGCCTGGCCAACACTTTCGGTGATAAGGAGGCGCTGTTTACCAAAGCACTTGCCTGCTACCGGGAAGCGACAGCCGAGCACATCGCCGCCGCCTTCAACCCGCCCTCACTCGCCGCCGTCATCACGTATTTCGAGAAGCTCAGCGCCCCCATCGACGCCGATAACCCACTCAACTCAGGATGTCTCATGGTGAACACGGTCAGCGAGCTAGAAGAACCAACTGACCAGATCGCCCAGGAAATCGAACAGTTCTTTGAGCTCTGGCGGACCACGTTCCGACAAGCACTCAACAACGACAACATCGCTGATGCCCAAGCCCGGTCCGAATTTTTGCTTGGCAATTTCTGGGGTGCGCTCGGCCTGATCCGCCTGGCTGGCGACACGACTGCCGCCAAGCCAATGACCTCGATCATCACACAAACCGCCCGAAGCTGGATCAAGAGCGACTAGGGCTTGTTGACGTTTAGGGATTCCCAAATCGGCTGATGACTGATTCAAGGTTGCAAACAGAGGAGAGCAGCCTTGATCCGCACAGTTCTGACCGACGCCCAATGGGCTGTCATCGCACCGCACTGCCTTGGCCGGGAATGCGACCCCGGTCGCACCGGCCCTGACCCGCGCCGGTTTGTCGAGGCAGTTCTCTGGATCTCGCGGACCGGATGCCCCTGGCGCGACCTGCCGGAAGAGTTCGGGCGCTGGAACAGCGTGTTCAAGCGCTTCCGAAGGTGGGTGAGGGCCGACGCTTTCTATCGTATGTTCAGGGTATTAGCCGAAGATGCAGACTTCGAATACACGATGATCGACGGTAGTATCGTCAAAGTCCACCGACACGGTCAGGGCGCAAAAGGGGGACTCAAAGCCAAGCCATCGGACGCTCTCGCGGCGGGATAACGACAAAGATCATGGCTCTGACGGACGCGCTCGGCAATCTGATCGACTTCCGCCTTCTGCCCGGTCAGGCGCATGACCTGCGGGGTACCGCCGCATCTGTTCGAGGGCGCCATCTGTCCGGCTCACGGCAAGGGGGCGGCGCTTCGATGCTGCCTTGGGCGGACGCGCAAGCCATGCAGATGCGTCTCGACGAGATCGAGCCGCCACGTCGCCTCGAAAGGCCCATGCGGTTCCCGTGCTGATGGATCGGGCCGGATGGCACACCACCGGCAAATGGCTCACCTGGTCCCGAAGAACCTCACGGATCATCCTGCTGCCATCGCGCGCTCCGGAACTGAACCCGGTGGAAAATATCTGGCAGTACTTGCAAAGCCATTCATCTGGCTCTCCAACCGCGTGTTCGAAGACTACAATGCCATCGTCGATGCTGGATGCGAAGCTTGGAAAAAGCTCATCGCACAGCCCGAAACCATCGACATCAATCGGAATGCGAACAATGGGCCCATATCGGTCAATGTTAAATGCCGCTGGTATTATCGCCAGTTCTCGAACAAATTGTAGCCAATGTGATGAGTGGGCTGCGCTTAATGTTGAGAACGTTGTGCAGGTGCTGCGAACATCGGCTTCGTCCGCCAAGCACGCCTTCGGCTTTGAGCCATTAATGGGTCCCTAGGCCACTTGGGCCTCACATTGCCCCCCGCGAAAATCGACCGTCGGATAGCTATGAGCGCCTCTGCCGGGCGCAATTTCCCAGCACGCCTGTGATGGCCCGTCCCCAGCCAATTGCGGGCAATCAGCTTGCCCCGCCCCCCAATTCCATCCTATTGAACACCGGCGGAATTTTCGACGGGGTATCACGGCATGGCAAGGCGCAAATCTGGTCGCGCGTCCAGGGTCATTGTCTGGATTATCCTGGGCCTGTTGGTCGTCGGTCTTGCCGGATTTGGCGTCACGAATTTCGGCGGCTCGTCAGGCACCATTGGCCGCGTGGGCGACCGTGACATCACCGCCAATCGCTATGCCCGCGAGCTTCAGCAGGAACTGCGCGCGTATGGTTCGCAGATCGGGCGTTCGCTTAGCCTGCAAGAGGCCCGCAGCATCGGCTTGGACAGCGCCGTTCTGGCGCGCCTGATCGCAACCACGGCCAATGAATACGAAGCCGACCGCATCGGCATTTCCGCCGGCGATGAGGAGATCGCGCAGCAACTTCGCGATCGCCCGGATCTCCAGGGCCTGGACGGCACGTTTGATCCGGTTGCCTACCAATTCGCGCTCGACCAGTTGGGCATGAACCCCCGCCAGTTTGAGGATGCGCTGCGCGCCGAGATCGCCAGCAGTATCGTGCAGGCCGCCGTGACGGTCGGTTTTGACGCGCCCCCGATCTATGCGCGCCTGGTGCGCGATTACCTCGGTCAACGCCGCTCGTTCAGCTGGATCACGCTGGACGAGACATCGCTCGAAACGCCTCTGCCCGCCGCTTCCGACGCCGTGCTCAGGACGTATTATGATGAAAACACGGATGAATTCCAGCTGCCGGAAACGCGCACGATAACCTATGCCTGGCTGTCACCAGATATGATCCTCGACGAAATTGAGGTCAGCGAGGATGAATTGCGTGCGCTCTATGCGGACCGCGCGGACCTGTACAATCTGCCCGAGAGGCGCCTTGTCGAAAGGCTCACCTTTAGCGACGACGCCACCGCCATCGCCGCAATGGCCGCGATCAGTTCCGGGCAGCGCGGCTTTGCAGCGCTGGTCGCTGAACGCGGCCTTGATCTGGCCGACATCGACCTCGGCGATGTGTCCCAGGCTGAGCTGGGCACGGCAGGCGCGGAAGTATTCGTGCCGAGCGAGCCGGGCATTGTCGGGCCGGTCAACACCGATCTCGGCCCGGCGATTTTTCGCGTCAACGCGATCCTATCGGCGCGCCAAACTGCCTTTGAAGATGTGGCAGACGACCTGCGCACCGAATTTGCCGGTGACCGTGCCCGCCGTCAGATCGCTGACCAGATCACCGGGTTTGACGATCTGTTGGCCGGCGGTGCAACGCTCGAAGAGCTTGCGCAGGAAACCGCGATGCAGCTTGGCTCGCTTGACTGGTTTGCCGGCATGAGCCAGGGCATCGCCGCCTACCAGGCGTTTTCGGCGAGCGCCGCTGCCGCCAGCGAAAACGACTTTCCCGAGATAGCCGAGCTCGACGATGGCGGTGTCTTTGCGCTCAGGATTGATCGCACCACGCCCCCGCGGCCCGAACCGTTCGATCAGGCCAGGACGCGCGTCGCCCAGGCATGGGCCAGCGCCGAACTGAGCCGCCTGCTCCTGGATCAGGCGGCGGTTATGAAGGCCGGGCTCGATGCCGGCGCGCGACTTTCGGGGACGGGGTTTGAAACAAATGTCGAAACCCGGCTGCGCCGCAGTGATTTTATCGAGAACGCCCCGCGTGCGATGATAGTGCGCGCATTTGAACTCGAACGCGGCGAGACTGCGGTGGTTGAAGGCGATGACCGGGTTGTCATATTGACGCTTGATGCCATCCACGCCGCCGAGCCGGGCGATGCAGATCTCGCTGCCCGCGTCGATGCGATCACCAGTTCCGCGCTGCAATCCATCGCCAATGATGCGCTGGATGCCTTCACCCGTGCGATCCAGCTTGACGCAGGCATCTCGCTCAACCAAACCGCTATTTCGGCGATCCAGGCACAGTTTCCCTGAGCCATGGCACTGATCCCGGAATTTGCTGACTTTGCGGAGGGCTTGGCGCGCGGCGAAAATCAACTGGTCTACACCCGCCTTGCTGCCGATCTCGATACACCAGTCTCGCTGATGCTCAAACTTAGCGAGGCTGGCCGCGATTCTTTCCTGCTTGAAAGCGTGACCGGCGGCGAAGTGCGCGGTCGCTATTCGATCATCGGCCTGAAGCCAGACCTGATCTGGCAGTGCCGGGGCACAACATCGCGGATCAACCGCCAGGCGCGCACCGATGCGCAGGCGTTTGAGGATCAAGACGGCGCGCCCTTGGAAAATCTGCGCGCGCTGATCGGCGAAACGCACATGGACACGCCCGCTGACCTGCCTGCCGCCTCTGCCGGTCTGTTTGGATATCTCGGCTATGACATGATCCGCCTGATCGAACATTTGCCGGGCGAAAACCCCGACCCGCTGAACCTGCCCGACGCCGTGTTGATCCGACCCACGGTCGTGGCGGTGCTTGACGGAGTCAAAGGCGATGTCATCGTCGTATCGCCCGCCTGGGCGGCCTCGGGGCTGTCGGCGCGGGCGGCTTATGACCAGGCTGCCGACACAGTTATGGATGCGGTGCTGGACCTGTCGCGTCCGACCCCCGCCGCCGGTCGCGATCTGGGACAAGCCCTGCCTGACGCCAATCCGGTCAGCAATTTCTCCCACGCCGCCTATCTGCAGGCGGTTGAAAAGGCCAAGGACTATATCCGCGCCGGGGATATATTTCAGGTCGTGCCAGCCCAGCGCTGGGCGCTGCCGTTCAACCTTCCGCCATTTGCGCTGTATCGCAGCCTGCGCCGCACCAATCCGTCGCCATTCATGTTCTTTTTCAATTTCGGTGGCTTTCAAGTGATCGGTGCCAGTCCGGAAATCCTCGTGCGTGTGTTCGGCAAAGAGGTCACCATCCGCCCGATCGCGGGCACCCGCCCGCGCGGCGCCACACCCGAGGAAGACAAAGCTAACGAGGCAAGTCTGATGGCCGACAAGAAAGAGTTGGCCGAACACCTGATGCTTCTTGACCTTGGCCGCAATGACACCGGCAAGGTCTCCAAGATCGGCACCGTCAAACCGACCGAACAGTTCATCATCGAACGCTACAGCCATGTGATGCATATCGTCTCCAACGTGGTGGGCGAGCTGGCCGACGATCAGGACGCGCTGTCGGCGTTTTTTGCCGGCATGCCTGCAGGCACGGTTTCCGGCGCACCGAAAGTCCGGGCGATGCAAATCATCGACGAGCTTGAGCCGGAGAAACGCGGCGTCTATGGCGGCGGCGTCGGCTATTTCGCCGCCAATGGCGATATGGACATGTGCATCGCGCTTCGCACAGCGGTGCTGAAAAACGCAGTGCTCTATATTCAGGCTGGCGGCGGCGTGGTCTATGACAGCGACCCGGAAGCCGAATTTCAGGAAACCGTCCACAAATCCAAAGCGATTCTGCGCGCCGCCGCCGAAGCGGGGCTATTTACCGGAACCGGAAACAATTGACGCCGGTTGTGGCCTTTCGCCCTGAATAATCGGACGCAACTCACGCAAGCCATCGGCCAAAAAATCAACGACCCGGCGCACGCGCGCGGTGCGACGCAGGTCCGAATGTAACAGCAGCCACAGCGTCCGGTCAGCAACCAACTCTCCGCCCGGGACCCTGACCAGTTCAGGATAGACTCCCGCGAAATAGGGCGATGTGTTGATCATCCCAAACCCCCGCCGGGCCAGGTTTATCTGCAATACGTGATCCATCGTCGCGTGCCGGACCTCGGCCTTGGGAAATGCAGTCTGCGCCACCCAGTCCGGGTGCCGCTCGGCGCGGTCCCAGCCGAGCCAGTGCAATCCCTCGCCCCCGGCACCGGCCTGCGCCAGATGGCGGTCTAGATAATCGCGGCTGGCGTATGGCGCCAAATACATCGGGTATAGCCTTCGCGCGACAACGTCATCGGTCACCTCGTAGGCCACCCGCAACGACACATCGGTCTCAAGCCGGTTGATATCCTCGAACCTGTCGCTGACGTGGATCTCAAGGTCGATCTCAGGATACTCCTCGAAGAATCGCACCAGAATCGGCGACACAATTTCATAGGCCATGGTACCGGTTAGCGAAAACCGCACGACACCGGTATCCTGCCGGTCCAGCCCCTGCAAATGCCGCCGTGCGCCCAGAAACAGCACCTCCGCCTCTTCGGCGATTGGCAACAATGACCGCCCGGCGCGCGTTGGTTGCAGCCCCGATCGAGTGCGGGCGAACAATTGCACGCCCAGCGCCGTTTCCAGCGCCCGGACCCGGCGATTGACGGTGCCGTGCGTGGCGTTCAGTTCCTCGGCTGCTGCGCGCAGGCTTCCCATCCGCGCAACCGCCAGAAAATACGGCATTTGTTCCCAATCGGTCGAATGCATGGACTTATACCAACGGCATCAATTTCTGACTCTGTGGGGATTCCCAAATCGGTTTTGATCTGATTCAAGGTTGGCAAAGGAGGATCGCCATGCCAGCCAGTGTTCCGCTTCGTCGCGACTTTGATGCCCGCCACCTTCGTAAACTCGCCAGCCGTTGCAAGGATGCCCGGCAGAGCCGCCGTCTGTTGTCTCTTGCGGCGGTCTACGATGGCATGCGCCGTGGAGAGGCCGCAAGGATCGGTGGGATGGATCGCCAAACCCTGCGGGACTGGGTTCACCGGTTCAACGAAGAGGGACCGGATGGCCTCACCAACCGCAAGGGCGCGGGCCGGACGCGCTACCTGAGCGATGTCCAGATGAAAGAACTTGGCGAGATTGTCGAGACCGGCCCCGATCCGGCGGTGGACGGGGTTGTCCGCTGGCGGCGGATCGACCTGAAGCGGGTGATCGAGGCGCGCTTTGGCGTCATCTATTCCGAGCGCGGGATATCCAGACTGCTTGGCGAACTGGGCTTTGCCCATATCAGCGCCCGCCCGCAGCATCCCAGGCAGGATAAGCGGATCATCGAGGCGTTTAAAAAAAACTTCGCCGACACGCTCCAGGTGCATATAGCTGACCTGCCAGCGGGAACGCCGGTGGAGATCTGGTTCCAGGACGAAGCACGCCTTGGCCAGAAGAATGGCCTGACGCGCCTGTGGGCGAGAAAGGGCACGCGCCCCCGCCAGCCGGCCGATCAGCGCTATCACAACGCCTATCTGTTCGGCGCCATCTGTCCGGCTCACGGCAAGGGGGCGGCGCTCATGCTGCCTTGGGCGGACGCGCAAGCCATGCAGATGCATCTCGACGAGATCAGCCGCCACGTCGCCCGAAAGGCCCATGCGGTTGTGCTGATGGATCGGGCCGGATGGCACACCACCGGCAAACTCAAAGTCCCGAAGAACCTCACCATCATCCTGCTGCCATCGCGCGCTCCGGAACTGAACCCGGTGGAAAATATCTGGCAGTACTTGCGCGCCAATTGGCTCTCCAACCGCGTGTTCGAAGACTACAATGCCATCGTCGATGCTGGATGCGAAGCTTGGAACAAGCTCATCGCACAGCCCGAAACCATCACATCAATCGGAATGCGAAAATGGGCCCATATCGGTCAATGTTAAATGCCGCTGGTATTAATCCCATTGTCGCGTTCGCGGTGGGCCGAATTTGAACCACGATGTTCTTTTTCAGCCAATTGATGGGTCAGATATAACCCGTAAGTTGTCTCGAGTGCAAATCACGGAGGCTCCCCCATGCAACGCAGACCGTTCCTACAATCCTCAGCAGCAGCAGCGGCCCTGACGGCCATACCACTCGGCACCAGTGCGCTGACTAACACGCCGATGGCAAAATCCTATCGCAGCATCCTCGGCCACGACATGGCCTATGTCGATCAGGGCAGCGGTCGTCCGGTGGTGTTCCTGCACGGCAACCCGGCCAGCTCGTATCTGTGGCGCAATATCATCCCTTACGTCACCGACAGCCATCGCGCCATCGCGCCCGACCTGATCGGCATGGGCGACAGCGACAAACCGGTTCTTACCGACACCTATGCCGAAAGCGCTGCCCACCTTCACGGTCTTTTGGACGAGCTTGACTTGCGCGACGCCGTCCTTGTCATCCATGACTGGGGATCTGCACTTGGCTGGCACTATGCCCGCACCCGTCCTGAACGGATTTCGGCTATCTGTTTCATGGAAGCGATGACGCCGCCGTTTATGCCGATCGCAAGCTACTCGGCTATGGGCCCGAACGAGGAATTCATCCGCGGTATCAATACGCCAGGCGTTGGCGAGGAAATGATCCTGAACCAGAATGTGTTCCTTGACCAGTTCATGAAACATGGCAGCCCGAACGGTCCGCTGGCCGACGATATCATGGCCGAATACAACCGCTATTATCCGACGCCGGAAAGTCGCCAGATATTGCTGGACTGGCCGCGCGAAATTCCTATCGCGGGCGAACCGGCGGACGTGCATGAGGTGGTCAAGGCCAACAGCGAATGGTTGCTAACCACGCAGTTCCCCAAGCTGATGTTCCATGTCGATCCCGGGGCGATTATTCCTTTGGAGCTCGCCGAAATTCTTAGAGTCCGTCCGGAGACTTTATGTAGGATTACAGAGTTTTCGGAGCATGAGTCGAATGGACGCGAGCTTGATGAAGGCGAGCGCGTTGCGGTTGAGGTTCTCCCAGTCCTTGGCCAGTCGGCGGCAGCGGTTGAGCCAGGCGATGGTGCGTTCGACCACCCAACGCCTGGGCTGGACGACGAAGCCCTTCACCCGATCGGATCGCTTGACGATCTCGGTCTCGAGATCGGGCAGGATGCCGGCCAGGGCGCGGTGAAAGACCGGCCCCTGATAGGCGCTGTCGGCGAACAATTTCCCGAGAAAGGGAAACAGACCGAACAAGGTCGCCAGCAGCGCGAGACCGCCGTCGCGATCCTGAACGTCGGCGGCGGTGACGATGCCGTGCAGCAGCAAGCCTTGCGTATCGACCAGAACATGCCGCTTCTTGCCCTTGATCAACTTGCCGGCATCGAAGCCGTGGCTGTCGATGCGAGCCCCCCTTTTTCAGCGCTTTTCACACTCTGACTGTCGATGATGCAGGCCGTGGGGCTGGCTTCGCGCGCGGCTTTCTCGCGGCACTTGAGGTAGAGCGCATGATGGATGCGATCCAGCGTGCCGTCCCAGTTCCACAGGCCGAGGTAATCATGCACGGTGCTTCTGGGCGGCAAATCCTTGGGCAGCGCGCGCCACTGGCAGCCGGTGCTCAGAATGTACATCACGCCGTTGATCACCTCGCGGATAGCGACGCGCCGTTTGCCGCCGCCGGGCTTGCCCGGCGGGATCAGCGGCTCGATATGCGCCCATTCCGCATCGGTCAGGTCGCTCGGATAACGCAGTTTGTCGCGGTTGTAGCGCGGGCGGTTGTCGGCAGTCCACATGGGGCACCTCAAGAGCAAATTCACCACCCCAGAGAATCACAGCTGATTCAGCTCTTCAAGAGGGCGCGCCGGATAACCGATTCATCCGACTCATAAAGTCCCCGGACGGACACTTAAGGGCACACTGACCAATCTGGAAACGGTATTCCTAGGGCAAGGCGGTCATTTCCTGCAGGAAGACTATCCCGATGCCATCGGCGCAGGCCTTGCCGAATGGCTGACCCGCGTTTAGCGGCCAGCCCCGACATTTGCGATTTAACCCCAGGAGAAATGCAATGAAGATCAATCATGAAATCGAGATCGATCGTCCCATCGACCAGGTTTGGGACGTGTTGGCCAATCAGTTCGCTGATGCCTACAAATGGATCGCCTCGGTGCCCAAATCCTACGAGCTGAAGGAAGAGGCCATCGACGGCGCGCCTGTAGCCGGGCGCATGTGCGAATTGTCGGCAAAAGGGCCCGACGGGCTGGTCGCGCATGAAATAATCACCGTGTTTGATGCTGATAATTACCGGCTGCAACTGCGGGCAACGCCGCAAAACACCCCGTCTGGATTTCCGGTCAAACATAATCTGCTGACATATCAGCTGCGACCACTTGGCGACACTCGCACGCTTGTGAGCCTCGAAGCGCAACCGCAGACTCGATTTACCGGGAAAATTCTGTTTCCTTTGGTTAAGGTCGGGCTCAGCAAAGCTTTTGCAAACCTGAACAAGCAGCTGAAAGCGCATGTGGAAGGCGGCCCGACCGGGTCCGGCGAAAACATCGATACGACGATAGAAGTCACTGCCTGACGCTAGCCAATTATCTTTCCAATCTAAGGAGACAGATCAATGCAACGCGCCGCTCAAATTCTTACCGGGCTTCTCGCCCTGTTTCTGGTGTATCTGTCGATACGCTACATATTCACGCCCGATGCGCTCGTCAGCTTCAACATGCTGACGCCCGATGGCAATTTCGGCCTGTCAAACTTCCGCGCCCAGGCCGCGCCGATGCTGATGATTGCCATCCTGGCGGCCATCGCGGCGGTCAAAGAGGACTGGAAATTCATCACCCCCCGCCGCGCTCTATTTCCTGATGCTGATCCTCATCCGCATCTACAGCCTGATCGCGGATGGGTCTGATCCCGGCACGATCCGCGCGTTGGTCCTGGCTGCCGTGTTCTTTGCCGTTTCGGAATTCGCTGTGCAGGTCTTCAAAAAGTCTGAGCGGCGACAAGCAGAAGGCTAAGCGCATCGCCCGAACGGCCGAGGGCCGGGGCGCGGGTCCTCCCGCGCCTTGGTCTTTTTCTGTGGGTAGGCTCAATCACGCGAACGAGGGCAGTGCCCGGCCGCGGGTGGGCGCCGCGACAGTTTCGGTCTGCGCTTTATGGTCCCGCCACATCTTCCTTCCATTCGGGTGTGCAGGTGGTGGAGTAGCGCCCGCCCGTCGCACCGGAGGTGCGCCACTAAACATATGGCATGCCTCCGGCATGACGGGGCGGTCGGGCGCTGCCCGGCGGCACTTCGTGCCTTTATTCCGGGCCAGACGCTGACGTGCTGTTTGCGGGATCGCCAGGCTAAGAGTTCCGAGCCTAATCCCCCTCGCTCCGGTTAATCGGATATTTCCGCGCCTTGCCCACGAACGGCTGGATCAGCATGGCATCCAGCCACACATCGCGCGCCGAGCGAAATTCATCCAGCCCGATGGTCATTTCCCGGTGCCCGTCGCGCGGCTGCGCCAGATAGGTGCCCAACAGCCGGTCCCACCATGGAAAGTTAAAGCCGAAATTGCTGTTGGTTTCGGACGGATGGATCGAATGATGAACCCGGTGCATGTCTGGTGTCACCACGATCAGCCGCACCAGCGCATCGGCGCGCCCCGGCAGGCGAATGTTTGAGTGATTGAAGATCGAGGTCGCATTCAGGATCACCTCAAAGGCCAGCACCGCAATCGGCGGCGCGCCAAGGGCCATGACCACCATCAGCTTGATGATTATCGACAGAACAATCTCGATAGGGTGAAACCGCACGCCGGTAGAAAAATCGAACTCCAGATCGGCATGGTGCATCCGGTGAAACCGCCACAGCCCCGGCACCGCGTGAAACAGCACATGCTGCAGGTAAATCGCCAGATCCAGCAATAAGACCGCCGCGATCACCGCGATCCATTGGGGCACATCCAGCGCATTGAACAATCCCCAGCCACGCTCTTGGGCAAGGGCCGCAAATCCAACCGCCAGGACGGGAAAGGCCAGCCGCACCAGCACCGTGTCGACAACCACCAGCGCCAGATTGTTGCTCCACCGCACCAGCCTCGGTATCTCCATGCGCCGGCGCGGCGCGGCAAGCTCCCAGATCGCCATCGCGGCCAGCATGCCCAGAAATACGCTCAGCCGGATCGTCGGCTCAACTGCCAGAATGATGTCGCTCATGTTGCCCCCGCGCGCTGCCTGCGGGCGATCCTAATGGCAATCGCGCCCCATTCAAGGCGCGCCGTATCACCCATGTACGATGGGCGCGGTCATATCGGCAGTGCGGCCAGCAGCACGCGGCGTTGCTCGGCGGCCAGAACGTTGTAGGTCCGGCACGCCGCTGGCGTCGGCATCGGTTCGACCCCAAGCTGCACTGCCTCGCAAAGTCCACGGAAACTGGCTGGCACCGCAGACATCTCTGCGCCGGTCCCGACAAGCACCACATCGAACCCTTCCGCGTGAGCAGTAATCGTATCGGCATCGTCCAAACCGCCCCAGCTGACCGCCCGCTCCGGCATGACCAGCACCGCGCCCTTGATTACCTGGCCGCCAATGCGGAAAAATCCCGGGCCGTAGCCTTCGATCGGCATCACCCCGTCATATACAATTTCACTCATCTGCATGATGTACTAATCCCAAATCGGCAGGCCGCGCAGCGCCGAGGTGGCGATAATCGCGTAAGCCGCCAGCCGGTACAGACGCTCACTATCGGGCCTAAAAATCGCCGCACCGGCGATATTGCCCAACAAATACGGCACCGTCAGCACCAAGCCAAGGGCAACAGCGCTCAGCACAAACTCACCAAAGGCCACCAACAGGCCCAAAAGCACGACATCAGCCAGCATCAGGTATATCAGGGTATTGGCCCGGATCACCGCCGGCGGTTGTGTCGAGGCCATGTAGAGCAGAATAACCGGCGGTCCCGCCAGGCCAACAGAGCCGCCCATGACCCCGCCGAGCGCACCGGTGCCGAATATCATCGCGCGGGTAAGTGCACCGCGATAACGCACACCGGCGACCAGCAGGATCAGCAAGACCAGCGTAACCGCTGAGACGCCATAGCGAAAGACCTCCGGGGCGACTAGGCTCAGCGCCCAGACGCCAAACGGCATGGCGACAAACAGCCCAACGCCCAGCCGCGCGACATCGCCGGGATGACCATCACGCAGCGCGCGCGGCACGTTTGGCAGCGGCCCGAACAGATCGATGACAACCAGCACCGTCAGCGCTGCAAAGGGGCTCAGGAACTGTCCGGCAATCGGCAGGAAAATCATCGCCGTGCCAAATCCGGAGAACCCGCGCACCACCCCGGCCACCACCACACCGCCGATCAGCCACCACAGCCCCGGCACCGCCAGGGCTTGGGCGACCATGTCAGCCACCGGCTGGCCCGAACTGATTGCCCTGATTGGCGTCCGGCTTCGACCAGTCGCGTTTGACCCCAAGCATCAGCAGGATGTTGGAGGCCACAAACACCGACGAATAGGTGCCGATGATCACACCCAGGCTCATCGCCAGAACGAAGCCGCGGATCACATCGCCGCCCAGGACCAACAGCGCGATCAGCGCCAAAAGCGTCGTGCCCGAGGTCATCACCGTGCGCGACAGCGTCTCGTTGATCGACAGGTTCAAAACTTCGGCCAGCCCTGTCTTGCGGTATTTGCGCAGGTTTTCCCGCACCCGGTCAAAAACCACCACAGTGTCGTTCAGCGAATAGCCGACAATGGTCAGAAGCGCCGCGATGATCGCCAGATCAAAGGGGATCTGAAAGATCGCGAATAACCCGATTGTGACCAGCACGTCGTGAACCAGCGCGGCCACCGCGCCGACGGCAAACTGCCATTCAAACCTCAGCCAGATATAAAACAGCACTGCCGCGATGGCAGAAATCACCGCGTAGATGGCCTTTTTGATCAGCTCGCCCGAGACCTTCGGCCCCACGCTCTCGACCGAGGGAAATGTCATATCCGGATCGATCAGCTGCAGCGCCGCTTCGACCGCCAGCACCGTGTCGGCTGCGACCGCCTCATCGCCCTCCTGCGCCTCGATACGCACCATCGCGACGTTTTGCTCCGGTCCGAAGGTCGGATCAAACACCTGCGTGATCGTCACCTCGCCGAGCCCCAGCCCCGACAGAGCGGCGCGATAATCGCCGACATCGACCGCCTCAGCGCTTTGGGTGCGGATCGTCGTGCCACCCTTGAAATCGATGCCGAAATTCAGACCCATGACCAGAAACAGCGCAACAGAAAGGACCACCGCGCCAATAGACGCCCCAAAGGTGATCCGCGATTTGCTGAAAAAGTCGATCTTGGTTTCGGTGGGCACCAGCTTCAAACGCATGTCTCTTACACCTCAATCGTCTTGGGCCGGCGGCGTTCAAACCACATGATGATGATCAGCCGGGTGACGAAATATGTCGTGAAGAGCGAGGTGATGATGCCGAAAAACAGCGTCACCGCGAACCCCTTGACCGGCCCGGAACCCATGATGAACAGGATCGCCGCGGTAATTGCGGTGGTGATATTGGCGTCCAGAATGGCGCTCAGCGCCTTTTGATAGCCAAGCTCGATCGCCCGCGCCGGACCCTTGGCGGTCTTCAGCTCTTCGCGGATACGCTCGAAAATCAGCACATTAGCATCGACCGCCATGCCGATGGTCAGCACAATCCCGGCAATCCCCGGCAGCGTCAGTGTCGCGCCGATGGCCGAAAGAATACCGAATATCATCGCCACATTCAGGATCAGCGCGACATTTGCGATGACTCCAAACAGGCCATAGCTCAAGACCATGAAGACCAGAACCGCGATCGAGGCCACGATGCAGGCAGTGCGCCCCGCGTCAATCGAATCCTGCCCAAGCTCTGGGCCAATGGTGCGTTCTTCCAGGAAAATCAGCTCTGCAGGCAGTGCCCCGGCGCGCAACAGGATCGCCAAATTCGTGCTTTCCTCAACGCTGAACGAGCCGGTGATAATCCCCGATCCGCCTGGGATATGGCTCTGGATCGTCGGCGCCGATATGACCTCCTCATCCAGCACGATGGCAAAAGGCGATCCGATGTTTTCGGCGGTGTAATCGCCAAACTTGCGCCCGCCTGTGGGGTTGAACCGGAACGAAACCGCGGGCCGCCCGTTCTGGTCGAAATCCGGCTGCGCATCTACCAGATCATCGCCGGTCACCACCGGCGTTTGTTCCAGCACATAGAAAATGCCCTCTTCATCCATCGACGGATAGGTCAGCGTGCGCGCCCCGCCGCTGGCCTCTGCATCGCCGGTCCGACTGATCACCGGATGAAAGGTCAGCCGCGCCGTGGTGCCGATCAGCGCTTTGAGCTCTTCGGCCGATCCAAGTCCCGGCACCTGGATCAGGATGCGCTTTTCGCCCTGGCGCTGGATGGTTGGCTCGCGCGTGCCGGCCGCATCGACGCGGCGGCGCACGATTTCCAAGGATTGCTGAATGGTGCGGTCATCGGTTGCCAGTTTTTCGGCCTCTGAGAGACCAAGTTTGATCACATCGCCCTCGGCGCGTGCGACAATATCGGTGGACCCGACACCGGTAAGGCTAGCCACGGGCCGCGCCAGGGCGCGCACCAGTTCCAGGGCGCGGGCCATCTGTTCGGGCAGACTGATGCGCACCCAAAGCTCGTCCGCTGGGCCGTCAATGCGCCGGATCGTTCCAACCGTGGCGCGTTCCTCGCGCAATGCATCGCGAACCTCGGGCCAATAACCGTCCATCCGGTCGGAATAGACATCCTCGACGCGAACTTCCGCCAGAAGTTGCACTCCGCCCCTCAGATCGAGGCCCAGATTGACCAGGCCTGATGGCAGCCAGCCCGGCCAGGCATCGCGCAAAGCCACAAGTTCAGGGGTTTCGCCCGAAACGGCAATCGCCGCTACCGCGTCATTTTGGCCTTCGACGCGGCTGTAAAACGCATTCGGCAACGCGAACAGCAGCGCCAGCGCCACCGTCGCCCAGATCAGCACCCGCTTCCAAGGCTCAATCTGCAGCATGTCGCCTAATGTCCTGTTTTCGTTAGTCTTTGGCCGGCTCGGTCTTGGAAATCACCTGGCTCAGCGTCGATTTGACCACCCGGACCTTGACATCCTTGGCCAGCTCGACCTCGACCTCGCCATCGTCCTTGACCTTGGAGATCTTGCCGATCAGCCCGCCGGCGGTGACCACCTGATCGCCGCGGCGCACCGCCTCGACCATGGCTCGGTGGTCCTTGGCCTTTTTCTGCTGCGGTCGGATCAGCAGGAAATACATAATCGCAAAGATCAGGATCAGCGGCATAAAGCTGCCAAGAGCCCCAAGGCCGCCCCCGGCCGCTTGCGCATAAGCAGGCGTCGCAAACATAATCGGTGATCCTTCTTGCCTGTTCGGACATACCTGTCCGTTGATTTGGCGCGCACCCTATATGTGGGCCTGTGGGTTGGCAAGCAAGCGTGTGGGTTCGGGCGACGGTGGTGCCGCCCATCTTGTTAAAGCGGAGCAATGGGCAGAGCCAGACCGCGGGCGGGCGCTCCACCGCCCAAGGTCTGCGCTTTATGGTCTCGCCACCTCTACCGGTATTACGGTGAACAGGCGGCGACGAAGCGCCCGACCGTCGCACCGGAGGTGCGCCACTAAACATTGGCATGCCTCCGGCATGACAGGGCGGTCGAGCGCTGCCCGGCGGCGCATCGCGCCTTGTCACCGGGCTGGGTCGCGCACCTTCCAGCGTTCCATCGGCTACTACCCCGACACCGGTTAACGATCGTCGGGTCAGGCCTTGGTATGTCCGACAAGAATCCGACAGGAGTCCGACGTAAGTCCGACACCTTGCAAATCGCACCCCGCATTCGTGGTAACCCTCCGCGCGCCCCGTTTCCCTGATCCTCAGAATCGGCCATAAGCCCCAGAACGACTCAAGACCGCAGGCAGCCCCATGCACGACATCCGCGCCATTCGCGACAACCCGCAGGCCTTCGACGCCGCCATGGCCCGGCGCGGGCTGTCGGGCGTTTCGGCTGAGGTTTTGGGGCTGGATGAAGCCCGCCGCGCTGCGATCTCGCAAGCCGAGGCTCTGCAAGCCAAACGCAACACCGCCAGCAAAAAAGTCGGTGCCGCCAAGGCTGCTGGCGATCAGGCGGAATTCGAACGCCTGCGCGCGGAAGTCGCTGAAACAAAAGACGCAATCGCCCGGATAGAGGATGAGGCGAAAGCCAGGGACAAAGCACTTTTCGACCTACTCGCCGGCCTGCCCAACGTCCTTTACGATGACGTGCCCCAAGGCGAAACCGAAGACGACAACCACGAGATCAAGCGCCACGGCAGCCCGCGCAATTTCGCGTTTCAACCGCTCGAACATTTCGACATCCCCGCCGCCCGTGGCCTGGATTTTGCCACCGCCGCCAAGCTCTCCGGCTCGCGTTTCGTGGTGATGCGCGGCGCAATGGCGCGCCTGCACCGGACGCTCGCCCAGTTTATGCTGGATTTACATACGGGCGAACACGGCCTGACCGAGATGATCACACCGGTCCTGGTGCGCGACGAAATAATGTTTGGAACCAACCAGTTACCCAAGTTCGCTGAGGATTCCTATCAGACAACTAACGGCTGGTGGCTGATCCCGACCTCAGAGGTAACACTTACCAATACAGTTGCCGGTGACATCCTCGACGCCGCCGATCTGCCCCTCCGCATGACCTCTCACACCCTTTGCTTCCGCTCCGAAGCAGGCTCCGCCGGCAAGGATACGGCGGGCATGTTGCGCCATCACCAGTTTGAAAAGGTTGAAATGGTTTCAATCACTTCGCCCGAGGAGAGCGAGGCCGAACACGCCCGTATGACCACCTGTGCCGAGACGGTTTTGGAGCGCCTCGCCCTGCCTTATCGAACCGTCTCCCTCTGCACCGGCGACATCGGCTTCGGGGCCAAACGCACCCATGACATCGAGGTCTGGCTGCCCGGTCAGGACAAATTCAGGGAAATCAGCTCGGTTTCCACCTGCGGCGACTTTCAGGCGCGCCGCATGAATGCCCGTTTCCGGCGAGAGGCGGGCGAAAAACCAGAGTTTGTTCATACACTTAACGGCTCGGGCCTGGCCATCGGCCGCACTCTGATCGCGGTTCTTGAAAACGGTCAGCAGATGGACGGTTCGGTCGATCTGCCAGAGGTCCTGCACGCCTTTCTGGGCGGGAAAACCCGGGTTACAGCCGACGGCGAACTGGCCTGAGCAAGCCTTGCACCTTGTGCATGACGGCACTGCCAAACCGGCATTGGTAACCGCCGGCCTGGGCGACTATCTCCTGCACAGATCAATGACTCAGCGCGTCAGCGCCCGAATTCGCAGGAGTGCCACCCATGGCATCGACCACCATCACCGCAACCGCACCCATCGGTTCATCTGCCATCTATCACGTCGTTGCGGCCACCGATCTCGTCATCAGTCGGTTTGCCCACTTGCGCAAAACCCGCGCAACCCGCGTGAGCTTGCATTCTTTGTCTGACGCTCTCCTGAACGACATTGGCATAATCCGCAGCGACATAGACCGCAATTTTCGCTGACCTACGCTCTAGGTGATCAGATCGGGGCGCAGCCGCTTCAGCGACCCCGGTCGATAGCTCGCCACTGCGTCCAGCCGCTCACGTACCGATGCGTCGCAATCGGCCTCTTTGGCTGGACCTTCGCGCCAACTGATCAGGTCAGGCGTGTGGTCATAAATTTCGCCGGGATAGTCGATCTCGTGGCCGGTTATTGTCGGGTCCGGCGCGACGTCGCTCAAGGTGCGTCCGGACTTCAGCGTTAGCCCGAGTTTCTGCGCGCCATCGAAAATCCATTTCATCGTAATCGCCGAAATCGCCCGGTTATGCTCGTTGCTGCCGCCGACTATGGAATGTTTGCCGACAAACCAGATCTGCTGGTAAGGGCGGTCGTCTGATACGTCGCCCTCATTCAGGCCGTCATTTTTTTCAGTTTTATCAATGTTTTCCCACTTGGCTGGCTCAAAGAACTCACGCCTTTCGTCCAGCGCCACCGCGTGGCGGGCCGATTTGACCATGCTCGACAGGTCGGTATCGTGAAATTCGTATCGCCGGTTCCATATCTTGGCGACCGGCCCAAGCAAGTTTTTTGGAATACCCAGCGCTCCGACCGTATCCCAAACGCCAAGATAGGCGATCTTGAGCAACGAAGAGTTGTCCGCGCGCCATCGCATATCGACATCCGATGTCGCGTAGGACGGCGATATTTGGCGCCGCTCGCGCATGATATGCATTTTGTTTGGATGATTTTCGCGCCCGCCTTTCTTGTACAGTCGATAGGCCCGGTTGGCGACGCGATTGCTCAGTGCGGTCCGATCCGGCAGACCGCATTTGCGCACCATGCCGGCAAGCGAACGCGCGGTAAATGCGCCGCGGCTGAACCCAAATATCATGATCTGGTCGTCAGCTTCATAAGCGCCCGCCAGCGCCAGATAGGCTGCCTTTACATTCGCGCCCAGCCCCCAGCCAAACGCGCGACCCCCGATCTTGCTGGCCCATTTGCCGAAAAATGTTGTGAACTTGTTGCCGGTTCCCACCCCCTCGAAATATACCGGTTGTTGATTATCTGACTTGTCCAACGCATCGAACAAACTGAACACATGCGTGGGCTGGGTCATATGCGGTGAATTCCAGGTTCCGTCACAGAATATCGCAATCGTTTTCATGATAATGCCCTCCGCTCTCTATGAGCAGAATATGCCACTCTGTAGCCGATCGGCATAGCCCCTAAGAGCCGCGCGGCGTCTTATCGAGATGTTTGCGCAATCGTGATGGAATGGTCTTTTTACGGCCCTTGTAGGGGTTCTTGTCACCCTGCCCACGAAAATGCATCCGAATCGGCGTGCCCGGCATATCAAAATCGGCGCGCAAACCATTGATAAGATACCGTTTATAACTTTCAGGCAATTTCTCGGCGAAAGAGCACATGATCACGAACCCCGGCGGGCGCGTTTTGGCCTGGGTGATGTAGCGCAGCTTGACGCGTTTGCCGCCGGGCGCTGGCGGCGGATGGGCTTCCAGCATGCCGCTCAGCCAGGTGTTCAGGCGCGCGGTTGGTACGCGGCGGTTCCAGACGTCATGAGCGCTCACAATGGCGGCGTGCAGACGGTCCAGGCCCCTGCCTGTGCGGGCCGAAACGGTGACCAGCGGCGCACCTCGCAGTTGCGGTAACAAGCGATCAAATTCGTCGCGTAATACCTTGTTTTTATTCGATTTATCTTCCTCCAAGTCCCATTTATTCACGGCGATAACAACCGCGCGACCCTCGCGTTCGGCCAGATCGGCGATGCGCAGATCCTGCTGTTCAAACGGAATTTCAACATCCAACAGAACTACGATCACTTCGGCAAATTTGACCGCCCTAACGCCGTCGCTGACTGACAGTTTTTCAAGCTTTTCCTGCACCTTAGCTTTTTTGCGCATCCCGGCGGTATCGAATATGCGCACCGGCACACCGGCCCAGTCTGCCTGAACCGATATGGCGTCGCGGGTGATCCCGGCCTCCGGCCCGGTTAGCAGGCGCTCTTGCCCGATGATCTTGTTTATCAGCGTCGATTTTCCCGAATTGGGCCGCCCGACCACAGCAATCTGCAAGGGACGCCCAGGCGTCGGCCCGTCCGGGCGATCTTCCCCTTCGACATCGACATCCGTTTGCGGCGCATCCAGCGCCGTCCTTTCGCCCAATGCATCGGCCAGTGGCATGAGGACGGACAGCAAGTCGCTCAGCCCCTGACCGTGCTCGGCGGACAGACGGATCGGGTCGCCGAGTCCGAGCGCATAGGCCTCGATCACGCCACCATCGGCAGTCGCGCTTTCGGCTTTGTTGGCGGCCAATATGACATGGGCGTTTTTGCGCCGGAGAATTTCGGCAAACACCTGATCGGCAGGTGTCACGCCGGCGCGCGCGTCGATCATGAACAGGCAAATATCGGCCATCTCGACCGCACGCTCGGTCAGGCACCGCATTCGCCCCTGCAGGCTGGTGTCGCTTGCCTCTTCCAGCCCGGCGGTGTCGATCACGTCGAAACGCAGGTCACCCAGACGCGCCACGCCTTCGCGCAGATCGCGCGTGACGCCGGGCTGATCATCAACCAAAGCCAGCCGCTTGCCAACCAACCGGTTGAAAAGCATGGATTTCCCCACGTTTGGCCGCCCAACGATGGCAAGGGTGAAGGTCATGCGAGCCCTCCGGATGTGTTCAGCCGACGCCCCTTACACTACTGACAAGCTCTCTGAAAGACCCCGGTTGGCGTTATCTGAATGCGCGAAGTTGGCCGTCGGTGGTGACAA
This sequence comes from Paracoccaceae bacterium, assembly GCA_965216135.1. Lineage (GTDB taxonomy): Bacteria > Pseudomonadota > Alphaproteobacteria > Rhodobacterales > Rhodobacteraceae > CBDCFL01. Next base: position 37,568 of record CBDCFL010000020.1, read on the forward strand.
CATAAAGAACCTGAGCCACGATGATGGGACGGCTGGCAGCCCCGGCACCCAGAGCTATCTCTGCGCGCGCGCTGCCGCTTACGGGGTCAAAACTGCGCAGAAACCCGTCGTCAGAGGCCACCCACAAGGCACCGCCCGCAAGCAATGGCCCATAATGGACAAAGATGTCGCGCCGCCGGTTTTCGTTGCGGACCGGGATCATCCCCGGCAGATCGGTGGCCCAGATCTGCGCGCCGGTACTGGCATCCAGTCTGATCAGCTGTGACAGGTCATTAACCGCAAATACCGACCCGCCTGCGGGCACGACCGGACCAAGCGCGCCAGAGCCTGCTGACCACAACCTGTCACCGCTCTGAACATCAAGCGCGACGATGCGCCCGCCAGGATTACCCACATAGACCCGCCCGCCCGATATCACAGGATCGCCGGTTACGTCCGTTATCCGCGCATAAGCGCGGCCAAGCCGCCCACCGGTGACCGAGCTTTGCCATGCTTCAAAGCCCTCGCGCCGGTATGTGGCGGTCAACTGCCCGGACCCAAAGGGGAAAACGGAAAACGTGTCGCCAACGGCAGGCCCGGAACCGCCGCTGATACCCGACGGCGACGGTGCGCCTTCGACCTGCCATTGCAGCCGCCCGGTTTCCACATCCAGCACCCAGCCGCGGCTGTTGCGGGTGGTCACATAGACCTGGCCGCCAACCACGGTCGGCGCGCCGGTTCCCGGCGCCTCCAGACGCTGACGCCAGATGATGGTGCCGCTGACCGCATCAAGGGCGTAAAGGTCGCCAAATCCGGTGACGACAAACACTCTGGCACCAGCGACCGCCAGCCCCCCGCCCGAGCCGTCATCGGACCTATCAGACGGCGGCGTCAAATCACGCGACCAGATCGTGGCCCCGGATGTCGATGTCGCGCTGACCAGGGCACGGCTGTCGATGGTGAAAATCCGCTGACCATCTGAAACCGGCTCGGCAGTTATGCGATGGCGCCGGTCGTTTGCCTGGCCAATTGGCGCGCTCCACAGCGCGGCGGGACGCGCCGCCATGGCCGCATGCGGGATCCTGTGCGCCGGATTTGCGGCGCGATGCGTCCATTGGCCGGACACGACCTGGCGCGGCAGATTGATCGGTGCGGCGCGGTTTTGTGAAACCGTCGCAACACCTTGCCGGATGTCGATGCGTTGGCCCAGCAATGTGGTGTCGACCGCACCGCATCCCGACACAAGTGCCAGAATGGCACCGGTAATCAGCCAGATCGCACGCTGTTGCACCCTGTCCGCCCCCACTACTGGCCGCGCCTAGCGCTCTTGATCCGGCGCGCCGCCAAGCGCCACAATCGCGTCTGAAACGCGGCGGCGCAAGCCCGGCGTCGCCTCTTGATCGTCCATGAGTGCCTGCAACTGCGCAATAGCCGCATCTGTATTGCCAATTTCGGCTTCGGCCAGTGCAATCTGCTCGGCTGCGAGCACCCGGTACGGTGCGCCGGGCTGGGCGAGCGGTGTCAGGGCGATAAGCCTCTCGGATGCGGCTGTTTCGCCCGCCGAGAGCATGACACTCTTGAGCGCGGCCAGATCGCGATAGCGGCGCGGCAAGTCAGCGTCGAGGGCGATGGAATTCAGCGCCTCAATCGCGGCTGATCGTTCGTCTGCCTCTAGATCGGTTGCAGCCGCCAACAGCGCTACAATCACGCGCGCGTCGCCGGTGCCGTCAATCACCTGCAGAGTGGCGGCGCGGGTTGCCGGATCGCCCTGGCGCAAAGCCGCAAGCATTTGATCGCCAACGGCTTCTGCGGTTGCGCGGTTCTGGGCGATGAGCAATTCCCGCGTAATCGCACCACCAACCAGCACCAGGACCGCCAGAACCGCGATCCAGCCATAGCGCCGGAACGCCATGAAAAGTTTGTCGCGCCGCAGCTCTTCGGTGACTTCGTCGATAAAACTGTCTGTATCGGCCATGCGCCCGCCTATGCTGCCGGTTTTGTCAGCTTTGTCTTATCTTATGCTCTGCCGGGTTGCCAAGGCGCTCTTGCTCGGTCGTCGCTGCGAATTTCGGTAATGTGAACTAGGGCTTGTTGACGTTTAGGGATTCCCAAATCGGCTGATGATTGATTCAAGGTTGCAAACAGAGGAGAGCAGCCTTGATCCGCACAGTTCTGACCGACGCCCAATGGGCTGTCATCGCACCGCACTGCCTTGGCCGGGAATGCGACCCCGGTCGCACCGGCCCTGACCCGCGCCGGTTTGTCGAGGCAGTTCTCTGGATCTCGCGGACCGGATGCCCCTGGCGCGACCTGCCGGAAGAGTTCGGGCGCTGGAACAGCGTGTTCAAGCGCTTCCGAAGGTGGGTGAGGGCCGACGCTTTCTATCGTATGTTCAGGGTATTAGCCGAAGATGCAGACTTCGAATACACGATGATCGACGGTAGTATCGTCAAAGTCCACCGACACGGTCAGGGCGCAAAAGGGGGACTCAAAGCCAAGCCATCGGACGCTCTCGCGGCGGGATAACGACAAAGATCATGGCTCTGACGGACGCGCTCGGCAATCTGATCGACTTCCGCCTTCTGCCCGGTCAGGCGCATGACCTGCGGGGTACCGCCGCACTGATCGAGGGCCTCACCTGCGACCAGTTTCTCGCCGACCGTGCCTTCGACGCGAACTGGCTGCGCGAAGCGCTGACCAGTGCCGGGATCGAGCCGGTAATCCCTCCAAAATCAAACCGCCGCTTCCCGGCGGAGTTCGACCGCCACACCTACAAATGGCGTCACCTGGTCGAAAACTTCTTCGGAAAGCTGAAGGAATACAGAGGGATCGCAATGCGTTCCTGCAAAACAGATGACAGCTTCAAAGCATTCATCTCGCTTGCTGCAATCGTCATTCAAACACGATGAACGTCAACACCCCCTAATCGGTTTAGCGATTGAAAGCGACGTTCCAGACTTGCCCCACACGCAGTTCAACCCTATTTGAACAGGAGTTTTAGGCTCAGCAAGAGCAAATTCCCGAGGTCGTGCATGCGCTTATGCATGCGCTTATTCCCACTGATCACCGCGATATTGGTGATCGCGGTGCTTTATGTTTTGGTTTTTGAACGCGACCGCGCCTTTGAGCTAGCGGGCCGCGCGAACACGCCCGAGGCAAGCGCGGTTGTGGCATCCGACGAGATGTCAGATGCGGTTGAGGAAGGCTCAAGCGGCAGCGTGGCTGTGGTCGCGATGCGGGCGCAGGCCCAGGAAATTTCCAGCTTCGTGGTCGTCAGGGGCCGTACCGAGGCGGCGCGCCAGGTTGATGTGCGCGCCGAGACGACCGGCAAGGTAATCTCAGAACCGCTGCGCAAGGGCTCGCTCGTCGAGGCAGGCCAGATGATGTGCCGGCTCGACCCAGGCACGAGTGAGGTATCGCTGGCCGAGGCCCAGGCCCGGTTGCCCGAAGCCGAAGCGCGCATATCCGAGGCCCGCGCCCGGCTGCCCGAGGCGCAGGCCCGGCTGGCCGAGGCCGAGGCACGCGTCACCGAAGCTGAGATCAACCTGACCGCAGCACGCAAGTTGTTTGAGGACGGCTATGCCTCGGAAACCCGCGTCGCCGCCGCAGAGGCCGGGCACGAGGCGGCCATGGCGGCCATACAATCAGCGATGGCGGGCGTGGCGGGTGCCAATTCAGGGATTGAGGCAGCGCAGGCAGGCATTCAATCGGCCCAGGCCGGTATCGCCGCGGCAGAACACGAGATTGAGCAGCTGACGATCACCGCGCCGTTTGCCGGTTTTCTTGAAAGCGACAGCGCCGAGACGGGCACCCTGCTGCAACCCGGCGCGCTTTGTGCCACAATCATTCAGCTTGATCCCGTCAAGCTCGTCGGTTTTGTGCCCGAAACCGATGTCGGTCGCGTCAGTATGGGCGCGATGGCAGGGGCTCGTTTGGCCACCGGGCAAGAGGTTTTCGGCCAAGTTAGCTTTCTGTCGCGCTCTGCTGACCCAACGATCCGCACATTTCGCGTTGAAGTCACAGTGCCCAACCCAGATGGCGCGATCCGCGATGGTCAGACTGTCGAGATAGGAATCGACGCAGAAGGCCAGCCCGCGCATTTGCTGCCGATGTCCGCCCTGACCCTCAACGACAACGGCGATGCGGGCGTGCGCACCGTGATCAACGGTAATCTGGTCCGTTTCATACCCGTGGTGATCTTGCGCGACGACCCCGCAGGCATCTGGCTGGCGGGCCTGCCAGAAACCGCCGAAGTCATTGTTGTTGGTCAGGAATATGTTATTGATGGTGTCACGGTCGACGTTGCCTATCGAGAGGTTGACCAGTGACTAGTATTGTAGATTGGGCGGGCGCACACGCGCGCATGGTGATCGCGTTCGTCGTGCTGTCGGTCATTGCTGGGGCCTATTCCTACACAACGCTGCCCAAAGAGGGCGAGCCGGATATTGAGATCCCGGCATTGTTCGTATCCGTGCCGTTCCCCGGCATTTCGGCCGAAGACAGCGAAAAGCTGATCGTCAAGCCGATGGAGATCGAACTGGCAAATCTGGACGGGCTGAAGGTCATGACCGCCACAGCCGCAGAAGGCTATGGCGGCGTGGCTCTGGAATTTGAGTTTGGCTGGGACAAAACCAAAATCATCGCCGATGTTCGTGACCGGATGAACAATGTCGAGGCACAGTTTCCCTCAGGCGCGGACAAATACACGATCAGCGAATTCAATTTCTCGGAATTCCCCATCCTTGTGGTCAATCTGACCGGCGATGTGCCGGAACGCACATTGTTGCGAGTGGCCAAGCAGCTGCAGGAACGTCTCGCCAAACTGGAACCGGTGCTCGAGGCGCAACTGACCGGCCATCGCGATGAGATGGTCGAGGTCATTATCGACCCGCTCAGGCTTGAGGCCTATAACGTCACGGCGGGCGAGCTGATCGATGTCGTGGTCCGCAACAACCAGCTGATCGCGGCGGGCGAGATTGAAACCGAGAGCGGCGCATTCGCGGTGAAAATCCCCTCAAGTTTCACCGATCAACGCGACATCTACAATCTGCCGGTCAAGGTGAACGGCGATTCCGTGGTAACGCTTGGCGATCTGGCCGACATACGCCTGACATTTGAAGACCGCACCGGCACGGCGCGCTATAACGGCGAGAAAACCGTGGCAATACAGGTTGTTAAACGCAAAGGGTTCAATCTGCTTGATACCTCGACTGCAGTTCGAGCAGAGGTTAAGGACGAGCAAACTACCTGGCCGCCGGAGTTGCGCGCGGCGGTAGTAGCGGGCGTTTCAAATGACCAGTCGATCATCGTCAATGCGATGGTCCGCCAGCTGGAAGGCGCGGTCATGACGGCGATCGCGCTGGTTATGATCGTGGTGCTCGCCGCGCTTGGCACGCGCTCTGCGCTGCTGGTCGGTTTCGCCATTCCGACCAGTTTTCTGCTGACATTCGCGCTGCTTGCGGTCATGGGCATCACCATTTCCAACATCGTCATGTTCGGCCTGATCCTGGCGGTGGGCATGTTGGTCGATGGGGCCATTGGGTGGTCGAATATGCCGACCGGCGGATCAAGGAAGGCGTCGGCCCGATGCACGCCTATGTGGCTGCGGCCAAGCGGATGTTCTGGCCGATTGTCAGCTCCACCGCCACCACGCTTTGCGCGTTTCTGCCGATGCTTTTCTGGCCCGGCGTGCCGGGCGAATTCATGGGTATGCTGCCGGTCACGCTGATCTTTGTTTTGTCGGCCTCGCTGGTCGTCGCGCTGATCTATCTGCCGGTGATGGGCGGCGTCGCAGGGCGTCTGATACCAACGGCCCCCAGATTTGACTCAAGGGGATTCCCACGAGCGGCGTGATCTGATTCAGTGGCATCAAGGCAAGGGAGGCTTTGATGGCAGTAAGGATTACGCGCAAAGACAAGTCCGCAGGCGAGCTTCGCCAGGAAGCGGCGCGGTGCCGGGATGGGAAAGCGGCGCGACGGATGTTGGCGATTGCCCTGGTTCTGGATGGGGTTGACCGCAAGACGGCGGCAGAAAACTGCGGCATGGATCGGCAGACGCTGCGGGATTGGGCCCACCGTTACAATGCGGAGGGCGTGTCGGGCCTGTTCAACCGTCGCCCGCCGGATCCACCCTGTCTGCTGAGCGCGGCACAGAAGGAGGAGTTGGCGGAAATGGTTCGGGCGGGTCCCGACCCCGAAACCGATGGGGTTGTGCGCTGGCGGCGCATTGATCTGAAACGCAAGATCGAAGAGCGCTTCGGCGTCACCATGCATGAGCGAACTGTTGGCAAACAATTGGCAAGCCTGGGCTTTCGGCGTCTGTCGGTGCGCCCGCAGCATCCGAAATCCGACCCGGATGCACAGGAGGCTTTTAAAAAAACTTCGCCGCAGAGGTAGAAGCAGCCTTGCCGGAAACAGCCCGCAGCAAGCCCCTGGAGATATGGTTTCAGGATGAAGCGCGGGTTGGCCAGCAGGGCACGCTCACCCGTATCTGGGCCGAGCGTGGAACACGCCCCCGTGCCCCGCGCGACACCCGCTATATCTGGAGCTACATTTTCGGCGCCGTCTGCCCGGAACGGGCTGAAGCGGCCGCTCTGATCATGCCACATGCCGACACACAGGCCATGAGCGCGCATCTCGCCGAGATCGCTAAAACCGTCGCATCGGGCGCACATGCCCTTCTCATTCTGGATGGCGCTGGCTGGCACGGTTCGGCAGAGCTGGAGGTACCCGACAACATCACCCTGCTCAAACTCCCGCCCTATTCCCCTGAACTCAACCCGATGGAAAATGTGTGGGCTTATCTGCGTGCCAACAAGCTCGCCATATCCGTCTTCGACAATTATGAGCAGATCGTCGACAGGTGTTGCGAAGCATGGAACTTCTTTGCAAACGACAAAACCGCAATCACGTCAATCACTACCAGACAATGGGCCAAAACGGTCAACGACTAGGGCCGTTGGTATGAGCCGGTCCTTTGCCGGCACCTCGGAGGTGCTGCGCGGCCTGCCCTGGCTGGTGCGCGCCGCTTTGGTGCCACCGTCGCTCTATCTGCTCTTTATCGCTGGAATGCAGACGCTCAATCCCGCCTATTTGTTCGGTGCAAATGCCCCAAGCGGGATTGCCGCGGTGGCCGTCGGCATGGCGATTTTCGTGGCAGGCGCGGTTACCAGCGCACACCATTTGGCCGCGTCATCAAATTTATTACTCACAACCCAGTAATACCACCGAGCGGAATGCCTGACTCACGTTGGGGATTCCCAAGCGGTCCGATCTCTGACTCAATGTGGTGAACCAATGAGGTTCGCCATGGCAGCGCCTATCGACTTACGGAACGATTTTGACAGCGTCTCACTGCGGCGCCTCGCGAAGAGGACCAGGGACGCGACCCAGAGCCGTCGTCTGCTGGCGTTGGCCGAGGTCTACGATGGTGGCAGCAGGACGGATGCGTCGCGGATCGGCGGCGTCGGTCTGCAGATCATTCGCGACTGGGTGCTGCGCTTCAACGCCCGCGGACCGGACGGGCTGGTCGATGGGAAGTCACCGGGCGCACCCTCGAAGCTCAACGCCGATCACCGCCGCGCACTGGCGGAGGTTGTTGGGGCCGGCCCGGTCCCGGCGGTGGACGGCGTCGTGCGCTGGCGGCGCAAGGACCTGGCGCGGTGGCTCTTGGAGACGTTCGCCATCTCGCTCGACGAGACCACGGTCGGGCGCGAGTTGAAGGCGCTCGGCTTCGCCAAGATCTCGGCGCGGCCGCGCCACTACGCGCAAAACGAGCTGGCCGTCGAGGCTTTTAAAAAAAACTTCCCCGCGAACTGGCGAAGATCCGGGCGAGGCTCCCGAAAGGCGTCGAGATAGAGCTGTGGTGGCAAGATGAAGCCCGCATCGGCCAGAAGAATAAGCTCACACGCCGATGGGCCAGACGTGGCACGCGCCCGCGGGCGCCCCGCGACCAGCGCACCGAATGGGCCTATATCTTCGGCGCGATCTGTCCCGCGAAGGGGAAAGGCGCCGGGCTGGTCATGCCCTGGTGCGACACCGACGCCATGGCGGCGCACCTCATCGAGATCAGTGCCGCCGTCGATCCCGGCGCCCATGCGGTGCTGATCGTCGATCAGGCCGGTTGGCACTTGACGCCCAAGCTGGCGATCCCCGACAACATCACCGTCCTGGCGCTGCCGCCACGATCGCCCGAGTTGAACCCGGTGGAGAATGTCTGGCAATTCATGCGCGACAACTGGTTGTCGAACCGGATCTTCAAATCCTACGAAGACATCGTCGCGCTGTGCTGCCAAGCCTGGAACAACCTCATCGACCAACCATGGAAGATCATGTCCCTCGGCATGCGCAAATGGGCGCATGGGTTCTGATCAATGACCGTTGGTATAATGCCGATTGTGACGATTGTTGCGGTCGTCGCGATTGTGGCGAACGTCTTTATCTATTTAGGCGCGAACAACCGCGGGGTGGAGTTTTTCGTCGAAAGCGAAACCGAACAGGCGATCATATTCGTGCGCGCGCGTGGCAACCTTTCGTTAAGCGAGAAAGATCTGCTGGTCAAACAGGCCGAGGATGTGGTGCTGGCCGCAGAGGGCGTCGAAAGCACATTTTCGTTTGCTGGCTCCGGTGGGCTAAACCAGAACACCGGCGGCGCGGCGGGCCCGCGCGACAGCATCGGTCAAATCCAGATCGAAATGACCCCCTGGGCCGAACGCCGGGATGACCCCGACCTTGACGGCGACAGGATCGTCGAGCGCCTGCAGGTCGAGTTGGACCGAATTCCGGGCATAAAGACCGAAATCCTATCCCTGTCGCGCGGGCCCGCCTCGGGCAAGCCGGTGCATCTGCGGCTGAAATCGGACAACTGGAACGATCTGCTTGGCGCGGTAGCGATTGCCAACGCCAAGTTTCAACAGACCCCGGCGCTTGCTGACATTGAAGACACTTTGCCCCTGCCCGGCATCGACTGGCAGATTGACGTCGATGTTGAAAAAGCTGGGCGTTTCGGCGCGGATGTGGCCACCGTCGGTGGCATGGTTCAACTGGTCACGCGCGGCATTTTGCTCGACACGATGCGCGTGGACACATCCGACGAAGAGATCGAAATACGCGTGCGCTTGCCAGAAAAGGACCGGATCCTGTCGACGCTCGACACGCTCAAGGTGCGGACGCGCAACGGGCTGGTGCCTTTGTCGAATTTTGTGACACGCAAGCCGGTCAAGAAACTTGGCCAGATAAATCGTATCGATCAGAAACGCTATTTCGACATCAAAGCCGCGCTTGAGGCCGCGGGTCAGTCAGCGATCACAATGAGCGATGCCGATGGCACGACCCTGGCGATCGGTCTTGGCCGCCTCGTGGTCGGTGACGCGGTTGCCGATGGCGGCGCGACGGTTCTTCGCGAAGTCGTCACACCTTCGGCGATCGGCGTGTTTTTCGGCTCCAAACCGAAGGTCAGGCTGTTTGAAATCAGCCTGCCGGGCGCTGATGTCGATCTGACAGCGGCGCAGGATATGCTCGACAATCGTGCCAGCCTGACGGCTGTGCCGGTAACCGCCGACGAGCGCATTGCGTTGATCACCGACTGGATCGAGACCGAGCGTCCGTTCGCGGCCTCGGTCGGCTTTGAATGGTCGGGCGATGCGGTTGAGCAAGCTGAATGCCAGGATTTCCTTGCCAAAGCATTTCTGGGTGCGCTGGGATTGATGTTTGTGATCCTGCTGGCGCAGTTTAACTCGTTTTACAATGCCGTCCTGGTCCTGCTGGCGGTGGTTTTATCGACGACCGGGGTTCTGATCGGGATGCTGGTCATGCAACAGAGCTTTTCGATCATCATGACCGGCACCGGGATCGTGGCGCTGGCCGGGATCGTGGTGAACAACAACATCGTTCTGATCGACACCTATCAGAATTACGCACGTTACATGCCCCGGCTTGAGGCGATCGTGCGAACCGCCGAGGTACGCATTCGCCCGGTTCTGTTGACCACCATAACCACAATGGCCGGGCTGACACCGATGATGTTCGGGCTTTCGCTCGATTTCATCGGCGGCGGCTATTCCATCGACAGCCCGACCGCGCTTTGGTGGAAGCAGTTGGCCACGGCCGTTGTCTTTGGTCTGGGCATTGCCACCGTGTTGACGCTGGTTCTGACGCCATCGATGTTGTCCCTTCGGGTCTGGGTAACCGCGGGTGCCTATGGCGCAAAGGCGCGCCTGGCGGCATTGGCGCTGGGGCGCGCCAGCCAGGCCGGGCAAGACCGCATTCTGCGCCGATCGGCGAGACGCATTCCCGCGCCGGAAATTCTGTGGGATACCAGCGATGTGCCCGTCGATGATGTGCCGGATCAAACGGTTGACATCGAAACCAAGCCCCGACCCCCGCTGAAAGCCGCCGAGTAGCCGAATTTTGCCGCGCGGGCGAATTTCTTGCAGGCCAAGGCTTGCATCCTGAGCGCGCTCGACACAAAATGAACATGTGTTCAATTATGGCATTGGAGTCACCGATGGATTTCGCACTGTCAGAAGAGCAAACCGCCATCTACGACATGGCGCGCGACTTTGGCCAAGTCGAAATTGCCCCCCATGCGCGCGACTGGGACCGCCAGGGCAGTATCCCAAAATCGCTCTGGCCGAAATTGGCAGAACTGGGCTTTGGCGGCCTTTACGTGCGCGAGGAAAACGGTGGATCGGGCCTGACGCGGCTGGATGCGACCTTGGTGTTCGAAGGGCTGGCTAGGTCGGACATCTCGGTTGCGACGTTCCTGTCGATCCACAACATGTGCGCTACAATGCTCGACAAATTCGGCTCGGATGCGGTCAAAAAACTGCACTTGGCCCCCGCGGTCACGATGGACAGTCTGATCTCCTATTGCCTGACCGAACCGGGTTCCGGCAGCGATGCCGCGGCGCTGAAAACCCGCGCTGTGCGCACCAACGAAGGCTATGAGCTGACCGGCACCAAGGCGTTTATTTCCGGCGGCGGTTACTCGGATAGCTATGTGGTGATGTGCCGGACCGGCGAAGATGGGCCACGGGGAATTTCGGCGGTGATCGTCGAAGATGGCGCCGAAGGTCTGTCGTTTGGCGGGCTGGAAGACAAGATGGGCTGGAGGTCGCAGGAGACCCGCACCGTGCAGATGGACGCCTGCAAGGTACCCGCCGAAAACCTGCTGGGCGATGAAGGCAAGGGGTTTTCCTATGCGATGGCCGGGCTGGACGGCGGGCGGCTGAATATATCGGCCTGCGCGCTGGGGGCCGCACAGGCGGCCCTTGATGCGACGCTGACTTACATGGGCGAACGCAAGGCATTCGGGCGCACCATCGACCAGTTTCAGGCCCTGCAATTCCGCCTGGCGGATATGGAGACCGAGATGCAGGCGGCGCGCACATTTTTGCGGCAGGCGGCGTGGAAGCTGGACAATGCCGCACCGGATGCCAGCAAATTCTGCGCCATGGCCAAGCGGCTGGTGACCGAGACAGCCAGTCGCGTCGCCGATCAATGCCTGCAATTGCATGGCGGCTATGGCTATCTGGCCGATTACGGGATCGAGAAGATTGTCCGCGATTTACGGGTTTGTCAGATACTGGAAGGCACTAACGAGATCATGCGCCTGATCGTGGCCCGCAACCTGCTGGCCGAGCGGGGATGAGCGACATCCATATTCGCAGGGCCGGACGCGCCGGGCGGATCACGCTGAACCGCCCCAAGGCACTGAATGCGCTCACATATGAGATGTGTCTGTCCATCGAGGGCGCGCTGGATGATTGGCGCAACGACAGGCAAGTCGAACTGATCGTCATAGACGCCACCGGCGAGCGCGCCTTTTGCGCCGGTGGCGATATTCAGGACATGTATGACACCGCGCGCGCCGGCGACTTTGAATACGGGCGCCGGTTCTGGGCCGACGAATACCGCCTGAACGCGATGATCTTCCATTATCCCAAGCCATATGTGGCATTAATGCAGGGCTTCACCATGGGCGGCGGGGTCGGCATTTCGTGTCATGGCTCACACCGGATTGTGGACGAAACCACCCTGATCGCCATGCCGGAATGCGGCATCGGGCTGGTTCCCGATGTCGGTGGTTCGTTGCTTTTGTCACAGGCACCGGGGCGCTGCGGTGAATACCTGGGCACCACGGCAACGCGGATGGGCCCGGGCGATGCGATTTACGCCGGATTTGCCGATTACTGCATCCCCCAGGCGGACTGGCCGAAACTGATCGCCGATCTGGAAGAGGCCGGCGATCACAGCCTGATCGACGCGGCCGCACAGCCCGCGCCCGATGCGTGGCTGTCCGCCCTGCAACCACAGATCGACACACATTTCGCAGGTGAAACGCTGGCCGACATCGCCCGCTCGCTGGCTGGAGATGATAGCGAATTCGCCCGATCGGCGCTCAAGTCGCTCGGCCGCGTCAGCCCGCTGTCTGCCGCCTGCACAGTGGAAATGCTGCACCGGCTGCGCGGCTCTGAAGACATCGCCAAAGCACTCGACCTCGAGTACCGCTTCACCTATCGTTCAGCGCAATATGGCGATTTTCTCGAAGGCATCCGCGCCACCCTCATCGATAAGGACCGCTCGCCGAAATGGCAGCATGAAAGTGCCTACTCGGTGACATTAACTGATGTCAGCAAGATGCTGACACCTTTGCCAAAAGACGCGCCAATACTGGAGATTGCGCCATGAAAATCGGCTTTATCGGATTGGGCAATATGGGCGCGCCGATGGCGGCAAATCTGGTGGCGGCAGGTCATGAGGTTGCCGGATTTGATCTGGTCGCGCCCTGCCCCAAAGGCGTGACACAGGCCGACAGCACGACCCAGGCGGCAAAGGACGCGGAAATTGTCATCACCATGCTGCCAAATGGTGCGATCCTGCGAACGGTTGCGAACCAGATCGTTCCGGCAATGCGCGCGGGCGCGGTGCTGGCCGATTGCTCGACCGTTGACGTAGAAAGCGCCCGCACAGTGGCCGGTCAGGCGGTCAGCGCCGGATTGCTCGCCGTAGACGCGCCGGTTTCCGGCGGCATCACCGGTGCAGCCGCAGGCACTCTGACATTCATGGCCGGTGGCAGTGACGTGGCCTTCGCCAAGGTCGCGCCGCTTTTTGACATTATGGGCCAGAAAGCGGTGCACTGCGGGCCATCCGGGGCCGGTCAGGCGGCGAAGATCTGCAACAACATGATCCTGGGCGTGACCATGATCGCAACCTGCGAAGCCTTTGCTTTGGCTGACAAACTTGGCCTCGACCGGCAGAAAATGTTCGACGTGGTCAGCACCTCATCGGGCTATTCCTGGACAATGAACGCCTATTGCCCGGCCCCCGGCATCGGACCGACCAGCCCGGCGGATAACGATTACCTGCCTGGATTTGCCGCCGATCTGATGCTGAAGGATCTGCGTTTGTCGCAACAGGCGGCCGAAGGCGTGGATGCCGATACGCCGTTGGGCGGACATGCGACCGATCTTTACGCCCAATTCGTCGAGAATGAAGACGGTGCAGGACGCGATTTCTCTGCCATGTTGCAGCGGTTTGAAAAGCGCGGACGCAGTTGATCACGCTATCCCAATCGCCGACCGACGATGGCTTTGTCCAGAACCCCTATACGTTCTATGAGGCTGCGCGCGCCGATGCGGGCGAGCTGTTTTTCTGGCAGGACTACGCGATACCGTCCGCCCTATCCTATGCGACCGTTTCGGCGATCCTGCGCGACCGCCGCTTTGGCCGTGAGCCCCCTGCTGGCCATGAGCCGGAAAAGCCACCTCATCAGGCGGCGTTTTGGGCGCTGGAAGATCATTCGCTGCTGCAACTGGAGCCGCCGCGCCACACAGCGTTGCGCAGGCTGGTTTTGCACGGCTTCACCTCGCGCCGGATCGCCGGCATGGGCGATGAGATCACCGCGCTTTGCCACGAATTGATCGACGCACTGCCGCCCGGTGGCGCTGACCTCTTGCCGCATTTCGTCAACCGGCTGCCGGTCATTGTGGTCGCGCGGCTGTTGGGCGTGCCGGATACCCATGCCGACAAATTGCTTGGCTGGAGCCATGCCATCGTCGGCATGTATCAGGCCAAACGCACATATCAGATGGAAGTTGCCGCCGCTGCCGCCAGCCAGGAGTTCGCGGATTTCCTGTCTGATTACATAAACTTCCGCCGCTCGCGCCCGGGCGATGACCTGATCACCGAACTGATCGCTGCCGAAGAAGATGGCAACAAACTAACCATGCAGGAAATGCTGACCACCTGTATATTGCTGCTGAACGCCGGTCATGAGGCCACGGTTCATACCCTGGGCAATGGCGTGGCCGCGTTACTGGCGGGCGGGCATTGGGGCAGCCCCGTGACCGATGCAATGATCGAGGAAATTCTGCGCTACGACCCGCCGCTGCATATGTTCACGCGTTATGCTTACGAGGATGTCGAGATAGCCGGTCACCTGATCCCGAAAAACTCTGAAATCGGCTGCCTGCTCGGCGCGGCAAATCGCGACCCGAACCGCTGGGACGAGCCCGCCGCCTTCAGGCCTGAGCGCCCAGTGAAAACCAACACATCCTTTGGCGCCGGCACGCATTTCTGCATCGGCGCGCCACTGGCACGGCTCGAATTGAATTGCGCTCTGAGTGTATTGTTCGCCCGCCTGCCCAATCTGGCACTGGCCGAGGCGCCGCGTTACGCATCGACCTACCATTTCCACGGGCTGGAAACGCAGCCGGTCACTTACTGAGCTTTTCCTCGTGGAAATACTCAAACTAGTGCGTTGTTACAAAGGCAGGGCAGTGGTGGATTTTATCTCTTCCATGCTCAAAAGTGCTGTGACGTTGTAGATCTTCACCTCGGATATCAGCGCCTGGTAAAACGTGTCATAAGCGCGCGCATTGGCCACCCGCACCTTGAGGATGTAATCAATATCGCCCGCCAGTCTGTGCGCTTCCATCACTTCGGGGCGCTCTCGCAGGGCGCGTAGGAATTTTTCCTGCCAGTCGGCTTCATGTTCTGATGTGCGGATCAGCACGAAAAAACAGGCCTCTAATCCCAAAGCATCCGCATCCAGTAAGACCGTATCGCCCTTGATCACGCCAGCCTGGCGCATCTTTTTGATGCGGTTCCACACCGGGGTCTTGGATGAGCCCACTTTGCGAGCAATATCTTCCAGCGACTGGGCGGCATCGACCTGCAATTCGGCGAGGATTTTCCGATCGGTCTCATCAATTCGGACGGACATTCTGAATTTCTCCATTTACGGGAAACAACATCCCGATTGCGCCGTGTTGCAGGGTAAAGTTCCTTATCTGGCCGGGTATATAGCAATTAACTGGGATAATGTCCTATATACAACCGGAAAACCGCGTGAGGTTACCATGGCCCGAAAATTCACACCTAAAATCGTTACGGCGAACGCCCTGCTTGAGGGCGACGTGATCTATCTGACCGCAGACGACCAATGGTCGCGCGATCATGGCGATGCCGAATATATCACCGATGAGGCCCATGCACAGCTGCGCCTGCTGGATGCGCTCAGCCAGGGCGACATTGTGGGTGCCTATCTGGCCGACGCGGTTCTGGGCAAAGACGGCCCCGAGCCGTTGCATTTCCGCGAGGCGTTTCGCACGCGCGGGCCGTCCAACTATCCCCACGGCAAACAGGAAGACGCGCTTGTATAAATACAACGATTTCGACGCGGCGTTCGTGGCGGAGCGCAATGCCCAGTTTCGTGCCCAGGTCGAGCGCCGGGTTTCCGGTGCGCTGACCGAGGATGAGTTCAAGCCCCTGCGACTGATGAACGGGCTCTATTTGCAACTGCATGCCTATATGCTGCGGGTTGCGATCCCGTACGGCACGCTTGACCCGGGGAAAATGCGGCAACTGGCGATGATCGCCGAGCGTTGGGACAAGGGCTATGGCCATTTCACCACGCGCCAGAATATCCAATACAACTGGCCCGAATTGCGCGACGTGCCCGATATTCTCGGCGCACTGGCCGAGGTCGAGATGCACGCCATCCAGACCTCGGGCAACACCATCCGCAACATAACCTCGGACCATTTTGCCGGCGCTGCGGCCGATGAGATCGAAGATCCACGCCCCGTCGCCGAATTGCTGCGGCAATGGTCCACCGATCATCCGGAATTTCAGTTCCTGCCGCGCAAGTTCAAGATCGCAATCACCGGCAGCCCGAACGACCGTGCCGTCACCCATGCCCACGACATTGGCCTGCGGATGATTTTGAGCGAGGCCGGCGAATCTGGCTATGAGGTGATCGTCGGTGGCGGGCTGGGCCGCACGCCGATGATTGGAAAGGTTATCCGGGCCTTCCTGCCCAAGGCCGATCTGCTGCCCTATGTCGAGGCGATCGTCAGCGTCTACAACCTGCTGGGACGGCGCGACAACAAATACAAGGCGCGCATCAAGATTACCGTGCATGAAAACGGTTTGGAGCGCGTGCGCGACCTGGTTGAGGAGCGTTTCAAAGTTCTGCGGGCCGAGTTTGGTGGCGTTGACCAGGCCATGCTGGAAGAAATCAAGGGCCACTTCGGCGCCCCGGGTTTTTCGGAAAAATCGACCGATGCCTTTGATCAGGCGTATGAAAGTGACGAGGTGTTCCGCGCCTGGGCTGATACAAACCTGGCCAAGCACAAAGCTGCGGGCTATGCGATTGTCACCGTTTCGATCAAGGCCCATGGTGCGACCCCCGGCGATGCGACGGCTGATCAGATGCGCGTGTTGGCCGATCTGGCTGAGAGATATGGGCATGACGAGCTGCGCATCAGCCATGAGCAAAACGTGGTTCTGCCTCATGTTCACCGGGCCGACCTGCCTGCCGTTCACGCCGCGCTGAAAGCGTCCGGTCTGGCAACCGCGAATATCGGCCTGATCTCTGACATCATCGCCTGTCCGGGTATGGATTATTGTGCCTTGGCAACAGCGCGGTCGATCCCGGTGGCCCAGGAGATTGCAACCCGGTTTGACGAGCTTAAGCTTGAAAATGACATCGGACCGTTGAAGATCAAGATCTCCGGCTGCATCAACGCCTGCGGGCACCACCATGTTGGCCATATCGGCATTCTGGGACTTGATCGGGCGGGTGTGGAAAACTACCAGATCACGCTTGGCGGGGACGGCACGGAAACCACGGCGATCGGCGAGCGCGCCGGGCCCGGCTTTGCCTATGATCAGGTCGTCCCTGCCGTTGAGCGGTTGATCCGCGCCTATCTCGACATCCGCCAAAGCGCGGATGAGACATTTCTTGAAACCTACCGCCGCCTTGGGGCTGACCCATTCAAAGCCGCGCTGTATCCTGAAAAAGAGCCCGCACATGCCGCTTGCCCCCCCCCTTGCCCCGGTCTCGGAGCGCGTCGCAGAGCTAAACAGCCGCTACCGCCATCACTCAGCGCATGATGTTCTCGAACATGCGCTGAGCGATCCTTTGGTTGGTCGCATGGCGCTGGTCAGCAGTTTCGGCGCGGAATCGGTGGCGCTGCTGCACATGGTCTCAGTGCTCGACCGCACCACGCCGGTTCTGTTTCTCGATACCGAAATGCTGTTTCCCGAAACGCTCGCCTATCAGGTCGAAGTGACCGAGAGCCTCGGCCTGAGTGATGTGCGCATCATCCGGCCCGCCCGTGAGGACGTGTTCGCGCGCGATCCCGACGGCATTCTGCATCTGGCCGATCCCAATGCCTGCTGCGAGTTGCGCAAACGCGAACCGCTGCAACGCGCGCTGGGCGAGTTCGACTCCTGGGCCACGGGGCGCAAAAGGTTTCAGACCGACGCGCGCGCCGGGTTGGAGTTTTTCGAGGACGAAGAAGGCCAGCGGATCAAGGTCAATCCGCTGGTCCACTGGGCCCGCGAGGATGTTGCGGAATATATCCTGAACAACCGCCTGCCCCGCCACCCGCTGGTCAAACGTGGCTATCCCTCGCTTGGCTGCATACCCTGCACCGCGAAAGTTGAGGAAGGTGATGAGGAACGATCCGGCCGCTGGCGCGGGTTCGACAAGGACGAATGCGGCATTCACTTTGTCGATGGCAAGCCGGTTCCGGGACCGGACCCCGAGGAATATGCCCATGTGATCGTATCTGACGCCGGCTTTGGCCGCGAGGATTGGGAAGATTTCGACGCCGCCAATGTGCTTGATCTGACGTCGGATACAGATCCGGTGAGCCTGCGCGATCAGATTGGCGGTATTGACATGATCCGCATCGATTTTCCCAGTTTCGCCGATGGCCGTGGCTTTACCATCGCCCGTCAGCTGCGCCTGATGGGCTACCGCGGACGGCTGCGCGCAAGTGGTCATCTCATATCGGACCAATATGCAATGGCGCGCCGCGCCGGTTTCGATGAGATCGAAATCAGCCGTGATCTGGCCCGGCGCCAGCCCGAGGCGGACTGGGCCTTCCGCGCCAACTGGCAAGCCTTTGATTACCAGGCGCGGTTGCGCGGACAAGCGGCTTTCGCTGGCAGCACTCAACGATTAGAAGGAGCCGCCGGGCAGGCCCCGGTTGCAAAAACCAGATGAACGACACAAGCCCGGTGAACGAACAAACTGCAGCCCGCGTGGCAACTCTGCCCGACGCCCAGACGGTGACCCATGTTCGACACTGGACCGACCGGCTGTTTTCATTCCGGGTGGCTCGGCCGAAATCTCTGCGGTTTCGTTCAGGCGAATTCGTGATGATCGGCCTGCTCGGCGAAAACGCAAAACCGCTGTTGCGCGCTTATTCAATCGCCTCGCCTTCGTGGGATGAGGAATTAGAGTTTTACTCGATCAAAGTGCCCGACGGCCCGCTGACCAGCCGCTTGCAACATATTGAGGCGGGCGATCAGATCATCCTGCGACCGAAACCGGTTGGAACACTGGTTCACGACGCGCTGCTGGCGGGCAAACGGCTATGGCTTTTTGCCACCGGAACCGGGATTGCGCCGTTTGCTAGCCTGATGCGCGACCCTGAAACCTACGAGAGTTATGACCAGGTGGTGATCATGCACACCTGCCGCGATGCCGCTGAATTGGCATATGGGCGCGAACTGATCGAAAACTTGCCCGGCGATCCGCTAATTGGGGAAATTGTTGGCGACAAACTGATCTACTACCCGACCACTACGCAGGAACAAACGCCGCAGATGGGCCGGATTACCGACAATCTGACGTCCGGGCGGGTGTTCGACGAGCTTGGTATTGCGAGCATCGCACTCGAAACCGACCGCGCCATGGTTTGCGGCTCGTTGGCCTTCAACACCGATATGAAAGCCGTCCTGGAAGGCTTTGGCCTGCGCGAAGGCGCCAATTCCGACCCGGCTGAGTATGTGGTCGAAAAGGCGTTTGTTGGCTGAACCAATTTGGGCATTTGGCCGCGCCGGGTTGGCACGGCCAGGAATTGTCATTCCAGTCGGTTACTGGCCAAGTGCTGCGCGCACCGCGTCCAGCGCGGATTGCAGCGCCGCCGGGTCGCTGATGGCCTTTTGCAGCGCTATTTTTAGATCGGTCTTTTCTGCGCCAGACATTTCCGAGCCGTCGATCATCCCGGCGACGTTCAGGAAATCGAAATTCTCGACTGAAAACATTGCCGCGATTTCGGCTTCCAGCGCCGCTGCGGCTTCTTCTGCGGCCTTGGCGGCGGCTTCCTCGGCGGCTTTCGCGGCTGCGGCTTCTGCCTCTGCGACGGCTTCAGCTGCTGCCTGGGCTGCGACGGCGGCCTCTTCTGCTGCAGCCTTTTGCCGTGCGTCATAAAGGTAATATCCGCCACCGCCGATCACCAATATCAACACAGCGATTATCAGATTCCTGTTCATCTTGCGCGTCCTTTTTCCCCCGGCCGTCGGGCCGTCACCCGGCGCTTATGCCAGTTAAACCGCCGCAGCAATGCGCATCGCGCAACTATTTCGGCCGTCTGCACAATTCCGCTCAAAATTCGGTTGAAAGCCCTGACTAGCCACCCTATTTTCCGAGGCCATATAAAACTCACCAAAGGAACAGCAAAATAGCCCGCAGACCCCACAACGCCCCGCCGGTGCGTGAAACAGGCCCCCGCGTGAACGATCGCATCAGGGCCAACGAAATCCGGCTCATCGGAGCAGACGGCGAGAACGTCGGGGTCGTGTCCCCGGCCCATGGCATCGAGTTGGCCGAGGAAGCCGGACTTGACCTGGTAGAAATATCTCCCAATGCCTCGCCGCCCGTGTGCAAGGTGATGGATTTCGGCAAATACAAATATGAAACCCAGAAACGCGAATCCGAGGCGCGCAAGAAGCAGAAGATCATCGAGATCAAAGAGATCAAGTTTCGTCCCAACACCGATGTGCATGACTACGATGTGAAAATGCGCAACGTGGTGAAGTTTCTGGAAAATGGCGACAAGGTCAAAGTGACGATGCGGTTTCGCGGTCGCGAGATGGCGCACCAGGAATTGGGCCGCCAGCTGTTACAGCGCGTCGCGGGCGATCTTGAGGAGATCGGCAAAGTTGAGGCTGTGCCCAAGATGGAAGGCCGCCAGATGATCATGATGATCGCGCCGGCAAAGTAGCGCTCTAATACGATTAGACCTGATGGTGCCTGCTGGCGCGATCTTTTTCTTTGATTCCGTTAGTTGCTGTTAGCACCCCAAATTTTATTCACCCATCCGGTTGACTAAAATTGCGACTCATGTTATTCACCCATATGGTTGAACCAAATCATGCCCGCCTTTCAGATGTCCTGAAGGCTGCCAGCGACCCAACGCGGCGCTCGATTCTAACACTGCTGGCGCAGGAAGGCCCGACGCGGGTCACGGACTTGGCCGACCACTACGACATGAGCCTCAATTCGGTTTCTAAACACATCAAAGTACTGGAAAAAGCCGAACTGGTCACGCGTCGCACAATTGGCCGGGTCCACCTTATCGAAGCCAACTTGGAGCCGGTCAACGAGATCGACAATTGGTTCAATCAGCTCCGCTCAATCTGGGAGCTTCGCCTCGAAGCGCTCGACAATCTTATCTCAAAGAAACCTGACATGACTGACCTGACATTGAACGTATCTCGCACCATCAATGCCTCGGCCAAACGGTTGTTTGACGCCTGGCTTGACCCCGATATGCTGGCCCGCTTCATGACCCCCGGCCCCGGCATGACTGTGCCGACCGCGTCCAGCGACGCTACCGTCGGCGGCCGTTTTGACATCGTCATGAAGGCCGGAGATCAGGAAATACCGCATCACGGCATCTACAAGAAAATCGATCCGTATTCGCAGCTGGTGTTCACTTGGCAATCGCCAATGTCGGTCGACGACAGCACGGTGACCGTGGATTTTGCCGAAATCGACGGCGGAACGCGGGTTGATCTGACCCACGTCAAATTCACTGACGAAGAAAGCCGTGACAATCATGCAGGCGGCTGGGCAGGTATTCTTGGTGCTCTCGACAGCGCAGCGACATGAAATTCAACCAGAGGAGCCACAATGACCATCAAAACCGCATCCCGGGCCGACTGGCTGGCAGAGCGAACAGCTCTGCTGGCCCGCGAAAAGGAATTCAATCAGGCGCGCGACGCCCTCAGCGCCGCACGCAGTGCCCTGCCATGGGTGAAAATCGACGAGGCCTATGCGTCCGACGGCGAGAACGGGCCAGTAATACCAGCGGCATTTAACATTGACCGATATGGGCCCATTTTCGCATTCCGATTGATGTGATGGTTTCGGGCTGTGCGATGAGCTTTTTCCAAGCTTCGCATCCAGCATCGACGATGGCATTGTAGTCTTCGAACACGCGGTTGGAGAGCCAATTGGCGCGCAAGTACTGCCAGATATTTTCCACCGGGTTCAGTTCCGGAGCGCGCGATGGCAGCAGGATGATGGTGAGGTTCTTCGGGACTTTGAGTTTGCCGGTGGTGTGCCATCCGGCCCGATCCATCAGCACAACCGCATGGGCCTTTCGGGCGACGTGGCGGCTGATCTCGTCGAGATGCATCTGCATGGCTTGCGCGTCCGCCCAAGGCAGCATGAGCGCCGCCCCCTTGCCGTGAGCCGGACAGATGGCGCCGAACAGATAGGCGTTGTGATAGCGCTGATCGGCCGGCTGGCGGGGGCGCGTGCCCTTTCTCGCCCACAGGCGCGTCAGGCCATTCTTCTGGCCAAGGCGTGCTTCGTCCTGGAACCAGATCTCCACCGGCGTTCCCGCTGGCAGGTCAGCTATATGCACCTGGAGCGTGTCGGCGAAGTTTTTTTTAAACGCCTCGATGATCCGCTTATCCTGCCTGGGATGCTGCGGGCGGGCGCTGATATGGGCAAAGCCCAGTTCGCCAAGCAGTCTGGATATCCCGCGCTCGGAATAGATGACGCCAAAGCGCGCCTCGATCACCCGCTTCAGGTCGATCCGCCGCCAGCGGACAACCCCGTCCACCGCCGGATCGGGGCCGGTCTCGACAATCTCGCCAAGTTCTTTCATCTGGACATCGCTCAGGTAGCGCGTCCGGCCCGCGCCCTTGCGGTTGGTGAGGCCATCCGGTCCCTCTTCGTTGAACCGGTGAACCCAGTCCCGCAGGGTTTGGCGATCCATCCCACCGATCCTTGCGGCCTCTCCACGGCGCATGCCATCGTAGACCGCCGCAAGAGACAACAGACGGCGGCTCTGCCGGGCATCCTTGCAACGGCTGGCGAGTTTACGAAGGTGGCGGGCATCAAAGTCGCGACGAAGCGGAACACTGGCTGGCATGGCGATCCTCCTTTGCCAACCTTGAATCAGATCAAAACCGATTTGGGAATCCCCACAGAGTCAGAAATTGATGCCGTTGGTATAACGCTTGCCGATCTGTTCAACGGGCACGGCCAATTGTTGATTTATCACTTCATGTACGGCATCGACTGGACCGAAGGGTGCAAATCCTGCTCGTTCTGGATCGATAATTTTGAAGGGATCGAGGCCCATCTGGCCGCCCGCGATACCGCTCTGGCGCTGGTATCAAAAGGGCCAATTGGCGAACTTGTTGGCTATCGCAAACGTATGGGCTGGACCCTGCCATGGGTCTCATCGCTGAACAACAGTTTCAGCGAGGACTTCGCGGTGACATTTTCCGATGCCGCCCGCAAGTCCGGGAAAGTGACGTACAATTACCGGCAGGTCGATATGGGTATGTCTGACATGCCAGGCATCAGCGTTTTTGCGCGTGATGACGATGGCGCGATCTATCACACATATTCGACCTATGCGCGCGGACTCGACATGCTGAACGGTGCATATCACCTGCTCGACATTACCCCCAAAGGCCGCGACGAGGAGGCGCTGGACTATTCAATGTCATGGCTTAGGCGGCATGATGAATACGAAATTTCGTAAGAGGGGACATAACAATGGATACATCCTTTTCAGAGGTCAACTGGCTGGCGGTAATTGTCGGCACGGTGCTGGCCTACGGGGCTGGCATGCTTTGGTTCAGTCCAAGAATGTTCGGCAAGGTTTGGGCCGAGGGCAGCCATAACTTGCAACCTCCCACCAGCCCACCTGTGCCGGCAATGCTGGTGCAACTGATCGGCACGTTTCTGGTGGCGCTGACTGTGGGCATGACCGAAACGCAAGACATGCTCGGCGCGGCGATTGTGGCGATCCTTGCGATCGCTTTTGTGGTTGCGGGGATGGATCTCTTCAGTCAGAAAAAATCGGGCGCGGTTTTGGTCGACGCTGGCTTTGTCGTTGCCATGGGCGTGCTGATGATCGGTGCGCAGGCGGTATTGTAGACCAGCGGTTTCGGCGCTTCAGACCTTGCCCGAAACGGGCGGGGTTTTTCTTTGCCGCCAAAAGGGATTACCATGCGCCCAATAGTGTTTGATCGCTGGGCCTATGACCCAACCCACCTCGCGCCACATGGGCTGTTACCGGCAGGACGCCGGAACAAACGATGGGCGTCTCATCGCACCGACGTTTCTGCGAAACGCGCCAACAATGATTGCCGAACTGGCCCCGTGGTTTCTGACGCGCTCGGGCCCGGTGCTGGAGATCGGGGCGGGCACCGGCCAACATGCCGCCGCATTCGCGCTGGCCTTTCGCGGCCTGTCCTGGCATCCCTCGGACCCTGACACGGCGCATCGCCTGTCAATCGGCGCATGGGCGCGCGAACTTGGCGCGAAAATTGGCACCCCGTTAAACATTGATGCCGCAAGCAATTGGGCGCTAAGCAAGGATATCAGCGCCCTCGGCGCTTTGACGGCAGTTCTTTCGATCAACGTCATCCACATATCGCCGCCCACGGTGCTACACGGGATTGTGTCCGGTGCGGCGCGGGTTTTGCGGGACGGCGGATTGCTGATTTTTTATGGACCTTTCAAGGAATTTGGCCAACACACGGGGCCAGGAAACGAGGCTTTCGATCGTGGCCTGCGGGCCGACAACGCGAACTGGGGATTGCGCGATGTCGCGGATATTGATGCGATGTGCGTGCAAGGACAGCTAAAACGTGCAGCCCTGATCACAATGCCTGCGAACAATCGTCTGCTGATCTATAAAAAAGGGACTTATATGCGTGAGTGCCCAACGCTCCCGCCACCGCGCATCAACCGCCTTCCAGACATTTTCGGAGCATGGTGGATATCGCCGGCGAGATGCTCAGCAACCGTATCAGTCCTTCGTTAAATCCCTTGATCCACACGTCTGACCCGTCTTCAATGTCGCCCCACATCCACACCTCGAGGACCTCAGTCCTGCGGATGGTGATGACCCTGCCCATCGGGAACGAGTTGCTCGTGTGCCCCATTGTCACGAAGTCGCCGCCGCAGGAAAACCCTTCTTTCCTGGCGATTTCCTCCGTGGTCAGGTCGTCGTTCGCCGCGACAGCGGAGCCCGCCGTTAGAACCAGAACCGCTATAAGTGCCGTACGCATCTTGACATCACCTTTGGTATTGTGGGAAAAAGCACGAATGGCGCATCCTGTTGCAGGGGACATGCCGTTCGCTCTTGCCCCTTGTGGAAGGGGCAGGTGGGAGTGGTTACGGTATATCGGAGCGGCGATTCGGGTCACACTCAGTGTGACCCCAGCCCGCCGCAGGGCTGTTAGCTGTCCAAGTCATCAGCGTCACTCCCTTTCTACCGGATCAGTCCGCTCCGGTTGCGGGTTGCAGGGAATAGGAGGGGCGAGTGACCAGCCGATGTTGCTGTTAATCACTCGCCCCTCTTTCTTCCATCTGTTCAGATTTCCATTAATGGTGCCGACCGGAATCTTCCGACCATGCTTCTCCATGGCCACCGCCACGATCTCGGCGGGCTTCATCGGATGATCAGCCTCCTTCAGGATCATCGTGATTAGCGCTCGCTGGGTCGGCTCGCCCGCGCCGTGAGACGCACCGTTCGGCTCGTCACCCTCTTCTTCGAGTTGGGTGCAGACGCGATAGGTCGCTTCCAGGTCTGACCTCTCCGTCTCGATCTCTCGGAGATTACCTTCCAAGCGGTCGATGTTCGCTCGCACCGCCTCGGCTCTTTGCATGACGGAGTCCAGACGGCGCTTGATCTGGTCCACGGTGATAGGCATGTGAGAATGAGTCCCTTCTTAGATCAGGATGGTGTATAGATCGGACGACTTTCCGCGTCAACCGCTTTTTCCTTCCCCCATCCCCTTGAAATGCCTAGTGGTGGGCACTATATTGTTAATAATAGGGAAGGAGTAAGTCATGCCTAAGGGCGGCCCCGGCAAGAGCTTCAGAGAGGGACTCAGCATCACTCAGATAATCCGCATGTTCCTGGACGACGATGCGGCGGAGCGCTGGTTTGCCGAGGCGCGGTGGCCCGATGGTCCCTGGTGCCCGCATTGCGGATCGGTCAACGTCCAGTCTGGCGCGGCGCATAAGTCGCAGCCCTATCGCTGCCGCGAGAAGGAATGCCGCAAGCGGTTCTCAGTCAAGACGGGTACGGCCATGCACGACAGCAAGCTCGGCTTGCAGGCCTGGGCGATCGCGGCTTACTTGATGACCACCGGACTCAAAGGTACGTCAAGCATGAAGTTTTACCGCGATCTCGGCATCACGCAAAAGACCGCGTGGCATCTGGCGCACCGGCTTCGGGAGACGTGGCAGGATGAGAACGGCGACGACTTTACCGGCCCCGTTGAGGTTGATGAGACCTACATGGGCGGCAAGGAGAAGAACAAACACGGCAACAAGAAGTTGCGGGCCGGTCGCGGCGGCGTGGGAAAAACCATCGTTGCCGGCGCGAAAGACAGGGCCACGAACCGCGTGAGCGCTAGGGTGATCGAGAACACCGACAAGGATACTCTGCACAGCTTCGTGGGCGACCTTGCCGCCAAGGGCGCGACGGTCTACACCGACGATCACCAGAGCTACGGCGGGTTGCCCTTTGAGCACGAAACCGTGAAGCACAGCATCAGCGAGTATGTGAACGGCATGGCTCATACCGTGCCTATCCGGTTGTCACCCACACCCACTATATGTAGGGTGTGGCGTCGAGTGGCTCGGGAGGCGGACGAAGCGGGGATGGATGTTCCGCAGCGCGAAGACCTTTCGTTTCCGCGGTCGCTTCCCGAGTTTCAACGACTTTTCCCGGATGACGCGGCCTGTGCCGCCTACCTGGAGAAGGCGCGGTGGGGTGACGGGTTCGTCTGCCCCCATTGCCAGACGGCGGCAGAGCCGTTCCGCTTCACCAGCCGGCCCGGCGTCTTGCGCTGTCGAAAGTGCCGCCGCGACACCGGGCTGACGGCGGGGACGGTCATGGAGCGCTCCCATACGTCGCTGGGCGTATGGTTCTGGGCGGCCTATCTGGTTGCCAGCCAGACGCCCGGCATGTCTGCCACACAGTTCCAGCGCCAGGTCGGGCTTTCCCGTTACGAAACCGCCTTTCAGATCCTCCACAAGCTCCGCGCTGGTATGGTTCGGCCGGATCAGGACCGCATCGGCAGCGAGGCCTGCGACCATGTCGAAGTCGACGAAACCTGGGTCGGCGGCCGCACGCGCGGCAAGGGCCGGGGCGTTCACCACAAGCTTCTTGTCGCCAGCGCCGTTGAAGTGCGACAGCGCAAGCCGGGAACCAAGCTCGATAAGCGGAAGGGCGGTCGCTACGCCGGACGTGTCCGACTCGCTGTCGTGCCAGACCGCAGCGCGGAATCGCTCTGCGGCTTTGTCGAGGGCGCCGTTACTTCGGGTGCGTCGGTCATCACCGACGATTGGTCCGGCTATACCAGCCTCGCCAAGCGCGGCTACAAACACCTCGCCGTCGCCGAGCGAGGCAACTCCCAGGTCGCTGAGGAGTATCTGCCGATCATTCATCTCGTCTTCGCCAACCTGAAGACGTGGCTGAGTGGCATTCATCACGGCGTGAGCCACCAGCACCTCCAAGCCTACCTCAACGAGTTCACATTCCGCTTCAACAGGCGATTCTGCCCGTTCAACGCCTTCCGGTCCCTGCTCGGAATCGCTGGCGATGTCACCGCTCCCACTTACGCCGAGCTTTACTCGGGCGACTGGGAGCACCCTAGATGTAGTGGGTGTGGGTGACAACCGGATAGGCACGGCTCATACCAACGGGATCGAGTCGTTTTGGGCCGCATTGAAGCGAGGATATCATGGCACTTTCCACCACATCAGTGAGAAGCATATAAACCGCTATGTCGGCGAGTTTGCTGGTCGCCACAACGACCGCCCCAAGGACACGTTAGACCAGATGCAGGCCATCGTTCGCGGGTTGGTTGGGAAGCGGTTGCAGTACCGAGATTTGATCAGGTAGACTTACGCCGCATTAGCTAGGAGGGACGCGCCATGAAGTCTGCCAAAAAGCGACCCCGAGGCCGTCCCGTCGAGAAGCCTCTGCCTGCGCCAATACCCGACACGCCAGAGAACGTCGCCAAGGCTCTCGTCAGGGCGAAGCCGAAAAAGCGGGATGAGTGGAAATACCTAAAGGAGGCGAAAGCCTAACCCGCTTGGGCACTCACGCATATAAGTCCCATAAAAAAGCCCGTGGCGATCAGTAGCTGCGGATCAACCCGACAAGCCTGCCCTGCACTTTGACTTGGTCGTCACGAAAAACGCGGGTTTCATAGGCCGGATTGGCGGCTTCCAGGGCAACGGAATGGCCGCGCCGCCTAAATCGCTTTAATGTCGCCTCGTAACCCTCAACAATCGCGACAACAATATCGCCATTGTCCGCGGTTGGCCCTTCGCGGATAATGACCACATCGCCGTCGTTGATACCGGCTTCGATCATCGAGTCGCCTTTGACTTCCAGCGCATAATGCGGATCGGAGCCCTTCAGCAACGACCCCGGCACCGCGATGTTGTGGCTGACTTCTGATATCGCCTCAATCGGAACACCGGCCGCGATGCGGCCCATGACCGGCAGTTCAACGGCACCTGTTGCCAATACCGGCATAGCGCCCTTGGGCTGATCGGTCTTGTCGCCGTCGATGACACGTGGATTAAAGCCGCTGTGGCGGGCCTCCATCGCCTCGGGCAATTTGATGATTTCCAGCGCCCGGGCGCGGTGTGGCAATCGGCGGATAAATCCGCGCTCTTCCAGCGCCGTGATCAATCGGTGAATGCCGGACTTTGACCGCAGGTTCAGTGCCTCTTTCATCTCGTCAAAACTGGGCGGCACGCCTTCGCACTGCATCCGCCGATGAATAAATTCCAAAAGGTCCAGTTGTTTGCGGGTCAGCATCTGCTCTATCCTCCCGTCCCGGGTCGTGACTTGGCTGCACGTTCAGGTAATGTTCTAGACGTGTTCCCGTTATGTGTCAATCGACCGCGCTGGCGGCGCGGCGATGGACAGATGAAATGGAGCGGCACAAGGTTAAGAAACGGTTACCGCGTGTACTCTCAGACCGGCAAATATTCTACCGTCGCGCCAACACTTCGCGCCGGATCGCCTGGCGGCCTGATCAGCAGGGCATTGGCCGACCTCATGACGCTTATCAGCGCGCTGTCCTGACGCTCGGCGGCCTCAATTGTGCCTTCGGGCGCGACATGGGCGCGCATGTAATGCTCGCGCGGACCGTTTTCGGACAAATCTGCGCCCAGTTTCGCATGATGGCGCGCCATGGCGATGGCCGGCAATCCCTGCATGGCGCGCAGGATCGGGCGCAGAAACACTTCGGCGCAGACAATGGCCGATACCGGATTGCCCGGCAGGCCAAATACCATCGCCGCGCCAAGACGTCCGGCCATAAGCGGTTTGCCGGGGCGCATGGCGACCTTATAGAAACTTTGGTCCATACCCAGTTCCGCCGCGACCGGGCCGATCAGATCATGATCGCCCACTGACGCTCCACCCGATGTGATGATCAGATCCGCCCCGCTTGCCAGTTCAAACGCCAGTTTGATCGAGGCCACATTGTCCCGCGCTATCGGCAATGTGCGAACGATGGCGCCTTCAGATTGCGTGATCGCGGCGAGCGCGACGTTATTAGACGCGATAATCTGATCTTCGCCCGGGTCCTGTCCGGGCGACACCAGTTCGTCGCCAGAGGCAATCAGTGCAACTTCAGGCTGGCGGCTGACCGGAACCAAAGCGATGTTCATCGCAGCAAGCAGGGCAACGTCCGACGGACCCAGTCGCAGCGGCGCTGCAATTGTTGCGCCGGCGCGGAAATCGCAGCCCGCAGGTCTGATATGGCTTGCATCCCCGATATTCTCGCCGATGGTGATCGCGGACCCATCTGCGATCACATCCTCCTGAATAACCACGCGGTCGGCGCCATCGGGCACCGGTGCGCCGGTGAATATCCTCACGGCCTGGCCCGGACCGACCCCGCCATCAAAACGCGCGCCCGCGGCGCTCTGGCCGATGACCTGCAAAGATTGCCCGGCAGCCACATCGACACTGCGCGCGGCGTATCCGTCCATGGCGCTGGCACCAAACGGCGGCTGATCGCGCATGGATTTCACCGGCTCAATCAATACCCGGCCCGCGGCTTTTTCAACCGCGACAAATCCCATTGGCATGGACGGGGCTAGGGCAAAGGCGCGAGCCAGCGCCTCAGAGACAGAAATCATCGCTCGGCCTCAAATCGCCCGGATTTGCCGCCGTCTTTAAGAACCAATTTTATGTGGCTGATTTCCATAGTCTTATCGGTCGACTTGACCATATCGTACACGGTCAGACAGGCAATGCTGACAGCGCTGAGTGCTTCCATTTCGACGCCGGTTTGCCCGATGGTTTTGACCGTTGCCGTCACCCGGATGCCCGGCAAATCCTGATCCGGTTCCAGGTCGAGCGCAACTTTGGCCAATGGCAGCGGGTGGCAGAGAGGGATCAGATCGGCGGTTTTCTTGGCACCGATGATCCCGGCCAGCCTAGCCACGCCCAATACGTCGCCCTTTTGCGCCGCGCCGCCGGTGATCAGCGCCAAAGTTTCGCCCGACATGCGCACAGAACCTTCGGCGACCGCGATCCGGCTGGTCGCGTCCTTGGCCGAGACATCAACCATATGCGCCTGCCCGGCGGCGTCAAAATGAGTTAACTTGCCGCTCATCCTGTTGCCCTGACCGGATTGGCCAGAATTGCCCGCGTGGCCGCCGCGACATCCGATTGGCGCATCAGCGCTTCACCAATCAGAAAGGCGCGCGCACCGTGGCATGCCAGATCGGCCAGATCCTGGGGCCCGGACAGGCCACTTTCAGAGACAGCAATCCGGTCTTCGGGCACCAGCGCCGCAAGCTGACGCGTGGTTTCAAGCGTGGTCTCAAACGTCCTCAGATCGCGATTATTGATACCGATTAGGGGCGTTCTCAGCGCCAGAGCGCGCTCCACCTCGTCTCGATTGTGAACTTCGGCCAGAACATCCATACCCCGCTCAAACGCGGCCGCTTCCAGCTCAACCGCCTGCGCATCGCTGAGCGAGGCCATGATGATCAGGATCGCATCGGCCCCCCAGGCCCGCGCTTCGGCCACCTGGTATGCGTCATACATGAAATCCTTGCGCAAAACCGGCAATTGGGTGGCCTCGCGCGCCGATGTCAGATATTCAGGCCTGCCCTGAAATCTCGGCCCGTCGGTTAGGACCGACAGACAGGACGCGCCGCCCGCCTGGTAAGCTTTGGCTAGCGCAGGTGGATCGAAATCATCGCGTATCACGCCTTTGGAAGGGCTGGCCTTTTTGATCTCGCCGATCAGTGCGTAGCCACGCTGCATGGCAGCAGCCAGTGACCTCGCAAAGCCGCGCGGTTGCGACATTTCACGCGCCCGCGCATCGAGTTCCGACAGAGAGGTTACAGCCTTCGCGGCTGCGACTTCCTGGAGCTTGTAGGCTTTGATCTGGTCGAGGATTGTGCTCATGGGTGGTCTGGATAACTTGAGAATTGGCAAAAGGAAACCGCTCTTCAGCGAGATCGAGGGTCATCGCATCTGCCCGCAGACATCGAAACCGGCAGAGCCTTAAGGACGCCTAGACTAGTCGCGGGTCGTACCGTCGCCGGTGACAAGATATTTGAAACTGGTCAGCTGCGCCGCCCCCACCGGGCCGCGCGCGTGCAACTTGCCTGTGGCAATGCCGATCTCGGCACCCATGCCAAATTCACCACCATCAGCAAACTGGGTCGAGGCGTTGTGCATCAAGATAGCGCTGTCGAGGCGCTCAAAGAAGCAATCGGCGGCGTTCTGGTCCTCGGTCAGAATGCAATCGGTATGGTCGGAGCCATACTGGCGGATATGGGCGATGGCCGCGCCGATATCAGGCACCCGGCGTGCGGCGATGTCCATGTCGAGATATTCGCGGCCAAAGTCGGCATCGCTCGCCGGCATTGTCCCGGCAAATTGCAGCCCGTCGTCGGCGTGGACGCGCACCCCTGCGTCGATCAGTGCTGCAATCACATCACGCCCGAGCGTCGCAGCTATATCAGCGTGGATCAGCAGGCATTCTGCGGCCCCGCATATGCCGGTGCGGCGGGTTTTGGCATTCAGCACCACATCGAGCGCCTTCTGCGGATCGGCCGACTTGTCGATATAAATGTGCACGATGCCTTCCAGATGGGCAAAAACCGGCACGCGAGCCTCGCGGTGCACCAAACCAACCAGCCCTTTGCCGCCGCGCGGCACGATCACGTCGATATGCTTGGTCATGGCCAGCATCTCGCTGACCGCGGCGCGGTCTCGGGTCGGCACAAGCTGGATCGCGGCCTCGGGCAAATTTGCTGCCCTCAGCCCCGCGACCAGACAAGCGTGGATCGCCTGGGACGAATGAAAACCTTCCGACCCGCCGCGCAAAATAACCGCGTTACCGGCCTTCAGACACAGCGCGCCGGCATCGGCAGTGACATTCGGGCGGCTTTCATAGATGACCCCGACTACGCCGAGAGGCGTGCGCACGCGGCGGATATGCAGGCCCGTGGGCCGGTCCCATTCAGCGATCACTTCGCCGACCGGGTCGGGCTGTTCGGCCACCGCGCGCAGGCCATCGACAATGCCGCGAATGCGATCCTCATCCAGCATCAGGCGGTCCATCATCGGCGCGTTCAGGCCCTTGTTCTGGGCATAGTCCAAGTCTTTACGGTTGGCGGCGATGATTTCGGCGCGCGACGCCCAAACCGCATCCGCTGCGGCGATCAGCGCGGCGTGCTTGCGCTCGCCACTGGCGAACCCGAGCTTAGTTGCGGCACCGCGGGCCAGATCGCCGATCTCGCGCATGGTTGCGGCAATATCGTCAATGTCTTTCATTATTCTGCCTCCGGCGCGGGTATTTATGGACCCAACTGCCTGTTTGGTCAAAGCACCATATCATCGCGATGGATCAATGCGGCGCGGCCCGGATAGCCCAGGATCGGCTCAATCCGGTCCGAGCGCTGGCCTTTGATGGCGCTTGCTTCCTGGGATGTGTAGCGCGCCAGACCGATACCGAGTTGGGTGCCATCCGCGTCGATGATCGCCACCGGATCGCCGCGTCCGAAATCGCCCGCCACGCCCGTGACACCAGCTGGCAACAGCGATTTGCCGCCACCCAGCGCGCGCGCCGCACCGGCGTCGATGGTGATCTGACCCCTAGGCTTCATCGCCCCAATCCAGCGCTTGCGAGCAGTTTGCGGATCAAGCTGGGCAGTGAACCATGTCGCCGCGGCACCCTGGCTAAGCGCCCGCAACGGCCGGAATTGATGCCCGTCAGTGATTGCCATCGCGCAACCGGCGGCGGTCGCGGATTTGGCGGCGATCAGCTTGGTTTTCATACCACCCTTGGACAGACCCGACCCTGCATCGCCCGCCATCGCCTCGATCTGCGGCGTGATCCGGTCAATCCTGTCAAAGCGCGTGGCGGCAGCATCGGTCCTTGGATTTCCGGAATAAAACCCGTCCACGTCCGACAACAGCACCAGTTGATCGGCGCCAATGGTCACGGCGATTTGCGCGGCCAGCCGGTCGTTATCTCCATAGCGGATTTCATCTGTGGCGACCGTGTCGTTTTCGTTCACGATCGGCACCGTGTCGAGCCCGATCAACGTTTCCAGCGTTGCCCGCGAATTGAGGTAACGGCGCCGGTCGGTGCTGTCTTCCAGTGTCACCAGCACCTGTGCCGTGGTTATGTCATAGGGCGCCAGCGCCTCCTCATAGGCGCGCGCCAGCCGAATCTGGCCCACCGCAGCGGCACCCTGGGATTGTTCCAGCGGCAGCGTCCCCTCGGGCAAGCCAAGTGCAGCACGCCCCAGCGCGATCGATCCTGACGAGACCAGGATAACTTTCGTGCCGCGCGTCTTGGCATCGGCGATGTCCTTTGCCAGCCCATGCAACCAGTCGGCGCGCAAGACGCCATCTTCAACCAGCAGCGCCGAACCGATCTTGACGACCAGCCTCTTGGCGTCGTTCAGGGATGCCACGGCACACCCGCCATCTGTTCATCGTGCCTGCGCAGGCGACCAGCATCGATGGGCGCGCGCAGAGCCCGCAGAACATCTGTCAATCCGTCGTGTGAAACGCCGGACATCGCCATCACTGGGCCATCGGCGACCTTGGCCAGCGTTGCCAGTTTGGCGGCCCATACCTCGCCATCCAGCGCGTCGGTCTTGTTGAGCACCGTCACCCGCGGCTTGCCCGTCAGGCCCGCGCCATAGGCACCCAGTTCATTCAGGACCACCTTGTAATCAGCCGCAACATCGGCGCCCGTCCCGTCAACCAGATGCAACAGCACCGAACAACGCTCGATGTGACCCAAAAACAAATCGCCCAACCCCTTGCCGGTTCCGGCACCTTCGATCAGGCCAGGAATGTCGGCCACGACGAACTCGGTGTCGTCAACGCCGACGACCCCTAGGTTAGGCGTCAGCGTAGTAAACGGGTAATCCGCGATCTTGGGCCGCGCGTTGGATGTGGCGGCCAAAAACGTGGATTTACCTGCATTGGGCAGGCCGATCAGCCCGACATCGGCAATCAGTTTCAGCCGCAGTCTGATCGTGCGTTCAACACCTTCCTGACCGGGATTGGCCCGGCGTGGGGCCTGGTTGGTGGCGGATTTGAAATGCAGATTGCCAAAACCGCCATTGCCGCCACGTGCCAACAGCACCCGCTCGCCCACTTGCGTAAGGTCGGCAATCACCGTTTCTTCGTCCTCATCAAGGATTTCGGTGCCCGCTGGCACCTTCAGCGCCACGGTATCGCCGTCTTTGCCGGTGCGCTGGCGTCCCATGCCGTGCTGGCCGTTTTTGGCAAAAAAATGTTGCTGGTAGCGGAAGTCAATGAGCGTATTGAGACCATCAACCGCCTCGGCCCAAACATCGCCGCCACGCCCGCCATCACCGCCATCGGGCCCGCCATATTCGACATATTTCTCGCGCCGGAAGCTGACGCATCCGGCCCCACCGCCGCCCGAGCGGATGTAGACCTTGGCAAGGTCGAGAAATTTCATGGTCCCAGCGCCTCAAAGCGATCCCGCGTGAGGCGATAGAGGATAACCGGTTCGGGCTCAAGCCGCGCCGCGCTTTCACCCATCCCCTTCCCGGTTTTCGCAAAGCCCAGTTTGTTCAGCACCCCACCACTGACAGGATTATCGATGAAATGGTCAGCATCGAGCGCTTCAAGATCGTAGCGCTCAAATGCCCAGCCCAAAAACGCCCGCATGGCTTCGGTTGCGTAACCATTGCCCCAGTTTTCTCTGCCCACGAAATACATGGCCGATGCGCCTTTTGGTGCCAGACCCACGTTGCCGACAAGCTTGCCGGCCCGGTTGAACACACCGGCGCTAAATCCCGGGCGGCCTCTATAACGGGTCTTGTAGGCCCAGTTCGCGACGGCTTCGCCGCCTACAGGATTGGGAAATGCCAACACCATGCGGGCGACACCTTCGTCCGAAACAATTGAGTGCAGCGCGGCAATGTCCGCGGCAACGTAGCGCCGGATCACCAGCCGCTCGGTTTCGATTCCTAGTGGATTGGCCGCCAGCCACTGGGCACGCGTCAATTCATAGACATGCGCGTCCAACACTTGCCCACGGGCTTTGCTCCAGTCCAGGCCGACATGGGTTTTCTGAAGTCCCAGTTTTTCCAGCACTCTGGCGGATGCGGGATTGTCCGGCCAGTGCCCGGCAGTTACGCGCTCGGCGTCGTAGCGCGCAAAGATTGCATCAATCAGCGCGCATCCCATCTCGGTCGCATACCCTTTGCCCCAGTGATCGGGGTGAAAGCCGTAACCCATGTCGAACGATCCGCCATCAAGGCGGCTGATGCCTGCGCTGCCGACTATCCGGCCGGCGCATTCGACCACGCCAACGATCCCATCTTCGCGCGGAAACGGATTGCAGCGCTCGCGGATCAGGTCGTGATCGGGCGGGATCGGCCAGCT
This sequence comes from Paracoccaceae bacterium, assembly GCA_965216135.1. Classification (GTDB taxonomy): domain Bacteria; phylum Pseudomonadota; class Alphaproteobacteria; order Rhodobacterales; family Rhodobacteraceae; genus CBDCFL01. The sequence continues at coordinate 73,269 of CBDCFL010000020.1, forward strand.
GGCTACCATGCGCGCAACTTCCGGACGGCCGTAGATGTTCAGCACGGCGTCGAAATCCGACGGCCGGGCGCGGCGGAAAGTCAGGCGCTTGGTGACGATTTCAGGGAGCATGTTGCACCCTCCACTGACCCATGGTCAGTTGCATTTTCTGCACTTGAACGTTGGCGTCGAGCGGCCCGGAGAAATCAGTTTTGACTTCTGTCGCCCGAAATCCGAGTGTGGCAAGCACATTGGCCGAACTTTCATTGCCCAATAGATAGCCGGAGTCCAAATTTTTGTCGCTTGTGGCAAAGTGCTCAGCAATGACGGCGCATGCGGCTTCGCTCATGATCCCCTGCCCCCAATACTTGCGACCAAGCCAGTAGCCGAGCTCGCCACGAATACCGACCACGCCGGCAAATCTGCCCGCCGTCAAAATCGCGCGCGATCCGACAGAGCTGATGTCGCCAATGAACCATTCGGCGTCCTTTTTCCCGTACGGCCATGGCGGTCTGGTCAGCCAGCGCATCACGTCCCAATCGCCGATCAGGCGCGCCATCTCAGGGGCGTCGTCGATCCGTGCTGGGCGCAGCAGCAGTCTTTTTGTCTCAATAACCTTTGTCATCTTGTGCTCCATACCCCAATATCGATGGTTCCACTTATATTTGCGGTTGCCGGAACGATTTGGGGTTGAAGTTGGTGCGGTCCGGCGTATTGCGGGACCGCCTGGCCGGGGCTATCTCTTGAGATTCTTGACGTAGGTCCAGGTTGGGGCGGCTTCGTCGCGCGCCCCGAAAAAGCCTCCGCATCGCCGAGAGCGGCGAAACCGGCATTTCTGAGCACCCGGGCCGACGCCGGATTGTCCTGAAACACCTCTGCAAACATGGTCAGGGCCTGATGTGGATTTTCGCCGATGAGCGCTGTCAGGGCCTCGGACGCAAGCCCGATATTCCAAAACTGAGGGCCCACCCAGAATGTCACTTCGGATTGCTCGCGGTCCATGCGGGTCAGCCAGATCAGACCCATGACATCGGCCCGACCCGCAGCACTGCCGTCGATTGCCCAGATGTCGTCTTCGCGGTCCTCGGCCTGCGCGTTTGAGATATACGCCTCGATAACCCCGGATTTGACCGGATGCGGCATGTTCTTGGTCGCCCTGGCAACGCGCGCGTCGCTGGAATATGCCTCCAGCAATTCAGCGTCGCCTTTGCGCAATGGACGCAGAATGAAGCGCTCTGCCTCAATCACCGGCAAATTCGTGATGCGGTCGATTATCATGGGTTCCTACCTCTTGTTGGCCTTTTTTTGTTTTTCCTGCCCAATCCAAAGATGGTTGGCCTGGCTTGGTTCTTCAATCTTCGTGCGCGACGCCACAGAAAATTGATCTACTGGGGGCCGATCCGCCGAAACGAATAAGGGACCGGTTATTTAGCCGATCCCATTGAAGATTTCGTATAAGGGTTTCGGCTATTCGACACTTGCCTGCGCGGGAAGGACCGAAATAAAGGTGCGCCCCTTAAGGCCCTTGTGAAATGTCACAGCGCCCTCAGCGGTGGCAAATATCGTGTGGTCCTTGCCCATACCTACGCCCGCGCCCGGCCACCATTTGGTGCCGCGCTGGCGCACGATAATATTGCCTGGAATAGCCTTTTGCCCGCCGTAAAGTTTCACGCCCAACCGGCGACCGGCGCTGTCGCGTCCGTTTCTGGATGAACCGCCTGCTTTTTTATGTGCCATTGGTTGATCTCCTCACTTCGCCAGTTTCTTGGCCTGGGCGACCCAGCCCTCGCGCTCGATCCGGCCTTTGAATGACAGCTTTTCGTCCATAGACTCGATATCCGCTTTCTTCCAGTCGGCGATCTGGGCGAATGTGCTCACGCCTGCTTCGTTCAGCTTTTTCTCCAGCGCCGGACCGACACCTGACAACTGCTTCAGATCATCGCCGTCAGCGGCCTTAGGTGGGGCTTTTTTCGGGGCCGCCTTTTTGGGTGCTTCAGTCTTGACCTCTGCCGTTTTTGGCACCGCCTTTTTCGGAGCGGATTTTTTGACGGGCTTGGTCACAGCAACTGCGGCGGCAGAGACCGATCCGGCACCAACAGCGGCCTTGACGCCGGATTTATCAGCGCCGCGCGCCAGAATGTCGGTCACTTTGAGCACGGTCAGCTGCTGGCGATGACCTATGGTGCGCTTTGAGCCATGCTTGCGCCGCCGCTTGACGAAATGGATGACCTTGTCGCCCTTGATCTGGTCGATGACCTCGGCCTGCACGCCCGCATCCGTGACCAACGGCGTGCCCACGGTGGCATCGACCATCAAAATTTCATTGAACTGAATTGTCTCGCCAGCCTCAGCTGCCAGTTTTTCGACCCGCAATATATCGCCGCTCTGGACTTTGTATTGCTTGCCGCCGGTTTTCATAACCGCAAACATCTGTCTTTCCTTCTTATCCCGCGTCCTTTGGCCCCGGTTTTGCCCCGGCGTTTCGGCATGTGCCGCCTTGAACTGCGACCCCGCAAAGGGTGAATTATCCTATCCGCCCCGAGCCTCGGCCCGGAATGCGGGCTTATCGAAGACCCGGCATCATCTGTCAAGGCGCAAACCGGATGTGCACCCTACAATTGCTCCGCCCCGCTTATCGAGCCGACCGTCAATCCCAGGGCCCGGCTGATATTGACGAACATCTCGTCAAATCCTTCAAATAGTGCCCGATTGAGCGCCTGACCGGCACCCGTGCCGGAAAAATCAATGTACAGCCCCAGCTCTTCGTCGGACAAAGGCTGATAGGCCAGTGCCAGGTAGGATTGCAGCCACAACTCGGTGTCCGCGCGTATCTCGGCCTCCTGGGCGGCAACCTCTGCAAGCATTTCATCTTCGCTCACTGCGCGATCAAAAGCCCCGCCCTCAACCAGCCCTTCAAAAAAAGCGAGGTTGGAATTGAGCGCGCCAACCACGTTGTTCTCGATCAGATTGTTGACAGAAATGTATTCGCTGAGCAGATCGAAGCGCTCAGGATCGGCTCGCGGCAAATCTTTGGCCACTTCGTTGCTTGCCTCTTCGATGGCCACATCGCCAAATGCAAGACGCGCGCTGATCTCCAAAGATATGATCTGCGCGCCCAGCTCGCTTTGAAAGAACGAGGCAGCGGTCTCTGCGGCGTTTTCGTTCAGACCCTGCGACAGACCATTCATGACGATCAGTTCCATACGATCTGTGTCGTAAATCTGGTCCACCGAGGCCAGAAACCGGTCGGTCACACCGCCGAGCATGTTGGTGGCCAGATCGGAAGAGCTGTCCAGGCCTTCGGCGCGCATGACCTCAATAATCTCAGGCAGCCGCATGGCATCCGCGAGGAGTTGATAGGCGTCCTGACCCTGCGCGATCACCGGCGCGGCGATGAGATAAACGCCCAAAAAAAGCTGGCGGAAGTGTTTCATCTGACAGTGTTTTCCATAGATAATTCGTGCGCGACAACAATTAGGGGGTTGGCGGGCTTTGGCAAGGCAATCCTTGGCTTACTGCCGCATTCGCCTGTGCGGGCAACACCCTAATCGGCTTGCGACGCAAGCCCTGTTTGGCTAAGCAGACCCGCGACCGCGGAGAGGTGCCGGAGTGGTCGAACGGGGCGGTCTCGAAAACCGTTGTGGGTGCAAGCCCACCCAGGGTTCGAATCCCTGTCTCTCCGCCAGCAACACACCCAGGCAAACGGACATCGCGGGCTTGGTGTTCTCACCGACCGACAGGCAGCCGGGGCAACGCGTTGATGCAGGTTCGGCTACGCGGTGCAACCCAAGCCTTGCAATGGCGCGGGCATCGGCGATAGGTGGCCCGGGTTCGGTCTGGGGCGCATTCCTCGCATGGTCTTTGCATCCAATATTTTCATATTGTTTTTGGTCATCGTCCTGGCGCTTTACGCGCTTGCTGTCCGCATACGGCCGCAGTCGCTGTCAGGCAGGCTGGAGGGCCGGGCAATCGTCGTCAATTATTTGATTGCCCGCCGGCTTGGAATAGCCAGCGGAGCCGTCAACCGAAAAATCCTGCTTGTGATTGGCGTTGCCTCAAACCTGGGCGCCATCGCCTATTTCAAGTATTTCGACTTTTTCATCGAAAACCTGAACACCCTTTTTGGTGGTTCGATCCCGATGGCGGAGCTTGTTCTGCCTCTGGGCATTTCGTTTTTCACCTTTCAGCAGATCGCCTTTCTGGTGAGCGTTTACCGGGGTGAATTGCGTGAAGTTAAGTTTACCAAGTATGTGCTCATCCTGGTCTCTCTGGTTTTTTACGCAAATTGGGTGCCGATTCACCTTTTGCTGCTGCTTGGGTCAATCGTCGTCAATTATTTGATTGCCCGCCGGCTTGGAATAGCCAGCGGAGCCGTCAACCGAAAAATCCTGCTTGTGATTGGCGTTGCCTCAAACCTGGGCGCCATCGCCTATTTCAAGTATTTCGACTTTTTCATCGAAAACCTGAACACCCTTTTTGGTGGTTCGATCCCGATGGCGGAGCTTGTTCTGCCTCTGGGCATTTCGTTTTTCACCTTTCAGCAGATCGCCTTTCTGGTGAGCGTTTACCGGGGTGAATTGCGTGAAGTTAAGTTTACCAATTACCTGTTCTTCGTCTCGTTTTTCCCTCAGCTCATTGCCGGCCCGATCGTGTCGCATCTTGAGATGCTGCCGCAACTCGCACGCAAGCTAGATTGGCGGTTACGCGCGGATCACTTTTCTCTGGGTCTGTTTTTGTTCTCGGTCGGGTTGTTCAAAAAGTCGGTATCGATCGACCCGTTTGTTCCCCATATCGATGTCATCTTCGATCATGCAGCCACGGGTGGCGCGATCAGCATGCTCGACGGTTGGACAGCGGCAATTGGCTATAGTTTTCAGATTTATTTCGATTTCTCAGGCTATTCGGATATGGCCATCGGTCTTGCCTTCATGTTCGGCATCCGCCTGCCGATCAAATTTTTCTCGCCCTACAAAGCTGCAAGCATTCGCGAATTCTAGCGCCGGTGGCACATAACGCTTAGCCGTTTTTTGCTGACCCACCTTTACATTCCGTTCGGGGGCAGCCGCCACGGTCTGTGGCGAACCGGGGTCGCGATTGCCGGAACAATGACGCTCGGTGGTCTGTGGCATGGCGCGGGCTGGCAATTTGTTCTTTGGGGATTTGTCCACGGGATGATGATCTTCGCCAATCACCTGTGGGCCAAAATGCGCGGCAGATCCACCGCACTTTCAAAGATTTGCAAGACCAAAGTCTACCGGATATTTGGCATCGCCCTGACCTTCACCAGCGTTTCGGTTGCCTGGGTGCTGTTTCGGGCCGCCGATCTGGGCACGGCAGGCAGGCTCCTGCACGCTATGTTTTTTGGAGGGTCCGCAAGCAGCATCACAGACCCCTTAAACAGCATCGTCGCGATATTTCCACTCTATTTTCTGATTATCTGGTTCGCACCAAATGCCATTCAGATGACGCGGCGGTTCCCGGTCGCCCTGAACCGGGATCGCTTTGCCGAGCAGATGACAATATCGCGCGGAATTATCTTTCGTTTCAATTGGCTCTGGGTATTAGCTACAGTCGTTCTGTTCATCGCCGGTTGGTTTTCGCTGTCAAACCTGAGCCCGTTCATCTACTTCCAATTCTGACGGGCCGGGCCATGAATAGATCAATCCTGGAAACGCGAAACCGAATGCTCAGGCTCCAGTTCCGGCGGGTTCTGGGATCGTTGATTGCGGTAATCGCGATCGTGGTTGTCGGAAACAACCTGTTATTCGCACAGATCCGGTCCCCTCAGAATGCGAGTATTGCCCAGATGATCCCCGGCTGGACACGGCAGTTCAAGCCGCTGCTTTATGACCATGTGAAACCGCAGGCGATCGCCTTCGGGGCGTCCTGGGTGCGCGACGCGTTTGATCCCGAAATGATGGAGCGGCTGACCGGCGAGAAATTCTTTAACTTCGGCGTTTCTGGTGGCTCGTCTTTCGAAAGCTTCCGGCTCGCACAATCGGCCTTTTTCACGCACCCGCCGGAGCGCATTTATCTGCATCTGGAATCGTTTTTTGACGCGCCGCGTGCAACGCGGCTGCGCCATGGCTTTGACGAGCGGATTTTGCACCTGGACGAAACCGGTGAGCCAACCCGCTTTGTCGGCTTTTACCGGGCGCTCAAGATCAACTTCTCGGGATCGGCCCTTGGATTTGGGTATCGTTTTCTGACTGCGAAATTCGCTCTGGCGCGCGGGGCGCAGCGCGAAGATGTATTGTCACCGTTCCAGCGGCACGATTATCTTGAAGACCGCGACAGGTTGACCAAATTGGGTCGCGACCTGTTTGACGAAAATACCGACCGGCCCGCTATGGCGCTCAGAGGCGCGAGCGCGCGGCGCAATTCGTTTGAAACCCTGAAGCGCATGATCGATCTGGCGTGCGATGCCAGGACCGATGTTCACGTATTTCAACTGCCCACCCACATCACAGCTTCGGGCCTGTGCCCTATGAACAGCGGCCCGTTGCTGGCGGTCATGCACGAGTTGCGCCCTCTGGCCGCGACCTGCCAGGCCAACCTGACGCTGCATTCATTTCGCTACCTCAATTCCATCGCGCTTGAGGGGACATTGAACGAGCGGCGGCTTAGCCAGTTCTTCAGGCCGGATTTTCACCCCAGGCCCACGGTTGGCCAACTGATGGCAACGCGAATTCATGAACTTGCCGGCGGCGATACCGGCAATTTCGTTCCTGATGATTTTGGCGTCGACCTTTTGTCAATGTCTGATCGCGCCGCTGAGGCATGGGTCAGCGAACGGCGCGCGCGTTGCTCGGGCGACTGGGCTGCGGGTGCGCTCGACAAAGTGCGCTCTGAATTGGATTACTTATCTGCTGGTGAGATCGAATAGACGGTGTCAGGCTGACGGCAGAACCTTCCGTTTCCAAAAGGGCACCTCCAGGATCTGGAGCGGGTAGCGGGAATCGAACCCGCGCGTTCAGCTTGGGAAGCTGACAGGCTGCCATTACATCATACCCGCGAAGCGCCGCAGTGCTATTTCAAAGCGCTCAAACGGTCAAGGCGTGGGCAAACTGGCTGGATCGAATACGTCGGTATTTGACGCCGACCCAGAAGCAAATGGTGCCCGGGGGCGGAATCGAACCACCGACACGAGGATTTTCAGTTTTCATGCGAAGGTGGCACAGCATCGCCGACGCCGTCCGAATTGAACTGAAATCAAAGGCTTACGAAGGTCATCATACTTGAGCGTCGATTGCCTCCAACGGAACAAGTCCGGAACGTTCCGGGACGGATTACACAGGAGTTACACGTATCGTCGATCCTCCATCGAGCGGCTCTTCATAAATCGCTATGCAGACTGCGCTGAAGAAGGTGTGGACAATAATCAAGATGACTGCCGCTCGACCCGCGTGCTATCGAATGTCATCCGCACCTTGACATAGTCAGCGACACAGAATTGGCAGAACAAATTCAGGAGCCAATACCAAACTACGCGGCGCTGGAGATATATGCGGCACAGCGGACGAAGGAACTGTCCAGGCTTCTCAATCCCTTTATCGAAGTGACCGATCGTTATGGCGAGTTGATTTGCCAGATCACACTCATTCTGGGCAAGGCATCGCCATCTTCAAAGGAAGATGCCAGCCACAGGCGCACAAACAGACAATCTGTCCAGCTGTGCTGGACGGGCACCGCCCTGCGTTTGGTATCAGTTCACAGTGGATCGAAAGGGTGAGCACCCGGTCAAGCACCTGTCTGGTTATCAAGGCTGGGTGCATGCGGATGGCTATGCCGGTTTCAACGGCGTGTTCGGTGAAGGTAAAGCCACGGAAGTGGCCTGCATGGCCCACATCCGACGCAAGTTTGTCGATGTGTTTGCCGCACAAGGTTCCGCCATTGCCGGGGAGGCCATCAAGCGGATTGCGCAATTGCCCGCGCGGCGGGATTGGGTTGGCCTTTGCCAGAAGGCCTGACCGATGCTGATCTTGAGCAGCGCCTGTATCCCCGCACATGTGGCACAGCACCGGGAATATTCCCGCAGCCAGATTGGGCGTATCTGCACCGTGAGATCGGACGTACGAGCCCTGCTTCAGCAGCGGACCGTAGAATCCAATCGAACGCTCAAAGTTCCTTACAATGCTGCTGGATTTAGGTGCGGCATGGACATTCGTTTCGGAAAATGGGATTAATTTTCCGTGGACGATGCACGTAATCGGCTTGTTCAGCACTAAGATCAAAGTGGAGAGGCGTAATGGGCGAGCGCGAATTTCTTCTTTCCAAATTTTGGCGCCCCACCAGCATAAAGGATTACAAGATCCATTTTGCGCGGTGGAATCGTAAGGAACAACCAATGCACGCCTTTGTAAGGGGAATGGAGCCTTGGTCCGATTGGCAGCGGACTTATCCCGGTAGAAACGACTTCAATCGTCCGTACATCTTTTCACTAATGCAGATGCCCACGTCACCCGACCTGTGGATGTTTGGTGGTATTTGGGATGTGAACGGCATCAGAACGGGCGCTGATGGAAAAAAGCATTATGACGTTGAACAGTCGAACCAACTCGCACCATTGGTAGGCCGACTTAAGCTCCATCGTGTGCACAAAGGACGCGGCACCCGATTAAAACTCGAGAGGCATTACGAGCAATTTGTCGTATCAGAGGTACTGTCAGCGCTCTACACAGGAAGGTCTTTTCCTGGGTACGGTTCAGTAAACGTTAACTTTTCAGAACTTGAGGCACTGATCCAAACAGGTCGCCAAGATTGGTCCGCAGCTCTAAGCCACGTAAAGGGCGTCTATCTGGTTACAGACATAAAAACCCAACGGCGCTATGTCGGATCAGCATATGGCGAGTGGGGTGTCTGGTCGCGCTGGAAGGAGTATGCGTCCCTTGGTCACGGTGGAAATGCCGGGATGCGTGATCTATTGAAGGGCCATGATCTCGAGTACTGCCGAAAGTACTTCAAGTTGGCTTTGCTAGAACATCACGATACTCGCGTTGATGATCAGACGATCCTCGCTCGAGAGACTTATTGGAAGCAGGTGTTGGACACGCGGCATGCAGAGACAGGACTAAACCGCAACTAACTGGTTGCAATGATTTGCTACTCATTGACCGGGAGTATCTGAAACTCTGTGTATGGCGCTGCCGAGCGGCTGGGCCAGGTCCTGCGCGAGGCCGAGGAAGAAATGCCCTCGGCAGTAGCCGCCTTCCGCCTGCTTCTGCTGACGGGCTGCCGGATGTCGGAGATACGGGATCTCCGCTGGGAGTACGTTAAGGACGACTGTATTGAGCTTCCCGATGCAAAGACCGGCGGACGGGTGCATATTCCGGGATATCCGCCCACCTATTCCGACAACATCCGCCCATTTGTACCGGGGTATCCGCCCAGCTTTGACGCGTTGCCGTGAGGCCTTGGTTTTTGATATCAGTTTTCTGGCGTTTCGTCACGTAGTTGAGGGTCTTTCTTTCGGAAGGATTGTCCGTCGAGTTCGAGCCGGTAGGCGTTGTGCACCAGCCGGTCGAGGATGGCATCTGCGAAGGTGGGTTCACCAATAATTTCGTGCCAAGTATTAAGCGGGAGTTGACTTGTGATTAGGATGGAACCGTTGCCGTATCTGTCTTCGACGATCTCCATCAAGTCGCGCCTTTGGCTAGCGTTCAGACGGTCCGGCCCCCAGTCATCCAAGATCAGTAGCTGGGTTTTGGTCAGTGCCTTGAAGACACGCGGAAAGCGTCCGTCACCGTGGGCCAACTCCAACTCGTCAAACAATCGCGTGGTGCGTTTATAGAGGACGGTCACGCCGTCGCGGCACGCCGCTTGGGCCAACGCGCAGGCCAGCCAGGTTTTGCCGACACCGCAGGGGCCAGTGATCATCAAGTTGCGCTTGTCTTTGATCCATTTGCCGCTGAGCAGGCTTTGGAACAACGCCTTATCCAGCCCTCTTCGCGTTTTGTAATCCACATCCTCGGGCGCGGCCCCGATATGGCGCAATCGTGCTGTGCGCATGCGGCTCTCAAACCGTTTTGTCTCTCGACTGATGGCTTCGCGATCAATTAGCAGGCCGAGCCATTCGGCGTGTGTCAGATCGGCGGAACCGTCCTGTGTTTGCAGTTCTGTGAAGGCCTCGGCCATGCCATCGAGCTTCAGTGCTCGGAGGGTATCAAGGGTTGGGTGTGTCAACATTTTCTGTCCTTTCTTCAATGGAAGTATCCGGCACCACGGATGTTGGGGTGTGTGATCGCGGGGCCGTCCGTGGTGGGTTTGCGGCGTTGGCGATCCAATCCATTCTTCAAAATGGAATGCAGGGATTGGTAGGTATAGCTGTTGATGTGAAGTGCACGCTCGCAGGCCGCATCGAGGCGCTCGGGTCCGAATGTTTTGGCAAGCCGCAAGACGCCCATGCAAGTTCGATATCCTTGCTCTGGATGTCGCCGCTTGCGCATGACCATCTCGACAAAGGTCTCGACGTTGGGCCCGACCCGGGCCGCCTGTGTGCGGATGCGTTCTGGTGTCCAGTCGGTACGGAAGCGGTGGTTTGCTGGCATGTGATCACGGATGGTGGAATGTTGCCGGTTGCCCGACGTCCGTTGATGCGCCGCAACACGCTGACCTTTATGATAAACTTCGACCGTGCGCGGTGTGACCCGGGCCCAAAGCTCTTGGCGCATAAGCTGATGGGGCACTGAGTAATAGTGGTGTCCTATATCGACATGGTAATCGAGACCGGCGCGGCACTTCTTCCATTCCGCATAGACGTAGGGTTCATGGGGCAGCGACTTCAGTGCAGGTTTGTCCAGCGTTTCAAACAAGGCCCTGCGGCTGGCACCCAGGTGCCGGGTGACCTTGTTGTTCAGTTGGTCGCGCAAGGGTCGGATCGCCGCGTTTAGCTCATCGAGACTGAAGAATGTCTGATTGCGCAGGCGTGCTAAAATCCAACGTTCGGCCAGCAGAACAGCACCTTCGACCTTTGCTTTATCCTTGGGTTTGCGGGGCCGTGCGGGCACAATTGCAGTATCGTAATGCGCCGCCATATCCCCGTAAGTGCGGTTGATCGCCGGGTCATAAAAACAGGCTTTGATGACGGCGGCTTTGAGATTATCCGGCACAACTTGCGCAGGTACGCCACCCAAGAACGCAAATGCTCGAACGTGACTGGATATCCAATCGGGAAGGCTCTGTGTCCAAGTGGCTTCAACATAGGTGTAGTTCGATGCGCAAGTGCCGCGACAAAGATTTGGGCCGTGCGTATCTCGCCCGTCTTAGGGCAGGCAACATCTATGGTGTGGCCCGCATAATCAACAAACAGGCGTTCACCAGCAGGGTGTCGCTGCCGCATCACTGGCGAGAGTTTGCCCTCCCAACGAGTATAGAGCTCGCAATACCGGCTATAGCCATAGCCGTCTGTGTGAACCTCTCGATACTCCTGCCACAACAGCGAAAGCGTCACCCCTTTGCGCCGTAGCTCGGCGTGCACATAGGTCCAATCCGGCTGAGGGATCGGTTGAGAACTGTCCGCAGAACGCCGTGGGAAAAGCACATGTTCCAAATCGGCATCCGACAGCGCATCGGGCAACGGCCAGCTCAAACCAGCATCACGGGCGCGGCCTAAATACTCACGCAGGGTTGTGCGACCAATCGCCAAACTCAGCGCCATCTCGCGCGTCGACAAACCTTCAAAGGACAGGCGCAAAGCCTCTCGTATCTTCCGCATCGATAATCTCTTCATTGGGCTCTCTTCCGTTCAAAATGAACGGCAAAGTAGCCCGCTACAGATCACCTCGCAGCAGCGCATCAAGGGGTGGGCGGATGCCCCGGAATCCCCGGGCGGATCAGATCGGTACGGGTGGGCGGATTAAATCGGAATCACCGGGCGGATGTGCCCGGAATGCGCAGACGGGTGGTGCCACTCGGTCCCGAGGCCCGCGCGGTGTTGTCAGCCATTCCCCGTGACGAGGACAATCCCTGGGTCATCGCGGGCCGCCTCCCCGGCTCTCACCTCACGGACCTGCAACGCCCCTGGCGGCGCATCCGCAAGCAGGCGGGCCTTGAGGACGTGCGGATCCACGATTTGCGCCATAGCTTTGCCTCGCGCGCGCTGGCTCTCGGCGAGAGCCTGACTATGATTGGGAAACTGCTCGGGCACACCCAAATGCAAACGACGGCCCGCTATGCCCACCTCGCCCGTGACTCCATCCAAACCGCAGCAGCTCGCATCACCGGAAGCATCGGCGGGAATCTCTTGGGCGGGGACGAAATGAAGCGTGCTCTCACCCGGGGATGAGGACTCGGTGTTTGCTCCTTTACTTGCCGAGCGCCCGCACGACAGCTTCCGGATCACTGTCGATGACAGTCAGTAAGACACGGGCGGCACGATCCGGAACGCGGCGGCCTTGTTCCCAATCCTGCAAGGCGCGCGCATCGAGACCAAAACGATCCGCGAACTTCTGACGGCTCAGCCCCAAGCGTTTGCGAAGCGCGAGGATCCGCTCGGCGGCAGGGTCGTCGACGAACCGGCACGGCAGATCAACCTCGCCGCGCACATGGGCAAGAACCTCGCTCAGTGCCGCCTCGACCTCGCGACCGACCTGAGTTCGTTCCATATTCATTTGTCCGTCCCCCTTTTCTTGATTGCGGTCACCAGCCGTGACAGCACTTTCTTGTCCGCCGAGGTCAGATCGTCGCGATCTGCCTTAGCGTAAGCCGTCAGCAAATAGATGGCCTCCGGGCCGGAATGGTAGAAGTAGATTGTCCGTATGCCGCCCCGCTTGCCCCGGCCGGAACCCGCCCATCGCAATTTGCGAATGCCTCCCGTTCCCCGAATGACCGGCGCTTCGTCGTGCTCGGCGACGATCGCCGCCTCCATTTCCTTCCGGGCTTCCTCCGAGATCAACTTGCGAATGGCCCGTTCATAAGTGCGGGTAACGAAGAGCTGCATCAACGCCCAATATGCGGCAATGCCGCATATAATTCAAGCGCCCATTTCGTCGATGGGGTTTACCGGACGTCGGCATAGGCCCGGAGGCACATGAACATCGCTCAGGCCGCATAAATGAAGAACGCCTGTCTGGGTTTTGGCCGCAACGTCACTTAAAGGGGGAGTTCCTCGGCGAGGATCTGAACGGAACGCTCGGCACTGCCACTGATGTAGGGCGGGTACTTCTCGTTGACGATGAGCACCTTCACCGAGCATCCCCGTTCCGGGAGATCAGGCGTCCGCGCTTCCGGAGTCCACTTCCTGCCGGCGAATGTCGACGGGACGCAGTTCGTAATGGTGATCGGCCCGCTCTTCGCCCGAGCCGCGGCCGTAGTATTGCCAAGCCGGAAAGTTGAAGTCCGCCGTCAATGATCGGGGCAGCATGAAGGCGGCACGGAGGAAGGCTTCGAGATCAGGCACGTCATACAGATTGATGTTGAATCCCCAACGCTCCACGCGGCGTTGTCACGTTAACCGCCATTTGGCCAGCTTGTGGGCGCCGACGCCGGAGATTATGCAACGGTCGTCACTTGCCGCCACTGTCTCATCGCGTCGCCGCGGAATTGGCGGAGTGTTCGGCGGGAGACCAGATGGCGTTGGACGTTGAAGAGGTTGTAGACGGTCGCATGGACGGCGAGGAACCGCTGCGCGGACGCGGGCGATTTGAACCGCTGCATCTTTCGCTCTCGTCGTCGCACCGGCTGATGTGAATTTTCTGCCCGATTGTTCTTTCGCAGGCCTTGCTCATGCTGAGCCGAGAGGGCAAGCAAACGGATCGCGGCGCCGTAGGAGCGGAGTTTATCGGTTACAATCGTCGCCGGCGCGAAGCCCTGCTTCTTCAAGAGTTTCCGCATCAGCCGAATTGCCGCCCGAGCGTTCCTGCGGGATTGAACCAGAAAATCCAGGACTTCGCCCTCACTGTCCACGGCACGCCAGAGATAGAACTGCCTCCCTCGAATTACGACGACCATCTCGTCCAGGTGCCAGCGTTCGGTCGGTCGTGGCCGCCGACGTTGAATCCGCCGCGCATAGGCCGGACCGAATTTCAAGACCCATCTTCGAACTGTCTCATACGAGATGTCGAGACCACGCTCGGCAAGCAGGTCCTCAACGTCCCGATAGCTCAGCGTGAAACGGCAATAGAGCCAGACGGCATGCTGGATGATGACCGGTGGAAAGCGGTGACGACGGTAGGATATCTTGCACATCCAGAGACGCTAAAGCACCGGCCGTGCCGAAGCCACGCTGTTAACGTGACAATGCCGGTAGTGGGCCACGGCGTAAGGACCAACCAGCAGTTCCAGCCCAAAAACATGCGGCCTGCGAGATTGCGCAACTCTAACTCTGCCCTGCCCGCTCCTCCGGCTGTCTGCGCCTCTTCCCGCACCCGTTCGGCGATGCCGGGCAGGAAAGTTCCAGAGCCTGTTGCGGGGTCAAGAATGGTCAGGTTGTGGTCGCGTAGGCTGTCAATCCCGGAGTAAAAAGGGTCAATGTCCCGGTGCAAAACTGGACACCTGGTTTGATTTAGGTGCGCACCCTGGTGCGTGTGCTTTCCAGATAGCTGATGCGTGCCAGGGTGCGTTGGCCGCAGGCCAACCTTTTCGCAGTTTTGGTATTTTCAGGATTACGGTTTGGCGATTTTGCTCTGGCGCAACCGGTAGCTTTCGCCGTTCATCTCGAGGATATGGACGTGGTGGGTCAGGCGATCGAGAATGGCGCCTGTGAGGCGTTCCGCGCAGAAGACCTCGGTCCATTCATCGAACGGCAGGTTGGATGTGATGATGATGGAGCCGCGTTCGTAGCGCTGCGAGATGATCTCGAAGAGAAGCTCGGCCCCGGTCTTGCTCAGTGGCACAAAACCCAGCTCATCAATGATCAGCAGGTCCTGGCTGACCAGTTGTTTCTGCAAGCGCTGCAGGCGGCGTTCGTCGACGGCCTCGATGAGTTCATGGACGAGAGCAGCGGCAGTGGTGAAGCGTACTTTCCTGCCCTTCTGGCAGGCCGCCAGACCCAATCCCAGTGCGATATGGGTTTTACCTATGCCGCTTGGCCCCAGTGCGATGATATTGGCGCGCCGGTCGATGAACTCACCGCGGGCCAGTTGCATGGTCAGGACCTTGTTCAGCGACGGGATGACCTTGAAGTTGAAGCTGTCCAGGCTTTTGGTCGCCGGGAACTTTGCGGCCTTGATCCGGCGCTCGACCATCCGGCGTTCGCGCTCGATCAGTTCCAACCCGCAAAGCCGCAGCAGGTAGTTGATGTGATCCCTGTTCTCCACTGCGCATTGCCGGGCCTGTTTGGCATATTCGCGCACTTAACCGCCAGGACGGCACCTTGGTCCCTTTTGGGGTGTAAGGCAAATAAAGTGGCTGCTTCCGGAACAATGAATAAATTGACTATTGGTAACGCATGTGTCACCAAAGCTTCTTATGATTGAGCTTGTTGTCTATGTAACAGAAGAGGGAAAAGCTCCGTTCGATGATTGGTTTGACAAGCTCGATACGGCCGCAGCCCTGAAAGTACGAACCGCGCTTGCGCGGATCGAGACCGGCAACCTGGGCGATGTGAAGCCAATAGGGCAGGGCGTGTCCGAAAGGCGCATCACCTTCGGCCCAGGCTATCGCGTCTATTTTGGCAAAGACGGCGACAAAATCGTGATCCTGCTTTGCGGCGGCACGAAGAAGCGCCAGTCAAAGGACATCGAACAAGCCAAGGCATTTTGGGACGACTACAAGAACCGAAAAAAGAAAGGAGACTGACATGCCACTGACCAGAGATTTCAAGAATACCATCAAGGCACGCGCCGAGCGTGATCCTGAGTTTCGGGTTGGCCTGTTCCGCGAGGCGATCGACGCGCTTTTCAGCGACGATCTTGAAACCGGCAAAGTGCTTTTGCGTGACTACGTGAACGCAACAGTTGGGTTTGAGACCCTTGCCGAAGAAATGAAAAAGAACCCGAAGAGCTTGATGCGTATGCTCAGCGACAAGGGCAATCCCCGTGCTGACAACCTGCTTGCTATGGTTGCACGCCTGAAGCAGCACGAAGGCGTTTCGTTCTCGCTTACTCGCAACAATGGCCTTCACGCATGAATAATCATTCAACGCGCCTTGCATGATTGCTGCTTTATTGGGTGCAGATAGCTCCCGACTACGTGTTTTGCAAGTGCATCGCTCATAAGCGGCTGTTAGTATTTTGAAAAACGAAGAATTTTCGACTGAGTGAGGGAAAACAGGCATGAATGCTGTTGAGATCGAAGAAGCAATTTCTGCGCTTGCCGAGCTGCCTTTCGATGCCGAGGAATTCCCCTTCGCTTTCCTGCTGGCCTTTGGCAACAAAGCGACGACCATCAAGCGTCTGCGCAGCGGATCGTCCAACAAGTCCGACCAGGGCGGCGTGCTTCAGACCAACAACGTTCACCTTAAGGTATGCGCTGAGGGTGAAGTCACAAGAACGCTTGCTCAGCTCAAGGTCAGCCCCGCCACAACGAAGGCCAAGGCAAAATTCGTGTTGGCCACGGATGGTAACGACCTTGAAGCAGAAGACCTGGTGACAGGCGAAACCATCGCCTGCGCCTATGAGGACTTTCCTGATCACTTCGGGTTCTTCCTGCCCCTTGCAGGTATCAGCACCGTCAAACAAATCCGCGAGAGCGCTTTTGACATCAAGGCGACCGGCCGTCTCAACCGGCTCTATGTTGAGCTTCTAAAGGACAACCCCGAATGGGGCACGGCCGCGCGCCGCCACGACATGAATCACTTCATGGCGCGGCTGATCTTCTGCTTCTTTGCCGAAGACACCGACATCTTCGAGAAAGCCGACGAGTTCACCAGCACGATCGAGAAGATGAGCAAGAGGGACAGTTCGAACACCCATGAAGCGAGTCGCGCGAGGGGATTTCACCCTCACGCGCTCCCAGAACCGTACGTGAACCTCTCGGCTCATACGGCTCCCAGCATTCAGCCATTTGCGTAGAGCAGAGACCAATGGGCGAACAGTCCCGGCGTGGATTTCACGATTCTGGCGAGCCAGAGCCGCGCTTGCCGGGGCCGTTGCTTGAAGCGCTTGTACTTCCGCATCACCCATCGGACCAAATGGGCGTCTATCAGACGCAGTGTCGGATAGAGCGCCGATTTGTAGAAGCATCTGAAGTAGCCGATCCAACCCTCAATCTGGCGATTGAACATACGGGCCAGATCGGTCAGCCCCTTGTCGCTGCGCCGTTGCAAACCCCAGTTACGCACCCGGCGTCGGAACGCCTTGAGCGCCTTTGGGGCAGCAGCCGGAAGGTAGGATACGCCAAACAAACCTCCGCGCCAGATCGCCAGCCGGGGCTGGAACCTGTAGCCGAGGAAGTCGAAAGCAACCGTCGGGAAAGATCCCTTTCGGTTCGTATCCTTGCAGTAGACGATCTTTGTCTTCTGCGGGTGAAGTGACAGGCCACATTCAGCGAGCCGATCTTCGACCTGCCGCCATAGCCTGCGCGCTTCGCCTTCCGTCCGACAATGGCAGATGATGTCATCCGCATAGCGCTCAAACGGCACTTGCGGGTTCTCCCGATCCATCCATTTGTCGAAAGCGTAGTGCAGAAACAAGTTGGCCAGCAGCGGTGAGATAACCCCACCCTGCGGCGTTCCACGTTCCTGCGAGACAAGACTGCCACCCTCCATCATCACGGGGGCCTTCAACCACCGTTCGATATAAAGCAGCACCCATCGACAGTCCGTATGATGGCGAACTGCCTTGAGCAGAAGTTCATGATCGATGGTGTCAAAGAACCCTTTGATGTCCATGTCCAACACCCAGTCAAAGCGCCAGCATCGCCGGCGCGCCGTCCGAATGGCATCGATGGCGGAGCGTTCAGGCCGGTATCCGTAAGAATCCCGATGGAAAACTGGTTCCACCAAGGGCTCAAGATACTGTCTGACAACCCCCTGCGCGATGCGGTCCGTGACCGTCGGAATGCCCAACGGTCGTTGGCCGCCATCGGCTTTGGGGATCATCACCCGACGCACCGGCGATGGCATGTAGCTGCCAGAGGACATCCGGTTCCAAAGCTTGTATAGGTTCGGACCAAGCCGCTCCCCGAAGCTTTCGAGCGTCTGCCCATCTACACCAGCTGCACCCTGGTTGGCGTCCACATGTTGGAACGCTTCCCAGACGTCTCTCTTTTCTATCGTAAACGGCTTTGTCCCTGACATCCGGCTCATCCTGTTACCAGTTGGCCAGTGACAGCGACTGAACACCACAACCCCTTCGGTCCAGCGCCATTACAGCACCTTCATCCCTACTACGAGTTGTTCTGCCCCTGTGCCCCGCATCGGTACTCTGGACCTTTCGGGGGCTTCCCGATCGGTCGTCTTCCTTGGCATCGGGACGACAGGTTCTCCTGTTCCGCAAAAGAGCCTGATCCAGATTCACGCCGCCTTCGAGCCGGATGCCGCATGGGCCGGACTTCAGGGCTCCGCCCATACTCATCCCGGGGTGACCACCACCCCCGGTTCTGACATCAACCATACGCTTTCGGCAGTTCATCGACGGTTCGCTTTCGCTCGTCTCTCTGGATCGTACCTGACGGGGTCACGCCCCGCCGTTTCCACAACGCTCACCACCATCGCTCTTTACGACAGCAGCTTGTGGTGGTTTGGGATCGGCTCCTGATCGCCGAACCCGAGGGGCCTACCCTCATCTCTCTTACAGTTACGTACCTCCTTTCCATGTTGGCACTCAGGACACACGGTGATCAGCGAGCTTTTCCGCGCGATGAACACCAAGGCTGCGGATCGAACGGCGGCAGGCATCGCGCGTTGGGCGAATGTCTTCCCTTACGTGAACGGCGGGTTGTTCTCGGGGGGCACGGATGTGCCGCGCTTCAGCCGTATTGCGCGCTCTTACCTTATCCATATCGGTAGCCTCGACTGGACGAAGATAAACCCCGATATCTTCGGCTCGATGATCCAGGCCGTGGCGGATGATGAGGAACGCGCCGCACTTGGCATGCATTACACGTCTGTGCCGAACATCCTGAAGGTGCTCAATCCGCTCTTCCTTGATGATCTGCGCGAAAAGCTGGAAGAGGCGGGGGACAACCCGCGCAAGCTGCTAAATCTGCGCAGTCGCATCGCCAAGATCCGGGTTTTCGATCCGGCCTGTGGATCGGGCAACTTCCTTGTGATCTCTTACAAGGAGATGCGGGCGATCGAGGCAGAAATCAACGAGCGGCGAGACGAGGCTGATCGGCGCACAGAAATCCCGTTGACCAACTATCGCGGGATCGAGCTGCGCGACTTTCCCGCCGAGATAGCGCGTTTGGCGCTGATCATCGCCGAGTATCAGTGCGACGTGACCTATCGTGGACAGATGGAAGCCCTGGCAGAATTCCTCCCACTCGATGCGATGAACTGGATCACCTGCGGTAATTCCCTGCGGCTCGACTGGCTGAGTATTTGCCCTCCCACGGGGATAGGTGTGAAGTACCAGGCCGACGATTTGTTTCACTCTCCGTTAGACTGTCCGTCATCAGAGGTTTTGGTTCCAGAGGCCGCGTAAATTAGGCGAGTATCTGACTCATCTGGTTGATAGTATTATGCGGCGAGTTTGCGGTGTTGCAAGCGCCGGATTTCAAGTCTTTTGCGTTTGATCCTTTCTCGTTGGTTTAGAATGGCTTGTGCCCGTCCGAAGTAGACGTCGGATGGCGTGACGTTGTTCAGGCTCTCATGATACCGGTGATGGTTGTAGTGATCGACGAAGGCTTCGATCTGGTGCTTTAGGTCGCCTGGCAGGAAGTAATTTTCCAGCAGAATGCGGTTCTTCAGGGTCTGATGCCAGCGTTCGATCTTGCCTTGGGTCTGTGGATGATATGGCGCCCCGCGAGAATGCCTCATGCCTTTGTCGCTCAGCCATTCGGCCAGGTCGCCCGAGACGTAGCTGGAGCCGTTGTCACTCAGCAGTCGCGGCTTGTGAACGACATGGACCTGATCGCAGCCTGAAGCCTGTAACGCCAGATCCAGCGTGTCCGTCACATCTTCTGTCCTCATGTTGGTGCAAAGCTTCCAGGCAATGATGTAGCGGCTGTAATCGTCCAGGATCGTGCTGAGATAGAACCAACCCCAACCGAGAACCTTGAGATAGGTAAAGTCGGTCTGCCAAAGCTGATTGATGGCTGTGGTCTTGTCTTTGAACTCGCTGGCGGCTTTGATCACGATGAAAGCCGGGCTGGTGATCAGGTCGTGCGCCTTCAGCACACGATACACTGAAGCCTCTGATATAAAGTACTTTTTGGTATCGGTGAAGGTCACCGCCAGCTCTCGCGGCGACAGCTCCGTCTCTGTCAAAGCCAGCTTGACGATCTTGGTCCGGACTGCGTCAGGGATGCGGTTCCAAACGTGCTTTGGCTTCGGGGATTGGTCCTTCAGCCGCATTTATTGGCCGCCGGGCGGTCGTGTTCCGTCTTATAAGCGATTTCTGGACGAGATGCCGGGGACGCCAATTGATACGATCTGGGACGATATTGGTGGCCTGCAATCGAACGACTCAGAGCGCACCGGCTATCCAACGCAGAAGCCCTTGCCTCTTTACGAGCGAATGGTCCGCACCAGTAGCAACGAGGGCGACGTTGTGTGCGACCCCTTCGCGGGTTGCGCCACGACGCTCGTGGCCGCCGAGCGGCTACAGCGCCAGTGGGTCGGGATTGATATTTGGGACAAGGCGCACGAGGTCGTCGTGGAGCGCATGAGGGCCACTACGGGCCTATTCGGTGAAGTTCACTCCGAAACGGAGCCGCCCGTCCGCACGGACGACGGCGAGACTGCCGCACCCTTCCTCCGCGTCAAGCAGCGGGTGAGCGAGCCAGATGGGCCGAGCTGGACACGAGCCCAGATGTACGCGCACTTGCTGGAGCAACACGGCCCGCGTTGCCAAGGCTGCGACCGAGCCTTTGACGATCCTCGCTATCTCGAACTCGACCACAACACGCCGCGCTCAGACGGCGGGCTAAATCACATATCGAACCGCATCCTACTGTGCGGGCCGTGCAACCGGCTCAAGAGCAACACCTACACGCGGGTCGGGCTGCGGCGGGAGAACAAGCGCAAGGGCTACATGGTGACAGGGAGTGCAACATGACTATAGAGCCGACCAAGAAGCGCAGCCGAGGCCGCCCGATCAAGAACACAATGCCCAACCCTATTCCTGACACGGCAGAGAACATCGCACGGGCGATCATGCGACGATCGCCAAAGAAGAATTGGGCTTATATGAAAGCGGCGAAGGAGCAAAAAGCCAATCGAGCATAGATTCACACCCTTGGGTAAACACGTATATAATTCCCTAAAATTAACAGGCTAGACGAGCTGATGCCGTGGAATTACAGCCCGGAAGTGTAACCACCGGACGCTTACCATTGAGATGTGCGCGCGATGCAATTTCTTGCGTTGAGGGAATCGTCCGTGATTCCTTGTCTGGCACCGAATCGAGGACGAGAGGTGCGGGTCATGGAGGATCGGTGGTTTGAGGAGGAGCTTGCGGGCTGCCAGCTTGGCGACGGCCGATTGGACCGTCGCCTTCGCCAACTGGTTGAGCAAATGGAAGCCGGGTTCGGAGAGAGCATCCCGCTGGCCTGCCAGGACTGGGCCAACACGAAGGCAGCCTACCGCTTCTTCTCCAACGACCGGGTGAGCGAAGAAGATATTCTTTGGGGCCATTTCGACGCGACGCAGCGCCGGTTCGTCGCGAGTGACGGCCCGATTCTGGTTCTCCATGACACGACGGAGTTCTCCTGGCGGCGCAAGCGCCCCGAGGCGGTGGGCTTCACGACAAAGGTGAGCAGCGGCAAGGACAAGGCCGGTCGCTATCGCTTGCACACGGTCTGCGGGCTGCTGATGCATTCGAGCATGGCGGTGACGACCGATGGACTGCCTCTCGGAATTGCTGCGGTCAAGTTCTGGAACCGCAAGAAGTTCAAGGGAGCGGCGTCCCTCAAGAGAAAGGTCAATCCGACACGCGTGCCGATCGAGGGCAAAGAGAGTATGCGCTGGCTGGATAACCTGCGCCGGTCCACCGAGTTGCTTGGCGAGCCGACACGCTGCGTTCACATCGCCGACCGCGAGGGCGACATCTGGGAGTTGTTTTGCCTGGCCCGCGAACTGGACACCCATTTCCTCATCAGGCGCTGTGTCGACCGGCTCGCCGGCGATGGGTCCCACAAGGTGTCTGACGCGATGGCCGAGGTGAAGGTCCGGGGACTGCACCGGGTCGCCGTCCGCGACGACAAGGGCAGACCCGGCATCGCGCAGGTCGAGGTCACATACCGCCGCATGACGGTCCGGCCGCCGATCGGCAAACAGAAACGCTATCCGACGCTCGTCCTCACCCTGTTGCACGCCCGTGAGCCGCAGGAGCCGGCGGGCCGCCTCCGTATCGACTGGAAGCTGATCACTGACCTGCCGGTCGACAGTCACGATGACGCGGTGGAGAAGCTGCGCTGGTATGCCATGCGCTGGAAGATCGAGGTCTTCCATAAGATCCTGAAATCGGGCTGCCGGGCCGAACAGGCGCGGCTGCGAACCGCCGAGAGGCTGGTCAGGTTGCTCGCAGTGTTCTGCATCCTGAGCTGGCGCGTGTTCTGGTTGACGATGCTCAATCGGACCGAGCCAGACCTCGAACCGGCTCTCGTGCTGACTGAAATCGAAATCAAGGTGCTCGATCACCTGATCCCGGATCCTGCCGCCGATCCTTCGCCGGCCAGGACGCTCTCGCTCTATCTCATCAAGATCGCCAGGCTCGGCGGCTATCTCGCCCGGGCCAAGGATCCGCCCCCAGGCAACATCGTCATGTGGCGCGGTCTCTCCCGGTTGAACGACATCGCACTTGGTGCCGCCTTGCAAATCAACAATGTGGGTAATTGAAAGCTACGCCGGAGGCTTACGAAACACGTAGAGATCCCCCGCATGGGGGTCGCGCCCAAGCCCTTCCTGAACCTGGAGGCTCAGCGTGTTCATGCCGCGCCGCATGTCTGTCACGCCCGTCGGCAGCCATACCCGGACACCGGCGGGAACCGGGATCATCGCGGCCCCAGAACCGCAAGCACCCGGGCCAGTGCCGGAGCATCGACCGTCGCGTCGACAATCACCCGCGAGCGACCGCCCAGCACGATCTCCATCCGTCCATACATGGCGGAGACGCCGCAGTCGCCTTCCTCCGCAAGAACCACGCCGGGCGGCGCGACAACCACCGGCACGAAGGTGCTGGAGCGGGTCTCCCCGTCCCGCTGCCGAAACTTACGCCGCCAGTCGAACAGCAGATTGGCGTTGAGGTCGTTGCGCCGCGCCACCGCCGCCACCGTCGCGCCAGGCGCGTAGCTCTCCGCAACGATCCGACGCTTGTCGGCCTCGCTCCACCGCCGCGCCCGACGACGGGGGCCACCTTCCGCACCGCCGCTCGACCGAAATTCCTCGTTCGACATCCGCGATCGTCTCCACGTGGGCCACGGTGGACACCTGCCGCCCACCTCCGATCGCTCACACTCGCCGAAAGTCACCGAGCCGCACAGACTGTCCTCGCCGGATGCTCACCCATGACCAGCCGATGCCTGATGGCTTCCATGTCGATCTTGCGCGGGCGACCGATACGGCGCGGCGGCGGCATGAAGGGGTCGATCAGCGCCCACTCGCGGTCGGTCAAGTCACTTGCGTAACGCGGGCAGTCGCGCCGATACTCACGGCGGGCGGTTTCGGTCCAGGGCATTTGTGGCTCCGTTCAGCTTCGCAACCGGACAGAATCACAATCCCTTGAAACCGCTCAACTCTTTTCGGGTCAGGCTCTTAGTGTCCGTCCGGGGACTTTATGAGTCGGATGAATCGGTTATCCGGCGCGCCCCCTCTTGAAGAGCTGAATCAGCTGTGATTCTCTGGGGTGGTGAATTTGCTCTTGAGGTGCCCCATGTGGACTGCCGACAACCGCCCGCGCTACAACCGCGACAAACTGCGTTATCCGAGCGACCTGACCGATGCGGAATGGGCGCATATCGAGCCGCTGATCCCGCCGGGCAAGCCCGGCGGCGGCAAACGGCGCGTCGCTATCCGCGAGGTGATCAACGGCGTGATGTACATTCTGAGCACCGGCTGCCAGTGGCGCGCGCTGCCCAAGGATTTGCCGCCCAGAAGCACCGTGCATGATTACCTCGGCCTGTGGAACTGGGACGGCACGCTGGATCGCATCCATCATGCGCTCTACCTCAAGTGCCGCGAGAAAGCCGCGCGCGAAGCCAGCCCCACGGCCTGCATCATCGACAGTCAGAGTGTGAAAAGCGCTGAAAAAGGGGGGCTCGCATCGACAGCCACGGCTTCGATGCCGGCAAGTTGATCAAGGGCAAGAAGCGGCATGTTCTGGTCGATACGCAAGGCTTGCTGCTGCACGGCATCGTCACCGCCGCCGACGTTCAGGATCGCGACGGCGGTCTCGCGCTGCTGGCGACCTTGTTCGGTCTGTTTCCCTTTCTCGGGAAATTGTTCGCCGACAGCGCCTATCAGGGGCCGGTCTTTCACCGCGCCCTGGCCGGCATCCTGCCCGATCTCGAGACCGAGATCGTCAAGCGATCCGATCGGGTGAAGGGCTTCGTCGTCCAGCCCAGGCGTTGGGTGGTCGAACGCACCATCGCCTGGCTCAACCGCTGCCGCCGACTGGCCAAGGACTGGGAGAACCTCAACCGCAACGCGCTCGCCTTCATCAAGCTCGCGTCCATTCGACTCATGCTCCGAAAACTCTGTAATCCTACATAAAGTCTCCGGACGGACTCTTAGTGCGACTGGGCTCGAATTCTCTGCCCTTTCGAACGGGAGATTTGTCAGTCCCGCACCCTCTCCGCGGCGAAGGCGCCGATTATGGCGCTGAGTTCCCCTCCTTCATTGTGGCGCTTGCTGAAAGCCCCTAGCGCCACATCGAAATCGTCCTGGTTGCCGCCGGCAGGCGACGTCGTGTCGTGGAATCCGCCTACAATCCAGTCATAACTCGCGCCAAACTCCTGTCGCTTGATTTCGGCAAAATACCATTCATGGCCGCGGTGGGAAAGGTTGTCTATGTCGACATTGCGAAACCCGAAACTTCCGGGAACGTCCGCCCGCACTTGGCCGGTGGCGGCGTCAACGACATCCGTGAAGCTGAGTTCGATAGAGCCTTTCCTGTTCCCTAGGGGAGTCAGCGAGGTCACCGTCACGAGCGCGTCTCCCTGAACGAAAGCGCCCGACAGCGTGTCCCGACCGACCATCACCCCGCTCCAAGTCGCGCTGCCATTGAGGTCGGCAGGAAGATTGGCCGCGTCCCGCGTCGGATACTCGCCAAATCCGGCCGCATAGGTGCTCTGGCCGTTGGAGTGAACAAAGAACACGTATTCAGGCTCGCCGCTGCTGTCTTCGCCCCAAGCCCCCCAAGTGTTCCAGCCCTCGGGCTCGGCCGAGACCAGCGGCTGCTGACCCTCGGCCCTGAAATAAAGGACGGGGGCATTGCTCAGGAAATCCGGAGCATTTGCCTGGGTGCTTACGACCTGCTCGAAGCTGCCGGAAGAACCGAGGCCGTCGAAATAGGGAACGTCCCAATTGATCACAACAGAACCAAAAATGCACCTGTTGCCTTCAATGCAAAGCGGCGAGTTATTTGCGCTGCTGTTGTTTCCGTTCGGGTTATAAACGCGAGTCGCATCCACACCCGCCGGGGGCTTGCCGGGATCGAGGTCGCAGCCGTCGGTCTGGCCCGGACGGCAATTGCGGGTGTGAGCGGCGTCCCAAATCGCGTTCCGGTCGTCCAGGACATCCTGAAGCTTCGCCGCCGTGGTGGTGAGTGCCCCGAGCTGTTGGCTCTGCGGCGGTGGCGGCTGTTGGCTCTGCGGCGGTGGCGGCTGTTGGCTCTGCGGCGGTGGCGGCTGTTGGTTCTGCGGCCGATCGTAGGTCATTGGACGCACGCCGGATCCGCCACCGCAAGCCACCAGAGCCGCGATCATCGCCAGCAGGATCGCCCGCGCCATCAACGCCCGACACACCTTCACACCCTGAGCGGTTCCCGGACCGGCGAGCCGCCAGCCCGCACCGATGCTGGTGCCGTGCTCGGCACCGTCTGCGCTGCCGGTCCACTCGCGCCGCGTCCCTTCGAGCCCGAACTCGGGTACCGCCGTGAAGCGGTCGTCGAGGACGCCGAGATCGTAGCCGAGCTTCAGGTCGAGGCGGCGTGCGGAGAGCTCGTTGTCCTCCGCAGCGCCGAGCCCCGCGAGCGACCGGCGCTCAAGCAGCGCGTCCGCACCGCCCTCGCCTGGTGCTCCGACCGACTGGGTGACGCTGAGCGAGAGCCCGCGCTCGGTGTCGGACGCCGGGTCGAACCGGGCGTCCCGGACACACCACCCTTGCAAACGCCGCTCGCGTCGTGGGTGAGCAGCGCGCGCGTGCGAATCTCCGCGGTAAACCCCCGCGCTTGGTCGGAGAGGCTCAAGCCCGCTCGGATGTCCGCCCCGAAGCCGGTCTCCGCATCGCCCCCGTCGCGGGACATCGGTGAAACGCATCGACAAGCCTCCGTCTTGGATTCGGGGAACCGGAGAGATCGGGCGTCGGTGCGCTGATTTCGACTCTTCGGGCCGCAACCGCGGGGTCGCCCCAGAAGCCGCAAAGAGCCCGCCTGAAGTTGCGCCCGCCGAAGCCCTGTGCGTTCAAGCCGCGTCCAGTGACACCATGCCGCCAATGGTCAGGCCTCCTTCCGGCCGAACGCCCGGGCGGATCCCCAGCTTACGCTCCTCGCGCGATCCTACGGTAGATTAAGGCTCTGTTGCAAAGTCTGTCAATCGGCGGTAGTGCATCAGTTTGAATTCATATTTTTGTAGGGACCGCGCGGGCCGGGCTTCGGGGCGCGTTCGTCCATGATCTGCACCAAGTCTTCCATATCCCAAAGCGTGTTGCTCAAACCGGCTTCCATCGCCGGGGTGACGCGAAGCGTCTTGTGGATGCGAATGAAATTGTACCAAACGGTATAGAGCGCCACCATGTGCATGTGGTTCTCGAATTTCTTAGAGAACGCGTTGGTCAGTCGGGTGAAGCGGCGCATGTGCATCCGCATCGTAAGGTTCTGGCGCTCAACGTGGGACGTGCTGACTGCCTTCGGGTCGGGATTGCCCTCAACGCGGCGCTTGCGCGCTCCGACACAGGTAGCCGGGCTATAGCGCCGCTGGCCTTCGGGAGCCTCGCCGTACATCTTCACAAGCTGGGCGTAGTCCACATCGCCGCCGAACGCGCCCTCAACAGCTTCCAGATATGCCTTGTGGCCGTCAGTGGTAAGCTGGACCCGGTTCGCCAGCCGGCTGCGCAGGTCGTCCATGAATTCAATTGCATATTCGCTGTCGCGACCACCGACCAGCCAAGACACGATCAGCTTGCTGTCGCTGTCCAGTGCGGTCCATGTCCATGTGTCGCCAGCTTCCGCAGGCGCTGTCCGTCGTCAGATTAAATGGGCCAATAGGGTTGGTCTCGTAGCGGAGGCTCTGGCTCTCTCTGATTGATGTTAGGCTGCGTGGCGCTGGTGCGCCAGTCGTCGCTTTTCGATGGTTTGTTTCTTGATGCTCTTCCTTCGTTTGATGATGGCCTTGTCCCGTCCGAAGTAGACGTCGGCGGGCGTGAGGTTGCCAAGGCTCTCGTGGTAGCGCCGGTGATTGTAGTGCTCCACGAAGGCGCCGACCTGCGCTTCCAGGTCTCCCGGCAGGTAGTAGTTTTCGAGCAGGATGCGGTTCTTCAGGGTCTGAGCGCGGCCGTGCCAGCGCTCGATCTTGCTCTGGACGGTGAGGATGGTTCGGTGCGCCGCGGACGTGATCCATACCCTGGTCCTCGAGCCAGTCCGCGAGATTGCCGGCGATGTAGGACGAGCCGTTGTCTGCGAGCAACCGAGGCTTGTGAACGACCTCGGCCCGATTGCAGCCCGATGCCTCGAGGGCCAGCATGAGGGTCTCGGTCACGGCGTCCGCCCGCTGGTCAGGCAGCTTCCTTTATGTTCGTCAGCGATGATCAGCTTTACCCCGCGCAGGCCGCGATCGGCCAGAGCGCGCAGGAATTCGTCCCAGAACACCTCGGCTTCGCTGGGTTGGATGGCGATGCCCAGAACCTCGCGCCGCCCGTCGGTGTTGACCGCAACCGCCACTATGGCTGCCACGCTGACGATCCGTCCCGAACGCCGCACCTTGATGTAGGTGGCGTCCAGCCAGAGATAGGGCCATTCGCCCTCCAGTGGCCGGTCAAGGAAGGCGTCAACGCGTTCGTCGATCTCCACGCACAGGCGGGATACCTGGCTCTTGGAGACGCCCGTCATGCCCATGGTCTTGACCAGATCATCCACTGATCGCGTTGAGACGCCCTGAATGTAGGCTTCCTGGATCACCGCGGTCATTGCTTTCTCCGAGGCCCGGCGTGGTTCCGGAAACTCCGGGAAATACGTCCCCTTGCGCAGTTTCGGGATCTGAACATCAACGGTCCCGGCGCGGGTTTCCCATCGGCGCGGGCGATATCCGTTCCGGTGGTTCACCCGCCCGGCCGAGCGTTCATGCACCCCGGCACCGCACAGCTGATCCACATCCAGTGCCATCAACCGGTCGGCAACAAAACCCAGCATCTCGGCCAAAATCTGATGATCGGCGGTCTCGGAAAGAAGCGCCTTCAGCGCGGCGGTTTCTGATATCGTGTCCTTGGTCATGGGTGATCTCCTCGATCGGTAGGTCAGGTTGCAACCCAAACCCTACCGGAGAACGTCCATGGCCGCCCAGCAACCCGCGCGGACTTCGCCCGAGCTACGCGAGGCTCCACTCAGCCCGCGCTAACGTCGGAATTACACCACGTCCGGGGGCACTACCGACGTCGGCGGGCGTGAGGTTGCCAAGGCTCTCGTGGTAGCGCCGGTGATTGTAGTGCTCCACGAAGGCGCCGACCTGCGCTTCCAGGTCTCCCGGCAGGTAGTAGTTTTCGAGCAGGATGCGGTTCTTCAGGGTCTGATGCCAGCGCTCGATCTTGCTCTGGGTCTGAGGATGGTTCGGTGCGCCGCGGACGTGATCCATACCCTGGTCCTCGAGCCAGTCCGCGAGATCGCCGGCGATGTAGGACGAGCCGTTGTCTGAGAGCAACCGAGGCTTGTGAACGACCTCGGCCCGATTGCAGCCCGATGCCTCGAGGGCCAGCATGAGGGTCTCGGTCACATCGTCCGCCCGCATGGTGGTGCACAGCTTCCAGGCGATGATGTAACGCGAGAAGTCGTCGAGGATGGTCGACAGATAGAACCAGCCCCAGCCGATCACCTTGAGGTAGGTGAAGTCGGTCTGCCACATCTGGTTGATGGCCGTCGTTTTGTCCGTGAACTCGTCGGCAGCCTTGATCACCACGTACTCCGGCGCGGTGATCAGATCAGCTTCCTTCAGAAAGCGGTAAGCCGATTGCGTATTCCGGGGTATCCGGCCGGTCATTCCGACGACATCCGGCCACCTAAACCGGGGTATCCGGCCACCCTTGTTTAGCGGCTTTGAGGCCTAGGTCCGGCCACCCTTGTTTAGCGGCTTTGAGGCCTAGGTTTTTTGGCTATCAGTTTTGGGCGTTTTCGTCACCTGTTTTGAGGTTGGTTTTTCGCATGCTTTGGCCGTCCAGTTCGATGCGATAGGCATTGTGGACGAGACGGTCGAGAATGGCGTCAGCGAAGGTAGGCTCTCCGATCACGTCGTGCCATGCATCGATGGGCAGCTGGCTGGTGATCAGAGTTGATCCGGCGTCATATCTGTCTTCGACAATTTCCATCAGATCACGGCGCTGGCTTGCGTCGAGGCGATCTGGCCCCCAGTCATCCAGGATCAGTAATTGGGTTTTGGTGAGATTTTTGAACAGGCGCGGGAAGCGCCCGTCCCCGTGGGCCAGTTCGAGTTCATCAAACAGACGCGGCATACGTTTGTAGAGCACGGTGATCCCGTCTCGACAGGCGGCTTGAGCCAGCGCACAGGCCAGCCAGGTTTTGCCCACGCCACAGGGGCCAGTGATCATCAGGTTGCGCTTATGTTTGATCCAGCGCCCGGTCAGCATCTGCTGGAACAGGGCTTTGTCCAGCCCCCGCCGGGTTTTGTAATCCACGTCCTCGGGAACGGCACCACCATGGCGCAGCTTTGCGGCGCGCATGCGGCTTTCAAACCTCTTGGTCTCCCGGCTACTGCTTTCTCTGTCGACCAACAACCCCAGCCATTCAGCGTGGGTCAGATCGGCGGTGCCGTCCTGCGATTGCATCTCGGCGAAGGCTTCTGCCATGCCGTCGAGTCGGAGTGTTTTGAGCTGATCCAGCGTTGGATGATCAAGCATGTCTTGTCCTCTTCAATGGAAGTAATCCGCGCCACGGATATTGGGGTGGGTGATCGCAGGCTCGTCCGTGGCGCGGGTGCGAGGTTTGCGATCGAGACCATTCTTGAGAATGGACTGCAGCGATGTGTAGGACCGGGCATTGATCTCCAGGGCACGACCACAAGCAGCATCCAGGCGATCGCGCCCGAAGGTCTTGGCCAATCGCAACACTCCCAGGCAACTGCGATATCCCTGCTCCGGGTGCCGCCGCTGGCGCATGATCACATCGACAAAGGTTTCGACATTTGGGCCGATCAGCACGGCTTGTCGCCTGATGCGCTCTGGTGTCCAGTCTTCACTGAACCGATGATGTGCGGGCATGTGGTCACGGTGGGTGGAGTGCTGGCGGTTGCCTGAAGTTCTGGCATGGGATGCAACGCGTTGCCCTTTAAAATATACCTCAACCGTGCGTGCGGTGATCCGCGCCCATAGCTTTTGCTTCAGCAATTGATGCGGCACCGAGTAATAGTGGCGGCCAATATCGACATGGTAATCAAGGCCCGCGCGACACTGCTTCCATTCAGCATAAACATAAGATGCCAAGGGCAATGGCTTGAGCGCCGGGCGATCCAGACGTTCAAACAGATCACGGCGGCTGGCACCAAGATGGCGGGTGACCTTGCCATTGAGCTGATCGAGCAACGGCCGGATGGCGGCGTTCACTTCATCAAGCCCAAAGAAGCGCTGATTGCGCAGCCGCGCCAAAATCCAGCGCTCGGCCAGCAAAACAGCCGCCTCGACCTTTGCCTTGTCTTTGGGCTTCTTAGGGCGCGCCGGAACAATGGCCGTGTCGTAATGACTGGCCATATCACCATAGGTGCGATTGATCGCAGGATCGTAAAAACAGGCCTTGGTGACGCCCGCCTTGAGATTGTCCGAGACCAACTGTGCTGTCACGCCGCCGAAGAACTCAAAGGCGCGCACATGACTGGATGTCCAATCCGACAGGCTCTGCGTCCAGCTGGCTTCGACATAGGTGTAATACCAACGGCCCCCAGATTTGACTCAAGGGGATTCCCACGAGCGGCGTGATCTGATTCAGTGGCATCAAGGCAAGGGAGGCTTTGATGGCAGTAAGGATTACGCGCAAAGACAAGTCCGCAGGCGAGCTTCGCCAGGAAGCGGCGCGGTGCCGGGATGGGAAAGCGGCGCGACGGATGTTGGCGATTGCCCTGGTTCTGGATGGGGTTGACCGCAAGACGGCGGCAGAAAACTGCGGCATGGATCGGCAGACGCTGCGGGATTGGGCCCACCGTTACAATGCGGAGGGCGTGTCGGGCCTGTTCAACCGTCGCCCGCCGGATCCACCCTGTCTGCTGAGCGCGGCACAGAAGGAGGAGTTGGCGGAAATGGTTCGGGCGGGTCCCGACCCCGAAACCGATGGGGTTGTGCGCTGGCGGCGCATTGATCTGAAACGCAAGATCGAAGAGCGCTTCGGCGTCACCATGCATGAGCGAACTGTTGGCAAACAATTGGCAAGCCTGGGCTTTCGGCGTCTGTCGGTGCGCCCGCAGCATCCGAAATCCGACCCGGATGCACAGGAGGCTTTTAAAAAAACTTCGCCGCAGAGGTAGAAGCAGCCTTGCCGGAAACAGCCCGCAGCAAGCCCCTGGAGATATGGTTTCAGGATGAAGCGCGGGTTGGCCAGCAGGGCACGCTCACCCGTATCTGGGCCGAGCGTGGAACACGCCCCCGTGCCCCGCGCGACACCCGCTATATCTGGAGCTACATTTTCGGCGCCGTCTGCCCGGAACGGGCTGAAGCGGCCGCTCTGATCATGCCACATGCCGACACACAGGCCATGAGCGCGCATCTCGCCGAGATCGCTAAAACCGTCGCATCGGGCGCACATGCCCTTCTCATTCTGGATGGCGCTGGCTGGCACGGTTCGGCAGAGCTGGAGGTACCCGACAACATCACCCTGCTCAAACTCCCGCCCTATTCCCCTGAACTCAACCCGATGGAAAATGTGTGGGCTTATCTGCGTGCCAACAAGCTCGCCATATCCGTCTTCGACAATTATGAGCAGATCGTCGACAGGTGTTGCGAAGCATGGAACTTCTTTGCAAACGACAAAACCGCAATCACGTCAATCACTACCAGACAATGGGCCAAAACGGTCAACGACTAGGGCCGTTGGTATAATTGGACGCCCCCAGGGCGGCGACAAATATCTGCGCTGTGCGCACCTCGCCGGTCTTGGGGCAAATGACATCCACGGTCTGGCCCGCGTAATCGACAAACAGGCGTTCACCGGCGGGATGACGTTGGCGCATCACCGGCGACAGCTTGCCTTCCCAGCTGGTGTAGAGCTCGCAGTACCGGCTGTAGCCATACCCATCCGGGTGAACCCCGCGATACTCCTCCCACAGCAGAGAGAGCGTTACACCCTTGCGCCGCAACTCGGCATGTACATAGGCCCAATCAGGTTGAGGAACAGCACGACGTGCCTCACCGCGGGAATAGGGAAACAGACGGCGCTCAAGCTCCGCATCCGACAGATCGGCTGGCAGCGGCCAGCGCAGCCCCTCGACATCAGCGCGGCGGAAATACTCCGATATCGTCACGCGGCCAACAGCCAGGCTCTGCGCCACCTGACGTCCTGAAAATCCATCCGCACGAAGCCGAAGGGCTTCCCGTATCTTCCGCATCGGCAATCTCTTCATAAAGGCCCTCTCCCGTCCAAAAGAACGGAACAGTAGCCCTGCTACAGATCGCCTCGCAGCAGCTTAAACCAAGTGAATTTGGGGGTGGCCGGATAGCCCGGAATCCCCGGCCGGATCAAATCGGAATGGGTGGCCGGATGCCATCGGTACGGGTGGCCGGATCGCCCCGGAATACGCATACCCCGGAATGCGCACGCAGGAGCCATCCAACCCATCTGCATAGCGGCCGTTCGTCACTTGGTGGATTAATAGGTCCTGACCCTAGATGCGCTTCATCCCTTTGTGTTCTTCAATTTGTTTGAGTTCGGTGGGGTCATGTGGACACTCGTAGGCATGACCACACCCCTGCCGGCGAGTTGGAGTTGATCCAGAACAACGGCGAAACCGTCCGATGTGCGCTCATTCTCATGAGAGAATGGAGGGAGAAACTGGCAATATATCTGTAAACAGACGCGCCGGCCTGACGAGGGGGAATCAGCGCGCGTGCTTGCTATGTGCTTGCTAAGGTAATTTCAACGTGTCGAGCTAGGTATCTAACCTATTGAAAGCGCACCCGACAGGATTCGAACCTGTGACCTCTGCCTTCGGAGGGCAGCGCTCTATCCAGCTGAGCTACGGGTGCAGCGTGCGCGGGGGTATAGCCGCTCGCCATTGCCCTCGCAATCTTGAATCCTTTTGTATCAACGCGACGATGCTTGTCTGGCGCATTTCGAAAAAGCACGTCACGCAACCGAGGGCAGCGCCCGATCGCGGGTGGGTGCCGCGACAGTTGAGGTCTGCGCTTTATCGGGCCGCCACATCTTCCGTTTGTTCGGGTGTGCAGGTGGTGGAGGGGTGCCCGCCCCGTCGCACCGGAGGTGCGCCACTAAACATTGGCATGCCTCCGGCATGACAGGGCGGTCGGGCGCTGCCCGGCGGCACTTCGTGCCTTGTTGCCGGGCGAGAACGTAAGTTCCGGTTATGAGGCCTGACCCCAGCCAGTCACCCAAACATCCGGTGGCACACTTCAAGCGCCTCGATCAGTGTGTCGACCTCCTGGCGGGTGTTATACAGCCCGAATGAGGCGCGGCAGGTCGCGGTCAGGCCAAACCGCTGCATCAAAGGTTGCGCGCAATGATGCCCGGCGCGCACGGCGACGCCTTTCTTGTCCAGCACGGTTGAAATGTCATGCGCATGCGCAGCACCTTCCAGTGTGAAGGAAAAGATCGCGCCTTTGTCCGGTGCCTGCCCCTGCACCGTCAGCCAGTTAAGCGCGCTCAGGCGTTCGCTGGCATAGGCGGCAATATCGGCCTCGTGGGCAGCAATATCGGCCATTCCGAGCGCGTTGATGTAATCGAGTGCGGCCCCAAGCCCGATGATCTGCACGATCGGCGGTGTCCCGGCCTCAAATTTCATCGGCGGATCGTTGTAAGTCACGTGCGTTTGGGTGACTTCCCTGATCATGTCGCCGCCACCCTTGAACGGGCGCATCTCGGCTTGGCGATCGGCGCGGATATAGAGCGCGCCGGAACCGGACGGGCCGTAGAGTTTGTGCCCGGTGATCGCATAGAAATCGCAGCCAAGCGCCTGCACATCCACGGGCATATGCACCGCCGCCTGCGAGCCGTCGACCAGCACAGCAATGCCCCTATCGCGCGCTGCGGCGCAGATTGTGGCCACATCCACTTTGGTGCCCAATACGTTGGACAGATGGGTGATCGCGATGAGCCTGGTCCTGGGCCCGATGGCGTCGATCACGTCGGCCGGATCAAGGGCGCCGGTATCGTCGATATCCACCCATTTCAACACCACGCCGATCTGCTCGCGCAGAAAATGCCAGGGGACGATGTTGGCGTGGTGCTCCATAACGGAGAGCAGGATCTCATCACCGGCGCGCAAATGCGCCATCGCCCAGCCGTAAGCGGCCAGATTGATGCCCTCGGTGGTGCCCGTGGTCAGCACTATTTCGTGCGGGTCGCCAGCGTTCAGGAATTTCGCCACCTTGGTGCGCACCGCCTCGAAATTTTCGGTGGCCAGGTTTGACAAAAAATGCAGGCCGCGATGGACGTTTGAGTATTCGCTTGAATAGGCCCGCGTCACCGCGTCGATCACCATCTGCGGCTTTTGCGCCGATGCGCCATTGTCGAGATAGGTCAGCGGCTGGCCATTGACCTGTCTGGAAAGGATCGGAAAATCGCGCCGTACGGCCTGAACATCATAGGCCACGGTCACGCCCCAACCGTCAACTCAACGCCCAACACACCGAGCACGATTGAAAACGTGATCGCAAAGCCAAGCATGGTCAACAGAATTCCCAGAAAAACCAAACCCAAGGAGCGGAAACCGTGCAGCTCGGACACGAAATGGACCAGCAGCCAGAAGGTCAGAAAAAATGCAACGATGCCAATCAGATCCGCCAGAACTGGTATCACCAAAAGCAGGGCAATCTGCAGGCATTGTAAGGCAAAGAGCGTAAACTGCAGCCAGGCCATCAATAGGATTGCGCCGTCCAGATCGCCCTGGCCACCCACGAACCGGCCAACCCCCGCCATCGCGTAGGCCCCGCCAACCACGACGACCATTTGCGCCATGCCCAGGCCGATCGCAGTGCCGACCTCTTGGCCCATGATGGTCATGGTTCCTGCGGTGGTGCCGAATAATTGCACAAGCAGGATCAGCGCCACCGATAAAACCACGATCAGGGCGAGCGCTTCCCAACGCGCACGGCGCGGCCAGTCCAGCGCCAGAACGCTGCGCGCGCCCGATCTGGGATCGCGAAGGGTCAGGATAACCCGGGCTATCAGGTCTGCAATGGTCACGAACGCACCGGCCCTTTTTCGGCTTCGACCATCCCAGCAAGCCAGATTGCGAAAAACAAAGCAAGCGCAATCAGGCTGATAGCTTGCACGCCGAGATGCGCTGCCCCGAAGAAGCCGTAGACCAGACCGGTGATCAGCCAGGCCGGGCTGGCCGCCAAGAGCGCCCAGAATAGCGCCAGGCGTGCCCCATACCAATTGCCCGCACCGCCGAATAGTCTGGCTGCCAGATGGCTGACACCGGCAATCGCGTAAAAGACCAGAGGCACGATAAACAGCCAAGCCAATATGGCCCCGCCAATCTGCGCACCAAAGGGGGTGCCGGTTTCCAATGTGTCGGCCCTGACAATTCTCGGCACTTGCGACAGAAAAACAAATCCGCAGCCCAGTATCAAAAACCCAAAGGCGCGGTCTTCGCGCGGTCCGGCGTCCAGCAGGCGGCGAATGACCCGGCGCGGCCTGAGCCAGCTGGCAAGTATGTCGCCCGCGACGCTCATCGTTAAGCGCGGTGCCGCTGCAGCCAGCCGCGCAGGCGCGACAGAATGTCATCGGCGATCACGCTATCGGCGATCTCGTCAATGGCTTCGGCCAGAAACGCCAGAACCAGCAGATCCTGCGCCTCATGGCGCGCCAGCCCGCGTGAGCGCAGGTAAAACAACGCGTTTTCGTCAATCGCGCCTGAGGTCGAGCCGTGCGAACAGGCCACATCATCGGCGTAAATCTCAAGCTCGGGCTTGGCCAGAAACTGACTGTCTTCATCGAGTAACAATGCTTGAGAGATCTGATAGCCATCGGTTTTCTGGGCTGTGGGTTTGACCAGAATTTTACCCTGAAACACCCCGGTCGCGCCATTGCGCAGGACTTTCTTGAACACCTGCCGGCTCTCGCAGGCGACCGCCTCATGGGTAATGAAAATGGTGTCGTCGTGGTGAAAGTCACGGTCGCCCATGGCCGCGCCGGCAATATGGGCAACCGCCTGATCTCCGACAATATCGACGACCACTTCGTTGCGCGTCAGGGCGCCGTTGGCGGTGATGGTGAAACTTTTGACCAGCGCGTCTGCGCCGAGGCGCGCGAACATATGGGTGATCGCGCGCCGCTCATGGTCGCGGCCCTGGGCGCGGATATGATGAAACTTGCCGCCGTCGGCGACCTCGACTTCAAGCACAGAATTGAACCGCGCGGCGGCTGGTCCGTTTTCCAATAGCGTGATCTCGGCCCCTGGTTCGACCTTGATCAGATGATGCAAAATGGCGTCAGACGTCGGGTTTTTGCGCAGATAAATCAGCGATATGGGTTTGGGCGCGCGTCCGGTGACGCGGATCAGCGCGCCGTCAGTTGCATAAGCGGTATTGAGCGCGGCCAGCGACCGGGCCACGGGCTGTTGCCCGCGGGCTTCCAGCTTGCCGTAAAGCTCGCGACCCCAGTGAATGTCGCGATCATTGGTTGCGGCCAACCGATCGACCTCGACCCCGGCCATTTCCAGATCATCTGACTGTGCCGCATCGAATACGCCATCGACGAACACCAGCTTCAGCCTGTCAATTCCTGAAAATATCGGCGTTTCGTCAGGATCGAAAACTTCGGCGGGTTGCGCAACTGGCTGGGTCAGCGGCCCCGGGTTGGTAAATTTCCAGTATTCGTCGCGGCGGTGCGGCAAGGCCATGCCTTGCAGCCGCGCCACAGCATCACGGCGCGCGGCGGCGCTCCACCCGCCTGACCAAACCGCCCCCAGGACGTGCAGGCGCGCCGTCAGATCGTCGGTTTTTTGATCCGCCAGCGCCATCAGCCGACCTCGGCCAACAAATCGCCATAGCCGTTGGTTTCAACCTCGATCGCCAGTTCCGGACCACCGGTGCGCACGATCCGCCCGTCGGCCATGATATGCACGACATCGGGGCGGATATGATCGAGCAATCGCTGATAATGAGTGATCACCAGAAAGGCGCGACCGGCGTCGCGCAGCGCGTTGACGCCACCGGCCACCAGCTTCATCGCATCCACATCCAGACCGCTGTCGGTTTCATCCAGAATGCACATTTTCGGTTCAAGAACAGCCATTTGCAGAATTTCGTTGCGCTTCTTTTCGCCGCCGGAAAATCCGACATTCACCGGACGTTTCAGCATTTCGGCGTCGATATTCAGCGCCTTGGCTTTCTCGCGCACGATTCTTAGGAAATCGGCGGCTGACAGAGCGTCCTCGCCGCGCGCCGCGCGTTGGGCGTTCACTGCGGTTCTCAGGAACGTCATGTTGCCGACGCCGGGAATTTCGACGGGATATTGAAAGGCCAGAAACAGGCCCGCAGCGGCGCGCTCTTCGGGGTCCATGTCCAACAGGTTCGCGCCGTTCAGTTTTGCGCCGCCTTCGGTCACGGTATACCCATCCCGGCCCGACAAAACGTAGGACAGCGTCGATTTGCCCGATCCATTGGGGCCCATGATGGCATGGACAGCGCCCGCCGGGACGTCGAGGTCAACGCCTTTCAGGATCGGCTTTTGATCTTCTTCAAGTTCGACGTGTAAATTGTTGATCGTCAGCATTTTTCTCTTTCAATAATGCAAGGGCGTATGCCCGCGGGCCGCAAGTAGCCGCGCCCAGGAATGGTGCGTATAAGACTAGGAAACAGGTTTGGCCAGACCGCACCAATGGGCGGGCTTTGACGTTGGGAAGGGTGATACCGACCGGCGAGCGCCGGTGGTGCACTGACCCCGGAGGTGCGGGTCAGGCGTTAGGGGAATAACATCCGTTGTCGGGCCAGATGCTGTTCGACATAATCCGCCGAGTAGAGCGTCGCATATATCTGAGGCGCGCTGCCGACGCTCAGCGAATGGCCGCCCATCATCGCGAACAGACCGATTGCGCCCACCAAAACCGGGCCAAGCCCCTTCAGGCGGCACATTTTTATCAGCACGAACAGCGCGACCGCCGCGATCATCACGTCGCCAAGCATGGCTGCCATCATCTCGGCCGTCGCCCCAAATTGTCCGGCCGGCAATAACCCGTCCTCTGCGAGTACGTGAAACTGCACCAGACTGCCAAGCAGGAAGGCCAGCGCCCCAAGGATAAACGCTACAATTGTTGCAAATAGTCCGAAATGTGGCCGCTGTCTTGCCGGATCGACCCCCGCGCCCGCCGGACCAATATAGATCTGGCGCATCGTATTCGCGCCGCCCTTCTGAATGCGTTTCAGCCTGCCATCGAACTGGTTGCGTTGATTTTCTGCAGTGGGCATGATCCGTTATCCGCTTGTTGCGCAGTTGAGGAACATACACGCGATGGCGGCAAGAATTAGGCACAGATAAGCAATTTCTTTGCCAAATTGGGCAATCACGCGCCTGCCGGGCGCCCCGCCCGGTCGCGCGGTGATTATGTGGGGGCATGGACATCTGCTGCGCCCGCCTAACCCACCACGACCGTAGTGCCGGACGCCGACACCATCAACATCGTGTTGCCGACCACCTCATAATCGAGATCAACGCCGACCTCCGCATTTGCGCCCAGCTCTTCGGCGCGGTCCTGTAGTTCGCTCAATGCAGTATCGCGGGCGTCCTGCAACTTGCTTTCATAGGCACCGGACCGCCCGCCGACGATGTCGGTGACCTGCGCGAAAATATCGCGAAAGATATTGGCCCCCATGATCGCCTCACCCACGACAATGCCGCGATAATCGGTGATCTTCTGGCCTTCGATGGCCGGGGTGGTGGTGATGATCATTTCTTGCGCCCGCCGATCCGCAGCGCAAAGCCAAAGCAGACGGCCGCAAAGAGCCCCATGGCGAGCCCGAACAGCAGATTGGGCCAGAAACTGCCGCCCATTCCGGTTATCCCGCCGACGAAAATGACCACCGCTCCGGTGATCACGCCGTAAATCATTGATTGCCGCGTCATGCCCCTACCCCACGCTCCCAACCAACGGAATTACCACAAATTGCCGCACCTGGCCGGACAATATATTTGGCGTTTGCTCGACTAAGAACTCGATCCACATTCGCCCCCTATCAATTCGCAGCGATAACCGCATCTGGCAGCAGTGCTCCATATTCTTTGGTGGTTCCATTGCGAACCGCGCCACGGGCCGTCAGTACATCGAGGCACATGGCAACAAGATCGAAACTCTGAAAAATGGCGTCTGCAGCCAACGCCAAGTGTTTGAATTGCTCGCTGGTTATGTTGTCGGGGTCTTCCAAATTGCGGATATAAACTGCATCGCCATCCAGCAACTGACTGGCCGAGGCGCGTTTTCTCAAGATTGGCTGCAAACTGGACGGCAGCGTAACCGATTTGGCAAACAAAATTCGGTGCAGCACAAACCCCTGTGCATGCAGTAACTGGTCAAGTTCGGCCCACAATGGTTCGCCGCTGTACATCCGGTAGAATCGTACTTCGGTGATGACGGCAACAGCATTTGCCAATTTCTCGGCGCCATGCCGAAGCACATCGCATTCGCCGCCCTGCAAATCCATTTTCAAAACGTCAATTGGCGGCAGATCCTCGATGTCATCAAGCGCAACCAAAGTCAGCTCACGTTCGGGGATGGACTTTCGCAGCCAGTTTGATTTTCCCAAATACGCTGCCGAACCCGGAGAAATCGGAAATGTCGATGAAATTGATCCAATCGGGTGCTCGTAGAATGTTGCGGGGCCCGGCGCTCCGACCGCCGAATTGAAATAGGTTACGCCTTCGCCCTGCATATCCCGCAGCCTGTCAAAGGCCGCCAGCCCCGGTTCAAATCCCCATAGCCGGGCTGCGCCAATATCAAGAAGGCGTTGATAAGCAGGCACAGACGCGGGGTTTGCACCGACATCAGCGATGTTCGTTAGATGGTCGCAACTCAGCCGATCGCGTAAGAATCGCGCGCGTTTGGCCGCACGGCGCTTATACAGCTTCACCCCACGCTCCCCTCTAGCGAAATCGCCACCAGTTGCTGGGCTTCCATGGCGAACTCCATCGGCAGCGCCTGCAAAACCTCTTTGCAGAACCCATTGACCACCAGCGCCACCGCTTCTTCTTCGTCCATGCCGCGCTGGCGGCAGTAAAACAGCTGATCGTCGTCCACCTTGGACGTGGTCGCCTCGTGCTCGACCCGGCTCGAATTGTTGCGCACCTCGATGTAGGGCACCGTATGCGCCCCGCATTTGTTGCCGATCAGCAGGCTGTCGCATTGGGTGTAGTTGCGCGAATTCTTGGCCTTGGGGTGCATGAACACCCGCCCGCGATAGGTGTTTTGGGCGTGTCCGGCGCTGATGCCTTTGGAGACGATCCGCGAGCGGGTGTTCTTGCCCAGATGCGTCATCTTGGTGCCGGTATCGGCCTGTTGGTAATTATTGGTGATGGCGATCGAGTAGAACTCGCCCTGGCTTTCATCACCGCGCAGAATGCAGCTGGGATACTTCCACGTCACCGCCGAGCCGGTCTCGACCTGCGTCCACATGCATTTGGCCCGCGCCTCGCGGCAATCGGCGCGCTTGGTGACGAAATTAAAGATGCCGCCCTTGCCGTTTTCATCACCTGGATACCAGTTCTGCACGGTCGAATATTTCACTTCGGCGTCTTCCAGCACCACGATTTCAACGACGGCAGCGTGCAGCTGGGTGGTGTCGCGTTGCGGTGCGGTGCAACCTTCGAGGTAAGAGACATAAGAGCCTTTGTCGGCAATGATCAGCGTACGCTCGAACTGGCCGGTGTTTTCGGCATTGATGCGGAAATAGGTGCTCAGCTCCATCGGGCAGCGCACACTAGGCGGAACGTAAACGAAAGAGCCGTCGGAAAACACCGCCGAATTGAGCGTGGCAAAGAAATTGTCCGATTGCGGCACGACCGAGCCGAGGTATTTTTTCACCAGTTCGGGATGCTCGCGGATGGCTTCGGACATCGAGCAGAAAATCACCCCTTCCTTGGCGAGTTCGGCCTGAAAGGTGGTGCCGACGGAAACGCTGTCAAACACCGCATCGACCGCCACTTTGCGGCCCTCGGCGGGCGCGTCTGCGGAGCCCTCGACCCCAGCCAGGATCATCTGTTCCTTCAGCGGAATGCCCAGCTTTTCATAAGTTTCCAGCAGTTTCGGATCGACCTCATCGAGCGATTTGGGCCTTTCCGCCATGCTTTTGGGGCGGGCGTAGTAATATTGATCCTGATAATCGATCATCGGGTAATGCACCATCGCCCAGGTCGGCTCATCCATCTTTTCCCAGCGCTGATAAGCCGCCAGCCGCCAGTCGAGCATCCACTCTGGTTCGCCGTTTTTCCCGCTGATCAGCCGAACGATATCGGCATTCACGCCCTTGGGCGCATAGTCCATCTCGATCTCGGTTTCCCAGCCGTGTTTATAGGCACCGCCAAGCGACTTGACCGCCTCGATCGTGTCCTGATCAACACCGTCCTTTACTTTTGCTTCATCCAGGATTTCCATATCTTAGCCTTACCCTCTGGTCACGCCGCACGGGCGCGGTGACGTCCATATGCGCCCGCCCATGCGGCCACGAAGTTGTTTAGGTCATCGTCCCTGGTCGTTGGCCCGATCGAGATACGGATGGCAGAACCAGCCGCACTTTCATCAAACCCCATCGCGCGCAGCACCCGGCTGGTCTTCACCTTGCCCGAGGAACAGGCCGACCCGGCGCTGACCGCGAAACCACCAAGATCCATTTGCATCACCTGGGTTTCGCCTTTCCAGCCCGGCACCATGATGCACGACGTGTTCGGCAGGCGCGCCGCCGCGCCGCCCACGATCACCGCCTCGGACACTGCATCCAGCATCGCCGCCTCAAAAGCATCCCGCCGCTCGCCCACTTGCCTCCAGACGCCCCGCTCGATCTCAAGCTGCGCGGCCCGTGCCGCGGCGGCGAAACCGGCAATGCCGATAATATTCTCGGTTCCAGAGCGGCACCCCATTTCCTGCCCGCCGCCGCGGATCAACGGTTGAACATCCAGACCGCGCCGGATGATCAGGGCACCCGCCCCCTTGGGCCCGCCGATTTTATGCGCCGACAGCAAGGCCGCACTAAACCCCGTCCAGTCAAACCCAAAGGGCACTTTGCCGAATGCCTGCACCGCATCGCAAAAACAATCTGCCTGATACCCCTGCATATCCTTTGAGGCTTGTTCCCACGCCTGCAAAACCCCGGTTTCGGAATTCGCCGCCTGCAGCGCGATGCCGTGACGCGCCGCAGTGCCACGGCTGATCTGCCCCATCGGCAGGTCTACGCGGCCGTCGTACTGCACGTCACCGGCAATCGTTGATGCCAGGACATGAACGCAATCATGTTCGATGTCGCTCGCGGTGATGCCATCCGAATAATAATGGCCAAGCAGCGCCGCCGCCTCGGTCGCGCCCGACGTGAAAATAATATCAGA
Source organism: Paracoccaceae bacterium (assembly GCA_965216135.1). Taxonomy (GTDB): domain Bacteria; phylum Pseudomonadota; class Alphaproteobacteria; order Rhodobacterales; family Rhodobacteraceae; genus CBDCFL01. Next base: position 116,420 of record CBDCFL010000020.1, read on the forward strand.
TGCCTGCGCACCGGCTGCCGCCGCAATCGTCTCGCGCGCGCCTTCGATCAAGGCCTTCGCCGCCCGGCCCTCGCCATGCACGCTCGAGGGGTTGCCGACAATGTCCATTGCCGCAACCATTGCGGCGCGCGCCTCGGCACGCAAAGGCACAGTCGCGTTCCAGTCAAGATAGACCCGGTCGCCCATCACACACTCAGTTTTTTCTTGGCAAAAATACTCATGATCCCCTCAAACCTCATCCACACCGGTCAACAGGCTCGGCACCGCCGGACAGGGTGCCAATTGGTTTTTGACCACATCGGACAACCGCGTCTGGTGCAAAAACACATAGACATTGGCCGACAGCACTTCCCAAAGGCGGTTGGCCAGTGATTGCGCTTTTGACCCCGACACCGCCCCGGTCGCGCCCGCACCCGCCTCCAACGCCGATATGGTCTCATCCACCGCTGCCAGAATATCGGCGACGCGAATTTCCGACGGGCTTTCGGCCAGCCGGTAGCCACCGCCCGGACCACGCACCGATAGCACCAGCCCGGCGCGTCTGAGTTTCACGAACAATTGCTCCAGATAGGCCAGCGAAATATCCTGACGCTCCGAAATTTCATTCAGCGATGAAAGCGCGCCCTTCGGCTGGCAGGCCAGGTCAACCAGCGCCACCATCGCATACCTGCCTTTCGTGCTCAGTTTCATCGAACCCATACCCGCAATTTCGTTGACCTCAGACGGTCGGGACATTACGTGACTGCAAGCCCGGATCGCCATTAGGTGATCTCTTTAGAAAAATTCTAATGTGCCTGACCAAATTCGTCAAGAATAGGTTCGGCGCGTCAGGGATAGAGAATAGAATGCCCGAAGTCATATTTCCCGGCCCCGATGGCCGGATCGAAGGCCGCTACCATCCGCAAAAGGAAAAAGACGCGCCGCTCGGGATCATCCTGCATCCGCATCCGCAATTTGGCGGAACGATGAACAACCGCGTCGTCTATAACCTGCATTACGCCTTTTTCAACATGGGCTTTACGGTGCTGCGGTTCAATTTTCGCGGCGTCGGGCGGTCGCAGGGCGAATATGACCAGGGCATTGGCGAGCTTTCCGATGCGGCCTCGGCACTCGACTATCTTCAGTCGATGAACCAGAATTCCAAACAATGCTGGGTGGCTGGTTTCAGTTTCGGCGCCTGGATCGGCATGCAGCTGTTGATGCGGCGCCCCGAGATCACCGGCTTCATCAGCGTTTCGCCGCCCGCGAATATGTATGATTTCAGCTTTCTGGCCCCCTGCCCGTCATCGGGGCTGATCATCAACGGCACTTCTGACCGTGTCGCCCCACCGCGCGATACATATTCGCTGGTTGAAAAGCTGCACGAGCAAAAGGGCATCACCATCACCCATCAGGAAATAGAAGGCGCCGGCCATTTCTTTGAAGATCCGCATATGGAGCATATGATCGGGTCGGTGGACGAATATGTGCGCCGCAGGCTGACCGAAACCACTCGTTAAACTGCCGCGGAGTTAGACCATATCATGGCAATGCTGGACGATCTGGCCGAAAAACTGGCGGTGGACACCCTGGCCGCAGTCGCCAGGAGCGGTGACGAAGCGATCATCGAAAAGGTGTCCAAAGCCGTGGGCGATACATCCGCAACCCTTCAAGAAGCGTTCCTGACCGCGGTGCGGATCAAATCCGCCTCGGATCGCGGCCATCAGACCTTGAAGGCGCTGATCCGCGGCGAAAAGATTGACACGCTGGATAATCCCAATCTGTGATCGGTGCGCAACGGCATGTCCGCGAGGCCGCTCAGAAGACGTATTTGTTGACGACGGTTGCGCGCAGCCCGAGACCGGCGACGACCGACAGCAAAGTCGCCATGACCGCCAGTTCCTCGTCACCGAATGACCAGTTTGTCACGCGCACAAGGATGGCAATCATCGCCACGTGAAGCAGGAATATGTGCACCGATATTTCTGACAAAAGCCGCCTGCCGCTGCCAATATTGGGTCCAATCCGCAGCGCCAGGACCATCAGAGGTACCGCGATAATCAATTGTTGCACCTGAATTCCAGCCGTTCGAAAAAACACCGCCCCCAGCGCGACTGATGTCGCCAGAACCATCATTTGTCTGCGTGCACCATCTTCGGCAAGAGCCAGCACCGCACCGGCGAGGAAAGCCGGGAAATAGACAATCCAAACCAGTATATCGTTAGCTAGCAGGTCCTGGCCAATGATCAGGAATACCGCGACCGATGTCACCCACGGCTTCAGTCAGGGCATCAAATGTTCTGGCGAAACCATCCTTCGCAGACTAGCTTGGCAGAAGGCAATCGCGGCCAAGCCGAGCCCGTAAAAACCGATCCCCTGCCAATGGCGCAAAATATAAAACAGCATGCCAGATCGATGTGATAAATGACCACGGTAGAACCCGCTTGCGCCGCCTCTCCGTTGTCCAAATGCGCCGTGCCGGTGAGGAAGCGCCAGCTCTCGATGTTGATCCGGCAAATGACCATGGTGAGAAAAACCGCTGGTGCGATGGTCCCGTTCGCCGGGCGGCAGCCAATCTACCATCGTCTGCCACTGGTTGCTTCCGTCGACGTATGAATCCGCCGCCCTGCAATCGCGGCCAAGCCGAGCCCGTAAAAACCGTCTGCTGCCAATGGCAAAATATAAAACAGTGCCATCATAGAAACCAAAGCTGGTGCATGGTCCCGTTGGGCGGCAGCCAATCTACCATCGTCTGCCACTGGTTGCTTCCGTCGACGTATGAATCCGCCGCCCTGCGTGCTGCATAAACAACAAACCAGACCAAGAACGGGCGCAACAGACGCGACGTGCGCCTTGCGAGCTGAGTTTTGGTGCTGCGATGGATCGCTTGGGTCGTGTAATAGACCAGAAAACCTGCAAAAATGCCCATTCCCGTGGGCATGAGCGCCTGGCCGGATGTTTTTGAATGAAAAGCAACAATAAAAACGGCAGCCAGGATCCGGAGTATTTCGACGCCACCGTTCACCGCTCGTATCTCCCATTGCCGCAGGCGGACAATTCTGCACCGGATGTGCTTGCAATCATTGCATTATTTCTGTGCCGTTTCAGGAAAATGCGCGCGCTGGGTGAATTGCCTCGCGACCTATGACAAGTTTGCCGCAGCTCAAATGCGGTCAAACTGCGATGATTTTTGTCGTATACTGTCGTATACCGTCTTTTCACCGCAGGTCGATTGGTCTATCAGGCGCGCAGAAATTGAATCACTCCGAGGCAGGCACCGATGACCAAGATCAAGGTAGAAAATCCGCTCGTCGAACTTGACGGCGATGAAATGACCCGCATCATCTGGGATTTCATCAAGAAAAAGCTGATCCTGCCCTATCTGGACATCGATCTGCTCTATTACGATCTGGGTATCGAGGAACGCGACCGCACCGACGACCAGATCACCGTCGATGCGGCGGAGAAGATCAAGCAGGTTGGCGCTGGCGTCAAGTGCGCCACGATCACGCCTGATGAGGACCGCGTTGAGGAATTTGGCCTGAAACGCATGTATCGCAGCCCCAACGGCACCATCCGCAACATCCTGGGCGGCGTTATTTTTCGTGCGCCGATCCTCTGCAAGAACGTCCCCCGTCTGGTGCCCGGCTGGACGCGCCCGATTGTTGTCGGCCGCCACGCCTACGGCGATCAGTACCGCGCCACCGATTTCCGCTTTCCCGGTGCCGGCAAGCTGACGCTAAAATTTGAGGGCACCGATGGCGAAGTGATAGAACGCGAGGTCTTCGATGCCCCGGGCTCGGGCGTGACAATGGCGATGTATAACCTCGACGCCTCCATTTACGATTTTGCGCGCGCGTCGCTGAATTACGGGCTTAACCTCGGCTGGCCGGTTTATCTGTCAACCAAGAACACCATCCTGAAAGCCTATGACGGTCGCTTCAAAGACATCTTTGCCGAGGTTTACGAGGCTGAGTTTGAGGAGAAGTTCAAAAAGGCCGGCATTCATTACGAGCACCGGCTGATCGACGACATGGTCGCCGCGGCGCTGAAATGGTCGGGCGGTTATGTCTGGGCGTGCAAGAATTATGATGGCGACGTGCAGTCCGATACCGTGGCGCAGGGGTTCGGCTCGCTGGGGTTGATGACCAGCCGGCTGATGACACCGGATGGCAAAATTGTCGAAGCCGAGGCCGCACATGGTACCGTCACGCGGCACTATCGCCAGCACCAGAAGGGCGAGGCGACCTCGACCAATTCAATCGCCTCGATCTATGCTTGGACCGGCGGACTGAAACACCGCGCAAAACTCGATCGCAATCAGGCGCTGACCAATTTTTCCGAGACCCTGGAACGTGTCGTCGTGGACACGGTTGAAAGCGGCGATATGACCAAGGATCTGGCGCTGCTGGTCGGACCAGATCAGCAATGGCTGACGACCGAGGGGTTTCTGGAGAAGATTGACGAAAACCTGAACGCAGCGCTGGCCGGCTAGCTTCGCAAACCGGTCCTTACCTCTGCCGCGGCGCAAAATTCTTGCCAAGAATTTTGCTCAGAGTTTTGCCCAAACTCTTAGCCTTCACCGCCCTCAGCCGCGCGGAAAGCTGATCACCCCGCCGCAGGTTGGCGCGGCGATGCCGGTGGTGGCCGGATAGGTCGTCGGCAGTCCGGCAGAAACCCGTGCGGCCAAATACGCCACCATCGCCGGGCGCAGGGCCAACGGCGCGCAAATAGCGTCAAGGCTTTCGACCGGTTCGCCGAGCGCGGCTGACAGCAAGCGGTCAAATCCCGGGATCGCCGCCCCCGCGCCGCTCAGAAAGAACCGCGCTGGGATCGCGGGCAAGTGCTGCGCCGCGCCCGCCGCAGATACCGCAATTGCCGCACAGGCGGATCCAACGCCGATCTGCGCCACCGAAAGCTGCGGGGAATCATCCCGGTCGAGCACCTTGGGCGGGATTTTCATCGCATAGGCCGCGTCGCACAGGTTTTCGACCACGGCATCGTCCCAGTCGGGGAATTTGAGCGCGGATCCGAAACTTGCAACCGCCTGTTCGGTGCGAGAGTCAGGTGCCGTCTGCAGGCGCGCCAGCCCCGGTGCCGCATCAAATGCCAACAGCGCGCCGGGCTCTGCCGGGTCTTTGCCTGGATCGACGAACATCAGGGTCATCACCCGGCCGAAATCAAAAACGCATGTGGCACCCTGCCCGTTCATCAGCGCGTGCAGAAAGACCGGCAACAGCGGCCTGCCCGCGCCGCCCATCGTCATATCCGCATCGCGAAAATCCCAGACAACCGGCAAACCCGCCGCATCGGCGAGCATCTGTCCGTCGCCCGCCTGGCGGGTTTCGCGGCGCAGAGGCTGGTGGTGCAGGGTTTCGCCGTGAAAGCCAATCATCTCCGCGCCACCGAGCCGGTCAACGAGACCTGCGGCGATATCCTCAACCACACGGCCGGCCGCGCACGCGGACGCCGCGCCGCCGTCGGCAATCGCCTCGGCGATCACCGCCTGCGCCTCGGGCCTGTAGGCGGCAAATCCCGCCTCGCCGATCTCGCCCACGCGCACGCCGTCAGATTCAACCGAAACCGCCGACACGCCGCCCGCAATGCGATCCGCATAGATGCCCAGCACGCTTTTGGGTCTTCCTTCCATCACCGCACCGATATAGCAAAGCCCCGACCAATGCCGACAATGATGACCGGGCCTGCGATGACCTACCACCCCAAATCGGAATTCCTGCACGAGATTATTGCCCGCGGTTTCATGGCCGATTGTACCGATCTTCAGGGGCTGGACGAGACGCTGCGCAAAGGCACGATCACCGCCTATATCGGCTATGACCTGACTGCCGCGTCGCTCCATATCGGCAATCTTGTGCAGATCATGCTGCTTCGCTGGCTGCAGAAAACCGGGCACCGGCCGATCACCCTGATGGGCGGCGGCACCACCAAAGTCGGCGACCCGTCCGGCAAGGACGAGATGCGCCGTATGCTATCGGTCGATCAGATCAACGCCCATGCCGATAGCATCCGTCAGGTGTTTTCACGCTATGTCACCTATGGCGGCGGGCCGACCGATTCACCTTTGGTGAACAATGCCGATTGGCTGGACGGGCTGAAATATATCGAGTTTCTGCGCGACATCGGCAAGCATTTCACCATCAACCGCCTGCTGACCTTTGAAAGCGTCAAGTCTCGGCTGGACCGCGAACAATCGCTCAGTTTCATCGAATTCAATTACATGCTGCTGCAGGCCTATGATTTCCTGGAACTGAACCGCCGCTTTGGCTGCGTGCTGCAGATGGGCGGATCGGATCAATGGGGTAACATCGTCTCGGGTGCTGATCTGATCCGCCGTGTCGAGCGAAGCGAGGCCTTCGGGCTCACCACCCCCCTTGTGACCCGGTCCGACGGCAAAAAGATGGGAAAATCAGTCGACGGCGCCGTCTGGTTGAACAACGATATGATGTCGCCCTATGAATTTTGGCAATGGTGGCGCAACGTCAATGACGCTGATGTCGGAAAATTCCTGAAGATGTTTACCGAATTGCCTGTTGATGAGTGCGACCGTCTGAGCGAGCTGGCTGGGGCGGAGATCAACGAAGCCAAGATCATGCTGGCAAACGAGGTTACCGCCCTGCTGCACGGCATCGATGCCGCGGTGGCGGCGGCCACTACCGCGCGCGACGTGTTTGAAAAGGGCGGCATCGGTGAGGATCTGCCGACGCTCTCGCTCGCGGCCGACGAGATTGGCGCGGGCATATCCGTGGTCCAGCTGATCGTGCGCACCGGTCTGGCCAGTTCCGGCAAAGAGGCCAAGCGCCTGATCGCCGATGGTGGCGCGCGGCTCGACGATCAACCGCTGAGCGATGCCTCTCTGGTGCTGGACGCGGGCGCGCTTGCATCTCCGGTCAAGCTGTCGGCGGGCAAAAAACGCCACGCCTTGGTCGTACTCGGCTGATCTCACCTTCGCTCGGCGCGATAACCGTTTGTAAATACGCGCTTTATTCGAAAAAATATTTCCAGGTATGGGCCGAATTCCCAGTTCAATAACAATGATCTGACGAATAATGTTTCGCATGCAAAACATTGGCGCAGACCGCAGATGACCGGACGTTTTGGGCGCAGTCTTACCGACATGTCACCGACCCGCAGGCGCTACGTGAAGCCACGCCAAAGCCCGCCGCCAGAGTGCCCGGACCGCGAGGTGCGGTCGGGAAATAAGCCGCGCGAATTTTGGGGAAATTCAATTTTCACTCAATGAATTGTTAGCGATTAAACGGCTAGGGTCGCCGCCACGCGCTCGGGCGTTCATTCGGATTTCGGCCAGTTTGTCGGAGGGATCAAAATTGTCAAACCCTGTCGTGGCCCTGTGTCGGTAACACGCGATATGTCCGGTTTATGTACCTGTGAATCGGCATGCAAAACTGACCCACTTAGGTGGGTTATGATCGTTTAAAATTGACCCTCTTGTTTTGTTAACGTCCGCGCGTATTAGCGCGGAGAATGAGCAGGTGATATTGATGGAAAGTGCAGCGAAGATCCGTCGCATGGTTTTGCGTGATGGGCGAAGTATTAGATCTGTGGGCCGGGAGACGGGATTGTCGCGGAACACGATCAGGAAGTATCTGAAGGACAGCTCGCCTCCGAGCTACCATCGTCAGGTTGATCCAGTTCGGCACAAATTGTGTGACTATGAAGAGCGGCTCCAAACCTTGTTTGAGCAGGACCTGAAGCGCCCTCGCCGAGAACGTCGGACAGGGGTGAAGCTTTATGAGCAGCTGGTTTTGGAAGGATATACGGGGTCGTATTCGCCAGTTCAGCGTTTTGTTCGAGACCTGAAACGCACGGGTTTGAGGTCAGGAGATGCGTTCATTCCGTTGCAGTTCCAGTCTGGCGATGCGCTGCAGTTTGACTGGAGCGAAGAACATGTCGTCTTGGGCGGAATTGCCCAGAAGGTGAAGATTGCCCACTTCCGTCTGTGCCACAGCCGCAAGCCCTTTGTTGTGGCCTACCCCGGGGAACCTCAAGAGATGGTGCTTGACGCTTTCGTGAGAGCGTTGACCTTTTATGGCGGGGTTCCGCGCCGTGTGATCATCGATAATCCCAAGACAATGGTGACCTATGTATCGCGCTCGAAAGACCGGATCTTTCACCCACGCTTTCTGGCCTTGATGAACCACTATGTCATGGAACCGGTGGCCTGCACGCCCGCGTCGGGCTGGGAAAAGGGTCAGGTCGAAAACCAGGTGCAGTTTTTGCGCAGTCGGCTGTTCACGCCCAAACTGGCTTTTGATGATTTGGAGGGCCTGAATGCCTGGCTGTATCTGCAATGTGATGCCCTTGGATCACGCCCCCATCCAGAGCGACAGGATCAGACAGTTGATGCTGTCTTTGCTGCAGAACAGGCTGAACTGCGCCCTCTCGGCCGCCCTTTTGATGGCTATGTTGAGAAGGCCGTTCGGGTGCGCTCTACTTGCCTGGTTCAATATGACAGCAACCGCTACAGCGTTCCGGCCTGTTTTGCTGGAAACCATGTCTCGTTGCGGGCCTATGCCGGTTGCGTCAAAGTGGTTGCAGGTCAAGATGTGATCGCCGAGCACAAACGTCACTTTACCCGTAATATCAGTTACTTTGAGCCCTGGCATTATGTCCCTTTGCTGGTACGCAAGCCCGGAGCCCTGCGTGATGGCGCGCCCTTTGTGGATTGGCACCTGCCAGATGCCATGCACCAGATCAGGGTGCATTACATGAAGGGCAAAGGTGGAGATCGGGAGTTTGTAGACCTTCTTATGCTGGCGCAAGACCACGGGATTGACGTTGTGGAAACGGCCTGTGATCTGGCTGTCGCGCAAAACACCCTACGCTTGCCTGCCGTCATCAACTTGATCAATCAGTTGGTCGAACCGATCATCCCCCCACTGGCACAAAGCTATGACTATCCCATGCTGACGATGCGCCCGGAGGCCAACTGCAAACGATATGAGACATTGTGCGCCCGCCGAGAGATGACAGCATGAATGCCCTCATTGATCAATTGGCTGGCCTTAGATTGCATGGAATGGCAGCTTGCGCACATGATTTGCTGTCCGCGCGCAAGTCGCCGAGCCTGACCACTGCGATAAAACAACTGATCGACGCTGAGACCGTAGAACGTCAGGTCCGCTCAATCGAGTATCAAATGCGGATTGCAAAGTTCCCGCATCACAAGGATTTTGCCACCTTCGATTACAGCGCAGCCGCTGTTACTCAGGCTCGGATCGATCCCTTCTGCTCCGGACAGTTCACCCAAGACGCCCACAACCTCATTTTGGTGGGCGGAACTGGCACAGGCAAAACCCACATCGCCATTGCTCTGGGAACCACATTGATCAATCAGGGCAAAAAGGCCCGCTTCTTCAATGCTGTGGATCTGATCAACGCCCTGATCAGGGAGCAGGCCGAGGGTAATGCCGGGAAGATCATCCGGCAACTGACGCCACTGGATTGCGTCATTATTGATGAGCTGGGTTAGCGGCATTTAACATTGACCGCCCATTTTCGCATTCCAAAGTCCGGCGGCGCGCTGCTGTTCCATCTGATAAGCAAACTCTACGAGAAAACCAGCGTCATCATCACCACCAACCTGGAGTTCGGTGAATGGGTCTCCGTCTTCGGCGATCCCAAGATGACAACCGCGCTCCTCGACAGGGTGACACATCATTGCTCCATAATCGAAACCGGAAACACATCCTACCGGTTCGCTCAGAGTAAAAGGGCCCGAAAACAATAAACCGAAAACCAGCGCAAACAAAGCCAGCAGACGAGATCGCTATTTGCTATTTGCGGGCATCTCGCCTGCTGGCTTTGCCTCATCACGGGTGGGTCACTTTTAAACGCTGAAGCCGGGCCACTTTTGAACGCTCATTGACAATGTACCAGATGATCTGTCCGGTTTTAGAACGCCTCCAAGCCATGGAGGGAGGCGATGCGTCGGACGGAGCAGGTACAGGGACTGATACCAACGGCCCCCAGATTTGACTCAAGGGGATTCCCACGAGCGGCGTGATCTGATTCAGTGGCATCAAGGCAAGGGAGGCTTTGATGGCAGTAAGGATTACGCGCAAAGACAAGTCCGCAGGCGAGCTTCGCCAGGAAGCGGCGCGGTGCCGGGATGGGAAAGCGGCGCGACGGATGTTGGCGATTGCCCTGGTTCTGGATGGGGTTGACCGCAAGACGGCGGCAGAAAACTGCGGCATGGATCGGCAGACGCTGCGGGATTGGGCCCACCGTTACAATGCGGAGGGCGTGTCGGGCCTGTTCAACCGTCGCCCGCCGGATCCACCCTGTCTGCTGAGCGCGGCACAGAAGGAGGAGTTGGCGGAAATGGTTCGGGCGGGTCCCGACCCCGAAACCGATGGGGTTGTGCGCTGGCGGCGCATTGATCTGAAACGCAAGATCGAAGAGCGCTTCGGCGTCACCATGCATGAGCGAACTGTTGGCAAACAATTGGCAAGCCTGGGCTTTCGGCGTCTGTCGGTGCGCCCGCAGCATCCGAAATCCGACCCGGATGCACAGGAGGCTTTTAAAAAAACTTCGCCGCAGAGGTAGAAGCAGCCTTGCCGGAAACAGCCCGCAGCAAGCCCCTGGAGATATGGTTTCAGGATGAAGCGCGGGTTGGCCAGCAGGGCACGCTCACCCGTATCTGGGCCGAGCGTGGAACACGCCCCCGTGCCCCGCGCGACACCCGCTATATCTGGAGCTACATTTTCGGCGCCGTCTGCCCGGAACGGGCTGAAGCGGCCGCTCTGATCATGCCACATGCCGACACACAGGCCATGAGCGCGCATCTCGCCGAGATCGCTAAAACCGTCGCATCGGGCGCACATGCCCTGCTCATTCTGGATGGCGCTGGCTGGCACGGTTCGGCAGAGCTGGAGGTACCCGACAACATCACCCTGCTCAAACTCCCGCCCTATTCCCCTGAACTCAACCCGATGGAAAATGTGTGGGCTTATCTGCGTGCCAACAAGCTCGCCATATCCGTCTTCGACAATTATGAGCAGATCGTCGACAGGTGTTGCGAAGCATGGAACTTCTTTGCAAACGACAAAACCGCAATCACGTCAATCACTACCAGACAATGGGCCAAAACGGTCAACGACTAGGACAGTTGGTATGAGATTGATGAAGTTCGAGGAGGTTTACGGGCGCACCCATCGGGGTGGCTTGAGCCAGGCGGAGGCGGCGGAGGTTCTGGGTGTCTCGGAGCGCACCTTCCGGCGCTGGCGCGACCGCTACGAGGCGGAGGGAGCCGACGGTCTCTACGACCGCCGCCTGGGCCGCCTCTCGGCGCGGCGCGCGCCGGTGGACGAGGTGGCGCGGGTGCTGGAGTTGTTCGACACCCGCTACTGGGACTTCACGGCCAAGCACTTCCACGAGAAGCTGGTGGCCGATCACGGCTTCAAGCGCAGCTACAACTGGCTGCGGCTGAGCTTGCAAGCCCATGGGCGCAGGCGCGCGGCGCCCAGGCGTGGGGCCACCGGCGCAAGCGGCCGCGCCGTGCCCTGCCCGGCATGATGTTGCACCAGGACGGCTCGAGCCACGAGTGGGTCCCCGGTCGATGGTGGGACCTGATCGTCACCATGGACGATGCGACCAGCGATATCTACTCGGCCTTCTTCGTCGCCGAAGAGGGCACCATGTCGAGCTTCCAGGGGGTGTCCGAGGCGATCCGGGCCAAGGGCCTGTTCTGCTCGCTCTACGCCGACCGCGCCAGCCACTACTGGAACACGCCCGAGGCCGGCGGCAAGGTGGACAAGGACACCCCGACCCAGGTCGGCCGCGCCCTGGCGCAGCTCGGCATCGAGTTGATCCCGGCCTGCTCGCCCGAGGCAAGGCGGCGCTCGGAGCGCATGTTCGGCACCTTGCAGAAGCGCCTGCCCCAGGAACTCAGGCTCGCCGGCATCACCGACATGGTCGAGGCCAACCGCTTCCTCAAGGAGGTCTTCCTGCCACAACACAACGCCCGCTTCGCGACCCCGGCCGAGGACCGGGGCACCGCCTTCGTCCCCTTCACCGGCGCGCTCGACGACATCCTGTGCATCCACGAGGAACGCACCGTCTCAAACGACAACACGGTGCGCTACAAGCGCCTGGCACTTCAGATCCCCGCCGGCCGCCACCGCCGCCATTACGTCAAGGCCAGGGTCCGCGTCCACGAATACCCCGACGGCACAATGGCCGTCTTCCATGGACCGCGATGTCTGGCGCGATACCACGCCGATGGCCAACCGATCGACAGCCAAACCCGCGAGGCCGCGTGACCCGCTTCGACGCGACCGACCGGCACCCTGTGGACAAGTGGACAGCCGCTCCGCGACCGACCACTTGTCCACAGGGCCAGAAACCGCAACAGAAGCGGTCAACTCATATGGTACATAAACCGGTCAACTCAGAATGTTCTCGACAACCCTGTCGTGGCCCTGCCGCTTTTGAACACGCAAGGGGCCTATCAATTATTGGCAGACATCCGCGCGGCGCGCGGCAAGGACATCGAAATCGACGCAAGTCAGGTGCGACACCTCGGCGCTCAGGCCGTGCAAATTCTGGTGTCCGCCAAACAAAGCTGGGGCGCGGCGAAAAACACTTTTTCGATTCTACAGCCCAGCCTTGAATTCAGGCAATCTGTCGATGCGCTTGGCGGCACAGACCTCCTCGATGTGGAGACAGCCGCACCATGAGTCTGAAGGTTTTGGCAGTCGACGATTCGCGCACCATGCGCTCCCTGATCGGGTACACCCTGTCGGAGGCCGGCTTTGACGTCACCCTTGCCGAAGACGGGCTGGACGGGCTTTCCAAGCTGAAATATCAGACCCCGGACGTCATCGTGACCGACCTCAACATACCGAACATGGATGGCTTTGGATTTGTCGAGGCGGTGCGCGACGAACAGCATCTACGTGGGCTGCCGATCCTAATTCTGACCACTGAAAGCGCCCAGGATCTTAAAGAACGCGCACGCGATATGGGCGCGACCGGCTGGATCGTCAAACCCTTCGATGACGAGCAACTGATCGCCGCGATCAAGCGCGTCGCAATAATGTGAGGACCGGATGAGCACGCCTTCTGACCTGCGGGACACATTCTTTCTGAGATGGCCGAGGGTCTGCGCGAGCTGGACCCCGAGCAGGCCAATTCGGAGACGATCAATTCGGTTTTTCGCGCCGTGCATTCGATCAAAGGCGGCGCAGGTGCGTTCAAACTCGCCGAACTGGTCGAGTTCGCCCATGGATTTGAAACCCTTCTTGACGAATTGCGAGAGGATCGTCTGCCGATCACCGCCGATCTCTTGCGCATCATGCATCATGCCGGCGACCACCTGGCCGATATGGTTGGCGCAGAACGCGACGGGGTCGATCAAGATCTTGACACCACCGCTAAGCTAAAGGCGGAAATTGAAGCCGTGCTGCCCGAAGGCGCGAGCGAGAGCAGCGACGCAGCGGTCGAGGATTTTGTGCCGATGGTATTGGCCATAGGGCCGATCGGTGCCAGTGACTGGCCCGACGACGCAGTGTTCACAATCGAGTTTAGCCCGCGTGCCGCGCTTTATGCCAGCGGCAACGAGCCGGTATTGCTGTTTCGGGAATTGGCCGAACTCGGCGAAGTGCACTGTGTTCTGCACACCACCGGTCTGCCGGATATTGATGCACTGGATGCAAATGAAAGCTATCTGAGCTGGTCAATCCGGCTAACCACAAACCAGGGCGAAGCCGACATACGGCAAATATTCGAATTCGTCGAATCAACCTGTGATCTTGCGATCACTAGTCTGTCCGATGGCGCGCAGGTTGGCGAAACCGCGCTGGAGATGAGCGCCCAGCCCGACGACAACAGCGCAGTGGCCGCGCCCGTTGCGCCCCCATCACCAACGCGCGCACCTGCGCCAGCCCAGGCACCGGCCAGCCAGGGGCCGGGCGATCCCAAAAAACCGCCCCCGGCAAGCGCCGCTCCTTCGCCGAGCGCTGCCAGTCGGCAGCCGCGTGCGACAATTCGCGTCGATCTTGAACGGGTCGACCGGCTGATCAACATCGTTGGCGAATTGATCATTCACCAGGCGATGCTGACCCAGGCCATTGATCAGGCCGGGCTGGTGTCGGGCACGGAAGTTTCAACCGCACTCGACGAATTAAAGCAACTGTCTCGCGATATCCAGGAGAGCGTCATGGCGATCCGCGCCCAGCCGGTCAAACCGCTGTTTGAGCGCATGTATCGCATCGTGCGCGAAGCCAGCGAGGCAGCAAAAAATCCGCCCGGATGGTCACCGAGGGCGAGATGACCGAAGTGGACAAGACAGTGGTTGAAAAACTCGCCGATCCGCTGACCCATATGGTGCGCAACGCGGTCGACCACGGCCTGGAATCCTCGCAGGCCCGGATCGCGGCAGGCAAGCCAGAGCAGGGCGTCGTCACGCTGTCGGCTGGTCACCGCTCGGGGCGCGTCATGATCACCGTGCGCGATGACGGTGCCGGGATCAACCGTGCCAGGGTTCTGGAAAAAGCGATCGAAAAGGGCCTGGTCGCCGGCGACGCCGAACTCAGCGATGCGGAGATAGACAACCTGTTGTTCCTGCCGGGTTTTTCGACCGTGGACGAAGTGTCGAGCCTGTCTGGCCGCGGGGTTGGAATGGATGTCGTCAAAAGCGCAATCCAGGGGCTCGGCGGGCGCGTCGCAATCACCTCTGTGCCCGGTCGCGGAACAACTTTCTCCATATCTCTGCCGCTGACGCTGGCGGTGCTCGACGGCATGGTCGTGGATGTGGCCGGCCAGCAGATGGTTGTGCCGATCACCACTATTGTCGAGACCCTGCGGCCGCCGAAAAGCGACATCAAGGCGCTCGGCCCGGACAACTACGTCGTCGCCATTCGCGGCAGTTATCTGCCGATTATCGATGTCGGCCACGTGCTGGGCTTTCGCGAACCGATGGAAGACCCCAGCGAGGGCGTCGCGCTGCTGGTTGAGACCGAAGACCAAGAGCGCGCCGCATTCTTGGTCGATGACATTCAGAACCAGCGCCAGGTGGTCATCAAAAGCCTGCATGAAAACTACGGCCAGGTGCCCGGTGTTGCCGCCGCTACAGTGTTTGGCGACGGCAAGGTCGCCCTGATCATCGACCCCGGCGATTTGATCGAAGAGGTCGGTGGCACCCCTGCCCCGCAGGCAAGCGCCATTCCAGATGCAGAGGTTAGTCATGAACAGCAAATCTGAAAACAGCGGCGCATCCGAGCGCGAATTGGTGGCGTTCCGAGTGGCCGAGCAGGATTACTGCGTGCACATCATGTCGGTGCGCGAAATCCGCGGCTGGACCGAGGCCACCAGCCTTCCCCATGCCCCGGAATATGTGCGCGGCGTTATCAATCTGCGCGGTTCGGTCGTGCCGATCGTTGATCTCGCATCGCGCCTCGGGCTGACACCGATTGCCGATTCAGACCGCAACGTGATCATCATTACGATCATCAATCATCAGGTCGTCGGCCTTTTGGTCGATGCGGTTTTTGACATCCTCAGCGTGCCCGCCGAAAGTGTCCAGGACACACCCGACGTCGCCTCGGATCTGGTCAAGACCTTTATCGAAGGCGTCGTTACCGTCGACGAGCGCATGATCCGGCTGATCGATCTGGCGCGCGTGTTGCCGTATTCAGTTCAAGAGGTTGCCTGATCCTTGCAAGTCTTGCGCAAAAATCATTTGCCGGAGCATGAATTTGAGCTGCGCGACGCGGAGTTTCAGCAGATATCGCGGCTTGTGCACAAAACCGCAGGCCTGAAATTATCCGACAGCAAGCGAACGCTGGTCTATTCGCGCCTGGCCAAGCGGGTCAGAGAGCTGGGCCTGAACGATTTTCGTTCGTACATGAATTATCTGGATCAGGACCAGAGCGGTGACGAACTCGGCTTCCTGATTGCCGTGCTGACCACGAATGTCACCTCGTTTTTCCGCGAGGAACACCATTTTGACCATCTTCGCGGCCAGGTCCTGCCCGATCTGATCGCGCGTGCGCGCGTAGGCAGTCGCATTCGCCTTTGGTCGTCGGCGTGTTCCAGCGGCCAGGAGCCGTATTCCATCGCGCTCTCAATCCTTCAACTGTGCCCCGAGGCCTGCGATTATGACGTTCGCGTTCTGGCAACCGACATCGATCCGAATATGCTCAAGATCGGCCAGACCGGGCGGTTCGCAGCAAAGCTGCTGGACCCTGTGCCAAAGGATATGCGCGTAATTGTGCCCCGCCCGGAGGCCGACGGCGACACAATCGTCATGCCAGAGGCGGCCAAATCGCTGATTTCTTTCCGCCGGCTCAATCTGATCGAAGACTGGCCATTCAGCGGGCTATTTGAGGCAATATTCTGCCGCAACGTCGCGATTTATTTCGACAAAGCCACCCAGCAGCAACTCTGGTCGCGGCTGGCCGGACAGCTGGTTGACGGCGGCCATTTCTATATCGGCCATTCAGAGCGGGTGACCGGCCCGATCAAGCATCATCTGGCCAGCACCGGCGTGACCCAATACCAGAAGCTGCAGGCCCCGCCAGCGGTGGGCACGCAACCGAGCCGGGGGAAATAGCTGTGTCGTTAAAGGACATGCTGCACGTAACGGTCGTTGACGATATGTCTACCAGCCGGGCCCTTATTACGCAGGCGCTCGATTGGATGGGTGTCCGAAATTATACCACGCAGAATGACGGAGACGCGGCTTTGGCGCAATTGATGCGGCAGCCGAGCCATTTGGTTATTTCGGATTTCAACATGCCCGGATTGGACGGTCTCATACCACCGAGCGGAATGCCTGACTCACGTTGGGGATTCCCAAGCGGTCCGATCTCTGACTCAATGTGGTGAACCAATGAGGTTCGCCATGGCAGCGCCTATCGACTTACGGAACGATTTTGACAGCGTCTCACTGCGGCGCCTCGCGAAGAGGACCAGGGACGCGACCCAGAGCCGTCGTCTGCTGGCGTTGGCCGAGGTCTACGATGGTGGCAGCAGGACGGATGCGTCGCGGATCGGCGGCGTCGGTCTGCAGATCATTCGCGACTGGGTGCTGCGCTTCAACGCCCGCGGACCGGACGGGCTGGTCGATGGGAAGTCACCGGGCGCACCCTCGAAGCTCAACGCCGATCACCGCCGCGCACTGGCGGAGGTTGTTGAGGCCGGCCCGGTCCCGGCGGTGGACGGCGTCGTGCGCTGGCGGCGCAAGGACCTGGCGCGGTGGCTCTTGGAGACGTTCGCCATCTCGCTCGACGAGACCACGGTCGGGCGCGAGTTGAAGGCGCTCGGCTTCGCCAAGATCTCGGCGCGGCCGCGCCACTACGCGCAAAACGAGCTGGCCGTCGAGGCTTTTAAAAAAAACTTCCCCGCCGAACTGGCGAAGATCCGGGCGAGGCTCCCGAAAGGCGTCGAGATAGAGCTGTGGTGGCAAGATGAAGCCCGCATCGGCCAGAAGAATAAGCTCACACGCCGATGGGCCAGACGTGGCACGCGCCCGCGGGCGCCCCGCGACCAGCGCACCGAATGGGCCTATATCTTCGGCGCGATCTGTCCCGCGAAGGGGAAAGGCGCCGGGCTGGTCATGCCCTGGTGCGACACCGACGCCATGGCGGCGCACCTCATCGAGATCAGTGCCGCCGTCGATCCCGGCGCCCATGCGGTGCTGATCGTCGATCAGGCCGGTTGGCACTTGACGCCCAAGCTGGCGATCCCCGACAACATCACCGTCCTGGCGCTGCCGCCACGATCGCCCGAGTTGAACCCGGTGGAGAATGTCTGGCAATTCATGCGCGACAACTGGTTGTCGAACCGGATCTTCAAATCCTACGAAGACATCGTCGCGCTGTGCTGCCAAGCCTGGAACAACCTCATCGACCAACCATGGAAGATCATGTCCCTCGGCATGCGCAAATGGGCGCATGGGTTCTGATCAATGACCGTTGGTATCAGCCTGCTGCAAGGTTTGCGCCAGAACGCCGGAACCAAGGCAATCGGGTTTATTCTGGTCACTGGGCGCGCCGATCAGGCGATGATCCAGCGCGGCCAGCAACTGGGCATGAACAATTTCATTCAAAAACCCTTTGAAGCGCCGGCGATGAAGACCTGCATCGAACAGGTGGTCGGGCGGCTGTGAATGGACCGGCCTGCGGCACCGCGGCATTGGGCCGACGTTCTGGGCAAACTGCGCCGCGAGATGGAGATCCTGTCAGAGCTTGGACGGCGCGTCGAATACGCATTCTCGGACGGCTATTTTGACGCCACGCGCAGCGCCTCGGGCACGGACCTGCAGATGCTCGACCTGCTCATCCAGTCGACCGATGCGCTGGAGGCGTTTATCGGCCTTCTGACAGAATTT
Organism: Paracoccaceae bacterium; assembly: GCA_965216135.1. GTDB lineage: Bacteria > Pseudomonadota > Alphaproteobacteria > Rhodobacterales > Rhodobacteraceae > CBDCFL01. Next base: position 134,772 of record CBDCFL010000020.1, read on the forward strand.
GCCGAACGCAATGCCTCGCCTGACGTCGAAACCGCCGCCAATGCGATACCGTTACGCGACATGGCCGGCCGGCTCGGCGATTTCGGCGCCGACAGCCAACAACGCAACCCGCAACGTTCCAATCGCAATGACGTTGAGCTGTTCTGAGCCACGAAATGCGCGGGGGCCCACGCCCAAGCCGCACGCCATGCGGTGCGTCCGCCAGCCGCGACGGCGGGGTCGAGCGACCGGACACCCTCGACGCAAACCGAGCGTGATTTTCGCACCCGGCCAAAACAGATGTCCGCAAATTGGCCGATCTTGCGCGCCCGGTCCGGTTCGCACGATCATCGACCAGGTAATCCGGGCCGGCGCCCGCAGCCCGCGAATGCGCCGGCTGTTGGCCATCGCCGCGACTGGGGGGGGACGTGAATATTGCTGGGGCGCGACCGATCAACTTGTGAGCTGCCGCGGCGGTCTGGGCAATCGATGCGAGCGCAATCTGGTTGCGCGCGCGCAGTCAGGATCAAGTCTCGCAAATGAACCAGTTCGCGCCGCGCTGTGCGACAACCCACCCGATCTGCCGCACAATCTTGCGGGCCGATACTAGGTGGAATTTTGGCGATGGGTTATACCACCGAGCGGAATGCCTGACTCACGTTGGGGATTCCCAAGCGGTCCGATCTCTGACTCAATGTGGTGAACCAATGAGGTTCGCCATGGCAGCGCCTATCGACTTACGGAACGATTTTGACAGCGTCTCACTGCGGCGCCTCGCGAAGAGGACCAGGGACGCGACCCAGAGCCGTCGTCTGCTGGCGTTGGCCGAGGTCTACGATGGTGGCAGCAGGACGGATGCGTCGCGGATCGGCGGCGTCGGTCTGCAGATCATTCGCGACTGGGTGCTGCGCTTCAACGCCCGCGGACCGGACGGGCTGGTCGATGGGAAGTCACCGGGCGCACCCTCGAAGCTCAACGCCGATCACCGCCGCGCACTGGCGGAGGTTGTTGAGGCCGGCCCGGTCCCGGCGGTGGACGGCGTCGTGCGCTGGCGGCGCAAGGACCTGGCGCGGTGGCTCTTGGAGACGTTCGCCATCTCGCTCGACGAGACCACGGTCGGGCGCGAGTTGAAGGCGCTCGGCTTCGCCAAGATCTCGGCGCGGCCGCGCCACTACGCGCAAAACGAGCTGGCCGTCGAGGCTTTTAAAAAAAACTTCCCCGCCGAACTGGCGAAGATCCGGGCGAGGCTCCCGAAAGGCGTCGAGATAGAGCTGTGGTGGCAAGATGAAGCCCGCATCGGCCAGAAGAATAAGCTCACACGCCGATGGGCCAGACGTGGCACGCGCCCGCGGGTGCCCCGCGACCAGCGCACCGAATGGGCCTATATCTTCGGCGCGATCTGTCCCGCGAAGAGGAAAGGCGCCGGGCTGGTCATGCCCTGGTGCGACACCGACGCCATGGCGGCGCACCTCATCGAGATCAGTGCCGCCGTCGATCCCGGCGCCCATGCGGTGCTGATCGTCGATCAGGCCGGTTGGCACTTGACGCCCAAGCTGGCGATCCCCGACAACATCACCGTCCTGGCGCTGCCGCCACGATCGCCCGAGTTGAACCCGGTGGAGAATGTCTGGCAATTCATGCGCGACAACTGGTTGTCGAACCGGATCTTCAAATCCTACGAAGACATCGTCGCGCTGTGCTGCCAAGCCTGGAACAACCTCATCGACCAACCATGGAAGATCATGTCCCTCGGCATGCGCAAATGGGCGCATGGGTTCTGATCAATGACCGTTGGTATGACTTGGGCGCTCAATTGCCAGCTGAATAATGTCCCGGCCATCTGCGTTGGGTGTCGGTGCGAATTGTCGCGCTAATAACGCCTCGCATGCGCCGGATCATGATCGTCTGGAGCCTTCAGCCACATCGTAGAGTACTTGCGACCATGCAATAAATGATCCCTCAGAACAGGGTCAGATCCGAACCGGCCACGACGGGTATTGCGGGCGCATTTGGTCGCACCTCAACTTCAGAGCGTTTGACCAAATATTGCTGAACCCGACCGGTCACGGGCCAGAACCGGATGCGGCGCGCCTGATTGCCCTGCAGCGATTTGGAGACACAGGGGATTGACTCGGTATCCAGAAATTCTTGGGCGAAGTCGGCGTTCGATTTGCCGATGTCGGAAAACTCATCAAGCATCCGGGCGCCGCCAAAGACTTTGGCGCAGAGATTTCGTTTCTCGGCACCACCGCGCAGTAGCGCATTGATGAGCAGTTCCATCGAATGCACGCCGTAGCGTAAATTGTTATCCTGCCCCTTGCCGCCACCGGGCAGCAGGAAATGATTGACACCGCCAATGCCGCGCTGAGGGTCATAAAGACAGGTGGCAACGCAGCTGCCAAGGATGGTCACCAGGCATATCTCAGGGTCGTCGGAGACCTCAAACTCACCCTGAAAGATGGTGATCGTATTTTTTGAGGCCAGTGCCATGCCGGGTCAATCAGGTGTCGCGGTCTTGCAAATAACCGAGACCGTGCCGCACCCTGCCAGCCAAGGCGATGCACCGCCCGTTTGAGCCGCACCGCGAAAAGCGTGGGCGCCGGGCAAAAACCGCCCGTGGCAGGGTGACATTTCTAGAAATCCTCCCAGCCGACGGCGCGTCGCTCGCGATCCGGCTCCTCGGGCGGCCGCACGACGCCGGCGGCCTGAGTGACTTTGCGCTTTCGGCTTTCCGGCAGCAGATCAGCGGCGGGCAATCGATCAGGCGCCCCTGTTTTGAAGGCCCCGGTTAGGTCGCTGAGTTTTTCGGCTTCCGCGCGCATCGCGTGGCTGGCGGCCGTCGATTGCTCGACCATGGCGGCGTTTTTCTGGGTGACATCATCCAATTGCGTCACACCGGCATTTATCTCGGACAGACCGTTACTCTGTTCGCGGCTTGAGCGGGCGATTTCGGACACCAGTTCAGAGATGTGCTCGACGCTCTTGACGATCATGTCGAGCGCCTCGCCAGTGCGCCCGACCAGGCCGACGCCGCATTTTACCTGGTCCGAACTTGCCGAGATCAGATCCTTGATTTCCTTGGCGGCCGCGGAGGATCGCTGGGCCAGCGCGCGCACCTCGGATGCGACGACCGCAAATCCCCGCCCGGCGTCACCGGCGCGGGCCGCTTCAACGCCAGCATTCAGGGCCAACAAGTTGGTTTGAAAGGCAATATCGTCGATCACGCTGATAATCCGCGATATTTGCCTGGACGAGGTTTCTATGTCCTTCATGGCACCGATTGCCTCAACCACCACCTCGCCGCCGTTGGTTGCGTTCGAGCGCGCCGTCTGCACGGCCGGATCGGCTTCCTGGGCGCCCTCGGCGGAGGTTTGCACGCTGACCGTTATCTGCTGCAGGGCAGCGGCGGTTTCTTCCAGTGTCGCGGCCTGGATTTCGGTGCGCCTGGATAATTCATCAGAGCCTTGTGTCAGTTCTGTTGATCCAGAGCGGATATTGTGGCTGACATCGACGAGATCAGTCATTGTGCGCCGCAATTGGCCCAGAGCGGCGTTAAAATCGACGCGCAGCTGATCATATTCCTTGGCAAACGGCTCGGCAATTTCCTCGGTCAGATCACCGGAGGCAAGGCGCGCGATGCCGGCGCGCAGATCGGTGACGACACGGTATTGCGCCGCCTGTATGCGCACCCGCTCATCCTCGGCACTCTGGCGCTCGTCTTCAACGGCCGTCACGTCATTGCTGATCTCGACGATGCGGTACAGCGCGCCGCTGGAATCCAGCACCGGGTTCAATGTCGCATCGACCCATATGCCGGCGCCGTCCTGCCTGTTTCGCCGCATCTTCAGCGCAACCGGCTGGCCGCTCAGAGCTTCGGTCCATGCGCGCGCCATATCGTCGCATTCGCCGAAAACAGCGGCGAAGTGCTGGCCGAGAAACTGAGATTTTTCGCCTGCGCAAGATGTCGCGGCCCGGTCGTTAAGATCGATGTCGCGGCCCGGTCGGATCGAGGATATAGCCATTCAGATCATAGCTGATCACACACTGGCTTTGGCGCAGCGCAGCCAGGATGCCCTTGTTAAGGCGATCTTCGCTGACGTCGCGCAATTTCAGAATATTGCCCGCATGATTGCCAGCCGCGTCTTTGATCATCTGGACATACATGTGGATTTTTTGCCCGCCTATCGTGATGTCGCCGTGAAACGGCATCTGCGTTTCGTCGAAAAGCATCCGGCGCTGATGCTCTGGATTTAGGTGAAATATATCAATGGATTGCCCGATAATCGAAGCTTCGTACATAATCGGCCATCTTTCTTTCAACACCTCGCGATTGGTCTCGAGCATCGCGTGCCGCTGATCATTGGCTCCGATAACGCGGGCATCCGCATCAATCATGATCATTGGTATCGAGGCGTCATTGAATGCAGCACTTTGATACAACAGCATTTGCTGATCGCCGGCGGCGATGGCCAGAGTGTCGCGCAGTTTCACGACATCACGGGCGACCGATCCGAGTTCGTCCATGCGGTCGGCGAAATTCAACTCCGTTTCGAAGTTTTGCGCCACGAGGTCGCGAACTGCGCGGCGAACATCGCCAAGCGGCAGAGACAGCAGCCTGATCAGCATCTGGACCGACAGAGCCGTCGCGGCGATCAGCACGATCGCGCTGATCACAAAGACCCGCTTACCACCCTGGTCCAACAACGCGAGCGCGGGGCCCGGATCACCGATCAGCCCGACGGCGCCAATCGCCCTGCCATCTTGGCCATACACAGGTTCGGCGCGCACCAAGCCATCGGGTGATCGTACCGGTGTTGCGTTTTGTGCGGCCCGCGCAGCCAGATTGGTCACCACAGGGCCAACAAGCCCGGTTGCGTGAATAATCTTGCCGGATTGATCGGCGATCGCGATCCCGGCGATACCGCCCGCCGAGCGCGCTATCACGTCATTTGCCGCGCTCTCGAAGATGCCGACATTTCCCAGCCGGATCGCATCGGCCAGGCTGGCCGACATCAGGCCAGCAGTCTGGGCCGCGTTCAGGCCGGTGCCATCGCGCACCAGCGCCTCGGCCGCGCGGTTGCTCAATACCGCGACCGTCACCCCGACAGCCAGCCCGGTCAAGGCAATCAGCGCGGCGATTTTGACGAGTATGCTGCGAAAGGCTCGATAGGGGCTGCGTTTGTGCATTTGGGTTTGCCTGTAATCTCAGGGTCGTGCGACCGGCCCGGTTCTAATGCTTGATGGTGGCCAGCTGAAGGAACTCAGAAAAATATGATGGCAGATGGGAAGGCGCGCGCGCGGCGTGACACGGCACATTCCGGATCCTTATCGCATTCCTTTCAATTGGTTTAACGGGCCGTGCGGCGCGGTCGGTATTCAAACAAACATGTAAGGACGAAGTCTTTGCGCAAGTTTAACGCAATCCTATTGGGTGGGGCGAAATCCGGTTGCGACGGCGAACTTTTCCGAACTGTCAGCGCGGCTGGCCTCGGGCTTGACGTTGCTGACGCGCTCAAAGCGCTGTTTCAGCAATTTCTGCAACTCGCCCTCGGCACCGCCGGCCAGCACTTTGGCCACAAACGTGCCGCCCTCGGCCAGAACGTCCAGCGCCAGTTCGGCGGCGGCTTCGCATAGGGCAATGATACGCAAGTGGTCGGTCTGCTTGTGCCCGGTCGCCGCAGCCGCCATGTCAGACATCACCACATCTGCCGGACCACCAAGCCAGTCGCGGATTTTTTCGTCCGCGCCGGTGGCAAGAAAGTCGAGCTGAAATATGTCGGCGCCGGCAATCGGCTCAACCTCCTGCAAATCCACCCCGAGCAGGCGGCCTTGGGGTTGATCCGGCATATGGCCCGTCGCATTGACGCGCTCAGCGGCAACCTGGCACCAGCCGCCCGGTGCGCAGCCCAGATCGACAACCCGCGCGCCGGGTTTCAGAAAGCCGAATTTGTCGTCGAGCTGCAGGATTTTGTAGGCTGCGCGTCCCCGGTAGCCGTCGTCGCGCGCCCGGGCCACGAAGGGATCATTTAGCTGCCGTTCGAGCCAGCGCGTCGAGCTGAGCTTGCGACCGCGGGCGGTCCTGACCTTGATGCGCAAATCCCGCCGTCCGCGCCCGCTTGTGTTTTTCGCCATCGCCGGGTGGTCCTTTGCACATTGTGGTTCGCCCTTGGCAACCGCGCAACACGGCGATCCTGTCAGATCAGGTCATCTTCCAGCACGCCGTCGGTGGACATCTGCGCATAGAGTAGGCCCTCGCGCAGGCCGCAGTCGGCCACCGACAACCGGTCAGTGGGCCAGACCCTGAGCAGGGCCTGCAGGATCGCCGCACCCGACATGATCAGCGCGTGGCGGTCGCGCCCGATGCGCGGGTCGGCGCGCCGACCCTCCGGGCCCATCGCCAGATAGGCGCTGATAACCTTGTCGATCTGGTCCGACGTCATCCGCAAGCCATCGACCTTTGAACGGTCATAGCGGCGCAGGCCCAGATGGCTGGCCGCCACGGTGGTGACGGTGCCTGATGTGCCAATGATCTGAAACCCGTCGCGGGCCTGAATGTCTCGGTAAGGCGCAAATGTCGTCAGGTTCTCTTCAAAGAACCAGCTCATCAATGCATAGCGGCCCGCGTCATCGACAACGTCGCGGAACTGATCGCGCAGGGTCGCCACGCCCAGCGGCACCGATATCCAATCCACCACCTTGGCATGGGGGAACGGGCTGTCGCCCTGACTAAAGCCGCGTTGCAGGCGCATGATCGCGCGCGGGCGGTCGCGTCGTGGCACGTTGGTCAGATCGATCCACACCAGCTCGGTTGACCCGCCGCCTATATCCACGACCAGCAATTGCTGGGTTTTGACAGACACCAGCGGCGCGCAGGATATGACCGCCAGCCGGGCTTCTTCCTCGGGTTCGATAATCTCCGGCGTCAGGCCGGTCTCACGCCTGATCTGGCTCATGAAATCGGTACCGTTTTCGGCCCTCCGGCAGGCCTCGGTCGCGACCATCCGCATGCGGGTCACGCCATGGTGGTCAATCTTCTTGCGGCAGATTCTGATCGCCTGGATAGTGCGGTTCATCGAGCCGCGGGACAATCTGCCCGAGGCTTCGAGACCGGAGCCGAGCTGAACTGATTTGGAAAAACTGTCGATGACATGAAACTGACCGCCCTTGGGCTGGGCAATCAGCATTCGACACGAATTCGTGCCCAGATCCAGCGCGGCATAAAGCGCCGCAGGATCAGGACCGGGAGGCGCGCGTGGCTCAACCGGTGTCAGGAGCGCGCCCGCACCTTTGGGACGCTTGGGGGTCATCAGACCACCTTCCAACTCTGCTTGACGCCACCCTATGGGCCGATTGTGTGCGCGACAAGGCCAGATCGGTGCCGCCTTGGCACAAACATGACAAGACACCCGCGGCACATACTTCGAGTTCCTGGCTTTGGACGGGACGTAGCGCTCATCCAGCCCTTCCGGGCTGTCTTCGCTGTTTTGACGTGCCAAGAGCGACCGCTAGGGAGCGATGAGCGGCGCGCTCGCTTCTCAGGCCCGCCGCCGCCCGCCGCGCCGTCCGCCGCGTCCGCCCTGGGCGGCTGCAGCCTGGCTGGCCGCTGCAAAGGTCTGGCCCTCTTTTACCGCGTCCAGAACCTTGGCGAACTTGATCCAATCGGACCCGTGGGCGTCGTGATTGACTAGCATGTTGGCGGCGCGGATGGCTTCCATCTCAACCGGGCGCACCGGGTTCATGATCGCACTGGTCATGCCCGCGGCAATGGCCATCGGCAGAAACGCGGCATTGATGCCATGACGATTAGGCAGTCCAAATGACATGTTTGACGCCCCGCAGGTGGTATTGACGCCCAATTCTTCGCGCAGACGCCGCACCAGCGCGAACACCTGTAAACCCGCCGTGGCCATCGCCCCGACCGGCATCACCAGCGGGTCAACGACGACGTCATGGGCCGGAATTCCAAAATCCGCGGCGCGTTCGACAATCTTGCGCGCAACCTCAAACCGGACATCAGGATCCTCTGATATGCCCGTGTCATCATTGGATATTGCCACAACCGGCACATTGAATTTCTTGACCAGCGGCAGCACCAGCTCAAGGCGGTCTTCCTCGCCGGTTACCGAATTTAGCAGCGGCCGCCCGTTTGCGGCTTCAAGGCCGGCCTTAAGGGCGGCCGGAACCGAGCTGTCGATACAGAGCGGAACATCCACCAGCCCTTGAACCATCTCGATCATTTTGACCATCAGCGGCGGTTCGGTCTCATTCGGGTTTGGGTTGGAATTGTAAACGACCCCGGCATTGACATCCAACACCATCGCCCCGCAGGCGACCTGTTCAAGCGCGTCTTTCTCGACGGTCGAAAAATCGCCCGCTTCCAGCTGCGCGGCCAGCGCCTTGCGCCCCGTCGGATTGATCCGTTCGCCGATCACGCAGAACGGGACGTCAAACCCTATTGTTACGGTTTTTGAGTTGGATTCCAGGACAGTGTGCGTCATTGTCAATCCTTACAGGCAGTCATGCGGCGTTGGCAGGCCGGGTGGCCTCGCCGCCGTTTTCGATGGCCCAGGTGGCGTTGGTCTTGATCCCGCCAAGCGGGAAGAAATGCACCTGTTCGATGGCGAAATCGGGATGTGCGGCCTTGTGCGCCGCCAGTTCGGCAATCACGGCGTTCGGCTCGTAGGGCAACACCAGCTTGGTGACATCCATGGCGCGCCTTTGCAGCACTTTCAGCGAGGGACCAACGCCGCAGGCGATCGCAAACCGGATCAAGGTCTGCAGTTTGGCGGGCCCGGCGATGCCGATATGAACCGGCAGCGAGATACCCTCGGCGCTCAGGCGGTTCACCCAACTGATGATCGGCTTGGCCTCGAACGAAAATTGCGTGGCCAGCGCCACAGCCGCATCGGTGCGCTCGCAAAACGCCTGTTTCCAGCGCAAAGCGTCCAGAACATTGCGATCAGAGCCATCGGGGTCGATGTCTTTGTTACCCTCGGGATGGCCGGCAAAATGCAACCGCTCAAATCCGCCCTTGTCGAAAAGCCCGGTTTCGACCAGCTGCATCGAGGAATGAAAGTCGCCTGCCTGCTGGGCGGGATTGCCCGCCAAAAGCAGACCCTGGCGTACATCCGCCTCACCCTGATAGCGCGCGATCCAATCGGCCAGGGTCGCCGCATCTTTGATGATCCGGGCCGGAAAATGCGGCATCACCGAATATCCGTCAGCGCTGAGCCGTTTGGCGGTGGCCACCATATCTTCAATCGGCGTGCCGTCGATATGGGCGATGGTAACGCGCGTGCCTTCAGGCAGTAAGGCACGGAAATCTTCCACCTTTTTGGCGGTACGCGGCATCACTTCGATCGAATATCCCTTCAGAAACGCTTCGATCTCCGCACCGGTTGCGACCGGGGATGCCGGTTGTTTCCTGCGAAACGGAAGTATGGCCATCATGGCTCTCCACATATGGTTGAGCTTACGCCCAACCGTCGTTTGCGATCAAAGACTTAATCCGGGTCTGGTCATATTCGGCGTCCAGTCGCGCGGCCTCGGCATGGGCGATGTCCATATCACTGCCGCTCATCCCCGTCGTGGCCTGAACCTTATGCCATTCAGCCAGGTAATCGTCGGTTCCCGCCGCACCGGTTTTCATCGCGGCGCGGTCGATGGCCTGCTCAAAGCGTTCAGGCAGCTGCACCTTGGCACCGCGGCGGCCTTTGCCGACGATAACCTGGGCGGGAATATCGCGCCAGTAGACCACCGTAATATTAGACATTGCTGATTCCCTCTTGTGGGACGCTTCTAGGACCCTGCTAGGCAAATTCGCAGTCCATTTTCGACTCCCCGCATCGGGCTTGCGACGCCCATGGTGCAGGGCTAGTCAAATTCCGCGCGACAGGAAAGATGGGACTGCCAGAAAAATCTGCATCATCATGATGAAATCACTTCAAAAGTGCGGTGCCGCCAGGCTGACAAGTTCCGCACCGTCGACAGTCATCAACTCCGGCGCACAGTTGTGCGAGTGGGCGGACAATAACTTGATCAGTTGAGGCTGATTGGTCAGCCTGACGCTATTGCCGAGGCAACAGGAGATTATGAATGCGTGGATTGGTTATAGCAATTGTCGCGATAGCTTTATGTGCGGGCAGTGCTGCAACACAGGACGCCGCCAGTGGCGAGATGATATTCAAGAGATGCGCGGGTTGCCACCAGATCGGACCCGGTGCCAAGAACCGCACCGGACCCATCCTGACCGGTGTCGTCGGGCGCAATGCAGGCAGTATTGATGGTTTCAATTGTTCAAAATCGATGACCGAGGCCGGCCAAAAAGGTCTGGTCTGGACCGCAGATATGATATTTGCTTACATCAAAGACCCCACCGCGTTCCTGAATTCCTATCTGAGTGACAACAAGGCCAAGGCCGCATGAAATTTCGCTTGCCAGGATCGCAGGACCGACTGGATGTCATCGCCCATCTCGGCACATTTTAGAACACCGCACGCAATGGTGGGTAGCCAGACGCGCCCGGACTGTCGATGAACACCGTCGGGCCCGTCTGGCCACGCGTGTTGCGCTGGTTGGTCCGGCTGGCGGTGATCATCGTGTTTGCCTATCTGGCGCATCTGTTGTTGGGCTGGGTTGAGGCCCGCGTTGCCGATCGCGGCGCCGCAGCGCGCGCGATGGTCACCATGTCGTTCTTTCTGGCCTATGCGCTGGTCATCGCGGTGCCGTTCGTGCCGGGGGTCGAGCTTGCCATATCCTTCATGTTGATGCGGGGTCCCGAGGTCGCCCCGCTGGTCTATGTCGCCACGGTCATCGGTCTGGCGCTGGCTTACCTGGTTGGCCGTTTCGTGCCCTATCGCTGGTTGCAGCGGGCCAGCCACGATCTCGGCCTGCACGGGCTTGACCGGTCGCTGGCCGAGATCGCCGGCCTTTCCAGGCATGACCGTCTGAACCTGTTGCGCGACCGCCTGCCGCGGCGTCTGCGCTGGGTGGCCACGAAATTTCGCTATGTAATGATCGCCGCCCTGGTCAATCTGCCGGGCAGTACGCTTATCGGCGGTGGCGGGGGCATCCTGATGCTGGCCGGTCTGTCGCGGCTGTTCGGATTTTCAGCGATTTTGATCACACTCATCCTGGCTGTGGCCCCGGTTCCGGCGCTCGTTTGGGTGTTCGGGATCGATGTGCTGAAGTAGCTTAACGCGCTGTTAACCACAGGTAGGTTTGCTCTGGCCCATGAGTTTCGAGCGCCAGATTTGCGATAACGAGCTTTGGCTGGCCCAGATATTCGCAGCCAAATCCGCGTCGCACGGTGGTTTGGTGCGCCGCCGGATCGCGGATGTCGAACGCAAGATCTGCCGCCGCCGTCTGGAGCTGGAAGTGCGCCGCCGCGGCGTTCACATGATCGAATGCGCCGGACAATTCGTGATCATCTGCGCACCAGGCGAGCTTCGGGTGATAATCTGATTGATCCAGTAGCGAAAATCCTTCCCCAAGGATTTTCGCTTGGGCAGATTTTTCGCGAAAAATCTGCCGTATATCCAATTCCTGGTTTAATGTTCGCCGTTTCCGGCGCGCATCTGACGCCTTTTGACTTTCCACGGCAAATCTGCCCGCTATGAAGGGCCACGGTAACCATGGGCACGACAATGGCCAAAGACCCCCTCGTCATTTTCACCCCCTCGGGCAAACGCGGGCGCGTCGCCCGCGGCACATCGGTGCTGACAGCAGCGCGGCAATTGGGCGCCGATCTGGATTCGGTTTGCGGCGGGCGGGGCATCTGCTCAAAATGCCAGATCACCCCCGGATTTGGCGAATTTGCCAAACATGGGCTGACGGTGGTCAAAGATGCGCTGAGCGCCTGGAACGAGGTTGAGGCGCGCTATGACCGCATCCGCGGACTGGCCAAGGGCCGCCGGCTGGGCTGCCAGGCCAACATAATGTCGGATGTGCTGATCGACGTGCCGCCGGAAAGCCAGATGCACAAACAGGTGGTGCGCAAACGCGCCGAGGCGCGCGAGATCACCATGGACCCGGCAGTGCGGCTTTATTACGTCGAGGTCGAAGAGCCCGATATGCACAATCCCTCGGGCGATCTTGAGCGCCTGAGCAAAGCCCTCGCCGTGCAATGGTCGCTGCCCGAACCGGTCATTGATCAACTGCGGCTGCGAGATTTGCAGCCGATCCTGCGCAAAGGCGGCTGGAAGGTCACCTGTGCGGTGCATCAGCCCAGCGAGGATGGCCAGGCGACCATTATCGCGCTCTGGCCAGGGTTCCTGGAAGACCGGATTTTCGGGCTGGCCGTCGATCTCGGCTCGACCACCATTGCCGCCCATCTGTGCGATCTGCAATCAGGCGAGGTCGCGGCCTCGGCCGGCATGATGAACCCGCAAATCCGCTTTGGCGAAGACCTGATGAGCCGGGTGTCCTATTCAATGATGAACCCCGGCGGGGCAGCGGAAATGACCGCCGCTGTGCGGGCAAGCATGAACACGCTGTTCAGCGATGTCGCCGCAGAGGCGGGCACCACCCCTGATCACATCCTCGATCTGGTCGTGGTCTGCAACCCGGTGATGCACCATATGTTTCTTGGCATCGACCCGTATGAGCTGGGCCAGGCACCATTCGCGCTGGCAACCTCGGACGCGATCAACATGCCCGCGCGCGACCTGGATCTGGCGATCAATCCCGGCGCGCGCGCCTATCTGTTGCCCTGCATTGCCGGCCATGTCGGCGCAGATGCCGCCGCTGTGACGTTGTCCGAGGTGCCGGATAAATCCGAAGATCTGGTGCTTGTGGTCGATGTCGGCACCAATGCGGAAATTCAGCTGGGCGACAAGACCGGCGTGCTGGCCTGTTCTTCGCCCACCGGACCCGCTTTTGAAGGGGCGCAAATCAGCGCCGGCCAGCGCGCCGCGCCGGGTGCCATCGAGCGCGTTGAGATCGACCCTGCCACCAAAGACCCGCGATTTCGGGTGATCGGCTCTGATCTGTGGTCAGATGATGCGGAGTTTGGTCAGGCCATCGCGGCCACCGGCATCACCGGCATCTGCGGCTCGGGCATCATCGAAGCGGTGGCCGAGATGCGCATTGCCGGTATCGTCGATCAATCCGGCCTGATCGGCAGCGCCGAACAGACCGGCTCGGCGCGCTGCTTCCCCGACGGGCGCACCAATTCCTATATTTTGTGGGACGGCAGCGCCGATGGCGGGCCGAAAATATCGGTGACCAATGCCGACATCCGCGCCATTCAGATGGCCAAGGCGGCGCTGTACTCAGGCGCGCGCCTGTTGATGGATAAACGCCAGGTCGACCACGTTGACCGCATCGTTTTGGCCGGCGCATTCGGTGCCAATATCAGCCCCAAGCACGCGATGGTGCTGGGGATGATCCCCGATGCACCGCTGGACAAGGTGACAAGTGCGGGCAATGCCGCGGGCACCGGCGCGCGGATCGCGCTATTGAACCGCGCCGCGCGGACCGAGATCGAGGAGACCGTGCGTCACATTCACAAGGTCGAAACCGCCGTCGAGCCGCGCTTTCAGGAGCATTTCGTCAATGCTTCGGCGATCCCCAATTCGGTCGAACCGTTTGCGATCCTGAAATCGGTGGTCGCCCTGCCGGATGTCAACTTCAACACCGGCGGCGGCGGTGATGGCGGCAGGCGGCGCAAGCGGCGCGGGTGAGCGTATCAGCCCTTAAAGTCCAACCGAAATTCCGGTTGATTTAGGTTAGCTTGACAGTTGCGCTGACCCGTAACACCATATGCTTATTCAATTGTCGGCGTCGAAACAAAGCGACGCCGACAACATCCTTTTTTGCATTCTGACCGGAGGCACAATTATGTTCGCCAATCCCAATCGACTAGGGCTTGTTGACGTTTAGGGATTCCCAAATCGGCTGATGACTGATTCAAGGTTGCAAACAGAGGAGAGCAGCCTTGATCCGCACAGTTCTGACCGACGCCCAATGGGCTGTCATCGCACCGCACTGCCTTGGCCGGGAATGCGACCCCGGTCGCACCGGCCCTGACCCGCGCCGGTTTGTCGAGGCAGTTCTCTGGATCTCGCGGACCGGATGCCCCTGGCGCGACCTGCCGGAAGAGTTCGGGCGCTGGAACAGCGTGTTCAAGCGCTTCCGAAGGTGGGTGAGGGCCGACGCTTTCTATCGTATGTTCAGGGTATTAGCCGAAGATGCAGACTTCGAATACACGATGATCGACGGTAGTATCGTCAAAGTCCACCGACACGGTCAGGGCGCAAAAGGGGGACTCAAAGCCAAGCCATCGGACGCTCTCGCGGCGGGATAACGACAAAGATCATGGCTCTGACGGACGCGCTCGGCAATCTGATCGACTTCCGCCTTCTGCCCGGTCAGGCGCATGACCTGCGGGGTACCGCCGCACTGATCGAGGGCCTCACCTGCGGCCAGTTTCTCGCCGACCGTGCCTTCGACGCGAACTGGCTGCGCGAAGCGCTGACCAGTGCCGGGATCGAGCCGGTAATCCCTCCAAAATCAAACCGCCGCTTCCCGGCGGAGTTCGACCGCCACACCTACAAATGGCGTCACCTGGTCGAAAACTTCTTCGGAAAGCTGAAGGAATACAGAGGGATCGCAATGCGTTCCTGCAAAACAGATGACAGCTTCAAAGCATTCATCTCGCTTGCTGCAATCGTCATTCAAACACGATGAACGTCAACACCCCCTAGTTGATCGAATTTTTGTTCATTGTTCAGCATCCGACAATCCTGCCCATGACAATGCGGCCACGATCCGTGACTGGCACGTCAACGGCAACGGATGGAGCGACATCGGCTATCACTTTTTCATCCGTAATACCACCGAGCGGAATGCCTGACTCACGTTGGGGATTCCCAAGCGGTCCGATCTCTGACTCAATGTGGTGAACCAATGAGGTTCGCCATGGCAGCGCCTATCGACTTACGGAACGATTTTGACAGCGTCTCACTGCGGTGCCTCGCGAAGAGGACCAGGGACGCGACCCAGAGCCGTCGTCTGCTGGCGTTGGCCGAGGTCTACGATGGTGGCAGCAGGACGGATGCGTCGCGGATCGGCGGCGTCGGTCTGCAGATCATTCGCGACTGGGTGCTGCGCTTCAACGCCCGCGGACCGGACGGGCTGGTCGATGGGAAGTCACCGGGCGCACCCTCGAAGCTCAACGCCGATCACCGCCGCGCACTGGCGGAGGTTGTTGAGGCCGGCCCGGTCCCGACGGTGGACGGCGTCGTGCGCTGGCGGCGCAAGGACCTGGCGCGGTGGCTCTTGGAGACGTTCGCCATCTCGCTCGACGAGACCACGGTCGGGCGCGAGTTGAAGGCGCTCGGCTTCGCCAAGATCTCGGCGCGGCCGCGCCACTACGCGCAAAACGAGCTGGCCGTCGAGGCTTTTAAAAAAAACTTCCCCGCCGAACTGGCGAAGATCCGGGCGAGGCTCCCGAAAGGCGTCGAGATAGAGCTGTGGTGGCAAGATGAAGCCCGCATCGGCCAGAAGAATAAGCTCACACGCCGATGGGCCAGACGTGGCACGCGCCCGCGGGTGCCCCGCGACCAGCGCACCGAATGGGCCTATATCTTCGGCGCGATCTGTCCCGCGAAGGGGAAAGGCGCCGGGCTGGTCATGCCCTGGTGCGACACCGACGCCATGGCGGCGCACCTCATCGAGATCAGTGCCGCCGTCGATCCCGGCGCCCATGCGGTGCTGATCGTCGATCAGGCCGGTTGGCACTTGACGCCCAAGCTGGCGATCCCCGACAACATCACCGTCCTGGCGCTGCCGCCACGATCGCCCGAGTTGAACCCGGTGGAGAATGTCTGGCAATTCATGCGCGACAACTGGTTGTCGAACCGGATCTTCAAATCCTACGAAGACATCGTCGCGCTGTGCTGCCAAGCCTGGAACAACCTCATCGACCAACCATGGAAGATCATGTCCCTCGGCATGCGCAAATGGGCGCATGGGTTCTGATCAATGACCGTTGGTATAAGTCGGGCCAACTGGAACCGGGTCGCCCGCTGGAAAGAACGCCGGCAGCGCAAGGCGGGAATAATAGGGGCACGATTGCGATCTGCCTTCATGGGCTGGACGAAGACAAGTTCACGAGCCAACAATTCGGTAAACTCAAGTCTTTAGCGGTCGAGATTAACAACGCATATTCCGGCGAGGTCACATTTCATGGCCATCGAGAGGTCGCGGCCAAGGCCTGTCCGGTATTTGACTACAAGCAGGTCTTGAAACTTGATGTGTTTGGTCGCCTGGGGCTGACTGGTGCCACCGCCAAGCCGCTTGAGACCGAAACCGGCCGCAACCCGGCAACAATGCCGGTCCTACGCCGGGGCGACCGCGGGCCGTCGGTGGCGTTGGCACAAAAATTGATGATGGTCAAAGATGACGGGATATTCGGGCCGCGAACTGATACCGCCGTTCGCGATTTTCAGACGTCAAAGGGATTGTCGCGCGACGGCGTGATCGGCGAGGATACCTGGGCTGAATTGCTGGCAAATGACCGCGTAGTTCATTCTGAAGTCAGCTAAAAGGGTTCGCGGTTGCGATATTGGATTGCCTTTTGGATGGTGCTTGCCGGGTCGGCGCATTCAGGCGACGCGTCGCACCCCTATCCAATCGGGTTTTCAGGGAGTGCAGACACATTTGCGTTCGCGGATTTCGGAATTCAGGATGGATCCGGTTTCGCTTACGCGTCTGTTTATGTGCTGGACATCAGCCGCGACCAATTTGCTGTCGCACCGATCCATCTGGTTGACAGGGAATACGAAAAGGGCGCGCTGACCGTTCTTGGTGAGGCGCTGGAATCGGCCAGACCCCAGCTTGAGCGACTAAACATCAACACGCCCGCAAGATTGGTTTACTCAGGTAAATTCGAGCCACCCGCACTTAATAGAACCGATGCTATTGAGATCTCTTGGCGCGACCCTACCGGCCCCGGCATGCCGCGCTACACCCTGACGTTGACACTCACTCAATATCCATTGGAAACTCAAGGCTGCGATGAGAGTTTTGGCTTTTCGCTCGCATCAGGTGGACAATTATTGCAGCACGACGAGACGCTGCCGGGCTCGCGTGGATGCCCGCTGGCCTATAGCCTGGCGCGCATTTACATTGCCGAGACATTTCCGCGATCCGAATATTCGGTGGCGCTGATCGCCGTGCACGGTCGTGGCTTTGAGGGCAACAACCTGCGCCATATCGCCATTCCGGTCCCGCTTGTGCCGCTGCAATAGTGGCGACTTGCCAATATTCCGCGCGGGCTAGTCGGACCCGTCGCGCATGGCGCGCATTTTCTCGATCAGGTGCCGGGTCGACCCGTCCAGCAAGGCCCCGTCATCCCCTTGGCCTGCGACGACGGGCGCGAGCGCCGTGGCCAATTCCTTGCCAAGTTCCACCCCCCATTGATCAAACGAGTTGATCCCCAAAATCACACCTTCGACGAAAACCCGGTGCTCATATAGCGCGATGATGCGCCCGAGCATCCGCGGCGTCAGCCTGGGATAGATCAGCGTCGTTGACGGGCGGTTGCCGGCAAAGACCCGGTGGCGCGCCTGGCGATCCAGCTCTGCGCCTTGCAGGCCCTTGGCTGCCATCAGGGTGCGCGCCGCGTCCAGGCTGCGGCCCTTCATCAGCGCCTGAGACTGGGCCAGACAATTGGCGACCAGCAGGTGGTGCTGGTGGGCCAGGTCGGGCTCGTGACCGCGCGCGGCCAACAAAAACTCACATGGCACCACCCGCGTGCCCTGATGGATCAGTTGGTAAAACGCGTGCTGCCCATTGGTACCGGGCTCGCCCCAAACGACCGGGCCGGAATGTCTTGGCAGCGCACTGCCGTCCATCGCCACGCCCTTGCCGTTGGACTCCATCTCCAACTGCTGCAGGTAGGCTGGCAGGCGCGCCAGCCGCTGGTCATAGGGCAGGACCGCGCGCGTCGCATAGCCGCAGATCTGGTTGTGCCAGATGCCCACCAGCGCCAGCATCAGCGGCATATTGGCGGTGCCCTCAGCGTTCTGAAAATGCCAGTCCATCTCTGCACCGCCGCTCAAGAATTCGCGGAAATGGGTCGCACCGATGCCCAGCATCAGCGAAATCCCCACCGGCCCCCAGAGCGAATAGCGCCCGCCGACCCAATCGGCAAAACCGAAGACATGGGCAGGCGGAATGCCAAAATCCGTGGTTTTTTCCTGCGCGGTCGAAACCGCCGCCATTTGCTCGCCCGCCTGATCCGCGCCCAGACCTGCACCAAGCCAGTCACGCGCCGCGCCCGCATTGGTCATCGTTTCAATCGTCGTAAATGTCTTGGAGGCGACGATCACCAGCGTTGACGCGGGATCAAGGCCGGCAAGCGTGTCGTGGATATGCGCGCCATCGACGTTTGAGACGAAATGCAGCCTTGGACCGTCGCAATAGGGTGCCAGCGCCAGGGCCGCCATCGCGGGTCCGAGATCGGAACCGCCGATGCCGATGTTGACCACGTCCTGGATATGCCCGTCGCGTCGCACGCCCGCGGCAAAGTCTTCCATCCTCGCCAGCACCCGCGCCACGTCCGGTTTAATGTCCGTCCCATCGACAAGCACCGGTGCGCCGTCCGGGTCGCGCAGGGCGGTATGCAGCACTGCGCGACCTTCGGTTTCATTGATCTGGTCACCGCTGAACATCGCCGCGCGTCGAGCGTTCAGTCCGGCGTCGGCGGCAAGCGCGATCAGCGCCTCGCGGGTTTCGTCGTCAATATTGGTCTTGGAATAATCCAGCACCATATCTTCAAAACGCACGGAATAATCATCCGCGCGGTGATCATCGAACAGATCGAGAATTCGCCGGTCTTTGACTTTGGCGTGGCGGCGCTTGAGTATGTCCCACACCGGGGCGCTCATTCTGCCCAATGCACCGTCGATCCGGCCAGGAATGCCGAAATCGGTGCCGTCAAGGGATCGTGGCTGTGACGTGCAACATCAAGCGCGGCGCGCTTGTCCGCGCCAGTGATCACGATGTGGCGCGCCAGTGCGTTTTTCAGCACCGGCGCGGTCAGTGTCACGCGCGCCTCGGTGCTGCCGGGCGGGCTGATGGACGCAAGTGGTGGCGCATGGGCATCCATCGCCCCGGCCAGGCCCTCGGCACCTGGGAAAAGCGAGGCGGTGTGCATATCCGACCCCATGCCCAGCACCATCACCGCAACCGGCAGGCAACCGGTGACGGCGGCCTCCAACTCTTTTCGTCTGTCCGGCGAGCCATCAGCGCCATCGCATATCGCCACCCACTCAGCGGCCGCCGCGCGTCCGGTCAGCAGGCGCTCTTTGACCATGGCCGCGTTTGAGCGTGGCGATGTTTCGGGCACGCAACGCTCGTCGCTTAGCATCACCCGCACGCGGGACCAGTCCAGATCAGCCGCGCACAGGCTGTCGTAAATCGGACCCGGTGTCGCGCCGCCGGGGACCACCAGCGTGGCGCAATCTTCGTGGAAAAGCACGTTTTCCAGCTCGCCGGCCAATTTGTTGGCCAGGTCGATCATCATGATGTCCTGATCGGGATATTCAACAAAATCCATCACCTGATCTCCCGCCAGCGCCGCCCGTCGCGGTGCATCATCATCATTACATCCTCGGGCCCCGAACTGCCAACGTCATAGGGTTTGGGCACGTCGCTGCGCGCCTCCCAGCTGCCGACGATCGGATCGGTCCACGCCCAGGCGGCCTCGACCTCGTCACCGCGCATGAACAACGTCTGATCGCCGCGGATGACATCCATGATCAGGCGCTCATAGGCGTCTGGCGCATCGCCAACGCCTTCGGCAAAGGCCTCGGCAAAGGTCATATCCAGCGGCACATCAATCAGCCGCATCCCCCCCGGTCCCGGCTCTTTGATGGTGACCCCCAGCGTCATGCCCTCATCAGGCTGCAGGCGGATTGACAGGATATTGTTATGGGTGCCCGAAGACTGTCCGAATATCGCGTGCGGCGCGTCCTTGAACACCACCGCAATCTCGCTGACCCGCGCTTTGAGTTTCTTGCCGGTGCGCAAGTAAAACGGTGTGCCCGCCCAGCGCCAGTTGGAGATTTGGCACCGGAGTGCGATGAAACTTTCGCTATGCGAATTCGCATCGCCGACGTCGTCGCGATACGATGGCGCGCTGCCTTGGGCATCATATTGCCCGCGCACCAAGTCATAAGCTTCAACCGGTTCCAGTGCGCGAATGACTTTCAGCTTTTCGTCGCGCACTGCATCGGGGTTAAACCGGCTGGGCGGCTCCATCGCGATCAGGCACAAAAGCTGCATCATGTGGTTCTGCACCATGTCGCGCATCGCGCCCGATTTATCGTAATAGGCCCCCCTGCCCTCGACACCCACAGTTTCAGCAACCGTAATCTGGATGTGGTCGACGTATTGGGCGTTCCACAAAGGCTCAAACAGGATATTGGCAAACCGAACGGCCATCAAGTTCTGGACGGTTTCCTTGCCCAGATAATGATCGATCCGGTAAATCTGCTGTTCGCCGAAATGTTCGGCAAGGGTCGCGTTGAGCTCGCGCGCCGTTGCCAGATCGCGGCCGAACGGCTTTTCCACGACGATCCGGCTCTTCTGGTCGGCAATGCCGTGTGTGTGCAAACGCTCAGCCAGCGCGCCAAACAGGCCGGGTGCGACCGAGAAGTAAAAGGCGCGCACCTTTCCGGGGCGCATCAGCCCGCCTAGTTTGGACCAGCCGGCCGTGCCCATCGCATCCACGGCCACATGTTTCAGGCACTTGGCAAACCCGGCAAGCGCGGTTTCATCGTCGGATTCCGGCCCGCCGAAGGATTTGACCGAAGCGATGATCATCGCGCGGTAATCCTTGTCGCTTATCCGCGACCGCGCCGCGCTGATGATCCGGCTGCCGGCTGGTATCTGCCCGGCCAGATAACGGCGAAACAGGCCCGGAAAGATTTTTCGGCGCGCCAGATCGCCGGTGCCTCCGAAGATCACCAGATCAAAATCTTCCACCGGTATGACGCGCGAAACCATTCGGCCGCTCCAGATCACGCTATCGCTGTTAGCGCTAACGGTTTTGCATAGACCCGCCAGACCAGTATGTCTACCATCCTCTCGCGGCTTCACAACAGCGTCAGTCGCCGGTTGCGGGGTTTTCACTTGTCTGCGAACTGTTTAGCGAGGCTTGCAGGGCAAGCAAGAGACCGGATCGCATGAAAGATCAGCTGGATCATATCGCAAATGTCGGCAAATTCGCTGATCCCGACCTGACCGCTGATGGACAGGTGCGCGCGCGGGTTGGCCTGACCAATCCGCGGACCCTCTGGTTCAACACCGGCACGCTGTGCAACATAACTTGCGCCAATTGTTATATCGAAAGTTCGCCGCAAAACGATGCGCTGGCGTATCTGACCGTTGCCGACGTCCGTGACTATCTTCAGCAACTGATCGCGCGGCGCTGGAATGTCAGCGAGATCGGCTTTACCGGCGGCGAACCGTTCATGAATCCTGACATGATTGAAATGGCGCGCCTGGCCCTTGTCCAGGGCTATCGCGCCCTGATCCTGACCAACGCAATGCGACCGATGACGCGCAAGACCATGCGCGACGGTCTGGCAGCACTTGGTCGCGAGTTTGGCGACAAGCTGGTGCTTCGTGTTTCCCTTGATCACTGGTCCGAGCCACTTCACGATACCGAGCGCGGTCGCGGCACTTTCGCCAATACGCTCGCGGGCATGACCTGGCTGCGCGACCAGCGCATCAAAATGGATGTCGCAGGACGCACCATGTGGGGCGAACCCGAAGACCGGGTGCGCCAGGGATATGCGGCGCTCTTTGCACAGCACGGCTTTGACATCGACGCATCTGATCCCGCCCGGCTGGTGTTGTTTCCCGAAATGGATGAGACTGTCGAAGTGCCGGAGATAACCGAAGACTGCTGGGATATTCTGCACAAATCGCCTGAAGAGGTCATGTGTTCAAGCTCGCGCATGGTGATCCGGCGCAAGGGTGCTGCGGCCGCCAGCGTGGTTGCCTGCACTCTGTTGCCTTATGACCTGCAGTTTGAACTCGGCCACACACTGGCCGAGGCCGAGGGCGAGGTCGCGCTCAACCATCCCCATTGCGCAAAGTTCTGCGTGCTGGGCGGCGCGAGTTGCTCGGCCTGATCGCTCCGTCGGGCCGTCCGCGCAAAATAACCCATACTGCCACCGCCAGCGCCCCAGGCAATTAGCGATTCGCCGCGCCATTGTTTCTTAACCCGCCAGGCAATCGCATCATCTATTGATCGCGCGGGTGCGCGCTGACTACATCTGCCCCAACACAAGCAATCCAAGAACGGCTTTGAAATGCGGCGCGCCTTTGGCTAGGCTGATCGGGTCGATCGAATTTGGGGGCGCTCGATAAATGGCTCAGAATAATAGTGCGACGAGCGGTTATGACATCATGCCGATGTCGCGCCTGGCAATGGGCGGGCGGTGGCGAACCGAGGCCATGCGCAGTTACTCGCGCCCGGTGGTGATGTGGTTCACCAAGGGTCAGGGGCGCATCACCGTTAACGGCGTCAAACGCGGCTATGGCCCCATAATGCGATTGTGCTGCCTGCAGGCACGATGCACGGGTTCGATATGCTGGGCCAGGTTCTGGGCCATGTGGTGTTTTTTCCCAATTCGCCCGATCTGGGACTGCCCGACTCACCTGTCCATCTGCGCATCCGCGACGCCCGCCGCCAGGCCGAGCTGAACGGGTTTATCGAGCAGATCGGCGCAGAACTGAACAAAGCCGACGAGGCCAGCGTTCACGCGCTGTCGCTCATTTCCGGCCTGCTCGCGGTCTGGCTGGGCCGCCAAACCGCCCTGCGTGACCCCGATTTCACCGAGGCCAACGCCAGCAATCGTCTTGCCGCGGCCTATACATCGCTGCTGGAACGCGACTTTCGCGCGCCCAAGGGCGTGTCGGCCTATGCCCGCGAACTGGGGGTCACGCCCACGCATCTGAGCCAGGTGTGCAATTTTGCGATGGGCAGACCAGCCTCGCAGATGCGCGCTGAGCGTATTCATCTCGAAGCCCGCCGCATGTTGCGCCACACCGATCTGCAGATCCAAGAAATCGCCACCCGCCTTGGCTTTGCCTCGGCGGCCTATTTTATCCGCGCGTTTCAGCGAAACGTCGGTCACACGCCGTCGCACTTTCGCAAATCCGGCCATGACATCCCCGCCTGAGGCGCACGCCAGCGGGGCCGCATTCTATGTCTGATAGGTCGCGAACGGCCTCGCCCGCCGAATCTTTTTCGCAAATCCGGTGATTGTGATCTTCGCCTTTTGACATGGCCGCAACAAACGGCAATGCTGGCCCGATAAGTCGCCGAAACGAGCGATAGAAAACGATAACCAACAGGGGGTGCGACCCATGCTCAGCTTCATCCTGCGCCGGGTGGGCGTGATGCTGCTTACGGCTTTATGCCTGACCTTTATCGTCTTCTTTCTGACCAACCTTCAGCCAAATCTGAAAAAGCTGGCCAAGACCGAAGGCAATATGCGGATGAGCGACGAGCAGGTTCAGCGCTGGCTGGACAAGAATGGCCATACGCAGCCCTTGTTTGTGAAATACGGTCAATGGCTTGGCGTATGGCCCGGTTGGACATTCACCGATGACAAGGGCAAAATCACCGGCCGGTGCATTGATCGCGGCGTGGACCCGGCTGATGCCTCCAGTTTTTGCGGTGTCATTCAGGGCGATTGGGGATTTTCGACGGTTTTCAAAGAGGACGCGGGCACAATTGTCGCTCGCCGTCTCGCGCTGACCGGCAAGCTGATGCTCTGGGTGATGATCCTGATGGTGCCCTCGGCGCTGATCCTCGGGATTTTGGCCGGTATGCGCGAAGGCAGCCGAACTGACCGCACGCTTTCGACCTTCTCGATCGCCTCGACCGCGACGCCCGAATATGTGTCGGGCGTCATCTTCATCGCGGTCTTTTCCTCGTCGGCCTTTGGCCTGAAATGGTTCATGGGCACCGCGACAAGCGCCATGGAGGACGCCAATTTTGAAAACTTCTTCCTGCCCGTTCTGACCATTGCGCTCTACGGCATGGGCTATATCGCCCGGATGACGCGCGCCTCGATGACCGAGGTGATGACGGCCCAATATATCCGTACCGCGCGGCTGAAAGGCGTGAGTTTTCCCAATATCGTCATAAAACACGCGCTTCGAAACGCGCTGATCGCGCCGTTCACGGTGATCATGCTGCAATTTCCGTGGCTGTTGAACGGCGTGGTGATCGTCGAAAGTCTTTTCAATTACAAAGGCTTCGGCTGGACGCTGGTGCAGGCCGCCGGCAACAATGACATCGAACTGTTATTGGGCTGCTCGGTTGTCGCTGTCTTCGTGGTGCTGATCACCCAGCTGATTTCCGACATCGGCTATGTGTTCCTGAACCCGCGCATTCGCATCGCTTGATGGAGGGATAAAGACAATGGAACCACTTTCCTGGGGCGAAATTATCATCCGCATATTGTGGCAATTCATGCCGGTCTGGATCGCGCTGTTGGCGGTCTTTGCGCTGTCGATTACCTACAAGCGCGGGCTGGGGCTCTACGGCAAGCTGTTTGATTCAACCATCGGCATGATCGGCTTTGCCGTGGTGATGTTCTGGGTGTTTACTGGCGTCTTTGCCGGTATGAACCTGATCGAAACCCATGATCCTCTCAGCCAGATGTCGGGAATGAAAAACAAGGTGCCCGGCACACATGTCGCCTCTGGCGAAGAGGACATATATCAATACTACCTGCTTGGCGGTGACAATCTGGCGCGTGATGTGTTCAGCCGCGTTGTGGCTGGATCGACCGAGGTGCTGAAGATCGCGCCGATGGCCACGATTTTCGCGTTCATGGTCGGCATTACACTCGGCCTGCCCGCGGGTTACTTTGGCGGCCGGTTTGACACCATCCTCAGCTTCACCTCGAACCTGGTGCTGGCCTTCCCGGTGATCCTGCTGTTCTACCTGCTGGTCACGCCGGAAATCGTCAAAACCGGAATCCCCAGTTACATGGCCGCGGTGCTCTTTATATTCCCGATCGTGTTTGTCACGGTGCTGTTCAATTCGCGCTTTCATACGCAGCGGAAAAAACAAGTGACCTATGTCGGGGCTTCGATATTCATCGGCCTGTTCCTGTACGCCTGCCTGATCTCAACCCCCGGCACGGTGATCGACTTCATGCCGCGCTCGGTCGACGTGGTGGCGATGGGGCCGAACCTGCTGGTGGTGTTCGTGTCGGTGGTCTTCGTCAACTCGCCGACGGTTTTCAGGATCGTGCGGTCCCTCGCGCTGGACATCCGCACGCGCGATTACGTGGCCGCCGGTCAGACCCGCGGCGAAGGCCCGTGGTATATCATGCTCTGGGAAATTCTGCCCAACGCGCGCGGACCGCTGATCGTCGATTTCTGTCTGAGGATCGGCTACACCACCATCCTGCTCGGCACCCTTGGTTTCTTCGGCCTCGGCGTCAGCCCGGAAAGCCCGGACTGGGGCTCGACCATCAACGAGGGCCGCAAACTGTTGTCGATCTTCCCGCATCCGGCCCTGCCGCCAGCCTTCGCGCTGATGAGCCTGGTCCTGGGCCTGAACCTGCTGGCCGACGGCCTGCGTGAAGAAAGCCTGAGGGACTGAGCGCATGAAAATCGTTAATATTCATTATCTCGCGACAGAGTCCGATGAAAATCCGACCAAAGTCCGATGGAATTCCGACTTGCGAAATCCGCAGGATGGGAGGAAGTGTTAATGTCGAAATGGGACTATGACGGACCGATCCTCGAGATCGATCAACTGTCGATTTTCTTCTTCACCCGCCTGCGCGAAATCCCGGCGGTGATGGATTTTTCGACCGTCGTGCAACCCGGCGAGGCAATGGGCCTGGTCGGCGAGTCAGGATGCGGAAAAAGCACGGTCGCACTTGGGGTTATGCAGGATCTCGGTGTCAACGGCCGCATTGTCGGCGGCACCATCAAATTTAGGGGCCGCAACCTGGGCGAGATGAGCCAGGAAGAGCTGCGCGACATCCGCGGCTCCGAGATTGCGATGATTTATCAAGAGCCTATGGCGTCACTGAACCCGGCAATGAAGATCGGCCAGCAGCTGATGGAAGTGCCCACCATCCATGAAAAGGTCAGCCGACAAGAAGCCTACAACCGCGCCATGGAAGTGGTCACTGATGTCAAACTGCCCGACCCCGAACGCATCCTGAAGTCCTACCCCCACCAGCTTTCCGGTGGCCAGCAACAACGCATCGTCATCGCCATGGCGCTGATGTCCAAGCCCGCGCTGCTGATCCTCGACGAACCCACCACCGCGCTGGATGTCACCGTCGAGGCCGCCGTGGTCGAACTGGTCAGGGATCTGGGCAAGAAATACGGCACCTCAATGTTGTTTATTTCCCACAACTTAGGGCTGATACTTGATACATGCGACCGGATTTGCGTGATGTATTCCGGCGAGGCGGTCGAGACCGGATCGATCGAAGATGTCTTCGACCACATGCAACATCCCTATACCCAGGCCCTCTTCCGTTCGATCCCATTACCGGGTGCGGACAAAAACGCCCGACCCCTGGTTGCCATCCCCGGCAACTTCCCGCTGCCGCATGAACGCCCGCCGGGCTGCAATTTCGGCCCGCGCTGCGATTATTTTCAAGCCGGGCGCTGCGATGCCGGTGAAGTTCATATGGACACGGTTCCGGGCTTCGAACGCCACGAAAGCCGCTGCGTGAAGTTCAAGGAAATCGACTGGAACGCACCTATAACCGTCGGGCAACGCACCGAAAAGGCGCAGGTCGGCGATGTTGTGCTGAAAATAGATAACCTCAAGAAATATTATGAAGTCACCGCCAATGCGCTGTTCGGCGGCAAGGACAAAAAGGTCGTCAAAGCCAACGAGACACTCAGTTTCGAGGCGCGCGAAAGCGAAACGCTGGCGATTGTGGGTGAATCGGGATGTGGCAAATCCACCCTCGCTAAAGTTCTGATGGGGCTGGAAACCGCGACCGACGGCACAATCATGCTGGACAACCGCGAAATTCAGGACATCCCGATCGAGGCGCGCGACACCAAAACCGTGTCTTCGGTGCAGATGGTGTTCCAGAACCCCTTTGACACGCTCAACCCGTCAATGACGGTCGGTCGTCAGATCATCCGCGCATTGGAAATATTCAGCATCGGGCGAAGCGATACCGAACGCCGCGACCGGATGCTGGAACTTCTGGATCTGGTCAAACTGCCGCGCGAATTTGCCGAGCGGATGCCGCGGCAACTCTCCGGTGGCCAAAAGCAGCGCGTCGGCATCGCGCGGGCCTTTTCCGGTGGTGCGCGTATCGTGGTCGCTGACGAGCCGGTCTCAGCACTCGATGTTTCGGTGCAGGCGGCGGTGACCGACCTGCTGATGGAAATCCAGCGCAATGAAAAAACCACTCTTTTGTTCATCAGTCATGATCTCTCCATCGTGCGCTATCTGTCTGACCGGGTGATGGTGATGTATCTCGGCCACGTGGTCGAGATCGGCGATACCGATCAGGTGTTTTCGCCGCCCTATCACCCCTATACCGAAGCGCTGCTGTCCGCGGTCCCCATCGCCGACACATCCGTCGAAAAAACCCGCATCGTGCTCCAAGGCGATATTCCTTCGGCCATGGAACCGCCCCCGGGCTGCCCGTTTCAGACCCGGTGCCGGTGGAAAGATCAGGTGCCGGACGGCCTGTGCGAAAAGGACGTGCCGCCGATGCGCACCCTGGCCGAGGGTCATGAGATCAAATGCCACCTGGCTTCGGACATACTCGACCGGATGGAGCCGGTCATCAAGATCGCGGCGGAATAGTGCGAACGGATTATTGGCATAACGATCGGCAGATTTTTCGTGGATTATTTTGATCTCGGAACCCACTCCCGCCATGTCACCACCGCCTCCGCAGACGCGCAGCGGTGGTTCGACCGGGGCCTCGTCTGGCTCTACGCCTATAACCACGAAGAGGCCGACGTCTGTTTTCAGAACGCTATCGAAGCCGACCCGACCTGCGCAATGGCCCATTGGGGCCGCGCCTATGTGATCGGACCGAATTACAACAAGCAATGGGAAATATTTGAGCCGGCCGAAAAGGCGGCAGCGCTCAAAACCGCTCATGCAGCGCTCGCCGCCGCACAGGATTGTGGCGGGCTAACGGCGGTTGAGACAGCGCTAATAGCCGCCCTGGCAGTACGTTACCCCACCGATCCGCAGATCACCGATTACGGTCCCTGGAATGATGCCTTTGCTGATGCCATGCGGCCGGTCTATGCGGCCAATCCGGACGATCTTGATGTCGCCGCGATCTTTGCCGAAGCCTGCATGAACCGCACGCCCTGGGCGCTTTGGGATCTGGGCAAGGGCGCGCCTGCAGAGGGTGCCTCGACCGAAGAAGCATGCACGGTCATCGAGCGTGCCTTTGATACCGACCCCGCGGCCTTGGGTCACCCCGGTCTGCTGCACTTTTACATTCACCTGATGGAAATGTCGCCCTGGCCGGAACTGGCGCTGCGTCACGGTGACCGGCTGGTCGATCTGGTGCCCGACGCGGGCCATCTGGTGCATATGGCCACCCATATCGACGTGCTGTGCGGAGATTATCAAAACGTCGTTTCGCGTAACCACCGTGCGGCTGTGGTGGATCGCAAAATCGCTGCACACGCGGGCGCGGAGAATTTCTACACCATCTATCGCATCCACAATCTGCATTTTGTGGCTTACGGTGCCATGCTCATGGGCCAGAAAACACCCGCCTTGGCCGCAGCCGACGAATTGCAAGGCCTGCTTCCTGCTCAAACAGTGGCGTTCCTGCCCGATCTGTTCGAGGCGTTCTGGGGCATGCGTGCCCATGTGCTGGTGAGGTTCGGGATGTGGGACGAGATCCTTGCCGAGGCGCTGCCCCACGACAGCGACCTGTTTAGCTTCACAACAGCGTTAATTTACTACGCGCGCACGGTGGCCCTGGCCAATCTTGGGCGCATTGCCGAGGCTGAAGTGGCGTTTGAAGACTTTCGCGCGGCCCAGGCGGTGGTGCAGGACAGCCGGTTCATGTTCAACAATCCGGCGTTCGAGGTGCTGAAAATCGCCGTATCCATGGCCGCCGGAGAGCTGGCCTATAAATCGGGCCGCATCGAGGATGGCCTGATGCACCTGCGCGCCGCAGTCGCTGCCTCGGACGCTCTGGTCTATGACGAACCCTGGGGCTGGATGCAGCCGCCGCGCCACGCGCTGGCCGCACTTTTGATGGATCAGGACCGGTTCGAGGAAGCCGAGGCCATGTACCGCGCCGATCTTGGGCTCGATGACGCGCTGGCGCGCGCGCACCAGCATCCGCGCAATGTCTGGAGCTTGCATGGCCTGGACGAATGCCTGTCCCATCGCGGTGAGACTGTCGAGCGCCCCCATATCCGCCACCTGCTGACCCAGGCGCTTGCGCGCGCCGAGGTTGATATCCGTGCCTCGTGTTATTGCCGGTCTAAGAAAGTGGCCTGAGAATGCCCGATTTCGCCCCCCGTCCCGATCCGCCGTATTACGCGGTGATATTCACGACGGTCCAGACCGAAACGCTTGATGGGTACGCAGCGATGTCCGCCAGGATGGAAAGCCTTGCCAGCGAGCAGCCGGGATATATCGGCATCGAGAGCGCCGGAACCCCGGCCGGCACCGGCATCACCGTCAGCTATTGGGCCGATGAGGGGGCGCTGAAAAACTGGAAGGCCGTCGCCGAACACGCGCTTGCCCAAAAGATCGGCAAAGAGCCCTGGTACAAGCATTATGTGTTGCGCGTTGCGCGCATAGAGCGCCAGTACGACGGTCCAAAAGCCCGCTGACCAGCCCCCTCATTGTTCCAAAAATACTCGCCTTGAATGGAACCGCGGCAATTGTATTTTTGCGCCATTAACCCATGTTTAACCATGTTCGGCTGGTGTAATGTTACCAGTGAATTCAAGAATCGCGTGGAGGCGTCAAAAATGGCAGGTTCGGTCAACAAGGTCATTCTGGTCGGCAATCTGGGCCGCGACCCGGAAGTGCGCACATTCCAGAACGGCGGCAAGGTCTGCAATCTTCGCATTGCCACGTCAGAAAACTGGAAAGACAAAAGCACTGGCGAGCGGCGCGAGCGCACTGAATGGCATTCGGTGGCGATCTTCAACGAAAACCTGGGGCGCGTCGCCGAGCAATATCTGCGCAAAGGCTCCAAGGTCTATATCGAAGGCCAGCTGGAAACCCGCAAATGGCAGGACCAGTCGGGCAATGACCGCTATTCGACCGAAGTCGTGCTGCGCCAATACCGCGGCGAACTAACACTGCTGGACAGCCGCGGCGACAACCAGGGTGCCAGCTTTGGGTCCGACGACAGCTATGCCGCCAGCAGCTCCGCCGGTACAGCCGCCCCCGCGCCCGCCGATATGGACGACGAAATTCCGTTCTAGGCAAAAAGCCGAAAAATCGCTTGAGGATGAGCTGCCAGCTCAGTCAATGGTGCGGTCGGCGAGACTCGAACTCGCACGGGTGTTACCCCACAGCGACCTCAACGCTGCGCGTCTACCAATTCCGCCACGACCGCACAGTCACAAGCTTGGTGCGGCGGTTCATAGCGAAGCGACCTAGCGATGTGAAGGCCCATTCCACCGCCCCTTTCGCTTGGCTTGCGCGGACGATACGCGGACGATAGACCATTACTCTGCCGGATAATTGACGGACCAGCATGTGGTGGAATGGCTGACATCTGACGGGCTGACGCCCTATCCCCAGGCCGTCACCTTCATGGAGGTGCGCGCCGCGGCGATCCGTGCGGGTGCGACGGATGAGTTGATCTGGCTGGTCGAACACCCGCCCCTATACACCGCCGGGGCCAGCGCCAAAGCCGCTGATCTGACCGATCCGGACCGATTTGAGGTCTATGAGACCCGCCGGGGTGGCCAATACACCTATCACGGGCCCGGCCAGCGGGTGGTCTATGTGATGCTGGATGTGGCGGCGCGCGGCCAGGATGTGCGCCGCTTTGTCGCCCAGTTGGAAGCCTGGGTGATCGCCACTCTGGCCGAGTTCAACATCGCCGGTGAGGCGCGCCCCGGTCGCGTCGGCGTCTGGGTGGGCCGCCCCGACAAGCCCGCCCTGTCCGGCGGTGCCGACCGAGATGACAAGATCGCCGCGATCGGGGTGCGGTTGAAAAAGTGGGTCAGCTTTCACGGGGCATCGATCAATGTGGACCCCGATCTTAGCCACTACGACGGTATCGTTCCTTGCGGCATCACCGATCACGGCGTCACCAGCCTGGTTGATCTGGGTCTGCCGGTGACGATGGCAGATGTTGATCTGGCTCTGAAACGGACGTTTCGCGATATATTCTGAGATTGGGCGCGGCCATCGCAAACCTATGCGTTCCAGGCACGGCCAAGACCCGGCGATACCGCCGGGGCATGCGCAAAACAGGATTTCTCGCTTAGAGTCCGTCCGGAGACTTTATGCAGGATTACAGAGTTTTCGGAGCATGAGTCGAATGGACGCGAGCTTGATGAAGGCGAGCGCGTTGCGGTTGAGGTTCTCCCAGTCCTTGGCCAGTCGGCGGCAGCGGTTGAGCCAGGCGATGGTGCGTTCGACCACCCAACGCCTGGGCTGGACGACGAAGCCCTTCACCCGATCGGATCGCTTGACGATCTCGGTCTCGAGATCGGGCAGGATGCCGGCCAGGGCGCGGTGAAAGACCGGCCCCTGATAGGCGCTGTCGGCGAACAATTTCCCGAGAAAGGGAAACAGACCGAACAAGGTCGCCAGCAGCGCGAGACCGCCGTCGCGATCCTGAACGTCGGCGGCGGTGACGATGCCGTGCAGCAGCAAGCCTTGCGTATCGACCAGAACATGCCGCTTCTTGCCCTTGATCAACTTGCCGGCATCGAAGCCGTGGCTGTCGATGCGAGCCCCCCTTTTTCAGCGCTTTTCACACTCTGACTGTCGATGATGCAGGCCGTGGGGCTGGCTTCGCGCGCGGCTTTCTCGCGGCACTTGAGGTAGAGCGCATGATGGATGCGATCCAGCGTGCCGTCCCAGTTCCACAGGCCGAGGTAATCATGCACGGTGCTTCTGGGCGGCAAATCCTTGGGCAGCGCGCGCCACTGGCAGCCGGTGCTCAGAATGTACATCACGCCGTTGATCACCTCGCGGATAGCGACGCGCCGTTTGCCGCCGCCGGGCTTGCCCGGCGGGATCAGCGGCTCGATATGCGCCCATTCCGCATCGGTCAGGTCGCTCGGATAACGCAGTTTGTCGCGGTTGTAGCGCGGGCGGTTGTCGGCAGTCCACATGGGGCACCTCAAGAGCAAATTCACCACCCCAGAGAATCACAGCTGATTCAGCTCTTCAAGAGGGGGCGCCGGATAACCGATTCATCCGACTCATAAAGTCCCCGGACGGACACTTAGTTAATGGCGATAGGTGACAGCGCGCAGCTGAGGCAGGCCTCTCCCATGCCGAAGCGCGACTTGTCGCTGCTGACCAGGTAATCATACCGCGCGGTACCCAACAGCTGATCGGCCACCGCACTCACATCGGCAGTGGTGAATTTGCTTGAAATGATCGCGGCATAACCGGCAACAATCGGCGCAGCGAAAGAAGTGCCGGCCAGACCGGTGCTGGCGCTGTCTACACCGACGACCAGGAATTGATCCTGCACAACAGTGCTGGCTCCCGGATAGTTCGAGTAATAGGCGAGATCAGCGCTGCTGCCAGCGGTTCCGTTCCCCGACAATGCGTCGACAAATATTGCGCCGCCTGCCCCGGTCAGGCCGATCGCTAATTGATCGTACCATCCGGCATAGGTCCCCGCAGGAATGGCCGAGCCAATAGCGACCCCGTCATTGCCCGCAGATTTGGCAACAAAGGCCTGGTTGCTCGACGCAAAGTTGATGATCGAGGCTTCCTGCGCGTCGTAGGAAACAAATGCACCGGGCGCGTACAACGCGCCGTAGCTGAGGTTCAGCACATTAAAGACGCCGAATTGCAGCGTGACCGCACCGGCGGCGTTGAAATCGTCGGCATACATGTCTGCCGAAGGCGCAATCAGACTGGCCATCAGGGACGTCCATTCGCCATGGCGGCGGCGTTTCAGCCTGCCCTCAAGAATGCCAAAAAATCTGCTGCGGCTGCTAAAATCGTCAACCACGGTAATCGCGACGTTCTGGCCAAGATAATTGCCGTCCCAGGTGCCTTGAACATCCGAATGCATCCAGTTGTAGAATGTCGGGCCGGAATTATCGTTGCCACCACCGCCACCGCGACCGCCATTTCCGGGCCCTTTGCCGGGCGGTGGGGCATGCAGTTGAAAAGCATCATCGGCGACCGCGTTTCCGGCAAGACCGGCAATCGCGATCAGGCCAGCGGCAAGAATTCCGGTAACATGTTTTGAAACGCCCATTTGCAGTCATCCCTTGTCATTTTGCGAACGGAATGTTTCAACCGCCGTTCTAAAGTTTCCCCAACACCTTCGCCGGACAGCTAGTCCTTCGGTTCAAGGCGAATTTTCCAAACGCTCATAGTAAAATGTGGCGGCAATTCGGCGACCGGTCCAGATCGTGCCTTGATCAGGCAATTATTTCGGTTTTTGCGTCCACAAAGCCGGCCCCCGTTGCGAGATTGCATCGATTCCCGAAACTCAAGCACATGTGTTCAAAATCGCCACGAATATCGCACGTGGACCTGATTCTCGGCCAAAGGCATGTCATCAAAAAGGTAATTCAACGTATCCGACGGCGGCAAGACCGAGGCCGCCAGCCGGCAATTCACTGCTTGCACGCCGCCAATCGCGCCGTAATCGGCGGTGCAGGTCCGCTCCGACAATCTGCCGCCCAGCACCGTCATGATCGACAGGGAAAGAGTTTGGGTGTCTGTCACTGGTTGCTCGAAAATAAATCCCAGACGCAGGCTAGGGTCGATATCATATTTCGGGCCATGTTCGCCTGTTCCCAGACCCCAGAAAACCCCGAACCCGTTGCTGATCGACGTCAGCCAGGTCAGCGACAGATCGCGCCAGCTGCCCGAATACCAATCGGCAAAGTGCACAGGCTCACCGCCGGACAGGTGATAGCCACCGGTGCTGGCATCTTCGACTACCGCGCTAAGCCCGCCCCCGAGACGGATATCGAACAGGCGCGTCGTCTCTGGCAGCCCTTGCGCTGCGGCCACCTGCGCCGCGAGACATGTGCTCGATGCAACAGCCATCGCCGCCAGATATGTGATGCGGGTCAACAATGTCCTCACCTTGGCCCTGTCATTTTTTCTATCCGGTCCAAGCTACCGGCCGAAAGTGAAGAAATTCGGGCGCTCAGCGATGTGCAAGGATTAACAGCAAATCTGTGTGTTCCGTGCCACGCGGAGTCACGCATTCGGGGTGCCGAACCGCTCTGAATAATGAAATTGGATTAACACCTACCAAGACGCCTGAATGTCGCGCGGTCTCTTATCATCAACCCGTTCGATAATCCCGGTGGCGCCGGTTTGCACCAAACAATTGCCCCTGCGGCATCAGTCAGTGTTGAGCCGCCTGATTATCTAAGTTAGAGGATGCGCAAACGCCGCACCCGCCCGGCCGGATGCGGGCGACGATATGTCAGGAGACGGGCCAAATGGCAGACGCAGCCGCGCAGGATCACGCACATCACGACCGGCCAGGGTTCTTTACGCGCTGGTTCATGTCCACCAACCACAAGGACATCGGTATCTTATATATCGTGACCGCCTCGTTGGTTGGGTTCGTGTCGGTGGCCTTTACCGTCTATATGCGGATGGAACTGATGAACCCCGGCGTTCAGTTCATGTGCCTGGAAGGCACCTCACTGGCCGCCCAAAGCGTCGAGAATTGCACGCCGAACGGCCATCTGTGGAATGTGCTGGTCACGGCCCACGGCATCTTGATGATGTTCTTTGTGGTGATCCCGGCGCTGTTCGGTGGTTTCGGCAATTATTTCATGCCGTTGCACATCGGCGCGCCGGATATGGCGTTTCCGCGGATGAACAACCTGTCTTACTGGATGTATGTCGGCGGCACCACGCTGGCGATCCTTTCAGTGATCTCTTCGGGCGGCAATGGACAAACCGGCTCTGGTGTTGGCTGGGTGCTTTACCCGCCCTTGTCGGTCAACGAGGGCGGCATCTCGATGGATTTCGCCATTTTCGCGGTGCACATGTCGGGTGCGTCGTCGATCCTTGGCGCGATCAACATGATCACCACATTCTTGAACATGCGGGCGCCGGGCATGACCCTGTTCAAGGTGCCGCTGTTTGCCTGGTCGATCTTTGTCACCGCCTGGCTGATCCTGCTGGCGCTGCCGGTCCTGGCCGGTGCGATCACCATGCTTTTGACCGACCGCAATTTCGGCACCACCTTCTTTGATCCCGCCGGGGGCGGTGATCCGATCCTCTATCAGCACATCCTGTGGTTCTTCGGCCACCCCGAAGTTTACATCATCATCATGCCCGGCTTCGGCATTATTTCCCATGTGATCGCCACCTTCGCCCGCAAGCCGATCTTTGGCTACCTGCCGATGGTCTGGGCGCTGATCGCCATTGGTGCCCTCGGCTTCGTCGTCTGGGCGCACCACATGTACACCGTCGGCCTCAGCCTGACCCAGCAGAGCTATTTCATGCTCGCCACAATCGTGATCGCGGTGCCCACGGGGATCAAGATATTCAGTTGGATCGCGACGATGTGGCAAGGCTCGATCGAGTTCAAGACGCCGATGATGTTTGCCTTTGGCTTTCTTTTCCTGTTCACCGTTGGCGGTGTGACTGGCATTGTGCTGGCCCAGGCCGGCATCGACCGGGCCTATCACGATACCTATTATGTGGTGGCGCATTTTCACTATGTGATGAGCCTTGGCGCGATCTTCTGCATCTTTGCCGGTGTCTATTACTGGATCGGCAAAATGTCGGGCCGCCAATATCCCGAATGGGCCGGACAGCTGCATTTCTGGGCGATGTTCATCGGCTCGAACCTGACCTTCTTCCCGCAGCATTTTCTGGGCCGTCAAGGTATGCCGCGCCGCTATATCGATTATCCAGAGGCGTTCGCCTATTGGAACCAGTGGTCGAGCCTGGGTGCGTTCCTGTCCTTTGCCTCGTTCGTCTTTTTCATTGGCGTGGTGTTCTACACGGTATTCTATGGCAGACGGATCACCGAGAATAACTACTGGAACGATGCCGCCGACACGCTGGAATGGACGCTGCCATGCCCGCCGCCGGAACATACGTTCGAGATCCTGCCCAAACAGCAAGACTGGGACAAGGGCACCGCGCATTAGCCGGGCGGCCTTCGTTTATGGCGAGCGAAAAGGCCGGTCAGGGCTGATGAGCGCCTACGCCGAAGCGACGACTTTCGCTGCCGCCTCGGCCCCGCCTGGATTGAACGAAAATCCAAGCGCGCCCAGCCCCGCCTCGATCGCGCCCACCACGCCGAGGACCATATGCGCATTGACTTGCCCCATATGACCGACGCGGAAATACCCGTGCCAGGCCGGATCGCCGAAGGGCGCCATGCCAAGGCCGATGCCGAGCGTGACGCCGGTATGTTCCCGAACCCAATCACGCAGGGCGGTCGCCTGCGGGGCCGGGCAGCTGAGCGCGGTGACGCCATGGGCGCGTATGGCGGGTTCGCGGACATTGAGCTGAACGCCGCCCTCGCCCACATCCCAGGTCTCAAACGCCGCCCAATAGGCGCGCGCGAGATGGGCGTGCCGGTCCCATGCGGTCTCAAGCCCCTCCTCGGCGATCATGTCAAGCGCCTCGCGCAGCGCAAACAGGTGGTGCGTCGGCGCGGTGCCGTCCCAGTATTCCCAGAACTGATCGGGGACGGTCCTTGGCAGCCAATCCCAGTAGCGGCTAACGCGGGTGATGGCGCGTCGTGCGGCGTCGGCGCGCTGGTTGAAATATACGAAACCCAGCCCCGGCGGGCACATCAGGCCCTTCTGCGATGCCGCGACCGTCAGATCGACGCCCCAGGCATCCATCTCAAATCGGTCACAGCCCATGCTGGCGATGCAATCTGCCAGCAAAAGCTCCGGATGGCCTGCCGCATCCAGGCTCTGACGCAGCGCGGCGATGTCATTTTTGACCGAGGTGCCGGTATCGACATGCACCGCAAAGACCGCCTTGATCCGGTGCGCTTTGTCGCCTGCCAGACGCGCGGCCACACGGTCGGGATCGATTGCCGATTGAAGCCCGAAATCGATGATCTCAGCCTCGATACCCAGCGCGGTCGCCATCTCGGCCCAGCCGTGACCAAACGGCCCGGTCGCCAGAACCAGCGCCAAATCGCCCGGCCCCAGCACATTGGCAAGTGCTGCTTCCCAGGTGCCGTGACCGTTGGCGATATAGATGGCCACGTGATGGGCGGTACGAGCCAAAGCGCGCAGATCGGCCAGAAGCCCGGGCATCATATCGACAAGCGCACCGTGGTAAATATCCGGGCTGTCGCGGTGCATGGCGTTCAAAACTCGCTCGGGCAGAACAGACGGACCAGGGATGGCCAGATAGCTGCGTCCACCTGCCAGTGACATCCGTGGGGTTCCTCTGATTGCGGCTTTGGTGCGCTATGCCTATGGCGTCACATGCGCGCTCTCAAGCGAATTTCTGCGGGCCAACACCTTGCCGCAGTGCAGCCGACGTTCTACATCCGCGCCTGATGAACAAACGCGCGAACATGGCCAAGCCCAAGCGTCAGGCACCGACCGAGCATCTGTCGCCGCTGAAACGGCTTGAGCGGCGCATTGATACGGCGACAGGGTTAGATCTGACCACAGCGCGCGGGCGTCGCCGGGCGCGCTGGAACTTCAACTGGATGGACCATGCCATTCTGCGCACATTCTGGACCAATTTTCACCAGATCGCGCCTGGCGTCTGGCGCTCGAACCATCCCGGCGACAAACGGCTGGCGCGCTACAAGGCGATGGGCATCGACCATGTCGTGAACCTGCGCGGACGATCCAAGCGCGCCCATCACGTGTTTGAACGCGAGACCTGCGAGAGGCTGGGGATAACGCTGATCGATGTTCATCTGGCGGCGCGAAAACTGGTCAGCCGCGAGGTGATGCTGGCGCTGATTGACCTGTTCGATACGATCCCACGCCCGTTTGTGATGCATTGCAAATCGGGCGCGGATCGCGCCGGTCTGGCCGCGGCGATTTACCTAATCCATGTTGAAGGCAAGACGATTGAACAGGCTCTCAGGCAGATGAGCGTCCGATACCTGCATTTTCGATTTTCCAGCACCGGAATTCTCGATTTTCTGCTTGAAAGATACGCGCGCGACAATCGTGCCGCTCCGATTACGATACGCGACTGGTTCGCTGAAAAATACGATTCCGTGACCCTGACGGAAGACTATCAAGCACGGCGCAAAGGCCAGACGCCACATGGATGACAAGCGCTATCCCTCGGGGCAGCTGGCGCGGTGGTTCTGGTCGGGCTACGCGCGCAAAGCCTTGCCGCTGTTGCTGCTGGCCGGAATATTCATGGTCGCCGAAGGTGCCGCGCTGGGCGGGTTCAGCTATATGGTCCGCCCGATGTTCGACAGCGTTTTCACCAATGGCGACCGCGCGGCGATCTATTTTGTCGCCTTCGTGGTCTTTGGCATTTTCATCGGGCGCGCGATTGCCGGCTTTTGCCAGCGCATTCTGATGGGCATGGCCGGACGGCGCATTCTGGTCGCCGTGCAATCGGATATGGTGGCACATGTCCTAACGCTCGACAGTTCCTTTTTCACCGAAAACTCGCCGGGCAAGCTGATGGAACGCGTGCGCGGCGATCCCAATGCAGCCGTTGGCATTGTCTCGCAGACATTTTCGGCCATCGGCCGTGATCTGACGGCGATGGTGGCGCTGTTGTTCGTTGCGCTGACGACAGATTGGTTCTGGACCATCCTTGCCTTGGCCGGAGCGCCGCTGATCGTGTGGCCGGTGTCGGTGCTGCAACGGGTATTGCGCGCCATTACCCGCAAATTGCGTATCGTTGCGGGGGAAGTTTCAACCTTTCTTGATGAGACATTTCACGGCATCGACACCGTCAAGCTGAACGCCATTGAAAAGCAGGAAGCCGGCCGGTTCCGGGTCATCGTGCAGAATTTCGCCCGCATCATGATCAAGCAGATTGCCGCGCAGGCGGCGTTTCCTTCGCTGATGGATATTGTCGCGGGTATCGGATTTGTCGGCGTTCTGACCCTGGGCGGCCTGCAGATCATCAATGGTGACAAAACCATCGGCGATTTCATGGCGTTTTTCACCGCCATCGCGCTGATGTTCGAGCCGATGCGCCGCCTCGGCGCGCTGACCGGCAGCTGGCAAAAGGCGCTGGTCAGTATGGAGCGGATGTATTCGGTCTTTGATCAGCAGCCCAGTATCACCAGCCCCAGCCAGCCCGCGATCATCCCGCGGTTTCCCGAAAAAGCGGATCTTGGCTTTGAGCGGGTATCATTTTCCTACCACGATGCGCCGGTCCTGAGCGACGTCAGCTTTACCGCCGTCGCTGGTCGCACGACAGCATTGGTTGGCGCCTCCGGTGCCGGCAAGACCACCGTGATCCGCCTGATCTCACGCCTGATCGATCCGGTCGCGGGCACGATCAGCCTGGGCGGGACCGGCACGCGGCAGTTCGATCTGACCGATCTGCGCCGCCTGTTTTCGGTCGTCACGCAGGACACGATGTTGTTTGACGAAACCATCGAGCGCAACATCACCCTTGGCGCAGAGGTCAGCCAACAGCAGCTGGAGCGCGTGCTGGAGGCCTCATATGTGTCTGAATTTCTGCCCAATTTGCCTAAAGGTCTGCAGAGCGGTGCCGGGCCGCGCGGCTCGGCATTGTCCGGTGGTCAGCGACAGCGCGTGGCCATTGCCCGCGCGTTGCTGAGGGACACGCCATTCCTGCTTTTGGATGAGGCAACATCGGCGCTCGACACGCGGAGCGAGAAAATTGTCCAACAGGCGCTGGAAAAACTGTCAGCTGGCCGCACTTCGTTGGTAATCGCGCACCGGCTGTCGACCATTCGCAATGCCGCCAATATCATCGTCATGGATCACGGTCGCGTCGTCGATCAGGGCGATCATGATACGCTCCTGGCGCGCGACGGGCTTTATGCCGGGCTGTATCGCATTCAGTTTCAGACAACACCTATCGACGCCTAGAGACATTGGCGCACTATCCGCGTCACTCTGATCGCGCGCGCCTGGCATAATCGTCGGCCAGTTTCGCGGGATCGCCACCCAACAGGTAGCGCACTAGCGTGATCATGTTGCGCCCGCCGTGGCGGATCCAGCCGTGACGCAGATATTTGCCGGCATCGGTTGAAATGGTTGCGGGCAACAGCGCGATCCGCCCGCCGAGCGCGCGCGCGATTGCCACATCTTCCATCAATGCGATGTCGGGGTAGCCTCCGACGCTGTGATACAGGCGTGCAGAGATCAGCAGCCCCTGATCGCCATAGGGCAGGCCCAGACGGCTGCGAAAATTGGCCCAGCCCGCGACGATGCGTGGGGCCACACCGGGCGCGCGAAACGCCAGTCTGAAAGCAGCAGCGCCGGTGTGCGAGGCGATATGTGCGTCGACGACCCGGCGCCAGCCGGCTGGCAGATGACAATCGGCGTGAATAAACAGCAACCACGCGGTGCCATCGGCAGCATCGGCGCCGCGTTTCAGCTGACCGCCGCGCCCGGGCGGCCCGGTGACAGCGTCGACACCACGTTCGCGCGCAATATCGACGGTCTCGTCGTCAGACCCGCCGTCACTGACGATGATGCGGCAATACTGGCGTTTTTGGTCGTCAACATGGTCCAGACAGCGCCCAAGCTGCGCGCCCGCATTCAGCGTCGGAATGACCAATGCCAGTTGTGTGCGATTTCGCGCCTTTTCGGCCATGCCTGTACACCTTATATAAGGCACCGACTGGCACAAGGGTCTGGCATATGGGCGGCGAGAGGGCAAGAAATCGCACGGTTTTGCGCATTAGCGGCGTGGATCGGGTAAAGTTTCTGCAAGGATTGGTGAGCAATGATCTGGCGCGCCTTGACGCCGGGCTGGTCTACGCCGCCATGTTGACGCCACAGGGCAAATATCTGGCCGATTTTTTCCTGGTTCCGGCGAGCAATCACGTTCTGGTTGACGTTCACAGCGGCCAGTCTGACGGTCTGATCCAGCGGCTTGGCATGTATCGGCTGCGCTCCGACGTTCAGATAGAAGCCACGCAAATCAATGTCCTACGCGGCCTAGGTGATACACCTGACGGTGCTTTGATCGACCCCAGGCAGGCCGCGCTTGGTTGGCGCAGCTATACATCCGCCCAAGGTGGCACGCCGGCTATCGACTGGGACGCGATCCGCGTGGCGCATCTGATCCCCGCGGCGACAATCGAGCTGATCGCGAATGAAACCTACATCCTTGAGGCCAATTTTGAGGCGCTGAATGGCGTCGATTTCGCCAAGGGCTGCTATGTCGGCCAGGAAGTGACGGCGCGGATGAAGCACAAGACCGAGCTGCGCAAGGGGTTGGCGCGGGTCTCGGTTTCTGAACCGGTGCCGGCCGGCACGCCGATTACCGCAAACGGCAAACCGGTGGGGGTCATCTATACGCAATCTGGTGGCCGAGGCATCGCGCATCTGCGGTTTGATCGGGCCATCGGAGAGCTGCGGGCAGGTCCGGCGAATGTTTCGGTCATTGCGGCTGGTTGACGTGCCCCACGCGCGACTTGTCCGAGTCAAAAAATCCCGCGCAGTACTGCTTGTGAGCGGAAATGACGTCTCGAATGAGTGCCGAAGAATTACCGCTTCGAGCCCATTTGGCCTGTTTCTGCGCCGCAATCATTTTGGAATTAAGCGCCGCAGGAGCGATCAATTGAAATTTCGCCAACCAGGCCGGTTCAATAGCGCCCTTCGTTCAGCGCGGTCTGGACGATCACTTCCAACAGCTCCATGCTGGATTCCGAGCTGACATCTTCGAAATAGATCGTACCCGGCCACGGCGGGTTTCGATCACAATACCCGTTGTCCCGGATCGCGCGGGCCACGGCTTTCACCGCCGCGACATCACGCTTGGCAACATCGCGCAGCGCCACTTTGGCTGTGGCCAAATCCGACACGCTGTTGCGATCAATCTGGGATGAGCCCACCCCGGCACTAAGCGGCACGTTCCAATCAATCGCCTTGTCGCGGTAATAGTCCACCGGCACCTTGTCATCGTGCAGCCTTTGCACGTAATCGCGACAGACCGAATGTTTGGCTTTGGTCAGATCATCCAGCGTCACCCGAATCTCGGGCTCTGCAGATGCGCCGCCTCTGCGGGCATTGCGCCGGTTTTTCTGCGGGGCCTGGGTCACATAATCGCCGCGATAATTGGCGTCATAAACCCGGTGGCCCCAAGGCTCGCTATCCACCAGATAACTGATCGCATCGATCGAAATGTCCCGGCAATTCCGTGGCCCGATGAAAAACGGCGACCCCGAGGCGTCTGACAACTCGATCCAGCCATTGGGGAATTTCGACATGAAATCGTTGATCCAGGGCCGGTGCACCGTGTCGACCAGTTGCATCAGCAGTTGCTTGGCAAATTCCGGTTCGTGCACCAGTGCCGCCAGCAGCGGCTCCTGTCCGAAACTATCCGCCGCCAGGCTGTATGGCGCCGACAGATGCAGGACCGGCTCCAGCCCGGTCAGGCTGACATAGACGCGGATCATCTCTTCGATAATGGCCGGGATGCCGGTGCTGAAGTCGGGCGTGCGGGGCACCTGCCAGTTCTCGCGATTGAACAGCATCACGTCCGGGTCCGACCCCGGAGGAAACTTGTCAGGGTACATGGTTTCCTGGCCCAGAGCCTCGGCGGTAAAGGCATAAACCGGCCAACTGAGGTAAAGCTTGTTCATCCCCAGCAACCGCCGGTTCATCATCGTTGTTCGGACATACCGTTCCGGATCGCCTTTATAGAATTCGGCCGATTCATACCCAAAGAGATCATGCATGATCGTCAGGGTCATCAGGTTGATCGATCCACCGATATGAATCGCGTCGGTCGGACCGGCCCA
Source organism: Paracoccaceae bacterium (assembly GCA_965216135.1). Lineage (GTDB taxonomy): Bacteria > Pseudomonadota > Alphaproteobacteria > Rhodobacterales > Rhodobacteraceae > CBDCFL01. The sequence goes on from CBDCFL010000020.1 coordinate 177,830, forward strand.
GGCAAAATTTTCGTCAAATTTACCGTCGATCGTATCGACCAACAGGCGTTTCAGCTCATCGCGGCCGGCTGTGTCGCCGTTCTGCCAAGCCTCGAGCAAACGAATGCCATTGGGAAACTCCAATCGGTCACTCGATGTGCCGCCAAAAGTTTTCTGGGGGGTGTGATACATTGCTACAATTCCGCGGTCATAACATGAGTGCATCATAAAATTGGGAAATGTATATTAAAGCTGGTAAAATCACATAGCTCACATAATATTACTGTATGTATAGCACCAGAAATATCCAACCGATCCTCAATGCCCTCTTTGTCTTTGAAGTCGCGGCGCGCGAGCTGAGTTTTACCAGGGCGGCGCAACATCTTGGCATGGCGCAGCCTTCGGTCAGTCGCTTCATTGCCAATCTGGAAGATCACGTCGGCGCGCCGCTGTTTCACCGCCGCCACAGCCGGATCGAGATGACCGCGGCGGGTGACGCGCTGTACAAGGCGGCCGAGCTGGGGCTGGGACACATACGCGCTGTCATCGACAGCCTGTTGTCCGAGCAGGGGGCGGACCGGCTGTCAATCGCCTGCACCCATGGATTTGCCCATATGTGGGTGCTGCCGCGGATCGAAGCGCTCAGGTCGCTGTTGCCGGGATGGGATATCCGGCTGAATACGTCGGACCAGCCGCATGGGGCCGATTTCAACGATTCCGATATCGTCATCCGTTTTGGCACCGGCGACTGGCCGGATATGCATACCACCTTTCTCTATGGCGAACAGGTGTTCCCGGTCTGCGCGCCGGGGTTGCTGCAGGTGCATGACCTACAGGGCGATGCTGTCCAGCCAGGCGATCTGGCCGCGCTGCCGCTGCTGGTGCAGGATCATGGCGAATTCGGCTGGCTGAGCTGGCCTGACTGGTTCAAGGCGTTCGGCGTTATCCGCGACCAACTGCCTGCCACCCATCCGGTGCCAGGTTATCACTTCATCTTGCAGGCCGCGACCGAAGGCAAAGGTGTGGCGCTGGCTTGGTCGCACCTGACCGAACCCTATCTGGCCAATGGCTGGCTGATCGAGTTGCCCGATATGCGGGTCAAAACCAGGAACGGCTATTACGCCACACATGCGCTAGATCACCCGCATGCGGCAGTGATTAATCAATGGTTAGAGGCATGTCGCGGACAGGCGTGAACCACGCTGGCTTTCGGCCCCGCCACCTTCGGCGGGGTTTTTCATTCGCTCGCGCGTCAAAAAGACGGCGCGGCGGACAGACGCTAGCCCAGCCCGGCAACAAGGCACGAAGTGCCGCCGGGCAGCGCCCGACCCGCAGAGGCGCCCACCCGCGATCGGGCGCTGCCCTCTGTTCCGATTTTGCCCTACGCGCTTCGTCCGCACTTTTGACTTTGAAAACAGGCGTGAACCACGCTGACCTGCAGCATTAAAAGTTCCAGATGAATGTCAACATTGTCAAAACTGCGCCGTCGTCAGTTTGATATTTTTGAGCGACGGCGGCGAAGGCAAGCAAGACTTTTGAAATATTTGCCTTTATTTTTTTGGCATCCGGGCAAATTGCAATCCCGTCAGGCGCGTTCTGAGTATTCCATCGTCTCGGTATTGACCACAATCGCCTCGTCCGGCCCGACAAACGGCGGCACCATCACCCGCACGCCGTTGTCCAGGATTGCGGGTTTGAACGAATTGGCCGCCGTCTGACCCTTAACCACCGGTTCGGTTTCGACAATCCGGCAGGTCACCTTTTGGGGCAGCGTCGCGCTCAGCGCTTCGGCTTCGTAATATTCGATCTTCACATTCATGCCGTCCTGCAGAAACGGCCGGCGATCGCCCAGGATCTCAACCGGCAGTTCGATCTGCTCATAGTTCTGGGTATCCATGAACACCAGCATCCCGTCACTTTCATACAGGAACTGCTGGTCCTTTTGTTCCAGCCGCACGCGCTCGACCTTGTCAGCCGAGCGGAAGCGTTCGTTCAACTTCGAGCCGCTCCTGAGATTACGCAATTCGACCTGCGCAAAAGCCCCACCCTTGCCGGGCTTGACATGATCGACCTTGACCGCCGCCCAAAGGCCGCCGTCATGCTCCAGGATATTGCCGGGGCGAATTTCGTTTCCATTGATCTTAGACATGCGGCAAAACTCTGGCAAAAGCTGGCGGAAATTGTGGCAACACCTATATATTCGGGGAATTCGCGATGCAATACGACTAGATGCAGTATCGTGTTAGCGCTAGCTATGCGCCTCGTGCATATTAGGTATGTCGAAACGGGATAGCCGAATCGGCGAAGACCTGTCATAAGAAACGCTACGCCAGAAAGTTCAAGAGCAAGAATAAAGGAATGTCATGGCAGACTTCGTTGACAGCACCGCATTCAACTTCGAGCAGGGCACCCGCGCGCGCAAACTTTTTGCTGCCGTGGTGCTGGCGGCGTTGGATGACGCGATCGCGGACGACAAGAAATACGGCAACGGGCCAGAGCAGATTGCCCGCTGGTCGCGCTCGCGTGATGGGCGCGAAGTTTTGTCCTGCGCCGGCATCGACCCCAACGAACGTGTGGTCTCGGGCCTGATGGATTTTGTCTCCAAGGGCGTGCGCACTTCGGTGGCGCTCAGCCGCGAGGAAAGCGAACGCCGCAACGCCGCATTGCAGCAGGCGCAACAGGCAGAGCAAGCCGAAGCCGCGTAAGCAACGCCGCGCCGACGCCCGTATCCTAGAAAAACCATGCAAACAGGCCGCCTGCGGCCAGTTCAGCCGTGGCCAGCGTTGCGATGCCCAAACGGGTGAGCGGGCGGGCGAAACGCGCCAGCAGGACGGCCACCAGTATCAGGCAGATGCCAAGTTCGGCCGGGGCGATCAATCCGGCATGATGGGCGCTGTCCCAATAGCTGACCGGGCTGATGAATATCCAGTCGCTGGCGGGCCAGAAATGCATCCGCGCATCGTCATTGTGCAGTGGAAAGTCGAGGGCCAGATGCAACAGCCCGGCAGCACAAAAGACAGTCGGCGCGGGCGCACGCGCCCATATCGCGAAGGCCAGCGCGATCGCCTAGATGATGAATGAATTGTCTATCGCAAAGATACTCTGCCATTCCGGGGAATAATAATAGAGGCTTATCCCTCTGACCCCGGTTTGACGACATGTTGGGTTTGCGGTTGCCATCGGCAGGATGTTCGCCTAATGTTCTGTCATGCCCAGCCGCTGGAAATACGACCGCCCGATGTCCCGCGCCGCCTTCGAGGCGCGCTTTCCCGATGAAGCCTCCTGCGCCCGGCATCTCGCAGCTGGCCCGACGGCTTCGTCTGCCCCGCCTGCGGCCATGACAGGGGCTGGGGACTGAAGCGTCGCCGGCGAGCTGGGAATGTGCGGCCTGCGGGAAGGAGACTTCGGTGACCGCAGGCACGATCATGCACCGCAGCCAGCCCCTGAAGACCTGGTTCATGGGCGTGACCAGCCACTCGAACGGTATCTCCGCCCTGCAACTCCAGGCCCAGCTCGGGCTCGGCAGTTACAAGAGGCCTGGCTCCTGCTACACAAGCTGCGCCGTGCCATGGTCGATCCGGATCGCAGCCTGCTTCTGGTCGATCGATGAGGCCACCCTATCCGCACCGTCAAGGTTGCATTGCAGTGCCCGAAAGTCGAGGGCCAGATGCAATGCCTTGCCGGGAGCCCGGCAGCACAAAAGACCAGCCCAGTCGGCGCGGGCGCACGCGCCCATATCGCGAAGGCCACACCGCGCGATCGCCTAGATGATGAATGAATTGTCTATCGCAAAGATACAAGCCCAAAAGCTGCCATTCCGGGTGCCTGGAACGTCATCTGGTGTGACCGGAAGCAAAGGGAGAAGCCCTTAATAATATTGCCCAAACACCTGAGCCGGGCTTTCGCCGTTGACCCAGATTGACCAGCTGACCATGGCGTAAAGCGAGATATCCGGCGTCAGTGCACCGGCCAGTGCGGCTGTTGAGACGCGCCGGTTTCCAGGTCGCCCGAATGCCGCGAGCCCGACGATCAGATGGGCCGGTGTATTCATCCTTTGCCTTGGCCCCGTTCCCGGCTAGATCAACGCTTCAAATGATAGGACGGACCGCGCGGCAATGGCAAAAGCTATCATGATCCAGGGCACCGGCAGCAATGTCGGCAAGTCGCTGATTGTGGCCGGCCTGGCGCGCCATTTCGCCGATCAGGGGCTGCGCGTGGCACCGTTCAAGCCGCAAAACATGTCCAACAATGCCGCCGTAACTGCGGATGGCGGCGAGATCGGGCGCGCCCAGGCGCTGCAGGCGCGCGCGGCGCGGGTGCCGCCATTGGTTCACATGAACCCGGTGTTGCTGAAACCTGAGAGCGAGACCGGTGCGCAGGTGATTGTGCAGGGCCAGCGGTTCGCCACGCTTGCCGCGCGCGATTACGCTGCGCAGAAACCCGCGCTGCTGCCACGTATATGCGACAGCTTTGAAAAAACTGCCGCAGTGGCCGATCTGGTCCTGGTCGAAGGCGCGGGCAGTCCGGCGGAAGTGAACCTGCGCGCCAACGACATGGCCAATATGGGCTTTGCCGAAGCCGCCGATCTGCCGGTGATCCTGATCGGCGATATCGACCGTGGCGGCGTAATTGCGCAGCTTGTCGGCACCCATGCGGTGCTGGATCAGCAAGATCGGCAGCGCATCAAAGCCTTTATGATCAACAAGTTTCGCGGCGACATTAGATTGTTTGACGGCGGCAATCAGGTGATCTGTGACAACACAGGCTGGGCCGCACTGGGCACGATCCCATGGTTTGGCGATGCCTGGCGCCTGCCCGGCGAAGACATCATGGACATATCCGGCAGCGGCACGGGTGCCATGAAAATCGCAGTCCCGCGTCTGGGCCGGATCGCCAATTTCGATGACCTCGACCCGCTTTCGGCCGAGCCCGATGTCAGTGTCGAGATCATCGAACCTGGCCACCCGCTGCCCGGCGATGCCGCGCTGGTCCTGATCCCCGGATCGAAAAGCACAATCGCTGATCTGGCCGCCTTCCGCGCCAACGGCTGGGATGTGGATCTGGCCGCTCATATCCGCCGCGGCGGCCATGTTTTGGGCATTTGCGGGGGCTACCAGATGCTGGGCCGCAAAATTCACGACCCCGACGGGATCGAAGGCGCACCGTCAAGCGTGGCGGGCCTCGGCCTGCTGGATGTGACAACCACAATGTCGGCAGGGAAACAACTGCAACTGGTTGAGGGCCGTGACATAGACAGCGGCAGCGCCCTCACCGGTTACGAAATACACATCGGGCAGACCGGCGGTCCGGATTGTCAGCATGGCTGGCTGGAAATCGACGGCGCCGCGCACGGTGCCAGCTCGCCCGACGGACGCGTGCGCGGCTGTTATCTGCATGGCATATTCAGCGCCGACGATTTTCGCGCTGCCTATCTGGCCCGGCTGGGCGGCATGTCGTCACTGGACAGCTATGAGGCCAGCCTCGAGACCACTCTCGACCGGCTTGGCGATCACATCGCCGCACATGTCGATACCACCAATATCCTGTCACTGGCGCGCGACCTCAGCTAGACGCGGCGCCTTAACTGAACGGCAAAATCGGCACGTCGCAGGCGGCCAGCATCAGGGCTGCGGCAATCAGAAATAGTTTTTGCATGTCATATCCTCCCATTATGCGCGACATTGGCGGCGGTAAGTGCGGTCGCTCTGGCCGCGCGTCGGCACCAGACTGACCGCTGGCGCACAAAATGGCAAATCTTTGGGCAAGAGACCGAGGCGAACCTATGGGCGAACATGATTATGAGACCGGGCGCCTTGATCTGCCGTTTGTCGGCATCGCCACGTTTGGCAAGCGGCCTTACGTTCAGGACTGGAGCGTGATCGACGCCGATGTGGCCATCCTCGGCGCGCCATTTGACGGCGGCACCCAATATCGCCCAGGCGCGCGTTTCGGCCCGCGCGCGGTGCGAGAGGCCTCGACCCTATTCTCATTTGGCCATGCCGGGGCGTACGATCACGAGGATGACAAAACCTATCTGGGCGCGGATGTGCGCATTGTCGATATGGGCGATGCCGATATCGTGCACACCGACACCGAGAAATCGCACGCCAACATAGAAACCGGTGTCCGCCAAGCTCTGGCCGCTGGCGCGCTGCCGGTGGTCATCGGCGGCGATCATTCTGTCAATATTCCGGCCATCCGCGCGATTGACGGTCAAGGGCCAATCCACATCCTGCAGATCGTCGCCCATCTCGATTTCGTCGATGAACGCCACGGTGTGCGCCACGGTCATGGCAACCCGATGCGCCGCGCCGCCGAACGGGCGCACATCACTGGGCTGACCCAGGTGGGCATCCGCAATGTGTCGTCCACCGCGCGCGACGGCTATGAAGATGCGCGGACCCATGGGCTCTGACATCATCTCGGTCCGGCAGGCGCGGGCGCTGGGCCCCGCAGGCGTCGCCGCGCGTATTCCTGAAGAAGCGCGCCTCTATGTCACCATCGACATCGACGCCTTTTGCCCGTCGATTGCGCCGGGCACCGGCACCCCCAGCCACGGCGGGTTTCTTTACTATGAGGTTTTGGAATTGCTGCAGACGATCGCGCGCGGGCATGACGTGGTCGGCATCGACCTTGTCGAGGTTGCGCCCGATTACGACCACACTGGCAGCACCGCGATCCTGGCCGCTCAGATCCTGTTGAATTTCCTGGGCTTTATCTTCGATGCGCGCGTCAGCGATACATAAAGCAGGCTAAGAGTCCGTCCGGAGACTTTATGTAGGATTACAGAGTTTTCGGAGCATGAGTCGAATGGACGCGAGCTTGATGAAGGCGAGCGCGTTGCGGTTGAGGTTCTCCCAGTCCTTGGCCAGTCGGCGGCAGCGGTTGAGCCAGGCGATGGTGCGTTCGACCACCCAACGCCTGGGCTGGACGACGAAGCCCTTCACCCGATCGGATCGCTTGACGATCTCGGTCTCGAGATCGGGCAGGATGCCGGCCAGGGCGCGGTGAAAGACCGGCCCCTGATAGGCGCTGTCGGCGAACAATTTCCCGAGAAAGGGAAACAGACCGAACAAGGTCGCCAGCAGCGCGAGACCGCCGTCGCGATCCTGAACGTCGGCGGCGGTGACGATGCCGTGCAGCAGCAAGCCTTGCGTATCGACCAGAACATGCCGCTTCTTGCCCTTGATCAACTTGCCGGCATCGAAGCCGTGGCTGTCGATGCGAGCCCCCCTTTTTCAGCGCTTTTCACACTCTGACTGTCGATGATGCAGGCCGTGGGGCTGGCTTCGCGCGCGGCTTTCTCGCGGCACTTGAGGTAGAGCGCATGATGGATGCGATCCAGCGTGCCGTCCCAGTTCCACAGGCCGAGGTAATCATGCACGGTGCTTCTGGGCGGCAAATCCTTGGGCAGCGCGCGCCACTGGCAGCCGGTGCTCAGAATGTACATCACGCCGTTGATCACCTCGCGGATAGCGACGCGCCGTTTGCCGCCGCCGGGCTTGCCCGGCGGGATCAGCGGCTCGATATGCGCCCATTCCGCATCGGTCAGGTCGCTCGGATAACGCAGTTTGTCGCGGTTGTAGCGCGGGCGGTTGTCGGCAGTCCACATGGGGCACCTCAAGAGCAAATTCACCACCCCAGAGAATCACAGCTGATTCAGCTCTTCAAGAGGGGGCACCGGATAACCGATTCATCCGACTCATAAAGTCCCCGGACGGACACTTAGCAGCACCGCGGGAAAAATCAGATCGCCGATCAGCGGCGCGCCGATATTGGACGGCGCGTAATTGCCATGCGCCAGCGCATCAAAGATATGCACCCCCGCAGCGCCCAGCCAGAAGATCGATTTGGCAATCACCAGACCGGTGATCAGATGGTCGCGAACCCACACCGCCAGCAACCCGGCAACACCCGTGCCGAGTGTGAAAAACGCAAGTTCGGTCTGAAACGGGCTGCCGGTTGGCCAGCCAATCTGCCCAGCGACATAATCGGCCAGGAAGAAATGCCCGATGAATGACCAGACCGACCCAAACCCGATAAGGATGACCGTGAAATGAACCAAAGCGATGCGCGCCAGGTCGTTATTGCCAGTGCTGCCGGCCAGTTTCACATGCCGCCAGATTGAAACCGGCACCAGCACCAGCATATAGACAAGACCACCAACCACCGGGATGAACGAACAAAGCCAGAAACCGAAAAAGGTCTGCGGCAAGGCCCGCAGGACCACATCACGCATACCGTCCGGAAATTTCCGCTCCACCCGCAACAGCGCGCCAAGCGGCACCAGGAAATCCAAAATCCACGCAACAATTGACATGCCCAAGCTCCGAGGCCTGATTCAGTCGAAATCAAATAGGTCGCCCAAAAACGACTTCCGGCTTTTGGACTTGGAATACCGCCTTGCCTGCGATTTACCAGGCTTGGAATAAGGCCCGCGCCATTCCTGAACATTTTCATTGCGATAGGGCTCGCGGTATTCGCGGATCGGCGGCGCGCCAGCTTCAGGCATGGGCTCTTGCTGCATCAGGGGCGGCACCGCCTGGTCGATGATCTTGTCCAATTCGCCCCGGTCGAGCCAGACACCCCGGCATGTCGGGCAATAATCAATCTCAACGCCGTGGCGCTGAACCGTTATCAATTCGGTCTGATCGGTGGGGCATTTCATGTGCGCGTTTTCCTGCATCCAATCCTGACTGGTTTACATATGGGCGGCACCAAGTGTGCAGGCAAGGCTAGCAGGCCGGTCGGCGGAACGAACTTATGCGGACTTGCTCAGCGTGCTTTTCGCGCCAAGACGGGCGCGGATCTCGCCTGTCAGCGCTGCAATCTCGCCCGCCGCAAGCTTGTGGCGCGCGGCATCCATCACGCTGCCGCCGTCGCCCATGGTTTCGGCATAGGCGATGCGGTTTCCCAGCCGCTGGGCCGCAATTTCCGCCCCGAACTCGGCTGCAGAGGCCGCGACCTCACCGCCCAAATTCGTGCCAGCGCGAAACCGGTTCAAGACCACCAGCGCATCGGCTTTTTCGCGAGCGATCAGGTCGAGCAGCCCCTCGGTCGCCCAGATATCCAACTGGCTGACTGGCACCGGCACGAGCACCAGATCGGCGGCCCTGAGTGCGGGGCGCAGATCGCTGTCGGCTTTTGGCGGTGTGTCGACGATCACGTAATCAAATGACGCAGAAAGCTTGCCGATCTCATATCCGACGCCCCAGGCCGATGCGGTGGCCAGCTCGATCCCCGCACCCGCACCGCGCTCAAACCGGGCCAGATACCAGCGCCCAAGCGAGCCCTGCGGATCGGTGTCGATCAACGCCACCCGCGCCCCAGCATTGGCCAGCGCAACGCATATATTGGCGGCAATCGTTGTTTTGCCCGCCCCACCCTTTTGCTGTGCAATGGTGATTACCTGGCCGGTCATCCGCCTGTCCAATTTTTCGTTGCTGCACTGCAGCATAAAGCGATTCGCGCGCGACTACACCCGGCAAATCGTTATGGGTGCCGCTATTCAAAAACGGCTGCAACCTCATACATCACCGGCTCAAAACTTTTCGCCAGCGCGCTCAGTCGGCGGTTGCGATCGCGCATTTCTGGGCTGCGCAGCATGGCCTGAAAATCCTCTCGCCGGGTCCATTGCGAATAAGAGGCGATGCGCGTGTGTGCATCATTGGTGTGGATCGACACCGAGATAAAGCCGGGCTGGGTGCAGATGAACTGGCCATAAGCATTGGTCAATTCCTCCAGCAAATCCTGGGCCGTGTCTGGGTTCACTTCAAAGGTGGTAATAACCGTCTGAAAATCGGCGGTGTCGGAAATTGTCGGCATCGGCGGTCCTCCCTCGTCTGAAATCTAACGCGATATCCGCTTGTGCGCCATGTTCTATTCGCCCGCAAATGCCCCGTTATGCAAGATAAGGCCGGCACCCGACGGCACCGGCCCTTTCATTAACGGTATCGCCCAGGATCAGAACGGATTGTCCATCCGCGTCGTCACCAGCACTTTGCCCTTGCACGGCGTCGGCCATGTCAGCTGCACCAAATTCGCCTGCGCGCCAAAATTGACGGTCGCATAGGGTGCCCCATGCACGTCCGCCGCCGCCGCATCGGTGATCGCGTCCTCGGCCATCACAGAGGTGACATTGCGCGCCCAGCCGCCAAATGGCAGATAGGTGGACGGGTCCAGCACCCAGTTGGTCGCATCGGCACCCTGGACAAATTCCAGCGTTACCGGATTGATCGTCAGCTCATCGACGCCGTTAAACGTGTTGCCCTCAAAGGTGACGTTGCGCATCCGGCCGTTGTCGAGATCGGCGATTGAATTATCGACCACGTCAGTGCGGGTGATATTGCCGTTGATCGCCTTGAATGTATTGCCGATCACACTCAGCCCCTGAACGAAATGCCCGGTCCCGTAGGGCTTGATGACGATCCAGTTCGACCAGTTCGCCGCATCCTTCATGGTGAATATGTTGCCGGTCACAGTCAGCCCGCCAAAGGAAAACTCCACCCCGAAATCGGGCGCAGCGTCGTGCTCGTTGGTCCATTCGATATAGCAATTGTCGATGTAATTGCCAGTGATCACCGATTTGACATTCTCATAGGTGAATATCAGCCCCGCGACCCGCGGGCTGGCGGCAACATCGTCGCCCTGAAACCAGGGCGGGCTCAACTGATCGACGCAACACACTCGGCAAATTTCTCTGCTGGCGTTTGGTATTGCAAGGTCTTGCGAGGCCTTTCGTTCAACTGACGTGCGATCGCGCTGAGCTTTGCTTGAGAATGAACGGATAAATCAGTTCCCCTTGGCAGATATTGCCGGAGAAGCCGGTTGGTGTTTTCGTTCGAACCGCGTTGCCACGGGGAGTGTGGGTCGCAAAAGTAGAGCCGGACGTCGATATCGGTCGCTATCGGTCAGGCGCGGGTGATCTGCCAGCTCTTTGCCGCGATCCCATGTCAGGGACTTGTAGAGTTCGCGTGGCAATCTCTGTGCCGATTTGATTAGCCCAGAGATGACGCTTTCGGTGTCCTTGTTGGCGACTTTGACCAGCATCACATACCGCGAATGGCGTTCCACTAGGGTCGCTATATAACTGTTCTTCGACCCTCCGATCAGATCGCCTTCCCAATGCCCTGGCACCGCTCTGTCTTCCACGGACGCGGGTCTTTGACTGATCGATACGGCGTTTTTGATCTGCCCCAAACCGTTGCGCTTGAGGCTTGCATGCTTGGAGCGCCGGACAGTGCGTTTGGCGCGCAGATGCTCCAGCAACTCCTTCTTCAGTACGCCGCGCGCCTGTATATAAAGGCTTCTGTATATCGTTTCGTGCGACACTTGTTTCTGCGCTTTTTTCGGGAACGTACGCTTGAGCCAGCCCGCAATCTGCTCGGGTGACCACTTGCGCCGAAGCTTTGCCGATACTGCTTGGGCCAAAGCTGGGTGGCAAGCCAGCTTGCATGTCTTGGGGCGCAATGCGCGATCCCATGCTGCCTGATCAGAGGTCGTCGCGCGATAGTTAGCAGATCCGCCATTCCGTCGAACCTCGCGGCTGATGGTTGAGGGCGCGCGTCCTAATTGGTGGGCGATCACGCGAAGTGATCGTTTGATGCTAAGCCCGCGCGAAATCTCCTCGCGCTCAGAAAGGCTCAGGGCGCGGCTACCACGTCTGCGACCTGGCGGGCGGATGCCGCCTGTCGGCGAGATAACGGAAAAGACCGAGGATGATTGCCGGTCAAACACCCGCCCAATCGAACTCATCGACTCTCCGCGCTGCCAACGATCCCAAATCTCAGCCCGCTGCGTGGCCGAATAGTAAATGCGACGACGATACTTCATGCTCAACACTCCATCTCTTCCTAAAGATTAAAGTGTTGCGTCCACCCGTTGAGGCCACCAGTGATTGCCGACGATCAGATGGCCGCTGCCAAAGAGCACGCCGGTATGGCCAAAGCGCTCAAACCGGTTGTCGCGAACCTTCGCGTCATTGGCGTTGACGTTGAACGCCACCGAGGTGCGCGCCGTGGCTTGCACCGATTGCTCATCCGAGACGAAATGACAGCGGTCGATCTGCAGATCCTGACAGCCAACGCCGTGGCTGGTGACCCCCCGGTCCGCCGGTTTGGTGACAAAGCAATCCTTCAGGTGAAACGTCTGCCCGGCGGGCGCCATCAGGATGCCGCTGGAATAGCCGTTGCACTGGATTTCCACATCGCTCAGCGTGAATTTTGAAAACTTCTGATAGCCCAAGAAATCGAGCATGTATTTGAACCGCGTGAAGGTGTAGGTCTGCGTGCCCGGTGCGCCGTAAAGCTCTTGGCTTAGTGTGATGGTCTGCGCACCGGTGTTTCTGTCTGTCACATAAACCTCGCGCCCGACTCCGGTGCCGGTGATCAGCGATCCGACCTCGACAGTGGCGACATTGACAACACCGGTCAGCTGGGTGGGATTTTACGTCGAATAGCTGGCCTGCGAGGTCGCCGATGTCGGCGTCCAGTTGGCGCTTGTTGTCGCATTGAACTGGCCGTTGCGGATGACCCGGCGCACCTCGAACGTGGTTTTCGACCCCTCTGCGGCAAACATGTCAATCGGGCCATCGACCTCAACACGCCGCCCGCCCGTATCGAGCGATTCGTGATCGGTGAAGTTCAGCAGCGCCTGATAGGCTTTCTTGAAGCCCAGAACCTCGTCACCAAAGGCATCGATGTAGGTCGGCAGATCATAAGAGCCGCGCAACACCAGGCGCTGATCATCGGGCATGGAAACTGTGCCCTCAAACCGGATTGGGTTCAACAGCGAAACATGACGGCCCAGGTAATACGTGCCCTCTGGCACCAATATCTGTCGGCTTGCAGCAGCGGTATCAGCCGCCTCAAAGGCATCCGCGTCATCGGCCACGCCATCCCCGATCGCGCCGTAATCGCGCACATCGACCCAATCCATCAGGTCGCGGTAATAGGCTTGGGTGATGTCCTCGATGATGATGTCGTCGATGCGCACAACGCCGCCGGTCGCCCCGGTCAGGTCCAGCCCGAAATGGCCGTAAACCGGAACCATGCCCCAGACCAAATCGTTGCCGCCACGATTACCAGCGCCGACAATCGCACTAATTTCAACAACATCGCCATAAGCGGTCAGCGTCATCGAAGGTCCAACCTCGATCAGCCCGGTGACATGCGTGTTCGATCCGTCCCCCGCCCAGGCGGCAATACGCACCGAGGGCAGGTTACCGCTGATCGCCATGACCTTGGCGCGGATGCGCAGATAGCAGCCCGGCAACAGGGTCGTCTGGCCCATATAGCGCAGCTTTTGCGTCGCGTTGGCCTTGATCAGTTCAAGGCAACCGCCAAAATCCTGATCCGCAGGCACCAGGGTGGCATTGGGATCGCCGTCATAGGTTGCCGAGCCGGGTATGCCGTCTTCGCTCGACCAGACCGTCAAGCCGTCTGCGAATTCTGGCGGCATGAATACCATGCCGTCGGTAATCGCCTTGTTCATGGGAAAGCCCTTTCAGTATCCATCGCCTGCCTGACGCCGGGGGTCTCATCCACAGGCAGAGCGCTCAATTATCGATGTTTTTGAAAAAGGGCCTCAACCGCCCAAATCGCGGCGAGAAACCTAGAAAAGGGCGGTTAAAGGCGGCCTAACCCATCGTTCGTAAGGACATGTCAGACCTGCGCATCGCCATCATTGACCAGGGCGACGCCGTTAATCTGCCAACCTTTTTCGGTCTGGATCATCTGATAATCCAGCAGATGCACTTGCCCCGCCCCATCGCGGATCATCACCCTTTGGATCAGACGCCCGGCCTCGTCGCGCAGGTCAAGAAACCGCACATCCGCAGGCCGCCAGACCATCGGGAAGCCCTGGCGGACCATCTGCCCAAAGCGTTCGGAGGTGCCGAATATCTGCTTGATGGTCGGGCTGGCGAATTCAAAAGCGGCGGCAAAATCGTCGGCCAGAAACGCAGTGATCTGGCCCGAAATGGTGCTTTGAATGGCCTCCGCTGGCTCGTCCGCCATGGCCGCGCTGGTGGCGATCCAGATCAAAGCTGCGGTAAGAATTGCGCGCATCGGGGCCCCTCCCTTGGGGCAACAAATTAGCGCGCATTGGCCCCGGGTCAAATCGCACGCGCGGATGGCGCAGCCGCGCGAAAATTAGGGGCCGCTGACTAACCTGTTATTTGAACAAGTTTTTCGGTAATCATTTGCCATGGCCGACGATCACACCGAACCACTAGCATCCTCAGCAGGCATCGACCCCGCCGTGCTGGGCGCCCTGGCGCATCTGTACCGCGGCGAGGTTTCGCGCAGCACCCATTGGCGCACGCGGCTCGACAACACCACCAATTGGGCGGTTCTGACCACCGGCATCGCGCTGTCCGCAACCTTCAGCGACACCAATGCCTCCCCCCTGCCGCTAGTTCTGGTTGGCTTTCTGGTGACGTTTTTCCTGGTGTTCGAAGCGCGCCGCTACCGCTATTACAACACCTTCCGCGCCCGCGCCCGGCTGTTGGAAATCGATTTCTATGTGCCGATGCTCCGCGGTCAATCTGTTGACCTGGGCGGCAAGTGGGCGACGATGTTGTCAGATGATTATTCCAAACCGCACTATCACATCAGCTTTTCGCGCGCGCTCGGCCGTCGCTTGCGCAACAATTATTCATGGATATTGTAGATCCAGGCAATCGCCTATTACGGCAAACTGGCCATCCACCCCACCGCAATCGTCGGCTTCGACGATCTGGCGCTTCGCGCCGCGATCGGCCCGATTTCGGGGGAACTGGTCATCCTGGCCGGGGTGGTGTTCCACGGCGGCTGGCTGACCTTCGCGCTGGTTACAATGCGCAAGGATAGGCAGTATCGCGCCAAGGGTCATTCGAAAATGGAAGTCACATAAACCGCCCGGCTATTTCCGCTTGGTTGGTTTGGGCTTCAGGCCGAGTACGTGTTCGACAGCCTCGGCAAAGAGCGCCTTAAGCGCCACGGCATCGCCCAGCAGCTTGTAAGAAACCGCAACATATCCGCGCATCACCGCGCCATATTGAATGACATCGCCCTGCCCGTGTTCGCCATTGAACTCTTTTTTTCGAGCCTCCGACAACCGGATGCACAGCACCCCGTCGCCAGCGACAAACGAAAACATATTGCCGTTCAGCGCCGTGTAGCGGGTTTTCTTGCCTTTGACTTTGATGTCTTCAAACCCGGCCACCAGGTTTTCGTAAATCTCAACAACCCGGTCACGCATGGCGCTGCCCCCTTTGTTTCATTGTTCCACAAATACTCAATTAACTAACCCGCCAACTCCCCCGCCAGCCCCCGCTCAATCAAACCAATACTTTCCTCGACCCCGTAAAGCGCGATAAATCCGCCGAAACGCGGCCCCTGACTGGCACCAAGCAAAACCTCGTAAAGTGCTTTGAACCAATCCCTTAGCGGCTCAAGCTCATGCTCCTTGCCGACCGCGAACACCATTGTCTGCAGCTCCTCGCCGTCCAAACTACCATCCCAGGCCTTCAAGCGATCCCGCAAATCTTCCAGCGCCGCGCGCTCACGCTCGTCGGCCAATCGAAACACCCGGCCCGGTTTCACGAAATCATGGTAATAGCGCACCGCGAACCCTGCCGCCTGGTCCAGATGCGGATGCGTGTCCGGCGCGGCATCGGGCGCATAACGCTGGATAAACCCCCACATCCGCGCCTTGTCCTCAGCCGCTGAGACCGCCGCCAGGTTCAACAACATCGCAAACGGCACGACCATATCGGAGGCGGGCACATCGCCGGCGTGGACGTGAAACACCGGATTATTCAGCCGTGCCGCCTCGTCCTGATCCGTGTAGGCCCTTAATTGCTGGTGATACTCATCCACCGCCTTCGGGATCACGTCAAAATGCATCCGCTTGGCGGTCTTGGGCTTGAGATACATGAAATACGACAGGCTCTCGGTCGCCGCATAGGCCAGCCATTCGTCAATGCTGATGCCGTTGCCCTTGGATTTTGAAATCTTCCCCCCGACCTCATCCAGGAACAGCTCATAGGTAAACACCTCCGGCGGCCGCCCACCCAGGATCTGGCAAATCTTCGAATAGATCGCCGTATTGGGCGCGTGTTCTTTACCGTAGGGTTCAAAATCCACACCCAAAGCCGCCCAGCGCGCCCCGAAATCCGGCTTCCACTGCAGTTTCACATTACCGCCGGTGACCGGCAGCGTCGTGGCGGTCCCGTCCTCGTCATCGAAGGTAATCGTCCCATCGCGCGCGTTGACATCCCGAACCGGCACATACAAAACCCGCCCCGTCGTCGGGCTGATCGGCAGGAATATCGAATAGCTCTGCTGGCGCTCTTCACGAAGCGATTTCAACATCACCGCCATCAGATCGCCGTAGCGTTCGCAGGCCCGGATCAGTGTTTCGTCGAACTGGCCTGAGGCATAGAACTCCGCCGCCGAGTAAAACTCATAGTCAAACCCATATGCATCCAGAAACCGCCTGAGCATGGCGTTGTTGTGATGGCCAAAGCTCTCATGTTGACCAAACGGATCGGGAACCCGGGTTAACGGCTGCTGCAGATAGTCGGCCAACACCTCCCGATTTGGCACATTATCCGGCACTTTTCGCAAGCCATCCACGTCATCGGAAAAGCAGATCAATTTCGTCGGAATGTCCGACATCACTTCGAACGCCCGGCGCACCATCGTGGTGCGCAAGACCTCGCCAAACGTGCCGATATGGGGCAACCCCGACGGGCCATACCCTGTCTCAAACAGCACAAAGCCTTTGTCCGGGGGCGCGTTTTCATACCGCTTCAGAACCCGGCGCGCCTCCTCAAAGGGCCAGGCCTTTGATTTCATGGCAAGATCGCGCAGATTGGGCATGTCCAAGGCCTTTCTCTAATTCCGTCACACCAGGGCGAGGTTTGGGCGTCACTCCCTATTGCCCCGGCTGGCGCGCGTCAATATTCTGTGTCGCACCATGAATGCCAAAGGACGCGATAAAGTGCTCGACATTCCACACGGCTGGACCGCGCAAGATTGCCTTGTCGCGATCATGATCGCCACCTCGGCGTCGGATGAAAACATCCGCACCGCAGAACTGGTGACGATCGAGGCGATCGTGAACCACCTGCCAGCCTTTGCCGGCTATGACGCCGACCGGATGAAGACGGTGTCCCAGACTGTGCTGGATCTGTTCGCTGTTGAAGACGGCCTTGATGCGCTGTTCGGCCTGATCCGCGACAACCTGCCCGCCCGACTGCATGAAACCGCTTATGCACTTGCCTGCGATGTCGCCGCGGCGGACGGCAAACTTGGCGGCGCCGAACTGCGCCTGCTCGAAGAAGTGCGCTACGAGCTCAGCATTGACCGCCTCGCAGCAGCAGCCATCGAACGCGGCGCGCGCGCCCGCCACATGGTCGTGTAGTTTCTTTTTTTCACAAATACTCCCGCCGGAGGCGGCCAAAAGTCACGCCAACCGATTTCACCCAAACCGCCGCGCCCATTCGGCCAACAATTGCCGGTCCTGATAACGCGCCCGGCTGGACCAGCCCTTGGCCCCGCGCGGGCGTTCCAGCTCGGCCTTGGGAATAGCGCTCCGGCGGTCCAGATCACTGGCCAGAATGGCGAATGCCAGATCGCGCTGGCCAACGCGCGCAAAGCCCGCTAACCCGCTGACAAAATGCAAAGTTCCGGTCTTGGCCACGACCTCGATGGCGCCCGCATTTTGCGAAACCGGAAACTTCCGCATCAGGCTCGCCAGCATCGAATCCGGCCCGATCCGCACCAGCGCGGTCACCAGATCGGTTGCACGAACCCGGGTGCCGTCACCCAGACCGGAATGATCGACAAACCTTGGCCGCCGTGCGCCCAGTCGCGCCACCATCCAATCATTCATCATCCCCGCCGAAGCCGCCAGGCTTTGCGGGCTTCCGCCGCGTGCATAGGATGCGGCAAGTCCGGTCGTCTCGGCGATCAGGTTGGTCGAATAATACAGCATCGAGCGCATTATCGGGCGCAGCGGAATGCTTTGATGGGTCACCAAAATCGTGCCATGGGGCCGCGTTGCGGCAATCTGCGGGTTGGCCAGCGAAAGCCCCGCCTCACCCGCCAGCGCCCTGAGCGCGTGGCCCGCATACAACAGCGGGCTGCGCACCGGCAGCCACCGCGCGCCACTGGCCCCCAACGCCGATCGCGCGACGCTCCACTGCTCGATGTCGCCCTGCATCTGATAGTCAAACACCGGTTCGCCGCGATCCTCGACACTCATCGTGGTGACCGGGATTTCCGGCTGATGCGACACCCCGCACGCATCCATGCTCAGATCATAGCCCCCGCCGGTGCGCTCCCACTCAAAATAGACCCGGTTAAAGTTAAGTGTCAGCCCCGAGATGGCCGGATTATAGGCCAGCTGTTCGCGCTGATCGGCATCGATGCGCGGCAGGACCGGCAGATGGCCTGCGTAAACCAGCAACCTGCCGGTCACCTCTCGAAGCCCGCGTGCGACCAGAGACGCCGCCATCGCCGCCAGATCATCGGTGTCCAGCATCGGATCGCTGCCGCCGACAAGGATCAGATCGCCGTCGATCCGGATCCGGCCACCGATCATGGGTGCCGAACCGACAATGCGTGTCTCAAATGAATGGGTCGGGCCAAGGGCGTCCAGCACATATTGGGCGGTCATCGCTTGGCAACGCTGGCGGTCGGCAGCGCGACCAGCGGATTTTCAACGTCCAGCAGCGCGCCAGTGCGGGCATCGGCCACCGCGAATGCGGTCCGGCCCGGCAAGCCGATCTCGGCCACGACATCGCGTCGCACGCCGGTGGTTTTCGGCGATCCTTCCGGCCAATCGGGCCGGGCCAGCGGGATCAGCGAACTTCCCGGCGCCCGCGCCAATGCGCGTTGGCCGAGACCCGCCGCAACAGCGGCCAGTAGTGCACGGCGGTTGAGCATATGCCGGGTCATGCCCAGTGCCCCTGCCCGCGGATGACGCTTGACGAGTGATCGACCATCGGCACGTTGATCAGGCACCAAGCCGGGGCCCGGCGCTGGCCCAGCAACGCCGCTTGCCGTCCGCGCAACCGGCAGCTGCGGTAGATGCGTGCCGCTTTTGAGGTCCGCGCGCCGTGGCGGTGACCGGGCCGCGCCAGCACACCGACAGGCACCCGCTCCATGATCTGGTGCCAGTCGCGCCAGCGGTGCAACTCGGCCAGATTGTCCGCACCCATCAGCCAGACAAACCGCGCCTGCGGGTAACGCTGCGCCATGTTTCGCAGGGTCTCGGCGGTATAACGCGACCCGATGCGCAGCTCAAAATCGCTGATCCTGACGCGTGGATGGTCGACAAGGTCGCGCGCGGCAGCCATTCGGCGCGCGAACGCCGCGGGCCCGTGTTCTTTCAGCGGATTGCCGGGGCTGATCAGCCACCAGACCTCATCAAGTTCGAACCGCTTCATCGCCTCATGGGTGATATGGACGTGACCGCGATGCGGCGGGTCAAAGGAACCGCCCAGCAATCCGATCTTTCGTCCGTCCCAGGAATTTGTCAAACTGCGTCAGGCCCTAAAACTCGTGTGGCTTCCCGCCTAGCCAATTTGAGGCCGGTAAGGCAACCGCTTTCGCGCCCCTCATCGCACCAATAATGGTAGCATTTCATCTAAACCTTCGACTATTCACGCCCTTTTAGTGGCTTTTCGTTTGCCAAGCGTGCCCCAACAAGATGCAAACGCAGCGCAAACTTGACGCCCGACGCCGCAACCGGCAGTTTGCCCGAAAAAGAGATCACCCATGACCACATTCGACAGCGAACAGGCGGCAAAAATTCACCGCCACCTGCACACCCACATGCCGTCCGACCCGGCCCTGCGCGTCAAAGCGTTGGAAAGCCTCGCTGTCGAGCGCGGCCTGGTGGCACCGGAAACCATCGACGCCTGGATCGAGGCTTACGCCGATCACATCGGCCCCAAACGCGGCGCTCAGGTCGTGGCGCGATCCTGGCTGGATGCGGATTTCCGCGCCCGCCTGATCGCCAATGCCGCCGAGGCGATCAAGGATTTCGGCTTTGAAGGCACCGCCACCGGCCACCTGACCGCTGTTGAAAACACTTCCCAACAGCACAACCTGATCGTCTGCACGCTCTGCTCGTGCTACCCGTTCTCGATCCTGGGCATGTCGCCCGCCTGGTACAAAACCGCCGCCTACCGCGCCAGCACCGTGCGCGAACCGCGCGCGGTGCTGGCCGAATTTGGCGTTGATTTGCCCGAAGAGGTCGCCGTGCGCGTCTGGGATTCAACCGCCGAGATCCGCTACATCGTCATCCCCCAGCGCCCCGCCGGAACCAAGGGCTGGTCCGAAGACCAGCTCGCCGCCATTGTCACCCGCAACGCGATGATCGGCACGGATCGGGATCTGAAACTGGCATGACATCAAATCAAGAACAGACCACCGACGAATACTGGCGCTGGACCGCAACCCAGGCCGTCGCCGCCCTGAAAAAAAGCGACATCACCCCGCACGATTTGATCGAGGCAGCCATCAGCCGGATCGAGGCGGTTGACGGGCCCATAAACGCCCTGCCCGAACACTGCTTTGACCGGGCGCTGGACCAGTCGGCAAACATGGCAAATGCCGACCAGACCGTGCTCGCCGGTCTGCCCATCGCGGTGAAGGATTACAACGACGTCGGCGGCGTCAGAACCACCTACGGCTCGCCGATTTTCGCGGTCAACATCGCTGAACGCTCCGACGCGACCGTGGCGCGGCTCGAGGAAAACGGCGCCATCCCGATCGCCAAATCCAACGTGCCCGAGTGGGCGGGCGGGAACACCTTCAACCCCGTCTACGGCGCAACCCGCAATCCCTGGAACACCGGGCGCAGCGCCGGTGGCTCGTCCGGCGGCTCGGCGGCAGCTCTGGCCAGTGGCCAGGTCTGGCTGGCCACCGGCAACGATCTCGGCGGCAGCCTGCGCACTCCGGCCGCCTTCAACGGCATCGTCGGGTTGCGCCCCGGCCCCGGCATCGTGCCGCGTGGCACCCGCCACCCGGCCTATGACACGCTCTGGGTCGAAGGCCCGATGGCGCGCACTGTCGCGGACGTCGCCCTGATGCTCGACGCCGGCAAGGGGCATATGCCCGACGATCCGCTGTCTTTCGATCAGCCCGGCTCCTATGTGGACGCAACCGCGGACACAACGCCGCCTGCCCGCATCGCCTTCAGCCCCGATCTCGGCATCGTTCCGGTCGCGCGCGAGGTTGCCGCCATCACCCGTGCCGCCGCTGATCGGCTTGCCAGCGCAGGCAGTGATGTCACCGATGACATCCCCGATTTCGCCGGCGTGCTGGACGCATTCCAGACTTTGCGCGCAGTCCTATTTGGCACCATGATGGGCGACCTGCTTAAAACCCATCGCGGCGAAATTACCGAGGACATCATCGGCAATGTCGAACGCGGCTTTGCCGTCACGCCAGAGGCGCTTTTTACCGCCGAACGCACCCGCTGGCAGTTGCACCACAAAATGGCGGCGTTCTTCCAGACCCACGATCTGCTGATCTGCCCGACAACCTCAATCGCCCCGTTCCCGGTTGAACAGCGCTATGTGACCGAGATCGACGGTCGGCCATGCGAAACCTACATCGACTGGTTCGCGATCACCTTCGCACTGACGATGACCTCCTGTCCGGTGATCAGCATTCCCTGTGGTATCACCGCCGAGGGCCTGCCCGTCGGCCTGCAGCTGGTCGCCAAGCCGCGCGGCGAAGCCGCCCTGCTGCGCGCGGCGCACTGGATCGAACAGCAATTTGAGCTAACCGCAAACCTGCCCATCGACCCGATATCCGGGGTCTAAAATAGCGCAGTTTGCTCCTTATCTTAAGTCACATCTGGTCGCGGACGCGCGTCCGCGCGCATCGCACCGCGCCATACCCCTGTCGGAACCTCATGCGCAACGCAGGGCAGCGCCTGACCGCGGGCAGGCGCGTCTGACGGTCACGGTCTGCGCTTTATGGTGCCGCCACGTCTTCCCTTCACTCGGGTGTGCAGGTGGTGGAGGAGCGCCCGCCCATCAGGGCGGTCGGGCGCTGCCCGGGCCGCTACGCGGCTGTCCCGGGCAAGCGGTGATGGCGTGTCCATTCCAGCCCCGACCGTCCCGGACCTGATCCGGGACCTCTGTGTGCTGCACCAAAGCCCTGCTCCTGCGAACCGCGCTGTCCGGGTGCGCGCCGCGTCGTGTTATACCAGCGGCATTTAACATTGACCGATATGGGCCCATTTTCGCATTCCGATTGATGTGATGGTTTCGGGCTGTGCGATGAGCTTGTTCCAAGCTTCGCATCCAGCATCGACGATGGCATTGTAGTCTTCGAACACGCGGTTGGAGAGCCAATTGGCGCGCAAGTACTGCCAGATATTTTCCACCGGGTTCAGTTCCGGAGCGCGCGATGGCAGCAGGATGATGGTGAGGTTCTTCGGGACTTTGAGTTTGCCGGTGGTGTGCCATCCGGCCCGATCCATCAGCACAACCGCATGGGCCTTTCGGGCGACGTGGCGGCTGATCTCGTCGAGATGCATCTGCATGGCTTGCGCGTCCGCCCAAGGCAGCATGAGCGCCGCCCCCTTGCCGTGAGCCGGGCAGATGGCGCCGAACAGATAGGCGTTGTGATAGCGCTGATCGGCCGGCTGGCGGGGGCGCGTGCCCTTTCTCGCCCACAGGCGCGTCAGGCCATTCTTCTGGCCAAGGCGTGCTTCGTCCTGGAACCAGATCTCCACCGGCGTTCCCGCTGGCAGGTCAGCTATATGCACCTGGAGCGTGTCGGCGAAGTTTTTTTTAAACGCCTCGATGATCCGCTTATCCTGCCTGGGATGCTGCGGGCGGGCGCTGATATGGGCAAAGCCCAGTTCGCCAAGCAGTCTGGATATCCCGCGCTCGGAATAGATGACGCCAAAGCGCGCCTCGATCACCCGCTTCAGGTCGATCCGCCGCCAGCGGACAACCCCGTCCACCGCCGGATCGGGGCCGGTCTCGACAATCTCGCCAAGTTCTTTCATCTGGACATCGCTCAGGTAGCGCGTCCGGCCCGCGCCCTTGCGGTTGGTGAGGCCATCCGGTCCCTCTTCGTTGAACCGGTGAACCCAGTCCCGCAGGGTTTGGCGATCCATCCCACCGATCCTTGCGGCCTCTCCACGGCGCATGCCATCGTAGACCGCCGCAAGAGACAACAGACGGCGGCTCTGCCGGGCATCCTTGCAACGGCTGGCGAGTTTACGAAGGTGGCGGGCATCAAAGTCGCGACGAAGCGGAACACTGGCTGGCATGGCGATCCTCCTTTGCCAACCTTGAATCAGATCAAAACCGATTTGGGAATCCCCACAGAGTCAGAAATTGATGCCGTTGGTATTACGAGCTGGGTCGTGCCGACGTGAACTGAATGCGACTGGCTCAGATCAAAAGCAAACCGCTTTAGCCGGGGCACGGCCTCGCTTGCACCAGATAGCGCTCAGTCCGCGCCGGTGGCAACGCTTAGTGCCCGCCGCATCGCCGCCAGCGCCAAAGCCAACAATGCATGTCAACGCCGGACTAAAACTACTGCACTCGCCGGAGAGAAAGTACCTCAGTTTGACAGGCATAGGTTTGTCCATAGACCCGCATAGCGGAGTGCCCCCGAATAGCGACGCAGTTGTGCGGGGCTGTGGTCAAACCGGGGGGCGTTGTTTGGGTTTCAGGCTTTGTCTGACTGTCGGCTGTGTTTGAGGCGGTAGCTTTCGCCGTTCATTTCCAGGATGTGGACGTGGTGGGTCAGCCGGTCGAGAAGCGCGCCAGTAAGGCGTTCCGAGCCGAAGGTGCTGGTCCATTCATCGAACGGCAGGTTGGACGTCACAATGGTTGATCCGCGCTCGTAGCGTTGTGAGAAGACCTCAAACAGCAGTTCAGCGCCGGTTGTTGACAGGGGCACATATCCAAGCTCATCGATGATCAGCAGGCTGTATTTGCTCAGTTGCTTCTGCAGACGCAGCAGGCGCTTCTCATCCCGGGCTTCGAGGAGTTCATGGACCAAAGCAGATGCGGTGATGAAGCCGACAGCCAGGCCCTTCTGACAGGCTGCCAACCCAAGGCCGAGGCCAATATGCGTCTTGCCGGTGCCGCTGTTTCCCACGGCGATGATGTTCTCATTGCGGCTGATGTAATCACAGCGCGCCAACTCCATCACCAGCATCTTGTTCAACGAGGGCATGGCCTTGAAGTCAAAGCTGTCGAGACTTTTGACGGCCGGGAACTTTGCAGCCTTGATCCGCCGTTCCACCATGCGTCGCTCCCGGTCGATGAGCTCCAGTTCGGCGAGGCGCAAAAGGTAGCGGGAATGATCGATGCCTTCCGCCGCGCATTGTTTGGCGACCTTGTCATACTCACGCAGGAAAGTCGGCAGACGCAGGCTCTTCAGATGATGGGCCAGCAACAGTTGAGGTGTATCCGTCATCACCGGTCCCCTGACAACAGCGCCATGTAGTCGCCTGGGGATGTGACCGCGACATGGGCTTTCGGGAGGTAGGGATAAACCGTCATATCCAGCCGGGAAGGTCTGCGTTCGATCCGGCACAGCACCAAATGCTTCACCGCATCAAAGCCAATTGTGCCGCGTTCGAGAGCACTCTGTATCCCGGCTTCAACATCCGCGATCTGGAAGATCTCCAGCAGTCGCAGAACCTGAACGAACTCACGTTTGCCCTTTTTACCCATCCGGGCCTCCATAAGGCGGCGCAAGATGAGAAAGGCTTCAGGCAGTTTGTCAATCAGCTAGCGGGGCTGCCTGATCAAGCGCATTGGTCTTCTGTTCGATCAGTGCCAGGTAATGAAGCGGATTGAAGATGTAATCTTCTTTCTCCCAGGACCGGACATGGCGGGCAATGACCTCAGCCCCGCAGGCAATCACCACTTCATGCACATAGCCCCTGACCAGAACCTCTTGATGACCATATGCAGTCGGCACCGAATAATCATTGCCGCGATAGCGCACGAGGGACAGTGAGCTCACCCGAACTGATTGCTTGTCGCAGGCGTCATAAGGAACAGCTGGTAAGGGTTGGAGCCGTTCGGCGTCAGGCGCAAACCGTTCGCCTATCGTGCCCATGTGACCACGCAGCTTGTCGCCCATGCGCTTGCGGCATTGTTCAGCCAGATGAGCATTGAGATCATCAAAGCTGGCAAATTGCGGCTTGGGCACCATGAAGTTGCGCCGGGTGTATCCCACCATCCCCTCGACTTTGCCTTTGTCATTCCCCTTGCCGGGACGGCCAAATCGATCCTCAAACAGATAATGCGACACCAGTTCCGAGAATACACGGGTCCGTTTGCGTGTCCCATCCCCGAGAATGCGGGCAACTGCGATCCGCGTATTGTCATAAAGGATCGACACAGGCACACCGCCGAAGAACGCGAACGCCGCGACATGCGCATCACAGAATGCTTCCGTCGTCTCAGCCGGATACGCCTTCAAAAAACATGCATCCGAATGTGGCAGGTCCATCACCAGAAAGTGGATCTTTTGTTCGACACCGCCAATCACGGCGAGTGCCTCGCCAAAATCCGCCTGAGCATGGCCCGGCGGATGGGTCAGCGGCACGAACATCTCGCGCTGACGCCGTTCACGCTCTCGGATGTAATCCTTCACGATGCAGACCGTGTGAAAACTCTGGGTGGCGGGGGATTCCGTCCGGCTCATGGCGATGTTAGAGTCCGCCATGAGACACATTCCTGGCATTGACCGCTCTCAGGTTCTGCTTCTGCCGGAAGCAGTGGACGATTACGTGGGCCGGGATAACCCGGTCCGTTTCATCGACGCTTTCGTGGATGGTTTGGACCTGGCGGCCGCTGGTTTCGAGCGCGCCACGCCGAAGGCGACGGGTCGTCCCGGCTACGATCCGGCGGACCTGCTGAAGCTCTACATATACGGTTATCTCAATCGGGTACGTTCGAGCCGCCGGCTGGAGGCCGAGAGCAAGCGTAATCTCGAAGTGATCTGGCTGTTGCGGCGTTTGTCGCCGGACTTCAAGACGATCGCCGATTTCCGGCGGATCAATCGGGCGGCGTTCCGCCAGGTGTTTCGGGAGTTCGTGAGGCTATGCCGCGAACTGGAGCTGTTCGGGCGCGAGCTGGTGGCAGTCGACGGTACTCGGATCAAGGCAGTGAACAGCCGGGAGCGGAACTTTACCAAAGCGAAGCTGGAGAAGGCGTTGGCCGAGAGCGACGAGAGGTTGTCGCGTTATCTCGACCGGCTCGACGAGGCCGACGGGCAAGACGAGAGCGGCACCGGCGGCGGCGAAGTGGAGAACATCCGGGAGAAGATCGCTGCGATCCAAGGGCGGCGTGAGCGGTTTGAGGAACATCGCGACGCGCTGGCTGCGAGTGGCGAGGACCAGCTCTCTTTGACGGATCCGGACAGCCGGGCGATGCACGCCGCGACCCGGGTCGGTGTCGGCTACAACATCCAGATCGCGGTGGACGCCAAGCACAAACTGATCGCCGAGTAGCAGGTCCATAGCAAGGTCAGCGATCTCGGTCTGTTGGCCGAGACGGCGGTGGCGGCCCGTCGGAACCTGGCCGTCGATCGGATCGACGCGGTCGCCGACGCGGGCTACTTCAAGATCGAGGATATCGAGGCCTGCGAGAATGCCGGCGTCATGCCGCATGTGCCCAAGCCCCAGCGCGGATCAACGGTGAGCCAGGGGCTCTTTCCCAAGGAACGCTTCCGCTATGACGGCGGCGAGGACATTTACATCTGCCCCGACGGCCAACGCCTGGCGCTACACAGCAAGCGCAAGCGCCGCGATCTCATCTTCGCCAGTTACGCCAATCGCGCCGCGTGCAAGGAGTGCCAACTCAAGTCGAAGTGTACGAAAAGCGCCTTCCGTCGGGTCCTGCGCTATGTCGACGAAGCGATCCTGGAGCGCATGGCAGAACGATTGGCGGCCCGCCCGGAGCTGCTCGATGCGCGCCGTGAAAGCGTCGAGCATCCCTTCGGCTCAATCAAACAATGGATGGGCCAGGGTGCCTTCCTGACCCGGCGGCTGGAGAACGTGCGCGGCGAGTTCAGCATCACGGCGCTGGCTTACAACATCCGCCGCGCGATCTCTCTGGTAGGTGTTCCCGCCTTGATCGCCGCCGCGAGGGCGTGAGACGGGAGTCTGGCCCAAATCAAGCGCCCCACATCGATCCACGGAGGCCCGGAGCCTCTTCCGCGGGGCTACCGGCGCCAAACCGCCGGACTACGTGGGATCGCGGCAAATCATGGTGACCCAAACCTCCATCCCCGCCACCGCCCGAGTTTTCACACGGTCTGGATGGTGTAGCCGCCTTCAAAGTCATGCTCATCACGCAGTCGTTCAAATATCCGTTTCGACGTGTGTCGCTGCTTCTTTGGAACCAGCTTATCTGCCTCAAGGGTCTGATCAATAATCCCGGTAAACGCATCCAACTTCGGGCGTCGTACAGGTTGGCTGCGCCGGTATCCGGGCGGAAAAGAAAACGCCAACATCTTGGCGATGGTGCGTGGATCAACTCCAAATACCCGCGCCGCTTCCCGGCTGCTCATACCGTCAATTAAAACTGCATGACGTACCCGACCGTACAAATCCACGTTCTTCATCCCCGCCCTCTGAAAACAGAAAGCATAACACTGATGGAGTTTTACTCCGGCCAACCAGACATTCTGGCCGCTTCAGTGAGGGATTATTGCACCGGCGTTCTCACAATGCACCGAACGCCACCGGGATCGTCGCCAACTTGGTCAGCGTCAGCGCATTGGAATAGGCTACTTTTTGGCGCTGCTGCGACGCGCCTCATGACTGCCGCTTGCGTGCCAGCGACCACAGCCAGACCACCAGCCAGACCAAAAGCGGCGCCACTGCAATCGGCAATAGCCCCTGCTTGACCAGGCTCAGCGTGGAACTGAGGTTGACCAGCCCGTCAGATAGGTCCGGAAACTGCCGCGCCATCAGGAACAATGTCACGTTTTCCATGTAGTCGCCCAATCCCCCAAGCAACGGCAACAGCGCCAGCCAACGCGGTCCGCGTCCCCGCCACACGAGCATCGTCAGCGCCGCCGCGATCAGCGAATAGAGCGCGGGATTGAACAGGTCCAGAAACTACACCCGCGCGTTCAGCGCCACTCCCTTCGGCTCGTAGCTGCCCAGCACCTCCATCACGCGGGCTTTGTCATAACCTGGCTCGAAATCGAGAATGGAATAGCCACTGGTCATATCGCTCAGTTGGTTCACCGTCAAGATGATCAGCCCAAAGACGGTCGCATAAAGCACCAGCAACACGGCCATCCCGCGCCAGGTAGCCAGACGTCCAATGACATTCAAAAGCCCCGACATGGGTTGCCTCCTAAACTGACACAAGTGTCACTTTCACTCTGGCTATGCCACAGACCGACGACCAGTTCAAGACCATCGCCCGGCATTTACATCCGCCCCGATAGCCCCAAGAATGGCCCACATGGACACCATTCACGATCTCGGCGGCAAACAGGGATTTGGCCCAATCCCGGTCAAAACCGGCGACGCGCCGTTCACGCATGATTGGGAACGCCGGATGTGGGGCCTTGCCCGCGCTGGGATCGCCCACGACATCACCATCGACTGGTTCCGCCATGGTATCGAACGGATGGTCCCTGCCGATTACCTGACATTTGCCTATTTCAACAAATGGGCGACCAATTACCTGATGCTGATCATCGACAACGGTGCGGTCACGATGGACGAAGCGCTGTCCGGCCATGTGGACAAACCCGACACCGCCGCCGGTCCGCTGTCGCTGGCCGAAGTCCTGGAAAAAAACCGGGACGGCCATGCCAGCTTTGCGCTCGACACTGGCACCGCACCGGCCTACGCAACCGGCGATGCGGTGACCACCAGATCGCACGGCACAGCCGGTCACTCCCGCCTGCCCGCCTATGCGCGCGGCGCAACCGGCACAATCAACACCTGGCACGGCGCCCACGCCCTGCCCGATCAGGGCGCCAAAGGCATCCATAAGGGTGACCACCTTTACACCGTCGAGTTTGCCGCCACGGACCTTTGGGGCGAGCGCGCAAATGCGCGCGACACCGTGACCCTTGAGCTTTGGGAAAGCTACTTTGTTCGCCCCTGATGATCCGCTAAATCCGCCGAACCCGGTCTTCGACGAACCCTGGCAGGCTCAGGTGCTGGCAATGGCCGATACGCTGATCCAATCCGGCCAGCTTTCGGCGCAGGACTGGGCCAGCGCGCTCGGCTCACACCTCAAAGCAGCCGAAGCGGTCGGTAACCGCGATACTGCGGAGACCTATTATACCAACGGCCCTAGTCGTTGACCGTTTTGGCCCATTGTCTGGTAGTGATTGACGTGATTGCGGTTTTGTCGTTTGCAAAGAAGTTCCATGCTTCGCAACACCTGTCGACGATCTGCTCATAATTGTCGAAGACGGATATGGCGAGCTTGTTGGCACGCAGATAAGCCCACACATTTTCCATCGGGTTGAGTTCAGGGGAATAGGGCGGGAGTTTGAGCAGGGTGATGTTGTCGGGTACCTCCAGCTCTGCCGAACCGTGCCAGCCAGCGCCATCCAGAATGAGAAGGGCATGTGCGCCCGATGCGACGGTTTTAGCGATCTCGGCGAGATGCGCGCTCATGGCCTGTGTGTCGGCATGTGGCATGATCAGAGCGGCCGCTTCAGCCCGTTCCGGGCAGACGGCGCCGAAAATGTAGCTCCAGATATAGCGGGTGTCGCGCGGGGCACGGGGGCGTGTTCCACGCTCGGCCCAGATACGGGTGAGCGTGCCCTGCTGGCCAACCCGCGCTTCATCCTGAAACCATATCTCCAGGGGCTTGCTGCGGGCTGTTTCCGGCAAGGCTGCTTCTACCTCTGCGGCGAAGTTTTTTTAAAAGCCTCCTGTGCATCCGGGTCGGATTTCGGATGCTGCGGGCGCGCCGACAGACGCCGAAAGCCCAGGCTTGCCAATTGTTTGCCAACAGTTCGCTCATGCATGGTGACGCCGAAGCGCTCTTCGATCTTGCGTTTCAGATCAATGCGCCGCCAGCGCACAACCCCATCGGTTTCGGGGTCGGGACCCGCCCGAACCATTTCCGCCAACTCCTCCTTCTGTGCCGCGCTCAGCAGACAGGGTGGATCCGGCGGGCGACGGTTGAACAGGCCCGACACGCCCTCCGCATTGTAACGGTGGGCCCAATCCCGCAGCGTCTGCCGATCCATGCCGCAGTTTTCTGCCGCCGTCTTGCGGTCAACCCCATCCAGAACCAGGGCAATCGCCAACATCCGTCGCGCCGCTTTCCCATCCCGGCACCGCGCCGCTTCCTGGCGAAGCTCGCCTGCGGACTTGTCTTTGCGCGTAATCCTTACTGCCATCAAAGCCTCCCTTGCCTTGATGCCACTGAATCAGATCACGCCGCTCGTGGGAATCCCCTTGAGTCAAATCTGGGGGCCGTTGGTATTATCTCGCAGCATTAGGCGCGCTTGAAAATCGCTGCGCAGGGCTTGGCCTGGATGCGGCAGACCTGACCCGTCGCCAAACGCAGTGGCGCCAAGCCTATCAAAACACGCCGCACGGTCAGCCCGTTACGCTTGATCCGGCCAAACGGTGACCTGATGCCGCCAGGACAGGGCCCGCTAAAGGACGCCATACGGTAGTTGATTTCCGCCCCGACGCTTTGTCGATCTGTCTTGTTGCCCAATTCGCAACACTGCCCCAAAGTTGCAGGGATATCCGCCTTGGTTTTTGCAATTCACATGAACTGACCCGAATTAATTGTGCATATATCGCGCACCGGGCTATAAGCCAAAGCCCTATCGGCGCAATGTGGGAACTTAATTTGATTCATTCATTCCACCCAGAAATGCGCGCTGTCTAATACCAACGGCCCTAGTCGTTGACCGTTTTGGCCCATTGTCTGGTAGTGATTGACGTGATTGCGGTTTTGTCGTTTGCAAAGAAGTTCCATGCTTCGCAACACCTGTCGACGATCTGCTCATAATTGTCGAAGACGGATATGGCGAGCTTGTTGGCACGCAGATAAGCCCACACATTTTCCATCGGGTTGAGTTCAGGGGAATAGGGCGGGAGTTTGAGCAGGGTGATGTTGTCGGGTACCTCCAGCTCTGCCGAACCGTGCCAGCCAGCGCCATCCAGAATGAGAAGGGCATGTGCGCCCGATGCGACGGTTTTAGCGATCTCGGCGAGATGCGCGCTCATGGCCTGTGTGTCGGCATGTGGCATGATCAGAGCGGCCGCTTCAGCCCGTTCCGGGCAGACGGTGCCGAAAATGTAGCTCCAGATATAGCGGGTGTCGCGCGGGGCACGGGGGCGTGTTCCACGCTCGGCCCAGATACGGGTGAGCGTGCCCTGCTGGCCAACCCGCGCTTCATCCTGAAACCATATCTCCAGGGGCTTGCTGCGGGCTGTTTCCGGCAAGGCTGCTTCTACCTCTGCGGCGAAGTTTTTTTAAAAGCCTCCTGTGCATCCGGGTCGGATTTCGGATGCTGCGGGCGCGCCGACAGACGCCGAAAGCCCAGGCTTGCCAATTGTTTGCCAACAGTTCGCTCATGCATGGTGACGCCGAAGCGCTCTTCGATCTTGCGTTTCAGATCAATGCGCCGCCAGCGCACAACCCCATCGGTTTCGGGGTCGGGACCCGCCCGAACCATTTCCGCCAACTCCTCCTTCTGTGCCGCGCTCAGCAGACAGGGTGGATCCGGCGGGCGACGGTTGAACAGGCCCGACACGCCCTCCGCATTGTAACGGTGGGCCCAATCCCGCAGCGTCTGCCGATCCATGCCGCAGTTTTCTGCCGCCGTCTTGCGGTCAACCCCATCCAGAACCAGGGCAATCGCCAACATCCGTCGCGCCGCTTTCCCATCCCGGCACCGCGCCGCTTCCTGGCGAAGCTCGCCTGCGGACTTGTCTTTGCGCGTAATCCTTACTGCCATCAAAGCCTCCCTTGCCTTGATGCCACTGAATCAGATCACGCCGCTCGTGGGAATCCCCTTGAGTCAAATCTGGGGGCCGTTGGTATAAGCTATGCAACGCGTTTTGAACACACGCGCGGGAATCTGGTCGACTGCTCTTTTGTTGGCCGCCTTCCTTACAATTGTTCTGCTGACGATTCTGGCCACGGGTTGGGCCGAAATCGGCGCTGCGTTTGCACGGATAAA
The DNA here is from genome assembly GCA_965216135.1 of Paracoccaceae bacterium. GTDB lineage: Bacteria > Pseudomonadota > Alphaproteobacteria > Rhodobacterales > Rhodobacteraceae > CBDCFL01. Next base: position 209,992 of record CBDCFL010000020.1, read on the forward strand.
GCTTTGGCACCTGGCCGTGCTGATAGGTTTGTCAATCATTAATTACGGGTCGCGCGCATTACGTTGGCGCCTGATGACGCAGGCCGTTGGTCTGCCGACTGCCTTCCTTCAGGACATGCGTCACTACACCGCCGGCCTCGCGCTGATGGCCACACCCGGCAGGCTCGGCGAATTCGTCCGCCTGCGTTGGCTGTCCAAAGAAACCGGCGAGCCGTTCGAGCGCACCGCGCCTGTGGCCTATGCGGATCGGGCGCTGGACCTTGCAACTGTTCCCATCCTGATTGCGCTGGCCGCCGCGCTATCGGCTCTGGGCACTAATCTGGTTTGGGTGCTGGTCGCGGTATCGCTCGCGCTGGCCTGGATCGCGACGAACGCCCGCCTGTTGCGGTGGATCATCACGTGGGCCTGGCGCACAATCGGGCGTTGGCCGCGCATGTTCGTTCGCCTGCGCCGCCTCGCGGCGTCGATCGGCATATTCACACGCCCATCAATCGCGCTGCCGGCCTTGCTGCTGGGCGCGTTTGGCTGGTTTTGCGAAGGCCTGTCATTCGGGCTGCTGCTTGGCTGGCTGGGCGCACCCGTGCCGATCTGGACCGCCGTTGCCATATTTCTGGCGGCCATGACCTCAGGCGCGCTGGCGGGTATGCCCGGTGGACTGGGCGGCGCAGAGGCGGCGATGGTGGCGCTGTTACTGCTGGTCGATGTCCCGATTGACATTGCAATTGCTGCAACCGCGGTCATCCGTGTTACGACTATGTGGTTTGCAATTCTGGTCGGCGCATTGGTTTTTCCGTTCGCTGAAGGCATATCCGTCAGGGCGCATGCCAGGGATATGGAGACAGACAAATGATGACACCTGCCCTGAACCGCTTCAACACGCCATTGCGGGCGCTATTCTGGCTTTCCCTGCTTGGCATTCTCGCCGGCAGCATCGCGGGCGTTCTGATCGAGCGCGATATACGTGGTGATTTTGGCAACTTTTATGTAGCTGGACAAAAGGCGCTCTTTGGCGAGACCGAGGAGCTTTACGATAATTTCGCACTTGTTCAAGGTAAGAAACCGTTCAGCTATATGGCGTTTTTAAGTGCGCCGATCACCAGTTATCTCTATGTACCTCTGGCAATATTTGAGCCGCATTTCGCTGCGATCCTGTTCAAGGCGGCAGGGACGATCTGCCTCTGGCTGGGTCTATTTTTGCTATACCTCACCTGCGAAATATGATTACCGATCCCAGCTGGTATTTGCCATTTAAGGCGCTTTTTACGTTCTCCGCTCTGCTTTTCCAGCCGTTTTGGTCCTTCTATCAGGTTAGCGGTCAGACAACACCAATGGTATTTTTGCTGTTGGTTTTGGCGTTGGTCTTGCGCCACCGCAATCATGCCGTCGGCCCGGCGATTTGCTTGGTCGCTGTCGCCGCAATAAAGGGGGTTATCGCGCCGGGCTTACTTTTTCTGCTTGTTGTGTCTGAACGAAAATTCAGAATTTCGTTACTCGCATGGACGGTTTTCGCGGCGCTTTTTTCTCTGCCGTTGATGGGGATTCCGCTGCACGTGGAGCTGGCCACCGATATTCTCCGTAACAGTACCGAGATGAAACCTTCGTATAACAACAGCAATCTTTTCACATTTCTTGAACCATTCTTGATCTCTGCGGAAAAAATTCAAGCCAGGGACTTGATGCCCTTTCACATCAGAATGCTTACGACTTTTCTTCGGTTGGCAGTCGTCGCTGGGCTAGCAGTGTGTCGGACTTGCGCGTTGGATTTCGGTGTTGAGTGATTTCGCTGTCGTCTGTCAGAGGCGCGATCGAAGTTCGGCGAAACCGCGAGGATTTGTTCGGACGGAGCGATGGGGCGGCGGATCTCCGAGGCTTCTGGGCTGTGGCCGGGCTTTTGGATCGGCCTGTCGGGCCAACAGCGCCGTCACACGGCCATCTCCAGCTTGAGCTTGTGCAGGCGCTTGCAGTTGTAGGCCAGCGCCACCAAGTCCCACTCGCCGGCCACCTTGTCGAGGCCGCGCAGCGAGAAGCCGGTGAAGCCGAGCACCGCCTTGATGATGCCGAAGACCGGCTCGACGGTCTGCTGGCGCAGCCGGTACAGCGCACGGCCTTCCTCGCTGTCGAGCTTGGCGGCCATGACTTTGAGCCATTCGGCCTTGGGTTTCTTCACCGGCACCTCGGTCTTGGCCGGGCGGAAGTCGTAGCGCCGCCGACGGCCCGACGACCCGGTCGCCACCAGAGCCTCAATGTCGCTCTCGGCAAGCGCCGCGACCTCGTCGCCGTTGGCATAGCCGTTGTCCGCCAGCACCGTCGCGGGCCGGCCGAGAACGGCCGGGATCGCCGCGATGTCCGCCACCAGCTCATTGCGGTCGCTGGCGCAGTTGGTGACCCGGGTGCCCACGATCAGCTGAGAGCCCCCGGCATCCACCACGGCTTGAGCGTTATAGGCCTGGCGGTACTCGTGCTGCTTGCTCTTGCGCATCAGCCGGCTGTCCGGATCGCTCAGATTGCTCTGCTCGTCGGCGCGCGGCGTCTCGTCGGGCGGCTTCGGGTGCTTGCCCTTGGCCCGGCCGGTGCGCGTCTCGCGCGCCGCCACCTTGGCCTCGTAGTCCGCCCGCTCGGCCTCGGCGCGCGCCTTGGCCCGAGCCTCGAGGCGCCGACGCGCCGCATCCAGCCGATCGCACAAGGCCTCCCTGCGTGCGATCTCCTTGGGCAGCGCCTGGGGGTCGTCCTCACCCTCGCCGTCGGCCGCCGCGGCACGCTCCATCAGATCCGCGATGTCCAGCTTGAGCTGATCGATCAGCTCGCCCGCCCGCTCATAAGTCACCGAACGGTGCTTGCTCGCAGAGGCCTCGAACTTGCTGCCGTCGACGCTGACAAGCCCGACCTTGACAAGCTTCAACTCCTTGGCCAGCAGCAGAACCTGCAGGAAACTCTCGCCAAACGCCGCCAGGTTGTCGCGCCGAAAGGTCGCGATCGTGTCATGGTCGGGATGGACATTGGCGGCCACGAAGCGCACCCCGATATCGCGGTGCGTCGCGCGCTCGATCCGCCGGCTCGAGAAGATCCCGTTGGCATAGCAATAGATCAACAGCGCCAGCATCATCCGAGGGTGATACTGCGCCGAGCCGGTGCCACGATGGTTGACCTTGAAGGCGCTCATCTCGACCCGCTCGACCGCCTCGATCACGAAGTGCGCCAGATCATCCTCCGGGATCCAGTCCCGAAGATCGGGCGGAAGCAGAAACGCCTGGTTCCGCTCGCAGTCGATAAATTTGCTCATGGCGAGATTCTAACCGAAAATCTCCCCAAAGTCCGACACACTGCTAGTGTGGCTTTTTGTAAGAATGCGGGGAATGGGCGCCGGAGACACCGCACGCCGGCATTTCGCGATGGTGCTGGCCATGATCATCCCGCTAGTAATGTCACCCGTCGTCTGGGGCCATTACCTGAGCTTCTTCTTTGTCCCTGTGGCAATGCTTTTGGCTTTCGCGCCGACTTTTCCAAGACCTGCGTGGGTCTTAACAGGGTTGATGATATTCACTTCAATGTTTCAGAATTATTTTTTCATTGGCAAATATCATTTTTTGTATGAATTCGACAGTCAACTCGAAATTGCGATCTTTGCGGCTATCCGAAGTGTACCGATGGCGCTGGTGGTGCTGATCATGTTCGTTTACTGGCAGCAATTCCTTGCGGTTTATCGACAATTCCCGCAATGAACCTAAGCCCGTCGTTCAAAGAATTCGATTGTGAAGCGACGCGAGAATATGGGCAAAGGGTGCTCGTAATGGACGGCTGAGCAAAGACTTCCTGATTATCCGACGATGCGCATTCGAAAGCTGCGATGCCTGATCGCCTACCGAAGGCGGTAACGGCTCTTTTTTGGTAATGCTCGCCCGGGTCAGAAAGATACGCGTTCACCGCATCGATATCATCACTCAGTTATTTCAGCATCGCCGCCTGAACCATTTCACTGGGCAATGCCTTGAAAGGCTGCAACTGCGGCATGGCATTGCTGAAACTGTTGGCCAGGCGGTAAGAAAGTTTCGGCGCGAATTGATTGAGCCGAAGCAGATAATCCAGCTCCGCCCGCGTCAGGCTGCGATTTACCGAAGGGGCATCGACGTCGGCCAGATCGGATTCCTCGACCCCAAGCCAGTCCGCGGCCACCTTGCGCAATTGCGTGCGCCAGCGGTCATAATTTCTGACTTCCAGCTCGACATTTTCGCGCGCCAGTATCGCCTCGATCACCGCTCTCACGCTGGCCGGCCGGTGATAGAATTTCAAAAAGAAGTCTTCAGGCCGGTTCTTGTGTCTGCCCATTTTCGTCGATTGCTGAAAGGACGACGCTGCATGTCCGACCGGATTGCGGATGAACAGCAGGATCCGAAGCCGGTCCAGACCAAGATCGTCGCGCCACTGATCCCATTCGTCAAGCGTCTGATCCCTGTCGCGCGCGGCATTATTGAACAAGCCCTCAAAGCTGATCAGCACGTGCAGTTCGCCCGGTTTTCGCTGCAGGTGCTCGGTCCAGCCCTCGGCATCGATGATCCTGCGGTTGCCGCTTGTAACCTGACCCTTAGCGCCTTTGGTTCGCGCCCCATATGAGATTGGATAATGAATGCCGTTGCGCCCAAGCACGGCGATGTTTTTTTTGCAAACAGCGACTGCAGATAGCTCGAGCCGGTTTTGTCATGCCCGATATGCATGAGCAGGTCGCCCATCTTTGCTCCTGTACCTGCAAATATTCGCCCGCTTTATGCGCGCAGGCGGCCTGCGGCTGATAAACACCACAAGCGTGATCCAACGCAAGGGCCGGCTGATCGCCTGCCCTTGGGTTATTTTATGCGATAGACACGCGCCTATTTCATCGCCACCGCTTCGATTTCCACCATCAGCTCTGGCAGGGCCAGCGCGCTGACCCCGATCAGCGATTGCGGCGGTTTGTTGTCGCCCAGATATTCCAGCATCACGTCCATGTTTTCCATCGCCGCGCCAATGTCGGTGACGTAGAACTTGATATGCTGGATGTCGGCGCGCTCGAACCCGCCCTTGGCCAGACCGCGTCCAGCGCAGCAAACGCGCGGATCCACTGCGCCCGCAGATCGCCGGGATGGGCTGCGGAAACGCCGATCGGGCTTTCGGCATCACCTTGCCAGAAAACCTGGGCCCGCGGTGATCAGCATGCGGGTCTGCCCGGTCGCCCCCCGCTTCACTGCGAAACGCGCAACCGCCGCGGATCGACAGAATACCGGGCCGATGCCCGCTGCACCCGTGCCGCTGCTTTTTCTTTTCGGCAAATACTCCGGGGTTTGGGGCAGCGCCCCAATGGCGCACCATTGCCCTTAACAGAACCGGCATATATGACGCGCCCGGCATCAACTGTTCGACAGGCAAACCATATGGCCTCCTACCAATACGTCTACCACATGGATGGCGTCTCCAAGACCTATCCTGGCGGCAAAAAGCTGTTTGAAAACATCCGCCTGTCCTTCCTGCCCGGCGTGAAAATCGGCGTCGTCGGGGTCAATGGTTCGGGCAAGTCGAGCCTGATGAAAATCATGGTCGGCCAGGACAAGGATTTCACCGGGCAAGCCTGGGCCGCCGAGGGGGCCAAAGTCGGCTATCTGCCGCAGGAGCCGCAGCTTGATGCAAACCTGACTGTCCGCGAAAACGTCATGCTGGGCGTCGCCAAAAAAAAGGCCGTGCTCGACCGTTACAACGACCTCGCGATGAATTATTCCGACGAAACCGCCGACGAAATGGCCCAATTGCAGGACCAGATCGACGCCGCCGACCTCTGGGATCTCGACGCACAAATTGATGTCAGCATGGAAGCCCTGCGCTGCCCCCCCGATGACGCCACCGTCGCCAGCCTCTCCGGTGGTGAAGCCCGCCGCGTCGCCTTATGCAAACTGCTGCTCGAAGCCCCCGATATGCTGCTGCTCGATGAACCCACCAACCACCTTGACGCCGAAACCATCGCCTGGCTGCAAGCCCACCTGATGGCCTACAAAGGCACCATCCTGATCGTCACCCATGACCGGTATTTCCTTGACGACATCACCGGCTGGATCCTGGAACTCGACCGCGGCCGCGGCCTGCCCTACGAAGGAAATTACTCCGCCTGGCTGGAACAAAAAGCCAAGCGGCTGGGCCAGGAAGCCCGCGAAGACAAATCCAAACAGCGCACCCTGGAACGAGAGCTGGAATGGATGCGTCAGGGTGCCAAAGCCCGCCAGGCCAAGCAAAAGGCCCGGATCAACGCCTATGGGCGGCTGGCAGGCCAATCGATGCGTGAAAAGCTCGGCCGCGCCCAGATCATCATCCCCTCGGGGCCGCGCCTGGGCGCCAAGGTGATCGAAGTCGACGGCCTCGCCAAACACCTCGGCGACAAGCAACTGATCGAAAACCTGACCTTTTCCCTGCCGCCCGGCGGCATCGTCGGTGTCATCGGCCCCAACGGTGCCGGTAAAACCACGCTGTTTCGCATGCTGACCGGTCAGGAAACCCCTGACGCGGGCACAGTGGAATACGGCGACACCGTGAAACTCGCCTACGTCGATCAATCGCGCGACGACCTGAACCCGCAGGATAGCGTCTGGCAGGCGATCACCGGCGGCACCGAGGTTATCGAGTTGGGCGACGCCCAGGTGAACAGTCGCGCCTATTGCTCGTCGTTCAACTTCAAAGGCGGCGACCAGCAAAAACCTGTCGGCCTTCTGTCCGGCGGCGAACGCAACCGCGTCCAAATGGCACGCCTGTTGAAAGACGGCGGCAACGTCTTGCTGCTGGATGAACCCACCAACGACCTCGACGTCGAAACCCTCCGCGCCCTGGAAGACGCCCTGGTCGACTTCGCCGGCTGCGCCGTGGTCATCAGTCACGACCGGTTCTTTTTGGATCGCATCTGCACCCACATCCTAGCCTTCGAAGGCAACGCCCATGTGGAATGGTTCGAGGGCAACTTTGAGGATTACGAGGAAGACAAGAAAAGGCGTTTGGGGGTTGACGCGGTTGCGCCGAAGCGGGTGAAGTTCAAGAAGTTTGTGAGGTGAGTGCAGTCACATTAACAAACAAGTTCAATTGCCAATCGTTTGAATCGTGCAACATGTTGAACTATGTAAGCGGCGTACAAAGTTCCAAAGGCCAATGCCACTTGCGGGTAATATGTTGAAAACCACGTCACTATTTTTTGGCTCTGTACAAAAATTACCTTTCCATCTGGATATACAAATCCGCCAAGTGGCGGGGCTGCCAAACCAATAGGAATGGAAAGAAAAGCCAAAATGCAGCTAGCAGGTACAAACCGAATAGTTTGTTCACATATGTCTGAATTCCGTCTCTCAGCAATCCGGCAGCAGAACTTGTATGCGTAAAACCGCCTGGTCCTGTGCCTGGCTTGAACGCTTCACTGGACAACGAATTTGTCAGCGACAAACTCCCCACGGTCAGGATGCTAACCCCGGTGAACATGGCAACAAATGTACCAAACTTCGACAACAATATCGTGGCTTCCATATCGCGTGACCCCAACTCAATATTCAAATGTCGATTTTATCGCTATCGGGAGCAAGAGTTGCAAGCTTTTTTACGTATGCATCGAATTGTTGCAGCCGTTCTTTATTCATGGCTGAGGGTGGCACAAATTCGACATCGTAGGCGTACATCGAGTCTATTGGATGCCTTCCTTCGATCCACATGGCTTTACCGTCCACCAAATTGAACAATGTCGGATGATGCTCAAAAAACTCTGAAGCAAAATTACTTTTTTTGCCGTTACTAGGGCTTGTTGACGTTTAGGGATTCCCAAATCGGCTGATGACTGATTCAAGGTTGCAAACAGAGGAGAGCAGCCTTGATCCGCACAGTTCTGACCGACGCCCAATGGGCTGTCATCGCACCGCACTGCCTTGGCCGGGAATGCGACCCCGGTCGCACCGGCCCTGACCCGCGCCGGTTTGTCGAGGCAGTTCTCTGGATCTCGCGGACCGGATGCCCCTGGCGCGACCTGCCGGAAGAGTTCGGGCGCTGGAACAGCGTGTTCAAGCGCTTCCGAAGGTGGGTGAGGGCCGACGCTTTCTATCGTATGTTCAGGGTATTAGCCGAAGATGCAGACTTCGAATACACGATGATCGACGGTAGTATCCAATCGTCAAAGTCCACCGACACGGTCAGGGCGCAAAAGGGGGACTCAAAGCCAAGCCATCGGACGCTCTCGCGGCGGGATAACGACAAAGATCATGGCTCTGACGGACGCGCTCGGCAATCTGATCGACTTCCGCCTTCTGCCCGGTCAGGCGCATGACCTGCGGGGTACCGCCGCACTGATCGAGGGCCTCACCTGCGACCAGTTTCTCGCCGACCATGCCTTCGACGCGAACTGGCTGCGCGAAGCGCTGACCAGTGCCGGGATCGAGCTGGTAATCCCTCCAAAATCAAACCGCCGCTTCCCGGCGGAGTTCGACCGCCACACCTACAAATGGCGTCACCTGGTCGAAAACTTCTTCGGAAAGCTGAAGGAATACAGAGGGATCGCAATGCGTTCCTGCAAAACAGATGACAGCTTCAAAGCATTCATCTCGCTTGCTGCAATCGTCATTCAAACACGATGAACGTCAACACCCCCTATTTTTGCATTTAATTTGTAATGCACGAAAGGAACCCGCACCGGATTTATTTGCCAAAGCGATATTCAAACGCTCGGAGTATAATTGAAATTGGGCCACTGTTTTCTGGGACGCGCCAACCATAAAAAAATCTACGTTGGCTCCGGATTTCACCCAGCCGGTCAACATCTTCTTCAATCGCCTGCTTCTAATAGTATTGATATAAGTGGATGGCCACCCACAACAGATATATTGGCGCCTGAAATATCCAGTCGATCAACTAGGGCTTGTTGACGTTTAGGGATTCCCAAATCGGCTGATGACTGATTCAAGGTTGCAAACAGAGGAGAGCAGCCTTGATCCGCACAGTTCTGACCGACGCCCAATGGGCTGTCATCGCACCGCACTGCCTTGGCCGGGAATGCGACCCCGGTCGCACCGGCCCTGACCCGCGCCGGTTTGTCGAGGCAGTTCTCTGGATCTCGCGGACCGGATGCCCCTGGCGCGACCTGCCGGAAGAGTTCGGGCGCTGGAACAGCGTGTTCAAGCGCTTCCGAAGGTGGGTGAGGGCCGACGCTTTCTATCGTATGTTCAGGGTATTAGCCGAAGATGCAGACTTCGAATACACGATGATCGACGGTAGTATCGTCAAAGTCCACCGACACGGTCAGGGCGCAAAAGGGGGACTCAAAGCCAAGCCATCGGACGCTCTCGCGGCGGGATAACGACAAAGATCATGGCTCTGACGGACGCGCTCGGCAATCTGATCGACTTCCGCCTTCTGCCCGGTCAGGCGCATGACCTGCGGGGTACCGCCGCACTGATCGAGGGCCTCACCTGCGACCAGTTTCTCGTGTCAATAACAAACTGAATTGACCGGTTTATGTACCATATGATTTGACCGCTTCTGTTGCGGTTTCTGGCCCTGTGGGGAAGTGGTCGGTCGCGGAGCGGCGGTCCACTTGTCCACAGGGTGCCGGCCGGTCGCGTCGAAGCGGATCACGCGGCCCGCCTTTCGCTGCTTTCGATCGGCGTGCCGTCTTTCTTGTAGCGGGCCAGGCAGCGCCGGCCATGGAAGACGGCAAGGTCGCCGTCGGGATATTCGTGCACACTCACTTTGGCCTTGACGTAGTGGTGGCGATGGCGGTCTGCCGGGATCTGCAGGCTCAAGTTCTTGTAGCGCACCGTGTTGTCATTGCCGACCACACGGTCCTCCTGCACACAGAGGATGTCCGCCAGGTTGCCGGCGAACGGCACGAAGGCGGAGCCTGTGTCCTCGGCCGGCCGGGCGAAGCGGGCATTGTGGGCCGGCAGGAAGTCCTCTTTCAGGAACCGGTTGGCGGCCGCCATATCGGTGATGCCGGCGAGCTCGAGTTCCTGCGGCAGGCGTTTCTGCAGGGTGCCGAACATGCGCTCCGAGCGGCCCCGGGCCTCCGGTGAATAGGCCGGGATCAGCTCAATACCGAGTTGCTGCAGGGCACGTCCGACCTGGGTTGGATTGTCCTTGTCGACCTTGCCGCCGGCCTCCGGCGTGTGCCAATAGTGCGAGGCCCGGTCTGCATAAAGCGAGCAGAACAGCCCCATGGCCGACCCCACCTCCAGCAGCGCCACAAAGCTCGACATGGTGCCCTCCTCGGCGACGAAGAAGGCGGAATAGATCTCCGAAGTGGCATCGTCCATGGTCACGATCAGGTCCCAGTACTGACCCGGCACCCATTGGTGCGTGGAGCCGTCCTGGTGCAACATCATGCCGACCATCGGCCGGCGCGGCCGCTTGCGGCGGTACACGCCGCGCCGCGGCGCCGGCGCGACCCGGCCGTGCGCCTGGAGCGTCAGCCGCACCCAGTTGTAACTGCGCGTGACGTCGTGCTTTTGTAACCAGCTTCTCCCAGAAGTGCCAGGCGGTGAAATGCCGGTACCTGGTATCGAACAGATCCAACAGTGCCACCACCTCGTCGACCCCGGCGCGGCGCGCGGAAACCCGACCCAGGCGGCGGTCGTAAAGACCCTCCGCGCCCTCGGCCTCAAAGCGATCGCGCCAGCGTCGGAACGTGCGCTCGGACATGCCCAGGATCTCGGCTGCCTCCAGCTGGCTCAACTCACCCCTGTAGGTGCGTCCGTAAACCTCATCGAACTTCATCAATCTCAACCCCTGTAACTGCTCTGTCCGGCGCATCAGCTCCTCCACTTCCTGGAGGAGTTCTAATGCCGGACAGATCATTTGTTACATTGACCGGCCATATCACGTGTTATCGACACTGCGACCAGTTTCTCGCCGACCGTGCCTTCGACGCGAACTGGCTGCGCGAAGCGCTGACCAGTGCCGGGATCGAGCCGGTAATCCCTTCAAAATCAAACCGCCGCTTCCCGGCGGAGTTCGACCGCCACACCTACAAATGGCGTCACCTGGTCGAAAACTTCTTCGGAAAGCTGAAGGAATACAGAGGGATCGCAATGCGTTCCTGCAAAACAGATGACAGCTTCAAAGCATTCATCTCGCTTGCTGCAATCGTCATTCAAACACGATGAACGTCAACACCCCCTAGAGGCCCTGCGGGTCAAAATCCGCGATGCGGAAAGCCGCCAGGTTAAGAACAAGGCCGTTTATGTGGCTCTGGGCGTCACCCCTGAGGGTGAACGTGAGGTTCCGGGGCTTTGGATTGCCAACAACGAGGGAGCCAAATTCTGGCTGTCGATCATGAACAATCTGAAGAACAGGGGCCTGGAGGATATCCTGATTGCCGTCGTTGATGGCCTCAAGGGCTTCCCTGACGCCATCTGCGTATTCCGGGGCATCCGGCCGGTCATTCCGACGACATCCGGCCACCTAAACCGGGGTATCCGGCCACCCTTGTTTAGCGGCTTTGAGGCCTAGGTTTTTTGGCTATCAGTTTTGGGCGTTTTCGTCACCTGTTTTGAGGTTGGTTTTTCGCATGCTTTGGCCGTCTAGTTCGATGCGATAGGCATTGTGGACGAGACGGTCGAGAATGGCGTCAGCGAAGGTAGGCTCTCCGATCACGTCGTGCCATGCATCGATGGGCAGCTGGCTGGTGATCAGAGTTGATCCGGCGTCATATCTGTCTTCGACAATTTCCATCAGATCACGGCGCTGGCTTGCGTCGAGGCGATCTGGCCCCCAGTCATCCAGGATCAGTAATTGGGTTTTGGTGAGATTTTTGAACAGGCGCGGGAAGCGCCCGTCCCCGTGGGCCAGTTCGAGTTCATCAAACAGACGCGGCATACGTTTGTAGAGCACGGTGATCCCGTCTCGACAGGCGGCTTGAGCCAGCGCACAGGCCAGCCAGGTTTTGCCCACGCCACAGGGGCTGACCTGCTCCCCGAAAACTGGTCCATTTGAAAGGAGGATCTGTTCGCTTAATGTTCACGAGAACGAGGAGAACAGAGAATGCGCAAGTCACGGTTTAGCGAAGAGCAGATTGTTCGGATCATTCAGGAGTATGCGGCGGGTGCGAAAGTGTCCGAGTTGTGCCGTAAGTTGTGCCGTAAGCACGGTATGTCGGATGCCACCTTTTAGAAATGGAAAGCCAGGTATGGCGGCCTTCAGATTTCCGATGTCAGGCGGCTGAAAGACCTGGAATCGGAGAACGGCAAGCTGAAGAAGCTGCTGGCCGAAACCATGCTTGATAATGCTGGCCTGAAAGGGCTTCTGGCAAAAAACTTCTGAAGCCTGCAAGCCGCCGGGAAGCAGTCATGGTTCTTTGCCGTGACTATCAGTTTTCAACTCGGCGGGCCTGTGGGCTGATTGGGTTTTCCAGATCGAGTAATGAATACAGAGGAAGGCCGGATCGCCATGCGAGGATACGGGAACGGCTGGTCACGCTTTCCGGCAAACACCGACGCTATGGCTATCGCATGTTGCATGCCAAGCTTGGCCAGGAGGGTTTCAAGGTGAACGTGAAAGTGGTGGAGCGACTTTACCGAGAGGAGCGCCTGACCCTGCGCCGCCGCAATCGCAAGAAAATCCCCAAGGGCGTGCGCGAAGGTGCCTGGTGCCCGATCGCCGCCAACCAGCGGTGGAGCCTGGACTTCACCATGGATGCGCTCGCCAACGGCAGGAAGTTCCGCACCGTCAATCTGAAAGACGACTGCACACGGGAATGTCCGGCGATTGATGTGGCCCTGTCGATCCCCGGCTCCCGTGTGGTGGAAATGCTGGAACGGGTGGCTCGTGAGCGGGGGTACCCGGATGTTCTGACCGTTGACAATGGGCTTGAACTACGAGGCCGCGCGCTTGATGGCTGGGCAGATGATCACGGCGTGCAACTCTACTTCATCGACCCGGGCAAGCCGACCCAGAACGCCTACATCGAAAGTTTCAACGGCCGGTTTCGCGAAGAATGCCTGAACTTGAACTGGTTCACCTCGCTGGCCGAGGCAGAAAGGATCATCGAGGACTGGCGGATCGATTACAATCAAAACCGGCCCCACTCTTCGCTGAACTATCAAACCCCGGAAGAATTTGCCGCAAACAGGCCTTTCCATAAACCGCAATGGGCAGCGACGCTTGAGCTATCTGAAGGCTCCGCGCCACCGCCCATTGCTCACGCCGCCGAATAATGGCAAACAAAAGAGGAACAGAGTCTACCTAAAAGTGGCCCTCAAATTGGGGGCAGGTCAAACTGGCCGCATAGCGCCGTACCGCATCATAGCTGCCGTCGTATCCTTGGTTGCGCAGTTCTTCATATACCCGGACAAGCGTCAGGCGTTCGCGCCTGGGATGCCGAGTATTGTCGGCCAGCATATCATCCAATTGAGAACGCCAGGGATCGATCTTCGGACGCGGCCGGGTGGAACGGTCATAGCTGAACTCCGTCGCACCGGAACGTATCACCTTGCGCACTGTGTTCCGTGAAACCCGAAGCTCCCGGCATATTTGCTTGATCGACTTCCCCTGAATGAAATGCGCCCGCCTGATCTTTGCAATCGTCTCCACAACCAACATCCCCAACCCGCTCCCTCAAATCTTTGAAGGAGCATCTGTACAGAACTATCAGGGGGGTCACTTTTGCACGCCGATTACCCCAATAATGGGGTCAACTTTGCATGCCTATCCACACCTAGGATCACCGAAACCCGGTTCGATAGGCAAAGTTACATTCTCGGCGTTCATGGCAAAGGCGTTTCGTTCGGTTCCTGAAGTTGATCGACCTTGGCTGACTTACGATCCTGTCGCGGCGCATCTCCCCCAAGCGGAGTGGACAAAGACGTTTACGAAGGAGCCCGGCGGGAAGATGGCCGGAATTTTGATGTACGATCTTGAAACAGCGTTCGAGATGGTTCTTCATACTCCGTCTCGCGCGTTGCTGCCAGATGCGATCGCCAGCAAGGATGACCGCCTTGTCAGGCTTGTAGATCAGGGCGGAGGGCAAGAGATGTATCGTGATGTCTGGTTGATGCGACACCAAGCCATGCGTGGCGTGGACCGCATAGACGCAGCGACGGAATGGCTGACTGAAGCGAAGCTGTTCGATTAGACGCTAGGTTGCTCATTGGCAGATAAGCAGTGCTTGCACGAATTTCGTTTGATCCCTCAGAAAGGCTAGTCAGCAGCGACCCTTGACTGTTTCTAAGATTCCTTGTGGTGAAGGAGACTTGACCCCCGCTTTGGCGGGGGTTCCTTTTGCTATCGCATGGAGGCCTCCGCTTGCAATATGATAGCATCACAACTATGATGATAGCATCATTCGAGAGGAGATTTACCGATGGGCCAAATGACCGTGCGCAACATACCCGATAACGACTACGAAGCCTTGAAACGTGTCGCCGCGCAGAACAACCGCAGCGCGGAGGCCGAAGTTCGCCTTGCTATAGCACAGCTTGTTCGGATCGAGACCGGTACTGGGTTTGGAACCAAATTGAATGCCAAATATGGCGGGGTGATTGATGATGGTTTTCAGTTTGACCGTGACAAGACGGCGGGTGAACCGATGGCGTTCGAATGATTATTCTGGACACAAATGTTATTTCTGAACCGCTCAAGAAAAACCCTGATCCAAAGGTGATCCAGTGGCTTGACGAACAAGACCCAAACGAACTGCACCTTACCGCCGTAACACTGGCGGAAATGGAATATGGTTTGTGGGCTTTGCCTTCTGGCAAGCGACGGGCTGACCTTCACAACGCTATCACAGAGATACGTGAGACTGATTTTCGCAGACGTATTCTGGATTTTGATACCAAGGCCGCGATTTTTTACGGTGGTCACATGGCGGCCGCAAGAAGTGCTGGCAAAGCGGTTGGTGAACTGGACGGTATGATTGCAGCAATCGCACTTGCAAACGACCGCTGTCGCGTGGCCACCAGAGACGTAGAGCCCTTTCGAGCAATGCAAGTTGACGTGATCAACCCTTGGGATTGAACTATACGGTGTCGGATTGTTGATCTGTCAAAGCAGGACATACCCCCCTGCCCTGCCCTGCTCTGACAGGCCCGGCGCTTTCGCGCAGAAGCCACTAGAGGTCCAAGAGCAGTAACCACACCAACCGACCGCATTTTCAATACGGTCCCGGCGTCGGGATTCCAATTTTTAGGTTGTCGGCGATCACGACGTCAGCTGAAGCGGAGCGTTAGAAATTCCGTGTCATTTCTGTAAACTGAAGAAAAGGAATGACACATGCGAGAAGAATTTGATTTTGATGTAGCTTTGGCGGCTTTGCAAGATGGCCAGGGCCTTACAGGCAAGGACGGTATTCTGACGCCGTTAGTCAAGCAACTGACCGAAGCTGCATTACAGGCTGAACTGGAGGCGCATTTAAAGGCCGACAAGTCCAGCAACCGCAGGAACGGAGCTGGCCGTAAGACCATCAAATCCACGTCTGGAAGTTTCGAACTGGCAACGCCACGAGATCGGGCTGGATCGTTTGAGCCGCAACTGGTGAAAAAACGGGAGCGTTAGAAATTCCGTGTCATTTCTGTAAACTGAAGAAAAGGAATGACACATGCGAGAAGAATTTGATTTTGATGTAGCTTTGGCGGCTTTGCAAGATGGCCAGGGCCTTACAGGCAAGGACGGTATTCTGACGCCGTTAGTCAAGCAACTGACCGAAGCTGCATTACAGGCTGAACTGGAGGCGCATTTAAAGGCCGACAAGTCCAGCAACCGCAGGAACGGAGCTGGCCGTAAGACCATCAAATCCACGTCTGGAAGTTTCGAACTGGCAACGCCACGAGATCGGGCTGGATCGTTTGAGCCGCAACTGGTGAAAAAACACCAGACCCACATGAGCGACGAGATCGAATGCAAGATTATTTCAATGTTCGGGCTTGGAATGAGCTATCTGGACATCGCTGGACACATCTCGGAAATCTACGGTCTGGATGTTTCAAACGCCACGATCAGCGCCGTCACTGATAAATTGATCCCTGAAATCAAGCTCTGGCAGCAGCGGCCCCTGGACAGCCATTACCCGTTTGTTTGGCTTGATGCTATTCACTACAAGGTTAAGCAAGACGGGCGCTACGCAGCCAAAGCGGTTTACACGGTTCTGGGGCTTAATCTTGAGGGCAGGAAGGAAATTCTTGGCCTGTATCTATCTGAAACCGAAGGTGCAAACTTCTGGCTCTCGGTGCTGACGGACCTGAACAATCGCGGCCTGCAAGACATCCTGATTGCTTGTGTCGATGGCCTCACGGGCTTTCCAGAGGCGATCAACGCGATCTTTCCCAGACCGAAGTCCAGCTTTGTGTCATCCACCAAATCCGCAATTCTCTGAAATATGTAGCCAGCAAAAACCAGAAGGAATTCATGGCTGATCTAAAGCCGGTTTATAAGGCTGAAACTGTGAAAGCGGCTGAAATCGCGTTGGATGCGTTAGAAGAAAAATGGGGAACTAATACCAACGGTCATTGATCAGAACCCATGCGCCCATTTGCGCATGCCGAGGGACATGATCTTCCATGGTTGGTCGATGAGGTTGTTCCAGGCTTGGCAGCACAGCGCGACGATGTCTTCGTAGGATTTGAAGATCCGGTTCGACAACCAGTTGTCGCGCATGAATTGCCAGACATTCTCCACCGGGTTCAACTCGGGCGATCGTGGCGGCAGCGCCAGGACGGTGATGTTGTCGGGGATCGCCAGCTTGGGCGTCAAGTGCCAACCGGCCTGATCGACGATCAGCACCGCATGGGCGCCGGGATCGACGGCGGCACTGATCTCGATGAGGTGCGCCGCCATGGCGTCGGTGTCGCACCAGGGCATGACCAGCCCGGCACCTTTCCCCTTCGCGGGACAGATCGCGCCGAAGATATAGGCCCATTCGGTGCGCTGGTCGCGGGGCGCCCGCGGGCGCGTGCCACGTCTGGCCCATCGGCGTGTGAGCTTATTCTTCTGGCCGATGCGGGCTTCATCTTGCCACCACAGCTCTATCTCGACGCCTTTCGGGAGCCTCGCCCGGATCTTCGCCAGTTCGGCGGGGAAGTTTTTTTTAAAAGCCTCGACGGCCAGCTCGTTTTGCGCGTAGTGGCGCGGCCGCGCCGAGATCTTGGCGAAGCCGAGCGCCTTCAACTCGCGCCCGACCGTGGTCTCGTCGAGCGAGATGGCGAACGTCTCCAAGAGCCACCGCGCCAGGTCCTTGCGCCGCCAGCGCACGACGCCGTCCACCGTCGGGACCGGGCCGGCCTCAACAACCTCCGCCAGTGCGCGGCGGTGATCGGCGTTGAGCTTCGAGGGTGCGCCCGGTGACTTCCCATCGACCAGCCCGTCCGGTCCGCGGGCGTTGAAGCGCAGCACCCAGTCGCGAATGATCTGCAGACCGACGCCGCCGATCCGCGACGCATCCGTCCTGCTGCCACCATCGTAGACCTCGGCCAACGCCAGCAGACGACGGCTCTGGGTCGCGTCCCTGGTCCTCTTCGCGAGGCGCCGCAGTGAGACGCTGTCAAAATCGTTCCGTAAGTCGATAGGCGCTGCCATGGCGAACCTCATTGGTTCACCACATTGAGTCAGAGATCGGACCGCTTGGGAATCCCCAACGTGAGTCAGGCATTCCGCTCGGTGGTATTAATACCCAATCGTCATTAAATCATGGCGTAAAAAATGGCCCAATTTGTCGGTCTACTTCAAATATCCAGCTGACATTCGGCGGGTAATTTACACCACCAACGCAATCGAGGCCGTGCATCGCCAGTTCCGAAAACTGACCAAAACCAAGGGCGCGTTTCCCAATGAAAACAGTTTGCTCAAACTGCTGTATATGGGGATCCAGAACGCTTCAAAAAAATGGACCATGCCATTGCAAAACTGGAATTTGACTTTGTCCCAACTTTCCATCTATTTTGAGGGAAGGTTAGACGATGTCTTGGACATCTAGAGCTACGGACATTTATTCTGCAACATAGTTTGCAGCTCTGAAGTAGTTTTCGCACTCTTGAGGTTCGAATAGATCGCAGATGTCACCCACGGCTTCAGTCAGGGCATCAAATGTTCTGGCGGCCATCCTTCGCAGGTGGGCTTTGAGCTTGGAGAAGGCCATCTCGATCGGGTTCAGGTCGGGGCTGTATGGTGGCAAAAAGAGCATCCAGTTTCCCTGCGCCTTCAGCAACGCCTGCGCCCATGCGGACTTGTGTGAAGACAGGTTGTCGGCGATCACGACGTCACCGGGCTGAAGCGTCGGGGCGAGCTGTGTTTCGATATAGACATCGAAGGCAGCACGGTTCATCGGGCCGTCAAGCAGCCAGGGAGCGGTCAACTCATCAACGCGCAGCCCTGCAATGAAGGTCTGGGTGCGCCAATGGCCGAAGGGGGCATCCGCTTCCAGACGCGCGCCGCAGGGAGATCTCCCGCGCAGGCGCGTGAGCTTGGTCGTCACCGCCGTTTCGTCGATAAAGACCAACCTGTGCGGCTCAAGTCGCATCCTCGGCTGGCGTCGGTGCCGCCACTCGTATCGCGCGGCGCGCACCCGCTTGCGCCGCCTCTCCGTTGCAATCAAGGATTTTTTTATATGTGTAACCGAGCCGGTGCTTGAGGAAGCGCGACAGCTCTGCCGGAGCGGCCCGCATATCGTGTTCCTGAATAAGCGCCTCGGCCAGTTCCGGCATCGTAATGTCTGGCCTGCGATCCACTGTTGTCTTGAGAAACCCCGCAAACACTTCCAGTCTGCTGCTGCCTTTTGGTCGGCCCCGCTTGGCTGGTGCGATGGAACCCGTTTGTCGGCGGCGCTGCCTAATCCGCACGGCACTCGCCGCTGATATCCGAAACCGCCGCGCAGCTTCGTGACACGAATGGCCCTCTACGATGAACGCAAGAACCCGCTCACGCAGGTCCAGTGATAGTGTCTTGCCCATGATCCACCTCCAAATATGGTGAATCACAAATCAAGCCTTGTGGGAATCCCTTTGATTCAGAAATTCAATCCGAGGCTCTAGACTAACCCCGTGACACGGAATTCTGAACACCCTCATTTTTAAATTTTCGACGCTTTTTCACTTGGCTTGAATAATTCACAATCCAAACAGAAAATGAAAACAATAGCACGCCAACTGCTATTGCAATTAACTCACTCATGCCCCCCATGGTAACAGCGCAGTGACTGTGGCATAATTAAGCCCTGCGGTCAAATGAAGGTTGATTCCCAGTATATTGGAGAAAATTGAGCAATTCCAGGCTGAAAACTTCCAAATTGCACGGAATTAGGCCAATTCATTTTGGAATCATCACTGCAGTTTGTTAATATTGCGTTAAATGAACCACCGAACCACCAGTCAATTATCGTTCGGGCCGCAGATTTGTTGAAAAAATGGAAACAATTTGCCTCTTGTTACTTTATTCCTTCCAGTATTGCCCGATAAATCGAATCAAGCGAAGGGCGGGTATTAATACACCATCCGCGTTCCTCATACGCACCACTTTAGCGAGCCGTAGTATGGGTGCTCGCACCCATCACTACCGCCACACCCATCACTCCTGCCGCACCCGTCGCCCAACCAAAAACGATGGGTGAAATCACCCATCCCACTCGCTGGCTACACCATCCCCCCTTGCGTTCCCCGCGCCAACGCTCCATATGCACCCCGCGACGTTATTTCTGTCTCGACCCACTGTTCTCCTTCACTGGCTACAGTCTTTCGATATTGCACTGACATAGCCGGGCTGCCGCACAACGCGGGCGGCATTATAGGAGTACACACGATGGCCAATGGCACCGTGAAATGGTATAATGCAACTAAAGGTTTTGGCTTTATCGAGCCTGAAAATGGCGGCGGCAAGGACGTGTTTGTTCACGTTTCTGGCGTTGAGGGTTCAGGTTTGACAGGTCTTAACGACGGTCAGAAGGTAACTTTTGACGTCGAAGCTGGCCGTGATGGCCGCGAAAGCGCGACAAACATCGCCCTCGCGTAAGCATTTCAGGCCCGCTGCACCCGCAGCACGCCCCTAGACATCGACCAAAAGGGCGGCCAAGGCTGCCCTTTTTTGTTATCTGACATTTGGATTTCTTCGCAGCTGGTCCCTGGTCAACGGCATGGCCCGCGCCCGTGCGACCCTTGCGCGCCGCATACACACGAACGATGGCCCCCGCAGACCCACCGCTTTCTTCAAAAGAAAGCGGCCCCGAAATCATTTCGAGATTTCGCCTTCAGCCGCAAGCGCCTCAAATTCACCGCCGCTTCTTCTACCGCTTCCCGCCCGCGTTCCGCTCACTCCCCGCTCATCACCTCCACGATACGCGCCTCGTAATCCCCCGGCTGCGGCCGCCCCACGCCATATTCGTCGTCGTCGATCCCCTCGGCCACATAATCGATGCTCTCCGGACCATCGACCAGGCCGGCCAGACGCGCGTTCATGAACGCCGCCAGCACCCGGTTGACCTTGGCCTGATAGCCCGGCCCCAGCCCTTTGAAGAAGCGTACGACGTCATCGTCGATGCGGATGGTGATCCGCCGCTTGCGTGTGCTCGGGCTCTCAGCGATCGAATGCCAGTCCTGCGGTAGCTTCATCCTCAGAAAGACCGGATGGCGGATGTCCCATTCCAGCTCGCGCAGGGCGTCACCCATGAACCGGTAATAGATGCGCTGTTTCTTGGTCGGTTTGTATTCGGGCATTATTGTGCGCCTCGCGACGTGGGGTCAGCGCCCGGTTTTCGGCCGGTTTGGTTAAGAAATTCCTGCACCACCGTGTGCATACAGGTAGTGCATGCGCTGCAATACGTGTTGCCATACGCGCGAACGTGCAGATTTCCCTTGCCTTTTGCCGGCGCACACCCCATATGCGCCCCGCTAAGTTATGATATTCGACCCACTGCTCTCTCCGTTTTCGGCCAGACAGTTTCTCGATACCAAACTGACAAGGCCGGGCCATCGCATTTTGCGGATGGCATTGATACCTAAGGAGAAAACGGATGGCCACTGGCACCGTAAAATGGTTTAACGCAACTAAAGGCTTCGGCTTTATCGAGCCTGAAGGCGGCTCCAAGGACGTCTTCGTTCACATCAGCGCCGTCGAGCGCTCGGGCCTGACCGGCCTGGCCGACGGCCAAAAGGTCACCTTCGACCTCGAAGCCGGTCGCGACGGCCGCGAAAGCGCCTCCAACCTCGCGCTGGTCTAAGTCACTGAAATAAATGGGCGGTGCGAAATGGCGCACCGCCATCCCGGCCCGCGACTTGCCCATAGCCATCAGGCCATGGCGACCGGCCTACCGACCCCAACCCCTGATCAACCCGACGACCCCCAAGCCCGCCAGCCCGGCGCGGCCACGGCATCCGCACGCCCGGCGCTGCGATCAAGATAGGCCTCGACGCCCACACAGCATGAACTCAACTCGCGCGCCGCGCTCAGTTTTTCGCTCAAAAACTCAACTTGCCCAATCTTGTGCGCTCTTGGCATCATCGCATTGTCCTTTCCATTTCGGTTGCCGACCTATTCCATGCCATGCAGGCAAAATCGCTTCGTTTCAAACGGTTAACCTCAAGACTCGCCGCCACTGCCCAGCACCGCGGCCGAAAACAGCACGCCAAACTGCCGGCACCAGATCGTCACGGTCATATAGTCGGCGATATTGGCACCCTCTGGCAGCACGTAATTCTGATCGCCGATATTTCCCTTCAAAACACCAAGCTCCAGCACTTCACTGTCTTTGACGTCGCGTGATGTTTCGATGCCGTCGTTCTTGACCAGCCAGACATAAAGATCCGGACCATTGGTCACCTCAAATTCGGTAAAGCGCAGAACCACTTGCCCGCCGGTTTCAATCGCCTCGACCCGGCCGGTGCCACGGTGCACGGCGTCTGCATCGGCAAACTGCCCGCTCGCCAGGACATTGGCCTCAGCCGCCTGCGCCAGTCCTTCAGAGACGACCCGGTCGATCCACAATGGCGAGGCGAGATACCAAAACGCATTGCCCCCCCCAAAGCCAATTGCACCGGCAATCACTGCTGTCCATACGATCGCACGCATCGTTAATGCCCCCGGAAATCATCTGATCTATGAATGCGTGCTTAACATGGTTTCAAAGGGCGGGCAAAACGATGTGATGATCCGAACTCTTGGCGCGCAGCGTCGGGTACCCAGGCTGCCTATTCATGCCCAGAAAAATTTCCACGGCTTCGGCGACATCGCCCGCGAGCGCGGTCGGTTGCGGCTCATACCGGGTTTCGTCGCCAGGGCGATATTTGCCGGTGGCCACCAGCACCCCCGCGCCGGCCCCGGCGTTCAGCGCGCCGGCCACGTCGGCCTCGGCGTCATCGCCGATCATAGCGACATCGCCCAGCGTCAGTGCCATCGACGCGGCGGCGGCGCAAAAGAATCCGGGCGCGGGTTTGCCCATCAACACCGGTTCAATCCCGCTGGCGTATCTGAGCGCCGCAACGAATGCGCCCGCGTCGAGACTGAGTTTGCCGTCATCGTCCAGAAAAACCCGGTTAGCGGCCAGCGCCAGAAAGTCGGCGCCGCCTTCCAGCGCACGAAAGGCCGCGTTCATCGCCTCAAAATCGAAAAACCGGCCAGCATCGCCAAGTACGAGCGCGCGCGCACCGTCTTTTGCGCAATCGGCGAATTCCTCGCTCAGATCGGGATGGATTAGCAGATGCGGAGCTAGCGCACGCTCGGCCAGCCAGTCGCACGCCGCGTGCGCCGGGGTGAAAAGCTCATCCGCAGTCATGTCGATGCCAAAGCCGAAAAGTTGCTTCAAAAGCAAGCGCTTAGGTCGGCGGGTCGAGTTCGTCAAAACCGCACCGGCATCCGTTCACGCAGCTTTGCCATGGCCTCAACAGCGCCGGGCAACACCGTTTGCCCGGTATAAATTACCCCCGCCAGATCCATCAAGACGCCCTGCACCATGAGGGCGATTTTGCGCGCGCTGGCAATGCGGGTCAATGGCGTCAATTGCCGGTTTTCATCACGCAGGCGATCGCCTAAACAGCGCGCATGTTGGCTGAGATGACATATATCGACTGGCTGGGCGTTCTCGGCTCGCTGATCATTTCAGCCGCCTATCTCGCGGTTTCGCGAAACTGGGTCTCGGGCGAAAGTCCTGCTTTCAACCTGCTTAATCTGGTCGGGGCGGTGCTGGTGCTGCTCTCGCTTTACTTCAGGCCCAATGCCGGTGCGATCGTCATCGAAGTTATGTGGGTTCTGATCGCATTGTTTGCCCTGTGGCGCTACTGGCTCGGTCGCCGGTAACAGGCACTCTGCTCAAAGGCGTAAGGCACGAAATCTCTCTGTTCAAACCCCGCGAGGCACATTATCTATATTGGCGCGATGCTTCCAGTTTTATGGTCATTCCGGCGATGTCCCTATGCAATCCGGGCGCGGCTGGCGCTTGCCTCGGCGGGCATTGAGGTTGACCACCGCGAGATCCTGTTGCGCGACAAGCCAGCTGAATTTCTGGCGGTCTCACCGGAGGCTACCGTCCCGGTCCTGGACACGGACAGCGCGACATATATTCACAGCCTGGACATCATGTATTGGGCGTTGCGCCAGCATGATCCGGAAGGCTGGCTCAAATGTCCTGCGGGTGCGGCTGATCTGGTCGAACTTAACGACACCGAATTCAAGACCGTCCTGGACCGCTACAAATATCATACGCGCCATGACGATGTTGATCCGGCCACAGAACGCCAACTTGCCGAACCTTACCTGTTGCAACTGAACACGCTCTTGGCCACGCAAGGCTGGCTCTTCGGCACCAAGCCATCGAACGCCGATTTCGCCATTCTGCCGTTTGTCAGGCAGTTTGCCCATTGCGATCTGGCGTGGTTTTTGTCGCGTCCCTGGCCCGGCGTTGCGGGGTGGTTGGAAAATTTCAAATCATCCGAGAGATTTCAGCGGGTCATGGTCAAACACCCGGTCTGGCAGCCCGCCGAGCAGCAGGCCTGAAATCGCCCGGCGCAATCATCTGGATGCGGCTTCGTCGTCTCGCGCCAGTGAAAACGCCGCCCCCAGCACCGCCGCAAAGACAATGATGGCACCGTATGTCGCCAGACGCGACCCGGCAAATATGTCAATGTCATCTGCATGAAACCCGGTGAGTGCCGCCAGATTTTCGGATCGCCAGATAAGCGCCCAGCCAGCCGCCCCGATCCACAGGAACACCCCCCGTCCCACCAGCAGCAGCAATACCGGCAAAGTGACCAGCACAAAATCGTAGACATGCAGCGGCCCAAAGGCGACGAGGCTGGATACCATTATGGCAGCAATTTGCCAGGTCCGCGCGCCGTCGCTGAACTGATTAGCGCGCCGCAACACCAGCAGCGATGCAATGCAGGCAATGATCAGGGCAATCGCGGTGGTTGCGATATTGCCGATGTCGAGCGTGGCGATCTCCCATATCAGCAGCCTGAGGCCGGTCATGCTCTGGGGCTGGTTTGCGATCGTAAAGGCGTCATAGCCCGCAACATTGCGGGCAAATTCCAGTAACACCCAGGGCGAATTCAGCGACGCCGGGATGGACAGGATCAGGGTCAGGACACCGCCCATCAGGATCGCCGCGCGAAGCCGCGGTGCAAACAAAAACAACACCCCGGCCAGGCCAAGGCCAAATTGCGGCTTGAGAAGCAGGATGGCCACACCCAACACCACCCAAACCGATTGCCGCCGCGCCGCCCCAAACATCAATAGCCCGGCCCCAAACAATGCAAAAGCGGTCGTCTGCCCCGCCGAGAGCAGGATCGCAGAGCCTTCAAGCGTCGCAAGTGCCAGAAAATGCAGTGAAAAAAGCGCCAGAAATGGTGCATGGCCGCCCGTCAGGGCGTTGATCCTGTCCAGGATACGCGGGAATGTGTGCAACAGCGCCGCCACCAGCAATGCGCTGGCCAGTGCCAGCATAATCGCCGAAGCGACGTTCCAGATCAGGTTGGCTTCAGCCAGGCCCATATCCGCCAGCGGCACTGCGATCAGCCACCATGTCGGCGGATATACCCATAGCTGCGGGACATTGCCGGTCTCGATCAGCGCACGCCCGGTTTCGACATAGATCGGATCGTAAGGGTTTGCGCCCTGCGCCCAGACCTTGCCGGCCACCCAGATGAAGCGAAAATCATATCCAGGCAGACGCCCGGTCAGCTACCAGACCTTGAAGCCAAGATATGCCGCCGCCGCCAGCAGCAGCGCCGCGGTGACGGCGAGATAGAACATGCCACGCGGCATCGTTATTCACGCACTTCGCAGGCGCGATCCGCGCTTTGTTTCGGCCCAATCGCGCACTGCATCGCCAAATGCTTTGAAAAGCGACCGTGAAACCGGGTCTTCGTCGGCATTCCATTCAGGGTGCCATTGCACCGACAGCGTGAAGCCCGCCGCACCTTCGATGTAGAGCGCTTCGGGCGTGCCATCCTGGGCATTGCCGTCGATGACGATCCGATCACCGGTCTGATTGATCCCCTGCCCGTGCAGAGTGTTGGTCAGAACCTCGGTCGCGCCCAACAACTGGTGAAACGGCCCGCCTTTTGAAAACCGCACCTTGTGGCGCAGCGAAAATTTCTCATCCAGCGATCCGTCGGGCGGCATCCGGTGGTTCATCCGACCGGGCAGATCGCGAATTTCCGGGTATAACGTCCCGCCCATCGCCACGTTCACCTCCTGAAATCCCCGGCACACGCCAAATAACGGCTGACCGCGCGCCACCAGCTCTCGCACCAGAGGCAAGGTGATGGCATCGCGGGACCGGTCGAAATCGCCATGCGCGTCGGTGGCCGGTTCGCCATATTCCGCAGGGTGAACATTGGGTCGGCCCCCGGTCAGAAGAAAGCCGTCGCATGTGCTCAATAGCTCTTTGATCGATACGATGGCCGGGTCGGCAGGGATCAAGAGCGGCAAGCAATCGGCAACATCCGCGACCGCGCGCGAATTGATAACACCGCCGGCGTGAACCTCGTATTCTTCGTTAATGACATGAATGTTCGATATGATACCGACAACCGGGCGCGTCATTTGGAAAGCCTTCGCGAAATTTGGGGCAAACATAAGGTGCCTTGGTGGCGCCGGAAAGCAAAAATCATCGACTTACCGGGCCGCAAACTGACACCCACCTGCTTGAACACCGCTGCGGCAAAACCTATTCAAGCCAGACAACAGCAATAGGTATGGTTGATGAACACCGCGCCGCCGCAAATCATCTACCTGAAAGATTATGCGCCTTATTCGTATCTGATTGACGATGTCCATCTGACATTCCGCTTGGATGCTGAAAATACGCGAGTGATCTCCCGGATCAATTTTCGTCCAAATTCAGGCACCCAAGACCGCCACTTTGCGCTGCACGGGCCAAATCTAAAACTGATCTCGGCACAGATTGACGGGCGCTCTGTTGCCACCCAGGTTCGCAACGGCGTGCTTACCGCAGAGGTTCCCGATGCGCCGTTTGTCTGGGAATGCGAGGTTGAGATTAACCCCAAGGCCAACACCGCGCTTGAGGGGCTGTATGTGTCGGGCGGTATGTTCTGCACCCAGTGCGAGGCTGAGGGATTTCGCCGGATCACCTATTACCCCGATCGCCCTGATGTTATGGCGAATTTTACCGTCCGGATTGAAAGTGATCTACCGGTGATATTGTCCAACGGCAATCATTTAAATTCCGGCGACGGCTGGGTTGAATGGCATGATCCATGGCCGAAACCGGCCTATCTCTTTGCTTTGGTGGCAGGCGATCTTGTTGCCCATCGCGACCAATTCACCACCGCCAGCGGCCGCGATGTTGAATTGAACATCTGGGTGCGGCCAGGCGATGAGGGCAAGTGCGCCTATGCCATGGACGCCCTGAAACGATCAATGAAATGGGACGAAGAGGTTTACGGGCGCGAATATGATCTGGGTGTCTTCAACATCGTAGCGGTGGACAATTTCAACGGCGGCGCGATGGAAAACAAGGGGCTGAACATATTCAACTCCAGGCTGGTATTGGCCAGCCCGGAAACCGCGACCGATCAGGATTATGCGCGCATCGAAGGTGTGATCGCGCATGAATATTTCCACAACTGGACCGGCAATCGCATCACCTGCCGAGACTGGTTTCAGCTTTGCCTGAAGGAAGGTCTGACGGTGTTCCGCGATCAGCAGTTCTCTGGCGATATGCGCGGCCATGCGATCAAGCGGATCGACGATGTGTTGGACCTGCGGGCGCGACAGTTTCGCGAAGACGCAGGTCCGCTGGCACACGCGGTACGGCCCGAAAGTTTCGTTGAGATCAACAACTTTTACACAGCAACGGTTTACGAAAAGGGCGCCGAGGTTATTCGAATGCTCAAGGCGCTGGTCGGCGATGAGGACTATGCCAAGGCGCTCGATCTGTATTTTGACCGCCATGATGGCCAGGCAACGACGATCGAGGCCTGGCTAAAAGTATTCGAGGATGCGACCGGGCGAGATCTGGGCCAGTTCAAATTGTGGTATTCGCAGGCCGGAACGCCACGGATCAGGGTGAGTGACACCTTTGATAACGGCCAGTATCAACTGCATCTTACACAAGTAACGCCACCGACACCGGGCCAGCCCGACAAACAACCTCAATTCGTCCCGGTGGCGGTCGGCCTGCTAAATCCCAATGGCGACGAAGTGCTGCCGACGCAGGTGCTGGAATTGACAAAGCCCGAGCAGACCTTCACGTTCGATGGCTTTTCCAGCCGTCCCATCCCGTCGATCTTGCGCGGTTTTTCGGCGCCGGTGATCCTGCAGCGTCAATCCTCCGCCAGCGAACGGGCGTTCTTGTTGGCCCACGACACCGACCCGTTTAACAAATGGGAGGCAGGCCGCGCGCTGGCCAAAGATCTGTTGATCAACATGATCACCAACCGCGAAGCGACCTCCGCCGAAGCTTATCTGGAGGCGATCCGCGCTGCCTTGAATGACGCAATACCCGAACCGGCATTCAAGGCGCTGGTGCTGGCATTGCCATCGGAAGACGACATTGCACAAACATTGGCCGACGCTGGTGGAACGCCCGACCCGACCGTCATCCACCAAACCCGGGAAAGGCTGCGCCGAACCATGGCGGCGCATCTTGGCGGTGAGTTGGCCACGCTGTACCAAGCAATGGCGGTTCCGGGGCCGTATGCGCCCGATGCCGCCGCTGCTGGCCAGCGGGCGCTTAGGAATGCCGCGCTGTCGCTGCTGACGCTTGCAGATGACGGCGAGCGCGCCCTTGCCCAGTTCAAAGCGACCGACAATATGACCGAGGAATTTGCCGCATTGGCGTGTTTGATCCCGACCCATGCGGGTGCGCAATCGGTTGCGGCCTTTTACGGAAAATGGCGCGGCGACCGGCTGGTCATGGACAAATGGTTCATGATCCAGACCGCACGAGCTGAACCGGAATTGGCGCTTGGCGTCGCCAAGTCCCTGGAAACACATGCCGATTTCAACTGGAAAAACCCCAATCGGTTTCGCTCATTGCTGTACGGGCTGGCGGCGGCAAACCCTGCGGCTTTTCATGCGCCAGACGGGGCGGCCTATAGCTGGTTTGCCGGCTGGGTGATCCGTGTTGACCCGGTCAACCCGCAGATGGCGGCCGGATTGGTGAGCGCTTTTGCAACCTGGGCGCGCTATGACGCCGACCGCCAAGGCATGATCAATGCCGAATTGGTGCGTATCGCGGCGGTGGGGAAACTGTCGCGTCAGACCAGCGAGATGGTCGCGCGGATCCAGAACGGCTGAAGCGACAAAATCGACCCGTGCAAGCGGTGGATCGGGACAGAACGCGCCCCGCGTGCGGGTTATCGGCTGATCAGACCAACGGGGCCAGTCATCATCACCCATTTGACGACATTCAAAGATATGCTGACCGCGATCGCAGCACTTTTTGCCGCCGAGGGGCGCCCGGGCGGCGATGAAGTGGCGGCGACCGTGCGCGACCTTGTTCCGAGCATCACCAAACTGCCGACCCCGCGCGGTTATGATATTGAAACCCATGTCAAAACCGCGCTTTCGCTGCGCCCCCATGCCTGTGCCGCCAAAGTATCCGCCGTCCTGCCGCTGATCGACTGGCACCATTCGGGCTATGAAGACGGCCGTATCCGCCCGGAAATTGCACTGCATATGCTGACCGCCGAACTGATCGGGCCGACCGGGATGATCCCTTGCGCGCAGCTTCGCATGGGGCTTTTCATGCAGTCGCCGCATGTCGACTATGTCACCCGCCGGCACCTGGCCGAAGAGACCTTTATCATGCTGGGCGGCACCGGCTATTGGTCAACACATGGCGGGCGGCTCAGCCCCGCCGGTGCGGGCGACATCATCTTTCATCCGTCGATGACGCCGCATGCCACGGTCACCAAAGCCGAGCCGCTGATCGCCGCTTGGCGCTGGAGCGGTGATATTTCCTGGGGCGGGTATGAATTAACCGGCTAGGCGGTTGCGCAATCTGCGCACGGTGGCGACATAATTTCGTCAGACATCTTTGCCAGTTTCATATGCGCCGCGGGACCTGCCCCCGGCCAGGACGTTCTGCTTGGGTCCAATCTTATGCGCGCAATTGAAAACGCCATCGAAAACATCGACGATATGCTCGACGCGATCGTGAACACCATGCTTTGGCTGGCCTATTTTGTCATGATCAGCCCGTTTCTGGTGATCGGTGGGACGGTCTATCAAAAGGCCAACGGCATCCCGTCGCTTGGCAAGCTCATACCAACGGCCCTAGTCGTTGACCGTTTTGGCCCATTGTCTGGTAGTGATTGACGTGATTGCGGTTTTGTCGTTTGCAAAGAAGTTCCATGCTTCGCAACACCTGTCGACGATCTGCTCATAATTGTCGAAGACGGATATGGCGAGCTTGTTGGCACGCAGATAAGCCCACACATTTTCCATCGGGTTGAGTTCAGGGGAATAGGGCGGGAGTTTGAGCAGGGTGATGTTGTCGGGTACCTCCAGCTCTGCCGAACCGTGCCAGCCAGCGCCATCCAGAATGAGAAGGGCATGTGCGCCCGATGCGACGGTTTTAGCGATCTCGGCGAGATGCGCGCTCATGGCCTGTGTGTCGGCATGTGGCATGATCAGAGCGGCCGCTTCAGCCCGTTCCGGGCAGACGGCACCGAAAATGTAGCTCCAGATATAGCGGGTGTCGCGCGGGGCACGGGGGCGTGTTCCACGCTCGGCCCAGATACGGGTGAGCGTGCCCTGCTGGCCAACCCGCGCTTCATCCTGAAACCATATCTCCAGGGGCTTGCTGCGGGCTGTTTCCGGCAAGGCTGCTTCTACCTCTGCGGCGAAGTTTTTTTAAAAGCCTCCTGTGCATCCGGGTCGGATTTCGGATGCTGCGGGCGCGCCGACAGACGCCGAAAGCCCAGGCTTGCCAATTGTTTGCCAACAGTTCGCTCATGCATGGTGACGCCGAAGCGCTCTTCGATCTTGCGTTTCAGATCAATGCGCCGCCAGCGCACAACCCCATCGGTTTCGGGGTCGGGACCCGCCCGAACCATTTCCGCCAACTCCTCCTTCTGTGCCGCGCTCAGCAGACAGGGTGGATCCGGCGGGCGACGGTTGAACAGGCCCGACACGCCCTCCGCATTGTAACGGTGGGCCCAATCCCGCAGCGTCTGCCGATCCATGCCGCAGTTTTCTGCCGCCGTCTTGCGGTCAACCCCATCCAGAACCAGGGCAATCGCCAACATCCGTCGCGCCGCTTTCCCATCCCGGCACCGCGCCGCTTCCTGGCGAAGCTCGCCTGCGGACTTGTCTTTGCGCGTAATCCTTACTGCCATCAAAGCCTCCCTTGCCTTGATGCCACTGAATCAGATCACGCCGCTCGTGGGAATCCCCTTGAGTCAAATCTGGGGGCCGTTGGTATTAGGCGTCAGATCAAGTTGGACATCGGCCCGCCGCCAGAGACAACCATTCGGCGTGAGCAAATTGCCAGCAAAGTCAAGGCGCTGGTCGAAACCGGCGGTTGGGACGAATTGTCAAAGACTTTGCGCGACCAGGAAAAGGATTTGCTGTCAACCGGGCTGAACCAGTTTTACGAAACTGCAGGCAATGCCGCGCGCTTGGCGCTGGCGCATACGACCACGCAAGCGGACCTTTGCCCCAACGTGACGATCGCCGATATTTCGCCGGCCGCACTGGCGCTTCTTGAGGCTGCGCAATGCGCACGGCCGAAAGATCACATACTGGCCGCGTTGTGCGCACGCGCCCATACTGACGCCGCCTGGATTTGCCGCATCAGCGGCGAGACCGAGATTGCTACGGACCAGGCACGGATATCAATCATCGATCATAGCGCCAAGGCCGCAAACATTCCTAAACAATTCGATCCGCTTGAGCATATGTCGCCGCTGTTGGCCGAAGCGCATTATCATCTCTGCCTGGGCGCAGATGAAGGCGAGGGCGAGATCCGCGCGGCCCACCAGGACTGGACGGATCTGGACCCGGCCAATCTGACCCCCTATTCGATCCATGGCGTTCATTTGCTACCGCGCTGGTATGGAAGCTATGACGAGTTGGAAAGTGAGGCACGCAAGGCCGCCGCGCGGACCTACGACATCCTTGGCGCGGGCGCATATTCGGCGTTTTACCTTGCGGTCCTGGACCAAGATCATGGGTCATTTGCGCACCTAGACACTGGTTTTTTTCTCGATGGTCTGGCTGATCTGATCGAGGCCAGCGGCTTCGATCAGCTGCGGGTTAACGAAATAGCCGCGTTCCTGTATCAGACCAGCAGACCAGCACGCCCTGTCCTGGCCAGAGCAGACCGGCTTGTCAAAGCCCAGAAGCGGGCTCTGCGCGCAGGCATGGTTCGTTTGATCCGCAATCACCTGCACTTGGTTTACCCGGAAGTCTGGCAGGGCGGTCGCAACGGCGCCTTGCGCGCCATCGGCGAGGCCTTTCGCGACGAAATCATTGCCGGCGAGATGATCCAAACCGCCGCAACGCCGTCGCGCACGCGAATAGTGTCTAGAAATCTAGAGCATCATGGCTAAGTCTCGATCAAGTGCGATGTTCTGAATTTTTGATTTCGCGCGCAATGTATCCGCGAAAACCTGCTCCCACACTTCGGATTGCGCTCCCAATCCGCAACGCCCTGGGCCTAACTGCAATAGGGTTGAGTGGCGGTAAAGGCGGCCATTGTGGCGCGCTTGGTTTCGCTGCGAAACGGTGCCCAGTCGCGCGCCATGCCACGCCAGCCGCGCCCGTCAGAAACGACGTAGCCATCGCGTGCAACCTGATGTGCCGCGATACGCACCGCACAGGCGATGTTTGCGCGTCCTTCCAATAGCGCCTGGCCGTTGCCCGCCGCGCAGCCATAGCCGCGCGCGGTCGCAGGCGCGATCTGGGTTAGACCGAACCATTGGCCGCCGCCGCCGACCGCGTCGGGCCGCCATGTGCTCTCGTGGCGCGCCAGGGCAGACAAAAGCCCCACCCAAAACGCGGCGCGCTCATCGCGCCCGTTGGCCGCGTAACCCGGACAATAAGCGGCGATGTCATTGGGAAGCGTCTCGGTCAGCGCGGCCCCTTGGGCCCGAACCGCCGCCAGACCGGCAGCTGTCCAGTTCGCCGCCTCGGGGCGGTGGTCCCATGCCATCGGTGGCCATACGGTAGCAGCGCGCGCGACTTCTCGGGGCGCATCGGGCTCGCACCCGGTCAATGTTGCAAGAGTTAAGAATGCCAGGACCGTCCGTTTCATCAGCACCTCAGCCAATCGCGCCCCGACTGCAGGAGTGTGGCAGACGACCGGCCTTCGCGTCCACCTTTTTCGGTGCGGCTGGGCGGGTCTCCGCTGAAAACCGCGCGGTGACGAGGGCGCCGTGCCTGCCAGAACCGTTTTTGCCAATCGAATGCAGCGGGTTGGGACCAGTCAAACCGGCAACACGTTCACCCGCTACCTAAAACGTGTCAAATTATAGTCAATATCGCCATTTACCCATTCCCGCGAAGTAGTTTCAGAACGGTGAGTACGATGCCAATTCTTATTGCAATTCTTGGAGTTCTCGCAGGGGCCCATTTCTGGATGCACCGGGCCCGCAATGCCGCCGATATGGCCACAGAAGTGGTAGATATGGCGCAAACAGCTATGGGTGCCGCGCGCAGGTACGGATTTCGACGCCGCGCCGAAAAACACCCGGTTGACTGTATCGATGAACAATCTCTGGCAGTCGGCGGACTGGCCGCAGCTTTCCTTGAACTGGGCGGTGTTGCGACATTGCAATCCAAACGTGCCGCCTTGGCTGGTTTGCAGTCGGCATTGCGGATTGATCTAACCCAGGCAGAAGAGCTGATGATCGTCGGCGCCTGGTTTGTTCGCGAATGCAACGGCCCGACACCGGCGTTCGCCCGTCTTGCCAAGCGGCTGAACAAGATCCAGGGCCCAGAGGCCATTGATCCCGCAACGGCGGTGCTGACCAGAATTTCCGAAGATGGCTCGGATGAACTGACCCCGGCCCAGATCGACGCGCTGGGCGACCTCAAACGCATATTCATATCAAATGAACCGGGTCATGGGACAAGCGTAATTTCCCGGACCCGGTGCTTGCCCGGCATCTGCGCCTGCCATAGAACGCGGGCAGCACAAACCCGCGGAAACATTCAACATGCTCGATCTGGCCTATGACAGCCCCGACCCCAAGGTAATCGCTGGGGCAACCGGCGACTGGGAACTCGTGATCGGCATGGAGGTTCATGCCCAGGTGGCCTCGGCGGCGAAATTGTTTTCCGGCACCTCGACCCGGTTTGGGGCCGAGCCCAATTCCAATGTCTCGTTTATCGATGCCGCGATGCCGGGTATGCTGCCGGTGATTAACGAATTTTGTGTTGAACAGGCCGTGCGCACCGGGTTGGGGCTGAGGGCGAAGATCAATCTCAAAAGCGCCTTTGACCGCAAGAATTACTTTTACCCCGACCTGCCGCAGGGGTATCAGATTTCCCAGCTATATGAACCACTTGTGGGTGAAGGTGAGGTGCTGATCGAGATGGGCGACGGCACGGCGCGCCGCGTGCGGATCGAACGCATACACATGGAACAGGATGCGGGCAAATCAATCCACGACATGGACCCGAATATGTCGTTCGTTGATCTCAACCGCACTGGCGTGGCGCTGATGGAAATTGTGTCGCGCCCGGACCTTCGCGGGCCGCAGGAAGCGGCGGCATTCGTCACCAAACTGCGCCAAATATTGCGCTATCTGGGCACCTGCGACGGCAATATGCAGAACGGCAATCTGCGCGCAGATGTGAATGTCTCGGTGTGTCGGCCGGGGGATCACGAGAAGTACCAGAAAACCCAGGATTTCAGCCACTTAGGGACGCGGTGCGAGATCAAGAACATGAACTCGATGCGGTTCATTCAGGCCGCGATTGAGTATGAGGCGCGGCGTCAGATTGGTGTTCTGGAAAACGGCGGCAGCGTGGATCAGGAAACCCGGCTGTTTGACCCCGACAAGGGCGAAACCCGGTCGATGCGGTCCAAGGAAGAGGCGCATGATTACCGGTATT
Source organism: Paracoccaceae bacterium (assembly GCA_965216135.1). Taxonomy (GTDB): domain Bacteria; phylum Pseudomonadota; class Alphaproteobacteria; order Rhodobacterales; family Rhodobacteraceae; genus CBDCFL01. The sequence goes on from CBDCFL010000020.1 coordinate 244,468, forward strand.
TCCCCGACCCTGACCTGCTGCCGTTAGAGATCGAGCAGGCCTGGGTGGACGACATTGCAGCCAATTTGCCAGAGCTTCCGGATGCGAAGAAGGCGCGTTTTATCAAGGAGTTCGGGCTTTCGGATTATGACGCGGGGGTGGTGACCGCGGAGGCCGAGAGCGCCGCCTATTTTGAAAAAACGGCCCGTGGCAATGACGGCAAGCTGGCGGCGAACTGGGTGATTAACGAATTGTTCGGGCGGCTGAAAAAAGACGATTGCGACATCGGCAATTCGCCGATTTCTCCGGAGCGGCTTGGCCAGATCGTGGCGCTGATCAGCAAGGGCCAGATTAGCGGTAAGATCGCCAAGGAAGTATTTGATATTGCGTACAATTCTGACCGTGATCCGAGCGAGATCGTCGAAACCGAGGGCCTGAAACAGGTCACCGATACCGGCGCCATCGAGGCGGCGGTCGATCAGGTCATCGCCGACAATCCGGCGCAGGTGAAAAAAGCCAAGCAAAATCATAAACTTGCGGGCTGGTTCGTGGGACAGGTGATGAAAGCCACGGGCGGCCGCGCCAATCCAAAAGCAGTGAATGAGCTGGTGGCGAAAAAGCTGGGATTTTAGCGAAAATTGGTGTCGGCAACCTGTCGGCATCCTGTCGGACTCTTGGTTGGATTAGCGATCCCGGATTATCTTCAGCCGAGCGGCATAAAGTTGACATTGTGACGTGCCCAATCACAATACCTGACAATTCGTTAAGGCGGTATTGATGGACAAGATTGAAAACATCCTGCACGCGTCAAAAGTCCTGATCAGCGTCGCGGTTGCCGCTGGCGCCAACTCGGCGACGGCTGGAGTGTCCTCGATTGTCGGTGGCGGGTTTTCGGTGCTGGCGCTGATAAAAAGTTTTGGTGACAAATCGACGGACCTGGAACGGAAAATTGCCGAGCAACTTGGCGAGGCTTTGGGCAGGAAAAGCCATCTTTCGGAAGCGTCGCGGTTGCTGATACCGCAGATGATCGCGGCCACTGCGCCGACGCCGAAGGCGATCATCGACGCGCAGCGTGATCCTGAGCGGATTTGCCGGGAGATGTTGGTAGGACTCAAAGACCCGGCGCATAACACGGCACTGGTCAAAGTCGACTTTGTGCGGGTGGTGTCGAAGATATTCGAGACTCTTCTGGAGGATGTGGATGTCAACGATGTGCTGCGCCCTGCATTTGAGACTGCGGTCGTCGAGCAACTGGCTCATATCAGGGACCAAGTTGACAGGTTGGTGGCCGGATCTGACGAGGCGGCGCGAAAATTCGGCATCAAGGAAGGTATGCTGATGGCGTTGGCGCGGCGCTACGCGGAAGGCGATGCAACCGATTTTGACTCGGCCCTGCGCGGGCTGGAACGCGCGTTCGAAGTAGTGGCGGAGGAAAAGGCGCGCGGTGAATTGCCGTCCAATTTGGGCGAGGCAGTGGACGCGGTGCTGAAACGCATGGCCGAGCTGAATGAGGCGGGCGAGCTGGACGCGGCGGCGGCGGCGGAGGTGGACCGGGCATTGGAGGCGGCGGAGGCAGAAGGCGAAGCGGTGGAAGCTCGCAAGGTGGCATTGTTGGAGGCCGGGGTGGAGCAGGACATCCTGCGCCGCAATCCGACCTCAGCAGCGGCGCGGCTGGTGGCGCGACTGGGACTGGAGGTGGCTGAACCGGGCGCGCGGTTTGCGGCGCTGCGGGCGTTGCGGCGCGAATGGTATGAACGCGGGCGCGACAAGGGGCTGAATTTCGATGCCGAGGTGGCGGTGGCACTGGCGCGGGCCTCGGTCGATCTGGCGCAGGGCGCGGATCAGCGCGGCACGGCGTTAAATGATCTGGGGCTAGCCCTGCAAACCCTGGGCGAGCGCGAGGCCGGGACCGGGCGGCTGAACGAGGCCGTCACCGCCTTTCGCGACGCCCTGAAGGAATGGACGCGCGAGCGGGTGCCGCTGGACTGGGCCATGGCGCAGATGAACCTGGGCAATGCGCTGGCAACCCTCGGTGAGCGCGAGGCCGGGACCGGGCGGCTGGACGAGGCGGTCAGCGCCTATCGCGACGCCCTGAAGGAACAGACCCGCGAGCGGGTGCCGCTGGACGTAAGCGTCCGGTGTGCCCCGCCTAACGGCGCAGATTTTGATGGGTTAGTGTCCACCATTGATAGTGGACACTTAGGGGCCCTCTATGGCTGTGACGCAGAAGAAGCGGCGTTGGCCGGATGATGAGAAGCGTTCAATCTGTTTTCAGACGACGGCGGCTGGTGTTTCGGTTGCGCAGGTTGCACGTCGGTATGCGATGAATGCCAATCTGATATTCAAATGGCTGAAGGATGATCGGTATGCTCCCGCCGTGGATGTTGTGCCGGAAGCTGACGGCCCTGTATTTTTGCCAGTCGGGATTGAAGCGTCAGCCAGCGTTGATCCAGCCGTGACCAGCACTCCGTCAGGCCGAATTGAGATCGAGCTGTCCAACGGTCACCGGATTATAGCCGGGGGCGGTTTTGATGCGGATATGTTGGCACGTTTGTTGAAAGGGCTTTCTTCGTGATCCCCGTGCCAGGCAACACACGGGTCTGGCTGGCGGCGGGCGTGACAGACATGCGGCGGGGTTTCAATACTCTGGCGGCGCAGGCCGAGCAGGTTTTGCTAAACCACTACCGGCTGATGCCGGTAGGTTTCCGTTTGGAGTGAAGCTCCAGATACTGAAGTATGACATCGTCAGTCACATTGCCTGATGTGGTCGAGAAATATCCACGGGCCCAAAACCGCCTGCCCCAGTATCGTTTGCGCAGGTCCGGGAACTCCATCTGGATTTTGCGGGATGAGCGCCCCTTGATCCGCTGCATCACCGTCGACAGCGCCAGGTGCGGTGGGATCGACACGAACATATGAACGTGATCGTTCGACAGGACGCCCTTCTCGATCCGCACGCCCATTTCACTGCAGGTCTGGCGGATGATTTCACGCAAGCGCACCCGCATATCGCCGTGCAAAACCTTGAACCGATACTTCGTAACCCAAACGATATGATATCGGTGATAAAATTTGGTATGACTACCAGTACAATAGGCCATGAGCCTTCCCCCTGATTTTGGCTTTCACCCAAGGGCGAGCCAAAATCAGGGGGAAGGCTCATCAGAATTTAGCTGAAGCAGACCGGCTGGAAGCCGGTGGCTCTGACCCTAAGAATTGGAAAGTAGAGGATCCGTTTTCCGGCCATCTATTTGTGTTTCGGGGGCGGCGTGGTGATTTGCTCAAAATTATCTGGTGGGACAGCCAGGGAGCCTGCCTGTTTTCCAAGCGTCTTGAACGGGGCCGGTTTGTTTGGCCTGCCGCTAAAGACGGCAAGGTCTGCCTGACGTCGGCGCAACTGGCGATGCTGCTGGAGGGCATTGACTGGCGCATTCCACAGCGGACATGGCGGCCTTTGAAAGCAGGGTAATCAGGCGTAAATATCAAGTAATACAGGCGTTTATGGATTCACATTCAGGGCGCAATTCTGTATAGAATAGCCATGTTGAACGCCCTTGATAACCTGCCAGAAGACCCCGTTGAACTACGGCGTGTCACCGAGCTTTTAGCGTCAGAGGTGAAGGCACAGGCGCTGATGATCGAGAAGCTTCAGCATCAGCTACACGGGGCAAACCGGCACCGTTTCGGATCCAAATCCGAGGGCATGGATCAACTGCAATTGTTTGCCGAGAATGAAGAGATTGCAGAGGCGGCGGTAAAGGCCGCAGAAACCGCGCCTGCTGAACCGATAGAGCTGAAGGAAAAGCCAAGGCGCAAACCGCTGCCCGATCATCTGGAACGTATCGAGCAGGTTTTGTCTGTTGGCGAGGATTGCCCTGAGTGCGGTGGCGATCTCTCAAAGCTGGGCGAAGATATTACCGAAGAGCTGGAATACATCCCGGGCCGCTTTGTGGTGAACAAAATCACCCGACCGCGTATGGCCTGCCGTCGCTGTGAGGCGATATCGCAAGCCCCGATGCCCTCGCGCCCGATTGAACGGGGCCGACCTGGTCCCGGCCTGCTGGCGCATGTTCTGGTGAGCAGGTTTGCAGATCATCTGCCGCTTTACCGCCAGTCGCAAATTTATGCCCGTGAGGGTGTCGATCCGGATCGCTCGACTATGGCAGATTGGGTGGGCAAATCTACCGGGCTTCTGGAACCATTGGCCGAGGCCATTGCAAAACGGGCCAAAGGTGGCACATCCCTGTTTGCAGATGATACCCCACTGAAGATGTTAACCCCAGGAAACAAAAAGACCAGGACAGCCCGCATCCGGGCCTATGTCAGAGACGAACGACCATGGTCCGGCCCGTGCGCCACAGGCGCACAAACAGACAATCTGTCCAGCTGTGCTGGACGGGCACCGCCCTGCGTTTGGTATCAGTTCACAGTGGATCGAAAGGGTGAGCACCCGGTCAAGCACCTGTCTGGTTATCAAGGCTGGGTGCATGCGGATGGCTATGCCGGTTTCAACGGCGTGTTCGGTGAAGGTAAAGCCACGGAAGTGGCCTGCATGGCCCACATCCGACGCAAGTTTGTCGATGTGTTTGCCGCACAAGGTTCCGCCATTGCCGGGGAGGCCATCAAGCGGATTGCGCAATTGTATGGTGTGGAAAAACAGGCAAGGGGCCAATCTCCCGAGGCCCGTGCTGCTCTGCGTCAAGAAAATGCAAAGCCCATCTTCGATGATCTGGAAGAATGGTTGCGCGACCAATTGCCCAAAATATCGGGCAAATCACCTTTGGCAAAGGCCATTCGATATGCCTTGGGCCGTATGCCCAAAACACGGCCCTACCTCGACAACGGCTTTCTGGAGCTGGACACGGATGTTGTTGAACAGCCCCTTTCTTAGATTTTTTGGGTCTTTGGTGGCTTTTCTCGCCACGCCTCGACCATCTTTGCATAGGAAGCCTCGGCATTGGCAACCAGTTCCATTTCTCGATGTCGAAGTTCCTTGATCCAGTAATCACGCCCAGGACCGGCTTTCCCGTAGGCTTTAGGGGCTCCGGCGCGTAATTCTAATTTGCGCATCTTCATTGCGACAAATGCCGGACGTGCCCACTGGTAAGGGGCGTCCTTGGTGAGGAGATGCCAGATCAGGGTTGCAATTTTGCGCGCAGTGGCAACCGCCGCAACATTGGCGCCCTTTCGATCTTTGATACGCAAAAAGAACGCACGCAAAGGACCGGGGACTGATACGCAAAAAGAACGCACGCAAAGGACCGGGGAGCGGCACCCCATGCGGCCTCAACCAGCATCGTTCGAGCGGTTGCATTTCCCTGTTTGGTGATCCTACCGTGGATGGCCTCGCGGGTGCCGGATTGGCGTACCCTCGGCGTTAAACCAAAGTAACTGGCAAGCTTCCCAGGGGTGGCGAACCGGCTGATATCTCCGATCGATGCTATCACGGCGGTAGCAATTACGGAGCTAATGCCAGCCACGGCCATCAGTTTACGCATCTGCGGATCGTCAAGAGAGATGTGGATCAGATCGCGCTCAAGCGTCTCCAACCGCCCAGCCAACCAATCCAACTCATCGAGATGCCGCTCAAGAAGATCGCGTTCAGTTTTTGGCAGAGGGGCCTTGGCCAACCAACGTCGCCCACCTTTCCCGAACAAGCGAGTCGCGCGAGGGGATTTCACCCTCACGCGCTCCCAGAACCGTACGTGAACCTCTCGGCTCATACGGCTCCCAGCATTCAGCCATTTGCGTAGAGCAGAGACCAATGGGCGAACAGTCCCGGCGTGGATTTCACGATTCTGGCGAGCCAGAGCCGCGCTTGCCGGGGCCGTTGCTTGAAGCGCTTGTACTTCCGCATCACCCATCGGACCAAATGGGCGTCTATCAGACGCAGTGTCGGATAGAGCGCCGATTTGTAGAAGCATCTGAAGTAGCCGATCCAACCCTCAATCTGGCGATTGAACATACGGGCCAGATCGGTCAGCCCCTTGTCGCTGCGCCGTTGCAAACCCCAGTTACGCACCCGGCGTCGGAACGCCTTGAGCGCCTTTGGGGCAGCAGCCGGAAGGTAGGATACGCCAAACAAACCTCCGCGCCAGATCGCCAGCCGGGGCTGGAACCTGTAGCCGAGGAAGTCGAAAGCAACCGTCGGGAAAGATCCCTTTCGGTTCGTATCCTTGCAGTAGACGATCTTTGTCTTCTGCGGGTGAAGTGACAGGCCACATTCAGCGAGCCGATCTTCGACCTGCCGCCATAGCCTGCGCGCTTCGCCTTCCGTCCGACAATGGCAGATGATGTCATCCGCATAGCGCTCAAACGGCACTTGCGGGTTCTCCCGATCCATCCATTTGTCGAAAGCGTAGTGCAGAAACAAGTTGGCCAGCAGCGGTGAGATAACCCCACCCTGCGGCGTTCCACGTTCCTGCGAGACAAGACTGCCACCCTCCATCATCACGGGGGCCTTCAACCACCGTTCGATATAAAGCAGCACCCATCGACAGTCCGTATGATGGCGAACTGCCTTGAGCAGAAGTTCATGATCGATGGTGTCAAAGAACCCTTTGATGTCCATGTCCAACACCCAGTCAAAGCGCCAGCATCGCCGGCGCGCCGTCCGAATGGCATCGATGGCGGAGCGTTCAGGCCGGTATCCGTAAGAATCCCGATGGAAAACTGGTTCCACCAAGGGCTCAAGATACTGTCTGACAACCCCCTGCGCGATGCGGTCCGTGACCGTCGGAATGCCCAACGGTCGTTGGCCGCCATCGGCTTTGGGGATCATCACCCGACGCACCGGCGATGGCATGTAGCTGCCAGAGGACATCCGGTTCCAAAGCTTGTATAGGTTCGGACCAAGCCGCTCCCCGAAGCTTTCGAGCGTCTGCCCATCTACACCAGCTGCACCCTGGTTGGCGTCCACATGTTGGAACGCTTCCCAGACGTCTCTCTTTTCTATCGTAAACGGCTTTGTCCCTGACATCCGGCTCATCCTGTTACCAGTTGGCCAGTGACAGCGACTGAACACCACAACCCCTTCGGTCCAGCGCCATTACAGCACCTTCATCCCTACTACGAGTTGTTCTGCCCCTGTGCCCCGCATCGGTACTCTGGACCTTTCGGGGGCTTCCCGATCGGTCGTCTTCCTTGGCATCGGGACGACAGGTTCTCCTGTTCCGCAAAAGAGCCTGATCCAGATTCACGCCGCCTTCGAGCCGGATGCCGCATGGGCCGGACTTCAGGGCTCCGCCCATACTCATCCCGGGGTGACCACCACCCCCGGTTCTGACATCAACCATACGCTTTCGGCAGTTCATCGACGGTTCGCTTTCGCTCGTCTCTCTGGATCGTACCTGACGGGGTCACGCCCCGCCGTTTCCACAACGCTCACCACCATCGCTCTTTACGACAGCAGCTTGTGGTGGTTTGGGATCGGCTCCTGATCGCCGAACCCGAGGGGCCTACCCTCATCTCTCTTACAGTTACGTACCTCCTTTCCATGTTGGCACTCAGGACACACGATGGCCTGCGTATTTTGGGATTAGGTTGGCGTGCAGGACTGCCTGAACGCGACTTTTGGATCGTCGGATAGAGCGCACCACCGCTGCGCGCTCTGAAACAAGTCGCCTTAGTGCAAGCGTCTCGTCATCCGCCGCCCACACCTCAGGCAGGAACCCTGCTGCGTGAAGTTGGGCTAGGATTTTTGCGTCTACCTTGTCGGTCTTCACCCGGGCATGAGCGATTGCCTTCACCTGTAGTGGATTGGCGATCACCACCCGCGCCACGAACGGCGTCAGAAGCCGGACGATCGTTGCGGTGTTTCCCGTGGCCTCCAGAACCACCTCGTCATCTGCTCGCAGACTGCGCCCGAATTCCACGACCGCATCATGCTCCATATCGACCTTGAAACTGTCTGTTATTTGGCCATCATCACAGATCGCGACTTGCGCGAAACTTCGATGGACGTCCATTCCTATTGATCTCATCATATGTACTCCTTCTCGTTGTTAAAGGAGTGCACGGGCTCGTAAGACAATTACGGATACGCGCTCGCGGCGCACACGGGCTGGTCGTAGGGGCGGCCAGATAACAACACGAGCTCGCAGCTCATTGTCTAGTCGGCCTGCCCGCTTCTTCGCACTCCGACGCCCCGATCCCGCGAAACCTGTCTAACATGACATTTGAAAAACAGGGGCGGAAATCGAAGCGCCGAAGTCAGCATGCCCGATAACAACACCGCCGAACGCGCCATGAAGCCCGTCGCCATAGGCCGCAAGAACTGGATGTTTGCCGGATCACAACGTGGTGGAAACTCCATGGCCATCGCCTTCACTCTGATCGAAACCGCCAAACTCAACGGCGTTGATCCACAGGCATGGCTCACTTGGGTTCCGGAGCGTGTCGCCGACCATAAAATTAACAGGCTAGACGAGCTGATGCCGTGGAATTACAGCCCGGAAGTGTAACCACCGGACGCTTACAATTCATTCGTAGTCCGAGAGATTCTTCATTGTAATTTTCGTGTCACTCACTTTATGTAGTCAGAGGCATGGCTGCGCCGAAAGGCGCATGTCGTGCTCACGAGAGTTTCGCTGAAATGACCGGTGGCCGCGTTAGATTGGCCGGATCGGTGAATTTCAGAACGAGAGGGCCGAAGGCCAAAGAATGTCCGCATCCGCCAATTCGGCGGTGACGGGCCATAAGTTGGGGCAGCGTTTGCAATCGCGGCCCGGGAAAGTAATGCGAATGAGGCGCGCGGGCAAAAACCCTGAAAGAGCAACGGCAAGTCTATTGGCGGCCGATTCTTTCGCGCACAAACTCGCCACAACATGGCGCTGATGCTTCGTCCACTTCACCCAAGAAGGCAGGGCGGACATGAGGCGTGCGAGATACATAAATGGCAAAGAAAATGCTTATCGATGCCACCCACTCGGAAGAAACCCGGGTGGTCGTGGTCGACGGGAATAGAATCGACGAATTCGATTTCGAATCTGAAAATAAAAGACAACTGGCCGGAAACATATATCTGGCAAAGGTAACGCGGGTCGAACCGTCTCTGCAGGCCGCGTTTGTAGATTACGGCGGAAACCGTCACGGTTTTCTGGCGTTCTCCGAAATCCATCCTGATTACTACCAGATACCGGTCGCGGACCGCGAAGCGCTTTTGGCCGAAGAACGTACTTACGCCAAGGCCCAGGCCGCCGAGGAAGAAAAATCCGAAAATGAAGCGGTCAAGTCGCGCTCGACCAGACGGTCCAAGAGCAAGACCGCGCCAGCCAGGGTTGACTCCAAAGACCGCGTGACCAGCGAAGATGCGGACATACCGGGAATGACGGTTGTCGAGCTGGATGAAGCCGAGGCCCCCGATGCCCAAGGTGACTCGGAACAGCCCCAAGAGATCGCCGACGCTCCGGGAGATACAGGTTCGGACGAAATATCGACCACTGCCGCGTCCAGCCGAGACGATACGCAAGCGCCCGCGGCGGACATTAGCGATGATGCGGCCAACGGCGATGAGCCCGAAAAAGGCGAAAGCGCCCGCGACGCCACCCTCGACGCAGAAATTGAGGCCGTGGCCGATGACGATGTTGCTGAAGAGTTGCCTCAGCGGCACCGACAACGCGCGCGCAAATACAAGATACAAGAGGTCGTCAAGGTTCGTCAGATCCTGCTGGTCCAGGTGGTCAAGGAAGAGCGCGGCAACAAAGGTGCCGCATTGACAACCTACCTCTCGCTGGCGGGCCGCTATTGCGTGCTGATGCCAAATACTGCGCGCGGCGGCGGAATTTCCCGCAAAATCAGCAACGCCACCGACCGCAAGAAACTCAAGGAAATCGCCAACACGATTGAGGTTCCCGAAGGGGCCGGTTTGATCATTCGCACCGCTGGCGCGCAGCGCACCAAAACCGAGATCAAGCGTGATTACGAATATCTGCAGCGCCTCTGGGAACAGATTCGCGACCTGACGCTCAAATCCATCGCACCGGCCAAGATCTATGAAGAAGGCGATCTTATCCGCCGGTCGATCCGAGACCTCTACAACAAAGACATCGACGAAGTTTTCGTGGAAGGCGAAGCTGGCTACCGGGTGGCCAAGGAATTCATGAAAATGATCATGCCGAGCCACGCCAAAAACGTGAAGCAATATAGCGACCCGATGCCACTTTTTGCCCGCCATCAGGTCGAAAGCTATCTGAGCTCGATGTTTAATCCCACCGTCCAGCTTAAATCCGGCGGCTATATCGTGATCGGCGTGACCGAGGCGCTGGTAGCCATCGACGTAAACTCCGGGCGGGCCACAAAAGAAGGCTCGATCGAGGAAACCGCGCTGAAAACCAACTTAGAGGCCGCCGAAGAGGTTGCGCGTCAATTGCGGTTGCGCGATCTGGCCGGGCTGATCGTCATCGATTTTATCGATATGGACGAGCGCCGGAACAATGCTGCCGTCGAAAAGCGGTTCAAGGATCGGTTGAAATCCGATCGCGCCCGCATTCAGGTTGGCCGCATATCCGGATTTGGACTTATGGAATTGTCACGCCAAAGGCTCAGGCCCGGCATGTTGGAGGCGACCACCCAGCCCTGCAATCATTGCCACGGCACGGGGCTGATCCGGTCTGACGACAATCTTGCGCTCAGCATCCTGCGCCAACTGGAAGAAGAAGGTGTGCGGCGCAAGTCGCGTGAGGTTTTGATCAAGGCACCGGTCGGGATCGTAAATTTTCTGGTCAATCAGAAACGCGAGCACATCGCCCGTATTGAGACGCAATTTGGGTTAAGTGTCCGCGTCGAAGCCGATCCGTTCCTGATCTCACCCGATTTTGCCATCGAAAAATTCAAGACTGCCACGCGCGTCGTGGCAGAGCCCGACAAGCCGGTTGTGTCAGTTGATCCCAGCCTGATGTCCGAGTTTGCCGAAGACGGCGAACCGGAGGCAGAAGCAACCGATGATGCTGAGGCAGCGCCTGCTAAGAAAAAACGTCGTCGCCGTCGCCGTCGCAAGGGCGGCGGCACAAGCGCCGAAGCAGCGGGCGCGCAGGACGAGACCCCTACAGCGGATCAGGACGTTGCTGCGGCAGAGCCGCCCGCTGGTGCGCCTGAACCGGCTGCTGTCGAGGACGTAACCGCCGAAGCGCCTGAAAAACTGGTCAAAAAGACCGTCACGCGAAAAAGCAGATCAACGAGCACCAAGGCCAAAGCGCCTGAGGATGCCGCCGACGCTGTTGGTCAAGAGCCGGAAGAGCCTGGCCCCGCGGCCAAGAAAATAACCAAACGCGCCAGCAACACCAAGGCCAAAAAGGACGCAGAGGAAGCTGATGCTACGGCGGAACAGGCCGAGACACCGGCCAAGCCCAGGCGCGCACCGCCCAGAAAGCCAAAAGCCGCCGGAGCAGACGCAGAGATGCCGCAGGAAGAAACCAAGGCCCCGGTCCCGGCCGCCGAGCCTGCGCTGGCCACCACGACCGCGGCTGAGGATGACAAGCCCAAGCGCACCGGCTGGTGGTCGCTGGTCAGATAGCTGCATGGGGTGTGTGGCGCACGGCCTCAAGCGTCTTGCGTCACACCGATCAGCGCTGAAAATAAACGCGCACCGTCGTCGCAGCCATGGGCCACCTCAGCGGCGCGCTCAGGGTGCGGCATCAGGCCGAGTACGCGGCGGTTCTTGCTCAGAACACCAGCAATGGCCTCGGCTGATCCGTTTGGGTTATCGGCATAGCGAAACGCCACCCGCGCCTCGCCATTTAGCGCCCTTAATGTTTCCGGCGCGGCCTGATAATTGCCGTCGTGATGGGCAATTGGATAGCGCACATTCTGGCCTGCACGGTAAGTCGCAGTAAAATGGCTGTCGGTGGTTTCAACTGCAAGATCAACGGGTTTACAGATAAACTTCAACCCCGCATTGCGCATCAGCACGCCAGGTAGCAGACCGGTTTCGGTCAGGATTTGAAATCCGTTGCAAATGCCAATGACAAAACCACCGCGCGTTGCGTGATCCACAATCGCGGCGCAGATCGGCGAGTTGGCGGCGATCGCGCCGCAGCGCAGATAATCGCCGAACGAAAATCCACCCGGTATGGCAACCAGATCGACGCCGTCGGGCAGATGCGCATCCTTGTGCCAGATCAGCGAAACCCGCGCACCCGCCCGGCGCAGCGCCACGGCCAGATCACGGTCGCAATTGGACCCCGGAAAGACGATGACTGCGGCCTTCATGATTTGGCCCTAGTAAAGCTCAAACTGATAGCTTTCTATGACCGTGTTGGCCAATAGCCGCTCGCACATCGCGCGCACGTCGCTTTCGCCGGTGCCCTCGGCCAGTTCCAGCTCTATCACCTTGCCCTGGCGCACGCTGTTGACCCCATCAAAGCCCATCGCGCCAAGCGCATTGCGGACGGCCTCGCCCTGGGGATCCAGAACACCGTTTTTCAGCATCACCTGAACGCGCGCTTGCATGCCTGTTTATCCTTATATTACCGAAGCTTGCGCCGGTTAGCTCACCAAGGTCGGTTTGTGCGTATGAGTCTCATTTGACGGCAACACACCCAGCCGACGCGCGACTTCGGTATAGGCATCAGAAAGATCGCCCAGATCGCGGCGGAACACATCCTTGTCGAGATTGCGGCCAGTGGCGATGTCCCAAAGGCGGCAACTGTCCGGGCTGATTTCATCGACCACGATCAACCGCATAAAATCGCCTTCCCAAACCCGGCCGATCTCGATCTTGAAATCGACCAGTTTGATGCCCACGCCGTGCATGACGCCCGCCAGAAAATCATTCACGCGCACGGCGATGGCGACGATGTCGTCCAGATCCTGCTGCGAGGCCCAGCCAAAGGCCATGATGTATTCTTCTGGCACCAGCGGATCGCCAAGCGCGTCGTTTTTGTAGGAAAATTCGATGATCGGGCGGGGCAAGGTGGCACCCTCTTCCATGCCCAGCCGCTTGGCCATCGACCCGGCGGCGAAATTGCGCACGATTACTTCCAGCGGGATGATCTCGGCCTGACGGATCAACTGCTCGCGCATGTTCAGTCGTTTGATGAAATGGGTCGGAACGCCGATATTGGCCAGCCCACGCATGAAATATTCGCTCAGGCGATTATTCAGCACGCCTTTCCCGTCAACAACCGTCATTTTCTCGGCATTATTGGCCGTCGTGTCGTCTTTGAAATACTGGACGAGTGTTCCCGGCTCAGGGCCTTCGTAAAGAATTTTCGCTTTGCCCTCATAGACTTTCTTGCGACGAGCCATGTGTACTCCTGACTGCCGGGCCGGGGATGTCAAAAAAATCGCCAGGCCACCTGTTGGCGCTGCTATATGCGATGATCTGGCCCGCCGCAAGCAGCGCTGCCCCCTTGCGGCGAAGCGTCGCAAGTTGCATACCTGAGGGGCACAAGACCTTTTCGCAGAGGAATGCCATGACCACCTTTGACGATCGTGAAAACGCGTTTGAAAACAAATTCGCGCATGATGCGGATATGCAGTTCAAGGCCGAGGCGCGCCGCAACAAATTGCTGGGCCTGTGGGCCGCCGGTCTGATGAACAAATCCGGAGATGATGCCGAGGATTATGCCAAAGACGTGGTCAAATCGGATTTTGAGGAAGCTGGTCACGAGGATGTCTTTCGCAAGCTGAACGGAGATTTGGCGGGTCAGGTCAGCGAGGCAGCCATTCGCGAAAAGATTGCTGAGTTTCTGCACATCGCCAAAGCCCAGCTGATGGACGAAGTCTGACGGCATACCAGCCGCGTTCGGTCAAATTGCCACGATAACGCCGGTCCTTAAGCGCAAACATTAACATTTCCGAAATTCACGCGACCTATCCCAGTGCAGTGGGGCGCGCATTGCGGAGGTGGGATGCGAAAATCGGCATCACTGGCGATGGTCAGGGGCCACGGCCTGGACCTGTGGCCACATCTTTTGCGCCAGTTGGCGCTGTTGGTGCTGGTCCTGCTGGCGGTGTGGATTTTCCGTGATCGTCTGATCGCGCTCGATTTCGCCAATATCAGACGCTCAGTCGGCGATCTTACGCCTGGGCAATGGGTGACGGCCTGCCTGGCAACGCTGACTAGTTTCTGGGCCATCGGGCGGTATGACGACATTGTCCACGGGCTGTCGCGCACCGGTGTTGACCCATCCCGCGCCCGGGCCAGCGGCATGGCCGCCGTCGGCATCGCGCAGTTCTCGGGCTTTGGCTTGCTGTCGGGCACCCTGGTCCGCTGGCGCCTGGTGCCGGAGCTGACATTAACGGCCGCGTTTCGCGTGACCGCCGTGGTGGCGCTGTCATTCGTCGCCGGATGGTCGATCGTTGTATCGATCAGCGACCTGATCGCAGGCGGAAGTCCCTATATCCCCAGCCTCGTCAGCATCGCGGTCCTGCTGGTTGGTCTTAGCGTTCTACTGGCGCCGTTTGCGTCCGCAGATTACCGGATTTCTTGCCGTCCAGCCTGGCGATGATGAAAATCACCTTGGTGGTGCTGATCGATCTTGGCTTTGCCGCTCTAGCTTTCTACGCGCTGTTGCCTGCCGGACATGATGTCGCGTTCGGTCCCTTTCTGACCGGCTTTCTAATCGCGATAATGGCCGGGCTGGTCTGCGGTACACCCGGCGGGATTGGCGCATTTGAATTGGTCTTGCTCGTACATTTGCCGAATTTGGCCCCTGAGCAGGTGATTTCAACCGCGCTGGCGTTTCGCATCGTCTATCACGCGCTGCCGGCAGCACTCGGTGCCCTGGCGCTGCTCATGCCGTCGGCTGAACGCACCAACCAAACACCGACCAGCATTTCATATCCAAGCGTCCCGATCCTGCCACCGCGTGTCGCCTTGCAGATGTGGAACGCACCATTTGCCGAGGCCATGCTGATCCGGCAGGGGGAATTCGGTACGTTGGTGTCCACCGACGCGGCTCATTGCCTGGTGGCCGAAACCACGCAATCGCTGGTCGTGCTCGGTCGACCCTTTGCTACACAGACCCCCGAAAATACGATGCGCACATTCGCACGCTACGCCCTGCGGCGCGGCAAGTCGGCGCTCATTTACAAAGCAGACGGACGAACCGCGGCGCAATGCCGCCGCCTTGGCTGGCGGGTCCTGGCCGTGGCCCAGGAAGCCTGGGTCAGGCCGCGGTTGCACAGCTCTCAGGGACCGGAACATCGCCAGCTGCGGCGCATGTTGCGCAAGGCAGAGGCCGCCAAAATATCGGTTCGCGCCCCGGACAGACGATTGCCGCTGCACGAGATGGCGAAAGTTTCCGACAGCTGGGCCCGCACCCATAAAGGCGAACGCGGCTTTTCCATGGGCCGGTTCGACGCCGATTATGTCGCAGGCCAGCGCGTGTTCCTGGCGTATCAACGCTCTGATCTTGTGGCCTTCGTCACATTTCACGAGGCCCGCGATGAATGGGCGCTGGACCTGATCCGCAGCACGCCGAATTGCCCCGATGGCGCGGTGCATATGCTGGTGCACGACGCGATATTGATAGCCAAGCACGAAAAGGTGCCGCGCCTGTCGCTTGCAGCGGTTCAGGAACCCACCCTTTGCCGGTTTCCGCTGATGGCCCGCATCGAGCGGGCATCGCGACGGCAGTCCGGGGCGGACGGCCTTCGCCGCTTCAAAGCATGTTTCGCACCCAATTGGTCAACGCGCTATGCCCTCGCGCCGACATTGGCCAGCATGGCGATCGGTCTATGGGACATCGCACACGCCATCCGTCCACGAACAGCGCCAAAGCGCGGCGGCGCGCGCCGGTTGCGACAGCTACTGTCGCCGTCCTCAAACTCATAATCTTTATGCGATTATTGAATTTGATTCATATACTTGTCCGTGGCATGTCTTGCCTGCCTGCACCCTTGTCGCGCGGGTCCGTTTTGGTGGGTACCTGAATGCGTTCATCACTCAGTGAATTGTTGTCGTCGCGCGACTGGTTATTGGCCGACGGCGCAACCGGCACAGCACTGTTCAATATGGGGCTGACCTCTGGCGATGCGCCTGAGATGTGGAACATCACCGCCCCCGGTAAAATTTGCACGCTCTATCAAAGTGCGGTGGACGCGGGGTCCGATCTGTTTCTGACCAACACCTTCGGCGGCAATGCCGCACGGCTGAAACTGCACGGAGCCGAGGGTCGCGTGGGCGAGATCAACCGCATCGCCGCCGAGCTGGGACGCGAGATTGCCGATCGCAGCGACCGCAAAATTGTTGTCGCAGGATCAATGGGACCAACCGGCGAGATCATGGTGCCCCTGGGCCCATTGAGCAAATCCGTCGCAACAGAGATATTCCACGAACAGGCCGAGGGCTTGAAAGACGGCGGCGCCGACGTCCTGTGGGTCGAAACCATTTCCGCGCTTGACGAATACCTCGCCGCCGCCGAGGCCGCACAGCTGGCGGGCATGCACTGGTGCGGCACGATGAGCTTTGACACCGCCGGGCGCACGATGATGGGTATCACGTCGAGCGAATTCGCGGCGAATGTCGAAAAGATTTCCAACCCGCCGCTCGCTTTTGGTGCCAATTGCGGGGTCGGCGCGGCTGACCTGCTGCGCACAGTCGGCGGATTTATGGACACCGGAACGGCGCGCCCAATTATCGCCAAGGGCAATGCCGGCATCCCCAAATATGTCGATGGCCATATCCATTATGACGGCACGCCCGAACTGATGGCGGATTACGCAATTCTGGCGCGCAATTGCGGTGCAAAAATCATCGGCGGGTGCTGTGGCACGACACCCGATCACCTGCGCATGATGCGCGCCGCGCTCGAGGCGACGCCGCGCGGCGACCGCCCGCCGCTCGACGAAATATCGGCGCGTCTGGGCGCGTTTTCGTCGGCCAGCGACGGCACCGATGTCTCGGCGATCCCGCCTGCACGCACCGGCACCGGCCGCCGTCGCCGCGCGCGCTCGGGCTAGCAGTGTGTCGGACTTTGGGGAGATTTTCGGTTAGAATCTCGCCATGAGCAAATTTATCGACTGCGAGCGGAACCAGGCGTTTCTGCTTCCGCCCGATCTTCGGGACTGGATCCCGGAGGATGATCTGGCGCACTTCGTGATCGAGGCGGTCGAGCGGGTCGAGATGAGCGCCTTCAAGGTCAACCATCGTGGCACCGGCTCGGCGCAGTATCACCCTCGGATGATGCTGGCGCTGTTGATCTATTGCTATGCCAACGGGATCTTCTCGAGCCGGCGGATCGAGCGCGCGACGCACCGCGATATCGGGGTGCGCTTCGTGGCCGCCAATGTCCATCCCGACCATGACACGATCGCGACCTTTCGGCGCGACAACCTGGCGGCGTTTGGCGAGAGTTTCCTGCAGGTTCTGCTGCTGGCCAAGGAGTTGAAGCTTGTCAAGGTCGGGCTTGTCAGCGTCGACGGCAGCAAGTTCGAGGCCTCTGCGAGCAAGCACCGTTCGGTGACTTATGAGCGGGCGGGCGAGCTGATCGATCAGCTCAAGCTGGACATCGCGGATCTGATGGAGCGTGCCGCGGCGGCCGACGGCGAGGGTGAGGACGACCCCCAGGCGCTGCCCAAGGAGATCGCACGCAGGGAGGCCTTGTGCGATCGGCTGGATGCGGCGCGTCGGCGCCTCGAGGCTCGGGCCAAGGCGCGCGCCGAGGCCGAGCGGGCGGACTACGAGGCCAAGGTGGCGGCGCGCGAGACGCGCACCGGCCGGGCCAAGGGCAAGCACCCGAAGCCGCCCGACGAGACGCCGCGCGCCGACGAGCAGAGCAATCTGAGCGATCCGGACAGCCGGCTGATGCGCAAGAGCAAGCAGCACGAGTACCGCCAGGCCTATAACGCTCAAGCCGTGGTGGATGCCGGGGGCTCTCAGCTGATCGTGGGCACCCGGGTCACCAACTGCGCCAGCGACCGCAATGAGCTGGTGGCGGACATCGCGGCGATCCCGGCCGTTCTCGGCCGGCCCGCGACGGTGCTGGCGGACAACGGCTATGCCAACGGCGACGAGGTCGCGGCGCTTGCCGAGAGCGACATTGAGGCTCTGGTGGCGACCGGGTCGTCGGGCCGTCGGCGGCGCTACGACTTCCGCCCGGCCAAGACCGAGGTGCCGGTGAAGAAACCCAAGGCCGAATGGCTCAAAGTCATGGCCGCCAAGCTCGACAGCGAGGAAGGCCGTGCGCTGTACCGGCTGCGCCAGCAGACCGTCGAGCCGGTCTTCGGCATCATCAAGGCGGTGCTCGGCTTCACCGGCTTCTCGCTGCGCGGCCTCGACAAGGTGGCCGGCGAGTGGGACTTGGTGGCGCTGGCCTACAACTGCAAGCGCCTGCACAAGCTCAAGCTGGAGATGGCCGTGTGACGGCGCTGTTGGCCCGACAGGCCGATCCAAAAGCCCGGCCACAGCCCAGAAGCCTCGGAGATCCGCCGCCCCATCGCTCCGTCCGAACAAATCCTCGCGGTTTCGCCGAACTTCGATCGCGCCTCTGACAGACGACAGCGAAATCACTCAACACCGAAATCCAACGCGCAAGTCCGACACACTGCTAGCTTTATCAATCGCGCGGCTTTTTAGAATAACGAAAGCTGCGTCGCGCGCCCCGGAACTCTGAAAAGGTCAGTGCGCAGCGACGGTAATTTCCCGTCAAGGCTATTGCGCTTTGCCGCGATCGTGAAACGATGCGCAATCATCTGCGCATAGGGCCCTTCGCCTCGCATCCTTTTGCCCCAGTCCGACGAATAATCGCGCCCATCATGCATCTCGCGAACCCGCGCCATCACCCTGCCCGCCCGGTCGGGAATGTTGTCGGCCATCCATGCCTGGAAAAGGGTCGAAACCTCCAGCGGTAAGCGCAACATGATCCAGCTTGCCGCGCGCGCACCCGCATCCGCGGCGGCCTTGATGATGCCTTCCAACTCGTGATCTGTCAGCGCCGGGATCACCGGCGCAACCATCACACGCACCTGAATGCCCGCGTGCGACAACCGGCTGATCGCGGCCAGCCGTCGCTTTGGCACCGGCGCGCGCGGTTCCATCGACCGGCTGAGCCCTGGGTCCAGTGTCGTGACCGATATTCCAACCTGGACCAGCCCCTGCACCGCCATCTCACCAATCAGATCAATGTCACGCTCGATCATCGCGCCCTTGGTTACGATCGTCACGGGGTGTTGAAATTCGGCCAACACCGCCAAAATCGACCGCATCACCTGATAGCGTTTTTCGATCGGCTGATAGGGGTCGGTATTGGTGCCGATGGCGATCGGGGCGGGCTGGTATCCGCGCCGCGACAATTCCTTTCTGAGCACTTCGGCGGCACCGGGCCGCGCGATGAGTTTGGTTTCAAAATCATGCCCCGGCGACAGACCAAGATACGCGTGCGTGGGCCGCGCAAAGCAATAAATGCAGCCATGCTCGCAGCCGCGATAGGGACTGATCGACCGGTCAAACCCAACATCGGGCGAATTGTTGCGGCTCAGAACTGACCTTGGCCGCTCTTCTGAAACTTCGGTCCGGCTCAGGATCTCGTCCTCGGCCATATCCCATCCGTCATCGACAAACTCGCGCGCCAAAGGCTCAAAGCGTGACGCCGCGTTTGATGGCGCTGCACGCGCCTTGAGGCGCATATTTTGCGCAATGGTCGACGTGTCGTTTGACATGATCCCGCAATTTAGAACATATCGTGAACATTTGGCAACCCTGCCCGTGTCGATGCCGCCACAGGCGTCGGTTGCGGCACGGGTCATGTCGTAATTTGTCTAGTGAAAAAGTGGCTTTAGACGCATATGGGAATGCAGGGCGTGGCGCGCCACGCCACGACGATCAGGAGCTATCGGACATGGCCGAAGAAGAAGACGACATCATCCTGTCTGAACTTGATGACGATGAGCTGGTACTGCAGATGCACGACGACCTTTACGACGGTCTGAAAGAAAAGATCGAGGAAGCCGTCAACATCCTGCTCGAGCGCGGCTGGATGCCTTACGACGTGCTGACCAAGGCGCTGGTCGCCGGTATGACGATTGTCGGCATCGACTTTCGCGACGGTATATTGTTCGTGCCCGAGGTTCTTCTGGCCGCCAACGCCATGAAAGGCGGGATGTTCATCCTCAAACCGCTGCTGGCCGAAACCGGCGCGCCGCGCGTCGGCAGGATGGTGATCGGTACCGTCAAGGGAGACATCCATGACATCGGCAAGAACCTGGTCTCGATGATGATGGAAGGCGCGGGCTTTGAAGTGGTTGATCTGGGGATCAATAATCCTGTCGAGAAATATATCGAGGCGTTGAAGGTCGAAGACGCCGACATTCTCGGCATGTCGGCGCTATTGACGACCACGATGCCGTATATGAAGGTGGTCATCGACACGATGGTCGAGATGGGTATCCGCGATGATTACGTCGTGTTGGTTGGCGGCGCGCCTTTGAACGAGGAATTCGGCAAGGCCATTGGCGCGGACGCCTATTGCCGAGACGCCGCCGTAGCCGTTGAAACCGCGAAAGATTTCATGTCGCGCAAACACAACGTCATGGCCGCAATCTGACCTAGGGCCGAGCTGCCTTCCGGCCTAGTCCCGCATCGATGGTTTGACGCGCACATTCCGGCTCCCTAAATGTAACCGACAATTATTGGAGGGGCCCAACATGCCGGATTTCAATATCGACACTTCGATTCCGGTCATGATCACCGGCACCACCGGCTATGTCGCGGGCTGGATCGTGAAGAATCTGCTTGAGGCGGGCGCAACCGTCCATGCCCCGGTGCGCGATCCTGACAATTCCGGGAAACTGGCGCATCTGACGGCGATTGCTGGTGCCAGCCCGGGAACGCTGAAGTTCTTCAAGGCCGATCTGCTCGACGAAGGCTCTTACGCGCAGGCGATGCAGGGCTGCGGCATTGTCTTTCACACTGCCTCGCCCTTCACGCTGAACGTCAATGACCCGCAAAAACAACTGATCGACCCCGCGCTCAAAGGCACACAAAACGTGCTCGCCGAGGCGAACCGGCAGCAAAGCGTTACGCGCGTGGTTCTGACCTCATCCTGCGCGGCGATTCATGGCGACAACATCGATAGCCTGAACGTGCCAGACAAAACACTGACCGAGGAGCACTGGAACCAAACCTCGTCGCTGGATCACATACCATATTCCTATTCCAAGACGCTGGCCGAGCGCGAAGCCTGGACGATCGCCGAGGCACAAAGCCGCTGGAAACTGGTTGCAATCAATCCGGCATTCGTCCTTGGACCGGCGCTGAACAATCAGCCCACTTCGGAGAGTTTCGCGCTGATCCGGCAATTCGGCGACGGCACATTTAGATTTGGCGCGCCGCAACTGGAATTCGGCACCGTCGATGTGCGCGATCTTGCGCGCGCCCATCTGGCCGCGGCGTACATATCAGATGCGCGGGGCCGCCATATCATTTCCGGGCGCACGGCCAGCCTGATGGAATTGGTCGACTGCCTGCGTGACGAATATGGGCAAGCCTACCCGCTGCCGAAAATGGTGACGCCAAAATGGCTGATGTGGCTTGTCGGCCCGTTCATGGCCAACGTGACGCGAAAATATCTGGCGCGAAATATCAATCATCCGCTACGGTTCGACAATTCCAAAAGCGTGCGGGACCTGGGCATGACCTATCGTCCGCTCAATGACACGATGGTCGAGATGTTTAAGTCCGCAATCGACCGCGGCATCCTTGCGCAAAGGTAGACCGGCTATGCCGCTTAGATTTTACATCATGGTTTTGCTGGCCGCTATGCTGGCCGCCGGTTTGACCATATTCGTGGCCTCGGTCATGCTGCCCGGCGCGGTCTGGGCCGGGCCTGGGGTGATGGCGGTTCTGGCGATCTGCGCGCTGGCCTTTCATATGTGGCAGCGCCGCAAATGAAACTGGCAGGCGATAAAGAACTGACCGAAACCGGCCAATCACTCGGCAGCGGTCAGGCTCGGATATTGATGATCGCCTGCGGAGCAATCGCGCGCGAGGTTCTGGCGGTAATCGAGGCTAACGGCTGGACCCATATCGACCTGCGATGCCTGCCCGCGATCCTGCATAACCATCCCGAAAAGATCACCGGCGCGGTCCGTCAACTGGTCGAAAAACATTCGCCCAAATACCAAAACACCTTTGTTCTATACGCCGATTGCGGCACTGGGGGACACCTTCAGGCGGCCTGCGCGGAAATGGGCTTCGAAATGCTCGCCGGACCGCATTGCTATTCGTTCTTCGAAGGCAACGACGCCTTTGCCGCGCGTACCGAGAAGGAATTCACCGCTTTTTATCTCACCGATTTTCTGGTGCGCCAGTTCGACGCCTTCGTGGTGCGCCCGCTCGGTCTCGACCGTCACCCGGAACTCAGGGACGCCTATTTCGGCAATTACGAAAAGCTGATCTACCAGGCCCAGACCGAGGATCCGGCGCTCACCGCCAAAGCGCAGGAATGCGCTGATTTTCTGGGCCTCGCGTTTGAACGCCACCAGACCGGCTATGGGGATTTGGCCAGCGAACTGACCGGCTGGATCGCTCCGATACGTGCAGAGTAGGCAGATCGCTCTGCACTTTGATCACACTTCTGCGCGGCGGCGCCAACTCCGGATATGGCGGCACTTATACCACGGCCCTAGTCGTTGACCGTTTTGGCCCATTGTCTGGTAGTGATTGACGTGATTGCGGTTTTGTCGTTTGCAAAGAAGTTCCATGCTTCGCAACACCTGTCGACGATCTGCTCATAATTGTCGAAGACGGATATGGCGAGCTTGTTGGCACGCAGATAATACCAGCGGCATTTAACATTGACCGATATGGGCCCATTTTCGCATTCCGATTGATGTGATGGTTTCGGGCTGTGCGATGAGCTTTTTCCAAGCTTCGCATCCAGCATCGACGATGGCATTGTAGTCTTCGAACACGCGGTTGGAGAGCCAATTGGCGCGCAAGTACTGCCAGATATTTTCCACCGGGTTCAGTTCCGGAGCGCGCGATGGCAGCAGGATGATGGTGAGGTTCTTCGGGACTTTGAGTTTGCCGGTGGTGTGCCATCCGGCCCGATCCATCAGCACAACCGCATGGGCCTTTCGGGCGACGTGGCGGCTGATCTCGTCGAGATGCATCTGCATGGCTTGCGCGTCCGCCCAAGGCAGCATGAGCGCCGCCCCCTTGCCGTGAGCCGGACAGATGGCGCCGAACAGATAGGCGTTGTGATAGCGCTGATCGGCCGGCTGGCGGGGGCGCGTGCCCTTTCTCGCCCACAGGCGCGTCAGGCCATTCTTCTGGCCAAGGCGTGCTTCGTCCTGGAACCAGATCTCCACCGGCGTTCCCGCTGGCAGGTCAGCTATATGCACCTGGAGCGTGTCGGCGAAGTTTTTTTTTAAACGCCTCGATGATCCGCTTATCCTGCCTGGGATGCTGCGGGCGGGCGCTGATATGGGCAAAGCCCAGTTCGCCAAGCAGTCTGGATATCCCGCGCTCGGAATAGATGACGCCAAAGCGCGCCTCGATCACCCGCTTCAGGTCGATCCGCCGCCAGCGGACAACCCCGTCCACCGCCGGATCGGGGCCGGTCTCGACAATCTCGCCAAGTTCTTTCATCTGGACATCGCTCAGGTAGCGCGTCCGGCCCGCGCCCTTGCGGTTGGTGAGGCCATCCGGTCCCTCTTCGTTGAACCGGTGAACCCAGTCCCGCAGGGTTTGGCGATCCATCCCACCGATCCTTGCGGCCTCTCCACGGCGCATGCCATCGTAGACCGCCGCAAGAGACAACAGACGGCGGCTCTGCCGGGCATCCTTGCAACGGCTGGCGAGTTTACGAAGGTGGCGGGCATCAAAGTCGCGACGAAGCGGAACACTGGCTGGCATGGCGATCCTCCTTTGCCAACCTTGAATCAGATCAAAACCGATTTGGGAATCCCCACAGAGTCAGAAATTGATGCCGTTGGTATAAGCCCACACATTTTCCATCGGGTTGAGTTCAGGGGAATAGGGCGGGAGTTTGAGCAGGGTGATGTTGTCGGGTACCTCCAGCTCTGCCGAACCGTGCCAGCCAGCGCCATCCAGAATGAGAAGGGCATGTGCGCCCGATGCGACGGTTTTAGCGATCTCGGCGAGATGCGCGCTCATGGCCTGTGTGTCGGCATGTGGCATGATCAGAGCGGCCGCTTCAGCCCGTTCCGGGCAGACGGTGCCGAAAATGTAGCTCCAGATATAGCGGGTGTCGCGCGGGGCACGGGGGCGTGTTCCACGCTCGGCCCAGATACGGGTGAGCGTGCCCTGCTGGCCAACCCGCGCTTCATCCTGAAACCATATCTCCAGGGGCTTGCTGCGGGCTGTTTCCGGCAAGGCTGCTTCTACCTCTGCGGCGAAGTTTTTTTAAAAGCCTCCTGTGCATCCGGGTCGGATTTCGGATGCTGCGGGCGCACCGACAGACGCCGAAAGCCCAGGCTTGCCAATTGTTTGCCAACAGTTCGCTCATGCATGGTGACGCCGAAGCGCTCTTCGATCTTGCGTTTCAGATCAATGCGCCGCCAGCGCACAACCCCATCGGTTTCGGGGTCGGGACCCGCCCGAACCATTTCCGCCAACTCCTCCTTCTGTGCCGCGCTCAGCAGACAGGGTGGATCCGGCGGGCGACGGTTGAACAGGCCCGACACGCCCTCCGCATTGTAACGGTGGGCCCAATCCCGCAGCGTCTGCCGATCCATGCCGCAGTTTTCTGCCGCCGTCTTGCGGTCAACCCCATCCAGAACCAGGGCAATCGCCAACATCCGTCGCGCCGCTTTCCCATCCCGGCACCGCGCCGCTTCCTGGCGAAGCTCGCCTGCGGACTTGTCTTTGCGCGTAATCCTTACTGCCATCAAAGCCTCCCTTGCCTTGATGCCACTGAATCAGATCACGCCGCTCGTGGGAATCCCCTTGAGTCAAATCTGGGGGCCGTTGGTATTACCCAACAAAGGGCTGCGCCTGACCGCAGGCGGGCGCCTCTGCCGGCTGAGGTCTTCACTTTATGGCACCGCCACATCTTTCATTTGTGCGGGTGCGCCAACGTCACAACAGCGCCCGCCCACCCGGGCGGTCGGGCGCTGCCCGGGCCGCTTCGCGGCTAATCCGGGCAGAGCGAACCCTTCACTGGTCTCCGGGACCACGTCAGGCGCGCGCTCGGCAGGTTCAGATTCAATAATACCGAATTAGGCCCCGACATCGCAGCCAAGACTTTTGACAAAAAGTCTTACCAACTTTCTTTGCAAGAAAGTTTGCCCCGGGCGCAGATCAGGCGGCCGATGTTTCAGCGGCGAGCGCCCTGATCCGTTCCACCATCGCCCTAAGCCCGTTTGAGCGCTGCGACGACAGATGCTCGTCCAACCCCAGCCGCGCCAGCTCGGCTTGTGCATCGGTTGCCAGCACCTCGCGCAGGGCCAGCCCCGAATAAAGCGCGATCAGAATGGCGATCAGCCCGCGCACTATCATCGCATCGCTGTCGCCCTGAAACTGGAACACCGCATCCGGCCCCTGCCCGTCTAACTCGGGCACCAGCCAGACCTGCGACGCGCAGCCATCCACCTTGGTGGCCGGCACGCGAAAGGCAGCCTCCAGCGCGGGCATGGCTTTGCCAAGGTCAATCACATGGGTATAGCGGTCTTCCCAATCGTCGAGAAAGTCGAACGTCTCGGCTATGTCTTCAAAGGCTAGGGTGGCCACGATACGCTCCGCTTGAGTACTTGCCTCACGTAGTGTCTGCACTGCCAAAGGTCCAGTCGCGGAGGTTAACGGCGGACAGCCGGTTACGCCCGTCGCTTTGTCGATTGACTGCTGGCCGGGTCACAAACCACCGAGCGCAGGATTGAACAGGAAATCGCCGGCTAGTAGAGCATCGTGCGCTTAGTCTGAATAAATAGCGATTCTCTATGAATTCTAATTTGCGCGCAATTCATCCCCGAAAACCGGTTCCCACTTTTCGGATTGTGCTCTAAGCAGCCAGGACTTCTTTCAACTCGCTGATGATGCGCTTGTAGCCGCCGTTTTCAATAAACTTGGCTTCATTGGGATTTGTGACCCGATGCAGCGCCTCGTTGCGATACGGAAACCGTCCGAACCGGCGAATAATCTCGCGATGTGCCTTGGCATGCAGAAGGTTGGTCGCGCCGTTATCGGGCATCCGCTCCTTCATCAGCCGCACACAGCGTTCCTGATCGCACAGGTTTTCCGAATGCATCAACGGCATATAGAAAAACTGCCGTGCCGGCGCATCAATGCGCCGATCCCAACCGCGCGCGATCGATACCTTGGCCGCCGCGCGGGCGTATTTGTCGAGCTTGAAGGATTTGTCGCTGCCCCGGAACATGCTGCGCGGCAGCTGATCAGTTAGGACAATATAAGCCAGCATTCCGTTGGGATAGGTCAGCCAAAGACCGTAAGATCCTGCAGCAGCCTCTTCCCAGGCTGCCTTGAATTTTTCCGTGATCGTCTGATCCAGATCTTCGCCCCCAAGATTCCAGTCGTCGGGGGTAATCTCGTCCAGCCAAAAGCCAAGAACGTCGTCGGGTTTAATCATGCCACCCTCCATGGCGCAGTCACCGATGCCCTCAAGCGAGAACGCTTGCAAATTTGGCTGAGTCTCGCAAGGGCGATGTGATTATTGTTTCTCAAAGACATGAAGTTGCGACCATTAAGTGTCAGTTGTTTCCGCTAACGCCTCTCCGGCCCGTTCAATCGCCCATTCCTGGGCAGCTTCAACGGCCACCGGTGACACGGTCGGGCCAAGTGCGATGTAGGCGCCGGTATCTTCGACCGCGACGGCCGGGCGCTGGGTCATGCGATAGGCCGCATAGGCCGCCAGCGCGCCCATCAGGACTGCGATGATCAGCCAGAACCCGCCCGGACCCGCGAGATCCATGATCCAACCGGTTATCAGCGGGCCCGCAATCGCCCCCATCCCGCTGATGAAAATAAGCCCGCCAGAAGCCGCAGCCATGTCATCGGCTTCCAGATAATCGTTGGTATAGGCCAAAAGCAGCGAATAAAGCGGGTTCGACATTCCACCGACCAGAAATGCCACGCCAAGCAGGATGGAATAGTTAGACCCTAATGCGGCGCCCACCAGCGCAGCGACGGCACCGATCGCCGAGACGCCGAAGATCAGCACCCGCCGGTCCATCCGGTCGCTTAGCCAGCCAATGGGATATTGCAGTACCATCGCGCCGATATAGATCGTGGCGATGAAGGTCGATATTCGCGCAACCGTAAGTCCCGCCTCGGTCGCATAGACCGACCCCATGCCAAACTGCGCCGAAAATACCCCGCCCAGCAAGAATATCCCGACGCATCCCAAGGGCGATGCAACATAGAGCTGGCGCAAAGTCATCGCCTTGGCAGTGGCGATAGAGCTGGCGCAAAGTCATCGCCTTGGCAGTGGCGAAGGCAGGGGTAGGGGTAGGGGTAGGGGTAGGGGTAGGGGTAGGATTAACCGACAGCAGGATCGGCGCAACCGCAATCGACACCAGAACCGAAGGGATCACGAACAGCACAAAGCCAGACGGATCGCCAAGCGCGATCACCCCCTGGGCTGCCACGATGCCGGCCATCTGCACGATCAGATACAGCGACAGTGACTTACCGCGATTTTCATTTTTCGCGGCGTTGTTCAGCCAGCTTTCTGCAACGACATAGACGCCCGAAAAGCAAAACCCGATGATAAAGCGCAAAACCATCCAGGCCCAGGGCTCGGTTATGGTTGGAAACAGGATCAGCACCGCCGAGATGAACGACCCAAGTGCCGCAAACACCCGAATATGCCCGACCCGACGGATCAGTTCCGGTGCGGTTTTCGACCCACCGAAAAAGCCGACGAAATAGGCTGACATGATGAGCGACATCTCGAAGGTCGTAAAACCCTCAAGGCTGCCGCGAATGCCCAACAGCGTGCCCTGCAGGCCATTGCCCAGCATCAACAGCAAAATTCCCAAGAGCAGCGCCCAGGATGTTTTGATTACGCCGCCCATGGATCGCCCGGCACACCAGATTTGGTTTCGCAAAGACCGCGATTCGCCACTTAGACCTCTTGCGGGCTCGTGTCTATGGCTTCTTATCAGGGATCAACAGCGACGCATCGCCATAGGAAAAAAACCGGTATTCGGCGGCGATTGCGTGGGCATAAAGTTGCCGGATTTCGTCCATGCCCAGAAACGCCGAAACCAACATCAGCAGCGTCGATCTTGGCAGATGAAAATTTGTGATCAGCCCGTCACAGATCAAAAACCTGTGTCCTGGCGTGATAAAAATATCCGTCTCGCCGCTCCATTCGCGCATTTCTCCGCTGGCCCCGGCCGCGGTTTCAAGCGCGCGCATCGCGGTCGTGCCCACGGCTATGATCCGTCCACCCGCGGCACGTGTCGCGCGAATGTCCGCTGCCGCCCGGGCCGAGACCTGCCCCCGTTCGCCGTGCATTTTGTGGCTGCAGATATCGTCGACCTTGACCGGAACAAACGTCCCCGCCCCGACATGCAACGTCACAAATGTCTGATCGACACCGCGCTCCGCCAGTGCCTTCAATATCGCGTTGTCGAAATGCAGCGAGGCCGTCGGCGCGGCTACGGCACCATTGGCGCGCGCCCAGACCGACTGATAATCCACCCGGTCCTGCGCATCCGGAGCACGGCGCGCGGAAATATACGGCGGCAGGGGCATATGCCCAGCGCGTTCAAGTGAGCCATCAAACGCCGGTCCCCTTTTGTTGAACTTCAGGCGCACCTCGCCCCGATCCCGGCGGATCAATTCGGCACCCAGACCATCGCCGAAATCGAGCCACTCGCCGTCGCGGATTTTCCTCAAAGGTTTGACCATCGCCGACCAACAGCACTCGTCGGCATCCGGCGCCAACAACGTCACCTCGATGCGTGCCTCGCTCGGTCCACCCGCCCCCTCACGGCGGCGCCTACCCAACAGCCGGGCAGGAATGACCCTGGTATCATTGAGCACCAGCCGGTCGCCGGGTCGCAGAACGCCGGAAAGTTCGCCAAATACGCGATCCTCGATTCGCCCGCCTTCTGCCACCAACAGGCGCGACGCGCTCCTTGGGCGCGCTGGCTGCGTGGCAATCAGATGCTCTGGCAGATCAAAGTCGAAATCCGACAGGTTCACTGCTTGGGCTCCGGCGGCGGGGCACGGAATATGTCGCGAAACAGGCCGGGCGTCAGAATAGACAGCGGATTGACCTCAACCACTGTCTGATCAATCGGCCCCCGCAACCGGTAATTGAAGCCAAACAAACCCTCACCCTGTCTTTGCGAAAAGATCTGGCCGATGGTGTTGAGGAAATAGACCGGCGAAATGACCCCCTGCATGTTGATCTCTGAGGCATTGAGATCATATATCCCGTCAAGCGAAATGCCCAATGACGGCCCGACCGCCGACCCGCTCTTCAGGCGCACCAGATCGCCGTTCAGATCAAACTCGGCATCCACATCGGAAAACACTATGCCCGCCCCGCGCATCTGGTCGAGCAGGCCCACGATCGAAAGCGCCGACAAAAGCTCGGTCAGGACCGGTGCGTTTTGCACATTCGTGTCGGTGATCTTCATCTGCCCGCGATAAATCACCTCCCCTGTCCCCGGCGCTAAAATCAGATCGAGCTGGCCACCCGCTGCCGAACGGAAAATGCCCGCATCGCGCAAGATGCGGCCGCCATTTGCCCCCTGCGCGCGCACCGCAATTCCATTTGCCACTGTCTCAAGGCGGCCCGTAAGTCGTGCCCCGCCGTTGACGCGGGCGCTGAAATTGCCCGACAGCGGACCGGACGCGTCAAGCTCGGCGGCAACCTCCGTCAAGGTGATGCCGCTGGACACAATGACCCGGTCCAGCGCAATGTCGAGCGGCCCGCCGCCGCCTGCATTTCCACTCGCGCCGAAATCGGTGCGCCGCAGATCCATCGTGCCGCCGGTGACCGATATCCTCGGCGCCAACCCAACGCCGCGGTTGGTGATGGTGACCGGTGCGCTCAGCCAGGCACCAGCCTGAACCTGGCCAAAATCGGTCTGGCGGAAACGCCTGTTTTCGTCGAACACGATCCGTCCGTCAACCAGGCTAAGACCGGGTGCAGTCAGCGACAGGGCCGATACCCCCGGCTGATCGCCCAGCGTGCCCTGCACCCGCAGCGATCCGGTCACATCCGGCTGTTTTGTCCAGCCGATTTGCGGAAGCGCAAACCCCATGCGGTTAAGATCAGAGATCAGCGTGAACGCCGCGCTTTGTCCCGGGCGAAGTGAAATGTCGAACTGCCCAACCGCGTGACCACGGATCGTCCCCCCCGGCAGGGCTAGGTCAAACTCATCGACGAACGCTTGCGACAAGGCCACAGTTCCGCTTGCATGACTTTGACCGTCAGCGGCACCGTCGATGTTCATGACCCATAGCGCCTCACCCTTTACGGCACCGATGGCAAACGGTCCGGTGACTTCGATGCGCGAATTGTCGGCGACCACAGCCATCCGCGGCGACTCAATCGTTCGGCCCTCGATGATCGCATCAGAACTGGCCGCAAGCACAATCCCGCGCGCATCGTAGCGCAACTCATCGGGGCGCCGGTCGGGCTTCATCGGATAGCTGATTTCAGCTTCCAGCTGCGCCGTCCCGCTCACGAAATCCGCGGCAAAACCGCTACCGGTAAGCGCGTTGATCGGTGGCAGCGCAAGCAGCGAGACGACCGCCTCAGCCTGTCCGCTAGCCACCAGATCAATCTCGGCCAGTGCTGGATCCGCGCGAATATCGGCGATCTGATAGCGCGTCCCGGCAAGATCAACTTCACCACCGATCGGCGCGGTCATTTTGCCTGCTTCAAGGACCAGAGTCGCGGTTTCATTCTGGATAATCCCATAACCCGAGGCACCCCGGACCAGCGGAAAATCCTGGATCGCGCGAATGGCGCTGTCGGCAAAGCCAAAACTCAACTCATAGGTCTGGCCAAGGTCGGGCGACTGGCGCGCAGAAAACTGCACCTGCTGCATCTGGCCAGAGGTTACATTGGCAGCAATCCAGTCCCGCGTCTGTGGGATCGAGCCTTCAGGCCATATTTCCATCAGACGCTCAATGCTGATTGCGTCAGCGATGACATCGGTGCTCGCGTACCAACCCGCCGGTTCCGCCGCGATACGCCCGGTCAGAGAAATGTTTTCGCCTTCAGTGGCCAGCGAGATCTGTCCAAATTCTATCTCAAACGGTGTCAGCCGCATACGCATGTCCACCACCCCAGATGTAAAGTTCAACGGATTATCCCACTGTCCCAGCGGGTTGAACCGAGGCTGATCGAGCGAGAACTGCCCAAGCATCGTTTGCGGCCACGCGCCGTCGTAATCTTGCAGATAGCTGTGACCGCTTGCGCGGAAGGTCAGACTGTCGCTCTCAACTGATACCTCGATAAAAGTGATCCGATTGGCCTCGGGGCGATAGGTGAAATAGGCGCGCGCGCTGTCAAATCGAACCGGCTGCGTGGCCGCCGTGGGTTGCAGCGCACCGCCCCCGATCTCAAGGGTTCCGTTCAACTCCGACACCTGGCCGGTTTCGTCAATCTCGGTGCGCACCGCACCTGAAATTGTTGCGTCCACGACCGACAGGTAACTCAGCGCCGGTGACTGCGACGCGATGTCGCCTGATGCCGCATTACGAAACCGCGCGCCAATGGTTGCGGCCGAATTTGCCGCCTCAGTGCGCAGGCTAATTTCGGTTTCGGCAAGGTCCTCGGTTCCGTTGAAAACATCAAAAGCCATCGACAGATCAAGCCCGTCGTCCAGGCGCCTCAGATTTAGGGTCCCGTCGGTTATTTGCCACAACCGGCCAGAGCGCGCGTCCTCCAGCGCGATGGTCAAATCGCGCGCCGACAACTCAGAGACCTCGGCCAAAAACTCCTGCGCGAAAGCCGCATCAAGCTGGTCCAAGAGACCGGCCAACGATCCGGTGGTCTCGGTGCCGCCAAGCGACAATGCAAACTGTCCGTCGGCGCGACGGCGCATTGTCAGCTGCGCGCCCGAGACATCCAGAAACCGCGGCCGAAATCCGCCCCCGATCAGAGCCGCAGGTGACATGCGCACGGAGGCCTGGTTCAGCCGCGCGATCTCGGCTCCGGTGTCGTCAAATACGCCCAGGTTGGCAATGTGCAACGCCGGCAGCCCCGCATCATTGACCCTAAGCGACAATCGGCCCATCGACAGACGTTCGCCCGGCAGCGCCGCATTGGCTTGGGCCTCGACCCGTTCAGTCAGCCAGGCAGGCGCGGTCAGCGACGATTCAGTCAGCGACAGGATCGCGTAGACAACCAGCACCACCAGCACCAGATTGGTCACCACCATGCCAAACGCGACGGCAATTCGGTGACCGCGACTGGCAGGCTTTCGCGTCGCGCGTCGCCGCTCGGGCTTTGGTTGGGTGCTGTCGCTCATATCCTCTGGCTAATTGCGTTATCGTAAGATTTAATCTTGCGCCAGTCTTTAACTTTGCGCTTGTCGGTAACACGCGATATGTCCGGTTTATGTACCAGATGATCTGTCCGGTTTTAGAACGCCTCCAAGCCATGGAGGGAGGCGATGCGTCGGACGGAGCAGGTACAGGGACTGAGATTGATGAAGTTCGAGGAGGTTTACGGGCGCACCCATCGGGGTGGCTTGAGCCAGGCGGAGGCGGCGGAGGTTCTGGGTGTCTCGGAGCGCACCTTCCGGCGCTGGCGCGACCGCTACGAGGCGGAGGGAGCCGACGGTCTCTACGACCGCCGCCTGGGCCGCCTCTCGGCGCGGCGCGCGCCGGTGGACGAGGTGGCGCGGGTGCTGGAGTTGTTCGACACCCGCTACTGGGACTTCACGGCCAAGCACTTCCACGAGAAGCTGGTGGCCGATCACGGCTTCAAGCGCAGCTACAACTGGCTGCGGCTGAGCTTGCAAGCCCATGGGCGCAGGCGCGCGGCGCCCAGGCGTGGGGCGCACCGGCGCAAGCGGCCGCGCCGTGCCCTGCCCGGCATGATGTTGCACCAGGACGGCTCGAGCCACGAGTGGGTCCCCGGTCGATGGTGGGACCTGATCGTCACCATGGACGATGCGACCAGCGATATCTACTCGGCCTTCTTCGTCGCCGAAGAGGGCACCATGTCGAGCTTCCAGGGGGTGTCCGAGGCGATCCGGGCCAAGGGCCTGTTCTGCTCGCTCTACGCCGACCGCGCCAGCCACTACTGGAACACGCCCGAGGCCGGCGGCAAGGTGGACAAGGACACCCCGACCCAGGTCGGCCGCGCCCTGGCGCAGCTCGGCATCGAGTTGATCCCGGCCTGCTCGCCCGAGGCAAGGCGGCGCTCGGAGCGCATGTTCGGCACCTTGCAGAAGCGCCTGCCCCAGGAACTCAGGCTCGCCGGCATCACCGACATGGTCGAGGCCAACCGCTTCCTCAAGGAGGTCTTCCTGCCACAACACAACGCCCGCTTCGCGACCCCGGCCGAGGACCGGGGCACCGCCTTCGTCCCCTTCACCGGCGCGCTCGACGACATCCTGTGCATCCACGAGGAACGCACCGTCTCAAACGACAACACGGTGCGCTACAAGCGCCTGGCACTTCAGATCCCCGCCGGCCGCCACCGCCGCCATTACGTCAAGGCCAGGGTCCGCGTCCACGAATACCCCGACGGCACAATGGCCGTCTTCCATGGACCGCGATGTCTGGCGCGATACCACGCCGATGGCCAACCGATCGACAGCCAAACCCGCGAGGCCGCGTGACCCGCTTCGACGCGACCGACCGGCGCCCTGTGGACAAGTGGACAGCCGCTCCGCGACCGACCACTTGTCCACAGGGCCAGAAACCGCAACAGAAGCGGTCAACTCATATGGTACATAAACCGGTCAACTCAGAATGTTCTCGACAGTCTTTAACTTTGCGATCCCGCCTCTTGAAGGGCAAAGGTGATGCTCACAATAATGGCTCAGTCCTGGCGGAAATCAACGAAATCAAACTCCGTGTTGATTATTGACGTCCAGGACGAACGAGTGAGGATGCCATGACAATGCCTTTGGCCGAAATGGCCGTTGATGTTCTGACGACGACTCAGGCCCACCAAAAGGCCGATAAGTCACGCGCCTACGCGCGCCAATGGCTTGATGGGCGCGCAACCGGCAGCCTGCCTGAGATCGGAACGGCCAAACCGCCCGCCCGTCCGGCGCGCCCGGACCGGCCGGCCTTGCTGAACCCGCGCGACGTGCCACGGCGAAGGCCCGGCAGCGAAAAAGGCCGCCTGGCATTGATGCACGCGATTGCGCATATCGAGTTCAACGCGGTCGATCTGCATTGGGACATCATCGCGCGCTTTGGTGCCACGCCCATGCCGCCGGGGTATTACGACGACTGGGCCAAGGCCGCAGGTGAAGAAGCCAAGCATTTTCTGCTGATCGACGATTGGCTGCATAATCAGGGCAGCGGTTACGGCGATTTGCCGGCTCATGCCGGCATGTGGCGCGCCGCAGAGGATACAGCCGACGATTTCATGGGACGTCTGGCGGTTGTGCCCATGGTGCTGGAAGCGCGTGGGCTGGACGTGACCCCGAACATGATCGCGGTGTTTGAACGCGCTGGCGATGACCAGGCGGTGGCAGCGCTCAACATCATTTACGCCGAGGAAGTAGCGCATGTCGCCTATGGGTCGAAATGGTTTCACTTTCTGTGCGGACGCCACGAACTGGACCCTAAAGAGACTTTTCACACCCTTGTTGCGCGCTACTTCCATGCGCCCCTCAAGCCGCCCTTTAACGAGCAAAAACGCGCCGAAGCGGGCATTCCGCCTGATTTTTACTGGCCGCTTGCTACCAGATCAGCGAAGAGTTAGACGCCAAATTTCTGACAGAATTATCGACTAGGTCCGCATCCATGAAAACAGTGATCATACCCGCACTTGCCGCCGCACTGGCGCTGGCCGCACCGGCCATGGCCAAGAACAACAACTTCAACCCGTCGACCGGGCACTGCCCTCCGGGGCTGGCCAAAAAGAACCCGCCCTGCATTCCGCCGGGACTGGCAAAGAAATTCCACATCGGCCAGGTCATCACCGACCAGGATTTTGAAGATTTTGCCGAATATCTGCTTTGGCGAGAGCTTGGCCTTGAGCGGCCCCGCACCGGCAGCAGCTATTACCGGGTTGGTGACGCGCTGTTGCTTGTAGACCGCGACACGCGCGAGCTTTTGAACCTCATTGACGCGATCGTGCAGGTTCTCGACTAGGCTCGGGCCTCATAACAGAGGGCAGCGCCCGACCGCGTGTGGGCACCGCAACAGATGAGGTCTGCACTTTATGGTGCCGTCATATCTTACGTCCATTCGGGTGCGCAGAAGTCGAAGGGGCGCTGCCCGGCGGCACGTACCGTGCCTTGATTCCAGGCAAGGGCAAAACCCGCCGACCCCTAGTTCTCACCGATAACAAAAAGCGAACCGGCGATCGCCGAACCGTTAAGGCTGGTCGTCGAAACCAGGTCATCCAGCCAGATGCCGACGATGGGTGTGCCTTTGAAGCGGCCCGCCAGGGTTCCGTTCAGATCGATCGTATCGCCGTTGCCCTCAAGCGTGCCCGCGTAGGATATATAGATGTCATTGGGATCGAAAACCGCGATTGACCCGAACGGCATATCAATCGTGCCGGTATAGACGTCAATATTGCCATCAAAGTCCGTGCCAAAGAAATCACTCAGACTGCCCGATGCAAATTTCGTTCCGAAATCAATGTCGACCGTCGAGCTGCCCGTGATCTGATAGACGTTGCCCGCGTCAAATAGTTTCGCCAGGGCATAGCCGTCGAACTTCGCGCTGCCAGATGTCGGCACCGACGGCCAGGCTGTGTTGAAATAGCCTCCCAGCCGCGTTTCCATCGCGTAGCCACCGGCGTAACTATTCTCAAACGCCCCCTGCACACCGCTGCAATTTGCCAAAACCGAAGCGCAAATCCCCAAGACAACAAATCTGAACATGACCCTGCAGCTGAATATGATTTCAAGTATCCGGCGTCACTCTAGCGGTCGGCTCAAAATTTATTGAAACGAATAAAGCACTTGTCCGCCATATTGCGACAACTGATGCATACCTGTGCCATTGTTGATGTTGTGCAGCAGTGTCACACGCGCGCGCGACAAACATCACCGCCCGATCAGCGCCGGAACAATCGTCACGACCTGCGGGAACGTCCAGAGCAGGGCCAACCCCACCACCTGAATAAGCACGAACGGCACGACGCCGCGATAGATATGACCGGTGGTCACCGATGCTGGCACCACCCCGCGCAGATAAAACAGCGCAAATCCAAACGGCGGGGTCAGAAAGCTGGT
The DNA here is from genome assembly GCA_965216135.1 of Paracoccaceae bacterium. Taxonomy (GTDB): domain Bacteria; phylum Pseudomonadota; class Alphaproteobacteria; order Rhodobacterales; family Rhodobacteraceae; genus CBDCFL01. Next base: position 280,717 of record CBDCFL010000020.1, read on the forward strand.
CTGCAGATTAACCGCGATCATGATCGTCACCCATTTTGGATCAAACGTGCCGCCATAGATGACCGGGCCGACGATCGGAATAACGATGTAGATGATCTCCAGAAAATCCAGCACAAAACCCAGCACAAACAGCACCAGCATCACGATCAGAAAGACTTTGAATTCGTTATCAAAGGCGCGGAGGAAATCCTGAATGTAATGCTCGCCGCCAAACGAGATCACCACCAGATTGAGCAGCTGAGAGCCGATAAGGATGGTGAAAACCATCGATGTGACTTTCGCCGTCTCGCGCACGACCGGCGACAGAACGGCGGTCCTGAACAGCACCACGCAGCTGTACAACAGACCGAACATGGCAAAATGATAGGTCGCCAGAGCGGCAACAAAGGCCAGCCATTCCTCGGTCGCAACGACCTTGCGGCTCACCCGCAAATCGAAATTGATGCCGATCAAAATCATGATGACGATGGCAAAAGCAGCCATGATAATGGTCTGCCCGCCGCGCCCCTCGTCGTGCAATTTTCGGTAAGCCGCCAGCATGATCGCGCCGCCCGCGCCGAGCGCGGCTGCTGGTGTCGGGTTGGTTATTCCGCCCAGGATCGAACCCAGCACCGCCACGATCAGAACCAGCGGTGGAAACACCACGCGGATCAGTTCGTTTTGACCCAGCAACTTCGCCCCATATCGACAGCCATAAAGCGTAACCACCATCGGCAACGCCAGGATCGCCACCGTTGTGCCTGAGGTCATCACCGGCGTGATCAGCAGAATATCGGCGATCAGCCCAAGGACCACACCCACCGCCCCGATCGCCAACGGTCGCGGATCAGCCGACGGCGCGATGCCGCGTGCAAAGGCAAGCACAATCGCCAGGGTCAGAAAGATGATTGAAACGCCGGTGCCGATCGGGGCGCGTGACGCGATCTTGGCGACCTTCGCTGCGGCAATTTCTTCACCGGTTAATTCACGGCTTTCCTGCGCACCGCCACTCGCGGTGATCGCCTCTTGCTCGGCAATCGCGTCGTCCCATTTTTCCTGACCATGCAGTGCGATCATCGAGGCCTGGCAGTCATCTGAGACATTCGTGCGCAACTGCGCGAACACCGAGATTTCTGAAAATCTGTCAACGCTGGTATCCTGGTCGCCGACGACATTGACCATGCCTGCCAGAATGATCGCAGCGATCATGCCCACCGGCGCCGCCACCAGCCACGTCAGCCCGTGGCTGCGCGTGATCTTTTCCGACGAACCCTGCGTGGCCGGCACCGCCGGCGCTTTGGACGGGTTGGCCAGCGCATAGCCGAACGCATACAGCGCGTACAAAAGCGCCAGCATGATCCCCGGCAAGATCGCGGCTTGGAACAGCGTGCCCACCGAAACAACCGCCGCCTCGCCCAGATAGGTCAGCGCATCGGTGCAGCCGGCGGCCTGCGCACGGGTTTCCTGCGCTGCCGCGTACAAATCGCCCGCCAGCGTTCCCAAAAGCACGATCACAATCGACGGCGGGATGATCTGGCCCAGGGTTCCGCTGGCAGCAATCACGCCCGTCGACAATTCCGGCGAATAGCCGTTGCGCAGCATCGTCGGCAGGCTCAGCAGCCCCATCGTCACAACCGTCGCACCAACGATCCCGGTCGACGCGGCCAGAAACGCCCCCACGACCACAACCGACACCGCCAACCCGCCTGGCAGCGGCCCAAAGACGCGCGCCATTGTGGTCAGCAGGTCATCAGCGATCTTGGAGCGCTCAAGTGTGATGCCCATCAGCACGAACATCAGCACCGCCAGCAGCGTTTCAATCGACTGGCCCGCCAGCACACGCTCGTTCATCCGGTTGACGATAAAGGAAATGTTGCGATTCAGCGCCTTTTCCCAGCCGCCCTCAAACACCGGCAGGCCGATCTGCGGCAGTTCCGGGTATCGGAAAATCGAGACATTCAGCGGATTGACGCCGGAATTGACCAGGTCGCGATATGTTTGAGAGCCCGTGTCAACGGCGTGGTGGATCAGCAATCCGGCACTGTCGAGCGCAGCGACAATGCCAAACGAAATCACTCCGGCCCCGCCGATTGCAAAAGCCACCGGAAAACCCGACAGGATCGAGGCAAAGAGCATCAGAAATACGATCAGCAGGCTGACTTCTACGCCATCAAGTCCAAACATGCCCCCGCCCCCTAAAACGCATCTTCATAGGCTTCTTCGCCTGCGCCGAGCGTATCTTTGTCCAGATATTTCCCGGCGCTTGCTTCGCCCTCTTTCCATTCAAGATACGAACGATAGAAAACCGCGATAGCCTGCAAGAATATCATCGCCGTGAAGGCAACGAGCAGCAATTTGAACAGGAAATAAGCATCGAACCCATTGGGGCTGAAACCGATGGTCTCGACGTTCCATTTAAGGATGCTGGATTTGCGCATCAACAGTTCCAGCGTGTCTGTCGCGCTGACCTTTGGCGTAACCAGATGCCGCCACATGAAAAACCAGGCGTAAAGCCAGATCAGCGTCGCCGAGGGGATCATGAAAAACAGCGCGCCGAACATGTCGATGACCTTCTTGGTGCGAAAACGCACCTTGGCGTAGATCAGATCAACTCGGACGTGGCCGCCCTGAACGAATGTGTAAGCCGCGCACATGCACACGATACCGGCGTTGTAGAGTTTCAGCTCTTCGCCGTACCACGAAAGGTCGCGGGTGAAATCCAGTCCTACCGGCGACACCGAAATCTCCGACACCCGGAAAATTCGCTGCAGAAACACAATCAGCACCTGCTGCAGAACCATCAGCAACCCGCCCCAGGCGAATATGCGCCCGGTGGTATTGGCGAACCCTTCCAGCCCACGCACACAGGCCCACATGAACGAATTGCGCCGCATCCCAATTGCGGTGACGATCAGAAGTATCAACAATATGACAAAAAACAGCTCGCCCGATGCGCCATAATAGATAAAGCGCATCATCGCTTCGTTGTCGGACCAGTTCAGCCACGTTGCGGGATGGGTGACGGCGTAGAATAGGTTGTAAACGGCCAGTGCGAGGCTCTGAAAGAACCATACAATTCCGTCCAGCATCAATTGCCCCTCGGCCCCGTTTATCTAAGACGCGCAAGTGTTCCGTGCAGGTCGACGCCCCGCGGATACGGGGCGTCGGATTTCGCGCCGCCTGAGACTAGCCGCCCAGCACGCGGCTGCGCTGCTGGATGTAATAGCCGTCCGACTTTTGCAGCCAGCTTGACGAGATCGCCAGCGACGTTTCAAAGCTCTCGCGGACACGGACGAACAATTCGTCGTCCATGTTTTCGTCTAGCACTTCTGCCGACGCTGCACCAAAGGCATCCCACACATCATCGCTGAATTGCAGCGTCTTGACGCCTTGGGACTGCAGGCGTGCCAGTGCCGCGCCGTTGGCCGACAGCGTCTGCGCCAATTGCCACTGGTTGGCAGCCTGCGATGCGGTATCCAGGATCGCCTGATGTTGCGGCGTCAGGTCGTTCCAGACATCGAGGTTGACGTTGGCGGCCAGCCCTGATCCCGGCTCGTGAAATCCTGCCGTATAGTAGATCTTGGCCACTTCATGAAAGCCCGCGCGTTCGTCCGCCATCGGGCCGACCCATTCCAGACCGTCCAAAGCGCCCGAGCTCAACGCCTGATACAGCTCGCCGCCGGGGATGTTCTGAACCGAAGCACCAAGCTTGCCCAGCACTTTGCCGCCCAGTCCCGGCATACGGAATTTCAGGCCCTGAAAATCTTCGGCAGAGTTGATTTCCTTGCGGAACCAGCCACCTGACTGCGAGCCAGAGTTACCGGCCAGCAAGCCCTTGAAGTTGAAGATCTGGCCGATCTCGTCATGCAGATCCTGCCCGCCGCCATGATAATACCAGTTGGTCAGCTCCTGTGCGGTCGCACCAAACGGGACGGCCGTAAAGTAAGCTAACGCCGGATGTTGACCGATAAAGTAGTAGTCAGCCGAGTGGTACAGATCGGCCTGGCCCGACGACACCGCATCGAACACTTCCAGCGCGCCCACCAGTTCACCGGGCGCTTTTTTGTCAAGGGTCAGCGAGCCGTCCGAGCACGCCGCGACGTTCTCTTCAAATTTGACGGCAGCATCGTCAAGAACCCCAAAACCCCGCGGCCATGACGTCACCATTGTCAGGGTCCGGTTGCCTTGCGCATAGGCCGGTGCGGCAAGCGACGACGCAGCAGCAGCCGATCCGCCAAGTGCTGTATTTTTCAAGAATGCACGACGATTCATATGGTTTTCCTCCCGTTTTTACCATTTATCAGACGCCGGTTCGTCAAACGGGCGCCAATTCTTGCTGCGCCACATTAGCCTGCCAGAACTTGGATGCAAGCTTTTAGACACATCGGGTTGGGTGCCCCGATCGTGCAAGCCCCTCAATCTGAACACTTAGCCGGGCACGAATTCGCCGCGATCCGATCCGAATGCATCGGCCCGAGGAGACACCTAACATTTCATATCCGACGGCATCTGCGCAACGAACGGCGCAATAATCCGCACGGCGCGACATAATGTTACGTCAATTTGATATTGACGGGCGTTTTTTGCCCCCATAATGTCCCGCGGGCACGCGCAAGGGAGCCTTCACGCATGGCCGAGGTGGTCGTAGATATCAAGAAATGGCGCATGGGCCGGTAACGGACACCCAGATCACCCCCATGCGCCCCCGAAAATCGGGGGTTTTTTTATGCGCGGCAGACGAGTTTGGAGATCGAGATGGCAAAAGGCCAGATGACCGGGGCGAAAATGGTGGTTCAGGCGCTGAAGGATCAGGGCGTGGACACCGTCTTTGGCTATCCCGGCGGCGCAGTGCTGCCGATCTATGACGAAATTTTCCTGCAAAACGACATCCGCCACATCCTGGTGCGCCACGAACAGGGTGCCGTTCACGCCGCCGAAGGCTATGCCCGTTCAACCGGCAGGCCCGGCGTGGTTCTTGTCACCTCCGGCCCCGGCGCCACCAATGCGGTCACCGGCATGACCGATGCGTTGATGGATTCGATCCCAATTGTCGTGCTGACCGGTCAAGTGCCCACTTTCATGATCGGCACCGACGCCTTTCAGGAGGCCGATACCGTCGGCATCACCCGGCCCTGCACCAAGCACAACTGGCTGGTCAAGGATAGCGAGCGGCTGGCGGCCATCATTCACGAGGCGTTTCATGTCGCCACAACCGGGCGCCCTGGTCCGGTTCTAGTTGACATCCCCAAGGATGTTCAATTTGCCAATGGCACCTATACGCCACCTGAAAAAGTCGAGGTAAGCCATTACCAACCAAGGACAAAAGGTGATCCAGAGGCAATCGAGGCGCTGGTCAACGAGATAGAAAAAGCGCGCCGCCCGATCTTTTACACCGGCGGCGGGGTGATCAACTCCGGACCCAAGGCCAGTGCGCTTTTGCGCAAACTAGTCGATGCGACCGGCATTCCCATCACCTCCACCCTGATGGGCCTCGGCGCCTATCCCTCGTCAGGTGCCAACTGGCTGGGCATGCTGGGGATGCACGGGATGTACGAGGCCAATATGGCCATGCACGATTGCGATCTGATGATCAATGTCGGCGCCCGTTTCGATGACCGCATCACCGGACGACTCGATGCCTTCAGCCCGAATTCAACCAAGGTGCATATCGACATCGATCCGTCGTCGATCAACAAGGTGATCCATGTCGATATCGCCATCATCGGTGATGTGGCCCATGTGCTGAAGGATGTTCTGGCGCTCTGGAAAAAACGCGGCTCCAGGGTCAACCTGGGCGCATTGACCGGCTGGCAGAACCAGATCGCCGAATGGAAAAAGACCAACTGCCTGTTCTACAAACAGGATCGCCCGACGATCCGCCCGCAATATGCGATCGAACGGCTTGAGGTGCTGACCAAGTCCTATGACCGCTATATCTGCACCGAAGTTGGCCAGCATCAGATGTGGGCCGCGCAATATATGACGTTCGAGGAACCCAACCGCTGGATGACCTCCGGCGGTCTGGGCACGATGGGCTACGGCTTTCCATCATCAATCGGGGTGCAGGTGGCGCACCCGGGAAGTCTGGTGATCAATGTCGCGGGCGAGGCCAGCTGGCTGATGAATATGCAGGAAATGGGCACCGCGGTGCAATACCGTCTGCCGGTCAAGCAGTTCATCCTCAATAACGAGCGCCTCGGCATGGTACGCCAGTGGCAGGAGCTGCTGCACGGCGAACGCTACTCGCATAGCTGGTCCGAAGCCCTGCCCGATTTCGTGAAACTGGCCGAGGCTTTCGGGGCCAAGGGTATCTATTGCGACAAGCCGGACGATCTGGATGACGCGATCCTGGAGATGATCAACCACCCGGGCCCGGTGATTTTCGACTGCCTGGTCGAAAAACACGAAAACTGCTTCCCGATGATCCCGTCCGGCAAACCGCACAACGAAATGCTGCTGGGCGAGGCCTCGACCCAAGGCGCGATTGATGCCAAGGGTTCGGTTATGGTGTGAAATAGTATTGAAAATGGACAATAATTATACCATAACGTGATAGATTTCGAATACGACTCGGCCAAGAGCGCGGCCAACTTCGACAAGCACGGGCTCGATTTCGAAGCGGCACAAGCGCTGTGGGATGATGACGGTCTGATACTGGCTCCAGCCGATCATCCGGTCGAAGAACGGTTTATGGCGCTGGGCCGGATCGAGGGTCGCATCTGGGCCGCGGTCTACACGGCGCGGACTGCCAGGATCCGGTTGATCTCGGTTCGACCGGCCAAGCGAAAGGAAAGAGCGATCTATGAGCACTCAAAAGGCCGCAGCGCGCCCGATCACGTCTGAGGAATTTGACCGCCGGTTTGATGCAGGCGAGGACATGTCCGAATTCGTGGACTGGTCGCGCGCCGAGCGCCCAAACATCGTGGCACGGCGGGTCAATGTCGATTTCCCGGCCTGGATGGTCAGCAGCCTGGATAAAGAGGCCAAGCGCATCGGCGTCACCCGCCAGGCATTAATCAAACTCTGGCTGGCCGAGAAGTTGGAAGAGAGAATGCACCCATGACCACCCTCAAAATCAAAAAAGGCGCCACCAGCCATTCCGCCTATAACCTGCGCGACCCGCATTCCGAGGTTGCCGAACGCCACACGATCTCGGTCATCGTCGACAACGAGGCCGGCGTTCTGGCCCGCGTCATCGGTCTTTTTGCCGGACGCGGCTATAACATCGAGAGCCTGACCGTGGCCGAGATCGACCACACCGGCCACCATTCGCGGATCACGCTGGTGACTACCGGCACGCCCGCAGTAATCGAACAGATCAAGGCCCAGCTGGGCCGCATCGTGCCAGTCCACGAAGTGCATGACCTGACGGTCGAGGGCCGGTCGGTCGAACGCGAGCTGGCACTGTTCAAAGTCGGCGGCACAGGCAATGACCGGGTCGAGGCGCTCAGGCTGGCCGACATATTCCGCGCTAATGTCGTTGACAGCACGTTGGAAAGTTTTGTCTTCGAAGTTATCGGAACATCCGAAAAGGTCGATGCCTTTGCCGACCTGATGCGCCCGCTCGGCCTGGTTGAAATGGCGCGCACCGGTGTTGCCGCATTGTCACGCGGGCCCTCTTAGGGCGCTACTTGCGGCCGGATGGCGATGCCGGGATCTAGCTTGCCTCGACAAGATATGGCTTGCGGCGGGCTTCCTGTTGCAAGGCAGCGGCCAGCGTGCCGCAGTATTCCATGGCGGTCCCGCATGACCAATGTTTGATTATATGCGTGACCCTGCGAACACCGCCGATATTGGAAACATCAAAGATCACTCTGTCGTCGGCGCGGATGTCCGTTCCTGGCATCCCCGAGACTGCCGTAGATTCAAGGTAAGCGTCCGGTGTGCCCCGCCTAACGGCGCAGATTTTGATGGGTTAGTGTCCACCATTGATAGTGGACACTTAGGGGCCCTCTATGGCTGTGAAGCAGAAGAAGCGGCGTTGGCCGGATGATGAGAAGCGTTCAATCTGTTTTCAGACGACGGCGGCTGGTGTTTCGGTTGCGCAGGTTGCACGTCGGTATGCGATGAATGCCAATCTGATATTCAAATGGCTGAAGGATGATCGGTATGCTCCCGCCGTGGATGTTGTGCCGGAAGCTGACGGCCCTGTATTTTTGCCAGTCGGGATTGAAGCGTCAGCCAGCGTTGATCCAGCCGTGACCAGCACTCCGTCAGGCCGAATTGAGATCGAGCTGTCCAACGGTCACCGGATTATAGCCGGGGGCGGTTTTGATGCGGATATGTTGGCACGTTTGTTGAAAGGGCTTTCTTCGTGATCCCCGTGCCAGGCAACACACGGGTCTGGCTGGCGGCGGGCGTGACAGACATGCGGCGGGGTTTCAATACTCTGGCGGCGCAGGCCGAGCAGGTTTTGGCAGAGGATCCGTTTTCCGGCCATCTATTTGTGTTTCGGGGGCGGCGTGGTGATTTGCTCAAAATTATCTGGTGGGACAGCCAGGGAGCCTGCCTGTTTTCCAAGCGTCTTGAACGGGGCCGGTTTGTTTGGCCTGCCGCTAAAGACGGCAAGGTCTGCCTGACGTCGGCGCAACTGGCGATGCTGCTGGAGGGCATTGACTGGCGCATTCCACAGCGGACATGGCGGCCTTTGAAAGCAGGGTAATCAGGCGTAAATATCAAGTAATACAGGCGTTTATGGATTCACATTCAGGGCGCAATTCTGTATAGAATAGCCATGTTGAACGCCCTTGATAACCTGCCAGAAGACCCCGTTGAACTACGGCGTGTCACCGAGCTTTTAGCGTCAGAGGTGAAGGCACAGGCGCTGATGATCGAGAAGCTTCAGCATCAGCTACACGGGGCAAACCGGCACCGTTTCGGATCCAAATCCGAGGGCATGGATCAACTGCAATTGTTTGCCGAGAATGAAGAGATTGCAGAGGCGGCGGTAAAGGCCGCAGAAACCGCGCCTGCTGAACCGATAGAGCTGAAGGAAAAGCCAAGGCGCAAACCGCTGCCCGATCATCTGGAACGTATCGAGCAGGTTTGTCTGTTGGCGAGGATTGCCCTGAGTGCGGTGGCGATCTCTCAAAGCTGGGCGAAGATATTACCGAAGAGCTGGAATACATCCCCCGGGCGAGGGTGTTCAGAATTCCGTGTCACGGGGTTAGTCTAGATGTCCAAGACATCGTCTAACCTTCCCTCAAAATAGATGGAAAGTTGGGACAAAGTCAAATTCCAGTTTTGCAATGGCATGGTCCATTTTTTTGAAGCGTTCTGGATCCCCATATACAGCAGTTTGAGCAAACTGTTTTCATTGGGAAACGCGCCCTTGGTTTTGGTCAGTTTTCGGAACTGGCGATGCACGGCCTCGATTGCGTTGGTGGTGTAAATTACCCGCCGAATGTCAGCTGGATATTTGAAGTAGACCGACAAATTGGGCCATTTTTTACGCCATGATTTAATGACGATTGGGTATTTAGTTCCCCATTTTTCTTCTAACGCATCCAACGCGATTTCAGCCGCTTTCACAGTTTCAGCCTTATAAACCGGCTTTAGATCAGCCATGAATTCCTTCTGGTTTTTGCTGGCTACATATTTCAGAGAATTGCGGATTTGGTGGATGACACAAAGCTGGACTTCGGTCTGGGGAAAGATCGCGTTGATCGCCTCTGGAAAGCCCGTGAGGCCATCGACACAAGCAATCAGGATGTCTTGCAGGCCGCGATTGTTCAGGTCCGTCAGCACCGAGAGCCAGAAGTTTGCACCTTCGGTTTCAGATAGATACAGGCCAAGAATTTCCTTCCTGCCCTCAAGATTAAGCCCCAGAACCGTGTAAACCGCTTTGGCTGCGTAGCGCCCGTCTTGCTTAACCTTGTAGTGAATAGCATCAAGCCAAACAAACGGGTAATGGCTGTCCAGGGGCCGCTGCTGCCAGAGCTTGATTTCAGGGATCAATTTATCAGTGACGGCGCTGATCGTGGCGTTTGAAACATCCAGACCGTAGATTTCCGAGATGTGTCCAGCGATGTCCAGATAGCTCATTCCAAGCCCGAACATTGAAATAATCTTGCATTCGATCTCGTCGCTCATGTGGGTCTGGTGTTTTTTCACCAGTTGCGGCTCAAACGATCCAGCCCGATCTCGTGGCGTTGCCAGTTCGAAACTTCCAGACGTGGATTTGATGGTCTTACGGCCAGCTCCGTTCCTGCGGTTGCTGGACTTGTCGGCCTTTAAATGCGCCTCCAGTTCAGCCTGTAATGCAGCTTCGGTCAGTTGCTTGACTAACGGCGTCAGAATACCGTCCTTGCCTGTAAGGCCCTGGCCATCTTGCAAAGCCGCCAAAGCTACATCAAAATCAAATTCTTCTCGCATGTGTCATTCCTTTTCTTCAGTTTACAGAAATGACACGGAATTTCTAACGCTCCCCCCCGGCCGCTTTGTGGTGAACAAAATCACCCGACCGCGTATGGCCTGCCGTCGCTGTGAGGCGATATCGCAAGCCCCGATGCCCTCGCGCCCGATTGAACGGGGCCGACCTGGTCCCGGCCTGCTGGCGCATGTTCTGGTGAGCAGGTTTGCAGATCATCTGCCGCTTTACCGCCAGTCGCAAATTTATGCCCGTGAGGGTGTCGATCCGGATCGCTCGACTATGGCAGATTGGGTGGGCAAATCTACCGGGCTTCTGGAACCATTGGCCGAGGCCATTGCAAAACGGGCCAAAGGTGGCACATCCCTGTTTGCAGATGATACCCCACTGAAGATGTTAGCCCCAGGAAACAAAAAGACCAGGACAGCCCGCATCTGGGCCTATGTCAGAGACGAACGACCATGGTCCGGCCCGTGCGCCACAGGCGCACAAACAGACAATCTGTCCAGCTGTGCTGGACGGGCACCGCCCTGCGTTTGGTATCAGTTCACAGTGGATCGAAAGGGTGAGCACCCGGTCAAGCACCTGTCTGGTTATCAAGGCTGGGTGCATGCGGATGGCTATGCCGGTTTCAACGGCGTGTTCGGTGAAGGTAAAGCCACGGAAGTGGCCTGCATGGCCCACATCCGACGCAAGTTTGTCGATGTGTTTGCCGCACAAGGTTCCGCCATTGCCGGGGAGGCCATCAAGCGGATTGCGCAATTGTATGGTGTGGAAAAACAGGCAAGGGGCCAATCTCCCGAGGCCCGTGCTGCTCTGCGTCAAGAAAATGCAAAGCCCATCTTCGATGATCTGGAAGAATGGTTGCGCGACCAATTGCCCAAAATATCGGGCAAATCACCTTTGGCAAAGGCCATTCGATATGCCTTGGGCCGTATGCCCAAAACACGGCCCTACCTCGACAACGGCTTTCTGGAGCTGGACACGGATGTTGTTGAACAGCCCCTTTCTCAGATTTTTTGGGTCTTTGGTGGCTTTTCTCGCCACGCCTCGACCATCTTTGCATAGGAAGCCTCGGCATTGGCAACCAGTTCCATTTCTCGATGTCGAAGTTCCTTGATCCAGTAATCACGCCCAGGACCGGCTTTCCCGTAGGCTTTAGGGGCTCCGGCGCGTAATTCTAATTTGCGCATCTTCATTGCGACAAATGCCGGACGTGCCCACTGGTAAGGGGCGTCCTTGGTGAGGAGATGCCAGATCAGGGTTGCAATTTTGCGCGCAGTGGCAACCGCCGCAACATTGGCGCCCTTTCGATCTTTGATACGCAAAAAGAACGCACGCAAAGGACCGGGGACTGAAGCGGCACCCCATGCGGCCTCAACCAGCATCGTTCGAGCGGTTGCATTTCCCTGTTTGGTGATCCTACCGTGGATGGCCTCGCGGGTGCCGGATTGGCGTACCCTCGGCGTTAAACCAAAGTAACTGGCAAGCTTCCCAGGGGTGGCGAACCGGCTGATATCTCCGATCGATGCTATCACGGCGGTAGCAATTACGGAGCTAATGCCAGCCACGGCCATCAGTTTACGCATCTGCGGATCGTCAAGAGAGATGTGGATCAGATCGCGCTCAAGCGTCTCCAACCGCCCAGCCAACCAATCCAACTCATCGAGATGCCGCTCAAGAAGATCGCGTTCGGTTTTTGGCAGAGGGGCCTTGGCCAACCAACGTCGCCCACCTTTCCCGAACAAGCGAGTCGCGCGAGGGGATTTCACCCTCACGCGCTCCCAGAACCGTACGTGAACCTCTCGGCTCATACGGCTCCCAGCATTCAGCCATTTGCGTAGAGCAGAGACCAATGGGCGAACAGTCCCGGCGTGGATTTCACGATTCTGGCGAGCCAGAGCCGCGCTTGCCGGGGCCGTTGCTTGAAGCGCTTGTACTTCCGCATCACCCATCGGACCAAATGGGCGTCTATCAGACGCAGTGTCGGATAGAGCGCCGATTTGTAGAAGCATCTGAAGTAGCCGATCCAACCCTCAATCTGGCGATTGAACATACGGGCCAGATCGGTCAGCCCCTTGTCGCTGCGCCGTTGCAAACCCCAGTTACGCACCCGGCGTCGGAACGCCTTGAGCGCCTTTGGGGCAGCAGCCGGAAGGTAGGATACGCCAAACAAACCTCCGCGCCAGATCGCCAGCCGGGGCTGGAACCTGTAGCCGAGGAAGTCGAAAGCAACCGTCGGGAAAGATCCCTTTCGGTTCGTATCCTTGCAGTAGACGATCTTTGTCTTCTGCGGGTGAAGTGACAGGCCACATTCAGCGAGCCGATCTTCGACCTGCCGCCATAGCCTGCGCGCTTCGCCTTCCGTCCGACAATGGCAGATGATGTCATCCGCATAGCGCTCAAACGGCACTTGCGGGTTCTCCCGATCCATCCATTTGTCGAAAGCGTAGTGCAGAAACAAGTTGGCCAGCAGCGGTGAGATAACCCCACCCTGCGGCGTTCCACGTTCCTGCGAGACAAGACTGCCACCCTCCATCATCACGGGGGCCTTCAACCACCGTTCGATATAAAGCAGCACCCATCGACAGTCCGTATGATGGCGAACTGCCTTGAGCAGAAGTTCATGATCGATGGTGTCAAAGAACCCTTTGATGTCCATGTCCAACACCCAGTCAAAGCGCCAGCATCGCCGGCGCGCCGTCCGAATGGCATCGATGGCGGAGCGTTCAGGCCGGTATCCGTAAGAATCCCGATGGAAAACTGGTTCCACCAAGGGCTCAAGATACTGTCTGACAACCCCCTGCGCGATGCGGTCCGTGACCGTCGGAATGCCCAACGGTCGTTGGCCGCCATCGGCTTTGGGGATCATCACCCGACGCACCGGCGATGGCATGTAGCTGCCAGAGGACATCCGGTTCCAAAGCTTGTATAGGTTCGGACCAAGCCGCTCCCCGAAGCTTTCGAGCGTCTGCCCATCTACACCAGCTGCACCCTGGTTGGCGTCCACATGTTGGAACGCTTCCCAGACGTCTCTCTTTTCTATCGTAAACGGCTTTGTCCCTGACATCCGGCTCATCCTGTTACCAGTTGGCCAGTGACAGCGACTGAACACCACAACCCCTTCGGTCCAGCGCCATTACAGCACCTTCATCCCTACTACGAGTTGTTCTGCCCCTGTGCCCCGCATCGGTACTCTGGACCTTTCGGGGGCTTCCTGATCGGTCGTCTTCCTTGGCATCGGGACGACAGGTTCTCCTGTTCCGCAAAAGAGCCTGATCCAGATTCACGCCGCCTTCGAGCCGGATGCCGCATGGGCCGGACTTCAGGGCTCCGCCCATACTCATCCCGGGGTGACCACCACCCCCGGTTCTGACATCAACCATACGCTTTCGGCAGTTCATCGACGGTTCGCTTTCGCTCGTCTCTCTGGATCGTACCTGACGGGGTCACGCCCCGCCGTTTCCACAACGCTCACCACCATCGCTCTTTACGACAGCAGCTTGTGGTGGTTTGGGATCGGCTCCTGATCGCCGAACCCGAGGGGCCTACCCTCATCTCTCTTACAGTTACGTACCTCCTTTCCATGTTGGCACTCAGGACACACGATGGCCTGCGTATTTTGGGATTAGGTTGGCGTGCAGGACTGCCTGAACGCGACTTTTGGATCGTCGGATAGAGCGCACCACCGCTGCGCGCTCTGAAACAAGTCGCCTTAGTGCAAGCGTCTCGTCATCCGCCGCCCACACCTCAGGCAGGAACCCTGCTGCGTGAAGTTGGGCTAGGATTTTTGCGTCTACCTTGTCGGTCTTCACCCGGGCATGAGCGATTGCCTTCACCTGTAGTGGATTGGCGATCACCACCCGCGCCACGAACGGCGTCAGAAGCCGGACGATCGTTGCGGTGTTTCCCGTGGCCTCCAGAACCACCTCGTCATCTGCTCGCAGACTGCGCCCGAATTCCACGACCGCATCATGCTCCATATCGACCTTGAAACTGTCTGTTATTTGGCCATCATCACAGATCGCGACTTGCGCGAAACTTCGATGGACGTCCATTCCTATTGATCTCATCATATGTACTCCTTCTCGTTGTTAAAGGAGTGCACGGGCTCGTAAGACAATTACGGATACGCGCTCGCGGCGCACACGGGCTGGTCGTAGGGGCGGCCAGATAACAACACGAGCTCGCAGCTCATTGTCTAGTCGGCCTGCCCGCTTCTTCGCACTCCGACGCCCCGATCCCGCGAAACCTGTCTAACATGACATTTGAAAAACAGGGGCGGAAATCGAAGCGCCGAAGTCAGCATGCCCGATAACAACACCGCCGAACGCGCCATGAAGCCCGTCGCCATAGGCCGCAAGAACTGGATGTTTGCCGGATCACAACGTGGTGGAAACTCCATGGCCATCGCCTTCACTCTGATCGAAACCGCCAAACTCAACGGCGTTGATCCACAGGCATGGCTCACTTGGGTTCCGGAGCGTGTCGCCGACCATAAAATTAACAGGCTAGACGAGCTGATGCCGTGGAATTACAGCCCGGAAGTGTAACCACCGGACGCTTACCGCTGGACTGGGCCATGACGCAGATGAACCTTGGCAATGCGCTGCAAACCCTCGGCGCGCGCGAGGCCGGGACCGGGCGGCTGGACGAGGCTGTCGCCGCCTATCGCGACGCCCTGAAGGAACGGACGCGCGAGCGGGTGCCGCTGGAATGGGCCACGGCGCAGATGAACCTTGGCAACGCGCTGCGAGCCCTCGGGGAGCGCGAGGCCGGGACCGGGCGGCTGGACGACGCCGTCAGCGCCTATCGCGATGCCCTGAAGGAACGGACGCGCGACCGGGTGCCGCTGCAATGGGCTTTGAGCCAGATGAACCTTGGCAATGCGCTGGCTATCCTCGGGGAGCGCGAGGCCGGGACCGGGCGGCTGGACGAAGCCGTCAGCGCCTATCGCGATGCCCTGAAGGAACGGACGCGCGACCGGGTGCCGCTGCAATGGGCCAACGTTCAATTCAATTTGGCAGATGTCGAGTGCGCGTATTTTGACAAGGCGGGCGATGTGGCGCGGCTGGATGCGGCTGAGGCCAATGCGCGGGCGGCGCTGGAGGTGTTTGAGGGGGCGCCGGAGCGAGCCAGTATGTACAGATGGCTGAGCGACTACTGGCGCAGATCGCGGCGCAGCGGGGGGCGGAGCCGCGTTAAAGCGGATTGCATCTGAGGCGGTCGCGCTCCGGGCTTGATCCGGGGCCCCTCTGTTTGCGCGAGGGAGGTCCCGGCTCGGGGGCCGGGACGGGGGGTGATTCAGGGCAAAGACCTCAGGCCAGTACCACAGCCGTCACCCCAATAGAAAAAGCAGCGTTACACTTGCCATACCAGCGGTGGGAGGCTAGGTTATGTCTAGACCGTTTCCCACCATTCGCAAGAGGCCCGCAATGCTGCGCATTTTGCTCCCTTATGTGATGCATGTCCACGACCAATTGGAACAGCTTTCCACTCTTCCCGACGAAGAAACGGCACGATGGCCGACAGTGACGTCGATAATGGGAGCCGGTGGAACCCTCAGGCAGCTCTTGGATGAAAGCGTTTATTCGCCCTATCTGCATAGTTCCACCCAGCTCGGTAGAGAACTGCTTTTTTTGTTGGATATGTACATCAGCGGGGACAAGAAGAATGAGGCCAGCTTAGACGCGTACGATCTTTGGGGGATGAAGACTAAATACAACGAGTACCGTATCGCCTTATTATCCGAACTGGGGTCTCTGGCCACGTTTTTTGTAACTCAGAAAGGGGGCTATGACACGGCACTCTTGTTGGAGCAAGGTGAGGTGCTGTTCAGTGATGATCTTGGAGTAAAGGTTCCCGAAGCAAAATACGATGCCAAAGAGGCGGGAAAATGTCTCGCGTTTGAGGTGCCAACTGCGGCCGGTTTCCATTTGTTCCGAGTGACAGAATGCGTGTTGAGACGCTGTCCGTCATCAGAGGTTTTGGTTCCAGAGGCCGCGTAAATTAGGCGAGTATCTGACTCATCTGGTTGATAGTATTATGCGGCGAGTTTGCGGTGTTGCAAGCGCCGGATTTCAAGTGTTTTGCGTTTGATCCTTTCTCGTTGGTTTAGAATGGCTTGTGCCCGTCCGAAGTAGACCTCGGATGGCGTGACGTTGTTCAGGCTCTCATGATACCGGTGATGGTTGTAGTGATCGACGAAGGCTTCGATCTGGTGCTTTAGGTCGCCTG
This sequence comes from Paracoccaceae bacterium, assembly GCA_965216135.1. Taxonomy (GTDB): domain Bacteria; phylum Pseudomonadota; class Alphaproteobacteria; order Rhodobacterales; family Rhodobacteraceae; genus CBDCFL01. The sequence continues at coordinate 297,302 of CBDCFL010000020.1, forward strand.
GCAGGAAGTAATTTTCCAGCAGAATGCGGTTCTTCAGGGTCTGATGCCAGCGTTCGATCTTGCCTTGGGTCTGTGGATGATATGGCGCCCCGCGAGAATGCCTCATGCCTTTGTCGCTCAGCCATTCGGCCAGGTCGCCCGAGACGTAGCTGGAGCCGTTGTCACTCAGCAGTCGCGGCTTGTGAACGACATGGACCTGATCGCAGCCTGAAGCCTGTAACGCCAGATCCAGCGTGTCCGTCACATCTTCTGTCCTCATGTTGGTGCAAAGCTTCCAGGCAATGATATAGCGGCTGTAATCGTCCAGGATCGTGCTGAGATAGAACCAACCCCAACCGAGAACCTTGAGATAGGTAAAGTCGGTCTGCCAAAGCTGATTGATGGCTGTGGTCTTGTCTTTGAACTCACTTGCTGCCCTGATTACAATGAAGGCCGGGCTGGTGATCAGGTCATGCGCTTTCAACACACGATACACCGAAGCCTCTGATACAATGTAGCTTTCTGTATCCGTGAACGTCACCGCCAGCTCTCGCGGCGACAGCTCCGTCTCTGTCAAAGCCAGCTTGACGATCTTGGTCCGGACTGCGTCAGGGATGCGGTTCCAAACGTGCTTTGGCTTCGGGGATTGGTCCTTCAGCCCAGCCTCACCACGCTGCCGGTACCGATTGTCAATCCCGGCGTAAAAAGGGGCCATTCGCCGGAGTAAAAGTGGGCCAGTTGAGGTGCCGCGCCTTGTTGGGTGTGCTCCCCATAAAGCTGACGCGTGACAAGGCGCATGTTGGCCAAGGGTCAACATCCATCAAGTTCAGACCGGGTTCAGGCTCTGGCGTTTCGGCTCTGGTTTAGCCGAAAGCTGTCGCCGTTCATCTCCAGTATATGCACGTGGTGGGTGAGGCGATCCAGGAGCGCACCGGTGAGGCGCTCGGATCCGAATATTTCGGTCCATTCGTCGAACGGCAGATTTGAGGTGATGATTATGGAGCCGCGTTCATAGCATTGGGAGATGACTTCGAAGAGCAGCTCAGCGCCGGTTTTGCTCAAGGGGACAAAGCCCAGCTCGTCAATGATCAGAAGGTTCTGGCTGGTGAGTTGTTTTTGGAACCTCTGCAGGCGGCGTTCATCGACAGCTTCGATCAATTCGTGAACCAGTGATGCGGCGGTTATGAAGCGGACCTTGAGGCCCTTCTGGCAGGCGGCCAATCCCAGCCCCAGTGCGACATGGGTTTTACCGGTGCCACTTGGCCCCAGGGCAATGATGTTCTGGTATTTGTCGATGTATTCACAGCGCGCCAGCTCCAGCACGAGCGGCTTGTTGAGTGACGGGATCGCCTTGAAATCGAAGCTGTCCAGGCTCTTGGTGGCTGGAAACTTCGCGGCCTTGATGCGGCGCTCGATCATCCGGCGTTCCCGCTCTATCAGTTCAAGTTCGCAGAGCCGCAGTAAATACTGGACGTGATCCTTCTTCTCAGCAGCGCATTGTTGCGCAAGTTTGGAATATTCGCCCAGGAATGTCGGCAAGCGCAGTTTTTTTAGGTGATGCTGCAGCAGAACCTGCGGTGTATCGGTCATGCCGGCACCTGCGTCATCAGGCTCATATAGCTCGCGGGCTTGGTGGTCTCGACCTGCGCCCTTGGAAGGTACGGGTAGATATCGAGATCGAGCCGTGGCGGGCACCTCTCGATCCGGCAAAGCACCAGATGCTTGACCGCATCGTAGCCGATCGCGCCCAGTTCCAGCGACTGTTTGATAGCCCCGTGGACGTGCGCCATCTCGAAGCTCTCAAGGAGCCGCAGAACCTGGACGTATTCGCGCTTGCCCTTCTTGCCCATGCGCGCTTCCAGCAGCCGGTGCAGGGTGGCAAACTCCCCTGGCAGGTCCCAGCCCTGCAGCGGTGCCGCCTGGTCCAGCGCGCCAACCTTCTGTTCCAGCAGCGGCAGGAAGTGCATCGGATCGAAGACCATATCAGCCTTCTCATAGGACCGTTGGTGGCGGGCGATCACCTCGGCACCGCAGCCGATGACGACCTCGTGGACATAGCCGCGGACCTGAACCTCGTGATGAGCGCAGGCGACCGGCACCGAGTAATCGTTGTTGCGATAGCGGACCATCGAGATCGACGTCGCCCGCGTGCTGACTTTCTCGCAGGCATCGTAGGGTACAGGCGGCAGCGCCATCAGGGCGTCAAGATCACGCATCAGCCGCTCGCCGATAGTCTCGGAATGACCCCGCAATACTTCGTCCTGCCGTTTGAGGCATTGCTCCTCCAGCCGGACGTTCAGGTCATCGAAACTGTCGAAGCGCGGCATCGGCACCAGGAAGTTCCGCCGACCATAACCGATTGTGCCTTCGACATTACCCTTGTCGTTGCCCTTGCCAGGACGGCCGAACCGGTCCTCGAACAGGTAATACCAGCGGCATTTAACATTGACCGATATGGGCCCATTTTCGCATTCCGATTGATGTGATGGTTTCGGGCTGTGCGATGAGCTTTTTCCAAGCTTCGCATCCAGCATCGACGATGGCATTGTAGTCTTCGAACACGCGGTTGGAGAGCCAATTGGCGCGCAAGTACTGCCAGATATTTTCCACCGGGTTCAGTTCCGGAGCGCGCGATGGCAGCAGGATGATGGTGAGGTTCTTCGGGACTTTGAGTTTGCCGGTGGTGTGCCATCCGGCCCGATCCATCAGCACAACCGCATGGGCCTTTCGGGCGACGTGGCGGCTGATCTCGTCGAGATGCATCTGCATGGCTTGCGCGTCCGCCCAAGGCAGCATGAGCGCCGCCCCCTTGCCGTGAGCCGGACAGATGGCACCGAACAGATAGGCGTTGTGATAGCGCTGATCGGCCGGCTGGCGGGGGCGCGTGCCCTTTCTCGCCCACAGGCGCGTCAGGCCATTCTTCTGGCCAAGGCGTGCTTCGTCCTGGAACCAGATCTCCACCGGCGTTCCCGCTGGCAGGTCAGCTATATGCACCTGGAGCGTGTCGGCGAAGTTTTTTTTAAACGCCTCGATGATCCGCTTATCCTGCCTGGGATGCTGCGGGCGGGCGCTGATATGGGCAAAGCCCAGTTCGCCAAGCAGTCTGGATATCCCGCGCTCGGAATAGATGACGCCAAAGCGCGCCTCGATCACCCGCTTCAGGTCGATCCGCCGCCAGCGGACAACCCCGTCCACCGCCGGGTCGGGGCCGGTCTCGACAATCTCGCCAAGTTCTTTCATCTGGACATCGCTCAGGTAGCGCGTCCGGCCCGCGCCCTTGCGGTTGGTGAGGCCATCCGGTCCCTCTTCGTTGAACCGGTGAACCCAGTCCCGCAGGGTTTGGCGATCCATCCCACCGATCCTTGCGGCCTCTCCACGGCGCATGCCATCGTAGACCGCCGCAAGAGACAACAGACGGCGGCTCTGCCGGGCATCCTTGCAACGGCTGGCGAGTTTACGAAGGTGGCGGGCATCAAAGTCGCGACGAAGCGGAACACTGGCTGGCATGGCGATCCTCCTTTGCCAACCTTGAATCAGATCAAAACCGATTTGGGAATCCCCACAGAGTCAGAAATTGATGCCGTTGGTATCAGTCATGACGTAATGCCGCTGAACTGCCTGAGTTCGGCTTGGATGCCTGTCGCGGTGGCGACGATTGGATTGCCATTGGCAAGTCCGTCCCCAGCCAAAAAGTCATTGGTCCAGCCACCGGCGGCGCGGACCAAAGCAATGCCGGCAACGCAATCCCAGGCGTTGATGTGGGCTTCGTAGTACCCAATGAGCCGGCCGCAGGCGACATAGGCCAACATCAGCGCCCCGGAACCATTGCGAAACACCATGCCGCCAGCGGCCAGATAGGGTTCAAGGAATTTCGAGATCGGAGTGGTGTCGGTGCGATGAGAAAATCCAAAGCCCAGCATGCCGTCCTTGATCGATCGCGCGTCGCTGATGCGGATCGGGGTGCCGTTTAGCGTGGCACCGTGCCCGGGACGCCCGGCGAACATTTCACTGGCGCAAGGATGATACACCGCCCCGGCGACAATCTCGCCCGCGGCGACAAGCCCGATGGACACCGACCAATCTGGAATCCCGGTAACAAAACATGCGGTGCCGTCGATCGGATCGACGACCCAAATATATTCGGTCTTGCCTTTGATTTCACCGTGTTCTTCGCCCAGCAAGCCATCGTCGGGAAACCGCGTCTGTATCGCCTTGGTGATCCGCTCTTCGGTATTGCGATCGACCTGGCTGACAATGTCCTGCAACCCTTTGGCGGTGATCTGTATGCGTGACGGAGCGCGAAAATAGTCCAACGCATAGTCACCTGCGTCGCGGGCGATGTCCTGCAAGGCGGCAAATCGGGTTTCGATTTCATCCATTAGCGCTGCCGATGCCCCATTTGGTCATGATCAACCGGCCCAACCGGTTTTAGGATTTCCGTATCCGGATTCAAAGTATAGCAGAAATGCTCGAGTTTGCGCGGCAATTCAGGCCAATTCGTTGCCTCAATTTCAGAATCCAATCTTAATTTGGCCATGTTGCCGCGGCACGCTGAATGCGGGGCTAGTCAATATCGGCGCGGATAGATTGGATGAGTGTTCGACTATTTTCCGGCAACCGGGCGATCGTTCTTAAATGGCACAAAATCCGCCGCAGGATTACCGACGTTCCTTTTAGCCGCGAGAACCTGCTGGCGGGTCTGGCGCTTGGCGCCACGATGGAAGTTGACATGCGGCCTATCCGTGACAACGAATTCGTGTGTCTTCACGACAAATCACTGGAGGGTGAAACCAATGGCACCGGGCCGGTAATGGACATGGCCGCCGCCGGGTTGCACCAATTGCGCATGCGCGGGGATGGTTCTCGCAAGTCCCAAGAATCGCCGCTGTTGTTGGCGGACCTTTGCGCCATTCTGTCGGACCCCGCCACCAGAATACATGACAATGCCCTGCTGCAGCTCGATTTGAAAGCAACAGCAGACACCATTGATGCCGAAACTGCCAGGAATTTCGCCACTTTGATCGGGCCGGTCCGAGAACGCCTGATCCTCAGTTCGACAAATTGGTCGGCGGTGAAAAAACTTGCTGCGGCTGCGCCTGGTCTTGACCTTGGCTTTGATCCGTTGGACCTGTGGTTGGAGATGCGGCCAAGATCAGCGCAGGCAATCGAGGATTTCGCAGACGCCAGCCTGGCGATCAATCCTGACATCGAAATTTTCTATGTGTATGAACCGGCCTTCGCGGGCGCGGCCAAAGCAGGTTTCGACCTTGTCGGCGCGCTGAAATCCAATGGCGCTAGAGTTGATGTCTGGACACTGGACGCGGGGTTGGATGGCGGCGGTTCTGACGGCGAATTGCTATCCGTTCTGGAGCTTGCCTTCGAATGTGGCGTCGACCAAATAACCACCAACACGCCAGCCGCCGTCGAGAAAATATGGAAAACGCGCCTTGGGTGCCCGGCACATGCGCCTTAACTTGTTGCGCCCTGCGCTGGCATACTGACCCGCGCCCCGGCGATAAGATCGCCACCGGCGCTGCTGTAAACCAACGTGTCTCCGGGATCGAAAGAGATCAATGCCTTATCACCGATGCGGTGGCTGGGCACACTGCCCAATTCCAAAATATGGGCGGTGCCGAACGGGCATTCGACCACATACAATATCTCGCGGCCCAAGGGTTCCACCTGGACGACCCGCGCCGCCATTCCGGGGTCCGAAAACCGAAAATGCTCCGGCCTGACGCCGACCGAAGCTTTGTCGGGAATGTTTACACCATTATAGGCGCAGGTCGTTTTGCCTATCACCAGTTTGCCATCCCTGCGGACCGCTGGGAACAGATTGATCGGCGGCGAGCCGATGAAACTCGCCACAAACTTGCTGGCCGGGCGCAGGTACAGATCGTCAGCGGTGCCGATCTGCTCGATGCGGCCCATATTCATGCAGATGATCCGGTCGGCCATCGTGGTGGCTTCGATCTGGTCGTGGGTCACCAATATTGTGGTTATGCCAAGCTTCTTCTGCAGCGCCTTGATTTCTGTGCGCATCGACAGCCGCAAAGTCGCGTCCAGATTTGACAGAGGCTCGTCGAGCAACAGCAGTTGCGGGCGTTTGACCAAGGCCCGCGCCAGCGCCACGCGCTGTTGCTGCCCACCCGAAAGCTGCGCCGGACGGCGATCCAGCAGGTCATCAATTTCGACCAGCCGGGCAATATCTGTGGCCTCGGCGCGCGCCTGATCTTTTGGAACATTCTTGAATTTCAGCGGAAACATGATGTTTTCGATGACGGTCATGCTCGGATATAGCGCGTAGGACTGGAACACGATGCCGACGTTGCGGTCGCGGGCCTCGACCTCGTTGATCACTGAGTCATCAAAGCGCAACTCGCCCGTCGTCGGCGTATAAATCCCGGCCAGCATGAACAGGCTGGTGGATTTTCCGCAGCCGGACGGGCCCAGAATGGCGACGAATTCGCCATCCTCGATGACGAAATTCATCTCTTCAATCGCAATCACAGGCCCGAAATCCTTGCGTATGTTGCGAAATTCTACTCTTGCCACTGTGGGTTCATCCTTTCACGCCGCCGACCGACATCTGGGTGAGGTATTTCTGCGCCGCGGTATATAGGATCAGGCTCGGCAACAGGTAAAACGCCCCCACGGCGGCCACGATACCGAAATCAACGCCCATCAGGTCATCGCGGACAAAGAACATATACAGGCTCATCGTCCAGTTGGTGTTGCGGATCAGGAAGGTGAAGACGAAAATGTATTCCTCCCAGCCGCGAATGAACGAGAACACCGATATGGCGATCAGCCCGTTGCTGACTTGCGGCAGAACCACCCGCACGAACGCTTGGCGCCGCGACGCGCCATCGGCCATTGCGCTCATCTCAATGTCCCACGGCACCGCATCGAAAAACCCCTTCATGATGAAGATCGCGAATGGCAGCTCAAATCCAACAAGCACCAGGATGACGCCGGTCAGACTGTCCAAAAGGCCGACGCGCGACAGGATCAGAAACAGCGGCACGATCAAGGTCAGCACCGGGAAAGCATGGAGCACCAGCAACGAGCGCAGCATGCTGTTGCGGCCGGGAAAACTGAACCGTGACAGATAATAGCCGGCCAGACTGGCCACCACGGCGACGATCAGGGTCTGCATGCCCGCCAGATACAGCGAATTGCGCATCACCAGCCACACGGAAGGAAAATCGACCCCCTGAACCGCCGCGACGCGCGCGCCGATCGCCTTATCTTCATTGAAATTTCGGTTGGTCAGGAAGCGGAAATTGTTGAGATGCAGATCGGGCAATACGTTTATCGCGAGGGCGGTGACGGCGACCAAAAAAATGGCACCATAGCCGACATTCAACTGGACCCGGCTGTTCGCAAAAAGCGTGAGCAGCCACAAGGCGATGATCGTCGGCACAATAATGAACATCGCGTTTCCACAGAACCACGGTGTCGATGCCTCCGGCCTTGGTTGAAACCGACAGCGTGAACAACCAGAAGTACGGCAGAATCAACGGGATCGAGACGGCGATCAGAAACCCATACAGCAGTGTTTTCTTGGCCAGATTGGTCCGCCTGGCGCGGGCCGCAAGCCGATCCCATTCATGTTGCGATGGAATTTTGGCGATGTTCGTGCGGGCAAGGGCCATGATCACTGCACCTCGATCCGGGGGTTCTTGCATCAGCGCTTTCATGTCAAAGAACCGCCAGCCCAGCAGGGCCACGACGATGCCGATAACGATCATGAACAGCGCCAGTGCCGCGCCATAGGCA
>CBDCFL010000021.1:0-361278 GCA_965216135.1 Paracoccaceae bacterium
CGCAACTGGCCCCAATGGCACAGGCTGCAAAGGCTGTTCTGAATGTTGAAAAACTCGAGGCCATTGCTGATCGCGGCTACTTTAGTGGGGCTGAATTACTAGCCTGTGACAAGGCCCAAATCACGGCGACGGTTCCCCGGCCAGACACTTCCGGTAATCGCAAGAAGGGAATGTTCGTGAAGGCCGACTTTGTCTACGATGCCGAGGTTGATATCTACACCTGCCCTGCCGGAAAGCAGTTGACCTACCGTTATACCCGCGAAGAGCGAGGCCTGATGCACCGGCGTTACTGGCAGAATGACTGTCAGTATTGCCCTATCAAGTCCCGCTGTACGACCGGCAAGGAGCGCCGCATCACCCGCTGGGAGCACGAACATCTGATCGATGAGATGTATGATCGGATGGAGCGCGATCCCAACCTGATGCGCGTCCGGCGCTGCACGGTCGAGCACCCTTTCGGCACGCTCAAGGCTTGGATGGGCGCAACCCATTTCCAGATGCGAAGGTTAAAGAACGTGGCCGCCGGGATGCGCTGCATGTCCTCGCCTACAATATCAAGCGAATGATCAACATCATGGGTATCGGTCCATTACAGCGTTTCCGTTTATTCATGAGGTATATCCTGCTGCCGCGAAGAAGTTCCAGCACTCGTCTGGTGTGAAGAGATCACAGATTTCGCCGATGGCTGCGATGAGCCGATCGAAGGTGCGCGCGCCGATGCGCCTTAGGTGCGCTTTGAGCTTTGAGAACGCCATTTCGATCGGGTTCAAGTCAGGGCTGTATGCGGGTAAAAAGAGGAACCAGCAGCCGTGGGCCTTGAGCAGCTCGGTCGCCTTGCCACTTTTGTGTGTCGCGAGGTTGTCCAGGATGACGACGCTACCGGGCTCAAGTTCCGGGATCAGAACTTTCTCTATGTAGGTGTCGAAGGCAGCACGGTCCATCGCACCCGAGATTACCCAAGGAGCGACAACCCCCTCGCAGGACAGGCCCGCAATCAAGGTCTGATTGCCCCACCATCGGAACGGGGCAGTCCCCTTGAGACGTCGGCCCTTTTGGCTGCGCCCGTACACGCGCGTCATATTCGTGTTTGTACCGGTCTCGTCGATAAAAATCAGCCGCTGAGGCCGCTTGCGCATGATCTTCTGCCGCCGTACCCAGTCACGCCGCGCGTGTCGTACCTCGGGTTTGTCGCGCTCCTGGGCAATCAGCCCTTTTTTTATATGTGTACCCGTGACGGCGCAGCAGCGCATCAATGCCACTTGTAGAGCATTCCACCGCGTGAGCGGTAAAGAGCGCGGCCTGCAGCTCTACCAGCGTGATATCGGGATCCTGTTCGATCAGTTCCGCGAAGAAGGAGACAAACGGCTCCAACTTGCCATTCCCTTTCCTGGCCCCCGACGGAAGCGGCTCCAGGGGTTCGCCATCCCGGACCTTCTTACCCCAGCGGGCCGCCGTCGCAGGGCTCAGCAACAAAGCTTTGCCGGCCGCGGCCGCACGCATACCGCCATCCATTTGCTGTTTGAACCGGACCCGCAGGTCCATCGAAAGTGCATTGCTCATCTGAAACCCTCCCACACAAGGTGAATCAGAAAATAACACCCTTGGGAATCCCCTACGATTCAATCATCAATGGCGACGCTGTAATGAGGGCGATTGCAGCATAATTAGCCGTATTCCGAGCGCTAATAGCAGTGCGACGACCTTTGGCAGGCGCGCAAGAGCCGCTACGCCGCCCACAGATTCAAATTAACCGATACGTCGAAGAAAAGTAAGCGTCCGGTGTGCCCCGCCTAACGGCGCAGATTTTGATGGGTTAGTGTCCACCATTGATAGTGGACACTTAGGGGCCCTCTATGGCTGTGAAGCAGAAGAAGCGGCGTTGGCCGGATGATGAGAAGCGTTCAATCTGTTTTCAGACGACGGCGGCTGGTGTTTCGGTTGCGCAGGTTGCACGTCGGTATGCGATGAATGCCAATCTGATATTCAAATGGCTGAAGGATGATCGGTATGCTCCCGCCGTGGATGTTGTGCCGGAAGCTGACGGCCCTGTATTTTTGCCAGTCGAGATTGAAGCGTCAGCCAGCGTTGATCCAGCCGTGACCAGCACTCCGTCAGGCCGAATTGAGATCGAGCTATCCAACGGTCACCGGATTATAGCCGAGGGCGGTTTTGATGCGGATATGTTGGCACGTTTGTTGAAAGGGCTTTCTTCGTGATCCCCGTGCCAAGCAACACACGGGTCTGGCTGGCGGCGGGCGTGACAGACATGCGGCGGGGTTTCAATACTCTGGCGGCGCAGGCCGAGCAGGTTTTGGCAGAGGATCCGTTTTCCGGCCATCTATTTGTGTTTCGGGGGCGGCGTGGTGATTTGCTCAAAATTATCTGGTGGGACAGCCAGGGAGCCTGCCTGTTTTCCAAGCGTCTTGAACGGGGCCGGTTTGTTTGGCCTGCCGCTAAAGACGGCAAGGTCTGTCTGACGTCGGCGCAACTGGCGATGCTGCTGGAGGGCATTGACTGGCGCATTCCACAGCGGACATGGCGGCCTTTGAAAGCAGGGTAATCAGGCGTAAATATCAAGTAATACCAACGGCCCCCAGATTTGACTCAAGGGGATTCCCACGAGCGGCGTGATCTGATTCAGTGGCATCAAGGCAAGGGAGGCTTTGATGGCAGTAAGGATTACGCGCAAAGACAAGTCCGCAGGCGAGCTTCGCCAGGAAGCGGCGCGGTGCCGGGATGGGAAAGCGGCGCGACGGATGTTGGCGATTGCCCTGGTTCTGGATGGGGTTGACCGCAAGACGGCGGCAGAAAACTGCGGCATGGATCGGCAGACGCTGCGGGATTGGGCCCACCGTTACAATGCGGAGGGCGTGTCGGGCCTGTTCAACCGTCGCCCGCCGGATCCACCCAGTCTGCTGAGCGCGGCACAGAAGGAGGAGTTGGCGGAAATGGTTCGGGCGGGTCCCGACCCCGAAACCGATGGGGTTGTGCGCTGGCGGCGCATTGATCTGAAACGCAAGATCGAAGAGCGCTTCGGCGTCACCATGCATGAGCGAACTGTTGGCAAACAATTGGCAAGCCTGGGCTTTCGGCGTCTGTCGGTGCGCCCGCAGCATCCGAAATCCGACCCGGATGCACAGGAGGCTTTTAAAAAACTTCGCCGCAGAGGTAGAAGCAGCCTTGCCGGAAACAGCCCGCAGCAAGCCCCTGGAGATATGGTTTCAGGATGAAGCGCGGGTTGGCCAGCAGGGCACGCTCACCCGTATCTGGGCCGAGCGTGGAACACGCCCCCGTGCCCCGCGCGACACCCGCTATATCTGGAGCTACATTTTCGGCGCCGTCTGCCCGGAACGGGCTGAAGCGGCCGCTCTGATCATGCCACATGCCGACACACAGGCCCTGAGCGCGCATCTCGCCGAGATCGCTAAAACCGTCGCATCGGGCGCACATGCCCTTCTCATTCTGGATGGCGCTGGCTGGCACGGTTCGGCAGAGCTGGAGGTACCCGACAACATCACCCTGCTCAAACTCCCGCCCTATTCCCCTGAACTCAACCCGATGGAAAATGTGTGGGCTTATCTGCGTGCCAACAAGCTCGCCATATCCGTCTTCGACAATTATGAGCAGATCGTCGACAGGTGTTGCGAAGCATGGAACTTCTTTGCAAACGACAAAACCGCAATCACGTCAATCACTACCAGACAATGGGCCAAAACGGTCAACGGCTAGGGCCGTTGGTATAATACAGGCGTTTATGGATTCACATTCAGGGCGCAATTCTGTATAGAATAGCCATGTTGAACGCCCTTAATAACCTGCCAGAAGACCCCGTTGAACTACGGCGTGTCACCGAGCTTTTAGCGTCAGAGGTGAAGGCACAGGCGCTGATGATCGAGAAGCTTCAGCATCAGCTACACGGGGCAAACCGGCACCGTTTCGGATCCAAATCCGAGGGCATGGATCAACTGCAATTGTTTGCCGAGAATGAAGAGATTGCAGAGGCGGCGGTAAAGGCCGCAGAAACCGCGCCTGCTGAACCGATAGAGCTGAAGGAAAAGCCAAGGCGCAAACCGCTGCCCGATCATCTGGAACGTATCGAGCAGGTTTTGTCTGTTGGCGAGGATTGCCCTGAGTGCGGTGGCGATCTCTCAAAGCTGGGCGAAGATATTACCGAAGAGCTGGAATACATCCCGGGCCGCTTTGTGGTGAACAAAATCACCCGACCGCGTATGGCCTGCCGTCGCTGTGAGGCGATATCGCAAGCCCCGATGCCCTCGCGCCCGATTGAACGGGGCCGACCTGGTCCCGGCCTGCTGGCGCATGTTCTGGTGAGCAGGTTTGCAGATCATCTGCCGCTTTACCGCCAGTCGCAAATTTATGCCCGTGAGGGTGTCGATCCGGATCGCTCGACTATGGCAGATTGGGTGGGCAAATCTACCGGGCTTCTGGAACCATTGGCCGAGGCCATTGCAAAACGGGCCAAAGGTGGCACATCTCTGTTTGCAGATGATACCCCACTGAAGATGTTAACCCCAGGAAACAAAAAGACCAGGACAGCCCGCATCCGGGCCTATGTCAGAGACGAACGACCATGGTCCGGCCCGTGCGCCACAGGCGCACAAACAGACAATCTGTCCAGCTGTGCTGGACGGGCACCGCCCTGCGTTTGGTATCAGTTCACAGTGGATCGAAAGGGTGAGCACCCGGTCAAGCACCTGTCTGGTTATCAAGGCTGGGTGCATGCGGATGGCTATGCCGGTTTCAACGGCGTGTTCGGTGAAGGTAAAGCCACGGAAGTGGCCTGCATGGCCCACATCCGACGCAAGTTTGTCGATGTGTTTGCCGCACAAGGTTCCGCCATTGCCGGGGAGGCCATCAGGCGGATTGCGCAATTGTATGGTGTGGAAAAACAGGCAAGGGGCCAATCTCCCGAGGCCCGTGCTGCTCTGCGTCAAGAAAATGCAAAGCCCATCTTCGATGATCCGGAAGAATGGTTGCGCGACCAATTGCCCAAAATATCGGGCAAATCACCTTTGGCAAAGGCCATTCGATATGCCTTGGGCCGTATGCCCAACACACGGCCCTACCTCGACAACGGCTTTCTGGAGCTTACCAACAACACCGCCGAACGCGCCATGAAGCCCGTCGCCATAGGCCGCAAGAACTGGATGTTTGCCGGATCACAACGTGGTGGAAACTCCATGGCCATCGCCTTCACTCTGATCGAAACCGCCAAACTCAACGGCGTTGATCCACAGGCATGGCTCACTTGGGTTCCGGAGCGTGTCGCCGACCATAAAATTAACAGGCTAGACGAGCTGATGCCGTGGAATTACAGCCCGGAAGTGTAACCACCGGACGCTTACCAACAACACCGCCGAACGCGCCATGAAGCCCGTCGCCATAGGCCGCAAGAACTGGATGTTTGCCGGATCACAACGTGGTGGAAACTCCATGGCCATCGCTTCACTCTGATCGAAACCGCCAAACTCAACGGCGTTGATCCACAGGCATGGCTCACTTGGGTTCTGGAGCGTGTCGCCGACCATAAAATTAACAGGCTAGACGAGCTGATGCCGTGGAATTACAGCCCGGAAGTGTAACCACCGGACGCTTACTACGCAACGGTCAGAATTGAACTTTTTTCGTACTTAACTGTGGGATGATGCCCGACAACATTGAGGCTGTGAGATGTGCGGCGGATGGTAGTACGTCGCAGCCGACAAAAGTGTTTGCCATCAGCTGAGGATGCAGCGCTTCGTCGTCGCCGCCATCAAGTTCATGTAACTGACCAATTCTTTGATAAGCCGATGAAAGTAAGGTTCCCGTTCCGCAGGCAAAGTCCGCGATCCTAAGCTTCGTCAGCGTTTCTTTGTCACCCCAATTCACTCCTGCAAGCGGAACGGTTGAATTGAAAGCAAGGGAAGTGAGCAATGAGGCTTTCCGCAGTACCGGAGAGGGTGTCCAGGAAATTATCGCTGTTTGCGGTCGGGACGGTCTCCAGGAGTCGTCTAGCAATATCAAATATTGGCCAGTAATTGACTTTTAGAATCTTCCTCCATTCACGAAGAATTGCAGATTTGTAGAGGACACCCGTGTCACTCCTCAATTCTTCGATTGACACCACATCTTTCAGCCTACCTGGGCCGCCCGCCAAATTTTCGTGGAACAAGAATGCATCAACAAGAATGGTGGCGGCCATACGCCTGGTCTGTTCACCATCCTCTTGTCGTAGGTGAGCGCTGATCTTGCTGACTGCCGAGGGGTTGTCGAGCGCGATCTCACCCAAAAGGCCAGAAGCTTCTCTTAGACCAGCGACAAGTGTTTCGACCGCTTCTTCAATGATTTTGGGTGGAACTGTCGCAGACTGCGCAAGGATTGAAAGGTCGCGAACGTCGCCCTCAATCCACCCTTGTTGTGGCCAGCGGAAACATTCTGAAGGCGAAACGCCTGTGTAGAGGGCGTACTCGTAATCGTTCGCTTCAGATATCTGATTACGCAGTTCCTCTGCGTGCAATGAAGTCAGTCCTTGCGGTAGCCTTATACCACCGAGCGGAATGCCTGACTCACGTTGGGGATTCCCAAGCGGTCCGATCTCTGACTCAATGTGGTGAACCAATGAGGTTCGCCATGGCAGCGCCTATCGACTTACGGAACGATTTTGACAGCGTCTCACTGCGGTGCCTCGCGAAGAGGACCAGGGACGCGACCCAGAGCCGTCGTCTGCTGGCGTTGGCCGAGGTCTACGATGGTGGCAGCAGGACGGATGCGTCGCGGATCGGCGGCGTCGGTCTGCAGATCATTCGCGACTGGGTGCTGCGCTTCAACGCCCGCGGACCGGACGGGCTGGTCGATGGGAAGTCACCGGGCGCACCCTCGAAGCTCAACGCCGATCACCGCCGCGCACTGGCGGAGGTTGTTGAGGCCGGCCCGGTCCCGGCGGTGGACGGCGTCGTGCGCTGGCGGCGCAAGGACCTGGCGCGGTGGCTCTTGGAGACGTTCGCCATCTCGCTCGACGAGACCACGGTCGGGCGCGAGTTGAAGGCGCTCGGCTTCGCCAAGACCTCGGCGCGGCCGCGCCACTACGCGCAAAACGAGCTGGCCGTCGAGGCTTTTAAAAAAAACTTCCCCGCCGAACTGGCGAAGATCCGGGCGAGGCTCCCGAAAGGCGTCGAGATAGAGCTGTGGTGGCAAGATGAAGCCCGCATCGGCCAGAAGAATAAGCTCACACGCCGATGGGCCAGACGTGGCACGCGCCCGCGGGCGCCCCGCGACCAGCGCACCGAATGGGCCTATATCTTCGGCGCGATCTGTCCCGCGAAGGGGAAAGGCGCCGGGCTGGTCATGCCCTGGTGCGACACCGACGCCATGGCGGCGCACCTCATCGAGATCAGTGCCGCCGTCGATCCCGGCGCCCATGCGGTGCTGATCGTCGATCAGGCCGGTTGGCACTTGACGCCCAAGCTGGCGATCCCCGACAACATCACCGTCCTGGCGCTGCCGCCATGATCGCCCGAGTTGAACCCGGTGGAGAATGTCTGGCAATTCATGCGCGACAACTGGTTGTCGAACCGGATCTTCAAATCCTACGAAGACATCGTCGCGCTGTGCTGCCAAGCCTGGAACAACCTCATCGACCAACCATGGAAGATCATGTCCCTCGGCATGCGCAAATGGGCGCATGGGTTCTGATCAATGACCGTTGGTATTACGGCAATTGATGAGAGTATCGATTTTCCACTTCGACGCAATTTCTCGCCAAGTCTAGATTTTGCTTCCTTTTCAACCGTCGACGCGGGCATGATCTCTGTCTCAATGCAAACCGGCGACACATTCGATTCAACTATCAGTATGTCAGGGCGCTTGTTGTTGCCCTTCAGCATACCAGTATTCTCCGACTGAACGGTTTCTTCAGACGCCCATGCGCGGCGGGTACTCCGGAGTACCTCGGCGAGTGCGTCGTTTATGGAGTGCTCGGTAGTTGCCATAAACCTCAACTAACACAGATATTTTCAGCAACATTATTGCGCCGTCGGAATCGTGTCCACACTCAACTTGGACCTGTTGCTCCAACAAGTCATTAGATGTCCGCTGTGACGAAAGCTGCAACGCGGCGCGGCTATCAAGGCGAACGGCCGCCCAGGGCCGTTCGCGAAGATCGCAATTTTCTCCACCTGCAAAAACGGACCGACCAGAGTGTGGTAGCTATGGGCGGCGGGCTCAACTGATCGACGCAACACACTCGGCAAATTTCTCTGCTGGCGTTTGGTATTGCAAGGTCTTGCGAGGCCTTTCGTTCAACTGACGTGCGATCGCGCTGAGCTTTGCTTGAGAATGAACGGATAAATCAGTTCCCCTTGGCAGATATTGCCGGAGAAGCCGGTTGGTGTTTTCGTTCGAACCGCGTTGCCACGGGGAGTGTGGGTCGCAAAAGTAGACGTCGATATCGGTCGCTATGGTCAGGCGCGGGTGATCTGCCAGCTCTTTGCCGCGATCCCATGTCAGGGACTTGTAGAGTTCGCGTGGCAATCTCTGTGCCGATTTGATTAGCCCAGAGATGACGCTTTCGGTGTCCTTGTTGGCGACTTTGACCAGCATCACATACCGCGAATGGCGTTCCACTAGGGTCGCTATATAACTGTTCTTCGACCCTCCGATCAGATCGCCTTCCCAATGCCCTGGCACCGCTCTGTCTTCCACGGACGCGGGTCTTTGACTGATCGATACGGCGTTTTTGATCTGCCCCAAACCGTTGCGCTTGAGGCTTGCATGCTTGGAGCGCCGGACAGTGCGTTTGGCGCGCAGATGCTCCAGCAACTCCTTCTTCAGTACGCCGCGCGCCTGTATATAAAGGCTTCTGTATATCGTTTCGTGCGACACTTGTTTCTGCGCTTTTTTCGGGAACGTACGCTTGAGCCAGCCCGCAATCTGCTCGGGTGACCACTTGCGCCGAAGCTTTGCCGATACTGCTTGGGCCAAAGCTGGGTGGCAAGCCAGCTTGCATGTCTTGGGGCGCAATGCGCGATCCCATGCTGCCTGATCAGAGGTCGTCGCGCGATAGTTAGCAGATCCGCCATTCCGTCGAACCTCGCGGCTGATGGTTGAGGGCGCGCGTCCTAATTGGTGGGCGATCACGCGAAGTGATCGTTTGATGCTAAGCCCGCGCGAAATCTCCTCGCGCTCAGAAAGGCTCAGGGCGCGGCTACCACGTCTGCGACCTGGCGGGCGGATGCCGCCTGTCGGCGAGATAACGGAAAAGACCGAGGATGATTGCCGGTCAAACACCCGCCCAATCGAACTCATCGACTCTCCGCGCTGCCAACGATCCCAAATCTCAGCCCGCTGCGTGGCCGAATAGTAAATGCGACGACGATACTTCATGCTCAACACTCCATCTCTTCCTAAAGATTAAAGTGTTGCGTCCACCCGTTGAGGCCACCGCTCATACCTGTCATCTGACGATATCGTTCTGTTAAGGAGTCCTGAGCCTAGTTTTCTTGGGGCGCGGTCGCGAATAGCTGACCGAAAGTCGAAAATGCTGGCGATCTGAAACGCCACACTTGGGGGTTGTTGCGGGTTGAAATGCAAAAGCCCTACTCGCGCCTCATCACGCACGCGGGTGGGCGCGGGCGTAGACCTCTTGCAGCATTGCGGTGTCCACCGACGTATAGGCTTGCGTTGTGGACAGAGATGCGTGGCCCAAAAGTTCCTGTATGGCGCGCAGGTCGCCGCCAGCGGCCAGCAAATGCGTGGCAAAGGAATGGCGCATCGCATGAGGCGTCACCGTGGCCGGCAGGCCCAGTTGCGCGCGCATATTGGCCACCAGGCCCGAGATCAGGCGCGGATTGAGTGCGCCGCCTCTGGCACCGCGAAACAGCGGTGCGTCGAATGTGCTGTGATAGGGGCACAGCGCCATGTAATCGGCAACCGCATCGCGGGCGGCGGGCAGCACCGGGATCAGGCGTTCCTTGCCGCCCTTGCCGGTGATCCTGAGCATATCGGTCAGGGGGAAATCCTGACCTTTCAGGCCGAGGGCTTCGGAAATCCGCAAACCGCAGCCGTACAGCAGCGTCATAACCGCGACATCGCGCGCAGCGATCCACGGCTCGGCGTGCTGGATCGCGGCGGTCTCAATCAGGGCCTTGGCGGCGTCCACACTGACCGGGCGCGGCAACTTGCGGTGGAACTTTGGCGCGCGCGCCGACAGCATCGGCGTCGCATCGAACCCGTCGCGATCCGACAGCCATCGGAAAAAACCTTTGACGGCCGACAATTCGCGCGCCAGTGAGCGCGCCGAAATGGAGCGCGCGCGTTCGTGCGCCATCCAGCTGCGCATGTCGGGCAGACGCAATCCGGCAAGTGCGCGGGGCGTTACCGGTTGGCCCATATGGGTGCCGATGAAGCCCAAAAACCCCGCCAGATCGGCGCGATAGGCCAGCATGGTTTTGTCCGACGCTCCCTTGAGCGCAGAGAGAGACGACAGCCAGGTGTCCAGCGCATCGCCTGTGGCAGCGGGAATATCCGTCACGCCAGCCATCGTCGCATGGCGCGTTCAAAGACGCCGCCGAAAAAGGCCAGAAGATCGGTTCCCTGGGCCGGTTTGAACTTGTGCGGGTCTTCTGTTGCCAGAGCCAATAGGCCTGGCAGGCGACCCCGCCCGAAATCCAGCCGCAGGCAGGCCTCGGAGCGCAGCCAGCTGGCATCCGGGCCATAGATGCCGTCAATTTGCCCGACGATCTGGCGCAAGAGCACCTGACGCTCGTGCCGGGGGCCAAGATAGGCAGCCACAAATCCGCCCGGCCTTATGGCCAGCAGGCCGTCAAAACGGTCCTGCAGGGGCTGTGTTTGGTCGTCGTGGACCGTCTCCAGCACCAGCCGCAAAGTATCAACATTCAGGATAGCGGCGATGTCGTGGGACAATATCTGCAGGAATTCGGGGAATTCCGTCGCGTCCAATATCCGCAGCGTGGCGCGGTGAACTTGGTTGGTGCCGGCCAGATTGTCGTAAGCCGCGGCGATGACCGAGCGATGGGTGTCCTCAAGGCGGGCAAGCCGGTCTTCCATCCTATCGAGCGCGATACCGCGCAGATCGACCACGTTTTGCCCGAGTGTATCGCCGTTTGCCGCGATCAGCGCACGCATCACCTCGCGATCGTCGAGGATCGCTTCGGGTTCGGCGATGATACTCGCGCGAAACTGGTCAAATCTGACGGCGCTGTCGTCCATGGACAAACCTTGAGAGGGGCCGCAGGCGGCCTAGAGGATCTGTTGTCCTGTTTTTGCCCAATCGGCAAGGAAGGCGTCCAGCCCTTTGTCGGTAAGTGGGTGATTTGCCATGGCTTTAATGACATTTGGTGGCGCGGTTGCCACATCCGCACCGATCAGGGCCGCCTGACTCATGTGGTTGACCGAGCGGATCGAGGCGGCCAGAATTTGGGTTTCATAGCCGTAATTGTCATAGATTGCGCGAATATCGGCGATCACATCCATGCCGTCGAGGTTGATGTCGTCAAGGCGTCCGACGAAGGGCGAGATGAAGGTCGCGCCCGCCTTGGCCGCCAATAGCGCCTGATTGGCCGAAAAACAAAGCGTCACATTGACCATGCGGCCCTCGTCGGTCAGCACCTTGCAGGCTTTCAACCCGGCCCATGTCAGCGGCACTTTGATGGCGATATTTTCGGCTATTTTGTTGAGCTCGCGGCCTTCAGAGATCATGCCCTCAGCATCGGTGGCCACTGTCTCTGC
Organism: Paracoccaceae bacterium; assembly: GCA_965216135.1. GTDB lineage: Bacteria > Pseudomonadota > Alphaproteobacteria > Rhodobacterales > Rhodobacteraceae > CBDCFL01. The sequence continues at coordinate 11,746 of CBDCFL010000021.1, forward strand.
GCTGACCGGGCCGTCGATCATGTCGCAAATCTCTTTGGTGACTTCCTTGATGTTGCGGCCCGATTTCAGGATAAGCGAAGGGTTGGTTGTCACCCCGTCGACCATGCCTAATTCGTTCAGTTCGGCAATCGCACCGGTTTCGGCAGTGTCTACGAAAAACTTCATAAGCAGGCTGTCCTTGGGATCATGAGCAGATTTGCGAAAGCTTCTAGACCAAGGGTCGCGGGATCGAAAGGGAATTCAACTTGAGCGAGGTGCGGGAATTTCGGCCAGGCGATCTGGTCTCGGTCCTGACCACCCAGCCGATTGACCGGGCGCTGGATTACAAGGTGCCGGCGCAAGGGTGCGTGACCGGAGATTTCGTGCAAGTGCCGCTTGGGCCGCGCCAGGTGCTGGGCTGTGTATGGGGGCCGGGGCGGGGCGATTTCGACATCGCCAAGGTGCGCGACATCCACTCGGTTTTGCCATTGGAGCCGATGCGCGGCGAAATGCGCGAATTCCTGATGCGAGTTGCAGACTATACCCTGACGCCGCTGGCCTCGATGCTGCGCCTGGCCACGCGCGCACCGGGGCTGACCGACCCGCCGTCGATGCGCAAGGTCTACCGGCTGGGCGATGGCGCGCCGGAGCGGCAGACCAAGGCGCGCGCGCGTGTGGTTGCGGCCTTGCAGGATGTTGGCGGACTATCGTTTACATTGACCGAGCTGGCCGAGGCCGCAGGCGTATCAAGCTTGGTCGTCAAGGGATTGGTGGCTCTGGGCGTGGTCGCCGAGGAGCGATCGCCGCGCGATCTGCCCTATCCCAGGCTTGATCCGGATCAGGCGGGCAAGGAGCTGACCGAAAGTCAGGCCCATGCGGCGGCGCGCTTAAGCGAAAGCGTCGAGGACGCCAGCTACAACACCACGCTTTTGCGCGGGGTCACCGGGTCGGGCAAAACCGAAGTTTACCTCGAAGCGGTCGCGCGCTGTTTGGCGATGGGCCGCCAAGCGCTGGTGCTGTTGCCCGAGATCGCGCTGACCGCGGAATTTCTGATGCGCGTCGAGGCGCGGTTCGGGGCGCGGCCCTCCGAATGGCATTCGGGCGTCACGATGACCGAGCGGCGGCGGTGCTGGAAAATGGTCGCCCAAGGCGCGGCGCAGCTGGTGATCGGCGCGCGCTCGGCGCTCTACCTGCCGTTTCGCGATCTTGGCCTGATCGTCGTCGATGAGGAGCACGACACGTCCTACAAACAGGAAGACGGGGTGGTCTATTCGGCCCGCGACATGGCGGTGCTGCGCGCATCGCTGTGTTCGGCAAGCGTGATTTTGGCCAGCGCCACGCCGTCGCTGGAAAGCTGGGTCAATGCCGAGGCCGGAAAATACGCGCGCCTGACGCTGGATACGCGCTATGGGGCAGCGGTAATGCCCGAGGTTGCGGCCATCGACATGCGCGCCGAGGATTTGCCAGCTACACGCTGGGTTTCGCCGACGCTTGAGGCTGAGGTTCGCCTGCGACTTGCCGCTGAGGAACAATCGCTGATCTTCCTGAACCGGCGCGGCTATGCGCCGATCACGCTGTGCCGGGCCTGCGGGCACCAGCTCGGCTGCGATCAATGCGACGCGAGGCTGGTCGAACACCGGTTCCTCAAGCGTCTGGTCTGCCATCAATGCGGCGAGACCCGCCCGGTGCCGAAAAGTTGCCCGGCCTGCGGTGTCGAGGGGCGTCTGGCACCGGTGGGCCCGGGGGTTGAGCGCATGGCCGAAGAGGTCGCCGGGCTGTTCCCCGAGGCGCGTCTGGCGGTGTTGTCGTCGGACCTCTTTGCCTCGGCGCGGGCGCTGAAAGAGCAGATCATCGCGATTGTCGCAGGTGCCGCGGATATTATCATCGGCACGCAATTGGTGGCCAAGGGGCATAACTTTCCGCTGTTGACGCTGGTTGGCGTCATCGACGCCGACCTTGGCCTGCAGGGATCCGATCTGCGCGCCTCTGAGCGGACATTTCAGCTGATGCGGCAAGTGTCGGGACGCTCTGGCAGGGCCGATAAACCCGGCCGCGCACTGATCCAGACTTTTCAGCCGGAACACCCGGTGATCCGCGCCATACTGGCGGGCGATGAAGAAGCGTTTCTGAACGCGGAAGCCGCCGAGCGAAAGGCCGCTGGCGTGCCGCCGTATGGCCGGATGGCCGGCATTGTCCTGTCGTCGCCGGATGTGGCGGAAGTATTTGATTTCGGAGAAGAACTTGCCCGCCGCGATGGGCCCTTGCGCAAGATCGGTGCGCAACTTTTCGGGCCTGCGCCGGCGCCGATTGCTCGCATTCGCGGGCGCCACCGGGTCAGATTGCTGGTCAAGGCGGCCAAAGGCGCGCCGATCCAGCGCGCTGTGGCTGAGTGGGTTGGGCAACTCAAGCCGCCCAGCAATCTGCGGCTGCAGATAGATATTGATCCGCAGAGTTTCTACTGAGCGGGCGCGTGGCGTCGAAAAGTCTTGACGAGGACTCTTCGCTAGTTTTCTGTTTTCTGGGGTCAGGACCCATTAATCGGTCGAAGCCGAAGGTCTGCTTAGCGGGTGAAGCCGACGTCGTGTAAGCTGCCCGGCGGCGCTTCGCGCCTTGTTACCGGGCCAGGCGGTTGATCAATCGCCGACGTGGGCTCATACGGCCGATTTCTGGCGTCTTTTCGCGCTCGCCAGTGGCCTGAGATCGGCGTATTCCAGCCGAATGCAGTTCGTCCATCTCAAAGACGCAAGCAAGCTGCCGGTTTGGCGCAGACCGATTGTGTTGCTGTTTTTGTTCGCGCTGGCCATGCCGGTGGCGTTCAACACCTGGTCGGCACTGCTGAACAATTTCGTCATCGAGGCCGCGGATTTTACCGGCGTCGAGATCGGCTGGCTGCATACGGTGCGCGAAATTCCGGGATTTTTCGCCGTCGGTGTGATCGCGCTGTTCATTTTCATCCGCGAGCAGGTGCTGGGCATTGTCGCGCTGTTCATGCTGGGTGTGGCCAGTGCCGTGACAGCCTGGTTCCCCAGCCTTGGCGGAATACTGACGATCACGATGATCTCGTCGATCGGGTTTCACTATTTTGAGACCGTGAACCAGTCGCTGCAATTGCAATGGATCGACAAAAAACGCGCCCCGCAGACACTTGGCTGGATCGTTGCCATCGGCTCGGGCGCGTCGCTTATATCATACGGATTGGTTGTGCTGACCTGGAAGAGCCTGGGGCTCAGCTATAACACCGTTTACCTGGTCTCTGGCGGCTTTACCGCGCTGGTCGCATTGTACTGCTATTGGGCATATCCACAGTTTCAGACCAGCGAACCCCAGCGCAAGGAGATCGTGCTGAAACGGCGCTATTGGCTTTACTACGCGATGCAATTCATGGCCGGTGCGCGGCGACAGATATTCGTGGTCTTTTCGGCCTTCATGATGGTCGAGCGCTTTGGGTTTGAAGTGCATGAGGTGACCGGCCTCTTCCTGATTAACTATATGGCAAATATGATCTTTGCGCCGTTGATGGGCCGCGCCGTTCAGGTGTGGGGCGAGCGCCGCGCGCTGGTCTTTGAATACGGCGGGCTGATCGTGGTTTTCCTGGCTTACGGCGGCATCTATTACTTTGGCTGGGGGGGGGTGCTGGCAGCGACGCTTTATGTGATCGACCACCTTTTCTTTTCGCTGGCCTTTGCGCTGAAAACCTATTTCCAGAAAATTGCCGATCCCGAAGACATCGCGCCGACTGCGGCGGTTGCCTTCACGATCAACCATATTGCCGCGGTCTTTCTGCCCGCAGCGTTGGGCTATCTTTGGATTGTATCGCCGGGCGGGGTGTTTGTTCTTGCCGCCGGGATGGCGGCGGTATCGCTTTTGCTGGCGTTGCTGGTTCCGCGCCATCCCAAAAAGGGCCATGAGACAAAGCTGCACCGGTTGGCGACCGCGCCCGCAGCCTAGATGATGACGGGCCCTGTGGTAACCTATTCAGCACTAACCACCCTGGCGAGCCAGAAGCGTGCTGAAAAGCTGGCGCGCCTGGTCGAGGGCACCGATCCCGCACCGATTGGCGTGGGCGTGTTTCTGATCGAAGATGGCAGCGGATGGTGCGAGGTCGGGGCGTATTTTTCCGACAAGCCGGACGATCTGGCGCTCGATTTGCTGGCCGCGGCAGTGGGTGCGCGACCTTTTGTGATCTCTGAAGTGCCCGACCAGGATTGGGTGGCCCATGTGCGGCGTGAATTGTCGCCGGTCATCGCCGGTCGCTTTTTTGTCCACGGGGCCCACGACGCAGGCGAAGTGCCCAGCGGTGCGGTCGCGCTAAAAATCGAGGCATCGATGGCGTTTGGAACCGGTCATCATGGCACAACGCTGGGATGTCTGAGCGCGTTTGATGAATTGCTGACAGCCGGTGGCAGACCGAAAAGCATTGCCGACATCGGATGTGGCACGGCCATCCTGGCGATGGCGGCGGCCAAGTCCTTGGCCGATGCGCTTATCGTGGCCGGTGATATTGATGCGGTCGCGGTGGATGTGGCGCGCGCGACTATTGCGGCAAACCACTTGTCAGAGCGCGTCACATGCGTCCAAGCGTCGGGATTTGATCATCCATTGATCAGATCGGCAGGACCGTTCGACCTGATTTTTGCCAATATCCTGAAAGGCCCGCTGATTACTCTGGCCCAGGATATGTACCGCCATACCAGCGCAGGTGGCACGCTGATCCTGTCAGGGATTTTGGCCGATCAGGCACCGGACGTCATAGAAACATACCAAATGTGCGGATACAATCTGACGGGTCGCCGGGAGATTGTTCACTGGACGACACTGAATTTCGGCAAAATTTAGCCGATACGCGGTTTCAGCCGTTTGCATCCGCTTCATTGTCATATTTGGGCCACAATTGGGCGGACAATCAGTAGGCGAGCAAGGGCGAAACGTGTCGAGGTTGCTATGACGGATGTAAAGCAGGCAGAATTCGGGCACAGGTTGCAGAGGATTGACCGTGCACACCGGCAATTGTCACATGGCTATGTGACGTCGATCGGTGCAGACGGGCTGATTATCGCCAAACCCCGTCGCCGGACTTCCAAGCTGCCGCTTCGTGGGTTGTTCCTGAGCCTGTTGGTTCTGATAACTTTCAAGGGCTTTGTTTACGCGCAGATAGGCGGGCAGGCCTATCAGGATCGCGTGGCGCTGCTCGAGAGCGGCTCGATTGTAGAGCAGGTCGGGGCGTATGCCATGTATGCGGACCCGGTAACGCTCTGGATAGCCAAGCAGATCAGCACGATATTGTAACGCCGCGCGGGCGGCAGACCGCGATTAACGGCAAAAAACAAAGGCCCGTTCCAAATGGACGGGCCTTTGTCTTGGCAAACCGGGCGAGCAAAAGTCACATCAACTCAATGTCGCCGCGGCTGATGCCGATGTCGGCCAGTTCAAAATCTGTGAGCCGACCAAGCGCGATCCTGGTTTGATGGCGCGCGCGCCATGCACCATAGCGGGCGGTCAATTGCCGGAATATTCCGGTGGTGAGTGCGGGTGCGCCGATTTGACCGGCGCGGAAGGTGTCAAGAGTAGCCATGTTATGCGTCCTTTCGGCGAAGCTGTTACATTGGACCGATTGTGGTCCGATTGCCTGCAGGTAGTGCCGATATGCGCCGTCGACAATGATAATTTTGACATACCACCTATGCGATCTATGCATGGGAAGAAATCTCCTTAACGGTTTGATAATAAGTAAACAATTGTAAACGGGTTGGGTGGTTCGCCGAACCTCGTGGTGCCGAGATATGACCAATACCTCCGGATCGCAGGCTTGGGACGAAGGTCGCCCAGAAACAACAACTGCTGGCGGATGTTCGTGTTTCGTGCTAGGCGCAAATGAAAGAGGCAGAGCAGCAGGGCGCGATGCGAATTTTCGGTATTGATCCGGGGCTTCGGACCACCGGATGGGGCGTGATCGAGGCCCAGGGTTCGCGTATTCGCCACATTGGCAACGGCGTCTGCCGGTCTGACGGCAGCGAGCTGGCGCCGCGCCTTTTGAGCCTGTTTGAACAGCTGTCGGAATTGTTTGAGCACTACGAACCAACCGCGGCTGCAGTTGAGCAAACATTCGTCAACAAGGACGGGGCGGGCACGCTGAAGCTCGGGCAGGCGCGCGGGGTGGCGATGGTTGTCTCGGCGCGCGCCGGGCTGGAGGTGGGCGAATATGCGCCCAACACGGTCAAAAAAGCCGTCGTCGGGGTCGGCCATGCGGCCAAGGGCCAGGTCGCGGCAATGGTGCGTCTGCAATTGCCGGGCGTCGAGCTCGCCGGACCCGATGCCGCCGATGCCCTGGCGGTTGCCCTGTGCCATCTGGCTCACCTGCAAACCGCTGGCCGTCAGCGGCCGCGCGAGGTCCACGCATGATCGGTCGTCTGGCAGGGCGCATCGAATATCGCGGCAGTGATCACGTTCTGATCGACGTGTGCGGGGTGGGCTATGTTGTCCATGTCTCAGAGCGCACCGCGGCGGCCTTGCCGGGCCCGGGCGAGCAGGTTGCGCTGTTTACCGATTTGCTGGTGCGCGAGGATTTGCTGCAGCTGTTCGGATTTCTGTCGCTGGAGGAAAAAGAATGGCACCGGCTGTTGATGTCGGTGCAGGGGATCGGGGCCAAAGCCTCGATGGCCATCCTTGGCGCGCTGGGGGCCGAGGGTGTAACACAAGCGATCGCGCTGGGTGACTGGGCCTCGGTCAAGGCAGCACCCGGGGTCGGCCCGAAGATCGCCCAGCGCGTGGTCAATGAGCTGAAAGACAAGGTGCCTGTGGTGATGTCGATGGTCGCGCCGAGCCTGGCGGCGGCAGGGGGGCCTGAACTGGGGGAAGTGATTGAGACGGCTGTGGCAGCCGCGCTCGATCCACAGGCCCGTGCTGAGGCGATGTCGGCGTTGGGCAACCTGGGCTATGGTCCCGGTGAGGCGGCGGGTGCTGTGGCCGAGGCGTTGGCACAGGAGACGGACGCCGATACCGCGGCGCTGATCCGCGCGGCGCTGAAGAAACTGGTGCCGAAGGGGTAGGCAATGAACGACCCCGATCCGCAACTTCGCCCCATGCACCTGCCAGAGGACAATGACCGCGCGCTTCGTCCGCAGCGGCTGGACGATTTTGTCGGCCAGGCCGAGGCGCGGGCCAATCTGCGGGTGTTCATCGAAAGTGCGCGACAGCGCCAGCAAGCGATGGATCACACGCTTTTTCATGGGCCTCCGGGATTGGGCAAAACCACGCTGGCGCAGATCATGGCGCGCGAGTTGGGCGTGAATTTTCGCATGACCTCTGGTCCGGTTCTGGTCAAGGCGGGCGACCTGGCGGCGATCCTGACCAACCTTGAGCCCCGCGATGTGCTGTTCATCGACGAAATTCATCGCCTGAACCCGGCGGTTGAAGAGGTGCTTTACCCCGCGCTTGAAGATTTTGAACTGGATCTGGTGATCGGCGAGGGTCCGGCGGCGCGCACCGTGCGCATCGAATTGCAGCCCTTCACGCTGGTTGGGGCGACGACGCGGCAGGGGCTGTTGACAACACCCTTGAGGGACCGGTTCGGCATTCCGATGCGGCTGAATTTCTATTCGGTCGAGGACTTGCATCTGATCGTGAAACGCGGGGCGGACTTGATGGGTGTTCGTGCCGACCCCGAAGGCACGCTGGAGATTGCCCGGCGCGCCCGTGGAACCCCCCGGATTGCGGGGCGGTTGTTGCGCCGGGTGGTTGATTTTGCCATCGTCGAAGGCGACGGGCATCTGAGCCGTGAGATGGCCGATATGGCGCTGACCCGGCTGGGCGTGGATGCGCTGGGGCTCGACGGGGCGGACCGGCAGTATCTGAGCCTGCTGGCGGAAAATTATCAGGGCGGGCCGGTCGGCATCGAGACCATCTCGGCAGCGCTGTCGGAAGCCCGCGATTCGATCGAGGAGGTGATCGAGCCCTTCATGCTGCAACAGGGGCTGATCCAGCGCACGCCGCGCGGACGGATGCTGGCGGCCAAGGCCTGGACGCATCTGGGGATGGCGGCGCCGAAGGTGGGCTCGGGCGATTTGTTCGGGAAATGAAGGATGCTAATGGGTCGCAGACCGCGGCACGGATTGGACACAAGTGATTAAGAGAGAGCTAAGCGATTTCGGGCCGTTGTCGGCGGCGGAGATGCAGATCAGGGATGAGATCGGGGCGGGTGAGCTTGTCGTGATCGGTGACGGGGCGCTGCCGGATGCGGATGCAGGGCCTGAGCGGCAGGTGCGGGCGGAGTTTGTCCGCTATCTGATGATGGGTGGCTGCAAAGAATTGCCTGCGCTGGTGCCGGAAACCGGGGTGCAGGTTGCCGGTGCGCTGATCACCGGGGTGCTGGCTTTGCAAGGAGCGGACTGTCCGCGCGATCTGGCGCTCTTTCAGTGCCGGATTTCGAAAATACCAGTCCTGCTTTCGGCCCGTCTGGGCGGGCTTTATCTGAACGGCTCGGCGCTGCCGGGGCTGATTGCCGATAGATTGGAGGCGAAGGGCAGCGTATTTCTGCGCGGCGTCGAGGCGACAGGCGAAATCCGGCTGCTGGGCGCGACGCTGGGCGGTGATCTCGACTGCGACCGCGCGCGGCTGACGGCGGGCGAGAGCGGCAGAGCGCTGAGCGCCGATAGATTGGAGGCGAAGGGCAGCGTATTTCTGCGCGGCGTCGAGGCGACAGGTGACATCCAGCTGCTGGGCGCGCGGGTGGGCGGTGATTTTGACCGCACCGGCGCGCGTCTGACGGCGGGGGCGGGCGGGAGAGCGCTGAACCTCGGCGGGGCGGATATAAATGGCAACTTCTTTTTGCGCGATGGCGCGTGGATCGATGGCGTGCTGGACATGACGGCGGCGGATATTGGCGCGATTACCGATGAAGAAAGCGCTTGGCCCAAATCCGGCGATCTGATCCTTGATCGCTGCCGTTATGCGGCGTTCACTGGCAGGGACATCACCGCCGAGGCGCGGCTGCACTGGCTGGCGCTGCAAAATCCGGCGCGATTTGGCAAAGAATTCTGGCCGCAGCCCTGGGTGCAATGCGCGAAGGTGCTGCGCGAGATGGGGCATGTCAGCGATGCGCGCGCGGTGCTGATTGATATGGAGCGGCGGCAGCGGTGGGCGCTCAGGTATCGGTTGCTGGGCGAAAAGGCGTATCGTCGGTTCTTTTGGGAGGGTTTTCGGGATCGGTTGTTGGGCATCACCGTGCGCTATGGGCGGCAGCCGTTGGTGGCCATCTGGTGGCTATTCGGGTTCCTGCTTTTGGGAACGGGTGTTTTTTGGAACGCCGCCGCACAGGACACAATAAAGCCCAACAATGCCTTTGTTCTGCGCGCGCCAGAATGGGTGGCCTGCGCGCCGGATTATGCCCAGACGAGCCAAGCCGCCCCGGTGGTTCGGTTCGATCCGGGCCGCCATGACACGCAACTGGCGTGCTTTCGCGCCCAGCCAGAGGCGGCGGCTTACCCCGATTTCACCGCCTGGGTCTATTCGGTCGATACGCTGTTGCCGATTGTTGCGATGGAGATGCAGCAATTCTGGATACCGGACGAAAACCGTGGGGTGATCGGTATGACCGCGCGCTGGTATCTGTGGGGGCAGATCGCGGTGGGCTGGGCGCTGTCGCTGTTGGCGGTGGCCGGATTTTCCGGCCTGATCAAGACGGATACCGGATGAGCCATCGCTTCACCTGCCGGGTCTATTATGAAGACACCGATCTGGCGGTGATCGCTTATTATGCGAATTATCTGAAGTTCATCGAACGGGCGCGCACGGAATGGGTGCGGTCGTTGGGTATCGATCAGTCGGGCATCAAGGCGCGCCAGGGCGTGGTCTTTGCGGTGCGCCGTCTTGAGGCGGATTTCCTGAGGCCTGCGAAGTTTGACGATGAGCTGGTGGTTGAGACAGAGGTGGTTGGCGCGACCGGCGCGAAGATCATGCTGAAACAGCAGGTCCGGCGTGCGGGTGAGACGCTGTTTTCGGCTCTGGTGACGCTGGTTGCCTTGCGCGATGACGGGCGACCGGCGCGTCTGCCCGATGCGTTGCGAAAGGCTTTGACCAAACCTGCCTGAGCCGACAGATGGCGCCCTTACCCTGTGCTACAAGGGGCTTGCGGCTTCCCGCTTAGTGGTGAACGGAGGCGTCCATTACGCCCTTACGTTCGGGCGTGAATTCGGGCAAAAGGGACAAAAGCCGCGCAGACAAGCGGCGAGGCAGACGAGCAGATATATGGAAACAGAAACCTTAGCGGCGGCGCGGGAGATCGATTTTTCGTTTCTCGCGCTATTCATCCGCGCCTCTTTCACCGTTCAGATTGTGTTGATCATTCTGATCGTGGCCTCCTTCTGGTCCTGGGCGATTATCATCCAGAAACACATAAATTACCGCAAATCGCGGGGCGAGGCGACGGTGTTCGATCAGGCGTTCTGGTCCGGTGAGCCGTTGGATGAGCTGTTTGACAGCGTCGGCGATAACCCCAGCGGGCCGTCGGAGCGGATTTTTTCGTCAGGCATGCTGGAATGGCGCCGCTCGCACCGCGATGACGGCGGGCTGATTGCGGGCGCGCACGGGCGCATTGACCGGTCGATGGATGTGGCGATTGCCAAAGAGGCCGAGGAGTTGAATGCGGGCTTGAGTTTTCTGGCCAGCGTGGGTTCGACGGCACCGTTTGTCGGCCTGTTCGGCACGGTCTGGGGCATCAAGACGGCGTTTGAAAGCATTGCCATTCAGCAGAATACCAATCTGGCGGTGGTGGCACCGGGGATTGCCGAGGCATTGCTGGCCACCGGTCTGGGCCTTTTGGCGGCGATACCGGCAGTGATATTCTATAACAAGCTGACTTCGGATAGCGAACGGATCATCGGTGGATATGAGGCCTTTGCGGATGAGTTTCACACCATCCTTTCGCGGCAGTTGGAAAGTTAAGCCATGAGCGCGGGCGTGATTGACAAGGCCGGCTCTTCTGGCCGGCGCAGGCGTGGCCGGGGCAAGGCGCGGCCGATGGCCGAGATCAATATCACGCCGATGGTCGATGTTATGCTGGTTCTGCTGATCATCTTCATGGTCGCAGCGCCGCTGTTGACCGTTGGCGTGCCGGTGGAATTGCCGGAAACAGCGGCCAATGCGCTGCCGACCGAGCAGGAGGAACCGCTGACCATCACCCTGGCCGCCGACGGGCGATTGCTGATCCAGGGCACCGAAAGCGATGTGGGCACTTTGATCCCGAAACTGCGCGCCATTGCTGCCGAGCGGGCTGGCGACAAGGTGTTCCTGCGCGCCGACGGGGCGATTGCCTATGGCCGGGTCATGGAGATCATGGGCGCGCTCAATGCCGGCGGGTTCAACAATATCGGGCTGGTAACTGATCCGGGCGGACCGCGTCTGGATGGGTCCGACGGCTAGGTGGGCGCGATTGTTCCAAGGGGCCTATATCTCAGGCGCGGCGCACATCGCGCTGATCGTCTGGGCGCTGTTTGCGGGTTTTTTCCTGCGCGCAGGTACGGCTTTGCCGTTGCAGACCATGGATGTCACCGTGCTGAGTGCTGAGCAATTTGCCGAGCTGACCGCGCCGCCGGTGCCGGATCTGCCGCAGCCGGAGGTGGTTACAGCGCCTGCGCAAGTCGAAGCGCCGGAGCCGGTAGAGGATGTCGCGCCGGAAATCTTCGCGCCGGCGACGGACAGCGCCCCAGAGACCGCGCCCCAGCCGGAGTTGGCGATTGAGCCGGTGGCAGAGGATGCGCCGGTGCAGCCTTTGCTGCCGGAGCCGCCCAAACCCGCCGCCGCCGACCGGGTGGCCCCGCAAGCCGCGCCCACCCCGCCGGACGACGTGGATCGCGGCCCAGAGGTCAGCGAGCAGGTTGCCCCCGATGAGACCGCCGACATAGCCGCCCCCGAACAGCCCGCGACGGCACCGCAAGAGGCCGCGCCTGAGATCGTGACCGAGGCCGAAGAGGCCCCGGACCCGGCGCCGGTGCGCTCGCCGCGCCCGACCGCGCGACCGGCGACGATTGCTGCAGCCGCACCTGAACAGAGCGAACCGGAGCCCGATCAAAGCGATGCGATCAACGACGCGGTTGCCGCAGCTACCGAGGCGACGTCGGACGTTCCCGCCGGTCCGCCGATGACCGACGGCGAGAAAGCGGCGCTGCGCGTGGCCGTCGAGGAATGCTGGAACATCGGCTCGCTTTCCAGCGAGGCTTTACAGACCACAGTGACGGTCTTTGTGGTGATGCACCCGGACGGAACGCCGGATGCGGGCACCATCAGGATGCTCGATTTTGAAGGTGGGGGTGACGCGGCGGCCCGACACGCTTATGAGGCGGCGCGGCGCGCGATCATTCGCTGTGGCGTGCGGGGGTTCAATCTGCCACAGGAAAAATACTCGCAATGGCGCGAGATCGAGATGATATTCAATCCCAAAGGAATGAGGTTGAAATGATACGGCTTGCCCTTTTGGCAATGATGGCTGGTTTGCTCTGCGCGGCTGGCGCGGGGGTTGCGCAGGAGCGCAGCGGTCCCTTGCGCATTGAGATCACCGAAGGCGTGATCGAGCCGCTGCCATTTGCGGTGCCGATATTTATCGCCGAAAACGCCGCTGCGCAGGATGTGGCGCTGGCCATCTCGCAGGTAATTGCCAGCGATCTGAACGGCACCGGGCTTTTTCGGGAAATTCCGCGCGGGGCGCATATTTCGGTGCCGACGAGCTTTGACAGTCCCGTTCAGTTTTCCGACTGGAAGGCGATCAATGCCCAGGCGCTGGTTTCAGGATCGGTTCGCGCCGACGGTGACAATGTGGTTGTAAAGTTTCGCATATTCGACGTTTTCGCGGAGGCGCAGCTTGGTGACGGGCTGCAATTCGGCGGCAATGCAGGCAATTGGCGGCGCATCGCCCACAAACTTGCCGATACGGTCTATAGCCGGATCACCGGCGAGGGCGGCTATTTCGACAGCCGGGTTGTGTTTGTGTCAGAGTCCGGTCCCAAGAACGAACGGCAAAAGCGGCTGGCGATCATGGATTACGACGGGGCCAATATTCAGTTTCTGACCGATTCTGCCTCGATCGTTCTGGCCCCGCGCATATCGCGCGATGGCACCAACGTGCTTTACACCAGTTACGAGGGCGGCGGTCCGGGGATCTATTTGCTGGATGTCGCCAGCACATCTTATCGCGCTCTCGACATTGCCGCCGATGCGATGACTTTTTCGCCGCGCTTTGCGCCGGACGGGCGCAATATGGTGTTTTCGCTGATCGATAATGGCAATACCGACATTTACCGAGCGCCAATTGGCGGCGGGCCCATGCAAAAGCTGACATCCTCGCCATCCATCGAAACCGCGCCGAGTCTGTCGCCTGATGGAACGCGGATCGTTTTTGAAAGTGACCGGTCCGGCGCTCAGCAGCTTTACATCATGGACGCACGCGGCGGCGAGCCGCAGCGCATTTCCTTCGGGCGTGGGCGTTATGGCACCCCGGTCTGGTCGCCGCGCGGTGATCTGATTGCCTTTACCAAGCAGGCCAACGGACGGTTTCATATTGGCGTGATGCGCGTTGACGGATCAGAGGAACGATTGCTGACCGCGTCGTTTCTGGACGAGGGGCCGACGTGGTCACCCAACGGGCGGGTGATCATGTTTACCCGTGAATCGCCGGGTGCCGAGGGCCAGCGCGCGCTATATTCAGTGGACATCTCCGGGCGAAACCTGCGGCGGGTGCCAATCGAAGGTGCGGCCTCTGATCCGGCCTGGTCGCCGCTGTTGCCATAGATGCGATTTTCAATCTGGCGGCGAGATGATAAACAACCGGCAATCGAGCCAATAAAAATACGGACAATCGACACATGAAACATCTCCTCAAACCACTATTGATCCTGTCATGCTTTGCGTTGGCCGCATGTGCGGGCACCGGTGCCGGGCGCTTTGGCGCGGGCGGAACTGGCGCTGGCGGCACCGGGGCACTGGGATCGGTCAGCGACCCGGCATCGCCTGCATTTTTTCAGCAGGCAATCGGCGACAGGGTTCACTTTTCCGTTGACCAGAGCACGCTAACGGATGAGGCGCGGCTGATCCTGGATGGTCAGGCGAGCTGGCTGATGGATAACGGCGAATATATTGCCGTTGTGGAAGGCCATGCCGATGAGCAGGGCACGCGCGAGTATAACATTGCGCTGTCTGACCGGCGCGCCACGGCCGTGAAAGAACATCTGATCTCTCGCGGGGTTGCGGGCAGCCGGCTGACGACAATTCCATATGGCAAGGAACGCCCGCTGGCGATTTGCTCGGAAGAAACCTGTTACAGCCAGAACCGGCGGGCGGTGACCGTCCTTTCCGCCGGTGCATTGGGGTAGGCTTATGGGTCGGCTATTGCTCATCGCGCTGATCGCATTTGGCTTTGCCGGGCCTGCGCGCGCGCAGGATGAGACCCTCGCAGATATCCGCCAGGAGCTGTCGGTGCTGTATGTCGATGTTCAGCGGCTCAAGCGCGAGCTTTCCACGACCGGCGGCGTTCAATCGCTTGCTGGCGGCGAATCAGCGCTGGAACGGCTGGACCTGATCGAGGCCGAACTGGCGCGCCTGACTGCGTTGAGCGAGCAATTGCAGAACCGCATTCAGCGGATCGTTGCCGATGGCACCAACCGCATCGGCGATCTGGAATTTCGGCTGGTTGAGCTGGAAGGCGGTGATGTCAGCACTTTGGGCGAAACATCGACCCTGGGCGGCGATAGCGGATCTGAGGTTTTGGTTGTAACGCCGGGCGAGACGGCGAGCAGCGAGCCTGAACTTGCGATCAGCGAGCAGCAGGATTTCGACCTCGCGCTTGGGGCTTTCGAGGCCGGGGATTTTCAGGCGGCGGCGGTTAATTTTTCCGTCTTTGTCGAGACCTATCCCATTGGCCCGCTGACCGGCGAGGCGCATTTTTATCGCGGCGAGGCGCTTACGGCACTTGGCGACACCGCCAATGCTGCGCGGGCCTATCTGGAGAGTTTTTCCGGTTCGCCCGGCAGTCCGTTGGCCGCCGAGGCGTTGCTGCAGCTAGGCCTGGCGCTGGCTGATCTGGGCCAGACAAATGAGGCCTGTATCGCGCTTGGCCAGATCCCGGTTCGCTATCCGGGTGCTGGTGTGGCGCTGGACGCGACAGAGGCGGCCGAGGCGATGGGCTGCACCTGATGTCGTGATCGCCCCAGAGCTTTCGGATGTCATCGAGCGGTTCTTTCAGGGCTGCGGGCCACAAAGGTTGGGTGTCGCCGTATCAGGCGGCGGTGACAGTCTGGCGCTTTTGCATCTGTTGCATGATTGGGGCGCTGTCGCGGAGATTTGTGCCGTAACCGTGGATCATCGCCTGCGCGCGGCGTCACACGATGAAGCCGAGCAGGTTGCGCGGATCTGCGATGGGCTGGGGATCGGCCATGACATTCTGAGTTGGGATGATTGGGACGGCGCGGGCAATCTGCAGGACCAGGCGCGCCGGGCGCGCATTCGGCTGATCGGGCAATGGGCACGCGACAAGGCGCAGTCGATGGTAGCCCTGGGACATACCGCCGATGACCAGGCCGAGAACCTGCTTTTGCGACTGGCGCGCCAAGCAGGCATTGACGGGCTAGCCGCGATGCAGGACAGGCGTGAGATGGCCGGGGTGACCTGGGTGCGGCCTTTGCTGGACGTGCGGCGGTCGCAATTGCGCGACTATCTGCGGGCCAGGGGGGTCAAATGGCTCGAAGACCCAAGCAACGAAGATCCCCAATATGACCGCGTAAAGATGCGCATCGCGTTGAAAACACTAGAGCCGTTAGGCATTACCGTGAGCGCGCTGAACACGGTTTCGGCGCGTCTGGACGAGGCGCGAGAGGTTGTCGCGACAGCGGCCCATGCAGCCGCGCAAAAGATCGTGACGATTGATGCGGGCGATGTTGTAGCTGACCGCGTGCAAATTTTGCAGGTGCCGGCAGAGATCAGGCGGCGATTGCTGGCGCATGGATTGCGGTGGGTGGCGAGCGCTGATTACGGGCCGCGCCAAAGCGGGGTGAGCAACGCCATAGAGGCCATTGAAGACAAACGCGATTTTACGCTGCACGGGTGCCTGATCCTGAGCGATGATCACCGCATTCGCATTTGCCGGGAGGCAAGGGCGGTCAGCGATATGCGCGCCGGTATCGACGAGATTTGGGACAGCCGCTGGCGGGCCGATGGGCCGTCCGACATTGAGGGCGTGATGCATATTTCAGCGCTCGGCGAAGATGGATTGAAAGAATGCTCGACGTGGAAAGAAACGAACCGGCCAAAGGCGGCCCTGATCGCATCGCCGACGATCTGGTGTGGCAGCGAATTGGTTGCCGCGCCCCATGCAGGACTTGCCGCCGGGTGGTCGGTAAATCTGTCCCCCGACGTTAAGGATTTCTTCACATCTTTATTATCGCGTTGAATAGGCCGTCTTAATGCCTAAATTAGATGTCAGTGGACGGCTCAGACCCGTGAGCGGACTTTGTTGGGAGAGTAATTTTGGGCAACGCGCGCAATATCGCCTTTTGGGTTGTACTATTTCTGTTGGTACTGGCCCTGTTCAATCTGTTCAGCGGTGGCCAGACGGCAATCAGCTCTCAGACGATCAGCTATTCCGAGTTTGTCCATGCGGTTGACGCCGGAGAGGTGGAGAGCGTCACGCTCGACGGCGAAAAGGTGCTGTTTACCGGCAGCAACGGCCAGCAATATGTGACCATCAAGCCCGGCGATGCGGACATTGCCGACAAATTGCTTGAGCGCAATATCGCGGTAAACGCCAAGCCCCAGCAGCAAACGGGATTTTCGGCGATCGTGATGACGTTCCTGCCGTTCCTGCTGCTGATTGGGGTGTGGATTTATTTCATGAACCGGATGCAGGGCGGCGGCCGTGGCGGGGCGATGGGCTTTGGCAAAAGCCGCGCCAAACTGCTGACTGAGAAACACGGGCGGGTTACGTTTGACGATGTCGCCGGTATCGACGAGGCCAAGGAAGAGCTGGAAGAAATCGTCGAGTTCCTGCGCAACCCGCAGAAATTTTCGCGCCTGGGTGGCAAGATACCCAAAGGTGCCCTGCTGGTCGGCCCGCCCGGCACCGGTAAGACCCTGCTGGCGCGTGCTATCGCCGGTGAGGCAGGTGTGCCGTTCTTCACAATCTCAGGGTCTGACTTTGTTGAGATGTTTGTCGGCGTCGGTGCGAGCCGGGTGCGCGACATGTTCGAGCAGGCCAAGAAAAGTGCGCCGTGCATTGTATTCATCGACGAAATTGACGCCGTGGGGCGTTCTCGTGGCGTTGGCTACGGCGGCGGTAATGACGAGCGCGAGCAGACACTGAACCAGCTTTTGGTCGAAATGGACGGGTTTGAAGCCAACGAGGGCATCATCATCGTGGCCGCGACCAACCGGCCCGATGTTCTGGACCCCGCATTGCTGCGTCCGGGCCGTTTTGACCGCCAGATGCAGGTGCCGATGCCTGATATCAAGGGCCGTGACAAAATCCTTGGCGTTCATGCCCGCAAGGTTCCGTTGGGACCGGATGTGGACTTGCGCATCATCGCGCGCGGCACGCCGGGGTTTTCGGGTGCCGATCTGGCCAATCTGGTCAACGAAAGCGCGTTGGCTGCGGCGCGTTTAGGCCGGCGTTTCGTGACCATGGAAGATTTCGAGAAAGCCAAGGACAAGGTCATGATGGGGCCGGAGCGGCGATCCATGGTGATGACCGAAGACGAAAAGAAACTGACCGCTTATCACGAGGCGGGTCATGCAGTTGTTGGCATTCATGTCCCGCAGCATGACCCGATCCACAAGGCGACGATCATTCCGCGCGGCGCGTCGCTTGGGCTGGTGCTGGCGTTGCCGGAACGCGATCAATTGTCGGTGACCAAGACCAAGTACAAATCCAAGATCGCCATGGCGATGGGCGGAAGGGTCGCCGAGGAGCTAATATTTGGCGAAGAAAATGTAACCTCGGGCGCGGCCTCGGACATTCAACAAGTTTCGAGGATCGCGCGCGCCATGGTGACGCAGTTCGGCATGTCCGACAGGCTCGGCAACATCGACTATGCCAATGAGCAGAACAGCTTTCTTGGCAACTACCCCACCGGCCAAACCCATGCCGGCGAAACCCAGAAGCTCATTGACGAGGAAGTTCAAGGACTGGTCGATGAAGGCTACGAAACCGCCAAAAAGGTTCTGACCGAACATTCCAAAGAGTTGGAAAACCTCGCGAAGGGCCTGCTGGAATATGAAACGCTGACTGGCCCGGAAATTGCCAGGGTTATCGCGGGTGAACCGCCGAAATCCGAAGATGGCGATGACGGGATCAGCGAAGCGGCCGATGCAAGCTCGGTGACCGCGATCCCGAAAACCAAGCCACGGTCAAAGCCGTCGGGCGGTCTGGAGCCTGAGCCCTCGGCCTGATGGCCAATCCGCAGAGCGGACAAGATTGGAGCCCCGAAGCCTACGGCAGGTTTCGGGGTTTGCGTTTGCGCCCGGCGATCGACCTTTTGATGCAGGTTGGCGAGCTGCCCGAGGGCGACATCGTCGATCTTGGCTGTGGTTCTGGGCAGGTTGGCCCGGCACTGGTCGGGCGCTGGCCCTCACGAAAGCTGATCGGCGTGGATATGTCCGCGGCGATGCTGGAAGAGGCGGAACTGGTTGACTGTTACGGGCAATTGAGCCGGGCGGATGTGGCGGAATGGGCGCCCGATCGCCCGCCCGCTTTGATATTCTCAAACGCGGTGTGCCATTGGTTGGACGATCATGCGCGCCTGTTTGCGCGTCTGGCGGCGAGCCTGTGCGCCGGGGGCGTGCTGGCGGTGCAGATGCCGCGCCAGGAGGAGGCGCCAAGTCACCGGCTGATACAGCAGATCGCCGGTCGTTTGTATGGTGACAGGTTTGACTATGCGCGCTGGTGCCCGCGCGTCAGTGAGCCGCTGGTCTATGCAAAATCGCTGGCTGGGCTTGGCGAGTTGAACCTTTGGGAAGTTGAATGTTTTCAACATCTTGCGGCGGCAGAATGTGGACATCCGGTACGCCATTTCACCCAATCAACGGCTCTAAGGCCGATCCTTGAACGCTTATCCGCGACCGAGACCCAGGCGTTTCTGCCCGCCTACGACGCCGCGCTTCAGACCGCCTATCCGCTGGCCGACGATGGCTGCGCGACGTTTCCGTTCCGGCGTTTGTTTTTCAGGCTGCGCTGCTGAAACCTGCGCCGGTTTTGAACCAATCAACCCCGATTTAGCCCGGTGACTATCAGGTGCCGCCATGGCGCAAAAAAACGCTAGGCATGAAAGTGATCGCCGCGTATAGCCCCTTGAATCAAAATTACCGACGATAACGGGGAAATTGTCATGCGTTACAAGACGGACATCGAAATTGCGCGCCAGGCAAAAAAGCGCCCGATCCAGGAGATCGGTGAAAAACTTGGTATCTCGTCGGACCATTTACTTCCCTATGGCCATGACAAGGCGAAGGTCAGCCAGGAATTCATCAATTCGGTTCAGGACCGTAAGAATGGCAAGCTGATCCTTGTAACGGCCGTAAACCCGACCCCCGCGGGCGAAGGCAAAACCACAACCACCGTGGGCCTGGGCGACGGGCTGAACCGGATCGGCAAGAAAGCCTGCATCTGTATCCGCGAGGCTTCGCTGGGTCCGAACTTCGGGATGAAGGGTGGTGCTGCGGGTGGTGGCTATGCCCAGGTTGTGCCGATGGAGGATATGAACCTTCATTTCACCGGCGATTTTCATGCGATCACCTCGGCGCATTCGCTGCTGAGCGCGATGATCGACAATCATGTCTACTGGGGCAATGCGCTGGAGATCGACACAAGGCGCGTGGTCTGGCGGCGCGTCGTTGACATGAACGACCGGGCGCTTCGCCAGATCACCGCCTCGCTTGGCGGCGTGACCAATGGCTTTCCGCGCGAAGCCGGATTTGACATCACCGTCGCCTCTGAGGTCATGGCCATCCTGTGCCTGTCAAATAACCTGAAAGACCTGGAAAAAAAGTTGGGCGACATGATCCTGGCCTACAGGCGGGACAAATCGCCGGTTTTCTGCCGCGACATCAAAGCCCACGGCGCGATGACGGTGCTGTTGAAAGACGCGATGCAGCCCAACCTGGTGCAGACACTGGAAAATAACCCGGCCTTTGTGCACGGTGGCCCGTTTGCCAATATCGCCCATGGTTGCAACTCAGTCATCGCGACGACCACGGCGCTGAAACTGGCCGATTATGTTGTCACCGAAGCCGGATTTGGCGCCGATCTTGGTGCTGAGAAGTTCATGAACATCAAATGCCGCAAGGCGGGCCTTGCCCCTGCGGCGGTTGTGGTTGTGGCGACTGTGCGGGCGATGAAAATGAACGGCGGCGTGGCCAAGGCCGATCTGGGCGCGGAAAACGTCGACGCGGTGAAAAAGGGCTGTCCGAACCTTGGCCGCCATGTCGAAAACGTCAAATCATTTGGCGTGCCGGTGGTCGTGGCGATCAACCATTTCGTCACCGACACCGATGCCGAGGTGGCCGCGATAAAAGCATATGTCGAAGCCCATGGGGCCGAGGCGATTGTCAGCCGGCATTGGGAACTGGGCAGCGAAGGCGCTGAGCCGCTGGCGCGCCGCGTGGCCGAGATCGCCGATGCGGATATTGCCAATTTCGCGCCCATCTACGACGACGATATGAGCCTGTTTGAGAAGATCGAGACAATTGCCAAGCGTATTTATCGTGCTGATGACGTGCTGGCCGACAAGTCGATCCGCGATCAGCTTCATACCTGGGAGAAACAGGGCTACGGAAATCTGCCGGTCTGCATGGCGAAAACGCAATACAGCTTTACTACCGACCCTAACGTGCGCGGTGCGCCGACCGGGCATTCGGTTCCGGTGCGCGAAGTGCGGCTTTCGGCGGGTGCCGGTTTTGTGGTGGTGATCTGCGGTGAGATTATGACCATGCCTGGATTGCCACGGCTACCCGCCGCCGAAAACATCATGTTGAACGAAGCCGGCGAGATCGAAGGGCTGTTCTAAAGCCGGGTATGCGGACCTTGCGGGGCATCGAGCCCCGCGCGGCCCGGCCTTTGGCAAGAGTGTTTTGACCAGGAAAAGCGAAAACAGCCATGAGCGCGACGATCATTGACGGCAAGGCCTTTGCGGCCAAAATTCGCGGCAAGGTTAGCGAGCATGTTGCCCGACTGAAAGCCGATCGTGGTCTCGTGCCCGGTCTGGCCGTGGTTTTGGTTGGCGAGGATCCGGCCAGCCAGGTTTATGTCCGCTCAAAAGGCAAGCAGACGGTCGAAGCGGGGATGAAATCGGTCGAACATAAGTTGGATGCAAGCACATCTGAGGCCGATCTTCTGGGGCTTGTCGACCAGCTGAACAACGACGAGACAATCCACGGCATATTGGTTCAGCTGCCGTTGCCTGGGCATCTGAACGAAGATCTGGTGATCAATTCCATTGATCCGTCCAAGGATGTCGATGGTTTTCACATTTCCAACGTGGGTCTGCTGGGTACCGGGCAGAAAAGCATGGTGCCGTGCACGCCGCTGGGAAGTCTGATGATGCTGCGCGATCATCATGGGTCGCTGTCGGGGCTGGATGCGGTGGTGATCGGGCGATCTAACATCGTCGGCAAACCGATGGCGCAACTTTTGATACGCGACAGCTGCACGGTTACGGTTGCCCATTCGCGGACCAAGGATCTGCCGGATGTGGTGCGGCGCGCGGATATTGTCGTGGCCGCCGTTGGACACCCCGAGATGGTGCCCGGCACTTGGATCAAACCGGGCGCGACCGTGATCGACGTGGGCATCAACCGCGTCGACAAGCCCGACGGCGGCACCCGGCTGGTGGGCGACGTGGATTTCGCCAGCGCGTCAGAGGTTGCAGGGGCGATTACCCCGGTCCCAGGCGGAGTGGGGCCAATGACCATTGCCTGTCTCTTGGCCAATACGCTGACCTCGTGCTGCCGCGCCAATGGGTTGGACGAGCCGGACGGGCTGACTGTCTGATCAAACGCTGGGGGCAGGTGCCCGAGACGGCGAATACGCGCTGACTTTGTGCGCGTGTGTGTGCCCGCGGATAGGATTTGGCGCAAGACTGATTACGAAAAGTTGAAAGCAGAGCCGGGTGCAGTATGTTGCCTTGGCCTCGCCGCCTGTCTATTCGAGACATTACACTTACCTTTTGCCAACAAATAATGACCAAAGATATTCTAAATGATCTGCTCAAGACGGTGCGGGTGCCGGTGACGCTCTACACGATGGCGATCGCCATCGCGTTTTTGACCCTTACCGGGCCATTTGGCACTTATGACAACGTGCCACTGGGATTTCGGTTCAGCTACTGGGCGCTTGTGGTCGTGACGGCCGCGGCAATGGCTCTGTCTATCGAGATGGCGCTGTCGCGATTACGTCCTGAGTGGGCGTTTTTGCTGCGCTCGGTCGTTGCCACCATGTTGATGATCCTGTTTTACACGCCCATTTTGTGGAACCTCGGCCATCTGCTGACCGGAAAATACCGGGAAGTTTCAAGCATTTGGGCAGAGGCGCTTTATGTAGCGCTGGCGACACTGGCAATCTATACCTACGCTTCGTTCTGGCGTCGGATGCGCCCGCGGCAGGCACCGAATTTCGCTGAGCGCGCGGGCGTGAGCGAGGCCAATCCGATCCAGCATGTGACCGCAGAGGATCACTACGTTCAGGTCAGGACACTTTCAGGCACCCAGCGGCTGTTGATGCGGTTTTCCGACGCGCTGGAACAATTGCAGGGCCTGGACGGGTTGCAGGTGCATCGCTCGCATTGGGTTTCGCGCGCTGCGATCCGGCGTCTGGACAAGCGCGGATCGCGGTTTGTCATTGTGCTTGATGACGAGAGCGAAATACCGGTCAGCCGCGGGTTTCAGCCGTCGGTGGTGGCAGGTCTGGCCGCTGCGGGATAGAGCGCCGGCTTAACGGGCGGTTTCTCTTGCCGGATGACGCGCCATGGGCACAGCGCAAACGGTGTGCGGCCCGGTCAAGATTGCGATGGCGTTTTCACTCATCAGATTTGCCAAGACCGCCGCCTTGCTTTTTAGCCCGCCGGTATAGGTGCCAAATGCGGGCAAAATCAGCCGGTGATCGTCGGCGAGAAAACAGGCGCGCGTTACCGATCCGCCGCGCGCTGTGACGCTTGCCTTGGGGTGGTAGTGGCCGGATATTTCGCCGCTGGCGTCCGCCTGGGCGATGTGGCGGAAGATCAGATTTATTGCCCGATATTCAGCCAGTTGCGTGCCCGCCAAGGGAACCGGCGCCGGGTCGTGGTTGCCGGTTACCCATATCCAATGTCGACCCGCCTGCATCCGCGTCAGCCACAGCGCTTCGTCGTCGGCCAGCGTTTCGGCGGCGTAATTATCGTCAAAACTATCGCCCAGACAGAGCACCTTGGCGGGCGCGAAATGTGCGATCATTGCGTCGAGGCGCGCCAACGTGTCACGGGTTTCATAAGGTGGCAGTATCGCGCCACCGCGGCGCGCGATGCGATCCGATTTACCCAGGTGCAGATCCGCGACCGCCAGCAGCCGCTCTGACGGCCACCAGAGCGCGCCGGAGGGCAGGGCCCAGAGCTGGTGTCCGGACAGAGCGATTGCGTGGTGGTTCATCTTTTGTTCTCTATCTAGCGCGACGCGTTCAGGCAAGCCCTGCCTGGCGCATCAGTTCAGGCGCTTCGGCGGCCAGCAGGCGCTCATGGGCGGTGCCGTCAATAGAAACTTTGCCGACTTCCAGAAGCAGCGGTGCAGCGAAAGGAGTGACCCGGGCCACGCGCACGAATTCAGTTCGCGCTTTGGTGCGGGTGATCATTTCCTCTATGCGACCGAAATCGACAAGGCCGCGCTGGGCTTCCTCGCGTGTGATCTGCATGAGCAGGTGATCGGGGTCGTATTTGCGCAATGTGTCGTACAGAATGTCGGAGGAAAATGCCGTCTGCCGCCCGGATGCGCGGCCATGGATCGAGCGCCGCTCAACCAGCCCGGAAATGGTTGCGGATGTTCGAAAAGTCTTCTTCATGACAGCGTTTCCGGCCAGCCAGGTCTCAAAAGAGTTGCGCAAGTCCTCTATTTGCAAAAGCGGACCCGGGTCGGTGACCGCGTCAAGACCCCAAATCAACGTCGCATAATCGGTCGCAACGAAGCCCAGCGGATATTTGGACTGGCGCTCCATCTGCTGGGTCAGCAGCAGGCCCACGGTTTGCATCGCATTGCGGCCTGCAAAGCCGTAGATGCACAGATGCTCGCGCCCGTCATGGGGGAAACTTTCGATCAACAGGTGATCGGCCGACGGCAGGCGCGACACGGATTGCTGAAGGCGCAGCCAGTCCGCCGTGTGATCGGGCAGCGCAGACCAATCGCCGCTTTCAAGCAGAGCCAATATGCGGTTGGACAATCGCGTGGAGGTTGCAAACTTGGTGCCGGAGAAAACCGCAAAACGCGGCTTTCGGCCGGGGTCCGGGCTGACCTGGACCACCAATTCGCGAAGCGCCTCGTAGCGCACGACTTTGCCGCCGATAACAAAGGTGTCGCCCGGTGTCAGGCTGGCGGCAAAGCCTTCTTCGACCTCGCCAAGCGGCCAGCCGCCGCGACGGTTTTTCAAATGCACATCCAGCGTGTCGGTATCCTGAATGGTGCCGATATTCATACGAATGCGCTGCGCGGCGCGCGGATCACGCAGCTGCCATGTGCCGTCGGTGCCTTGCATGAGCCGTTGCCAGCGATCGTAGCGCTTGAGGGCGTAACCCCCGGTGGCAGCGAATTCCAGGCAATCGAGAAAGGCGGCCTCGGTCAGGTCAGCATAATCCGAAAATCCCGTAACCTGATGATAAAGCGCCATTTGGTCGAACGGTCCTGCACAGGCGGCGATCAGAATATGCTGACATAGGACATCGCGGGAGCCCGGCCCGCGCGGCTCTCCATCGAGATCGCGCTCGCGCACGGCCTGCAGGGCGGCGACGCATTCGATGATCTCGAACCGGTTGGCCGGCACCAGCAGCGCTTTGGAGGGCGCATTGTAGCGGTGATTGGCGCGGCCGATCCGCTGCACCAGGCGTTTGACGTTTTTGGGCGTGCCGACCTGGATCACCAGATCGACATCGCCCCAGTCGATGCCAAGGTCCAGCGAGCCGGTGCAGATGATCGCCCGAAGCTGCCCCGCGACCATCGCTGCTTCGACCTTTTCGCGTTGCTCGCGCGACAGGCTGCCGTGATGGATGCCTACGGCCAGGTTATCGGTGTTAATCTGCCATAGGTTTTGGAAAAAGATCTCCGCCTGAGCGCGGGTGTTGTGAAAGATCAGCGTGGTCTTGTGCTTGCGCACCTGATCGAGAATGGCCGGCAGGGCATATTTGCCACCGCCACCGGACCAGGGCGGATGTTCTGCGGTTTCCAACATTTGGATGTCGGGGTCGGGACCGGGATCGGCGTTTACGATGTGGCAGGGCTGGCCGGTCGGTGCCAGATAGCGGCCCATCGCATCGGGGTCCTCGATTGTTGCTGACAGGCCAACGCGCCGGACATTGGCGCAGATCGCCTGCAGCCGGGTGAGCGCCAGCATCAACTGGGTGCCGCGCTTGTTTTCGGCCAGAGCGTGAATTTCGTCGATGATGATCCGGCTGAGACCGGCGAACATGCGCGGCGCGTCCTCATAACTCGTCAGAAGGGCTAGCGATTCAGGGGTTGTCAAAAGGATATGCGGCGGGTCGGCGCGCTGGCGTTTTTTGCGGCTGGCGGGCGTGTCGCCGGTGCGGTCCTCAACCCGGACGGCCAAGCCCATTTCGGCCACCGGTATCAGCAAATTTCGGCGAACATCGGCAGCCAGGGCCATGAGCGGTGAAATGTAGAGTGTGTGCAATTTTGGTGCGGAATCTTGGGCCAATTCGATCAAGGAAGGCAGGAATCCTGCAAGTGTCTTGCCGCCCCCGGTCGGGGCGATCAGCAGATTTACGGGGTTTTCCGCAGCCTCGAGCAAGGCCGTCTGGTGGGGATGAATGTGCCAGCCGCGCGTGGAAAACCACCGCTCGAACTCGGGCGGCAATGACGGGTTGGATAGACCTTGATCTGGCAAAAAGAAACGCCCCGGACGTGCTCCGGGGCGAGACTATCGGAACATTGGCGGTCAGCGCCAGAGGCGGCGATCAGTGAATGATCACGGATTCGCGCACAAACATGTTTTCCCAGGCCCGGTCGATCAGATCGGGGCGCATTTGATAGGGAATGCCTTCAAATTCGCAGATCGAGATCATCTGATCGACAAGGAAGATCGGTTGATAATTGGCGTAAATATTGTCGATCGTCGGATATTTGTTCTTCATCAGATAGATCAATGTCTCTTCGTCCAGCGGCATTTTCTGTTTCTTGGCGACCATCGCGAAAATCTTCAGATAGTCGGCCTGACAAGGACCATCGATCTTGATCTTGAAGAAAATCCGTCTGAGCGCGGCTTTGTCGAATATTTCGTTGGGATGGAAGTTGGTCGAAAAGATCACCAGCGTATCAAACGGGGTCTCAAACTTTTCACCCGATTGCAGGGACAGAATATCGCGCCCCTCTTCCAGTGGCACGATCCAGCGGTTGACCAGTGCCTGCGGCGGCTCGGACTGACGGCCAAGGTCATCGACGATGAAGATGCCGCCGGTCGATTTGAGCTGTAGCGGCGCCTGATAGGTGCGCGACGTGGGGTTATAAACCAAATTCAGCATATCCAGCGACAACTCGCCGCCTGTAATCACTGTCGGGCGCTCGCACAGGACATAACGGCGGTCATAGCGGTTGGAAGTGCGGCGCAGGCTGTTTGGATCGTCTTGCAGTTCTTCGGCAATGGTATGCACGATGGGGTCATAAACGGTGATGACCTGGCCGGAATATTCCGTGCCTATCCGGTTGTCACCCACACCCACTACATCTAGGGTGCTCGCAGTCGCCCGAGTAAAGCTCGGCGTAAGTGGGAGCGGTGACATCGCCAGCGATTCCGAGCAGGGACCGGAAGGCGTTGAACGGGCAGAACCGCCTGTTGAAGCGGAAGGTGAACTCGTTGAGGTAGGCTTGGAGGTGCTGGTGGCTCACGCCGTGATGAATGCCACTCAGCCACGTCTTCAGGTTGGCGAAGACGAGATGAATGATCGGCAGATACTCCTCAGCGACCTGGGAGTTGCCTCGCTCGGCGACGGCGAGGTGTTTGTAGCCGCGCTTGGCGAGGCTGGTATAGCCGGACCAATCGTCGGTGATGACCGACGCACCCGAAGTAACGGCGCCCTCGACAAAGCCGCAGAGCGATTCCGCGCTGCGGTCTGGCACGACAGCGAGTCGGACACGTCCGGCGTAGCGACCGCCCTTCCGCTTATCGAGCTTGGTTCCCGGCTTGCGCTGTCGCACTTCAACGGCGCTGGCGACAAGAAGCTTGTGGTGAACGCCCCGGCCCTTGCCGCGCGTGCGGCCGCCGACCCAGGTTTCGTCGACTTCGGCATGGTCGCAGGCCTCGCTGCCGATGCGGTCCTGATCCGGCCGAACCATACCAGCGCGGAGCTTGTGGAGGATCTGAAAGGCGGTTTCGTAACGGGAAAGCCCGACCTGGCGCTGGAACTGTGTGGCAGACATGCCGGGCGTCTGGCTGGCAACCAGATAGGCCGCCCAGAACCATACGCCCAGCGACGTATGGGAGCGCTCCATGACCGTCCCCGCCGTCAGCCCGGTGTCGCGGCGGCACTTTCGACAGCGCAAGACGCCGGGCCGGCTGGTGAAGCGGAACGGCTCTGCCGCCGTCTGGCAATGGGGGCAGACGAACCCGTCACCCCACCGCGCCTTCTCCAGGTAGGCGGCACAGGCCGCGTCATCCGGGAAAAGTCGTTGAAACTCGGGAAACGACCGCGGAAACGAAAGGTCTTCGCGCTGCGGAACATCCATCCCCGCTTCGTCCGCCTCCCGAGCCACTCGACGCCACACCCTACATATAGTGGGTGTGGGTGACAACCGGATAGGCACGGAATATTCTATCGCGCGCGGAACGAAAATGTTGTCGCCCAGCGCATCGCGGACACCGTTAGAGATCGACGACTTGCCGTTGCCAGGCGGACCATACATCAGGATCGAACGACCAGCCGAAACCGCGGGCCCGAGATGGTCCAAAAGCTCATCTGGCAGGATCAGATGGCCCATCGCACCGATCAGCTGATCGCGCGTCCCCTGAATGTTGCGGATCGACTGGCGCTTGACCTGTTCGTTGTATCTTCCATCGGAATGGGCATCGCGCCGTAATATTCCGACTGGCTGAGCGCGTCGAGCGCGCGCTTTGCCGGCATCGGTGAGCTGATAGCCCATTTCGCCGCCGGAATTGGCGTGCAGGGTGCCGGTGGCTTCCACCAATTTTTGCTCGCGCGCCAGGTCAATCAGTTCCTGTGTTACATTGACCGGCAGGCACATGACGTGCGCTAGGTCCGTGACCTGGTCGAGGTTTTGGCGAAACATTGTTTTCAGCAAAATGTCACGCATCATCACAATCGACAGGCCCGCGTCCTCGAGCGAACGCGGCACCGGAGGGGCGAGAACATTTGGGGTTTGCATATTCATTGGTCGATCCCTGACACTGCTCTTTCAACGCCCACCACGCACGTGTAACCTGCGCGAAAACGCACAGGAAACAGATATGAGCAGACCCCATCCTGCAGTTTTATTGGGCTTTTTTGTGGCGGTAATCGTTGCAATCTGTGGAGTGACGTTGCTGAAGGGCGGCCTGTTGCTGGGCAAGCACGAAGGCGACACTTTCCACTTGATCGCGATCGTGTTCCGCATGGCAGAAGGTCAGTGGCCGCATCTTGATTTTGTCACCCCGATCGGTGCGCTGGCGTTTTGGCCGATTGCGTTTTTCGTCGATCGCGGATGGGGCATCGGGACTTCGATCATACTTGGCCAGGCTCTGTCGGCGGTTGCGGTCCTGCCGGCGCTTTGGTGGGCTGCGCTGACACGGCTGAGTGGCTTGGCGGCGCCGCTGTTCGGGCTATTCGTGCTGGTGCTGATAATGGCGCTTGTGCATGGCGAGGCGGAACGGTCGGTTTCCATCTCCATGCATTACAACCGCTGGGCATGGGCGGTGACGTTTGTTGTACTGCTGACCGCGGTGATGGCACCGCTGGGGCAAGCCCGATCCGCCATCGACGGGGCGATCATCGGCGCGGGAATGTTTGCGCTGTTGTTGATCAAGGTGACGTATTTCGGCGCATTCGCGGTGCCGGTCTTGCTGGCCCTGCTGCTGCGACGGGCATATTCGACCTTGTTTGCGGCATTGTTGGCGGGGGTCGCTCTGATCGCCGCACTCAGCTTTGTGGCGGGAACAGAATTCTGGCTGGCCTATGCGGGCGATCTTTTGTCTGTGGCGGGGTCGGATGTGCGGCCATTCCCCTCAGAACCGCTGGGCGCGGTCATGGGCGCGCCGGCCTATCTGGGTGCGAGCCTGATCCTGCTCTTTTCCGTCATCGTGCTGCGACAGGCAGGTCAGGATCTGGCCGGATTGATCTTGCTTTTGCTGGCGCCTGGCTTTTTTTACGTGACATATCAGAACTTTGCCAACGATCCGCAGTGGCTTTTGCTGCTTGGAGTATTGCTGTTGGCGCATGTGCCCGAAATGCACATTCGCAATGGCCTTGGCTGGAATATGCGCAACGCCATTCGCATGGCCGCCGTTGTCGCGCTGGCCTTCGCGGCACCATCTTTTTTCAATCTCGGCTATTCGCCGTTTCGCCATCTCAATCTGGACAGCGAGGCCTATGTGCCGTTTTTTGCGCGCTCTGATGTGCATGGCGATCTGTTTGCCGCGCGGGTCCGTGCCCAGCGGGTGGAACAGCGTGGCCCGCTGGATGTTGCCGGGACCGGGCTGGTTGCCTTTGCCGACATTGAAGAGGCGATCGAACCGACGGTATTTCGCGGCGAGAGCCTGCCGATCTGCTCAATCGAGCTGGGCGTGATCGCCTGGTTTGACGAGATTACCCGCGATCTGGAACAGGCCGGATTGGCCGGGCCGGACAAGTCGATCTTTGCCGCGGATTTGTTCTCATCACATTGGCTTTTTGGCGATTTTGCACCGGTGAAGAACGGCGCACCCTGGTATTATGGTGGTCTGCCGGGGATCGAGAATGCCGATTATCTGCTCGTGCCGTTGTGTCCGGTTACGTATGCGGTCCGCGATTCCATATTGAGCGATATTGAAAGCGGGCCATATTCGGTGAGTGAAATCAGGCGAACCAAACTTTACGTGCTTTTCAGCATCTCAAAACTGGCGAGCTGATCAGGGCGACTTGACCGACTTTGTCAGGTGCCGAACGCCAGAGCCGCCAGCAGATAAAATGCCAGCGTCGTGCTTAGAGTCCGTCCGGAGACTTTATGTAGGATTACAGAGTTTTCGGAGCATGAGTCGAATGGACGCGAGCTTGATGAAGGCGAGCGCGTTGCGGTTGAGGTTCTCCCAGTCCTTGGCCAGTCGGCGGCAGCGGTTGAGCCAGGCGATGGTGCGTTCGACCACCCAACGCCTGGGCTGGACGACGAAGCCCTTCACCCGATCGGATCGCTTGACGATCTCGGTCTCGAGATCGGGCAGGATGCCGGCCAGGGCGCGGTGAAAGACCGGCCCCTGATAGGCGCTGTCGGCGAACAATTTCCCGAGAAAGGGAAACAGACCGAACAAGGTCGCCAGCAGCGCGAGACCGCCGTCGCGATCCTGAACGTCGGCGGCGGTGACGATGCCGTGCAGCAGCAAGCCTTGCGTATCGACCAGAACATGCCGCTTCTTGCCCTTGATCAACTTGCCGGCATCGAAGCCGTGGCTGTCGATGCGAGCCCCCCTTTTTCAGCGCTTTTCACACTCTGACTGTCGATGATGCAGGCCGTGGGGCTGGCTTCGCGCGCGGCTTTCTCGCGGCACTTGAGGTAGAGCGCATGATGGATGCGATCCAGCGTGCCGTCCCAGTTCCACAGGCCGAGGTACTCATGCACGGTGCTTCTGGGCGGCAAATCCTTGGGCAGCGCGCGCCACTGGCAGCCGGTGCTCAGAATGTACATCACGCCGTTGATCACCTCGCGGATAGCGACGCGCCGTTTGCCGCCGCCGGGCTTGCCCGGCGGGATCAGCGGCTCGATATGCGCCCATTCCGCATCGGTCAGGTCGCTCGGATAACGCAGTTTGTCGCGGTTGTAGCGCGGGCGGTTGTCGGCAGTCCACATGGGGCACCTCAAGAGCAAATTCACCACCCCAGAGAATCACAGCTGATTCAGCTCTTCAAGAGGGGGTGCCGGATAACCGATTCATCCGACTCATAAAGTCCCCGGACGGACACTTAGCGCCAGTCCCATGGGGAATTTCTTGGAATCCCAGGATACCCAACCTGGCGCGGCTCGCTTGATCGCTCGCACGCGCCGCGCCAGGCGGTGAGTGGCAACCGATGACAGCAAGACCCCGGCAAACAGATATACGACAAACGCCCCGTCGCCGTGGTCAAAAAACGGTGCCATGGCAGCAGCGAATTTGATGTCGCCAGCGCCGATACCGCCGATCAGGTAAAGGCCAAAACCAATCGCCAGCACACCCAGACCGGTCACCAGCCGCCAGATATAGATGTCGAGGGGCAGGGCGATGAGGCCGACAAAAATGAATACGACCAAGAGCGACATGACCGCGATATTGGGGATTATCATCCGCGACAGGTCGCTCCAGGCGACCCAGAGCGTGATCGGCAGAACAAATGGCAGGAACCACGCGGCGGACCAGACTGTGGCAGTCATGGTCTAGTTCACGACGTTTTCTTCCAGCGCGCGAAGTGATCTGACAGCGGCGTCGAAATGTTGCGGATGGGTGTCTATCGCCTGTTTGAGCAGGCTCTTGCCGGTCAAAATATCCCCTTGTTTGATCGCGGCAAGGGCTGCTGTGTACAGCAATTGCGCGCGCTCAACCTGGCTCATCGGCACCACGGGCAGATCGTAGTTTCGCTGCGCAGCGCGCGCCAAAACCAGGTTGTTTTTGGCGGTAAAGAGCGTGCTGTCGTATTGCAGGGACTCTCCGAACAGCGTTTCCGCCTCGCGGAAATCACCGCGGGTAAGTTTGGAAAAGCCCCAGTTGTTCAAAACGCCCGCCGGCTGCGTGGTCAGCCCCACAGCGGTTTCATAAAAGCTGTCGGCGTTGGACCATTCCTGATTGCTGTCGGCGACCATGGCTTCGAGCCGGTAGCGTTTGAACGATTCGTGGGTTGGCGGGATATCGTCGAGAACACTTTCAGCCTCGTCCCATTCGCCCAGGCGTATCAGGCTGTCGGCCCAACTCACCTGGTCGGAGGGTTCGGAATTGGGATGGGCCACGACCTTTTCCCAGACAGTGGCGGCCTCTCTGGTGCTGCCGGCGCGGACCAGCGACTGCGCCAGCCCTCGCAACAAATCCACCCGGTCGAGGTTTGCGGAAGCCGCGCGCTTGAAATAGTTGACCGCCTCGCTGGGATCGGCCGCTGTCAGCATCAAGTGGCTGAGGTTCGCTTCGTCGATCACATCCAGATCGCCCAGGGGCTCTCTAACGGTTGCGTTCGGATCTTCGCAGGACCCAAGGGCCATCAGCCCCGCAAAGCACAAAATAACAGGAAAATACCGGCGCATCGCCATCAATCCTCGCACTGCTGCTTGGGCCTTCGTTTATTATTATTGCGTCGACATCAACAGATAATCGCCGGTTCCACGCCGGATCAGATCAAAGGCCGCTTCCTCGGGCTCAGAATAACTGGCGATTTCGAGATTTGCGAGGGCGAGCTGCAAATTCTGGCGGATTTCCGCACTTTCGCCACTATCAAGCGCAAAGGCGGTTTTCAGCACGGTCACGGATTCACCCCACTGACCAGTTTCCATCAATACCGCGCCCAGGTTGTTCCAGGCCGGGACATATCGATTGTCCAGGGATAAGGCCTGACGCAGATTGTCTTCGGCCTGGTTGAGACGGGCGAGGTGAAAATTGGCGGTGCCGATCGAGGCGAGGATCTGGGCGGTCAGCCCCTGACGGCCAGCGGCGCGGAAATAACTTTTCAGGGCCAGTTCGTATTCGCGCGCCTCCATCAGCCGATGGCCGACCAGCATTGGGTCTACATTCGTGCCTTGGGTATCCAGTCCGGGCGCGGATACGTCGTCTGGCGTAAAGAAATTGCTTTGCTCGCACGCCGAAAGCAGCCCGAAGGCCGCCATCCACACCACCCAGTTTTTGATCACACTAGAAATTCGCGCCCTGCAGCGTTTTGTATATCTCGTATATCGACGGGCCAATCAGAATAATCAAGAGCGGTGGCACCGTCAGCATCATTGTGGCCAGGGTCATCTTGGTCGGCAGGGTGTTGGCCTTTTCTTCGGCGCGCATCACGCGTTTGTCACGCATCTCGCTGGAATAGACGCGCAAAGCCTCGGCAATCGAGGTGCCGAACGAGGCCGACTGGATCAGCACGGTCACAAAGCTGGACACATCCATCACGCCGCAGCGCTCAGACATGTCGCGCAGAACCGAGATGCGGTCTTTGCCGGCTTTCATCTCATGGGCGACCATTTCATATTCATCGGCCAGAGCTGGTGCGCCGGCGCGAATTTCGCGGCTGACGCGAATGATCGACTGGTCGAGCGACTGGCCGGCTTCAACACAGACCAGCATCATTTCGAGCGAATCCGGGAAGCCGTTGATGATCTCTTCCTGACGCTGCTGGAGGCGTTTGGTCACCCAGTATTTGGGTGCCATGTAGCCCACAATGGCTGGTCCGATGGCGGAAATGATCAGTTTCTGGGTCGTCGGGTCGCCGGTGGTAGCCAAGTATATCGACAGCAGAACGCCGATGACGAGCCCGCCCACGCCAAGCGCGAATTGCGCGAAGTGATACATGCGGACCGCGTTTTTTGTGCGGTATCCGGCCTGCACCAATTTGAGCGCTACCGCCGAATATTCGTCCTCGTTTTGCGGTTCGAGGAAGTTGGAATATTTTTCCAGCTTGTCTTTGTTGGTTGATCTGCGCAGAACCTGGGTCGCCGAGTCCTCAGTTTTCCGTGTCCGCGATGCTTTCAGCTTGGCAAGCGGGTCGGCGCGTTTCTTGAGAAGTATGGGCAATGTGCCCAACATCAGAAACATGCCGATGATGCCAAGGGCAAGGATTGGGCCAAATGGTCCGAGCTGATCGGTGAGCATGGCCTCGATGCCGGCGAGTGTTTCCTGAATTTTCTGCATATCTGTGGCCTTACACCTTGATGTTCACAAGCGCGCGCATGACGAAAATGTTCGTCACCAGAAATCCGGCCACCACCAGACAGGCTGGGATGAAGGCCGCAGTTGTTTTCACGTCGTCATAGTAGTGAGGCTGGATGACACTGATGCCAACGAGCGCCGCGATGGGGAAAATCGACAGAAACATGCCGGACCATTTGGCCTCGGCAGTGATCGCCTTGACGCGGCGGAACAGTTTGAAACGTGCACGAATGACCTTGGCCAGACCGGCGAGGATCTCGGCCAGGTTACCACCCGATTGCTGCTGGATGGTCACCGCGACGGCGAGGAAACGCATATCCTGCATGTCCAGCCGCTCAGCCATGGCTTTGAGTGCCTCGCCCACGTCGCGGCCATACGCGGCCTCGTCCGAGATGACGCCCATTTCAGAGCCCAGCGGATCGGGCACTTCTTTGGCCACAATTGTAAGCGCTGATGAAAACGGGTGGCCGACACGCAGCGAGCGCACCATCAGTTCGACAGCATCCGGCAACTGCTCTTCGATCATGGCAAGGCGTTTCTTGGCCTTGTTGTTGATCCAGACATAGACGCCGCCAACACCCATTGCGATTGAAATGGCGGTGCGGATCGGGGCCGATGCGCCGGTACCGATGGTCAGACCGACAAAGGCGATGACGCCGAGAACGCCCATAAGAACAATCAGTTGCGGTGGCGTGAACGCGATATTCGCTTTCTGCGCCTTGTCGGCGAGGATCGCGTAGATCGGGATCGAACGCGATTTCATGTGCTGGCCCATCTCTTTGCGGAGCTGTTCCAGAACCTGTTCGCGTCCGACGCCCTTTTCGAGCATCTCCAGGCGGCGGTTGACACGGTTGTTCAGGCTGATCGACTTGCCGAAGATCGTCAGATAAATGCCTTCGACGACGACCAGGACCGAGATAAAAATTAGGGAATTATATACTTGAAACCATGACCGCTACTCCCCATATGAGTTATAAGGGAGATGATCATGGCTCACAAAGCACCCGGAAAACACCATCGAGAGGGAATGTCACTGGTCCAACTTATGGACCTTTTCCCTACCGAGGAAGCCGCTCACGATTGGTTTGTGGAGCAACGCTGGAGTAAGAACGGACGCCACTGCCCGCGCTGTGGATCAATTGATGCTGCACCTAGTAAGCGCCAGTTCACCTTTTGGTGCCCCGACTGCAAACAACGCTTTAGCGTTCGCACTGGGACCATCCTTGAGGAATCCCGCCTTCCCCTGCGGAAGTGGGCAATCGCGATCTACCTGCACCTGACAAGCCTCAAGGGTGTGTCGAGCATGAAGTTGCATCGTGATATCAACGTCACACAAAAGACCGCATGGTTCATGCTTCAGCGCATCCGCAAGGCATGGGCGAGCGAAGATATTTCGCCCTTCACTGGTCCGGTCGAAGTAGACGAAACCTATATGGGCGGCAAGGAGCGCAACAAGCACTCCGGGAAGAAACTCCGGGCTGGCAGGGGCGGCGTCGGCAAAGCCGTCGTCGTGGTGTCGGTAACACGCGATATGTCCGGTTTATGTACCAGATGATCTGTCCGGTTTTAGAACGCCTCCAAGCCATGGAGGGAGGCGATGCGTCGGACGGA
Organism: Paracoccaceae bacterium; assembly: GCA_965216135.1. Taxonomy (GTDB): domain Bacteria; phylum Pseudomonadota; class Alphaproteobacteria; order Rhodobacterales; family Rhodobacteraceae; genus CBDCFL01. The sequence continues at coordinate 47,606 of CBDCFL010000021.1, forward strand.
GCAGGTACAGGGACTGAGATTGATGAAGTTCGAGGAGGTTTACGGGCGCACCCATCGGGGTGGCTTGAGCCAGGCGGAGGCGGCGGAGGTTCTGGGTGTCTCGGAGCGCACCTTCCGGCGCTGGCGCGACCGCTACGAGGCGGAGGGAGCCGACGGTCTCTACGACCGCCGCCTGGGCCGCCTCTCGGCGCGGCGCGCGCCGGTGGACGAGGTGGCGCGGGTGCTGGAGTTGTTCGACACCCGCTACTGGGACTTCACGGCCAAGCACTTCCACGAGAAGCTGGTGGCCGATCACGGCTTCAAGCGCAGCTACAACTGGCTGCGGCTGAGCTTGCAAGCCCATGGGCGCAGGCGCGCGGCGCCCAGGCGTGGGGCGCACCGGCGCAAGCGGCCGCGCCGTGCCCTGCCCGGCATGATGTTGCACCAGGACGGCTCGAGCCACGAGTGGGTCCCCGGTCGATGGTGGGACCTGATCGTCACCATGGACGATGCGACCAGCGATATCTACTCGGCCTTCTTCGTCGCCGAAGAGGGCACCATGTCGAGCTTCCAGGGGGTGTCCGAGGCGATCCGGGCCAAGGGCCTGTTCTGCTCGCTCTACGCCGACCGCGCCAGCCACTACTGGAACACGCCCGAGGCCGGCGGCAAGGTGGACAAGGACACCCCGACCCAGGTCGGCCGCGCCCTGGCGCAGCTCGGCATCGAGTTGATCCCGGCCTACTCGCCCGAGGCAAGGCGGCGCTCGGAGCGCATGTTCGGCACCTTGCAGAAGCGCCTGCCCCAGGAACTCAGGCTCGCCGGCATCACCGACATGGTCGAGGCCAACCGCTTCCTCAAGGAGGTCTTCCTGCCACAACACAACGCCCGCTTCGCGACCCCGGCCGAGGACCGGGGCACGGCCTTCGTCCCCTTCACCGGCGCGCTCGACGACATCCTGTGCATCCACGAGGAACGCACCGTCTCAAACGACAACACGGTGCGCTACAAGCGCCTGGCACTTCAGATCCCCGCCGGCCGCCACCGCCGCCATTACGTCAAGGCCAGGGTCCGCGTCCACGAATACCCCGACGGCACAATGGCCGTCTTCCATGGACCGCGATGTCTGGCGCGATACCACGCCGATGGCCAACCGATCGACAGCCAAACCCGCGAGGCCGCGTGACCCGCTTCGACGCGACCGACCGGCACCCTGTGGACAAGTGGACAGCCGCTCCGCGACCGACCACTTGTCCACAGGGCCAGAAACCGCAACAGAAGCGGTCAACTCATATGATACATAAACCGGTCAACTCAGAATGTTCTCGACACAAAGCCGTCGTCGTGGGCGCGAAGGACCGCAAGACCAACAAGGTCAAGGCCAAGGTCGTCGAGAATACCGACGCCAAGACACTACAGGGCTTCGTTATCGCCACCGCGCTTGCCGGGGCCACCGTCTACACGTGTGAATCGGCATGCAAAACTGACCCACTTAGGTGGGTTATGATCGTTTAAAATTGACCCTCTTGTTTTGTTAACGTCCGCGCGTATTAGCGCGGAGAATGAGCAGGTGATATTGATGGAAAGTGCAGCGAAGATCCGTCGCATGGTTTTGCGTGATGGGCGAAGTATTAGATCTGTGGGCCGGGAGACGGGATTGTCGCGGAACACGATCAGGAAGTATCTGAAGGACAGCTCGCCTCCGAGCTACCATCGTCAGGTTGATCCAGTTCGGCACAAATTGTGTGACTATGAAGAGCGGCTCCAAACCTTGTTTGAGCAGGACCTGAAGCGCCCTCGCCGAGAACGTCGGACAGGGGTGAAGCTTTATGAGCAGCTGGTTTTGGAAGGATATACGGGGTCGTATTCGCCAGTTCAGCGTTTTGTTCGAGACCTGAAACGCACGGGTTTGAGGTCAGGAGATGCGTTCATTCCGTTGCAGTTCCAGTCTGGCGATGCGCTGCAGTTTGACTGGAGCGAAGAACATGTCGTCTTGGGCGGAATTGCCCAGAAGGTGAAGATTGCCCACTTCCGTCTGTGCCACAGCCGCAAGCCCTTTGTTGTGGCCTACCCCGGGGAACCTCAAGAGATGGTGCTTGACGCTTTCGTGAGAGCGTTGACCTTTTATGGCGGGGTTCCGCGCCGTGTGATCATCGATAATCCCAAGACAATGGTGACCTATGTATCGCGCTCGAAAGACCGGATCTTTCACCCACGCTTTCTGGCCTTGATGAACCACTATGTCATGGAACCGGTGGCCTGCACGCCCGCGTCGGGCTGGGAAAAGGGTCAGGTCGAAAACCAGGTGCAGTTTTTGCGCAGTCGGCTGTTCACGCCCAAACTGGCTTTTGATGATTTGGAGGGCCTGAATGCCTGGCTGTATCTGCAATGTGATGCCCTTGGATCACGCCCCCATCCAGAGCGACAGGATCAGACAGTTGATGCTGTCTTTGCTGCAGAACAGGCTGAACTGCGCCCTCTCGGCCGCCCTTTTGATGGCTATGTTGAGAAGGCCGTTCGGGTGCGCTCTACTTGCCTGGTTCAATATGACAGCAACCGCTACAGCGTTCCGGCCTGTTTTGCTGGAAACCATGTCTCGTTGCGGGCCTATGCCGGTTGCGTCAAAGTGGTTGCAGGTCAAGATGTGATCGCCGAGCACAAACGTCACTTTACCCGTAATATCAGTTACTTTGAGCCCTGGCATTATGTCCCTTTGCTGGTACGCAAGCCCGGAGCCCTGCGTGATGGCGCGCCCTTTGTGGATTGGCACCTGCCAGATGCCATGCACCAGATCAGGGTGCATTACATGAAGGGCAAAGGTGGAGATCGGGAGTTTGTAGACCTTCTTATGCTGGCGCAAGACCACGGGATTGACGTTGTGGAAACGGCCTGTGATCTGGCTGTCGCGCAAAACACCCTACGCTTGCCTGCCGTCATCAACTTGATCAATCAGTTGGTCGAACCGATCATCCCCCCACTGGCACAAAGCTATGACTATCCCATGCTGACGATGCGCCCGGAGGCCAACTGCAAACGATATGAGACATTGTGCGCCCGCCGAGAGATGACAGCATGAATGCCCTCATTGATCAATTGGCTGGCCTTAGATTGCATGGAATGGCAGCTTGCGCACATGATTTGCTGTCCGCGCGCAAGTCGCCGAGCCTGACCACTGCGATAAAACAACTGATCGACGCTGAGACCGTAGAACGTCAGGTCCGCTCAATCGAGTATCAAATGCGGATTGCAAAGTTCCCGCATCACAAGGATTTTGCCACCTTCGATTACAGCGCAGCCGCTGTTACTCAGGCTCGGATCGATCCCTTCTGCTCCGGACAGTTCACCCAAGACGCCCACAACCTCATTTTGGTGGGCGGAACTGGCACAGGCAAAACCCACATCGCCATTGCTCTGGGAACCACATTGATCAATCAGGGCAAAAAGGCCCGCTTCTTCAATGCTGTGGATCTGATCAACGCCCTGATCAGGGAGCAGGCCGAGGGTAATGCCGGGAAGATCATCCGGCAACTGACGCCACTGGATTGCGTCATTATTGATGAGCTGGGTTACATCCCGTTCCCAAAGTCCGGCGGCGCGCTGCTGTTCCATCTGATAAGCAAACTCTACGAGAAAACCAGCGTCATCATCACCACCAACCTGGAGTTCGGTGAATGGGTCTCCGTCTTCGGCGATCCCAAGATGACAACCGCGCTCCTCGACAGGGTGACACATCATTGCTCCATAATCGAAACCGGAAACACATCCTACCGGTTCGCTCAGAGTAAAAGGGCCCGAAAACAATAAACCGCAGCGCAAACAAAGCCAGCAGACGAGCTCGCTATTTGAGGGCATCTCGCCTGCTGGCTTTGCCTCATCACGGGTGGGTCACTTTTAAACGCTGAAGCCGGGTCACTTTTGAACGCTCATTGACAACACGGACGATGCAGCGGCCTACAAGGGTATGCCTTTCGACCACATGAGCGTCCGCCACAGCGTCGGTGAGTACGTTGACGGGATGGCTCATACCAATGGGATCGAGTCGTTCTGGAGCATGCTCAAGCGTGCGCACAAAGGCGTCTACCACAAGATCAGCGCCAAGCACCTCCAACGCTACGTAGACGAATTTGCGGGCCGCCACGGTGTGCGCGAGCGCGACACGCGGGACCAGATGAAATCGGTTGTTGCCGGGATGGTCGGAAAGCGGTTAATGCATAGGGAGTTATTGGCCGACTAAGGCCACACTGACATTGCGATAGGCCGTCTCCGATTGTGAATCCCGGAGCAATACTGGACCACAGAAACGGTCGAATAATCTGACTGTCGCGGAGTAAAACTCCGCCATTCTGACGCCTGAGGCAAACGAGCTGAGGGCGGGGAGATGTATTCTGTGGAATTGTACAGCCGGGTTCGGCGTGCGTGTCATGTCGGTGGGATGAGTGAGCGGGCGGCGGCCGGTCATTTCGGGATAGACCGCAAGACTGTGTCAAAAATTCTGAAGCATGCGGTGCCACCGGGGTATCGCAGGAATGGGCCACCAGCCCGTCCAAAGCTTGACCCGTTCATTCCGCTCATCAACCAGATATTGGAAGAGGATAAGTCGCGGCTCAAGAAGCAGCGGCATACGTCGAAGCGGATATATGAGCGTCTGCGTGATGAACATGGCTTCACCGGCGGGATCACGATTGTGACCGACTATGTTCGCGAGAAGAAGCGCCGGACTCGGGAAGTGTTCGTGCCGCTGTCGCACGCGCCAGGCCACGCCCAGGTTGATTTTGGTGAGGCGCTTGGCGAGATTGGCGGGGTCGTGCGCAAGCTGCACTACTTTGCAATGTCTCTGCCGCACTCGGACGCGTTCTTCATCAAGGCCTATCCGGCGGAGACAACCGAGGCCTTTTGCGATGGCCATGTAGCTGGCTTTGCGTTCTTCGTCATGACGTGGATTTGATCGGGCTGGACTTGTACGGCCTTTACCAATGCGCAATCCAGTTCAGCCTGTAATGCAGCTTCGGCCAGTTGCCGACTGACCAAAACCAACGGCGCGTCAGAATACCGTCCTTGCTGCGGATCTTGCAGAAGCCGCCAAAGCTACATTGCAAAACTGGAAATTGACTTCTCGCTATTTTGTGTCATGTCCTTGGACTTCTAGACTAACCCCAGAAATGACACGGAATTTCTGAACACCCTCTTTTGGTGAGGCGCTTGGCGAACGCGTTCTTCATCAAGGCCTATCCGGCGGAGACAACCGAGGCCTTTTGCGATGGGTAGCTGGCTTTGCGTTCTTCGGCGGCGTGCCGCTGTCAGGGCTCTACGACAACACCACGATCGCGGTGGCGCGGATCCTCGGGGACGGAACCCGGCAACGCACCAGAACCTTCTCGGAGTTGCAGTCGCATTACCTGTTCGAAGACAGGTTCGGCCGTCCTGGCAAGGGCAACGAGTGAGCTATTGGAACGCCATTGGTCCGAGAGACAATGGCGAACGGTAATGTCGAAGGCACAATCGGTTATGGCCGGCGGAACTTCCTGGTGCCGATGCCGCGCTTCGACAGTTTCGATGACCTGAACGTCCGGCTGGAGGAGCAATGCCTCAAACGTCAGGATGAGGTTCTGCGGGGTCATTCCGAGACTATCGGCGAGCGGCTGATGCGTGATCTTGACGCCCTGATGGCGCTGCCGCCTGTACCCTACGATGCCTGCGAGAAAGTCAGCACCCGGGCGACGTCGATCTCGATGGTCCGCTATCGCAACAACGATTATTCCGTGCCGGTCGCATACGCCCATCACGAGGTCCAGGTTCGCGGCTATGTCCACGAGGTCATCATCGGCTGCGGCACGGAAATCATCGCCTGCCACAAGCGGTCCTGCGAAAAAGCGGACATGGTCTTCGATCCGATGCACTTCCTGCCTCTGCTGGAACAGAAGGTCGGCGCGCTTGATCAGGCGGCTCCGTTGCAGGGCTGGGATCTGCCCGGGGAGTTCGCCACCCTGCACCGGCTGCTGGAAGCGCGCATGGGAAAGAAGGGCAAGCGCGAATACGTCCAGGTTCTGCGGCTGCTGGAGACTTTCGAGATGGGCCATGTTCACGGTGCCATCAGGCAGTCACTGGAACTCGGGGCCATCGGCTACGATGCAGTGAAGCATCTCGTCCTCTGCCGGATCGAGAAACGCCCACCCCGGCTCGATCTCGATATCTACCCCTACCTGCCCAAAGCACTGGTCGAGACCACCAAGCCCGCGAGCTATATGAGCCTGATGGCGCAGGTGCCGGCATGACCGATACACCGCAGGTTCTGCTGCAGCATCACCTAAAAAAACTGCGCTTGCCGACATTCCTGGGCGAATATTCCAAACTTGCGCAACAATGCGCTGCTGAGAAGAAGGATCACGTCCAGTATTTACTGCGGCTCTGCGAACTTGAACTGATAGAGCGGGAACGCCGGATGATCGAGCGCCGCATCAAGGCCGCGAAGTTTCCAGCCACCAAGAGCCTGGACAGCTTCGATTTCAAGGCGATCCCGTCACTCAACAAGCCGCTCGTGCTGGAGCTGGCGCGCTGTGAATACATCGACAAATACCAGAACATCATTGCCCTGGGGCCAAGTGGCACCGGTAAAACCCATGTCGCACTGGGGCTGGGATTGGCCGCCTGCCAGAAGGGCCTCAAGGTCCGCTTCATAACCGCCGCATCACTGGTTCACGAATTGATCGAAGCTGTCGATGAACGCCGCCTGCAGAGGTTCCAAAAACAACTCACCAGCCAGAACCTTCTGATCATTGACGAGCTGGGCTTTGTCCCCTTGAGCAAAACCGGCGCTGAGCTGCTCTTCGAAGTCATCTCCCAATGCTATGAGCGCGGCTCCATAATCATCACCTCAAATCTGCCGTTCGACGAATGGACGAAATATTCGGATTCGAGCGCCTCACCGGTGCGCTCCTGGATCGCCTCACCCACCACGTGCATATACTGGAGATGAACGGGGACAGCTTTCGGCTAAAACAAAGCCGAAACGCCAGAGCCTGAACCCGGTCTGAACTTGATGGATGTTGGCCTTTGGCCAACATGCGCCTTGTCACGCGTTAGCTTTATGGGGAGCACACCCAACAAGGCGCGGCACCTCAACTGGCCCACTTTTACTCCGGCGAATGGCCCCTTTTTACGCCGGGATTGACAAGTTCCCCATCATTCGGAATTCGTCGGTCGTCCGAGATTGCTTCTCTCTGTCCAGGGTACTCGTCTGGTATTGGATTTTCCGGATCACGTGCGTCATCGTCCATAATAAGGGAGTTCTCCATCCTTTGGGGCTTATATGCGTGAGAGCCAAACGCTCCCGCCACCGCGCATCAACCGTCTTCCAGACATTTTCGGAGCATGGTGGCTGTCGCCAGCGAGATGCGCATTCCCCGTATCGACAATTCTTCCCCGACGCTTATCCCTGCTCCCCTGACCCACACCGATGATGACCGGTCTCCCTCGCCCACCCACGATCCCACCTGGATAACGTTGGACCTGCGGATGGTGATGACCCTGCCCTGCACCGACGGGATGGCCTTCATCAGCATTGTCACGAATTCGCCGCCGCAGGAAAACCCTTCTTTCCTGGCGATTTCCTCCGTGGTCAGGTCGTCGTTCGCCGCGACAGGGGAGCCCGCCGTTAGAACCAGAACCGCTATAAGTGCCGTACGCATCTTCGAGCTCGGCTTTGGTATTGGGCCATTCAGTCAATCGTCCTCATGATCACGGTGCCGAGCCTGCCTGCCTTATGTGGAGTCCGATTCGGACCCTGCGGTGGGTTTCGTCTCGTCACGCCGCTCAGCACCACCACGCGTCACGGCCCATGCTAGCGCCTCTGGCGTAGTGTCGATGCTCACGTCAGCTTCCATCTCGGCTTTGCTGGGCTGGTGGGCAGCTGGGTTGACCTTAGGGTCTCGTTCCATTCAGATTTCCTCCTGTATGTCAATCCCATGATGCCATATGTCGATAACACGTGATATGGCCGGTCAATGTAACAAATGATCTGTCCGGCATTAGAACTCCTCCAGGAAGTGGAGGAGCTGATGCGCCGGACAGAGCAGTTACAGGGGTTGAGATTGATGAAGTTCGATGAGGTTTACGGACGCACCTACAGGGGTGAGTTGAGCCAGCTGGAGGCAGCCGAGATCCTGGGCATGTCCGAGCGCACGTTCCGACGCTGGCGCGATCGCTTTGAGGCCGAGGGCGCGGAGGGTCTTTACGACCGCCGCCTGGGTCGGGTTTCCGCGCGCCGCGCCGGGGTCGACGAGGTGGTGGCACTGTTGGATCTGTTCGATACCAGGTACCGGCATTTCACCGCCTGGCACTTCTGGGAGAAGCTGGTTGCAAAGCACGACGTCACGCGCAGTTACAACTGGGTGCGGCTGACGCTCCAGGCGCACGGCCGGGTCGCGCCGGCGCCGCGGCGCGGCGTGCACCGCCGCAAGCGGCCGCGCCGGCCGATGGTCGGCATGATGTTGCACCAGGACGGCTCCACGCACCAATGGGTGCCGGGTCAGTACTGGGACCTGATCGTGACCATGGACGATGCCACTTCGGAGATCTATTCCGCCTTCTTCGTCGCCGAGGAGGGCACCATGTCGAGCTTTGTGGCGCTGCTGGAGGTGGGGTCGGCCATGGGGCTGTTCTGCTCGCTTTATGCAGACCGGGCCTCGCACTATTGGCACACGCCGGAGGCCGGCGGCAAGGTCGACAAGGACAATCCAACCCAGGTCGGACGTGCCCTGCAGCAACTCGGTATTGAGCTGATCCCGGCCTATTCGCCGGAGGCCCGGGGCCGCTCGGAGCGCATGTTCGGCACCCTGCAGAAACGCCTGCCGCAGGAACTCGAGCTCGCCGGCATCACCGATATGGCGGCCGCCAACCGGTTCCTGAAAGAGGACTTCCTGCCGGCCCACAATGCCCGCTTCGCCCGGCCGGCCGAGGACACAGGCTCCGCCTTCGTGCCGTTCGCCGGCAACCTGGCGGACATCCTCTGTGTGCAGGAGGACCGTGTGGTCGGCAATGACAACACGGTGCGCTACAAGAACTTGAGCCTGCAGATCCCGGCAGACCGCCATCGCCACCACTACGTCAAGGCCAAAGTGAGTGTGCACGAATATCCCGACGGCGACCTTGCCGTCTTCCATGGCCGGCGCTGCCTGGCCCGCTACAAGAAAGACGGCACGCCGATCGAAAGCAGCGAAAGGCGGGCCGCGTGATCCGCTTCGACGCGACCGGCCGGCGCCCTGTGGACAAGTGGACCGCCGCTCCGCGACCGACCACTTCACCACAGGGCCAGAAACCGCAACAGAAGCGGTCAAATCATATGGTACATAAACCGGTCAATTCAGTTTGTTATCGACATCCCATGATGCCATAATGGCTCACATACTACCATCTTATTCGTGTCGAGACCCCGAGATCGACAACTCGCCGCGCATCTTCCGACACTCGCGCCGAAGGCCGGGGCGCTTCGGCGGTTCGGCACTTTTCGATATAATTCCCCTTTTTTTACGGGGTCACTTGTCCTCGAAACGGCTACTTCATTATTCTAGCCATCGATGGGTCGATTCGAATGGTCAATCTCTGGCATCAGAACTGTGAATTCCTTACGTCCAGGGCAAGTTTGTCTGCGTCGGTGCGGCCTAGGTCTACCGGCAAAAGGGCGTTGTTGATGTTCTGATAGCATACCGGGCGCAGAAAGCGGCGGATGGACATGGTTCCGACAGAAGTCGCACCGAAGTTGGTCGAAGCTGGGTAGGGTCCGCCGTGCACCATGCTGTCGGCGACTTCGACGCCGGTCGGAAAGCCGTTGGCAAGTACGCGACCTGCTTTGCGTTCGAGCACCGGCAACAGTTTCCGGGCAGTGTCCGTGTCGCCGTCATCCATGTGCAATGTGCAAGTCAATTGCCCCTTGAGCGCGCAGGCGACTTTGTGCATCTGGTCCATATCGTCGGCCAGAACCACCAGCCCCATCGGGCCGAACACTTCTTCGCCCAGTTCTTCGTTTGCCAGCCAGTCCGATGCGCTGGTCTGATACAGATACGGTGTGGCACCGCGCCGGTCACAGACGGACGTCAGAACTTCCTGAACGCCGGCACCCGACGCAATACGTTTCTGACCTGCGCGATAGGCTTGGGCAATACCGTTGGTCAGCATGGTCTGGGCAGCGACCTGTGAAAGCGCTTCCCTGGTCGCAGCTACAAAGGCTACGGCCTGATCTTTCAGAACCACAGCGATCCCCGGGTTTGTGCAAAACTGCCCGGCCCCCATGGTCAGCGATGCGGCCCAGCCGGTGCCGATTTCAGCGCCGCGTGCTTTCACAGCTTCAGGCAGCAGAAACATCGGGTTGACAGAACCCAGTTCGCCGAAAAACGGGATCGGTTCGGGTCGGGCGGCGCAAAGGTCAAACAGAGCACGACCACCGGCAAGACTGCCGGTAAAGCCAACCGCTTTGATCAGCGGGTGTTGCACGAGGCGGGTGCCGACATCGCGTTTGCCGCCCTGAACCAGCGAAAACACTCCCGGATGCACGCCGCATTTGGCAATCGCTGCGTTGATGGCTGCGGCGATAATCTCTCCGGTGCCCGGATGGGCCGAATGGCCTTTGACCACAACAGGACAACCGGCGGCCAGTGCGGCGGCGGTGTCGCCACCGGCTGTTGAGAAGGCGAGCGGAAAGTTGGAGGCGCCAAAAACAGCAACCGGGCCAACGGGGCGCTGAAGCAGCTTCAGATCGGGGCGCGGCAGCGGGGCGCGGTCGGGAAGAGCTGCATCGTGGCGCGCATCTAGAAAATCACCCTGCAGAATGTGTTCTGCGAACAGGCGTAGCTGGCCGGTGGTGCGACCACGTTCACCTTGCAGGCGGGCTTCGGGCAGAGCGGTTTCTTGGCTACCGATTTGAGTGATTTGATTGGCGCGGGCTACTATTTCGTCTGCAATGGTGTTCAAAAATGTCGCGCGCTCGTCGCGGGTGGAATTGCCATATGTCCAGAATGCCTCTTCGGCGGCTTCGACGGCGGCGTCCACATGGGCTGGGGTGCCAATAGCAAAGTCATGCGCGGCCCCTGAGGCCGGGTCGGACGCAAATGTTGCCTCGCCCCCGGTCCATTTTCCGGCGATCAGGTGTTTTCCGTGCGGTGTAAATGTCATGTCAGTTCCTGTGTATTTCGATCACATCTGTATCGTGGCGGTGATCCTGTTGAACGTAAGTAAGTTCAGGATCGTCGTGCAGATTAACAACCTGCCGAATGCCGCGGAACATTTTGTGTTCGCTCATGGCCTCGAGTCGCTCGCCATTGTCTACAATACATTCTGGACCAGTCAGAGTCTCTCCTTACGCCTTCTCGAGCGGCTGTCGGACATTCTGTTCCGACTTAGTGCCCCCGCAGAAACCCAGCCGACTGCGCTAGAGCAACGGCCTCAAACAACACCAAATTGCGTGGCTCAGTGTCATAGAAACGCCGAACAGGAAGCTTGTCAGCCATCTGCGGATATGCGTCCGCAAGCGCTTGAGCTTCCAAGTAAGCGTTTTTGAACCGTTGAATCCGATGTGTCTTTGCGATCAACGCCGGAGATCTTTCCGCAACCCGCAACATTGAGCGCAATCTTCCGCGGGTATTTCTACCCTTACGCCTGACAGATGTCGGATCTTCGATGATAACGACGTCGGGGTCATATTTGGCAATCCAATTCCCAGTCAATCCAGCCGCGTTGGCACCGGACTTGTATCCTTTGCAGCTGAGCGCCCAATCCTTTGGCTGCCCGTTTTTGATATAGACGTACCCAATCCGGCCGTACCTTGCGGCCAGCGCCAGGATCCGATTCTGGGCAACCCTCATGATCCGGAGTTTTCTTCTGATAATCGGCTCGCCAGTTTGCCTAGCGTGTACTGTCGATTGGTGCGTAGTCTCAGCGTACCGGATGCCACTGGCATCTTCATCAACCGCTGAAAAAGATCTTCGCGCACTTCTGTGAATATGCCGCTGAAGAGGCTTTCAAAACTTCGCCCGTAGATCAGCGACAGGGTGCAGATCTCGCGCACCGACGGTGTGCGAGTGCCACCTTCCATCTTGGCAAGCGTGGCGTCACAAACGCCCAACAGATGCGCACAATCCTCCTGTGTTAGCCCGGAGTTTTTGCGGGCAACTTTGAGATCCAATGCAAATTCTTTGGTCATAGAAAAAAATTTAAGAACGTATATGAGGGGCCCCTAGTTTCCTAGACACCTGCCTCGTTCAGTTTCTGCTGTCTAATTTCAAAGTCAACGGGCGACAGCAAGCCGTTGTTCGTGTGCTTTCGCTTTGGGTTGTAGAACAGCTGGATGTATTCGAACACGTCCTGCCTTGCCGCTTCGCGTGTGGGGTATGTCCGGCGCCCCCGCGTTTCAAAAGCTGGAAGAAGCTCTCGGCGACGGCATTATCGTGACAGTTGCCCCGCCTGCTCATACTGGCATCCAGATTGTGGTGGTGCAGGAATGATTGCCACTCTCGGCTGGTAAACTGTGATCCTTGGTCTGAATGGATCGTCACCGTAATACCAACGGCATCAATTTCTGACTCTGTGGGGATTCCCAAATCGGTTTTGATCTGATTCAAGGTTGGCAAAGGAGGATCGCCATGCCAGCCAGTGTTCCGCTTCGTCGCGACTTTGATGCCCGCCACCTTCGTAAACTCGCCAGCCGTTGCAAGGATGCCCGGCAGAGCCGCCGTCTGTTGTCTCTTGCGGCGGTCTACGATGGCATGCGCCGTGGAGAGGCCGCAAGGATCGGTGGGATGGATCGCCAAACCCTGCGGGACTGGGTTCACCGGTTCAACGAAGAGGGACCGGATGGCCTCACCAACCGCAAGGGCGCGGGCCGGACGCGCTACCTGAGCGATGTCCAGATGAAAGAACTTGGCGAGATTGTCGAGACCGGCCCCGATCCGGCGGTGGACGGGGTTGTCCGCTGGCGGCGGATCGACCTGAAGCGGGTGATCGAGGCGCGCTTTGGCGTCATCTATTCCGAGCGCGGGATATCCAGACTGCTTGGCGAACTGGGCTTTGCCCATATCAGCGCCCGCCCGCAGCATCCCAGGCAGGATAAGCGGATCATCGAGGCGTTTAAAAAAAACTTCGCCGACACGCTCCAGGTGCATATAGCTGACCTGCCAGCGGGAACGCCGGTGGAGATCTGGTTCCAGGACGAAGCACGCCTTGGCCAGAAGAATGGCCTGACGCGCCTGTGGGCGAGAAAGGGCACGCGCCCCCGCCAGCCGGCCGATCAGCGCTATCACAACGCCTATCTGTTCGGCGCCATCTGTCCGGCTCACGGCAAGGGGGCGGCGCTCATGCTGCCTTGGGCGGACGCGCAAGCCATGCAGATGCATCTCGACGAGATCAGCCGCCACGTCGCCCGAAAGGCCCATGCGGTTGTGCTGATGGATCGGGCCGGATGGCACACCACCGGCAAACTCAAAGTCCCGAAGAACCTCACCATCATCCTGCTGCCATCGCGCGCTCCGGAACTGAACCCGGTGGAAAATATCTGGCAGTACTTGCGCGCCAATTGGCTCTCCAACCGCGTGTTCGAAGACTACAATGCCATCGTCGATGCTGGATGCGAAGCTTGGAACAAGCTCATCGCACAGCCCGAAACCATCACATCAATCGGAATGCGAAAATGGGCCCATATCGGTCAATGTTAAATGCCGCTGGTATAACCTTGGGTTTGCGCCGCCAGACGGCCATTAGAAGCGCCTGTAGCACCAATTCGGTGGTCAGGAGCGATTGCATCGACCACCCGACAATACGGCGCGAGAACAGATCAATCACCACCGACAGATACAGCCAGCCTTCATGGGTCTTGATATAGGTGATGTCGGTCACCCAAACCCGATTCGGGGCATCGACCTCGAATTGCTGCTCCAGCTTGTTCTCAGCAACAACAGCGGGCTTGCCACCGTATCGGCCTGGACGACGTCTGTAGCCGATCTGTGCAACCATCCCAGCGAGGCTGGCAAGACGCGCCACGCGGTTCTTCGAGCAGCTCTCGCCCTGATCCCGCAGATCATCATGCAGCTTGCGGTATCCGTAGACTTTGCCACTGTCCGCCCAAGCCTGACGGATCAGGTCTGTTTGCCGTGCATCTTCCAGCGCACGATGGCATAATGGTTCTTTAAGCCAAGCATAGAACCCACTGAAATGGACCATCACAGAGGCGATCGTGGACCATCTGGAAACAGCAACGTCCCGGCACCAGATACTTGCTACACCCGATCTTCGCGGTAACCCAGATGTCGCGGGCGCGGCGCGCACGCTTGCGAGATCCATACGCAAAGGAGATCCCGCGCTCCTCGCTGAACTGCTCACCTCGGGCACCCTCGGATCACGATCACTCACCCTTGCCCTGGACTTCATCATCTAACTACGGAAATCCAACTCCGACGCCGCGGTGTCGAAGCAAAGTTGATTGTCGGGGATCGTGCATCACCTCCCGATGCTGTGCTCCTGCGCACGCTGGACGCTGCACATCGTTGGACCAAATCCTTGTCCTCAGATGTGTCTCTCGCGGATATTGCTAGGGAAGCCGGCCATCACAATGTGCATATCCGAACCCGAGCTCAGCTCGCGTTTTGGTCCCCAAAAATCCAACGCGCAATCTGCGACGGACAACAGCCCACCGACCTCACTTTGAAGCGCATCCTCACCCGTCCCGTTCCGCTGGACTGGAAACATCAGGAGCGGCTTTACGGCTTCGAATGACGCGCGCGTTTTTTCCTGCTCTTTCCCTGTTCTTTCCCTGCTCGGCCAACCAGGGAAACCCCCTCTAAGACATTGATACGGATGGTGTTTCCAACGTAAATTCGCGCGTAAATCAGTGATTTTCAAAAAAATCTTCCCTGCTATTTCCCTGCAGCAGGGAAAAAATCTGCCAAAAGCGTACCCTATGATGTTGGCAACAGAGACCCATCCCCCATATCGCGTCAAATGCGTCTCTGAGTGGCGTTTTAGTCAGCGCGATAGCCCCGTAAGTCGCTGGCATTCGGGCGGGAATTACGCTGTATTTTCATTTAATATCAAATACTAGGCGAGTGGCGGAGAGACAGGGATTCGAACCCTGGAGACGGTTTCCCGCCTACACACTTTCCAGGCGTGCGCCTTCGACCACTCGGCCACCTCTCCGGTCCGGGCAGCTTATAGCGCTGACGCCCGCGCGTGCAAGCAGCGGGCAACCCGATCGCCTTGAAACCAGTGTCGGACTCGCGCCGGCAATTTGTCGGCTAGCTGTCGGGCAAATATCCGAGAAATTACAGCGCGCTCAAATATAAGTCCGCGCGGCTTCGCGGCCGGGGGCGTCCAGGTGTGGTGTGGCGTTGAACGTCACAAGCCTGCGCTGCCCGAATTCCACCTGATAGCGGTGCATCGAGGCATTATGGGTTTGCAATAACAGATGCGCGAAGGCGTCTGTGTCCAGGTCGAGGATGTGGCGCAGGGCCATGCCGATGATGCCGCCCGATGTGACCAGCATCGTGCCGCCACGCTGCTCTGCAATCTCTAAAACGGCGGAAACGCGCTGCTCGTAATCGGCAAAATCTTCATCCGGGTTTTGGATCGTGCCGTCCTGCCAGGCTTGCATCGCTTGTGGAAGATGGGCCAGAAATTCCGCCCTTCCGTTGGGATATTCAACGCCGTGCCGGTCTTTCATTGCTGCCGCCAACGCGAAATAGTTGATCTCGTTCAGGCGCTGGTCATGGGTTACCGGAACGCCCAAGGCAGATTCAATTTTTTGCGCCGTCTGCCTTTGGCGTTTCATTTCGCCGGAAACGATAGACGTAATATCATGAGATGACGCGGAAATGTATTCGCCGAGCCAGCCCGCCTGATCCAGCCCCAGCGCGCTAAGGTTGTCATAGCTGGCCTCATCGCGCGCACCCTGCTGCGCCTGGCCATGGCGGATGAGGGTTATCGTTGTCATACGATCTTATACCAACGGCCCTAGTCGTTGACCGTTTTTGCCCATTGTCTGGTAGTGATTGACGTGATTGCGGTTTTGTCGTTTGCAAAGAAGTTCCATGCTTCGCAACACCTGTCGACGATCTGCTCATAATTGTCGAAGACGGATATGGCGAGCTTGTTGGCACGCAGATAAGCCCACACATTTTCCATCGGGTTGAGTTCAGGGGAATAGGGCGGGAGTTTGAGCAGGGTGATGTTGTCGGGTACCTCCAGCTCTGCCGAACCGTGCCAGCCAGCGCCATCCAGAATGAGAAGGGCATGTGCGCCCGATGCGACGGTTTTAGCGATCTCGGCGAGATGCGCGCTCATGGCCTGTGTGTCGGCATGTGGCATGATCAGAGCGGCCGCTTCAGCCCGTTCCGGGCAGACGGTGCCGAAAATGTAGCTCCAGATATAGCGGGTGTCGCGCGGGGCACGGGGGCGTGTTCCACGCTCGGCCCAGATACGGGTGAGCGTGCCCTGCTGGCCAACCCGCGCTTCATCCTGAAACCATATCTCCAGGGGCTTGCTGCGGGCTGTTTCCGGCAAGGCTGCTTCTACCTCTGCGGCGAAGTTTTTTTAAAAGCCTCCTGTGCATCCGGGTCGGATTTCGGATGCTGCGGGCGCACCGACAGACGCCGAAAGCCCAGGCTTGCCAATTGTTTGCCAACAGTTCGCTCATGCATGGTGACGCCGAAGCGCTCTTCGATCTTGCGTTTCAGATCAATGCGCCGCCAGCGCACAACCCCATCGGTTTCGGGGTCGGGACCCGCCCGAACCATTTCCGCCAACTCCTCCTTCTGTGCCGCGCTCAGCAGACAGGGTGGATCCGGCGGGCGACGGTTGAACAGGCCCGACACGCCCTCCGCATTGTAACGGTGGGCCCAATCCCGCAGCGTCTGCCGATCCATGCCGCAGTTTTCTGCCGCCGTCTTGCGGTCAACCCCATCCAGAACCAGGGCAATCGCCAACATCCGTCGCGCCGCTTTCCCATCCCGGCACCGCGCCGCTTCCTGGCGAAGCTCGCCTGCGGACTTGTCTTTGCGCGTAATCCTTACTGCCATCAAAGCCTCCCTTGCCTTGATGCCACTGAATCAGATCACGCCGCTCGTGGGAATCCCCTTGAGTCAAATCTGGGGGCCGTTGGTATTAGCCTGACGCGGGCAGGCAGATTTTCTGGCCCGCATCAATCCTGATACACCTCTGGCAGCAAGACCGGATCGCGGTCCAGCCAATCTGGCGTGGGCAGGCCTTTTTCTTTCAAGAACACCGGGTTAAAGAGTTTTGACTGATAGCGATTACCGTAATCTGCCAGAATGGTAACAATCGTATGGCCGGGGCCCGTCTGGCTGGCCATGCGGATCGCACCGGCAATATTTATGCCCGTTGACCCGCCGACGCAGAGGCCTTCGTCCTGCAACAGATCGAACACGATCGGCAGCGCTTCTTCATCGGTGATCTGATAGGCGTGATCGGGGGCGAAGCCGCGCAGATTTGTGGTCTCCCGGCCCTGCCCGATGCCTTCGGTGATCGAGTCCCCCTCAGATTTAAGCTCGCCCGAGGTGTAAAACGAATAGATCGCCGAACCCATCGGATCGGCCACGGCAATTTTGACGCCTTTGGGCTGCAGCGCCATGCCGACGCCCGCCAGCGTGCCCCCGGTGCCGACCGAGCAGACAAAGCCGTCCACCTTGCCGCCGGTTTGTTCCCATATCTCCGGCCCGGTTCCCTCAAAATGGGCCCGCCGGTTGGCGATATTGTCAAACTGATTGGCCCAGACGGCGCCTTTGGGTTCGCTCTCGTCCAGCTTGAGCGCAAGGCGCTCGGAATAGCGAATGTAATTGTTCGGATTTTTGTATGGCACGGCAGGCACCTGGACCAATTCTGCGCCAGCCAGCCGGATCATGTCCTTTTTTTCCTGGCTTTGGGTTTCGGGGATGACGATGACGGTTTTGTAGCCAAGCGAATCCCCGACCAGCGCCAGACCAATGCCGGTATTTCCGGCGGT
This sequence comes from Paracoccaceae bacterium, assembly GCA_965216135.1. GTDB lineage: Bacteria > Pseudomonadota > Alphaproteobacteria > Rhodobacterales > Rhodobacteraceae > CBDCFL01. The sequence goes on from CBDCFL010000021.1 coordinate 65,577, forward strand.
GCCCTCGACGATTGTGCCGCCGCGGCGCAATGCACCGGATTTGACCGCATCGCGAATAATAAACAGCGCCGCGCGGTCCTTGACAGATTGACCGGGGTTCATGAATTCGGCCTTGCCGAGAATATCGCAGCCGGTTTGCTCGCTGGCCGACTTGAGGCGGATCAGCGGGGTGTTTCCGATCGTTTCGGCAAGGTTCGTGCGAAATTGCATGTCTGTCCCCTGTAGGTACCGCCGCCGTTAACCGGTTCAGGTTTAGGGTGCGCTTGGGGCGAACTCAAGCGTCGTTTACTGGCACGCTATCACCTATGGATCGGCGGCCGCGCCCGCATTTGCCGAGCCGGAAATCAGGTCGAGCTTTAGGTCCAGCGTCTGGATGCCCATTCAGCGATCCAACCGCCGAATACCCCACCAAAAAACAGCGAGCCGAGTATTTCCGGCGTGGCGATTAGCCGGAAATGCGCGACCGAGATTCCGAAAAATGCCTGCACAGCCTCCATCGGGCCGCGATACCGCCGGTCGATGGAGTTTTGCAGCATGTCATAGCCTGCGAATATGACCACCGACCAAAAGGCGATGAACGCCACCGCCGTCAGCCCGTATCCCATACTGGCGCGATACCCGTCGCCCGCGCGTCTGCCCACGACGTTCCAGCCCATCAACAGGCCGATTGCGGCGACCGGCTCGTTCAGCCAGGTCGTCGGCATGCCCTCCGGCAAAAGCGGAACGACCATTTCCGCGACGAAATATCCCAGCACGGCAAATAGTATCGCAGAAATTGCTCTGGCGGCGGTGGGCATGGCGTCAGGCCTGTTTTGTTATTGTGATCTGCGTCACATCAGAGTTTCCACTTTGAAAAGATGCAGCACAAGAGGTCAGATAAAAATTCCACATTCTGCGAAACCGCTCATCGAAACCGAACGCGGCGATTTGTGCCCATTTCTGGTTAAATAGATCGTGCCATCGTCTTAATGTCTGCGAGTAACTCTCTCCAAATTCAACAGAATTTCGGATTTCAAGTCCAGCTGTTCTGACTTGGTCACGCAATGCAGTCGGGCTGGGCAGCATTCCGCCGGGAAATATATATTTCTGAATGAAATCAACCGTCCGGCGATAAATCGCAAAGCGTTCTTCGCTCAACGTGATGATTTGCAGCGTCGCGGCCTTGCCGGGCTTCAGGCAGTCGCGCAGTTTGGCAAAATATGTCGGCCAGTATTTTTCACCGACCGCCTCGAACATTTCGATCGAAGCGATGCCGTCATAGAGGCCGGTTTCGTCGCGGTAATCCTGCAGCTTGATCTCAACGCGATCTGACAATCCGGCATTCTCGATCCGGGACACGGCAAAATCGTGCTGCTCTTTGGAAATGGTCAGCCCGGTCACCTTCAGGCCGCGTTTGCCAGCGGCATATTCCGCAAATCCGCCCCATCCGCATCCGATCTCAAGAACATGGTCGCCGGGTTGCGCGCCCATCTGGTTGATCAGGTCTTCGTATTTGCGGATTTGCGCGGCTTCCAGGCTTTCCTGGCCGGTTTCAAACTTGGCTGAGGAATAGGTCATCGTGTCATCAAGCCAGAGCGCGTAGAAATCGTTGCCCAGGTCATAGTGGTGGGAAATGTTCTTTTTCGCCTGGGCCCTGGTGTTGGAGCGCAGCCAGTACCGCAGCCTTTCGTAACCGCGCACCAGCCCGGCGCCGGGAAACTGCACATAAAAGGTGCCGATCTGCGAATAGAGAACATCCATCAGCGCCTGAAGGTCCGATGTGGTCCAGTCGCCGTCGAGATAGCCTTCGGAAAACCCCAGAACACCTTGGCGCACGATGCGGGCAAATAAATCCGGGTTGTGGATGGTCAGATCGGCAACCGGGCCAGGGTTATCGCCGCGGATCGTTACCGATTGCCCGTCGGGCAAAACCATCCGCAAGGTGCCCCTGTCCAGGCCGGACAGCAGTTGCAGGCTTCGATCCAAATAGCGCGGCGTGGCGCTGTTCCTGTTCGGACCGCCGATAATCTCGCCCATGCGCCTCCTCCACCGGTTGGCCCGGTCCGTTCCCACTTTTCCCTGAGACGGGAGATTAGATAATTTCGGCGTTACGGCAAGTCTGCGATTGGATTTTGTTTGATCCGGTGAGCGGAACGCACAAAATGGCCATACCGGCGATCAGGCCCGCACATCCACCACCACACGGCCCTTGATCTGGCCCTTCAGGATATCCGTCCCCAGCCCCGGTAGATCGGTCAGCGTGGCTGGCTGGACCATCGCGTCCAGTTTCGCCAGAGGCAGATCCCGTGCGACCCGGTTCCAGGCGCGCATCCGGTTGTCCAATGGCTGCATCACGCTTTCGATGCCCAAGAGGTTAACGCCGCGCAGGATGAACGGAATGACCGATGCCGGAAGCGATGCACTGCCGGCCAGACCAATCGCCGCCACAGAGGCACCATATTGCATCTGCCCCAGCACACGCGCCAGCATCGCGCCGCCGACAGCGTCCACGCATCCCGCCCAGGTTTCCGCCTCCAGCGGGCGTTTGGTGGTTTCGTTCAGGTCTTCGCGCGCCACGATCTGACTGGCGCCGAGTTGCTTGAGGTAATCCGCGGTTTCCGGCCGCCCGGTGACGGCGGCCACTTCGTAGCCCAGATTGGCCAGAATTGCCGTTGCCACCGATCCCACACCGCCCGAAGCGCCGGTGACCAGCACCGGACCCTGCGCGCGCGCCAATCCGTGATCTTCCAGGGCCATGACCGCCAGCATCGCGGTCAGCCCAGCTGTGCCGACCGCCATCGCCTGTTGCGCCGACAGCCCGTCCGGCAAAGGCACCAGCCATTCGGCGCTGACGCGCGCCTTTTCCGCATAGCCGCCCCAGCGAACCTCGCCCACGCGCCAGCCGGTCAGAACAACCTTGTCGCCGGCTTTGTATCTTGGGTCGTCCGAGGCTTCGACGCTGCCCGCAAAGTCGACGCCGGGCACATGCGGGTAGCTACGCACGAGCCCGCCGCCGGAGCCGAGACACAAACCATCCTTGTAGTTGAGCGTCGAATATTCAACCTCGACCGTCACATCGCCGTCCGGCAGCTGGCTTTCGTCAACCTCCCTGACTGCGGCACCGGTTTTGCCGTCTTCGTCCTTGTCAACCACTAAGGCTCTGAACGTCATTGTGATTTTTCCATGCTTGGCGGCTATCGACCCGGCCCCGACCAGTCGATTGCGCATATCTCGCCGGACTTACCATCGAAATCCCAGACCCGGCCATAGTCTCGAAGGCGGCTTTTCAGACCCTTGGCCACTATTATATCAGGGCCCATCCAGTAATGAGTATTTTGAATTGAAACCGGTTCGTCCGGAATTTTGCCGTGGATCATTTCGATCTCGCCGTTGATTTTGCGGCCGATCCGTAGGCTGCGACGTGTTCCGTCACGGATAATTTCAACCTTCTCGCGCTCATGGCCGATGATTGTGCTGACCAGTTTAGTGAACAGCCCGGTGGTGCCCCCGGCCGCCCCGCTGAAAACTTTCAGCAACCCGTCATAGGCCCGCTGGCTGGCACGCTCGTCGATATAGGCAGCGACGCGCCAGTCACCGTGGGCCATCTTGCTGGGGATTTCGACCAGTAGTCCGATGTTCAGACCGGTGAGGTCTTCGCCCTCAAAATGACCTTCGTCGATCGCCACCGCCATCCAGGCATGACAATATCCCTCGGTCGGTTTGTGCCTGCCCAGAGAGATAACGCAGGGGCAAAAAACCTCGCACGAGCAATTGAGAAACAGCTCGCCCTTGATCGCCCAATCGGTGGGGTGCTGGCGGCGCCGCGCGGGATTGAATATTTGCTGCACGATGCGGTCGCGGACGCGAATGCGATCCGAGGGTCCGTGATCAATGTCGCTCATCTTGTCTCCTTAAACCGCTTGCGCCGCGCCATAGGGCCAGCCCGAAAGTCCGACAAATAGTGCTGCCAGGATGAGTATGACGCCGGCCGGCTTTCGGATCGGTTGTCCAAGCTCGGGCAGCTTTTCGGCTACCATGAAGGCGGTTGCGACCCCCATGAATATCAGGCTGGCCATGCCGCCGACAAAGGCCAACGCCATGATCGCCCAACAACATCCCACGCAGGTTGCGCCGATCTCGGTGCCCATGATCACACCACCGGAAAATCCGGGCCGGAACCGGCCGGTGAAATAGTGCATCGGCGACAGGCAGGCAGCCTGACAGATTTCCTTGCCGCGCGTAAACTGCCAGCCGCCTGCCAGCGCCAGCAGCAGCGCGGTCAGCCAGGGGCTGGCTGCGATGCCGCGCACATCCAGCAACCCGGCGCTGATCGCGGACCATTGGGTCAGTGCAAACAGGGCCGCGCCGGTCGACCAGATGGCTGCATAGCCCACAACAAGGCCCACCCACCCGGCACCATCGGCGCGCACGCCGCACGGCAGGTTCTGATAGGTCGCAAGCATCGGCACCAGCGTCGGCAGCATCATCGCCAGCATCATGATCGCCCACATCGCGCTAACGGCAGGCAGACCGGCATAGGGCAAAAGCAACACCTGATCGGGGCCGCACAGCCAGCCGACCTGGCCGCTGGCCATGAGATAAAGGGCCCACCAACACGCCAGGATTGCCGCGAAAAACGTGAGCCAAAGTGGTGCGAAAGGCGATGTGAACGCAAGGCTGCGACTAAGCACTATTCCCCCAACCAATTGCAAAATTCACCGCCTGTTTGCGGGCCTCGGAAATGATTGTCAAACGATGATCAGTTGGCGGCAAGGACGCCAATTTTGACTGAGTCGCGGACCCGATCCCGGTGCCGCGAATTTACCCGCATTCGTTCACAGCCGGTTCACAACAGGTCGCATCGGTTAACATTCAGTTCACAAACGGTAAATTGTCCACGAGATCACCCCATTTGGACCCCACAATTTGCCACGAAGCCGTGTTCTGGTCTTCACTGTAGAGATCATCATTCTGATGTCTTGCTAAAGGGCGGTCGCGTCCAAAGCGCCGTCCTTGATAAGGAAGGGTGCTGTTATGGCTTACGAGGACCCCCGCGCTGCTAAGCGGGACGAAGACGAAGACAAAAGAACTGCCCGCAAGAACGACGACGATAAACGCAATGACGACTGGGATAACCAGGACGACGGCGATTTTCGCTATACCGATTGGGCCTCAATCTGAGGCCCTTCGCTTTTTGACTGGAAGAGGACGCTGCCCGCGATAGGATCGTCGCATGGGCACGCCAATCTCGACCATCCGGAATTTGGGCCCGGCAACGGAGCGCGAATTTGCCCGCGCTGGTATCTATTCCGCGGAAGAACTGCGCGACCTTGGGGCAGATGAGGCCTATGCTCGCGCACTCGCGGCAGGCACGCGCCCACATTTCATCGGATATTACGTGCTGGTCATGGGTTTGCAGGGGCGACCATGGAACGCCTGTCAGGGTCCCGAAAAAGTGGCGCTGCGGGTACAGTTCGACAAACTGAAATCCAGATTTTACGACATCGGCCGATCTAAGCTGGAGACGAGGCTGAATGAGCTTGGTGTCGGGGCGCGGCGCTAATTAGCCGACCAGTTCGAGCCCCGAAAAGAAAAACGCGATCTCAACCGCGGCGGTTTCCGGCGCGTCCGAGCCATGGACCGAATTTTCCCCCACGCTATCGGCATATTCGCCGCGAATGGTGCCCGGCGCCGCATCAGCAGGGTTAGTCGCGCCCATCACCTCGCGGTTTTTCAGGATTACGCCATCGCCTTGCAGAACCTGAACCACAACCGGCTCAGAGGCCATGAACGCACAAAGCTCGTCGTAAAACGGGCGTCCGGCATGAACTTCGTAAAACTTCTGGGCCTGCGCCAAAGTCATCTGGATGCGCTTTTGGGCGGCAATGCGCAGACCGGCGGCCTCAAATTTCGCGTTGATCGCGCCGGTCAGGTTGCGCCTGGTGGCGTCGGGTTTGATGATCGAAAGTGTCCGTTCGGTCGCCATGTGAGCCTCATTATCCTTGCGCTTCGGGCAACATCCCGCCGCCCTTAAATTTCCGCGCCGCACTATCATGGGCTTGTCGCGATGAAAAGCCGCAACATGGGCGTGCTGGGCTTGTTCTTTTTATTAAATACTCATTGGCGGCTATCCCCTTTTGCCTGCACAACGCCGCTGATAAGAGCCGTCCGATGCTTCGGATCGAAAACATATCCTTTTCGGTGGCCGGTCGCCCGTTGATCGAAAATGCCAGCGCCAGAATACCCGCTGGTCACAAAGTCGGGCTGGTGGGCCGCAATGGCACTGGCAAGACCACGCTGTTTCGCCTGATCCGTGGAGAGCTGGCGTTGGAAGGGGGCGACATCCGCCTGCCCAAAGGTGCGCGCATTGCCGGTGTGGATCAGGAGGTGCCGGGAAATGACGTATCCCTGATTGACACGGTGCTGGCGGCCGATACCGAGCGTGCCGCCCTGCTGGCAGACAAAACCGATGACCCGGCGCGGATCGGCGAAATCCAGACACGGCTGGCCGATATCGACGCATGGTCGGCTGAGGCCCGCGGCGGCGCGATCCTGCGCGGTCTGGGTTTTACCCATGAGGAACAGGCCCAGCCCTGCAGCGCATTTTCGGGCGGCTGGCGAATGCGCGTCGCGCTCGCCGCCGTGCTCTTTGCCCGGCCTGACCTGCTGCTGCTGGACGAGCCGACCAACTTTCTTGACCTCGAAGGCGCGCTTTGGCTGGAAAGCTATCTGGCGCGGTATCCGCACACCGTTATCATTGTGAGCCACGATCGCGGGCTGTTGAACCGGGCGGTCGGATCGATCCTGCATCTCGAAGACCGTCGGCTGACATTTTACCAGGGGCCCTACGACAGATTTGCCGAAACCCGCGCCGCGCGGCTGGCGGGTGCCGCGGCCGAGAAAAAAAAGATCGCGGCCCGGCGCGCACATCTGCAATCCTATGTGGACCGATTTCGCTACAAGGCGTCAAAGGCGGTGCAAGCCCAGTCGCGATTGAAAATGATTGCCCGGCTTAATCCGATCACATTGCCATCCGAGGCGGCGCTGAAACGCTTTACCTTTCCCGAACCCGAAAACCTGTCGCCGCCGATCATCAACCTTGAAAGCGCATCGGTCGGCTATAATGGCACGCCGGTGTTGCAGAAACTCAACCTGCGCATTGATCAGGATGACCGCATCGCGCTGTTGGGCCGCAATGGCGAAGGCAAATCGACGCTGGCAAAATTGCTGTCGGACCGATTACCGGCTCTGGACGGACGCCTGACCAAAGCCAGCAAGCTGCGGGTGGGCTATTTCGCCCAGCATCAGGTTGATGAATTGCATGGCGACGAGACCCCGCTGGACCATATCCGCAGGCTGAGGCCAACCGAGACGCCCGGCAAGTTGCGCACCCGTTTGGGCGGGTTCGGGATCGGGGCGGCGCAGGCCGACACAATCGTTGCGCAGCTTTCCGGCGGGCAGAAAGCCCGCCTGTCCCTGATGCTGGCGACGAATGACGCGCCGCATATGCTGATCCTGGACGAGCCGACCAACCATCTGGATATCGAAAGTCGCGAAGCGCTGGTCGAGGCGCTGACCGATTACACCGGTGCCGTGGTGCTGATCAGCCATGACATGCACCTATTGAGCCTGGTCGCCGACCGGCTGTGGCTGATAAAGCACGGCAGGGTCGCGCCCTATGAAGGGGATCTGGAAAGCTATCGAGACATGCTTTTGGCCGACAACAGGCCTGCGAAAGCAGACCAACCCAAGGGCAGGAAAATACGCGCTGGTCGCGATGAGCTGATCGCCCTGAGAGCCACGGTTCGCAAATGCGAGGACCGGCTGCAGAGCCTTAACGCCATGCGCGACAGACTGGCGACCAAACTCGCCAACCCGGCGATATATGCGGACGGCAAGTCGGGAGAGGCCGCCGTCTGGCAGAAAAAATATTCCGAAGTTATGGACGCGCTCGACCGCGCCGAGGGATTGTGGCTGGCGGCCGGCGAAAAGCTGGAACAGGCAGAGCGTCGGTAACGCTCACGCGATCGAGGGCAGCGCCCGGCCGCGGGTGGACGCCTCTGCGGGTTGAGGTCTGCGCTTTATGGTGCCGCCACATTTTCCGTTCATTCGGGTGTGCGGCGGTGCAGTAGCGCCCGCCCGTCGCGCTGAAAGCACGCCTGCGGCGTGACGGCGGTCGGGCGCTGCCCGGCGGCGCTTCGCGCCTTGTTGCCGGGCATGGGCGCACCGCGCGAAATCCCAGTCCTACTACTCTTCCCGTCCCCGCGCCTTCAGCCTTGCGTTCAGATCGCCCGCCCGTTTGTCGCCAGCTTCCAGCGCGTAGACATAAGCCTGGGTCAGAAAGAAATCGGCGGCGTCCGGATCACCGTCAGCTTCGGCCCGATCTGCGGCGTGCGCGTATAACGTCACCAGCGCCGCGTTGTCCCCGCAGCGATGCGCGTCGATGATCAAGGCGTCAACGTCATCCTCATTCTGCGGCAAGCGGTCTGTCCATCATCTGGCTGGCCACCCAGTGGTGGAACACATGCGTGGGGCTGTCCATGACCGGGCTGAATTTGCCGCCGTCGAAAAATATGCCATTGCGACCGGCCTGCATCCCCTCGATCACACCGACATCCTCGGCAAAGACGCCATGCCATTGCGCCGCGTTCTTTTGTCGAAGGGCGGCAAATTCACTGCCACCGGCCGCCGCCTCACTGGTGTAAAGCAGCACGATATGCTCCAGCGTGCGGTCCTTAGCCTTTGGTTCCAGCACGATGGCAAAGGCATGATCGCGCTGCACGCCGATCATCGTGTTGGGATAGAGCGCGATATATTCGCCCGCGCTTTGCCAGCGCTCGGGCACGTCATCGAAATCGGGAAACACCTGTCCGTCATCGCCCTGCAGCTGGCGATAGACATGCGTGCCCTGCCCCGAGTAATGGCCAGGGTTTTCGATATGATAGTGATCCTCCAGCCGCGAATAGGTATTCAGAGATGGATGCACCCAGGGAAGATGATAGCTTTCGCAGAAATTTTCGACCGCCAGCTTCCAGTTGCAGTTGACATCAAATTCGATGGCGGTGTCCGGACCACCCGCGAAAAGCGGCTTGTCAGCGAAATCATCCCACCGGGCGATCATGTCGGCGGCGTAATCGGTGAAGTCGGGCGCGTCGCCTGAAATATTGACGAAAATAACCCCCATCCAGACATGGGCGCGGATCTCAATCAGGCCCAGCTGGTCGCGCTTGATCTGGTCGTGGCGGTTCTGCCCCGGGCCGCCCACATGCGGCGTGGTCACCAGCTCGCCGGTCTGGGCGTAGCACCAGGAATGATAGGGGCAGCGAATGACGCCGCCGCCAAGGTTTTTGCTTTCCGTAATCAGGGTCATGCCACGGTGGCGACAGGTGTTCTGATAGACTTTGATGTCACCGGTGGTGCGCACGGCAAATAGCGGCATTCCTGCGAAGTTGATCGGAGTGACGTCGCCGGGGTTGGGAATGTCGTGCGCAAAGCCGATGGATGACCAATTGGCGAACAGAACAGCGTAGCGTTCCTGGGCAAATACCTCGTCGCTGATGTAATGCGCATTGGGCAGCCCGTGCGCGGTTTCTACGGGTTGCAGAACACCTGAAAGGTCGGTGACGGACATGTGGTAATCTCCGCATTGGGGGTGCGCTGAAAATGCGCTCAAATTCGCAAAGCGGCAAGCGTCCATGGCGACCCGGGCATGTTCGCTGGCGACATGCCCGTTAGCGACTTGGCAATCGCTCAAGTGCGCGCATGAGCTGATCGGCTGCGGTGTTCAACCCGGCGGCGTCCAAATTCTCTGCCTCTATTGTCGCCACCGGCGCAGCACGGCGCGCCTGCGCGCGCCGGTATCGCGGTTCGTAATGGCGCAGCATCAAGTCGCGCGCCAGTTCGCCATGTTCCCCAGCGTCGGCAAGGTCCGCCCAGCCCGCGACGCGTTTCTTGCCCTGCAAAAGTGTAAGCAGGTTAAGGGCTTGGTGGACCGCTTTGGTGTCGGAAATGGTTTCGCAGTAAGCCCGAGTTATATAAGCGACGCGCTGGTCGATCGGGGCGGTCATGGTCATGCGCGGCGCGGATTTCATCGCCTCCCACAGGCTTGGCGGCAAATACACACCGCCGATCTTCGCTGATTCCGCCTCAACGACCACCGGTCGATCCGCGCGCAACGCCCTGAGCGCACGCGCCAGCAGTGTCTCGAACGCCTTTTGGCCCGGTTGATTGTGCGCCACTGCGCCAAAGACCGAACCGCGATGGCTGGCAAGGTGTTCAAGATCGAGCACCTGCGCCCCGCGTTCGGCAATCAGGCCCAGAATTTCGGTTTTGGCGGTGCCGGTATTTCCGTCGAGCAGGACAATCCTGTGGGCCAGAGCGGCATCGCAAAGCATCGCGACCACCAGACGGCGATAGGTTTTATACCCGCCAACCAGCACCGAGGTGCGCCAGCCGATCTGCGCGAGAATTGTCGCCAGCGCGCCAGAGCGCTGACCACCGCGCCAGCAATAGACCAGCGGACGCCAACCGCCCGGCTTTTTCGCCAGCGGTCCTTCGAGGTGGCACGCGGCATTCTTGGCCACCAGGGCCGCACCGATCACCCTGGCCTCAAAAGCCGAGCGTTGTTTGTAGGTTGTGCCGACATCGGCGCGTTCGCGGTCATCCAGCACCGGCAGGTTCATCGCCGAAGGCAGGTGGTCGTCGGCAAATTCCGACGGGCTGCGCACATCGATCAGATCGTCGATATCATGGGCGAAAATCTGGTCCAGCGTGTCGGCGTGAAACTCCATGACCCGTGACTATCCGGCAATCGAAAGGGCGTCCATTGAAGTTGGCGTTTGCGCGGTTTCGCCCCTTCACCTTCCAAGTGCCTTGACCTATGAGATGCGCAATCAGGCCCGCGCCAGGAACGCCCATGTCAGACCCTGCCATCACCGAAGAACTGATCGCAGCACATGGGCTTGAGCCCGAGGAATATGCCGACATCCTGCGGCTGTTGAACCGCGCGCCGACATTCACTGAGCTCGGCATTTTCTCGGCCATGTGGAACGAGCATTGTTCCTATAAATCGTCAAAGAAGTGGCTGCGCATATTGCCCACCGAGGGGCCACAGGTGATTTGCGGGCCGGGTGAGAATGCCGGTGTGGTTGATATTGGCGACGGACAAGCCGTTGTTTTCAAAATGGAAAGCCACAATCACCCGTCCTATATCGAGCCCTATCAGGGTGCCGCCACCGGCGTGGGCGGTATCTTGCGCGACGTGTTCACCATGGGCGCACGGCCGATTGCAGCGATGAACTCGCTGTCTTTCGGCGCGCTAACGCACTCCAAAACCAGACAATTGGTCAACGGCGTGGTCGCGGGCATCGGCGGTTATGGCAATTGTTTCGGGGTGCCGACCGTGGGTGGCGAGGTGCGCTTTGACCCCGCTTATAATGGCAATTGTCTGGTAAATGCTTTTGCCGCCGGTCTGGCCGATGCCGACAAGATATTCTATTCGGCGGCATCGGGTGTCGGCATGCCGGTGGTTTATCTGGGCGCTAAGACAGGCCGAGACGGGGTTGGCGGGGCGACCATGGCGTCGGCTGAGTTCGACGAGACAATCGAGGAAAAGCGCCCCACCGTGCAGGTTGGCGATCCGTTCACCGAAAAGCGCCTGATGGAGGCCTGCCTGGAGCTGATGGCCACCGGTGCGGTTATTTCCATTCAGGATATGGGTGCGGCCGGGCTGACCTGTTCGGCGGTCGAGATGGGCGACAAGGGCGGCCTCGGAATAAGGCTGAACCTCGACCGAGTGCCGGCGCGCGAGGCGGGCATGAGCGCCTATGAGATGATGTTGAGCGAGTCTCAGGAACGGATGCTGATGGTGCTGAACCCGGACAAGGAAGCGGTTGCCAAGACGATATTCGACAAATGGGATCTGGATTTCACCATCGTTGGGGAAACGATTGCCGAGGACCGTTTTGTCATCATGCATCAGGGCGACGTGCGCGCCGATCTGCCGCTGTCGAAACTGTCCTCGAGCGCGCCAGAATACGACCGCCCGTGGCAACCGACCGTACCGCCCGCACCACTGGCCGAGGTGCCGGCAATTGACCCGATTGCGGGGTTAAAGGCGCTGATCAGCGCGCCCAATTACGCTGCCAAACAGTGGGTCTACGAGCAATACGACAGCCAGGTGATGGCCGACACGATACGCGGACCGGCAATGGGCGCGGGCGTGGTGCGCGTACATGGCACCAACAAAATGCTGGCCTTCACCTCTGACGTAACACCGCGCTATGTGCGCGCCAATCCGCGCGAAGGCGGCAAACAGGCGGTGGCCGAGGCCTATCGCAATCTGACGGCCGTGGGTGCCAAACCCCTGGCCACAACCGATAATCTGAACTTCGGCAATCCCGAAAAGCCAGAGATCATGGGCCAGTTTGTCGGGGCGATTGAAGGTATCGGCGCGGCGTGCAAGGCGCTGGATATGCCAATCGTCAGCGGTAATGTCAGCCTTTACAACGAAACCGACGGCGCGGCGATCCTGCCGACGCCGACCATCGGCGCGGTTGGTTTGATCGCCAGCCGCGAGGAGATGATTTCGGGCCAGGCAGCCGAGCGGCATCTGGCCTTGCTGATCGGCGAAACGCGCGGTCATCTGGGCCAGTCTGCCCTGCTGGCCGAGGCTTTCGGACGCGCCGAGGGCGATGCACCGCCCGTCGATCTGGAAGCTGAGAGGGCCAATGGCGAATTCATCCGCGCCAATCGGCGCTATATCACTGCCTGCACCGATCTGTCCGACGGCGGGCTCGCACTGGCGGCATTTGAGATGGCCGAGGCTGCCGGCATCGGTCTATCGCTGCGCCCGGACGATACCGGCACGCTGTTTGGCGAGGATCAGGGCCGTTATCTGGTGGCCTGCACGTTCGATCAGGCCGAAAACCTGCGCGCAAACGGGCGGGACTTAAACATCGAAGTTGAGGTAATGGGCCGCTTTGGCGGTGACCAGATCAGCTTTGGCGGGGTTGGCGTGGCGCTGGCTGACCTGAGCGCGCTTTATCGCGGGGCGTTTGCGGCGGCGGTTGGCTGAGGTGTGGGTGTCCGGTGAGCTGTTGCGCGCCTTAGCCCGGAACAAGGCACGGCACGTGCCGCCGGGCAGCGCCCGACCGCCCTGATCGGCGGGCGCTTTTTTATCGTCTGTCACCCGAACGAACATAAGGCGTGGCGGGACCATAAAGTGAAGACCGCAACTGTCGCGGCGCCGCCCGCGGTCGGGCACTGCCCTCGGGTAGTGACCCGTAAGTGGCGCTTTGGGCACTCCGCAACGCCGCCCGGCCGTTAACTGACCATTCCGCCCAATCCGGTCCTACGCCTGCTTCCTCCCTTGCACCGCCCCCCTGCGCGTCCTAAATCTTATCCAACCAACCGAGGTATCGCCAGCATGGCCATGCAAGCCCGCGAAATCGAAGATCTGATCCGTACGTCCTTTCCCGACGCCAAGATCACGATCACCGACCTTGCGGGCGATGGTAACCATTATGCGGCCGAGGTCATCGACGAGAGTTTCCGCAGCCAGAACCGCGTGCTGCAGCAGCGCGCAGTCTATGCGGCGCTAAAAGGCAAAATGGATGGCGCGCAGGGCGAATTGCATGCTCTGGCGCTGACAACAAAGGCACCGGAGTAGGACAAATGACCGATACAAAAACCCAGATCGACGAAACCGTGCAGGCCAACGATGTAGTGCTTTATATGAAAGGCACCAAAGAGATGCCGCAATGCGGGTTTTCATCCCGAGTGGCCGGGGTTTTGAACTATATGGGCGTCGATTATGCCGACGTGAACGTGCTGGCCGATGACGCGATCCGCCAGGGCATCAAGGATTATTCGGACTGGCCCACCGTGCCGCAGCTTTATGTCAAGGGCGAGTTTGTCGGCGGCTGCGACATCATCACCGAAATGACCATGTCGGGCGAGCTGGATAAGTTGTTTGAAGACAAGGGCGTGGCATACGACAAGGACGCCGCCGCCAAAATTCGCGAGGCCAACGGCTAGACTAGCGCGCGCCGCGCAAGACTGGAAACACTCTGGACAAATGGCGCGCAAGGGATTTTCCTGTGCTGGATAGACAAACAGGGGGAATTCCGATGAAACCGCAAAAATTTCTAATCTGCACCGCCGCCTTGGCCGTCCTTGCAGGCTATGCTCAGGCGCAGGATGCCTGCGCGACCGGAAAGACGTTATCGGACGGGGTTTTGACCATTGCCACGGGCAATCCGGCTTTTTTCCCGTGGGTGATGGACGATGCGCCCGAAAGCAAGCAGGGATTTGAGGCCGCCGTGGCCTATGCTGTGGCTGGGGCGATGGGATTTGCCGATGATCAGGTGGCCTGGGTGCGGTCGTCTTTCGATCAGGCGATCCAGCCGGGTGCCAAGGATTTCGACTTTAACCTGCAACAATTCTCAATCACCGCAGAACGCGAGCAGGTGGTCGATTTCTCGTCGCCCTATTACTCAGCCGCAGCGGCGGTGCTAGTGCGCCAGCCGACTGTCGATGCCGGCGCCAGCAATACGGTGGACAGCCTCAAAGGGCTGATCTGGGGGGCCGATGCGAATACCACCGCACCGGGGATGATCAGCAATCTGATCGGTCCTGACAGCGACCCGCTGCTTTACAACGACAGCGCCGATGTAGTCGAAGCCATGAAGGCCAACCAGATCGACGCCGCGCTGTTCGACCTGCCGACCGCGCTTTATCTCGGCGCGGTGGTGCTGGATGACGGGGCGATCGTCGGGCAGTTTCCCGCCGAGATGAGCGAAAATCCCGATCAGTTCGGCTTGTTGATGGCCGAAGGCAGCGCGTTGAAAGAATGTGTCGATGCCGCGATCGCAACGCTCAGCGCTGACGGAACACTGGCGGCGATCGAAGCCGAATGGCTGCAGGAAACAACCGGCGTGCCGGTCATCGAATAGGCGCGATGCCTTGGCCGCAAACGAACAGGCAGGGGCGGCGGTCGCCGCCCCCGGTCTGACACGACGCCAGGTCTATGAACGCCGCATCCGGCGTCGGTCAACCGCACTAGCGGTGGCCAGCACCGGCCTGGTCTTATTCGCGATTGTGGTGCTGATCCCGCTGACACCCGGCTGGCAGGCAGTTAAATCCAGTTTTTTCAACTGGGAAGTGTTCGCCAAAACCTTCCCGACGTTGCTGCAGGCTTTTATGCTCGACGTGGCCATATTTGCCTGGTCCGCCCCGGCGATCGCTGTGCTCGGCCTTCTGGTGGCGCTGGCGCGCGACGCGCGGTCGCCAGCGCTGTATCCGCTCAGGCTGTTTGGCATCCTTTTTACGGATATATTTCGCGGCATCCCGGTCATTTTAGTCGTCTACCTGATCGGCTTTGGCATTCCCGGCCTCGGCCTGCCGCGCCCGTGGAACTCGCCCTATATCTGGGGATCGATGGCGCTGATTCTGACGTATTCGGCCTATGTCGCCGAGATCTTCCGGACCGGGATCGAATCAATTCATCCCTCGCAACGCGCCGCTGCGGCCTCGCTTGGGCTCGGGGTGCCGGACACGATGCGCTACGTGATCCTGCCACAGGCGATCCGGCGTGTGGTGCCGGCCAATATGAACATGCTGATCGCGCTGCAAAAGGACGTGGCGCTGCTCTCATTCATCGGCCCGGTCGAGATATTGCGCCAGGCCGGTGTCTTCAAATCGCTGCTGGCCAATTTCACCCCCTATGTCGCTGCGGCGGTGATCTTTTTGGCCGTGACAATCCCCGCCACCCGCTTCGCCGACCATCTGATCGCCCGGCAGAACCGGGCCCGCAGCTAGGACATGGCGAAACTTGAACTTCAGCAGGTCAGAAAGCGGTTTGGCACGAGCGAGGTGTTGTCGGGGATCGACATGGATGTCGCTCAGGGCGAAATGGTGTGCGTGATCGGCGCATCAGGGTCGGGCAAATCAACGCTGCTACGCTGCGTAAATCTTTTGGAGCCGATCGACGCCGGGCGCATCCTGTTGGATGGGACGGATATATCCGAACCCGGACTGGACCCGCTGCCGGTGCGCCGCAAGATCGGCATCGTGTTTCAGAGCTTTAATCTGTTCCCGCATATGAGCGCGCTGGAAAATGTGCTGCTGGCACCGCGCCGGGTTTTTGACAAGAGTCGCGCGGCGCTTATGCCCGATGTGCTGGACCTGCTGGAGCGTTTCGCGCTTAGCGACCGGATGCACCATTATCCCGATCAATTATCGGGCGGACAACAGCAACGCGTGGCGATTGTGCGGGCGCTGGCGATGCGCCCAGAGATCATGCTCTTTGACGAGATTACCTCAGCACTTGATCCCGAGCTGGTCGGCGAGGTCTTGGATGTTTTGCGCCAGCTCAGGCTGGGCGGTATGACCATGGTTCTGGCCACACACGAAATGAAGTTCGCCGCAGAACTTGCTGATAAGATATGTTTTCTTGACGAAGGCGTTATTGTCGAGCAGGGACCGCCGGATCAGGTGTTGCAAAACCCCACCCAGAAAAGAACCCGCGAATTTCTGGCGCGCATTCTATAAGCGGGTGACCTAGCCGGCCAGCTTTTCGTCGATGACATCGGCCAGCGCCTCGGCGCGGGCGGCAAGCTCGGCCATATTGTCGGTCAGCTCAGCAGGGATGACCGGCACCTCGCGCGGTTCCGGCACGGGACGGACGTTCAGTGCCGCCGCATCTTCATCGAGTTTGGCGATCTGCTCATCCTTCAGGCGCAACTGCTCTTCGGCACCGGCAGCCTTGTCGGCAAGCATCAGCCCCGCCATCAGCAGCATCCGTCCCTCAGGCACATGCCCGATCTGGGCATTGACGACAGCGGCTTCGGCGTCAAGAAGCCCGGCCGCGGATTTGAGGTAATGCTCTTCCCCGTCCTGACAGGCGACTTCAAATTCACGCCCGCCGATGGTGACATTGACATTAGGCACTGGCTTTTCCTTCTGCGAGCGGTTTGAGGTCGGCAAGTATCGCGTCAAGTTCGGCGCGATCAGCATCGCGGCGCGCGGTGACAGCGGCAAGCTGGCTGCCGAGCGAGGCGTTGATCAGATCGGCGTTGCCGACGCCCTGGGCGTTGGCCTCTCGCAGGGCGCTGTTGTTTTCGCGCAGCTGCGCGTTGAGATCGCGCAATTGCGCAACCTCACGGCCTGCCGCATCGGCATCATCGCGCAGGGCTTCGACCTCCGCTTCAAGGCGGCCGACCACCTTTTCCTGCTTTTCCTTGATCGCCAGCACGCGCTCTTCAAGCTGCGAATTGGCGTCGCGTTCCGCCTCCAGCGCCTCTTTCAGCGAGACGGATTCGCCGCCATCGCCGCTGGCCGCGCCGGCATCCAATTCGTCCAGCCCTGAGCCAATGCGCACAAGTGCAGCGGTGATGCGCGAGGCAAGTTCAGAATATTCAGCCATGTCAGTCAGCACCCCAGTAATTCGTGCTCCAAATATAGCGAACCACAGCACAATTAACCATCCCAATCTGGGACGGTCAAAGTCAAGCCGGTCGCGCGCGACCTTGGCTTGCACTTCACCGCGCGCCTGCTATCACCGGGTCGAAATCGGACGGCCGCGCCCAGCGGCTGTGCGACTGGGGGCAATCGGCGAAAGGAACCGTCTGAAATGGACATCCAGCTTCTTCGCGACCAACATCCGGATCATTTCGCGCGGGCAACGGCACTACGGGTTTTGGCCATGGATGCGGTGCAGGCCGCCAATTCCGGCCATCCGGGTATGCCGATGGGGATGGCCGATGTCGCGACCATTTTGTTCGAAAACCATCTGAAATTCGACGCCGCGGCCCCGGACTGGCCCGACCGCGACAGGTTCGTATTGTCAGCCGGGCACGGCTCGATGCTGCTGTACGGGTTGCTGCATCTGACCGGCTACGCTGACATGACCATGGATCAGTTGAAGGCATTCCGGCAATGGGGCTCGATAACCGCCGGTCATCCCGAATATGGCCACGCATCGGGCATCGAGACGACCACCGGCCCGCTTGGTCAGGGTCTTGCCAATGCAGTCGGCTTTGCTATCGCCGAAGAAGCGCTGCGCGCCCGCTTTGGGCGCAAGATCGTCGATCATTTCACCTATGTCATCGTTGGTGACGGCTGTCTGATGGAAGGGATAAGCCATGAGGCTATCGGTCTGGCGGGGATGCAGCAGCTGTCCAGGCTGATCGTTTTCTGGGACGACAATAATATCTCAATCGATGGCGAGGTTGGCCTGTCCGACATCACCGACCAGAAAAAGCGTTTTAACGCGGCCGGTTGGCATGTTCAGGCTTGCGATGGTCATGATCCCGTGGCCATCGACGCTGCAATCGCGGCTGCAAAAAAGGCCAGAAAGCCGAGCCTGATCGCCTGCAAGACGCATATCGGCTATGGCTCGCCTGCCAAACAGGACACCGCCAAGGCGCACGGATCGCCGCTTGGAAGCGACGAGATTGAACTGACTCGCAGCGCCTATGGCTGGGATCACCAGCCGTTTGTGATACCCGAAGCCATTGCAAGCGCCTGGCGCGATACCGGGGCACGCGGCAAAGCCGACCGCGTGGCCTGGCAAGCGCGCCTGTCGGACCTGTCGGAAGGGCGGCGAAAAGAATTCGCGCGCGTCATGTCCGGCCAACCGCCCAAGAAGCTGGCCGCCCGCATCAAAGCGCTGAAAAAACAGATCAGCGATGAAAACCCCAAAATGGCCACCAGAAAATCATCGGAAATGGTGTTGGAAGTGATCAATCCGATCATGCCCGAAACGATCGGTGGATCGGCGGATCTGACCGGGTCCAACAACACCAAGACCGGCGATCTGGATATTTTCGATCCGTCCAACCGCAAGGGCCGCTATATTCACTATGGTATTCGCGAGCACGGCATGGCGGGGGCGATGAATGGTATGGTCCTGCATGGCGGGGTGCGCCCCTATGGCGGCACGTTCTTGTGTTTTACTGACTATGCGCGCGGGTCGATGCGGCTGTCGGCGCTGATGGGTGTGCCGACGATCTATGTCATGACCCATGACAGCATCGGGCTGGGTGAAGACGGGCCGACGCACCAGCCGGTGGAACATCTGGCCATCTGTCGCGCGACGCCCAATTGCTGGACGTTCCGGCCCGCCGATACGGTTGAAACCGCCGAAGCGTGGGAACTGGCGCTTGGATCAGACAAGACCCCCAGCGTCCTGGCACTGAGCCGTCAGGGGCTGCCGACGGTGCGCCGCGAGCACCGGAACGCCAATCTGACCGCATTCGGGGGCTATGTTCTGCGTGAGGCCGAAGGCAAGCGTCAGGCGATACTGATCGCATCCGGCTCGGAAGTGGAAATTGCTCTCAACGCCCGTGACCTGCTGCAGGAGCGCGGGATCGGCACGCGCGTGGTTTCGATGCCGTGCATGGAGCTATTCGCTGCGCAAGACGAGACCTATCGGGGCAAGGTCCTGCCGGGCGGGTCGGTGCGCGTGGGCATCGAGGCGGCGCTGCGCGAGGGCGGCTGGGACCGCTGGCTGCTGGGCGAGCGCGGGCGGCAAGCCAAGGCGGCCTTTGTGGGAATGCAGGGCTTTGGTGCCTCAGCGCCGGCGGGAAGTTTGTATCAGGAATTCAACATTACCGCCGATGCTGTTGTCGAAAAAACAATCGAAATGCTCTAGCGATGTCTCAGCCAAATTCGAGGCGTTGATACCAGGGGCAAATGGCATCACAAACAAACTGGCAATATATCTGTGCATCATCCTGTTTGTGCTGGTGGCGATGGACGCGGTGATATTCGGTTGGGCGAATACTGCCTTTTTGGCGCGGAAATTTCTTGATCTGGTCGCCTGGATCAAATTCTGGCGCTAGCAGTGTGTCGGACTTGCGCGTTGGATTTCGGTGTTGAGTGATTTCGCTGTCGTCTGTCAGAGGCGCGATCGAAGTTCGGCGAAACCGCGAGGATTTGTTCGGACGGAGCGATGGGGCGGCGGATCTCCGAGGCTTCTGGGCTGTGGCCGGGCTTTTGGATCGGCCTGTCGGGCCAACAGCGCCGTCACACGGCCATCTCCAGCTTGAGCTTGTGCAGGCGCTTGCAGTTGTAGGCCAGCGCCACCAAGTCCCACTCGCCGGCCACCTTGTCGAGGCCGCGCAGCGAGAAGCCGGTGAAGCCGAGCACCGCCTTGATGATGCCGAAGACCGGCTCGACGGTCTGCTGGCGCAGCCGGTACAGCGCACGGCCTTCCTCGCTGTCGAGCTTGGCGGCCATGACTTTGAGCCATTCGGCCTTGGGTTTCTTCACCGGCACCTCGGTCTTGGCCGGGCGGAAGTCGTAGCGCCGCCGACGGCCCGACGACCCGGTCGCCACCAGAGCCTCAATGTCGCTCTCGGCAAGCGCCGCGACCTCGTCGCCGTTGGCATAGCCGTTGTCCGCCAGCACCGTCGCGGGCCGGCCGAGAACGGCCGGGATCGCCGCGATGTCCGCCACCAGCTCATTGCGGTCGCTGGCGCAGTTGGTGACCCGGGTGCCCACGATCAGCTGAGAGCCCCCGGCATCCACCACGGCTTGAGCGTTATAGGCCTGGCGGTACTCGTGCTGCTTGCTCTTGCGCATCAGCCGGCTGTCCGGATCGCTCAGATTGCTCTGCTCGTCGGCGCGCGGCGTCTCGTCGGGCGGCTTCGGGTGCTTGCCCTTGGCCCGGCCGGTGCGCGTCTCGCGCGCCGCCACCTTGGCCTCGTAGTCCGCCCGCTCGGCCTCGGCGCGCGCCTTGGCCCGAGCCTCGAGGCGCCGACGCGCCGCATCCAGCCGATCGCACAAGGCCTCCCTGCGTGCGATCTCCTTGGGCAGCGCCTGGGGGTCGTCCTCACCCTCGCCGTCGGCCGCCGCGGCACGCTCCATCAGATCCGCGATGTCCAGCTTGAGCTGATCGATCAGCTCGCCCGCCCGCTCATAAGTCACCGAACGGTGCTTGCTCGCAGAGGCCTCGAACTTGCTGCCGTCGACGCTGACAAGCCCGACCTTGACAAGCTTCAACTCCTTGGCCAGCAGCAGAACCTGCAGGAAACTCTCGCCAAACGCCGCCAGGTTGTCGCGCCGAAAGGTCGCGATCGTGTCATGGTCGGGATGGACATTGGCGGCCACGAAGCGCACCCCGATATCGCGGTGCGTCGCGCGCTCGATCCGCCGGCTCGAGAAGATCCCGTTGGCATAGCAATAGATCAACAGCGCCAGCATCATCCGAGGGTGATACTGCGCCGAGCCGGTGCCACGATGGTTGACCTTGAAGGCGCTCATCTCGACCCGCTCGACCGCCTCGATCACGAAGTGCGCCAGATCATCCTCCGGGATCCAGTCCCGAAGATCGGGCGGAAGCAGAAACGCCTGGTTCCGCTCGCAGTCGATAAATTTGCTCATGGCGAGATTCTAACCGAAAATCTCCCCAAAGTCCGACACACTGCTAGCGCGGCAATTGGGCGGTGTGCGCTTCGGCGGGATATTCTGGCGACTAAAAATCCAGCGCACTGGCCCTAATCGCAGTTGACCTTTGGCGCAATTTGCCGAATTTAGCCCACACTAGGAACCGGCGGTATTTGCCGCCCGGCAGCCGATAAAATGAAAGGGCAGTTATGGCCGTGAAAGTTGCAATCAACGGATTTGGTCGGATCGGGCGCAACGTGTTGCGCGCGATAGTGGAATCAGGTCGTGACGACATTGAGGTGCTCGCCATCAACGATCTGGGCCCGGTCGAGACCAACGCCCATCTGTTGCGATTTGATTCGATTCATGGCCGCTTTCCGGGTGAGGTAAAAACAACGCAGACCACGATCGACGTGGGGCGTGGGCGCATGGAAGTAACCGCGCTGCGCAACCCGGCCGATCTGCCGTGGACGGGTGTCGATGTGGTGCTGGAATGCACCGGGATATTTACCAGCAAAGAGGCCTGTCAGGCACATTTGGAAAACGGCTCGTCGCGGGTTCTGATCTCGGCACCGGGCAAGAACACCGACAAGACCATTGTGTTCGGCGTCAATGACCAGACGCTGACCAGCGACGATATTGTCGTATCCAATGCCTCTTGCACAACCAACTGCCTGTCACCGGTTGCCTTTGTTCTGAACGAGGCGATCGGTATCAGCAAAGGCTTCATGACCACGATCCATTCCTATACCGGCGATCAGCCGACGCTGGACACGATGCACAAGGATCTTTACCGCGGTCGCGCCGCATCGCTGAACATGATCCCGACCTCGACCGGGGCTGCCAAGGCGGTGGGGCTTGTGCTGCCTGAACTGGCCGGCAAGTTGGATGGTGTGGCGATCCGGGTGCCGACACCGAACGTTTCGGTGGTCGATCTGGTGTTCGAGGCGGCGCGCGATACATCCGTCGACGAGATCCATGATGCAATTCGCGCTGCCGCGGATGGGCGGCTCGCCGGCATTCTGGGTTATACCGATCAGCCCAATGTCAGCAGTGATTTCAACCATGACCCACGGTCATCGATCTTCCATATGGATCAGACCAGGGTGATGGATGCTCGCATGTGCCGCATTCTGACCTGGTACGATAACGAATGGGGCTTTTCCAACCGGATGGGCGACACCGCGGTTGCGATGGGCAGGCTGATCTAAAGCCACAGGTATGACGGGCTTTCGGACGGGGCCGCTCATCGGCTCTTACGAGCCTCTTTTCTGGGGTCCGATGAGCGAGTGCATCAGGAACGCCGCGAAATTCGCTTAGAGTCCGTCCGGAGACTTTATGTAGGATTACAGAGTTTTCGGAGCATGAGTCGAATGGACGCGAGCTTAATGAAGGCGAGCGCGTTGCGGTTGAGGTTCTCCCAGTCCTTGGCCAGTCGGCGGCAGCGGTTGAGCCAGGCGATGGTGCGTTCGACCACCCAACGCCTGGGCTGGACGACGAAGCCCTTCACCCGATCGGATCGCTTGACGATCTCGGTCTCGAGATCGGGCAGGATGCCGGCCAGGGCGCGGTGAAAGACCGGCCCCTGATAGGCGCTGTCGGCGAACAATTTCCCGAGAAAGGGAAACAGACCGAACAAGGTCGCCAGCAGCGCGAGACCGCCGTCGCGATCCTGAACGTCGGCGGCGGTGACGATGCCGTGCAGCAGCAAGCCTTGCGTATCGACCAGAACATGCCGCTTCTTGCCCTTGATCAACTTGCCGGCATCGAAGCCGTGGCTGTCGATGCGAGCCCCCCTTTTTCAGCGCTTTTCACACTCTGACTGTCGATGATGCAGGCCGTGGGGCTGGCTTCGCGCGCGGCTTTCTCGCGGCACTTGAGGTAGAGCGCATGATGGATGCGATCCAGCGTGCCGTCCCAGTTCCACAGGCCGAGGTACTCATGCACGGTGCTTCTGGGCGGCAAATCCTTGGGCAGCGCGCGCCACTGGCAGCCGGTGCTCAGAATGTACATCACGCCGTTGATCACCTCGCGGATAGCGACGCGCCGTTTGCCGCCGCCGGGCTTGCCCGGCGGGATCAGCGGCTCGATATGCGCCCATTCCGCATCGGTCAGGTCGCTCGGATAACGCAGTTTGTCGCGGTTGTAGCGCGGGCGGTTGTCGGCAGTCCACATGGGGCACCTCAAGAGCAAATTCACCACCCCAGAGAATCACAGCTGATTCAGCTCTTCAAGAGGGCGCGCCGGATAACCGATTCATCCGACTCATAAAGTCCCCGGACGGACACTTAGCCGTCGCCACGCCCGCCGGCGTTCTGAAAGCGCCGGGCGAATTCTGCGGCCTGCCGCTTGGTCCAGCTGACCCGCACGCTCAGGCCAGCCTCACCTTTATCTTCGTGCTCGACCACGCCTTGTTCATAGAGCCAGGCGCGCATTTGGCCCGCGCCGAAGTCCAGCTCGATCACTGCGGTTTGCTTGTCGACGGCCAACGTGTCCGACAGAACCTGCAGCAAGGGCCCTACCCCGTCACTGGTTCGCGCTGAGATGGCGCAGACCTGGCTGCGGCGCGCCGCCTCGGTCTGGCGCGAGGCGAGAGCATCGCCGGTCAGTCGATCCATTTTGTTCCAAATTTCGATGACCGGTGTGCTGTCGGCGACGCCAATCTCGTGAAGGATCGCCTCGACATCCCCGGCCTGGTGTTTGGTTTCGCAGTGGCTGATGTCGCGCACATGGCAGATGAGATCGGCCACCAGAACTTCCTCCAAAGTCGCGCGAAACGCGGCCACCAGTTGGGTCGGCAATTGTGATATGAACCCGACCGTATCAGACAGCACGATCTTCGGCCCGTCGGCCAGTTCCACCGCGCGCATGGTCGGATCAAGCGTGGCAAACAGCATGTCCTGGGCCGCGACACGCGCCCCGGTCAACCGGTTGAATAAGGTGGATTTTCCGGCATTGGTGTAGCCAACCAGCGCCACGATCGGAAACGGCACCCTGGCGCGCGCGGCGCGGTGCAATTCGCGGGTTTTGACGACTTTGGCCAGTTGCTTGCGGATGCGCCCGATCTGGGCATCAATCGCGCGCCTGTCCGCCTCGATCTGGGTCTCACCGGGTCCGCCAACGAAGCCCAGACCGCCGCGCTGGCGTTCCAGATGGGTCCATGCGCGCACCAGCCGGGTGCGCTGATAGGTGAGCGCTGCCAGGTCGACCTGCAGAACGCCTTCTCGGGTGTGGGCGCGGTCGGCGAATATCTCGAGTATCAGCCCGGTGCGGTCGAGAAGCTTAAGCTGCCACTTGCGCTCAAGATTACGCTGCTGAACGGGTGTTACCACCCCGTCGATCAGCACCAGATCGACGTTCTTGGCGCGAAATTCGGCGGCGAGTTCGTCGATCTTGCCTTTGCCGAAAAGCGTGCCCGGTTGCGCGCGACCAAGGCGGATTATGCCGCTGCCGGCAATCTCAATGTCAGGCAAGGCCGCCGCAAGGGCCACGGCTTCGTCAAGCGCGTCGGCTGAGGCTCGGACGGACGGATCGTTTTTGAATTCGGGGTGCAGAACATAGGCGCGCGTCTGCGGCTCGCTCACTGTGCGTCTTCGCCCTCATAAAGGCTGATGGGTTGGGCAGGCATGATTGTCGAGATCGCATGTTTATAGACAAGTTGCGACTGACCATCGCGGCGCAACAGCACGCAAAAGTTATCAAACCACGTGATCACGCCCTGTAATTTGACGCCGTTGATCAGAAAAACCGTCACCGGCACTTTGGTTTTGCGAATGTGATTAAGAAATGCGTCTTGAAGGTTTTGTCTGTCCCCAGCCATCAATAATGCCTTTATTTATTGCGCGTTATTGTTGCGATCTGCCTCTCTGCGGCAGCCATTTGGTTAGCAAAAGGCAGTATGAAACGGCTTGGGGCGAGATACCAGCCCCAAAATTGGCGCGCCGATCCGGCGGCCTCACTTGCGCCAGAGCTCTGGATTGAAAAGCGAGATGATGACCAACATTTCCAGCCGCCCCAAAACCATCGCCGCAGTCAGCACCGACTTGCCGAAATCGGAAAGTGCTGCGTAACTGACCGGCTCGGCCAGGGTCACGTTGGCGACCGGGCCGGTTGTCGACAGGGCCGCAACCGCCAGGGTCATGGCCTGATCGAGATTGAGGCCGGAAAAAGCAAAACCCAGCACCGTGAGCGCGATTGACAGGGCAAAGAGCATGAAGAATATCCAGGCCAGATAGGCCCCTTCGCGCCGGAACCGGCGTGCATCCGATCCGGACCCGCCGACCGAGGATGGATGGACCAGGCGATCCATTTCCCGGATGCCGTGTTTATAGAGTGCGTAGACGCGCAACAGCTTGACCCCGCCCGCGGTCGTGGCCACGCCGCCGCCGATCAGTGCCAGACCCAACAGCACAATTCCCGGCGTGGCCAGACCAGACCAGTTGCGGGCATCGTCCCAGGCGGCACTTTCAAACCCAGTGGTGCTGAGGAATGACAGCACCGTGAAAGTCGCGCCCCAAAGCGCGCGGATCGCGGCGCGGAAGTTTTGAAACTCGTCCACTTCTATGGCACCAAGCCAGTGGCGCAGAAACAGAAAAGCCGGAACCGCAAGGACAAAAAACAGTCCCATGCGCAATTCAGGATCGCTCATGAAACGAACGCGCATCTTGCCGCGTCGTTCGCCCGAAAACGGCTGGCGGGTCAGGGCCAGCAGAAAAAACCCAAAAACGGTGATCTCGCCAACGAAGCCCGATCCATCGGCCGCGATCCCGCCCGACAGCGCGGTTATGCCACTGGTCGACATGACCGACATGGCGTGGATAAGGGTCACAACCGGCGCATCGGTGCGGATCGCCAGCAGCAGCCACAGGAACATCGTCAGCCCGAAATACAGCGGGAACAGGCGGACCGAGATGCGCAGAATTCGCCGCCCGCCGTCGGCCAGCCAGAAATCGTCATGGCCGGCACCGCGCTGGCGTTGGCCGTCCGCGCTGGCCAACACGTCAAAGCCGCCGAGGTTCATCGGCGCAAGAATGGCCGCGGCCGTGGTCAGCACGAAAAACCCACCCATCCATGCAACCAACGCGCGCCACAGATGCACACTCTGCGACAGCCGGTCGGGGTCTTCAAAAAGCGTCGCACCGGTGGTGGTGATCGACGACACCATCTCGACATAGGCGTTCAGAAACCGCGTGTCCGGCTCGGCAAATCGAAACGGCACCGCCAGCATGACCGGCAGGATCAGAAACGTCGCAAACAGGGCGAACAGATGGCTTCGTCCGGGATGAACCGGGTCGTAATTTGACGAGGCAACCGCGATCAGCGCGGTCAGCGTCAGAAACAACAGCCCGGAATAAAGAAACGCCCGCATGTCCGAGAAATTTTCGATCACCGCCGCATGTGCGGCAGGCACCAGCATCGCAGCAGCACCCAGCCCCATCAGAACGACCAGAAGCGGCATGGCCAGCAA
Source organism: Paracoccaceae bacterium (assembly GCA_965216135.1). Taxonomy (GTDB): domain Bacteria; phylum Pseudomonadota; class Alphaproteobacteria; order Rhodobacterales; family Rhodobacteraceae; genus CBDCFL01. Next base: position 92,413 of record CBDCFL010000021.1, read on the forward strand.
ACGGTTGAGCGCGGATGTCATCGGATCAGAAAAAGTCGATCGAGACCTGCAGCAGGCGCTCGACTTCGGGCACGTCCGCAGCCATCGAGAACAGCGCGATCACGTCGCCCTCGTCGATCCGGGTCGAGCCTTTGGGCTTGTGAACGGTATCGCCCTTCATGACTGCTCCGATCAGAACGCCCTCGGGGAATTCGATGTCGCGAATGGCGCTGCCGGCGATGGGCGAAGTCGACAAGACCTGTGCCTCGATAACCTCTGCCTCGGCGTCGCCAATCGCATAAACGCCACGCACGCGCCCGTGCCGGATATGGCGCAGGATCGAGCTGACGGTCGTTGCGCGCGGATTGATGAAGGCGTCGATCTCAAGCGTCGCCAGAATCGGCACCAGCGTCGGGTCGTTGACCAGGCAGATGGCCATCTTACAGCCCGCCGCCTTGCCGCGCACGGAAACTAGAATGTTGGTCTTGTCATCATCAGTCAGCGCCAGAATCGCATCGGAGCGCTCAATCCCGGCCTCTGACAGCAGCTCGGCATTCAGCCCGTCACCGTTGAGCACGATTGTGCGTTCCAGCGCGTCTGCCGCCTTTTCAGCGGTCCGCCGGTCTTTTTCAATGACCCGCGCGCGCACCCGTTCGGTACGTTTTTCCAGCGATTGCGCCACGGTCAATCCGACATTTCCGCCGCCGACAATGACCACACGTTCCTGTTTGCGCGAGGTTTTGCCGAAGATTTCCATCGCCCGGTCAAGATCATCGGTATGGCAGAACAGGTAGACCTGATCGCCCTCAAACAACTGATCGCCGGGTTCTGGCGCAAAGAGTTTCTGGCCGCGGCGGATGCCTACAACGATCGCACTCAGCGTTGAAAACAGATCGTTCAGCTGGCGCAGCGGGGTGTTAATCACCGGACAATCCGAGGCCAGAATGATGCCCACCATCTGCGCCTTGCCGTCAAGAAAGCTTTGGGTGTCAAATGCCGCGGGCGCGGCCAGACGGCGCAATGCGGTTTCGGCAACTTCGCGCTCGGGGCTGATGACGACATCGATCGGCAGATGGTCGCGGCGGTAGAGGTCAGAATAGATCGCCGTCAGGTAAGATTGTGCCCTGAGCCGGGCGATCTTGCGGGGAATGTCGAAAATCGAATGGGCCACCTGACAGGTCACCATATTGACCTCATCAGAATGGGTGGCGGCGATGATCATATCGGCGTCCTGCGCACCGGCGCTTTCGAGAACATCCGGGTAGCTCGCGAAGCCCGCCACGCCTTGGACATCCAGCGTTTCGATGGCGCGGCGCACCAGATCGGGGTTGTTATCGACGACCATCACGTCGTTCTTTTCGCCCGACAGATGCCTGGCGATTTGCCAGCCGACCTGCCCTGCCCCGCAGATGATGACTTTCATCCGTTCAACCCCATCAGATCCTGGGCTCTAAGAGGCGGCAATTGGCCCGGTTGGACAGCCATTGTCAATCCGCTGGTTCCTCGACGAAAGCGACACGGCCACCAGCCTTGTTTGCAGTCACCACGCCCAGCGATTTGAGTTTTCGGTGCAAAGCCGAGCGTTCCATGCCCACGAATGCGGCGGTGCGGCTGATATTTCCGCCGAAACGGTTGATCTGCGTAAGCAGGTATTCACGCTCAAAAAGCTCGCGCGCCTCGCGCAGGGGCATGGTCGCCAGAGCGCCCGACAGCATCAGACGCCCTTCGGGCTGGCCCTGTTCTTCCGTTTTGGGCAGCTCCGCGGCGGTGATCGGTGTGTCGCCGTCACCCAGGATAAGAATGCGCTCAAGAACATTGCGAAGCTGGCGCACATTGCCGGGCCAGGGCATGGTTTGCAGAAACGCCACGGCGTCCACGCTCAACTCGCGGCGCGGCAGGCCTTGGCTTTTGTTGAAAAATCCGATGAAATGGTCGGCAAGGGCGGGAATATCCTCGCGCCGATCCTCAAGCGACGGCACCGAGATCGGCACAACGTTGAGGCGGTGAAACAATTCCTCGCGGAACGTGCGGTTGCGAATTTCCTCGTGCAGATTTTTGTTGGTGCTTGATATGACCCGTATGTCGACTTCGATGGTCGCGGTGCCGCCCGAGCGCTGAAACTTCTGGTCGACCAGAACCCGCAATATTTTGGACTGCGTGCCCATCGGCATATCGGCAATCTCGTCAAAATAAAGCACGCCGGAATGGGCCTGTTCCAGAAGCCCGGGTTCGACCCCACGCTCGCCGCTTTCGCGGCCGAAAAGAACCTCTTCCATGCGCTCAGGCTCAATCGAGGCGGAATTGACGCTGACAAAAGGGGCGTGGTTGCGGTCGGAATGGGCATGGATATAGCGCGCCGCGACCTCTTTGCCTGCTCCCGCCGGACCGGTCAGCATCACCCGGCCATTTGATTTTGTCACCTTGTCAAGATTGGCGTTCAGCTGTTTGAAGGCAGCACTTGCACCGATCATCTGTGCGTTCGTGACATCCTTGCGCTTGAGCTGCACGTTCTCGCGCCGCAGGCGGCTGGCCTCCATGGCGCGCCGGATTACCACCATTAGCTGGTCAATGTTGAATGGTTTTTCGATGAAATCATAGGCACCCTGCTTGATTGCGGCGACGGCAATCTCAATGTTTCCATGCCCGGATATGATCACCACCGGCACTTCGTGATGGTCGCGCTTGACCATTTTCAGGATGTCGATGCCATCCATGTTGCTGTCTTTCAGCCAGATGTCCAAAATCATCAAAGATGGCGGTTCCGCAGCGACAGCGGCAACACATTCGTCGGAATTTGCCGCAAGCTCGGTCTGAAAGCCCTCGTCTTTCAAAATATCCGAGATCAATTCCCTGATGTCGCGTTCGTCGTCTACAATCAGAATCTCACTCATCGCTCTTTACCTCGTTTCTTTTCTATTTTGTTGATCCGTTCGGGTGTTCGGGCGGAACAACCGGCAATATCAAAATGGCTGCCGCACCTGGACTGGCCCCGGTTGCAAAGGGTTCGGCATCGTCGAGCACCAACGAGCCGCCATGTTCCTCGGCGATCTTGCGCACGATTGACAGGCCAAGCCCGGTGCCTTGGTCGCGCATCGTCACGTAGGGTTCAAACAGCCGGGCGCGATTGACGGGCAAGCCGATGCCGTTGTCGGAAATTTTGATCGTCGCGATACCGCCTTCGAGGCTCATCTTGACCCGTATCTCGCCTGCGCAATCGGCCGATTCTGGCCTGCTGTCAACGGCTTCCCCGGCGTTCTTCATCAAATTCATCAGCGCCTGACCGATCATTGTTGGATCAAGCTCGGCGCTGACCTCGCCGTCGGGCAAATCTGTGCGAAACAAAATGTCCAGCTGGCCGCCTTCTTGCAAAACCACCGCGTCACGCACCAGTTCGCCAAGATCGACCTGCTGGCGTTCGGGCTCAGGCATCCGGGCGAATTTGGAAAACTCATCGACGATGCGGCGCAGATCGTTGGTCTGGCGCACGATGACGTCGGTGAGCTGGCCAAGATCATCGGCATGTTCCTTGACCAAGGGCGAAAATTTGCGTTTCAGGCGTTCTGCCGACAACTGGATCGGGGTCAGTGGATTTTTAATCTCGTGGGCAATCCGGCGCGCGACATCGCCCCAGGCGGCCATCCGCTGCGCGGTAACGAGATCCGTCACATCATCGAAGGCGACCACATAGCCTTCCAAATGGCCATCGGCGCCGCGCCTGGTTGCCATGCGGACCAGCAACGTCTCTTGGCGGCCCGAGCGGTGTATCTGCACCTCTTGCTGGGCGGATTCGGCGCTGCGCTCGCGCAAGTTTTCAAAGACCGCTTGGAATTCCGGCACCACTTGGCGCAGGGGTTCGTCCTCAATCGACCCGGTCAGCCCAAGCAGGCGTTCTGCTGAGCGGTTTACAAATGCCACCTTGCCGGTTCCATCCAGCCCCAGAACCCCGGCGGTCACCGATGACAGGACCGAGTCAAACAGCCGCCGGCGCGCCTCGATCTGCCGGTTGTTTTGCAGAAGCGTCTCGCGTTGCGCTTTAAGTTGCCGCGCCATCTGGTTGAAAATACGCCCTAAAACCGCGATCTCGTCCTTGCCGGGTTCTTCGCGCACTTGAACATCCAGGTCGCCCTGGCCGATCTGCTCGGCCGCGAACGCAAGGCGTCCCACCGGGCGCGCAAGTCGTTCGGCAAACCACAGACCCAGCCACACCGCCGCAAGGATCAGGATCAGCGCAAAGCCGAGATACAAGAGCCCGAATTCAAACAACAGCCCGCCGCGATCGGTTTCAAGTTGATTGTAAAGGCGAACTGTCTGCTGGGTTTCGTCCAACAGGTTCAGAATATCGCCATCCACATCGCGGGTGACGTAGAGCAGACGATCAAAATAGCCGCTGATCGCCACGAGCGCGCGAAATTCGTTCACGTCCCAATCCTGGATGATCACGATGTCCCCGGTAAGCGCGCGGTCGATTTCCTGGGCGTCAGGTTGCTCGTAATCGAACAAATACGATCTTTCACCGCGCGCCCGAATTACCCCCGAACTATCAATGACATAGGCCTCTCGTAGCCCACGCTGGACCTGGGCCTGACCCTGGGCCAGGATTTGCCGCATATCGCTGTCGGACATGAATTGCCGGTTCGACCGCGCGGTCGTCAGAAAATTTGCCAGGGCCTGGGCGTCGGCGGTCAGATCGCGGCGGTGTTCGTCTTCATAGGCTTCCGCTGCGGCAAGGGAATTGCCGACCACCTGGCGGACCCGTTCCGAGAACCAACCCTCAAGACCGAAATTGACCGTCAGCACCGCGAATACGGCGACCAGCACGGTGGGAACCAATGCCACAAAGGCGAAAACGCCGGTCAGCCGCAAATGCAGTTGCGATCCGGCGGATTTGGCGCGCCTGGCGGCAACCATGCGCGCGACCCGCTGCAACACCAGGGCCGCCACGACGAGCACATAGACCAAATCGGCCAGCAATATCAGGCGCAACGTCGGTGAGTTCGCGCCTTCCTGCAACGGCCCAAGCACCAGAAAGGTGAGCAATGCGAGCACCGGGCCCAGCGTAACCAAGCCCAAAGTCGTCAGGTTTTGGAACCGCCGCTGGCGGCGCAGGCGCGAAAACCTCTCCCAGGCATCCTGTCGAACCGGTGCGCGCAAAATACCCCCTGACTGGTTTGGACGTAACGACGCGCCGTGGCCCGCCACTGCCGACGCAGAAATACAACAAAGGCTGTGGCGCTATTACATCAGTTTGCGCCGCCGTGTCACGCTTATATCCAGTTCTGTGATCTTTTTACGCAAGGTATTGCGGTTGATACCAAGCAAATCAGCACATTTAGCCTGATTTCCGCCTGTCGCATCCAGTGCGATTTCGATCAACGGCAGCTCAATTTCCCGCAAAATCCGCCCATAAAGACCCGGCGGCGGCAGGTTTGAGCCCATCAGATCGAAGTATCGGCGCAAATGGCGCGCCACCGAGGCTGACAGACGGTCCTGGTTCTGATCTTCGTTGAGTTCGCGCATGGCGGGCTGATTGGCCAGCGCGGCCTCGATCTCGGTCCTGGTGATCTCATCGCCGTCACCGGTGGCCATCAGGCGCCTGATAAGATTGTCGAGCTGGCGGACATTTCCGGGCCAGGAATAGACACGCATCAGGGCCACGCCGTCATCGGCGATATGGCGCGGCGAAGATGTATCGCGGTCTGACCGGGCCAGGAAATTTGTCGCGATCAAGGCGATGTCATCGACACGGTCGCGCAGGGGCGGAACCGGAACCGTGACCCCGCATAACCGGTAATACAGGTCCTGGCGAAAGGCACCGGTTTCAATGGCCTGACCCAGATTGGTCTGCGACGTGGCCATGATCCGCGGCGTCGGGTCGCTCAGGCTGTCGAGCATACGAACGACACGGCCCTGCGCTGCGGCATCCAGGTCGCCAACCTCGTCGAAAACCAGCGTTCCGGTTTTTGCGCGCGACAGCAAAATTGCCGGGCCATCCATCTGCTCCAAATCTGCTGCGACTGCGGTCACATAGGGCAGGTTCCGCCGGTCCGAGAAATCGTGAATTATTCGTGCGATCAAAGATTTTCCGGTGCCGCTCTCGCCGGTAATCATGACATTCAGATCGGTATTCAACACCCGCGCGATTAGCCGGTAAAGCGCCTGCATGGCGGGCGTTTGCCCGATCAGCGGTAAATCCACGACAGCTTGCGGGGCCCCGGCCCGTGGCGGCGGCTGCGCACTGCGCCGCCGGTCAAGCGCCTTGCGCGCGCGGCGCATCAGGTCGGGCAGGTCAAACGGCTTGGGCAAATAATCATAGGCCTCGGCTTCGGCGGCCTGGATCGCCGTCAGGATGGTGTTCTGGGCGGAGATGATAATCACTGGCAAACCCGGTCGGCTTGCAGAGATTTGCGGCAAATACTCAAGGCCGTTGCCGTCAGGCATCATCACATCCGAGATGACCAGATCGCCTTTGCCCTCGTCGACCCAACGCGCCAGGGTTACCAGCGACGATGTCGCGTGGACTTTGCAGCCCGCCCGCGTCAGCGCCTGGGTCAGAACCGTGCGTATGGTGCGATCATCATCAGCGACAAGAACCGTGCCATCCATCAGATCTCTCCCTGCGCAGATGATTCCGCAACCCGCAACGATATACGGAAAACCGTGCGTCCGGGCGTGGATTCGACGCCAATCCAGCCGCCGTGTTCGTTGATGATCTTGCTGACCAGCGCCAGCCCCAGGCCGGTGCCGTTCGGGCGCCCCGACACGAAGGGGTCAAAAATATCGGCCTCCAGATCGGCCGGTAAACCGGGGCCGTCGTCGGTGATTTCTATTTGCAGGGCCAGCGGGCTGCCGGTGCCGTCGGTGCGGCGCAGCCTGAGCGAGACATCATAAAAAGTGCGCAATGTGATCGTGCCGCCCTGGGCGCCGGCGGCTTCTGCGGCGTTTCTGAAAAGGTTGAGAAAGACCTGCTGTAATTGGTCGCCGTCGCCGGAGGTTGGTGGCAGCGAAGGGTCATAATCTTCGACGAAACGCATAGTGGCGGCAAACCCGACCGATGCCGACTTGCGCGCCCGATCCAGCAAATCATGAACATTCACGGTTTCGCGCTGCGGCGGGCCGGCATGTCCGAATTGCTCGACCTTTTCCAAGAGCGACACGATCCGGCGAGATTCCTGCACGATCAGGTCCGTCAACTCCCGATCCTGCGGCTCAAGGTTCATCGATAAAAGCTGGGCGGCACCGGTGATCCCGGCCAGCGGGTTCTTGACCTCATGGGCAAGCATATCGGCCATGCCGATGGCCGAGCGCGTTGACGAGGCCCGCGCCTGCGCGCGGCTCATCCGGTCGGCCAGACGGCGCGGCTCTAAGATCAGCAATACGTGGTCTTCGGTGCCCTGCACCGGACCGATCTGAATGTTGCACAAAAGCGGCGGCGACTGGCCGGCAGTGACATCGGCATTGTTGATGAAAACCGGCGCGCGGTGCCGCCGGGCGCGCATCAGCGCGTCTTCGATCGGCGCATCGATGGCCAAGCGGTCCAGAAAAGGCACACCGGCCAGCAGGCGCGCGGGCGTGTTGACGAATATTTCCGCAGCGGTGTTCACGCTGGCTATTTCGTCATCGCTGTCGACGACAAAGCCGGGAACGGGCAATGATGCCCAGATCGCTTCGCCGGTGGGCATCATGCCGCCAGCCGCCTGGGTGAGGTCGCAAAGGCATCGGGCAGCAGGGCCAGCACCTCATCGGGGTTGGTCCGGGTCAATATCAGCTGTCGCAGCCAGGTCGGCGTCGCGGCCTGATCCATATACCAACCGAGATGTTTGCGTGCCACCCGGCCACCGAGCTCGGCACCGTAAAATGACAACATGGCGCGATAATGCTCTGATACGATTTGGGCCAGCGCATCATCTGACGGCACCGGGATCGGCGCGGCGTGTGCCAGCGCGGCCCTGATCTGCGCACACAACCAGGGGCGGCCCCGCGCGAAACGTCCGATCATGACACCTGTTGCGCCTGATAATTTGAGCGCCGTCCGGGCGTCCTGGAGGTCGCAAATATCGCCATTTGCAATGATCGGCATGTGTACGGTTTCAGCGACGTCGCGGATTGCCACCCAATCGGCGCGGCCCTTATAGAACTGACAGCGCGTGCGCCCGTGGATCACCATCCGGCAAATGCCCTCGGCTTCTGCGCGCCGCGCGAGTTCCGGGGCGTTGGGTGTGTTCGCATCCCAGCCAAGGCGGCATTTAAGCGTCACCGGCACCTTGACGGCTCCGACAACCGCGCGGATCAGCGAGACAGCGAGGTCCAGATCGCGCATCAGCGCGGACCCGGATTGGCCGCCGGTCACTTTCTTGGCCGGGCAGCCCATATTGATGTCGATCAGGCGCGCGCCATTGTCCTGGGCCAGGCGCGCGGCCTCGGCCATCCAATAGGGATCGCAGCCGGCCAGCTGGATCGCGGTGGCCTCATCGCCAAACCCAAGCTGGGCTTTTTCCCGGGCGCCGGGGCGCGCCGACAACAAATCCCGGCAGGCGACCATTTCGCTGACCACGACATCGACCCCAAAGCGCCGAACAAGTTGGCGAAATGGCAGATCGGTTATCCCGGCCATGGGCGCGAGCATGACGAGCGGGCGGATATTTTGTTGGTCAGACTGCGGCATGTGCTCAATCTTCGGGCAATGCCTTGGAATTAATCAAATAGCGGTCAAACCACAACGGCGCAATCGGATGATCAGTGGGATTTCTGCGGACCGGCACGCAAATGCAGCGGCGCGAACGTCGTTGTCAGCCTGCGCCGGCCCCTCTATCAGGCGGACATGGATCGAAGGGAATGGAAAGTTGCGGCATTGATCATGGCCGCGGGGCGCGGCGACCGGGCTGGTGGTGACAGGCCCAAGCAATGGCAATATGTGGCCGGACGCCGGTTGATCGACTGGTCGATCCGGGCGTTCAGGGCGCATCCGCGCATCTCGGTCATATGCGTTGTGACCAATCCAGAATATCGCGACCGGGTCGCCGGTGTTGAAACCGCCGATGGCGGCGGCACTCGCGCCGCATCCGTTTTGGCCGGGCTAAACGCGCTAAACGGGCGCGCCGTCACGCATGTGTTGATCCATGATGCGGCACGCCCCTGTCTGGCCGTGGGCACCATCGACGCGGTTCTGGCCGCGCTTGAGCGCGGATCCGGCGCAGCCCCGGGCCTGGCGCTGACCGATGCGCTATGGACGGTCGCGGACGGCCAAGTGACCGGCGGTCATCCACGCGAGGCGCTGGCACGCGCGCAAACCCCGCAGGGGTTTGAGTTTGGGGCCATTCTGAGCGCACATCAGAAATCCACCAGCGACGCGCCAGATGATGTGGCCGTGGCACTGGCGGCGGGGATGACAGTTGAGATCGTGCCGGGTGACGCGGACAATCTCAAGGTAACAACGCCGGGCGATTTCAAGCGCGCTGAACGGATATTGGGGGGTGGCATGGATATTCGGCTGGGCAACGGATTTGACGTGCATCGTTTTGGCGACGGCGATCACGTCACCCTGTGCGGGATTGCCATCCCGCATGACCGCGCGCTGCAAGGCCATTCTGATGCGGATGTGGCCATGCACGCCCTGACCGACGCGATCTATGGGGCATTGGCCGCCGGCGACATCGGCCGCCATTTTCCGCCCACCGATCCCGCATGGAAAGATGTGGCCAGCTCTGTCTTCCTAGAACACGCCCGCGCGCTGGCGCAAACGCGTGGCTACCGGCTGGGCAATGCCGATGTCACACTGATCTGCGAGCAGCCCAAAATCGCACCACATGCCGATGCGATGGCAGCACGTCTGGCATCCATCATCGGCGTCGATGCGGGCCAGATCTCTGTAAAAGCGACAACATCCGAGCGGCTGGGATTTACCGGACGCCAGGAAGGAATTGCCGCGCTGGCCAGTGCGACGCTGGTGCGCGCATGAGCCGATTGATCGCCACGGTTTTCTTTGTCGGCCATTTGCGTCCGGCACCTGGGACATGGAGCTCTGCGGCGGCACTTGCCTTGGCCTTGGCGCTGCACGCGGTTGGCTCCTTCCCGCTTTTGGCGGCGGCGACCGTTGTGATTATTCCCGTCGGCATCTGGGCAATCTGGCAGGAGACACGGCAAACCGGCGAACATGATCCGAGCGAAATTGTGATCGATGAGCTTGCCGGACAATGGCTGGCGCTGTGGCCAATATCATTCGGCATGTGGAAGCTCGGTTCCGAGACTTGGACCCTGCCCTGGCAATTCGTCTTGGCGTCATTTGTGCTGTTTAGGTTATTTGACATCTGGAAACCCGGCCCCATCGGCTGGGCGGATCGCCGCCACGATGCACTTGGCGTCATGCTGGATGATGTTTTTGCCGGGCTTCTGGCTGCGGCGCTGGTGTTTTTTGGCGCGCTCTGGGCGCACCGTGTCTTTGATCTGGTCGAGTTTGTGTTGTGGATATTCTGAGGCTTGCCCAAACTGTTCTCGAGAGCGCCCGCCAGCGCGGGGTGATTATCGCCACCGCCGAAAGCTGCACCGGCGGGCTGGTCTTTGCGGCGCTGAGCGAAATTGCCGGGCATCCGATGTGATGGATGCCGGGTTCGTCACTTATTCCAACTCTGCCAAAACCAAAATGCTGGGCGTTGATGGCGATCTGATCGCGCAGATTGGCGCGGTATCAGAGCCGGTGGCCATTGCCATGGCCGATGGCGCGCTGCGCCGATCAAAGGCCAATTGCGCGGTCGCTGTCACCGGCGTGGCCGGACCTGGTGCAAGCGACAACAAGCCCGAAGGGCTGGTCGTCTTCGCGCTGGTGCAACGGGGGCGCGCGACCAGTGCGGCGACCCACAAGTTCGGGGCGATTGGCCGCGCACATGTCCGCGCCGCATCGGTAGAACAGGCGCTGACGATGCTGGCCGAGGCGCTGGCCTGACCAGGTCGCGCGGGGGCCGGACTATCACGGCGTGTTAGCTGAGATTGCCTGGACAAATCGTTGCAGCGACGTCTGGTCGAGCGCTTGGTCGATTTCGGCCGTCGCCGCCGCGCCGATCAGGGCGATGGCCTTGGCGCGCAGTTTGTCCGATCGCTCAACCAGACCCAGGGGCGCCGCCAGATCATGGGACGCCCGGGTGACTATGCCCGAAGCGGTCACCTCAACTTCGCAGGCCGTTTCGGGCAGTTTTGGATCAAAGCTCACCGACACTCTGTCGCGCAGACGGCAAATTTGCACGTCACTCGCGGTTTCGACGCTGTAGATTTCGAGCGCGGCGGTTGAGATGCCGCTAAGTGCCATCGCCGCGGTCAGGCGGAATGAAAATTTCGCCTGAAGCCCGGTTGCGGGCTTTTCTATGTTGCAGACCTTGGCCCAGCGCGGATGAGCGCGGATGGCGACATGTTCAATCGCGTCCGCATCAACCTCGATCCTGGCCAGCGCTTCCAACATCGCATGCAAGCCGTGACAGCAGGCGTGGAATTTATGGCTGACGGTTTCAAACAGCCATCTCTGCCCCAGCCCATCAAACGCACTTTCATTTGCCTGCCCGTGATGTGTCGGTCCAAACCCCTGCTCACCGTCCAGTGCGGCCGGATTGGACACAAAGCCACGCGCCACCAATTGTACGGCCTCGACCCCATTGGCCGCCGCGATCCCGGCATTGAGCGGCTTGCCCATCGTGCCGAACTGCGATTTTAGCCCGGCGGCGCGGGTCGAAACCAGCCCGATGGCGTGCAGAATCTGATCGTGCGGCAATTTCATTAGCCTCGCCGCTGCCACGGCCGCGCCAAAGGCACCTGCGGTAGCGGTCTGGTGAAACCCGGCCTCGTAATGGCTGCGGCCCAGCCAGATCCCCACCCTTATGCTCGCCTCAGCGCCGACCAGCACCGCGTCGCGGAACTCCTCCAGGGCGGCACTCTGCCGTTCGGCCATCGCCAGGGCGGCGGGCACCACCGCGACTGATGGGTGGCCGATATGGGCGAAATGCGTGTCGTCGTAGTCGAGCGCGTGCGATGCCGCACCGTTGACCAGCGCCGCCGCGCGCGCCGGGGCATGACCGCCGGTCAGCAAAGTTGCCTCGGGCCTGCCGCCTTCGCTGGTGACCATATCGCTGACCACCTGCGCGACGGGCTCTGCGCGCCCGGCCATTGCACAGGCCGCCCAGTCGAGAAGCGACAGCGAGAGCACCGGTCCAGCGTTTTCGGCCGCCGATATGGGCGCAGCCGCAAATTTGGCCAATCGCTCTGCAAGCATAGTCGCGTCCAATATCCCGCCGCGCATATCGCATATCTATGTGTAGAGTGCGCGGGCCCGATCCTCAAACGCGCGCACGATCCGGTGCATCGCCTCGCCAAAAACCACGCCGATGATCTTTTGCAGGATGGCGTTTCGGAACTCAAAATCGACGAAAAAGTCCACGTTGCACCCCTGATCGGCATCCTCGAACGCCCAATGCGATTTCAGATAGCGAAACGGCCCATCGAGGTATTCGGTTTCAATCGTCATTGTCTCTGGCCACAACTTTACCCGGCTGCTGAACCTTTCGCGGAACACTTTGAAGGAAATGACCAGATCGGCTTTTATGATCGTGCAGCCGCCGTCCTCAGACACTGAACGCACCCGCGCGGCGGCACACCATGGCAGAAACTCAGGATAATCCGCGACATCGGCCACCAGATCATACATCTGGGACGCGCTATAAGGCAGGTGACGTTTTTCGGAATGTCTTGGCATTGCGTGCTTTTATGGTCTGGCCAGTGGCTGGTTTGGTCTCGTAAAAGGGCGTGCGCTTTGCAAGGGGGTGACATGGGCCATCGACCATACGCAATAGACGAAATGATTTCCGCCAAGACGATCGCGGCGCGCATTGAGGAGCTTGCGCGGGAAATCCGCAAAGCCTTTGACGGCACCGATAAATTGATCGTGGTTGGACTGTTGCGTGGATCGTTTGTATTCATCGCCGATCTGGTGCGCGAGATCGACTTGAACATCGAGGTCGATTTTCTTGAGGCCTCATCTTACGGCGATGCGACGGAGACCAGCCGCGAGGTGCGCATTCTGAAAGACCTGCGCGGCGAGATCAACGGGCGCGATGTGCTGGTGGTCGAAGACATCGTCGATACCGGCTTTACGCTGAAACATGTCGTCGCCCTGCTACGCTCTCGCGAACCACGGCGGCTGAAAACCATCGCGCTCTTGGACAAGCCGTCACGGCGCGAGGTCGATATCAAGGCAGACTGGATCGGATTTGAGATACCCGACGAATTTGTCGTCGGCTATGGCATCGACTTTGCCCAGCGCAACCGCAACCTGCCGCATATCGGCAAGGTCAGGTTTCTGGACACCGAGCAATGAAGCTGCGCCATCTTTGGCGCATGTCCAGGTTGGCGCGCAAACCGCCGTCGGCGCGCCGGGTCAAATTATTCGCGGCGGTCCTGGTGCTGTGTTTGGTGCTGTTTGGGATTGAACGGCTGGTGGGTTGGCCGGACTGGCTGACAATGCCGAATGCCGAACCCGCTAACCTTCTTGTCGCGAATTTGTCTGCCCCCAGGAAATAAAGAAGAAAACAAATATCGGGACGAATGGGAACAGCACCCGGGTCTCGTTGAGTATCCCAAACACCATTACAGCCAAAAAGATCGCTGCGCTAAATATTACAATCTTCAACTGAACTTGGGTCAGTCGAAAGATATTCCAGAGTAGAAAAATACCGATCCCAACGACTGGCGCGGTGTGCAGAATATTTTCATCCATCCAATTGTGCTTGAAAAGATCGCGAATATTATTGGCGAAATGGCGATGATTTCCCAACAGGTCGTCTTGCGGGCCAGTCGCTCCTGGCCTTAGCTGATCGAAAAGCAGATCGCGTGAAAGTTTCGTATAGGCCACTCCGATAACAAGCATCGCAACGCCGGCGGCCAATTTTGCCCGATCTGCAATTCGGACGCGAAACGACGACCAGCGACTAAGATCGAAACTGTCAATCACAACAAATAGCGCCACATAGAGGCCACTTTCGCGATTGAGCGTTGCCAGAAAGTAAAGCGGCACCAGATAGCGGATGCGCTGAGAGAACGTCATCAGATAGGCCAGGATGGTCATCAGCCACATGTCGGTCGCGTCCCAGACCATGAGGATGTAGGCCTGAAGAAAAGTGAATGAAAAGCAGTAGACAAGGGTCCATAATACCGCCTCGGTCGCTTGTCCGCACGCGCGTCTTGCCAATAAATAGAACGTCAGAATTGCGAGGCCGATCGTAGCGAACGTGTATACAATCGCGGCGGTTAGATAGCTCACCCCGAATTTGCTGATCCACAGGCTGACATAGGGGGCCAGTAAACGGTTTTGAAATGCGTGCCAGGGCGGCGTTCCATCGACCACGCCGCGTGCGAACTCGGCGCTGGTTTGCCACTGATCGCCGACCATCCGGTCAATAATTGCAACTGTCCACGCGGCCAGAAGAATCGCGGTCAAGAGCCCCAACCATTCCGGAATTCGCGGTATTCCGCGCGGTGATATTGGGTCTGAATCCACCAATCTGTCAGTCTCTGTGCCCATTTAGCGACCGCCGCTTTGGCCAGCGATATTCGCCGATTTGTCGGGTGGCTCGCCCAAAAGCTGCGATCTGGCTGCGGTGAGCGCGGAGCAGATGATTTCTCGCACGGCGCGAATGCGCGGCACATCGACCAGCTCCCGGTGGCCCGCAACCCAGATCGGCACGCTGATCGGCACCACTCCATCGGATTCAATCCTGACAAGACGGGTGTCGGGATCACCCACGAAACAGGGCAAATACACCCGGCCAACAGCTTTTGCGGCCAACTCCTGCAAGGTCAGAAAACTGTCGCCGGTTGCGGATATCTGCTCGGCGGTGACATGTTTTTCCATCCAGCGCGCGGTGCCGGTTCTGGCCAATAGCCCGGACAGGCCGAGCCAGACATCGGGAATATTTCCTTTGGCCGCATACAAAGCAAATCCCAATTGCGCCGGCGATGTGCCGTCCAGATCGGGCGGCAGTTGCGGGGCCGGACGAACCACGAGATCGGCGTCAAGACGGGCCAGATCGAGATGAGCATTGTTGGAAATTAGCTCAATTCGCAGATTTTTCGTCGCCTCACGAATTTGTGTTACGATCGCCGGCAGCACCGCGTGGCAAAATGTGTCGGTTGAGGTCACCCGAACCGTGCCGCCCAGCGGCGCCTGGGTGCCCTGAACCGCACGACCAATGCCCTGAACCGAGTTTTCGACATCTCTCAGAGCGTCAAGAATGCGCTGATGGCCCTTTGCAACTTGGTATCCGCGAACTGTTTTCACAAACAGTTCCAGCCCGTTTCTCTGTTCAAATAACGCCACGCGGCGCAGCACGGTCGCGTGATTTACGCCCAGTTCGCGCGCCGCCGCCGTCACAGAACCATGCCGGGTCACAGCCAGCACAAAGCGCAAATCGTCCCAGTTTTCCCGGTTGTGCATTTTTTCATGCACCCTCTGCAAAAAAGCCTAGTATCATTTATAATGCTCACAGCTATTCTGTCGATACGGGATCATTATCCAGTCACGGGGAGTGTCAAATATGCTCAGAAAAATTACGATGACTGCTGCGGGGATAGCTGTTGTGGCTACCGTCGTTCTAGCTGGAAGCCACGCGGGTCCGTTTGATGCTGCGGTGACAGCGCGTCAGTCACAAATGCGGCTCCACGGGTTCAACATCGGGATCCTCGGCGCCATGGCAAAAGGCGAGGCCGAATACGACGCCGAAGCAGCGTCTGCTGCCGCTGGCAACCTTGTGGCGCTAGCCAGCATCATCGCGAACTCGCCAGGTTACTGGCCGGAAGGATCAGATAGCGACAGCATCGAAGGCACCCGCGCACTGCCCGCAATCTGGGAGGATATGGCTGGTGTCGGCGCCAAAGCTGGCGCGTTTGCCGAGGCCGCAACTGCGATGGACGCGGTCGCTGGCAACGGGCTAGAAGCACTTCAAGGCGCTATCGGCCCACTGGGCGGTTCTTGTGGCGGCTGCCACGAGACCTATCAAAAACCGCGATCCTAGGCTCGTTCGGGGCGCGGCCATCGACCGGCCGCCGCCCTGTTGTGTTTGCTTGAGCAGGTTCGGCCCGTAGATGGCCCGATTCTTTCGGTTCCTTTCGTTTCTCGCCGTGTTGGCGCTCGGCGTTGGCTGGTGGCTGACGGCACCCGACCGCGTCGATCCCGATGTTTTCGCCACTCTTCAGGGCGACAAGGACCGCGGGGCGCAGGTCTTTTACGCTGGCGGCTGCGCCTCGTGCCACTCTGCGCCTGACGCCGCCGCGCAGGATGCGCCGATCTTGGTCGGCGGTCGCGCATTCGTCAGCGATTTCGGCACCTTCTACGCCCCCAATATAAGCCCCGGTCCGCAAGGCCTCGACGGCTGGTCGCTGGTCAATCTTGCCGATGCCCTCACTCGGGGCGTCTCTCCTTCGGGCCGCCACTATTATCCCGCTTTTCCCTACACCGCCTATCGAAACATAAGACCGCAGGATCTTGCCGATCTCTACGCCTTTCTCCAGACTCTGCCCGTCTCCGATGCCGAAAGCCGCCGCCACGATGTCGGATTTCCGTTCAACATCCGCCGCGGCCTGGGGCTTTGGAAACTGCTTTTCTTCACGCGAGACTGGGCGCTTGAAGCCTCCGATAACGAGCGCGGACGCTACCTGGTCGAGGCTCTCGGCCACTGCACCGAATGCCACACCCCGCGCAACCTGCTCGGCGCGTTGCGCCGCGATCAGTGGCTGGCCGGCGCGCCGCACCCGGCCGGCAAAGGCAAAATCCCCAACATCACGCCCGGCCGGCTCGACTGGACCGAAGCGGACATCGTTTTCTTTCTGCAAACCGGCCTGAAACCGGATTTCGACTCCGCCGGCGGCGAAATGGCCATGGTCGTGAAAAATCTGGCCAAGCTTCCCGAGGATGACCTCGCCGCCATAGCCGCCTACCTCAAGGCCGTGCCCGCCATCGGAAACTGACGTTGCCCGCTAAGCGCTGCCGCCGGCCGGCCCGACCTGGCTCAGCCGCGCCGCCCTGAGCCGGGCGAAATCGTCGCCCGCGTGGTAACTTGACCGCGTCAAAGGCGTGGCCGAGACCATCAGAAAGCCTTTGCCATAGGCGGCTTTTTCGTAAGATGCGAATTCGTCGGGCGTGATGAACCGCGCAATGGCGTGGTGTTTGGGTGTCGGCTGCAGATATTGACCGATGGTCAGGAAATCCACATCCGCTGCACGCAAATCGTCCATCACCTGCAAGACCGCGTGCCGGTCTTCGCCGAGGCCCACCATCATGCCGGATTTGGTGAACATGGCCGGATCAATTTCCTTGACGCGTTGTAACAGCCGCAGGGAATGAAAATACCGCGCCCCGGGGCGCACTTCGAGGTAGAGGCCAGGCACCGTCTCGAGGTTGTGGTTGAAAACGTCAGGTCCGGATTTCACAACGGTCTCAACCACTTCCGGCGCACAGTTCAGAAAATCCGGGGTCAATATCTCAATCGTCGTGTGAGGGGCCTGCTGCCGAATCGCACGGATCGTCTGGGCAAAATGTGCCGCCCCACCATCGGCCAGATCGTCGCGATCGACCGAGGTTACGACCACATGGTTAAGACCCAGCTTTTTGACCGCATCGGCAACCCGGCCCGGCTCAAACGCATCCAGCGCACCGGGCCGACCGGTGGCAATGTCGCAAAACGTGCAGCCGCGCGTGCAAATATCGCCCATGATCATCATGGTGGCATGGCCTTGGGACCAGCATTCGCCGACATTCGGGCATCCTGCCTCTTCGCACACCGTGACCAGCCGATGGGCGCGTATGACATCGCGCGTCAACTTGTAGGCCGGGCTGGTCGGAGCCTTCACCCTGATCCAGGCGGGTTTCTTGGGCTGCGCATTGTCAGCGCGATGCGCCTTTTCCGGGTGCCTTTCGGCGGGGTTATTGAGATCGCGAATGCTCATGGATGCGCCAGTTTTGTCGGTTCGGCCAATCGATAGCGCAAAAATCGCGGCTTGTTCAAGCTAGGGCTTGTTGACGTTTAGGGATTCCCAAATCGGCTGATGACTGATTCAAGGTTGCAAACAGAGGAGAGCAGCCTTGATCCGCACAGTTCTGACCGACGCCCAATGGGCTGTCATCGCACCGCACTGCCTTGGCCGAGAATGCGACCCCGGTCGCACCGGCCCTGACCCGCGCCGGTTTGTCGAGGCAGTTCTCTGGATCTCGCGGACCGGATGCCCCTGGCGCGACCTGCCGGAAGAGTTCGGGCGCTGGAACAGCGTGTTCAAGCGCTTCCGAAGGTGGGTGAGGGCCGACGCTTTCTATCGTATGTTCAGGGTATTAGCCGAAGATGCAGACTTCGAATACACGATGATCGACGGTAGTATCGTCAAAGTCCACCGACACGGTCAGGGCGCAAAAGGGGGACTCAAAGCCAAGCCATCGGACGCTCTCGCGGCGGGATAACGACAAAGTTCATAGCTCTGACGGACGCGCTCGGCAATCTGATCGACTTCCGCCTTCTGCCCGGTCAGGCGCATGACCTGCGGGGTACCGCCGCACTGATCGAGGGCCTCACCTGCGACCAGTTTCTCGCCGACCGTGCCTTCGACGCGAACTGGCTGCGCGAAGCGCTGACCAGTGCCGGGATCGAGCCGGTAATCCCTCCAAAATCAAACCGCCGCTTCCCGGCGGAGTTCGACCGCCACACCTACAAATGGCGTCACCTGGTCGAAAACTTCTTCGGAAAGCTGAAGGAATACAGAGGGATCGCAATGCGTTCCTGCAAAACAGATGACAGCTTCAAAGCATTCATCTCGCTTGCTGCAATCGTCATTCAAACACGATGAACGTCAACACCCCCTAAGCCAAGGCTGCGCAAACCGGATATTCAGCCGGTGCATAACTGCATACCTAATCGATGGAAATTATTTTCCCCCTTTGCAGCGGCCAGGTTTTGCGAAAATCTCCGGCCAATGCCGCTCTGCGCGACTGTTTGCGACAATTGCCGCAAAGATTCCGGGGCGATGTCCCGGCATTGAGGAGAACAAGACATG
This sequence comes from Paracoccaceae bacterium, assembly GCA_965216135.1. Classification (GTDB taxonomy): domain Bacteria; phylum Pseudomonadota; class Alphaproteobacteria; order Rhodobacterales; family Rhodobacteraceae; genus CBDCFL01. The sequence continues at coordinate 111,460 of CBDCFL010000021.1, forward strand.
AAAAAACAAGTCGCCGAAGTTATCGGCACATTCGCGCTGGTGTTTTTTGGCTGCAGCACGATCCTGTTTATGGCGCCTGCTATGGGTGATGCGGGCATGATCGCGATCAGCTTCGCCTTTGGTCTGACAGTGGTCGCCGTGGCTTACGGGCTCGGGGCGATATCCGGCGCCCATCTGAACCCGGCAGTCAGCCTGGGGGCGATGATGGCCGGGCGGATGAGCGCGGGCGAAATGCTTGGATATTGGGTGGCCCAGGTCATCGGCGGCGTGCTGGCGGCTTTGGTGCTGCTGGCGATGTCCGGCGATCCCGGCAATGCCTCAACGACCATCGGCAGCAACGGCACGCTGGCCGCGCTAATCTTTGAATTTGTCGCGACATTTCTGTTTGTAACGGTGATTTTGGGTGCCACTCAGGACGGGCATTCAACCACCGTCGCGGGCCTGGCAATCGGACTAACACTGGTGGTCATTCATCTGGCCGGTATTACGGTTTCCGGCGCTTCGGTTAATCCCGCACGATCCATTGCGACCAATATCTTTGACGTGGGCGCGGCTAGCCAGCTCTGGCTTTACGTCGTCGCTCCATTGGCTGGCGGCGCATTGGCCGGAATATTGCACAAAAACGGCACAACTGCCGCCTGAACAGGGCTGGCGCGCAGGTGTGCATCCCTGCGCGCCAATCCAATCCGGCATGTCGGAGGCAATGCCGGATTATTCATATTATCTGCCATCAGCCGATCAGGCCGCTTGCGCCTTGTGCCTTGTAATGCTGGTGCAACCGCTGCAATGCGATCCGCAAAACAACCTTGCCTGAACGCGCCGACCAGCCCAGGCGTTTCTCGGCGGTTTCAACGCCCTCAAGAAAGCAGCAAACCCTTAACGCTACGTCACCAAGACCCGAACCAAGTGCGCCGACGGCAGCCGCGACGCGGCCACGCGCCGCGTCCGAGCCTCGGCCAATCGGGGCATCTCCACTGGCCTGGCCGGGGCTGCCGCCGGTCAGAAACTTTTCCCAGTTCTGACCGATCTTTGGGCCCATCTGCGAAAGTTCAAAATCTTCGCGCAGCCGTTCCGCCGCGCTGACCATTTCGGTCGACAGGAACGGTTCGCCGTCATTTCCCTTGCGGCGCGACAACAGTGATATAGGCGATTCGGCGGCATTAAAACGGGTGCGCGCCGTGCGCGTGCTGCCGGGGATTTTGATATTCCGGCTGTCCCATTCTCGATGCTGTTCGGCAAAACCGCCGCCATGTTCCGCCTCGCTCTGCGCGGCCAGAAATCGCTTGAGCGCGGCGCGCCCGGCGGTGGTAATACGATACCGCGACACGCGACCGGGTGCTGCACATACCAGCCAGTCGCGAACGGCCATGGCTTGGGCAACCTCGCGCGCCGTCACTGCGGTCCGGATGGTCCGGCCATCGCCGGTTTCACGTACCACCACGGCTTTTTCCATATCGGCGGCAAAGGCAAGACAGGCGTCCGGCTCGGACAATCGGCGCAACACCCGTCGCGCCTCGCGCTCAAAATCTGCAGTGCCCAGTTCGCTGGTGAGAACGCCGGTGCAATAATCCCTCACTGAAGCGGCCAGAATGTCTGGTTGGCCGGAGTAAAACTTCATCAGTGTTATGCTTTCTGTTTTCAGAGGGCGGGGATGAAGAACGTGGATTTGTACGGTCGGGTACGTCATGCAGTTTTAATTGACGGTATGAGCAGCCGGGAAGCGGCGCGGGTATTTGGAGTTGATCCACGCACCATCGCCAAGATGTTGGCGTTTTCTTTTCCGCCCGGATACCGGCGCAGCCAACCTGTACGACGCCCGAAGTTGGATGCGTTTACCGGGATTATTGATCAGACCCTTGAGGCAGATAAGCTGGTTCCAAAGAAGCAGCGACACACGTCGAAACGGATATTTGAACGACTGCGTGATGAGCATGACTTTAAAGGCGGCATCACGATTCAGACCGTGTGAAAACTCTGCAAGTCATATGAGAGGGGCCAAAATCCTCGAAATTTCGGGCTCTCTGATCGAGCTGAGGCAATACTTTCGCACATTGCCACTACGAGCGTAGCGATTTCTTTAAAGTATTCGACTTTTCACACAGCCTCGATTGTGAAGGACTATATCTTCGCGGCCAGGCAGCGTCAGCGGGAGATGTTCGTGCCACTGTCGCATCCGCCGGGCCATGCTCAGGCGGATTTTGGCGAGGCACTCGCCGTGATTGGCGGTGTCGAACAAAAGATCCACTTTCTGGTGATGGACCTGCCACATTCGGATGCATGTTTTTTGAAGGCGTATCCGGCTGAGACGACGGAAGCATTCTGTGATGCGCATGTCGCGGCGTTCGCGTTCTTCGGCGGTGTGCCTGTGTCGATCCTTTATGACAATACGCGGATCGCAGTTGCCCGCATTCTCGGGGATGGGACACGCAAACGGACCCGTGTATTCTCGGAACTGGTGTCGCATTATCTGTTTGAGGATCGATTTGGCCGTCCCGGCAAGGGGAATGACAAAGGCAAAGTCGAGGGATGGTGGGATACACCCGGCGCAACTTCATGGTGCCCAAGCCGCAATTTGCCAGCTTTGATGATCTCAATGCTCATCTGGCTGAACAATGCCGCAAGCGCATGGGCGACAAGCTGCGTGGTCACATGGGCACGATAGGCGAACGGTTTGCGCCTGACGCCGAACGGCTCCAACCCTTACCAGCTGTTCCTTATGACGCCTGCGACAAGCAATCAGTTCGGGTGAGCTCACTGTCCCTCGTGCGCTATCGCGGCAATGATTATTCGGTGCCGACTGCATATGGTCATCAAGAGGTTCTGGTCAGGGGCTATGTGCATGAAGTGGTGATTGCCTGCGGGGCTGAGGTCATTGCCCGCCATGTCCGGTCCTGGGAGAAAGAAGATTACATCTTCAATCCGCTTCATCACCTGGCACTGATCGAACAGAAGACCAATGCGCTTGATCAGGCAGCCCCGCTGGCTGATTGACAAACTGCCTGAAGCCTTTCTCATCTTGCGCCGCCTTATGGAGGCCCGGATGGGTAAAAAGGGCAAACGTGAGTTCGTTCAGGTTCTGCGACTGCTGGAGATCTTCCAGATCGCGGATGTTGAAGCCGGGATACAGAGTGCTCTCGAACGCGGCACAATTGGCTTTGATGCGGTGAAGCATTTGGTGCTGTGCCGGATCGAACGCAGACCTTCCCGGCTGGATATGACGGTTTATCCCTACCTCCCGAAAGCCCATGTCGCGGTCACATCCCCAGGCGACTACATGGCGCTGTTGTCAGGGGACCGGTGATGACGGATACACCTCAACTGTTGCTGGCCCATCATCTGAAGAGCCTGCGTCTGCCGACTTTCCTGCGTGAGTATGACAAGGTCGCCAAACAATGCGCGGCGGAAGGCATCGATCATTCCCGCTACCTTTTGCGCCTCGCCGAACTGGAGCTCATCGACCGGGAGCGACGCATGGTGGAACGGCGGATCAAGGCTGCAAAGTTCCCGGCCGTCAAAAGTCTCGACAGCTTTGACTTCAAGGCCATGCCCTCGTTGAACAAGATGCTGGTGATGGAGTTGGCGCGCTGTGATTACATCAGCCGCAATGAGAACATCATCGCCGTGGGAAACAGCGGCACCGGCAAGACGCATATTGGCCTCGGCCTTGGGTTGGCAGCCTGTCAGAAGGGCCTGGCTGTCGGCTTCATCACCGCATCTGCTTTGGTCCATGAACTCCTCGAAGCCCGGGATGAGAAGCGCCTGCTGCGTCTGCAGAAGCAACTGAGCAAATACAGCCTGCTGATCATCGATGAGCTTGGATATGTGCCCCTGTCAACAACCGGCGCTGAACTGCTGTTTGAGGTCTTCTCACAACGCTACGAGCGCGGATCAACCATTGTGACGTCCAACCTGCCGTTCGATGAATGGACCAGCACCTTCGGCTCGGAACGCCTTACTGGCGCGCTTCTCGACCGGCTGACCCACCACGTCCACATCCTGGAAATGAACGGCGAAAGCTACCGCCTCAAACACAGCCGACAGTCAGACAAAGCCTGAAACCCAAACAACGCCCCCCGGTTTGACCACAGCCCCGCACAACTGCGTCGCTATTCGGGGGCACTCCGCTATGCGGGTCTATGGACAAACCTATGCCTGTCAAACTGAGGTACTTTCTCTCCGGCGAGTGCAGTAGTTTTAGTCCGGCGTTGACAGTTCTGTACACTCGCACTGATTGGACGAACGCCGAGATTCAACAGCGCCTTTCAGCAGCGGAGAAGATGGAAGTTCTGGTTCCGGACTGCGTCCCCCGAAACCTCATTGCAGGAATTGTTTGATGGCGATCAGACCTGTTTTCATACCGAAGTTTGAAGAAGGGCGACTTGTCGAAGAAGTCCTGTTTGACTTTCCCTGGGCATCAGGGTTTGCGGAAATTCAAAAGAAAATGAACATCCTTGCCCTTCACAAGAAGGCAAAAGAAAATGGGCTAAACAGGGTGTTGGAGATATCGACAAAGTCCGATAAAAGGGTCGGACGGCACCTTAGCGCATTCAGCCTTCAAATAAGTATTGGCGATCAAAAAAATCCATTGGAAAGCGTTTATCAAGGATGCAAAGTCTTTGAAACCGGTGGCCCTCATCCAAAAATATTTTCGTTTTCACCAAGAGACGCAAAACGGTTCATTCGCGTACAGCAACTCGGCAAGATGATCGGATTTGAGTTTGAGGGTACGACCTATCCACTTTCGCCCAAGAACGCCTTTTACGACTGGATTTACATTCGCAGCCTTGAAGATCACGCCGATTGGATCATGGAGAATGTTGACTATGAAGGTTTCACCGATATTGAGTTCAATCCAGCCAAACAGGTAAACTGCCAGGCAAGAGCATTTGCTGAATTCCTGAGAGGGTGTTCAGAATTCCGTGTCACGGGGTTAGTCTAGATGTCCAAGACATCGTCTAACCTTCCCTCAAAATAGATGGAAAGTTGGGACAAAGTCAAATTCCAGTTTTGCAATGGCATGGTCCATTTTTTTGAAGCGTTCTGGATCCCCATATACAGCAGTTTGAGCAAACTGTTTTCATTGGGAAACGCGCCCTTGGTTTTGGTCAGTTTTCGGAACTGGCGATGCACGGCCTCGATTGCGTTGGTGGTGTAAATTACCCGCCGAATGTCAGCTGGATATTTGAAGTAGACCGACAAATTGGGCCATTTTTTACGCCATGATTTAATGACGATTGGGTATTTAGTTCCCCATTTTTCTTCTAACGCATCCAACGCGATTTCAGCCGCTTTCACAGTTTCAGCCTTATAAACCGGCTTTAGATCAGCCATGAATTCCTTCTGGTTTTTGCTGGCTACATATTTCAGAGAATTGCGGATTTGGTGGATGACACAAAGCTGGACTTCGGTCTGGGGAAAGATCGCGTTGATCGCCTCTGGAAAGCCCGTGAGGCCATCGACACAAGCAATCAGGATGTCTTGCAGGCCGCGATTGTTCAGGTCCGTCAGCACCGAGAGCCAGAAGTTTGCACCTTCGGTTTCAGATAGATACAGGCCAAGAATTTCCTTCCTGCCCTCAAGATTAAGCCCCAGAACCGTGTAAACCGCTTTGGCTGCGTAGCGCCCGTCTTGCTTAACCTTGTAGTGAATAGCATCAAGCCAAACAAACGGGTGATGGCTGTCCAGGGGCCGCTGCTGCCAGAGCTTGATTTCAGGGATCAATTTATCAGTGACGGCGCTGATCGTGGCGTTTGAAACATCCAGACCGTAGATTTCCGAGATGTGTCCAGCGATGTCCAGATAGCTCATTCCAAGCCCGAACATTGAAATAATCTTGCATTCGATCTCGTCGCTCATGTGGGTCTGGTGTTTTTTCACCAGTTGCGGCTCAAACGATCCAGCCCGATCTCGTGGCGTTGCCAGTTCGAAACTTCCAGACGTGGATTTGATGGTCTTACGGCCAGCTCCGTTCCTGCGGTTGCTGGACTTGTCGGCCTTTAAATGCGCCTCCAGTTCAGCCTGTAATGCAGCTTCGGTCAGTTGCTTGACTAACGGCGTCAGAATACCGTCCTTGCCTGTAAGGCCCTGGCCATCTTGCAAAGCCGCCAAAGCTACATCAAAATCAAATTCTTCTCGCATGTGTCATTCCTTTTCTTCAGTTTACAGAAATGACACGGAATTTCTAACGCTCCTATTCCTCTGAGCCTAAAAGCAAAATCCAAACTCAGCAGGGCATCGAGCGATTTTCATTACTTCGCATCGCTCCTATCGCCCATATAGTGGCCAAGCATTTATATTGTTGTCTATCGGTTAGGTGGAAATCGGCATCCAGTTCTCACCAACCGCGAGAACCGGAACGGTTCTCAAACATCGAAGAAGTCTGAGGAATGATCAGAGTTAGAACCTCTGCCTCCATCTCGTCAGTTCTGGAACCAGAAAAAACCGAATGTGCGTATACTCCAAACTCTTCGGTCCCATAGCGTCCGAAAAACCCACTCGCGGGGTAATACCAGCGGCATTTAACATTGACCGATATGGGCCCATTTTCGCATTCCGATTGATGTGATGGTTTCGGGCTGTGCGATGAGCTTGTTCCAAGCTTCGCATCCAGCATCGACGATGGCATTGTAGTCTTCGAACACGCGGTTGGAGAGCCAATTGGCGCGCAAGTACTGCCAGATATTTTCCACCGGGTTCAGTTCCGGAGCGCGCGATGGCAGCAGGATGATGGTGAGGTTCTTCGGGACTTTGAGTTTGCCGGTGGTGTGCCATCCGGCCCGATCCATCAGCACAACCGCATGGGCCTTTCGGGCGACGTGGCGGCTGATCTCGTCGAGATGCATCTGCATGGCTTGCGCGTCCGCCCAAGGCAGCATGAGCGCCGCCCCCTTGCCGTGAGCCGGACAGATGGCGCCGAACAGATAGGCGTTGTGATAGCGCTGATCGGCCGGCTGGCGGGGGCGCGTGCCCTTTCTCGCCCACAGGCGCGTCAGGCCATTCTTCTGGCCAAGGCGTGCTTCGTCCTGGAACCAGATCTCCACCGGCGTTCCCGCTGGCAGGTCAGCTATATGCACCTGGAGCGTGTCGGCGAAGTTTTTTTTAAACGCCTCGATGATCCGCTTATCCTGCCTGGGATGCTGCGGGCGGGCGCTGATATGGGCAAAGCCCAGTTCGCCAAGCAGTCTGGATATCCCGCGCTCGGAATAGATGACGCCAAAGCGCGCCTCGATCACCCGCTTCAGGTCGATCCGCCGCCAGCGGACAACCCCGTCCACCGCCGGATCGGGGCCGGTCTCGACAATCTCGCCAAGTTCTTTCATCTGGACATCGCTCAGGTAGCGCGTCCGGCCCGCGCCCTTGCGGTTGGTGAGGCCATCCGGTCCCTCTTCGTTGAACCGGTGAACCCAGTCCCGCAGGGTTTGGCGATCCATCCCACCGATCCTTGCGGCCTCTCCACGGCGCATGCCATCGTAGACCGCCGCAAGAGACAACAGACGGCGGCTCTGCCGGGCATCCTTGCAACGGCTGGCGAGTTTACGAAGGTGGCGGGCATCAAAGTCGCGACGAAGCGGAACACTGGCTGGCATGGCGATCCTCCTTTGCCAACCTTGAATCAGATCAAAACCGATTTGGGAATCCCCACAGAGTCAGAAATTGATGCCGTTGGTATAAAGGCTCCTGCCTCGTGCTGCCTCGTGTTTGCGTGCTGCTGCCAAATAACAAATTCATTACCCCAGTGTCCGGATCATGATCCTTTTTTGGGTGCCAATCATCCGGCCATTGCGGGAAACCACGATACACTTGCGGCCATGTGGACCATAGCAAATCAACATGGATTCCGAGCTGTCGAGATCAACGTAGCGCAGTGCAGTGGCCTTCCGGCTCACATCAAACGCCTCGGCCAGTTCGTCAATCGAAGAAAAGGACGGGGTCTTGAAATCCCTCATGCGCCGCGCAAAAATATACCGAGGCATGATGAGATCAGCAGCATAGCGATCCGCTTCGCGTTCCTTTGCCGCGCCCTTCCCATTAACCGCGCCAATATCCTGATTCGAGCAAGAAAGTATCTGATTTCTGTGTCTTTGCCAGTGACCAATCTCATGCGCGAGGGAAAATCTCGCGCGCCTTACGCCAAATAAATCGTCGATTGTAATGATCGCTCGATCCGCGATACCGGTGATCTTGGCTTCGCAAGATTCTAGTCGGCGATATCTGACTTTGGCGCCCATGGTCCAGGCCAAAGCTTCCAGATCGATATGGTGGGGATCTGATACCCCGTGGCGCATCAGATATTCTTCTGCATGCGACAATTGCCTCACTGCTTGTGATCCTTGGTGAAGCTCACGCCAAGTTCTCTGAGATCTTCGAGTAGCTCAAAAACTTCTCGATCAGGCATTTCTCCGCTCTTGGCATTGCGCGCAGCCTGCGTCATCTGAGGCAATTCTTTTGCAGCCCGCGCGATCAAATCGCGGGCTTCGGCCGCCGTGACTGGCTTCTGGCCGCCTGAACTGCGACGAGAAGCATCCATCTCTTGGCGTGCGTTAAGTAAAGATTTCCGACCCGCCTTCAAACGGGCACTGTCCATCAAACTGTCAAATGCCTTTGCCGCATCCTCAACGCTGGCACCCTCCGCATCCAATTCTGCAATGATTTCTTCGTCAGGCATGTTGAAAATTGCATCAACGACATTGTCAGCAAGATCGAACAGTTCATCGCGTTTCGACTTGGTGGTCATGATACACTCCGTTCGTTTTGATACCGATCCAACATCCGATTGATGCGCTTGTGGATCGTTGCAATCTCACTTTTAGTGACACCAGCGGCGTCACACAGGGCTTTCCCCCGCAAGCCGTCAAAGCCCCCAAAAGGACAAGCTGAGTCTTCTCGCAGCCTTTGCATTCATCAAGAAGAAACGCTTGAAACGCCTCTTCGTTTTCAGACGACAGCAGCGCCTGTTCAGGCGACTTCTGATTTGGATCCGCTTTCATGGCGGTCAGAAGATTGTAGTCAGCATGGGTTGTTTCCAATGCCGCCGCCTCTTCCCGGCGTTTGCGCCACTCGACCCTACTGCTAGCCAGCGAACGCATCGTGCTCGCCATAAAGGTCAACGCATCCAGATCACTACGGCAATTCCGCCGATTTTGAGGGTCCACTTCAAAGACCTTCAACATCGCCTCTTGCAGTAGGTCCTCGGGTTCCATATCGCCCGCCACAGCCGCGTATTTCTTAGTGTCCGTCCGGGGACTTTATGAGTCGGATGAATCGGTTATCCGGCGCGCCCTCTTGAAGAGCTGAATCAGCTGTGATTCTCTGGGGTGGTGAATTTGCTCTTGAGGTGCCCCATGTGGACTGCCGACAACCGCCCGCGCTACAACCGCGACAAACTGCGTTATCCGAGCGACCTGACCGATGCGGAATGGGCGCATATCGAGCCGCTGATCCCGCCGGGCAAGCCCGGCGGCGGCAAACGGCGCGTCGCTATCCGCGAGGTGATCAACGGCGTGATGTACATTCTGAGCACCGGCTGCCAGTGGCGCGCGCTGCCCAAGGATTTGCCGCCCAGAAGCACCGTGCATGATTACCTCGGCCTGTGGAACTGGGACGGCACGCTGGATCGCATCCATCATGCGCTCTACCTCAAGTGCCGCGAGAAAGCCGCGCGCGAAGCCAGCCCCACGGCCTGCATCATCGACAGTCAGAGTGTGAAAAGCGCTGAAAAAGGGGGGCTCGCATCGACAGCCACGGCTTCGATGCCGGCAAGTTGATCAAGGGCAAGAAGCGGCATGTTCTGGTCGATACGCAAGGCTTGCTGCTGCACGGCATCGTCACCGCCGCCGACGTTCAGGATCGCGACGGCGGTCTCGCGCTGCTGGCGACCTTGTTCGGTCTGTTTCCCTTTCTCGGGAAATTGTTCGCCGACAGCGCCTATCAGGGGCCGGTCTTTCACCGCGCCCTGGCCGGCATCCTGCCCGATCTCGAGACCGAGATCGTCAAGCGATCCGATCGGGTGAAGGGCTTCGTCGTCCAGCCCAGGCGTTGGGTGGTCGAACGCACCATCGCCTGGCTCAACCGCTGCCGCCGACTGGCCAAGGACTGGGAGAACCTCAACCGCAACGCGCTCGCCTTCATCATGCTCGCGTCCATTCGACTCATGCTCCGAAAACTCTGTAATCCTACATAAAGTCTCCGGACGGACTCTTAGCGATCATGCGCAGCCGCTGCTTGTCGACAGGGCTGAGTGCCTCAAGCTCCTTGTGAAGCTCTAGCGGCTCCTTGATATGTGCAGGCTCGATTGCGCCCAATGTTTTGGGGCTTATAACTCTGCCTTGATTTAGGGCCGTCCCGCACAATATCATGTGGTGTCGAGAACATTCTGAGTTGACCGGTTTATGTACCATATGAGTTGACCGCTTCTGCCGGGCAGGGCACGGCGCGGCCGTTGCGGTTTCTGCCCTGTGGGGAAGTGGTCGGTCGCGGAGCGGCTGTCCACTTGTCCACAGGGCGCCGGTCGGTCGCGTCGAAGCGGGTCACGCGGCCTCGCGGGTTCCGCCTGGCTGTCGATCGGTCCGACGGCCATCGGCGTGGTATCGCGCCAGACATCGCGGTCCATGGAAGACGGCCATTGTGCCGTCGGGGTATTCGTGGACGCGGACCCTGGCCTTGACGTAACTTTGGCCTTAACGTAGTGGTGGCGATGGCGGTCTGCCGGGATCTGCAGGCTCAAGTTCTTGTAGCGCACCGTGTTGTCATTGCCGACCACACGGTCCTCCTGCACACAGAGGATGTCCGCCAGGTTGCCGGCGAACGGCACGAAGGCGGAGCCTGTGTCCTCGGCCGGCCGGGCGAAGCGGGCATTGTGGGCCGGCAGGAAGTCCTCTTTCAGGAACCGGTTGGCGGCCGCCATATCGGTGATGCCGGCGAGCTCGAGTTCCTGCGGCAGGCGTTTCTGCAGGGTGCCGAACATGCGCTCCGAGCGGCCCCGGGCCTCCGGCGAATAGGCCGGGATCAGCTCAATACCGAGTTGCTGCAGGGCACGTCCGACCTGGGTTGGATTGTCCTTGTCGACCTTGCCGCCGGCCTCCGGCGTGTGCCAATAGTGCGAGGCCCGGTCTGCATAAAGCGAGCAGAACAGCCCCATGGCCGACCCCACCTCCAGCAGCGCCACAAAGCTCGACATGGTGCCCTCCTCGGCGACGAAGAAGGCGGAATAGATCTCCGAAGTGGCATCGTCCATGGTCACGATCAGGTCCCAGTACTGACCCGGCACCCATTGGTGCGTGGAGCCGTCCTGGTGCAACATCATGCCGACCATCGGCCGGCGCGGCCGCTTGCGGCGGTGCACGCCGCGCCGCGGCGCCGGCGCGACCCGGCCGTGCGCCTGGAGCGTCAGCCGCACCCAGTTGTAACTGCGCGTGACGTCGTGCTTTGCAACCAGCTTCTCCCAGAAGTGCCAGGCGGTGAAATGCCGGTACCTGGTATCGAACAGATCCAACAGTGCCACCACCTCGTCGACCCCGGCGCGGCGCGCGGAAACCCGACCCAGGCGGCGGTCGTAAAGACCCTCCGCGCCCTCGGCCTCAAAGCGATCGCGCCAGCGTCGGAACGTGCGCTCGGACATGCCCAGGATCTCGGCTGCCTCCAGCTGGCTCAACTCACCCCTGTAGGTGCGTCCGTAAACCTCATCGAACTTCATCAATCTCAACCCCTGTAACTGCTCTGTCCGGCGCATCAGCTCCTCCACTTCCTGGAGGAGTTCTAATGCCGGACAGATCATTTGTTACATTGACCGGCCATATCACGTGTTATCGACACACAATATCATGTGGTTGACCGATAACGGGCACCAACCTACAGTGGCCGGTAATCGCGAATCATCGCGGTGGCCATCAACGCAAAAGCCGGACTGTGTAGGTCCGGCCCAGCGCCCCGAAAGGGGATTTGGTGGTCCCGTGTAACCCGAGAAGGAGCACGAGACGGAACAAAAAGCATAAGAATCATACCGATTCCTGCGAGCCCGTCAAGTGCGCTCTCTCCATAAAGGAGAATACTATGACGGGACTACTAATACCAACGGTCATTGATCAGAACCCATGCGTCCATTTGCGCATGCCGAGGGACATGATCTTCCATGGTTGGTCGATGAGGTTGTTCCAGGCTTGGCAGCACAGCGCGACGATGTCTTCGTAGGATTTGAAGATCCGGTTCGACAACCAGTTGTCGCGCATGAATTGCCAGACATTCTCCACCGGGTTCAACTCGGGCGATCGTGGCGGCAGCGCCAGGACGGTGATGTTGTCGGGGATCGCCAGCTTGGGCGTCAAGTGCCAACCGGCCTGATCGACGATCAGCACCGCATGGGCGCCGGGATCGACGGCGGCACTGATCTCGATGAGGTGCGCCGCCATGGCGTCGGTGTCGCACCAAGGCATGACCAGCCCGGCGCCTTTCCCCTTCGCGGGACAGATCGCGCCGAAGATATAGGCCCATTCGGTGCGCTGGTCGCGGGGCACCCGCGGGCGCGTGCCACGTCTGGCCCATCGGCGTGTGAGCTTATTCTTCTGGCCGATGCGGGCTTCATCTTGCCACCACAGCTCTATCTCGACGCCTTTCGGGAGCCTCGCCCGGATCTTCGCCAGTTCGGCGGGGAAGTTTTTTTTAAAAGCCTCGACGGCCAGCTCGTTTTGCGCGTAGTGGCGCGGCCGCGCCGAGATCTTGGCGAAGCCGAGCGCCTTCAACTCGCGCCCGACCGTGGTCTCGTCGAGCGAGATGGCGAACGTCTCCAAGAGCCACCGCGCCAGGTCCTTGCGCCGCCAGCGCACGACGCCGTCGACCGCCAGGACCGGGCCGGCCTCAACAACCTCCGCCAGTGCGCGGCGGTGATCGGCGTTGAGCTTCGAGGGTGCGCCCGGTGACTTCCCATCGACCAGCCCGTCCGGTCCGCGGGCGTTGAAGCGCAGCACCCAGTCGCGAATGATCTGCAGACCGACGCCGCCGATCCGCGACGCATCCGTCCTGCTGCCACCATCGTAGACCTCGGCCAACGCCAGCAGACGACGGCTCTGGGTCGCGTCCCTGGTCCTCTTCGCGAGGCGCCGCAGTGAGACGCTGTCAAAATCGTTCCGTAAGTCGATAGGCGCTGCCATGGCGAACCTCATTGGTTCACCACATTGAGTCAGAGATCGGACCGCTTGGGAATCCCCAACGTGAGTCAGGCATTCCGCTCGGTGGTATAAGCGACCGTATCTTTCCATCGCCTCCACAAGGACAACTGTCCTTGTTGGCCGACGCTCTGCGCCGCTATCCCGTTCGCCAGTCGGCGCGAACGGGACTTGCCCAGTGCTTGGCACCGCAAAAGCAGACCTATGAGTTGTTAGTCGAGATGGGCCTTGAAACAAAACTCGCGCTTGACCGTGGAAAAACCATCACCGTGTGGCGTTGTCGGTGAACGTGAGTCCCGCCGAGTGGTCAGGCAGGGCTCATACCCACGAGAAGGAGAGTTCTCATGAGTTACACGGCTAGTTGGTTAGGCCATGAGTTTACAGTGTATCAACCGGACGACAATTGGCGCGAAGTTGGCGGTCTATATATCTTCGCTGGCTTGGTGTCAGACGAGCAAGGGAAGTCTCTATGGCGTCCCTTCTACATTGGTCAGACCCAAAACTTCGCAGAGCGTCTTCCCACTCACGAAGATTGGCCGGAGGCGGAGCTACTGGGTGCGACCCACATTCACGCAATGGTACTCCAGGACGCGCGGAGCCGGGCGAAGAGGGAGCAAGATCTGGTTCAACGCTTCCAGCCTCGATTGAATGTGCAGTTAAAGTAGTAGACATAGCCAATTCCTTTATATCTAGCGCTCAAAGAAGGTCCAGCCCGTTGGCGCGGGCAGGGCTCAACCCACAAAGAAGGAGATTTCCTTATGAGCGACGAACTTTCTCTTCCTGCATCTCGTCGAAGCGTCGGATCATGGCTTCGCATATCTATCTGCTGAAGCACTTTGTCATTTGGATCGGTCGCATAAGGGTTTGGCCCAGGAGGCACTTGAACTTCTCGGGAAGGGGATGATTGAGGTTCAGCGTGATCCACGTCTTTCTCAGGATGACCGTGAGCAGCTTTGCTACATTTGGTCTGAGTTCCGGGGGCAGGTTCTGAATTTGAAAAAGAAGTAGACATGCTAAAGAAGTAGACATGCTGAAGTCCTCTCGACTATAAAGGTCAAGAGGGGTGCGCCCCTTCAATCTCCCTTCCTGCGAGCATGTCAGCTACGAGCGGGAAGATGGGTGGCCTACATCGGCCACCAACTCCCGATATCCTAGCCGCTTACCGACCATCCCGGCAACAACCGATTGCATCTGGTCGAGCGTGTCGCGCTCGCGGACGCCGTGGCGGCCCGCGAATTCGTCCACATAGCGTTGCAAATGCTTGGGGCTGATCTTGTGGTAGACGCCCTTGTGAGCGCGCTTCAGAGTGGCCCAGAAGCTTTCGATCCCGTTGGTGTGGGCCATATCCCGGACGTACGCGCCAACGCTGTGACGCACGCTCTCATGATCGAACGGCATGCCCCTGTAAGCGGCGGCATCATCTGTGAAGACGGTCGCGCCATCGGCGGCGCTGTCTGTCACGAACTCCTGTAGGGTCTTCGCGTCGGTATTCTCGACGACTTTGGCCTTGATTTTGTTGGTCTTGCGATCCTTCGCGCCCACGACGGCGGCCTTGCCGGTGCCGCCCCTGCCAGCCCGGAGTTTCTTGTTGGAGTGCTTGTTCTTCTCCCTGCCGCCGAAATAGGTCTCGTCGATCTCGACGGGGCCGGCAAAGAGCTTGTCGCCGCCTTCCCACGCCTTGCGGATACGCTGTAGCATAAACCACGCTGTCTTTTGAGGCACGCCAATATCACGATGCAGCTTCATGCTCGATACGCCCTTGAGGGACGTGAGGTGCAGATAGATCGCGAACACCCACTTGCGAAGCGGGAGTTGAGATTTGCGCATCACGGTGCCAGTCTTGACAGAGAAATAGGCCCCGCAATCGGAGCAACGGTAGGGCATGTCATTGTGGCTGGCTTCATGGGTTCTGGTGCTGCCGCATTGCGGGCAATAGCGACCATCCGGCCAGATACGGGTCTCAAACCATTGACGGGCGCTTTCCTCGGTCGGGAACATGTCGCCGAGGGCCATCAGGCTAATGCCCTCGCGGTCAGATTTTCCGGGTGCTTTGTGTGCCATGATGCTGATTCTCCCTACCCATCACATATGGGTATTCCGCAGCTTGATTTCAAGGCAGGATTATAAGCCCTCAAATTTGCTTGATCTTCGACATTTCGTCCCTGCTCGTAATCTTTATCGGGCCAGCCGTTGTGGCGGGCACCAGACCTGTTTTGGTGGTCTCAAGTCCTGACTATTCAGGATTTCCTACAACCTAAGATTGTAACCGTTACTGATTTGTTAAGACCACTTGTCGGTTTGGAATTTGAATTCAATTATTAAAAATTTGTCAAACTGTCCGCGCGGTTCTTCATCGACACACGCAACACACCAATAACGCGAATAGGGTTGGCCCATACGCATATGTCAAAGGTGCCAGAATATGACCGACCCGCTAATCCGATTTGGTGCGCTGCGCCGTCCCCGCCTACTGATCCGGGCGGCGCGTCTGGGGCTTGAAGATTACCGCCGAGACCGCGATCTGCAGCGCATTCTGCAAACCAACCGCGCGCCTGCTACCAGGCACGCAGTGGATGCGCTTTTTCGCGAAGAAGAAAGGCTAGAAGAGTTCCGCAATCTCTATAACGCGTCGTATGACGTCGGCCGCCACGTCGAGGTCTTGATCGCGCTTATCGCGGAAGTCCGGCTGCTGACACCGGCCAGCGCCACCATAGGCTAAAAAAAACTGTCCGCTTCGGCGGCTTTTTTGCGCGCCACGTAATCGCCAAGCGCCTCGTTGACGGCAGGGTCGAGCGCCGGTGTCTGATAGTCGCCAAGCAGTTTCTTGACCCGCGCATTGGCCAGCACAGAGCTGTCGCGTGCGCCTTCTTCGTCCCAGGTTTCAAATGGTTTGTAATCGAACACATTCGAGCGCCAGAACGCTTCTTTGAAATTGGCCTGGGTGTGTGCGCAGCCAAGGTAGTGACCGCCCGGTCCGACCTCGCGGATGGCGTCCATGGCTTGGGCGTTTTCGTCCACCGCAACGCCCTTGGCCAATCCGTGCAAAACCCCCAGTTGATCGGCATCCAGCACAAATTTTTCGAACGAGCTGACAAGCCCACCTTCCAGCCACCCGCAGGCATGCAGCATGAAATTGACACCTGCCAATAGCCCCATGTTCAGGCTGTTGGCTGTCTCATAAGCGGCCTGCGCATCCGGCAGTTTGGAGCCGCAGAACGATCCCGCAGAGCGAAACGGCAGACCCAGACGGCGGGCAAGCTGGCCGGCGCCATAGGTAATGTGCGACGCTTCGGGCGTGCCGAATGTCGGGGCACCGGAATTCATGTCGATCGAGGTGACAAAGGCCCCCATGATCACCGGCGCACCTGGGCGGACCAGCTGCGAATAGGCGACGCCGGCCAGCACTTCGGCAAGAACTTGCGTCAGGGTTCCGGCGACGCTGACAGGCGCCATCGCGCCGCCGACGATGAACGGGCTGATGATGCAGGCCTGGTTGGCTTTGGCATAAACCTCCAGCGCGCCCATCATGACCGAATCGAAGGTCAGCGGCGAGTTGATGTTGATTAGGCTGGTCAGGACGGTGTTGTCGTCGACGAATTGATCGCCGAACAGGATCTTGGCCATGTCAACCGAATCGGCGGCCCTGACCGGCTCGGTGACCGACCCCATGAACGGCTTGTCGGACAGGGTCATATGCGCCAGCAACATGTCGAGATGGCGTTTGTTGACGGGCACATCGGTCGGTTCGCAAACTGTGCCGCCGGAATGGTGCAGCCATTTGGACATGTAGCCGAGCTTTACGAAATTGCGGAAATCCTCGATCGTTGCATAGCGCCGCCCGCCTTCCAGATCGCGCACAAATGGCGGCCCGTAGACCGGGGCCAGCACCAGGTTTTTGCCGCCGATAACGACCGATTTGTCCGGGTTGCGGGCGTGTTGGGTAAACTGGCCGGGCGCGGTTCTGCACAATGCGCGGGCCAGACCTTTGGGCAGACGCACGCGCTCGCAGTCGACATCCGCACCTGCCTCGCGCCAGCGCTCCAGAGCGCCCGGGTTTTCGATGAAACTTACGCCGATCTCCGCCAGAACCTGTTCGGCATTGGCCTCGATGATCTGCAATGCTTCTTCGTTCAATATCTCGAAGTTAGGAATGTTGCGCTCGATATAGCGCGCGGTTTCGATATGGACAGCCGTGCGTTCCGCTCGCCGGGCTGCACCCCCGCCGCCACGTGCACGTCGTCCAGCAACTGCTTCAGACATGTTCCTATCCCCGAATTACTGGTGAATTTCGTCTTCACTTAGCGCCTTGCCGTGCGCCGGTGGGCGTGATTTCCGCCGTCTGAGGGGAAAAAACGACATCGCACCCGTGCTGGCGCGCTGTATGGGTATGCCCAAACCGCCATACCGACCGGTGCGCAAATTACCTTTGTCATCCCTCTGCCGAGGATTCCCAACCCAGGCGATGGACACGTGCATCGGCCGTCAACGGCGTAATCGCCGACCTTAGCATTGTGTCATCACGGTCCTCAACCGATGCCAGGATGTCCAATGTCACCTCACCGGTCGCGTCCGGACCGCTGCTTTCGATGCTGTTCACATGCGCGCCTGGAAAAGACAGTTTCTGCAAAACCAGACCGCGGACTTTACCTTCGTGTTTTGGCACGGTCGTCACCACGATCCGGTAATCCAGGGCCATCGGCATTCCGGCGCGGGTTCTGCGCTTGATCCACTTCACCACTGGTCGCAGGCCCAAATTGACGAATACGATCATCAAGGTCAGCGCAATGGCGAATGTCAGGGCACCTCCGCCCGCCAGTATCCCGACCGCGGCAGAACACCAAAGCGTTGCGGCGGTATTCAGCCCGTGAATGGTAAAACCGTTGCGAAAGATGATCCCCGCACCCAGAAAACCGATGCCGGTCACCACCTGGGCACCGACCCGCGTCGGGCTTAGCTCGTCCGGATAAAGCCCTGAAAAAACGACAAATCCCGCCGCCGCCAACGCGACCAGCGCATTCGTGCGCACGCCGGCCATGCGTTGACGCACCTGGCGTTCAGATCCGATGAGTGCTCCGCAAATCAATGCCAGCGCCATATTCAAGGCTGCCGCATCCAGCGTGATCGGCATTGCGTCCTCCATTCGGTTTGATTGCAATTGCAACACATTAGAGCCGATCGGCGCACGCGTGCTGCGCGATATACGACCCGTTGGCAAGGGCTGCGACGAACCATTGCGAAAATTCGCCCGCTCACATAGGAGGCAGGCATGAACAGCCACGACCGCCTTCTGATCATCGATTTCGGCAGCCAGGTGACGCAGTTGATCGCACGGCGGCTGCGCGAACTGAATGTTTATTGCGAGATCCACCCCTATCAGACGGTCACCGATGGATTTCTGAGCGAATTCTCACCCAAAGCGGTGATATTCTCAGGTGGTCCGGCAAGCGTGTTAGACGATTTCTCGCCTCAGCCGCCAGCAGCAGTGTTTGATCTGGGCGTGCCGATTTTTGGCATTTGTTACGGCCAGCAGGTGATGATGCAGATGCTGGGTGGCAAGGTCGAGCGCGGCCATGGCACCGCGGAATTCGGCCGCGCCTACGTCAGCCCCGAAGGCACGCTGCCACTGCTCGACGGCTGGTTTGCCGATGGGCGCGAGCAGGTCTGGATGAGCCATGGCGACCATGTCTCTGAAATCGCTCCGGGATTCAAGGTCTTCGGCACATCACCCAACGCGCCGTTCGCCGTCACCGCCGATACTGCGCGAAACCTCTATGCCGTTCAGTTCCACCCCGAGGTTCACCACACCCCGAGCGGCGCGAAGCTGTACGAAAACTTTGTCCGCATGGCCGGATTTTCGGGCGACTGGACAATGGGCACCTATCACGGCGAGGCAATCCGCAAAATCCGTGATCAGGTTGGCGAGGCCAAAGTGATCTGCGGCCTGTCCGGCGGAGTTGATTCGTCGGTGGCGGCGGTGCTGGTCCACGAGGCCATCGGCGATCAGCTAACTTGCGTGTTCGTCGATCACGGGCTGCTGCGGCAAGGCGAGGCCGATGAGGTGGTCACCATGTTCCGTGACCATTACAACATGCCGCTGATCCATGCCGATGAAACGGAACTATTCCTTGGCGAGTTGGACGGACAGTCCGACCCCGAGACCAAGCGCAAGATCATCGGGCGCCTGTTCATCGAGGTCTTTCAGAAACATGCCGCCGAGGTGGGCGGTGCCAGTTTTCTGGCCCAGGGCACGCTCTATCCCGATGTGATCGAATCGGTCAGTTTTTCCGGCGGCCCATCGGTCACCATAAAATCGCACCACAATGTCGGTGGATTGCCGGCGAGTATGGGGCTCAAACTGGTCGAGCCTTTGCGAGAATTGTTCAAGGACGAAGTCCGCGCGCTTGGCCGCGAGCTTGGCCTGCCAGAAAGTCTTATCGGTCGCCATCCCTTTCCCGGCCCCGGTCTGGCGATCCGCTGCCCCGGCGAGATCACCCGGCAAAAACTTGAGATATTGCGTCAGGCGGATGCTGTTTATATCGACCAGATTCGCAAACACGGGCTCTACGATGACATCTGGCAGGCCTTCGTTGCCATCCTGCCGGTCCGCACTGTCGGAGTAATGGGCGACGGGCGCACCTATGACTTTGCGTGCACCTTGAGGGCGGTCACTTCGGTCGACGGCATGACCGCGGACTATTACCCGTTCAGTCATGATTTCCTGGGTGAAACAGCGACCCGGATCATCAATGAAGTCGCGGGCATCAACCGGGTGACCTACGACATCACCTCAAAACCGCCCGGGACGATCGAGTGGGAGTGACCCCGTGACCGCCAGGGTAATCGCGCGCGGGACCATCACCTGTCCGGCAGACAAGCGCTCAGCAATCGTGCCTGCCATGAAGGACCATATCCGCCTCAGCCGCGCTGAGCCCGGTTGTATTCAATTCGACATAACCGCCAGCCCCTCGGTTCCTGACACGTTCGTCGTGACCGAGGAATTTGCTAATCGCGCCGCTTTTGATGCCCACACGAACCGTACCCGCGCCTCGGATTGGTGGGGCATATCCCAACATCTGCCGCGCCAAATCATAGTGCAGGATGTTCCCGCAACCCAAGACCTGCCGAATTGGCAGCCCCCGCCCGCACCACCTCCCGACTTGGTGCTGGATGGCCGCTTTGCGCGCCTCGAACGGCTGGATGCCGCAAGTCATGCCGCAGGTCTATTCGCCGCCAATCGCGTGGACGCCGCCAAACGAAATTGGGATTACCTGCCCTATGGCCCCTTTGACCGGGTTGACGATTACGCTGACTGGATTGACGCCACTTGCACCGCGCCAGACCCACATTTCTTTGCGATCGAGCGCAAAGATACGCGCCAGTTGGCCGGGATCGCCAGCTACCTGCGCATCGCGCCCGCAAGCGGCGTTATCGAGGTTGGGCACATAAATTTTTCGCCGCTGTTGCAGCGATCAATTGCCGCCACCGAAGTGATGTATCTGATGATGCGATGGGCCTTTGATGCTGGCTATCGGCGTTATGAATGGAAGTGTAACGCCGCCAATATGCGATCACGGCGCGCCGCCGAGCGGCTGGGGTTCTCATTCGAGGGCGTCTTTCGCCAACACCTGATCGCCAAGGGCAAGAACCGCGACACCGCCTGGTTTGCCACGATTGATACGGAATGGCCGGCCCTGAAAGCGGCGTTTGAGACTTGGATTGCCGCAGATAATTTTGACACAGATGGCAATCAGAAACTGCGCCTTTGGGATTTGACCGCGCCCTACCGAGTGACCGACGATCCGGCCCGGGTGAGTTAGTTGATCCAAGGATCGGGTCCATGGCTCACAAGTGGCGGCGAAAGGCAATCCCGCTTAGATTGTTTTTCGCGACAAAACGGGCATTTGGCCTCCGCGCCCTTGCACGGGATCAAGGCACGCAGTGCCGCCGGGCAGCGCCCGACCGCCCTGTCATGCCGGAGGCATGCCAATGTTTAGTGGCGCACCTCCGGTGCGACGGGCGGGCGCTCCTTCACCGCATGCACACCCGAACAAACGTAAGATGTTGCGGAACCATAAAGCGCAGACCTCACCTATTGCGGTGCCCACCCGCGATCGTGCGCTGCCCTCTGTTGGGTGACGTGATTTTCGGCAATATGGGCGCGAAGCCGTTCAGGCGATTTCGCACGGAGGCGGAACATCGTCGGCCATTGCAAAAGACGTTGCGATGGCCCATCACTTCGGCCCATGAGAGCCGCGTTTGTCCTGCTTATGGCCGCCTTGCCAACTCAGGCGCAGAATACCATTGAATGCCAGGGAGTCCTGCCGGGATGGTCGTTGTCGATAGACGGCACCGAGGCTAGCCTGACAACCGATGAAGACAAAGAGCTGCAGGTTCTGGACCAGACCCAAGCCGAGGGCCGCGACTGGCCTCGGGCGCTGACGCTGGTGGGCGGTACCAACACCGCGATCCTGATTATCGAACTTGAAATGTGCCAGATAAATGAGGCCACGCAGCCCTTTCAGGCGCAGGTTCTGACCCAGATCGGCACGGTGCCGGTCTTGCTGACGGGTTGTTGCACGGTCCAGGAGTGACCGCCTCGCATCCACTGCGGGCGGCCATTTGGATGGTGGGCGCGATCCTGTCATTCACGTCGATGGCGGTGGCTGCGCGAGCCATTAGCCACGAACTCGATACCTTTGAGATCATGCTTTATCGCTCGCTCATTGGGCTGGCGATCGTGCTGGCAGTCGGGCGGGCGTATGGCACTTTGGGCCAGGTGCAGACCGCGCGCCTGGGCTTGCATGGCTTGCGAAATATCTGCCATTTTGCCGGGCAAAACCTGTGGCTGTTCGCGGTCACGGCAATCCCGCTGGCCCAGGTTTTCGCACTGGAGTTTACCTCACCGGTCTGGGCGATGTTTCTGGCGGTATTCGTGCTGGGCGAACGGCTGACCAGAGCGCGCATTCTGACCGCGGTTTTGGGCTTTGCCGGTATCCTCATTGTCACCGAACCCTGGGGCGTGGCGATCGGTTCCGGCGTTATCGCTGGCGCGGTGGCAGCGATCGGTTTTGCCGGATCGGCGGTATTCACTCGCCTCTTGACGCGCAATGAAAGCATCACTTCTATCCTGTTCTGGCTGACCGCCATGCAGGCCGCCTTCGGGCTGATCTGTGCGGGTTATGACGGCGATATTGCCATACCATCGGCGGCCAGCCTGCCAGGCGTTGCGGTCATCTCGGTGGCCGGTTTGGTGGCGCACTTCTGCCTGACGCGGGCCTTGTCGCTGGCCCCTGCAGCAGTTGTCATGCCGGTCGATTTCGCCCGGTTGCCGATCATCGCAACGGTTGGCGTGTTACTGTATGACGAACCGCTGACTGCAACAGTCCTGATCGGTGCGGCGATTATATTCGGGGCGAATTACGCCAACATCGTGGTCGAGCAGCGCAGCGCCAGGATCACCGATCTGTCGCGCTGAAGCACGCAAATATGCGCATATTTCGGGTCGCTCCGGTCGCGGGATTACCCATAGTCGTGTCCATGGTGCAAAACAAAACTATGTCACTGCAAGCTTGGGGCGAATTGCTGATTCTCGGCCTGTTTTGGGGCTCGACTTTTTTCTTTACTGCGATTGCCCTGCGCCAGTTGGGGCCTCTGACGGCCGTGGCGTTCCGCCTTGGATTCGGTGCGATCATATTGTGGGGCGTGGTGCTGGCGCGCGGCCTGCAAATACCAAAGGCGCCCCGCATTTGGTTTGCTTTTGCGGTGATGGGCGCGTTGAACAACATGATCCCGTTTTCGCTGATATCAATTGGCCAGCTCAGCGTTGCGTCGGGGTTGGCGGCGATTCTGAACGCCACAACCGCAATGTTCGCGATACTCGTCGCCCCGTTGTTTTTCGCCGATGAGCGCCTGAGCCTGGGCAAAACCGTCGGCGTGGCTATCGCATTTGCTGGTGTTGCGATTATCGTTGGCCCCGCATCATTGCGCGATTTCAGCCTCGCCTCGCTCGGCCAGACTGCGATTCTCGGCGCTGCCCTGTCCTATGCGCTGGCGGCCATTTGGGGACGGATCAAACTGGGCCAGCTTGACCCGGTGGTGGCCGCGACCGGGATGGTGAGTATGGCTGTTGTTATGCTGACACCGGTTGCACTTGCGGTCGAGGGCGCGCCAACGCTTGTCTATCGCCCCGAAACCTGGGCGGCGCTGATCTACTTGGGCACTTTGGCCACCGCCGCGGCCTATCTGTTGTACTACCGTATACTGGCCAAAGCTGGTTCGGCGAACTTGATGCTGGTCACCTTGTTACTACCACCGATCGCGATTTTTCTGGGCACGGTTTTTCTGGGCGAGGTGCTGGGGCCTGCCGAAATGATTGGTTTTCTGATCATCGCTACTGGTCTGATCGTGATTGATGGCCGGGTTCTGGCCCGCCTTGTGCGCAACGCTTAGCCACCAAATCGAATTTCTCCACTACAAAGTTTGCGCCAATATCTGTAGCAAGCGTCCAAGCAACAGTCGCGGGCGTACGCATGATTTACAAGACAGCGCAGGATTGGCTGGACGCCCCGTCCAAACGCGCGCTGCTGTTTGGTATGTCGGGATTGGGAAAGACCCATGTCTCAAACATGCTACGCGAGGCGGGTGGCTGGTTTCATTACTCGGTCGATTACCGTATCGGCACGCGCTACATGGGCGAATATATCGTCGATAATTTCAAACGCGAGGCGATGGCCAACCCGTTTCTGCGCGACTTGCTGTTGAGCGATTCAATCTACATCGCCTCGAACATCACGTTCAATAATCTTGCGCCTCTGTCCACCTATCTCGGCAAACCCGGCGATCCTGCCCTGGGCGGCTTGCCTTTCGGCGAGTATCAGCGTCGCCAACAACAGCATAGTGACGCCGAAGTCGCCGCGCTTCTGGATACCGAGCGGTTCATCGGCCGGGCGCGTCAGCTTTATGGCTATGACAATTTTGTCTGCGACAGCGGCGGGTCGATCTGCGAAGTCGTGAACCCCGACGATCCCGACGACCCTTTGCTTAGCGTTCTGGCCCGCAGCCATTTGCTGATCTGGATCGAAGGCTCGGATGCGCACACCGCCGAGATGATCCGGCGTTTTGACAAAGCCCCCAAGCCGATGTGCTATCAGGCCGAATTTCTTCTGGCTTCGTGGCAGGAATATCTTAACGCGCAAAAGGTGCGCGATGACAAGGTTGACCCCGATGCCTTTGTGCGCTGGACCTACGCACGCGCCCTGGCCCACCGCCAACCGCGATACGCAGCGATGGCGGATAAGTGGGGGGTGAAGGTGCAGGCCGAAGATGTCGCCGAGGTGCAGGGCGAAGCAGGGTTTGTCGCGCTGGTGGCGGGGGCGATTGGTTAGGGCAGCAGCCCGATCAACTTGACCACAATGCCGGAAAATTTCCCCACCGCGTTCAAAATGTCAGTCGCACGCCGAATGCCCTTGACTAGCGCACCCGCGTCGCGGGCGGCCCGCCGCAGGTCCTTGATCGCTTCGTTTTCGTGGCGCGTCGAGCGTTCATAGGCCTTTTCAAGCTCCAGCAACTGCGCCTGTTCGCGGTTCAACCCGGCCCGGGCGGCACGCTGGTCGTTCAATTTCGTTCGCGCCTTGTTGCGGGCCACGTCGGTGGTCGCTTTCGCGACTTTTTTCGCCGCCGCCTTGATGGCTTGCGTGCTTTTGCGTTTCAAATCATTCAGCCGGTTTTCGAGCCTGCTCAGTTCTTCGGCAGATGTGGCGGTAAGCTCTGGCATTGGTCTATTCCTTCAAGCTATCGGACAGCGCCTTATACCAACGGTCATTGATCCGAACCCATGCGCCCATTTGCGCATGCCGAGGGACATGATCTTCCATGGTTGGTCGATGAGGTTGTTCCAGGCTTGGCAGCACAGCGCGACGATGTCTTCGTAGGATTTGAAGATCCGGTTCGACAACCAGTTGTCGCGCATGAATTGCCAGACATTCTCTACCGGGTTCAACTCGGGCGATCGTGGCGGCAGCGCCAGGACGGTGATGTTGTCGGGGATCGCCAGCTTGGGCGTCAAGTGCCAACCGGCCTGATCGACGATCAGCACCGCATGGGCGCCGGGATCGACGGCGGCACTGATCTCGATGAGGTGCGCCGCCATGGCGTCGGTGTCGCACCAGGGCATGACCAGCCCGGCGCCTTTCCCCTTCGCGGGACAGATCGCGCCGAAGATATAGGCCCATTCGGTGCGCTGGTCGCGGGGCACCCGCGGGCGCGTGCCACGTCTGGCCCATCGGCGTGTGAGCTTATTCTTCTGGCCGATGCGGGCTTCATCTTGCCACCACAGCTCTATCTCGACGCCTTTCGGGAGCCTCGCCCGGATCTTCGCCAGTTCGGCGGGGAAGTTTTTTTTAAAAGCCTCGACGGCCAGCTCGTTTTGCGCGTAGTGGCGCGGCCGCGCCGAGATCTTGGCGAAGCCGAGCGCCTTCAACTCGCGCCCGACCGTGGTCTCGTCGAGCGAGATGGCGAACGTCTCCAAGAGCCACCGCGCCAGGTCCTTGCGCCGCCAGCGCACGACGCCGTCCACCGCCGGGACCGGGCCGGCCTCAACAACCTCCGCCAGTGCGCGGCGGTGATCGGCGTTGAGCTTCGAGGGTGCGCCCGGTGACTTCCCATCGACCAGCCCGTCCGGTCCGCGGGCGTTGAAGCGCAGCACCCAGTCGCGAATGATCTGCAGACCGACGCCGCCGATCCGCGACGCATCCGTCCTGCTGCCACCATCGTAGACCTCGGCCAACGCCAGCAGACGACGGCTCTGGGTCGCGTCCCTGGTCCTCTTCGCGAGGCACCGCAGTGAGACGCTGTCAAAATCGTTCCGTAAGTCGATAGGCGCTGCCATGGCGAACCTCATTGGTTCACCACATTGAGTCAGAGATCGGACCGCTTGGGAATCCCCAACGTGAGTCAGGCATTCCGCTCGGTGGTATTAATGCTTAATGTTATCTTAATGTTCTTTCGCATTTTATCGAGTTGAGGCGGAAATCGGTATCCGTCGCATTTATTAGATGGTTCGCGTCAGATGTTCAGAGGTCTCGCACTCGTCTTTTGCATGACATTACTCGCGGTCTCGACACGCGTGATGTTTGCCGAGACGCAGGCGGCGCGACTGATCCGGCAGGCCGACGCATCGGCCATTCCGCTGGGCCCACTGGCCGCGCCGGTCCGGGCGTGGTCGCATTCTTCATTCAGGGGCATGGCGGGGGCATGTCTTGTGCGCTGACACCGGATTGGCGCAGCCTGTTGCCGGAACCGGCGCGCCAAAACCTGATGCGACGTTGCGGCCAAGTTCAGAGCCAGGGGCACAGCGGCTGGCCCGGTGACGGTGTCGCCCATCTGCTTGGAGCCGCGCTGGCGGCGGCGGATGGGCAGCCAAAAGTTATGACGGAAGCGCTGACGAAAGCGCAAACGCTTGCCCGTCATGAAGGCTGGCAGGCCGAGCGTCGGTTTGTCTTGCTCGCCTCAGAATTCAGTGCCGAGCCAAATGGTGCGACCAGCGCCAGTATCGCCGGATTAATGGTCGGTGACATCGACACGATGCTGGCCACGCAGTCCGGCGCAGAGCTGATGGCGGCATATTACATACGGCGTCCGGCCTTGCGGGTGTTTATCAAGCTCGCGCTCGGCAAAGCCAGTGCGGCGGATCGCACCCGGCTGCTTAACCTCATACGAATTAGCGGAGCAGCATGAGCCTGACCGGCGAGCTGGCACTGGCCGCTGGTCCGGCGGACACCACCCGGATGCCGCGCCGGCGCGTAATCGTTCAGGTGGCCGAACCGGTGGTGCGCCTGTGGCCGGAAAAACTCGCCCTGGTGGCGTTGGTGGGCGTCGCGCTGGCGGCGCCGCTGCCCCTTGGCGGCCACCATGCCGCTGCTTGGGCGGGGCTGGGTATTGGCGTCGCTGCGATCGGGCTAATGTTGCTGTTCTTCAGCAGCGCCGGGTTCGCGCTCACTTGGTGGCCAGTATTGGGCGGTCTTGTCGCCGGCGGGCTCGCGGGTTTCGCTGTTTCGCAGGCACTCAGCGGCGCGATTACCCCCGAAACCGGCGGATTTGGCACCGTCGGGCCGGGTGACAGCGCGCTGGCCGCGATCCGGCATTTGTCTTTGGGGCTGTTTTTCGCGCTGTGTTTTCACGCCATCAGCGCCGCTGATGACCGCTACGCCCTGGCCCGACGGGTCGGCAATGCGATCGTCGCCGGGGTTGTCGGGTTTGCCGTCTTTGCGCTGTTGACCGAGGCGCGCAAATTCGGGCCCGAGGGCGGGATCGTCGGCCCGTTCTACCAACGGTCATTGATCAGAACCCATGCGCCCATTTGCGCATGCCGAGGGACATGATCTTCCATGGTTGGTCGATGAGGTTGTTCCAGGCTTGGCAGCACAGCGCGACGATGTCTTCGTAGGATTTGAAGATCCGGTTCGACAACCAGTTGTCGCGCATGAATTGCCAGACATTCTCCACCGGGTTCAACTCGGGCGATCGTGGCGGCAGCGCCAGGACGGTGATGTTGTCGGGGATCGCCAGCTTGGGCGTCAAGTGCCAACCGGCCTGATCGACGATCAGCACCGCATGGGCGCCGGGATCGACGGCGGCACTGATCTCGATGAGGTGCGCCGCCATGGCGTCGGTGTCGCACCAGGGCATGACCAGCCCGGCGCCTTTCCCCTTCGCGGGACAGATCGCGCCGAAGATATAGGCCCATTCGGTGCGCTGGTCGCGGGGTGCCCGCGGGCGCGTGCCACGTCTGGCCCATCGGCGTGTGAGCTTATTCTTCTGGCCGATGCGGGCTTCATCTTGCCACCACAGCTCTATCTCGACGCCTTTCGGGAGCCTCGCCCGGATCTTCGCCAGTTCGGCGGGGAAGTTTTTTTTAAAAGCCTCGACGGCCAGCTCGTTTTGCGCGTAGTGGCGCGGCCGCGCCGAGATCTTGGCGAAGCCGAGCGCCTTCAACTCGCGCCCGACCGTGGTCTCGTCGAGCGAGATGGCGAACGTCTCCAAGAGCCACCGCGCCAGGTCCTTGCGCCGCCAGCGCACGACGCCGTCCACCGCCGGGACCGGGCCGGCCTCAACAACCTCCGCCAGTGCGCGGCGGTGATCGGCGTTGAGCTTCGAGGGTGCGCCCGGTGACTTCCCATCGACCAGCCCGTCCGGTCCGCGGGCGTTGAAGCGCAGCACCCAGTCGCGAATGATCTGCAGACCGACGCCGCCGATCCGCGACGCATCCGTCCTGCTGCCACCATCGTAGACCTCGGCCAACGCCAGCAGACGACGGCTCTGGGTCGCGTCCCTGGTCCTCTTCGCGAGGCACCGCAGTGAGACGCTGTCAAAATCGTTCCGTAAGTCGATAGGCGCTGCCATGGCGAACCTCATTGGTTCACCACATTGAGTCAGAGATCGGACCGCTTGGGAATCCCCAACGTGAGTCAGGCATTCCGCTCGGTGGTATTAAGCGCCGTGATGTAATCGACGATCTCTTCGGGCTTGCCGGGGTTACGCAGGGCACCAGCCAATCCCCCATGTGCTTTGCCAATCATGGCCACACTCACGTAAATCGATCTTGCGTAATGGGCGACAAAGGCTGCGTGAGCGTTCTGAAGTTCGACCAGCGCCGCACGGTAGGCCGGGCCGTCGCTCGTGTCCGCCTCGAGCACCGCATTGTCGGCATCGCCAAGTCGTTTTGCCAGCCGATCAAACGTGGGATCGGCGTGCATTTGCATCAATTTCAGCTGCAGGTTTCGCGCGGCCGTTTGAACCGCCGGGTCGGCATCAAGAACCACTTCACGCATGCGCTGGAACCGAAGCGTCTTGATCGCAAAATCGACAACGGACTCGGTCTGCGCGCTGCGATCCTCAAGTCCTTTGACAAAGTCAGCCAACCCTCCGCCGCCCAGCTCAGCGCCAATGTTCTCCAAACCACCGAGCGCAGCACCATAGGCTGCAATCAGCTCGGTCTCGGACGTGGCACTTGCAAGCAAAGCCAGCGCAGCGACATAATCCTGCAGCGCGGAAATATTGACCGCGGCTGCGGTGGCATTGCCGACCGGCGGCAATTTGTCCGTCGTCGGCACTCTTTCAATCTGGCAGCGACCGACCGGCGTTGCGGCCCTTACCGCAAGCGCATCGGCGCATGCGTCGCTCAAAAACCAGGTTTCCTGATTGTCCGCCCCAAAGGTCAGCCGTTCCTCGGCATCCTTCGCAAGTCCGCTTGTCAGCACGGGCTTCAGGGATTTGGCGGCCGCATCGACCTCCTGCGCAAACCGGTTGAGGTCTGGTTCAATTCGCGCGGTCGTGCAGGCTGAAAGTGCAAGAACAAGCACCAACAAATTTTTTCGTATAACGCCCCCGATCAAAAATTACTCAAGTTCAATAGCGTCATGCTAGCCCCCCGCCTTGCCCTCTGTCAAATCCCGCCCTAACAACAGCGGGCCGTGGAACCGAGTGAGCCAATGCCCATCACCCTGCCCGAAAATCTGCCGGCCTTTGACGTTCTGACCAATGAGGGCGTGATGGTGATGTCGCAAAGCCGCGCTGCACGGCAGGACATCAGGCCGCTGCATATCGGGCTTTTGAACCTGATGCCCAAGAAAATCCAAACCGAGAACCAGTTTGCCCGACTGATTGGCGCCACGCCTTTGCAGATCGAGCTAAGTCTGATCCGGATGAGCGAACATGAGACCAAGAATACCGCATCTGAGCACATGGGCGAGTTCTACCGCCCGTTCAGCGAAGTCAGGGACGAAAAATTCGACGGCCTGATAATCACCGGCGCGCCGATCGAGCATCTGCCGTTTCGCGACGTCACTTATTGGGATGAACTGACTGAAGTGTTCGAGTGGACGCAAACGCATGTGCATTCCACATTCGGCGTATGTTGGGGCGGGATGGGGATGATTTATCATTTCCATGGTGTCGACAAGCACATGCTGGACCAAAAGGCGTTCGGGTGTTTCCGTCACCAAAATCTGGCCCCTAATTCGCCCTTTCTGCGTGGATTTTCCGATGATTGCGTGATCCCGGTCAGCCGCTGGACCGAAATGCGCCAGGGCGAAATTGATGCAACCCCGGCCCTAATTCCACTGCTCGGTAGCAATGCGGTCGGGCCCTGCCTGATCCAGGATCCCGGCCATCGGGCACTCTATATTTTCAACCACTTTGAATACGACAGCGCCACGTTGAAGGAAGAATATGATCGCGACATCAAAGACGGCACGCCAATCAATGTGCCGATAAACTATTATCCCGGTGACGACCCGTCCTTAGCGCCGCAAAACCGCTGGCGCAGCCATGGGCATCTTCTTTATGGCAATTGGATCAACGAGATTTACCAATCGACACCATTTGATCTGGACATGATTGGACGATAGCGCGATCCATTCACAAATCACGGCCCGGCCGCCCCGATAATGGGATCGCGAAATATTGATCAAATTAACCGCCACAGACTTGGATCGCGGGCGCGAAAACTAATGTGCAACCTATAGTAGTGGTTGCGCTTGGAATTACAATTTAGCAATATGCTTTGGCGAGCTGCCATTCCACACTTTCGGACCCATCAAGGAGTGCAGATTTGAGCGATTTGATGCGAAAGCGTGATGACCTCGCCAGGGCGGCATTTCGTGTGCATGAAAGTGAAGAGGCAAAGCGCCCGATCATTCTGGCGATTGGTGAAATTCGGCTATGGAAGACGGTTGGCCATCTTCTGCGTTCAAGCTCTGATCTGGCCTATGCGGATTTCGCGGACCTGTCGCTGGAATTCCTTCGTGCGATCGCCCCGGATGTGATTGTGTCGCCGCTGATGTCACGCAGTTTTGACTGCCTCGATCTTGCGCAGGTCCTGCACCGATCGGAATTTCCGGGACGCTATCGCATCGTCACCTCAGCGATCAAAAACCCCGGGGTCCTGCTCTCGGAGATCGCGGCGCAATGCCCCGGTCTTGATACCGATGTGCTTTTGATCGGTCACAATGCCAACCTCAGCGTTCACTAACCACACGCAGATTGAACAGCCGCGCAGAGTTCATTGATCAGATCGTCGGCGTTTTCGACGCCCACCGAAACGCGGAAAAACCCCTCTGACAGGCCAAGTGCGGCGCGGGCATCCGGGGACAGCGCGCGATGCGACGAGCTTGCCGGATGTGACAAAGTAGTCGTGACGTCGCCAAGCGTTGGCGCAAAGGCAAGGCCGGGTGCAGCGCCAACAAGGCGGTTGGCCGCGGCGCGGCCACCGGTGATCTCAAAACTGACCATGGTCCCGAAATTTTCGGCAAACAGCGATTTGGCGCGGCGATGATCGGGATGATCGGCGCGACCGGGGTAAATGACGCGCGTCACGCCGCCGATTTCGGCCAGCGCATCGGCAAGCATGGCTGCATTTTGGGCAGCGCGGTCGTATCTGAGATGGAACGAATACAACCCGCGCTCTGCCAGCCAGCAGTCAAAAGGGCTGGGCGTCAGGCCAAAACTGCTCACCACATCGCCAAGGCGATCGGCCACGCCTGGATCGCGGGCAGCGACATACCCGAGCGTCACATCAGAATGCCCTGCCAACAATTTTGTCACGGAATGAATGACAATATCGGCGCCGTGGTCCAACGGGCGGAATGCCCGTGGAGTCGTGAAGGTATTGTCGATGGCAAGCAGGATCTGACGCTCGGCCGACAGTCGCGCGATTGCCGCGACATCGGCGACGCGCAGCGCCGGGTTTGACACCGCCTCAATCACGATCAGCCTCGTTTGCGGGCGGATCGCAGCGGCGACCGCCGCAGCGCTGGTGGGATCGACCAGCGTGGTTTGCACCCCCAAACGTGGCAGTTCCTCGTTCAGCAGCCGCAGCGAGCGGCCATAAAGCTGATCGCCCCCGATCACATGGTCGCCGGCTTTTGTCAGGCCAAGCAAAACCGCGCTGATCGCGGCCATACCGGAACCGATGATACGCCCGCGCGCGGTGCCCTCCAGCCCGTCAATGATGGCCGCCAGGCGGTCGGCATTCGGATGCCCCTCGCGCGCATAGGTGTATCCGGCAAGATCGCCGTCATAAATCGCGTCCAGCACATCCGGATTTTCGCTCAGATAGGCCGTCGCCGGCTCGATCCCGCCGACAAGCGGGCGCGATGCCTGCCCGGGCCGGCTGCCGCCTGCTAGGTTGCGCCGGACCGCCATCAGCCCTCTGTACCCGCCACCGGCACCAGCCCAGCGGCAAAGCGCGCGGCGTTTTTCTGATAATGCTCGGCGGAACCGATCAGCAGCGCACGCGCAGCGCCATCCAGTTGGCGCACTACCTTGCCCGGCACACCCATTACCAGGCTGCCATCGGGAATGACTTTGCCTTCAGTGATTAATGCCCCTGCCCCGATCAAACAGCCTTGCCCGATGACCGCGCCGTTCAGAACAGTTGCGCCCATGCCGATCAGGGATCCCGCGCCTATCGTACAGCCGTGCAGCATGGCCTTGTGGCCAATGGTGCAATTCGCGCCGATCGCAAGCGGATAGCCCATATCCGTGTGCAGCACGCAGTTTTCCTGAATATTGCTGCCCTGGCCAACATCCAAGAGCTCGTTATCGCCACGCAGCGTTGCGCCAAACCAAACTGAGACCTGCGCGCCCAGCCTGACCCTGCCAATCACATTGGCATCCGGCGCGATCCATGCGGATGGGGCAATCTCCGGCGACACATCATCAAGCGCGTAAATCGTCATGTCCGGTCCTTGAATTCGCGATCAAGTGCGCGCACAAAATCGTTCAGGCCCAAACGGCGTTCGCGGCGTGATCTTTCGGCGATCAGGATCGCGCGCAGGTCGTGTTCGGTGTCGCCGAGGTCTTGGTTGATCAGGACATAATCATATTCCGCCCAATGGCTGATTTCGGATTGGCTTTTTTGCATTCGCCCCGCGATCACATCATCACTGTCTTGTCCACGGCCTCGCAAGCGCTGCTCAAGGTCGGATATCGACGGCGGCAGAATGAAAATCGACACGACATCCTGACCAAGCGATGAGTTTCGAATTTGCTGGCCGCCCTGCCAGTCAATATCAAAGAGCGTGTCCAGACCCTGCGCCATGGCCGCCTCGACCGGAGCTTTTGGCGAGCCATACAGATTGCCAAATACCTCGGCATGTTCGAGCATTTCGCCGTCTGCGATCATTTGTTCAAACTGGTTGCGGGCAACAAAATGATATTCGCGCCCGTCCGCCTCGCCGGGTCTGGGTTTTCGCGTGGTGGCGGAAATGGAAAACTGAATGCCCGGATCCCAATCCCTCAGACGACGGGACAGTGTCGATTTTCCGGCACCTGACGGCGAGGATATGATCAGCAAGAGCCCGCGGCGGTCGGCCATTCATCACTCCACGTTCTGAACCTGCTCGCGCATCTGATCTATGACCGCCTTCAGGTCAAGCCCGATCCGCGTCAGCGCTAGTGACTGAGATTTGGAGCATAAGGTGTTGGCTTCGCGATTGAATTCCTGGGTCAAAAAGTCAAGTTTACGACCAACCGGACCGTTGACAGCCAATTGATCGCGTGCCTGCGCGACATGGGCCGTCAGGCGATCCAGCTCTTCGGTGACATCCGCCTTGACCGCCAAAAGCGCCAGTTCCTGCGCCACCCGGTCGGGGTCGCCACCTTGGACGTTGTCAAGCACGCGCGCCAGGTTGGCTTGCAGGGTTTCGGCCATGTCACTGGCGCGCTCGGTGGCGGCCTTGCTTGCCGATTGCGTCAACGTAGCGATCTGATCGAGCTGGCCGGTGATTATCTCGGCAAGTTTGGCGCCTTCAGCCGCGCGCGCAACATCAAATTCGACCAGCAGTGACGCTGCCTGCTCGCAGAGAGGCGCGACCAGTGCCTTTGCCTGCGCCGCCGCGCCGCCAGAGGCCAGCGCCGATTGCCGGCAGAGCGCCAAAACATCTGTTGCCCGGCTCGACGCCAGGCTCAGGCCATGGGCTTCGGCTGCCTCGACTTCGATGCGACTAACCGCGTTCAGCGCGGCGTCAAGTTGGGCGGCATCGATCTGCAAGGCTTCGACGTCGCCATCTTCGCGCGACAATCTGATCGACAAGGTGACCGAGCCGCGGGCGATCTTGTTGCGCAACATTTCGCGCAGCTTGGGTTCGAGTCCTTCGATCCAGTCGGGAATGCGCAGCCTGATGTCCAGGCCCCGGCCATTGAGCGAACGCAGATCGGCGGTCCATTTCCAAACGCCAATTTCGCCCGTGCCCGAGGCGTATCCGGTCATCGATCTGGTCATCGGCAGTTAACCAATAGTATCATTTTCGCCCCAATCACGCCCGATTTATGCCACATTAACCCGTGGGTAAGTTGTCTTACGATAGGGTTAACACCAGCCCATCACTAGGACAACGCGATCAGATCGAGCCCGTAACGAGTGAAATCTTTTGCAAATGGCAGAGCGGCGCGTTTGCTGCAATGTCTGCCAAAGGGGTGAAATAATGTTGTATTCAGCCATTTCTCAGGTCGAAGGATATTGGCAAGGGCTATATCGCGATGGCACAGTTCCGCCCAGATCGGCGGTTGATCCGCGCGGCATGGATCAGGTGCTGGAATTTGCCTGTTTGCTGGAGCGTATCGCGCCGGGCGTGGGCCGTATTCGCCTGGCGGGAATGCATTTCAATGATTTGATGGGCATGGAAGTGCGCGGCATGCCGTTAACGGCGATGTTCGTGCCCGCGGCGCGCGCAACAATTACCCAGGCGATTGAATCGGTTTGCGGCGGCCCCTGCCTTGCCGATCTGTCGCTCATCTCCGAGGCCGGGCCCGGTCGTGGTCAGTTGAGCGCCCGGTTGTTTCTGGCCCCGCTCACCTGTGAAAAAGGCAAGGTCAACCGCATCCTGGGATGTCTGCAGACCCATGGCCAGATCGGCCGTACGCCCAGACGGTTTGACCAAGCGGAATGCCAGACCCGGTGCCTGGGCACGCGCAATTTTGCCGCAAGTGAGGCGGAAAATGTGCGCCGCGTAGCATTTGCCGAGGAGCGCGCCGGTTTCAATCACCAAACGCGCCCGCCTAGCGGTGAACACCCGCATCTGCGCCTGGTTCACAGCGCCGACTGAGCCATCGGTTCGCGCGCCTATCTTTTCCCGGCTCAGATCGCGGCTTTCGCCCATTTGTCGCGCCGGGCCGACAATTCCTGGGCCACCAAAAACGCCAGTTCCAGCGACTGACTGGCATTCAGGCGGGGATCACAGGCGGTGTGATAGCGGTCTGACAAATCCTCATCGGTCACGGCGCGAACGCCGCCGGTGCATTCGGTCACATCCTTGCCGGTCATCTCGAAATGCACACCGCCGGGGATGGTTCCCTCGGCCTTGTGCACCGCAAAGAACTCGCGCACCTCGCGCAGGACCGAATCAAAGGGCCGGGTCTTATAGCCGGATGACGATTTGATTGTGTTGCCGTGCATCGCGTCGCAGGTCCACAAAACCTCGGCACCTTCCTCTTTGACCGCCCGGATCAGCCGCGGCAGATGCTCGCCAACCGAGCCAGCGCCAAACCGCGCGATCAAGGTCAGCCGTCCCGGTTCGTTTTCAGGGTTCAGCCGGGCCATCAGAGCCTTCAGGTGATCGCTGGTCAGGCTCGGTCCACATTTCAGACCGATCGGATTTTGCACGCCACGGGCGAATTCGACATGCGCGCCGTCGGGCTGGCGGGTGCGGTCGCCGATCCAGATCAGATGGCCAGAGCCGGCAACCGGCAGGCCGGTTGTCGAATCGATGCGGCAGAGCGCCTCTTCGTATTCCAGCAGCAGCGCCTCGTGGCTGGTGTAGAAATCAACCGATTGCAGGGTATGGGCCGCGTCGTCGGACACACCGGCTGCGCGCATGAAATCCAGTGTGTCAGAAATCCGGTTGGCCAGGCCGCGATATTTTTCCGCCTCGTCCTGATCGGTGAAACCAAGCGTCCAGGCATGAACCTGGTGCACATCGGCGTAACCGCCGGTCGAAAATGCCCGCAGCAAATTCAGCGTCGCCGCCGCCTGCATATAGGCCTGCAGCATCCGTTGCGGGTCCGGTTCGCGTTCCGCCCTGGTAAAGTCAATTCCGTTGATGATGTCGCCGCGATAGCTGGGCAATTCGGTTCCCGATTGAATTTCCATCGGTGCCGAGCGCGGTTTTGCCATTTGCCCGGCGATGCGGCCGACCTTGATGACCGGCACTTTGGCACCATAGGTCAGCACCATCGCCATCTGCAGCATCACCTTGAATGTGTCACGAATGCTGTCGGCGGAAAATTCGGCGAAACTTTCGGCGCAATCGCCGCCTTGCAACAAAAATGCCTCACCGCGCGCGGCCTGGCCAAGTTGCGCCTTGAGGCGGCGCGCCTCGCCGGCAAAGACCAGCGGGGGATAACTTGCCAGTTTTTGCTCTACATCTTGCAACGCGGCCGGGTCCAGATAGTCGGGCATCTGGATGCGTGGCTTGCGCCGCCAGTCCGATTTCGCCCAATCGCCCATGGTTCTGCTCCGGTCTCTTCACCCAACGCATGGCTTATAGGCAAACGAGGTGCGGGCGCAAACCC
Organism: Paracoccaceae bacterium; assembly: GCA_965216135.1. Lineage (GTDB taxonomy): Bacteria > Pseudomonadota > Alphaproteobacteria > Rhodobacterales > Rhodobacteraceae > CBDCFL01. The sequence continues at coordinate 148,185 of CBDCFL010000021.1, forward strand.
TGGGCGAGCCGCAATCATGAATTTTGTTCGAAAACGCATCAACGGGCTACACGCTGCTTGAACCTGAAATGAAAAAGCTATTTGGTGCCGGACAGGCTGGCAGAAAGCCGAGACAGGAGACACCCATGTGATTGCGTCTTCGCCGACATCCGCACCGGACAGAACCAAAAAGCATTTTGTATTCGTGCTTCTGGATCAGTTTACATTGCTGAGCTTTGCCTGCGCATTGGACAGCCTGCGCATCGCCAACCGCGCAATCGGGCGCGAGGCATATTCCTGGCGCCTCATCGGTGAAGGCGGCGACATTGCGGTTTGTTCGACCGGCACGACGTTCAAGCTGGACGGCGACCTGGAGGAGGTTCCGCGCAATCACACCATCGTCGTTTGTGGCGGCATCGGCATCGCACTGGCGTCCACAAAAAAAGTGCTCAATTGGCTCAGGCGCGAGGCCCGCCGCGGTCCGTCGATCGCGGGCCTGTGCACGGCTGCACAGACGTTGGCGACCGCCGGTCTGCTTGACGGCAAGCGCGCCACCATTCACTGGGAAAATCAGGATAGCTTTGCCGAGGAATTTGAGCATGTGAACCTGACCAAGTCGGTGTTCACCGTGGACGGCAATCGCATGACGACGGCGGGCGGAACTGCGTCGATCGATTTGATGCTCAAGCTGATTGCCGATGATCACGGCGAGGAAATTGCCAATGTGGTGGCCGATCAGCTGATCTATTCGTCGATCCGAACCGATCAGGACACCCAGCGCCTTTCGGTGCCGACGCGCATCGGCGTGCGCCACCCGAAACTTTCAAACGTCATTCAGATAATGGAACAGAATATCGAAGAACCGATCAGCCCGTCGATCCTGGCTTCTGATGTCGGGATGTCGACGCGCCAGTTGGAACGCCTGTTCCGGCGCTATCTGAACCGCAGTCCCAAGCGTTATTATATGGAACTCAGGCTGCAGAAGGCGCGAAATCTGCTGATGCAGACGGATATGAGCGTGATCAACGTCGCGCTGGCCTGCGGTTTCGCCTCGCCGTCGCATTTTTCCAAATGCTACCGGGCGCATTATGACACCACGCCCTATCGCGAACGCGGCTCGCATGCGGCGGGATCACCGTTTGAGCTTACGATGTCTCGGGCGAGAGCAGTTCAACTTCGCGCCCCTCGCGTACTGCGGTGAAAAAACAGCTGCGCCGGTTGGTGTGACAGGCCGGCCCGGTTTGCCGCACTAGAACGACCAAGCTGTCGCGGTCGCAATCGATGCGCATCTCCACCAGTTCCTGGCGGTGCCCGCTGGTCTGGCCTTTGACCCAGAATTCATTGCGTGACCGGGACCAATAGGTAACCTGACCGGTGGTCAGCGTGCGCCGCACTGCATCCGCATTCATCCAGGCCAGCATCAGAATTTCCAGTGACTCGGCGTCCTGGGCCACCACCGGGATCAGTCCGGCATCGTTATATATCAGCTTGTCCGGCTCAAACTTCATTGCATATCTCTTTTCAAGGCCAGCTTCGCGGCCTATCTATGCGATTTGGAGCAACTGAGAAACCGCCATGAGCGACAGCGACCTGATCGACCTTTATTCCGGCCGGATCCTTGAGCTGGCCGCCGACATTCCGTATGCGGAACGCCTTGATAGCGCTCATGTCAGTGCCAATCGCCGCTCGCCGCTGTGCGGTTCGACGGTCACGGTTGATCTCGAACTTGCCGGCGACCGTGTGACCCGCTTTGGCCAGGATGTGAAAGCCTGTGCGCTTGGACAGGCGGCGGCCTCGGTTATCGGTGCCAACATCGTGGGCCAGGACACCGCCGCGCTTTTTGCGGCCCGCGATCAATTGCGCGCGATGCTCACCGATGGCGGGCCCGTCCCGGACGCGCCGTTTGACGAACTAAGGGTGTTGATGCCCGCGCGCGGATTCAAAAACCGCCATGCCTCGATCATGCTGTGTCTGGAAGCGGTCTGCGATGCCATCGAAAGTGCCCGCCCATCGCGGCTGGCCTGAGGCCACGCTTCGCCCAAAACGCAAAAAAAACCGCCGCATCTGTGACAGGATGCGGCGGCAGGCGAGGTCTGTGGTTTAACTGCGATCTTGGGGGATGAGGGGCCCAATGGATCAGCAGGTTAGGCAATATTTCCGGGTGCGTTGGGCATAGGGGACGAAAACGCCACCCGGACCGGACAGACCTTGAGGCAGTTCACATAATCAGCGGCCAGTTCAGACCAACCATCAGCATGATCGCAAGCGCCAGCGCGCCCGCGGCATCGCCAGGCAAGTTTCGCCGGGATCGCGACACTGCGGCGCTGATTTCAGCAATCATTGATTTGGATCCTGTTTGACGTTTGTTTCTTTTTTGTTCTCAAATTTTCACCGATTTGTAAAGAACTTTCTGAGAACAACTGTGAACAAAGCGAGATAATGTTAATTTTTTCTGCGCTGACCGGCACCATGCTGCCAGGCAACGTCTACCCAATTTCGATCAGGCGAATGGCTCTGTCCTGACCTGTCAGCCACAAAAGCGCCCGTGCGGCGCGCCCGCGGCTTTGTTCCAGAGCGGCGTCATCGGCCAGCAGCTTGCGCGCGTCGGACTGGGCGATCTGCAGCAAACCAGCCTGGGATTCCAGATCGGCGATGCGAAATCTCGGCAGGCCAGCCTGCGCCGTCCCGATAAGATCACCCGCCCCGCGCATCGCCAGGTCCTCCTCGGCGATGCGAAAACCGTCTTCGGTTTCGCGCAGGATTTTCAGGCGTCTGCGCCCGCCCTCGGTCAGCGGCGGAGCGTAAAGCAGCAGACATGTCGAGGCTTGCGTGCCGCGCCCGACCCGCCCGCGCAGCTGATGCAATTGCGTCAATCCGAAATGCTCGGCGCGCTCGACGACCATGATCGTCGCACTGGGCACATCGACGCCGACCTCGATCACGGTGGTAGCGACCAGCACCTTGGTTCTGCCGCCCGCAAAATCGGCCATCGCGCGATCCTTGCTTTCCGGCGGCATCTGCCCGTGCACCAGATCAACGGTGCCCTCGCCAAATGCGGCGCGCAGCATGGCGAACCGTTCCTGGGCCGCGGTAAGATCGCTGACCTCGCTTTCTTCGACAAGCGGGCACACCCAATAGGCCTGCTGGCCTTTGCCAATCGCATCGCGCAGATGACCAACGACCTCGTCCAAGCGGCCCAATGACACCAACGCGGTGGCAATCGGCAGGCGTCCGGGCGGTTTTTCATCAAGCACCGATACGTCCATGTCCCCGTATTGCGCCAGTGCCAGGGATCGCGGGATCGGCGTGGCGGTCATCACCAACAGGTCTGCCGCAGCACCCTTGGCGCCAAATTCCATGCGCTGGGCCACGCCGAACCGGTGCTGCTCATCGACAACCGCAAGCCGCAAATCCCTAAACTGGACGTCGGATTGAAAAAGCGAATGCGTGCCGACCAGAATGTCGATTGCGCCCGAGGCCAAACCGGTCAGCTTGGCCGCGCGGGTGCTGCCCCGGTCGCGCCCGGTCAGAACCTCCAGGCGGACCCCAGCTACTTTGGCCAGAAGCGACAGGCTCTCATAATGCTGGCGCGCCAAAATTTCCGTCGGGGCCATGATCGCACCCTGCCCGCCCGCCTCAACAGCGCTCAGAAGTGCGATAAAGGCCACGATCGTCTTGCCCGATCCGACATCGCCCTGCAGCAGCCGGTTCATGCGCATCGGCTCGGCCATATCGGCCTGGATCTCGCTGATCGTGCGCATCTGCGCGCCGGTGGGCGCATACGGCAGGCTTTCCAGAACCGCGTCTTGCAGCCGTCCGTCACCGGTTGTTGCGGCGCCTTTAGTGCGCCGGACGCGCGCGCGCGCCAGCGCCAGGGTCAGCTGATGGGCGAACAATTCGTCATAGGCCAGCCGCTGCCGCGCCGGGGCATTTGGCGACAGATCAGCCACGCATTCGGGCCCATGCGCCTGCGCGATGCTGTCGCGAAACCCCGGCCAGCCCTGTTGCTTCACGAGCGCCGGGTCGATCCATTCATCAAAGTCCGGCAGGCGCGCAATCGCCGCCTCAACCGCCTTGCGCATCGCTGCTGCCGTGATCCCGGATGTCAGCGGATATACCGGTTCAAAATCGGGTATCGAATTTGCCTCGCCAGCCGCAACGATATGGTCGGGGTGAACCATCTGCGCGATGCCGTCGAACAACTCAACCTTTCCCGAAACGATACGCACCTGCCCAAATGGCAACTGGCGTTTCAGCCAGTCTTCGCGGGGATGAAAAAACACCAGTTGAAAGCTGGTCCTGGCATCTTCGACATGCACGCGATAGGGCCGTCCCTTGACGCGAGGTTTTTCGTGACGGCCCACGGTGATCTCTACGGTCACGGTCGCGGGCAGTTGCGCGTCCTGCACCGACGCGCGCCGGGTGCGGTCGATCACCGAATGCGGCAGGTGAAATACCATATCGCGCGGCAGGATCAGATAAATCTGGGCCAGCGCCTCGGCGGTTTTTTTGCCGATACCCGGCAAAGTCTGGATTTCCGCAAACAGCGGAAACAAAATCTCCGGCCTGCTCATGTTGTCTCTGCGATTGCGATCCAGGCGTCTTCGTCGATCGTCTCGATGCCCAACTCCGCGGCCTTTTTAGCTTTTGAGCCGGCACCTGGCCCGGCGATGACCAGATCGGTTTTGGCCGATACCGTACCTGCAACCTTGGCGCCCATCGCCACGGCGCGCGCCTTGGCCTCGGCGCGGGTCATTTTTTCCAACGTTCCGGTAAAGACAAGTGTCTTGCCAGCCACTGGGCCGACGCCAGCCGCGGGTTCGGAATTTTGGATGTCCAGCTCGCCCACCAGCCGGTCAATTGATGCGCGCTCGGCGCGCTGTGCAAATGTAGTGACCAGCGCGGCGGCCATCACCTTGCCAACGCCGTCGATGCTGAGCAATTGATCCCATTCGGGGCCTTCCAGCTTTTCTGCGGCCGTGATCGCCGCCTCAAAACTTTCCCAGACCTGGTAGTGACTTGCCAGAAGTTGCGCCGCGCTTTCGCCGACATAGCGGATGCCAAGCGCAAAAATTACCCGGCGCAGATCAATGCGCCGCTGCTCGTTGATCGCAGCGAAAAGGTTCAACGCCGACTTGTCGCCCCAACCCGACCGGTCCGACAGTTTTTCGCGGTTTTGGGAATCGCGGCTGGAAAGCGTGAATATATCGGCCGGTTCGCGTATCGGAAGGTCCGGATCGCGGTAAAACATCTCAACCTGCTTGGCACCCAGCCCGTCAATGTCAAATGCCGCCCGGTCGACGAAATGTTTCAACCTTTCAACGGCTTGCGCCGGACATATCAGGCCACCGGTGCAGCGGCGCACGGCATCGCCATCCTCGCGCACCGCCAGCGACCCGCATTGCGGGCAAATTTCGGGAAACACGAACCGTTTTGCGTCGGCGCTGCGTTTGGCCAGATCGACGTCGGCCACTTTCGGGATCACGTCGCCAGCGCGGTAAACCTGCACCCAATCGCCGATGCGAATATCCTTGCCGTCGCGAATCGGTTCGCCCTTGGAATCAAGCCCAGCGATGTAATCTTCGTTGTGAAGCGTGGCGTTGGACACAACCACCCCGCCAACGGTCACCGGATGCAGGCGGGCAACCGGACTAAGCGCGCCGGTGCGTCCGACCTGGATGTCGATCGCCTCCAGCCGCGTCCAGGCCAGTTCGGCGGGAAATTTATGCGCGATCGCCCAGCGCGGCGTTGTCGACCGAATGCCCAGCCGCGCCTGCAGGCCAAGGTCATTGACCTTGTAGACGACCCCGTCGAGGTCATAGCCCAGCGTCGCGCGCAGCGCCTCGACCTTGTCGTAATGGGCCAGCATCTCGACCGGGCCGTTGCAGAGAACCGTCAGCGGATTTGTCTTGAAACCCAAGGCTTTGAGGCGTGCAACTGCGTCAAATTGGTTGTCGGCGAGAGGCGTCGAGACTTCGCCCCAGGCATAGGCAAAAAACCGAAGCGGCCGTCCGCCAGTGATTTTTGGATCGAGCTGGCGCAGCGATCCTGCGGCGGTATTACGCGGATTAATGAAGGTTTTTCCGCCGGCACGTTCCTGTTTGGTGTTAAGGGCGGCAAAGTCTTCATGGCTCATGTAGACCTCGCCCCGGACCTCAAGAACCTTCGGTGCATCGCTCAATTTTTGCGGAATATCATTGATCGTCAGTGCGTTATCGGTAACGTCTTCACCCACTATTCCGTCGCCCCGGGTGGCTGCCTGCGCCAGATTTCCGCTCTCATACCGCAACGACAACGACAGACCGTCGATCTTGGGCTCGCCGGTGTAGTTTAGCGCCTCGTCGCCCCTGCCCAGGTAACGGCGAATCCCCTCGTCGAAATCGGCAATATCCGCGCCTTCAAAGGCATTTGCCAGCGACATCATCCGCTGTGCATGGGTCACTTTGGCAAATCCGGTCGCGGCTCGGGCACCGATCTGGTCCGATGGCGTATCGGCGCGGCGCAATTTTGGGAATGCGGTCTCAAGCGCCAGGTTCCGGCGTTTGAGGCGGTCATATTCGGCGTCACTGATCTTTGGCGCGTCGCGGCCGTGATAAGCGTCATTGGCGCGGGCGATCTGCCTGGCCAGTTCAGCCAGTTCGGCGCGCACCTGGTTTGCGCGCAAATCAGCAATGTCAGGAAATTCTTCGCGCGACTTGCCCGGCATTTGGCCCCCCGAACCCTGCTTGGCCCCTGACTATTGATAGGTCATTTCGTCGGCCACAGAAAGACCGGCAGCGTCCAGATCGTGCAGCATATCCGTGGGCGAGCGACCCGGCGCTGGCGCGATGCGATCACATCGGTGGTTAGAGGCCGGTTCCGATCCGGCGCCGGTCGGCAATACCGTGCCACCAGGCGCGCGGCGGGGAGCCGGCGCAGAAAACCATGCCGGCCCGCAATAATTTATTGCGGGCCGGTCACGTTCGCGGAGTGGTTATGGAATGCGAAATCTGCTGTCGTGGCCGTGCTCACGCACCGATAGCAACGGGGCGCTCGTAATCGACCGGCTCAGGGTCGCGCAGCACGTAACCGCGGCCCCAGACAGTCTCGATATAATTTTCCCCATCTGTTGCCTGAGAAAGCTTCTTGCGCAGTTTGCATATGAACACGTCAATGATCTTCAGCTCGGGCTCGTCCATGCCGCCATACAGGTGATTGAGGAACATCTCCTTGGTCAGCGTGGTGCCCTTGCGAAGCGACAAAATCTCAAGCATCTGGTATTCCTTGCCGGTCAAATGGACGGGCTTGCCATGGGCGCTGACGGTTTTGGCGTCGAGGTTGACCTCGATACTGCCGGTCGTAATGACCGATTGCGAATGACCCTTCGAGCGGCGGATGATCGCATGGATACGCGCAACGAGTTCTTCGCAATGGAATGGTTTGGTCAGATAGTCGTCCGCCCCAAACCCGAATCCCTTGATCTTGTTTTCGGTGTCGTCAGCCCCCGACAGGATCAAAATCGGCGTTTCGATTCGCGACAAGCGAAGTTGGCGCAAGACCTCATGGCCGTTCATATCGGGCAGGTTGAGGTCCAAAAGGATGAGGTCGTAGTCGTATAATTTTGCCAGATCGACGCCTTCTTCGCCCAGATCGGTGGCATAAACATTCAGATTTGCATGCGTCAACATCAGCTCAATGCTTTTCGGCGTCGTTGGGTCATCTTCGACCAAGAGAACGCGCATCCTCAATACTCCGTTACTGTCCGTCCTTGGGCGTAATGATTGACGAAGAATGGTTAATCGCCGGTTACTGACCCGCAATTCGTAGCAGTTCAACTTAAGATTGTCTATATTGCTGAATGTGAGTGGCCTTCAAAGCGGCGGGTCCATGCTTATCGATGGCTGTTTTCCACTCTTCAAGCTCTTCTTCGGACAAGTGCCAGCGTTCCATGGCCTCTTCCTGGCTAACCAGCCCGGCCTGCAACCCCAGGATGACAGCCGCCTTTCGGCTGGCCACCCAACGCGTGGTGTCATCGGGCGGAAGGTCAGCACGGGTCAGTATCGACCCGTCGGCTAGTTTGACCGCTCTTGGCCCCTCAACTTTCTTCAAATACATCGTCTACCCCTTTTCTCGCGCCCACAGAATGTCGCCAGCCGAATTAACGGCGCGTGAAGCGGGGGCTTGAGAGTGCTTCAGATTTTCCTATATTCCGGGCGAATTCAGCAACACGGGGTCAATGATTGTGGCAGCGCCCGCTGACATTGTGACGCACAACTCGCTGGGCTTTGCCAAGCCACCGGCCGAGACCCGCGTGGTCGTGGCCATGTCGGGGGGCGTTGACAGCTCGGTTGTCGCCGCCGAACTGGCGCGCGAGGGCTATGATGTCGTCGGCGTGACCCTGCAACTTTACGATCACGGCGCGGCGCTGGCCAAAAAAGGCGCGTGCTGCGCGGGCCAGGACATCCACGACGCGCGGCGCATCGCCGAAGAGCTGGGCTTCCCCCACTACGTGCTCGATTACGAAAACATCTTTCGTGAAGCGGTCATCGACGAATTTGCCGACAGCTATCTGGCAGGGGCCACGCCCGTGCCCTGCATCCGCTGCAATGAACGTGTCAAATTCAAAGACCTGATGGCCACCGCCAAAGATCTCGACGCCGATTGCATGGCGACCGGTCATTATATCCGCCGGTTTGTGGGCGCGCACGGACCCGAACTGCATATGGCCGCCGATCCGGGCCGTGATCAAAGCTATTTTTTGTTCTCGACGACGCGCCAACAACTGGACTTTCTGCGCTTTCCGCTGGGCGGCATCAAAAGCAAATCGCAAACCCGGGCGCTGGCCGCCAAATACCGGCTGGCGGTGGCCGACAAACCCGACAGTCAGGACATCTGCTTCGTGCCAAACGGCAATTATGCTGCCGTGATCGAAAAACTGCGCCCTGGTGCAGCCGAGCCCGGCGAGATCACCGGGATGGACGGTCAAGTTTTGGGCAGCCACGCGGGCGTCATCCACTACACCATCGGCCAACGTCGCGGCCTTGGGCTCGGCGGGCTGAAAGACCCGCTTTACGTCGTGCGCCTTGATGTTGAAAACCGCCGCGTCGTCGTCGGACCGAGAGAAGCGCTGGCCACCCGCGTCATCCGCGTCGGCGAGGTCAATTGGCTGGGAGAAGGCGCGTTTGACGAAAACGACGCCCTTTCCGCCAATGTCCGGGTGCGATCAACCCGCCCGCCAACGCCCGCGGTGATACGCCCCTTATCGCCTACCGAGGCCGAGGTCGAACTGCTCAACCCCGAAGAAGGCATCAGCCCCGGGCAGGCTTGCGTGTTTTACGCAGCCGACGGCACGCAGGTTCTGGGCGGCGGCTGGATCAGCCGCGCTTCGTAATGCCGGTTGCAGGTCGCCTATTTAGGGCGAACTGTTATTATCCCTCAACAGAAATAATGCCACTGCAGTAATACCAGCGGCATTTAACATTGACCGATATGGGCCCATTTTCGCATTCCGATTGATGTGATGGTTTCGGGCTGTGCGATGAGCTTTTTCCAAGCTTCGCATCCAGCATCGACGATGGCATTGTAGTCTTCGAACACGCGGTTGGAGAGCCAATTGGCGCGCAAGTACTGCCAGATATTTTCCACCGGGTTCAGTTCCGGAGCGCGCGATGGCAGCAGGATGATGGTGAGGTTCTTCGGGACTTTGAGTTTGCCGGTGGTGTGCCATCCGGCCCGATCCATCAGCACAACCGCATGGGCCTTTCGGGCGACGTGGCGGCTGATCTCGTCGAGATGCATCTGCATGGCTTGCGCGTCCGCCCAAGGCAGCATGAGCGCCGCCCCCTTGCCGTGAGCCGGACAGATGGCGCCGAACAGATAGGCGTTGTGATAGCGCTGATCGGCCGGCTGGCGGGGGCGCGTGCCCTTTCTCGCCCACAGGCGCGTCAGGCCATTCTTCTGGCCAAGGCGTGCTTCGTCCTGGAACCAGATCTCCACCGGCGTTCCCGCTGGCAGGTCAGCTATATGCACCTGGAGCGTGTCGGCGAAGTTTTTTTTAAACGCCTCGATGATCCGCTTATCCTGCCTGGGATGCTGCGGGCGGGCGCTGATATGGGCAAAGCCCAGTTCGCCAAGCAGTCTGGATATCCCGCGCTCGGAATAGATGACGCCAAAGCGCGCCTCGATCACCCGCTTCAGGTCGATCCGCCGCCAGCGGACAACCCCGTCCACCGCCGGATCGGGGCCGGTCTCGACAATCTCGCCAAGTTCTTTCATCTGGACATCGCTCAGGTAGCGCGTCCGGCCCGCGCCCTTGCGGTTGGTGAGGCCATCCGGTCCCTCTTCGTTGAACCGGTGAACCCAGTCCCGCAGGGTTTGGCGATCCATCCCACCGATCCTTGCGGCCTCTCCACGGCGCATGCCATCGTAGACCGCCGCAAGAGACAACAGACGGCGGCTCTGCCGGGCATCCTTGCAACGGCTGGCGAGTTTACGAAGGTGGCGGGCATCAAAGTCGCGACGAAGCGGAACACTGGCTGGCATGGCGATCCTCCTTTGCCAACCTTGAATCAGATCAAAACCGATTTGGGAATCCCCACAGAGTCAGAAATTGATGCCGTTGGTATAAGTCCGAGAATGGCCCACAGAGACTGATCTCCAGCTGATCCAACGCTGGCCGGCATGGCCGAGGAATTCGGATCCGCACTTGCGATGCCAAGTTCAGCGCAAAAAGATGTCAAGCCAAGCGACGCGATGAGCGCAATTGTTGTCAGTTTCATTAGTGCCCCCTTTTGCACCTGTTCAATTACAGCAGGTCGGTGCAATACCTTGGCGGCATTGTGGAAGCGGCAATGCGATCCGTCAAGGCGTCTGAATTCGCATGGAAATCTGACACTTGGCAAATCTTTCGCACGAGCCAGCCAGCATGGGCGCCTGCTAGGATTTCAGTCCATCCAGCACCGCCCGCGCCGCCCGATGACCCGGCGGCTCGCCGCCGCGGCCAAGCGCGTCCATGCAGGCAGCCATCGCGCCAAGCTGCGTTTCACGGCGAAACTCGTCGTCCAACAGCGCAATCGCTGCCTCGGCGATCGGTTCGGGCTGGCATTTCGGTCCTAGAAACTCCGGCACGACACTGCGCCCGGTCACCAGATTGACCAGCGTCACCGAGCTGAGGTTCACCATCCGGCTGATGATCTGCCAGCTGAGCCAGTTCATGTCATAGGCAATCACCATCGGCGTGGCGGCTGCGGCCAGCTCCAACGAGACCGTGCCCGATGCCGCGATGGCGACTTCGGCGGCCTTGAAAGCCGTGCGTTTGCGATGCTCGGCATCGGCGGCGTTAAGGTCGCGCGGATCGAGGATCACCGGGTGGCCCCGCCAGCCCTCGGTTGCGCGTGCAACTGCTTCAGCCACACCCGCTGCGGCCGGCACGACGACGCGGATATCCGGCCGATGGGCGACGATCCTGCTAACTGCCGCGCCAAATACCGGCGCAAGCCTGCCAACTTCGGAATTGCGAGACCCCGGCAGAACCAGCAAGACCGGCGCGGCGCCAAGTTCATGGTCGGCGCGAAAGCCGACAATTTCGGCGGTGCTCGGCACCGGCTCGGCGACGACCGGATGGCCCACAAAATCGCAGCGCATGCCTGCTGATCGCATGTAGGGTGGCTCAAACGGCAAAAGCGCCAGAACCTGATCGACAAACCCTGCCATTTTCTTTGCGCGCCCGGACCGCCAGGCCCAAACCGAAGGGGCGACGTAATGCACGATGCGAATATGCGGCGCGCGGGCGCGCGCCCGTCTGGCCACGCGGTGGCAGAAATCCGGGCTGTCAATGGTGATCAGGACATCCGGCGATTGTCGCACAATGTCGTCCACCGTTTCGCCGATGCGGCGGACAATGTGCCGGTATTTGGGCAGAATCTCGGCCAACCCCATCACGGACAATTCCTTCATCGGAAACAGGCTCGCCAGTCCTTCGCCCTGCATATGCGGCCCGCCGATCCCCGCAAGCGATGGATCGGCATCCAAACCCTTGAGGCCCCTGATCAGCGCCTGACCAAGTTTGTCGCCCGACACTTCGCCCGCGACAAGGTAAAATTTCACCGTTTCGGTTCCCGGACCCACAGGAAGAGCCCCGCCTGATCACATTTTTCTATGGTCTCATCGAGGTCTATCACCAGAACTCCGCCCGCCTCGATCACGATGCCGCCGAGCCGCGCGGCGGCTACGCCATCGGCGGTATCCGGGCCGACGGCTGGCAAATCGGCGCGCCGGTCCTGGCCGGGTTTAGGCACCTTCATCAGAATGCCGCCAACATCAGCGCCAATGCGCGGCTTGGTCAAGCCTGCCAGCATGGCGTCGGTTCCGGCCCGGGCTTCGGTGGCCAGAACTTTGCCCGCTTTGACCGCGCAGGCCTGGCCGATGTCTGCCCGGCCAATGGCCTGCAGGGCCACGTCGCCCTGCGCGGCGTCGGCTTCGTCTTGTTGCGAGGGTCGCGCCTTAGTTGGGACGCCAGCATCTGGCAACAATTCCGGGCATATTTCATGCGCACCGCGCGGGGTCAGACCGTGCTCTTCAAAAATGGTAAGCAATTCGACAAGCGCTGCATTGTCACCAAGGCGCATCGCCTTTTCGATGCGCGGCATGATCGGCTTGGTCATCTCATCGACGCGGCCAATTCTTAATCTATACCGGTCGAGTGCCCCGGCCAGGCAAATCTCGTGCACGCCGCGCATTTTTATGTCGTCGATTAACGTGCCCAAGGTGCCAAGTTCTGCGTGATTTCCCGTCGCATCGTCAGTGGCTATCGGGCAGGACAGAAAATCCTGCGCGCGCGCTGACAAAGCCGCTTTCAGCACTTCCGGCAGGCGCCCGGAACCGGTTATCAGCGCCAGCATCAGACTGGTGTCAGGAAGGAACGGCCAGAGCCTTCCAATATGAAATCAGCCACTTGGCGCACATAATCACTGTCGGTTTCTGCGGCCACGCGTTCCGCGCGTTCGGCAAATGTGCCGTCGCCCTGGGCCAGCGCCTGATAGGCCGCGCGTAATGCGGTGATGTCGCCGCGCGACACGCCGCGCCGTTTCAGCCCGACCAGGTTCAGCCCGTGCAGCTCGCCGCGGTGGGCCTGGACCAGCCCGTGCGGGATCACGTCATTGGTCACCATCGTGACCGCGCCGATGATCGCGCCATCGCCAATGCGTACGAATTGGTGGATGCCCGACAGCCCGCCGATGATAACGTCGTCGCCGATAATACAATGACCCGCAAGGGCGGCCTGATTGACCATGACCACCCGATTTCCGACCTGGCAATCATGGGCAACATGGGCCCCGGTCATGAACAGGCAATCATCCCCCACCCGCGTGATGCCGCCGCCGCCCGCCGTGCCGGTATTCAGTGTCGCGCCTTCGCGGAGACGGTTGCGTTTGCCGATCTCAAGGCGGGTGTTTTCACCAGCGAACTTCAGGTCCTGCGGCACCTCGCCGACCACGGCGAACGGAAAGATCACCGTTGCCTCGCCAATACGGGTTTGGCCGGTGACAACGGCGTGGGATTTCACTTCGACATTTGGGCCAAGTTCAACCTGCGCGCCAATATGGGCGAAAGGCCCGATAACCGCGCCTGCGCCCACACCGGCTCCGTCCTCGACGATCGCCGAGGTATGGATCTTTGCCGTGGCATGGATCGCCATCGCCTGTCAGCCCTTCAGATCCAGCATCGCAGTGAAATTGGCCTGCGCGGCTAGTTCGCCGTCGACCTCGGCGCGGCTTTCAAACTTCCATATCTTTCCGCCGGATCGCTTGGTCGTGACATGCAGTTTCAGCACGTCGCCGGGTACGACCATACGGCGAAATTTGGCGCTGTCTATGTTTATGAAATAAATCAAAAAATCTTTGTCGACCAGTCCCATGTGAATGCCGACCAGAACCGCGGCGGTCTGCGCCATCGCCTCAATGATCGTCACGCCGGGCATGATTGGCGTGCCGGGGAAGTGTCCCTGAAAATGTGGCTCGTTGTAGGTGACATTCTTGATCCCGGTCGCCGATTTTTCGCCGTCAATATCAACAACTTTATCGACCAGCAGGAACGGATAGCGATGCGGCAGAATTCTTTGGATAAGGTCGAAATCGGCGGTCGTGACGCTGTCGCTCATATACTGTCCCTTTGGATTTTGTTTGTGGCTCAGTAGCAAGTCGCCTGTTGCCGCACAAGCGGGCCTATTGCGAGCTGTCGTTGCCCGATTGTTGCCCGTCTTCGCCCTCGGATGCGTCAAATGCCTCGTTAATCCGCACGATCGCCTCGTCGGTAATGTCGACGCCATCAGCCGAGAGCAAAACATTGCGCCGCTCCAAGATGACCACTGCACCGTATCTGTTGCCGATGGCCGAAAGGATCGGGGCAATGCGGTCCAGAAATCCTTGCTGTTCGGCGTCCTGCTGTTGCTGCAGCGCGCGCTGCTTGGCGTCCTGCTCTGCGCGGATCGCCTGCACTTTCACATCGAAAGCATCTGCCAAGGTGCGAAACTCATCCGCAGCAAGCGTGGCGCGCTGCTGTGTCAGCGCCAGCTCCTCTGCTTCAAGTTCGCCCTCTATCCTTCTGTTTTCAGCGCCAAGTTCGATAAATCTCTGCTCCATCTCGGCGCTGATCTTTTGACCAGATACGGTGTTGCCGAATACCCTTTCGCTGTCGATTGTCAGGATCGGTGAGACCACCTGCCCGGCATCCTGGGCAATTGCTGGCAATCCAACCGCCAGTGCGGCGCAGATAACCAGACCTTTCAGGTATGTGCTCGCCTGCATGGCTCAGAATTGGGTTGAAATCGCCAGATCAAACGTCTGCCCGATGTCGTAGGGCTCTTTGACCAAAACCTGGCTGAAATTGAAACGCAGCGGCCCGATAGGGGTTTGCCAGAACAGCGATACGCCCGCGGTTGAGCGCCAGCGAAGGGTTGCGTCGACCGCTCCGCCCCCATCATTGTCCAGCCCCCATACCGAGCCGACGTCTACGAAAACCCCGCCGCTCACGCCAAATTCTTCTGGCAAAAACAACGGGAATTCGGTTTTCAGCCGGGCCACAGCAAAGAAATTCCCGCCCAATGCGTCCTGGTTTGCAACCGTCAGGTCGCGCGGACCGACCCCTGCAGGCGCAAAGCCGCGCATCAGAATGGAGGTCAGGAAAAACCGATCATTCAGGCGACTGGCTGCACCATTTGTATACAGCGCACCGCCCTCCAGCGTGGCGCGTATCGTGACATCTTCATTCAAGATGGCGGTCTCGGCGGAGGCCAGAGCGGTGGATTTGATCGACTGCGATCCGTCCGAATTGACCCCAAAATCCTGGCCAAACCGAAACAAGACGCCAGCGTTGGTATTAACGCCGGTCGATCTGGTGTCGTATCTAAATGTATACCCCAGCGCAGCACGGTTGAGCTGACCCGCCGCCTCTTCGGTCATCAGGATCGTGGATGAACCTGCATCGACATTGAGGATACGATTGCCTTCGGCCGTGGCGCGGACCGCAATGCGAGAGCGATCGCTCAGCGGAAATTCAAACGAATTTCGGATGCGATAAATCTGCGTGTCATAGTCGGTATAATCAAAATCGGTCTGCCGGTCTTCCGCGTCGGCGCGAAACTCAATATCGCGCCCCAGAAAAGCGGGTTCGACAAAGGTCGCGCCGCCATCGGCATTATCCAGACCCAGCTGGAAATCGAAATTCAGCGTCTGCCCACGCCCACGAAAATTTCTTTCCCTGAAATTGGCGGTCAACCCGATCCCGGTGGACAGGTTATATGCCGCACCAAACGTCAGCGATCCGGTCAGCACTTCCTCGACATCGACATCCACGACGACCTCGCCTTCGGTTGTTCCCGGGCCCGAGCGAACGGAGGTTTCCGCAAACAACCCCAGCGCCCGAATGCGTGCAGCAGCTTCGCGGATTTCGCGCGGGTTGAACGGGTCGCCTTCGACGATGCGGAATTGACGGCGGATCACCCGGTCGAGCGTGGTTACGTTGCCTTCAATGTCGATCCGTTCAACGACGATGCGCTCGCCCTCGACCAGTGCAAACTCAATATCCAGCAGCAGTTCGCGGTCATTGCGGGTCACCCGCGGATCAACGCGCAGCAGGTTCAGGCCCTTTTTCAGGGCCAGCTGCTCCATACGCGAAATGGTGTTGTCCACAAGCTCGGGTGTGTAGGTGCGCCCAGCGCGGATGCGCGCCAGGCGGTCGAAATCCGCAACGTCAACTTCGGGGATTTCACTGACGGTAGTTATCTCGCCAAAGCGGTATTTTTGCCCTTCCTGAACATTAACAGTCAGAAAGAAGGCATTACGTTCGCGCGAAAATTCTGTGCTTATCGAAAGAACCTCAAAATCGACGTAACCGCGTGAGTGGTAGAAATCCCGCAGCACGGCTTTGTCGAATTCGATGCGGTCCTCGACGAATGTATCCTTGCCGATCAGCGCGCGCAGGGCACCCGCCTGTTTTGTTTCCAGAACGCGCCGCAGTCGTCGGTCACTGAACGAGCGGTTGCCGACAAAGGAAATACGTTCGATCTCGACCACGCGGCCTTCGTTGATCTCAAAGACCACATCAACGCGATTGCCGCTGCGTTCGATGATTTTCGGCGTGATTTCCGCGCCAAAACGGCCCAGATCCTGGTAGGCATCCACCAAAGCGTTAGTATCGGCTTCAACCTGGCTTGGGTTATATGCCCGCCTTGGCTCTGTAGCGATGATTTCCAGCGCGGTCTCATCGCGGATCAGCCGGTTGCCCTCTATCGAGATTTGATTGACGATTGGAAACTCAGTCGTGCGGATAACCAGACGACCGCCCTGGGGAAAGAATTCGACCTTTTCAAATAACCCGGTCTCGGTCAGCCGCTGAAGGGCTTCGTTCAGCTCCGCCGCGCTATAAGTTTGACCAGGCGTCAGGCCCGCGAAACCGAGCAGCGCAGGCAGTTCGATCTGGCCCTCGCCTTCGACGGAAAAGCTGGAAAACTGATAGCTCTGCGCCAGTGCCGGTTGTCCTAGGCCCAGGCCAATGAGCAGCAAAAATGCGAAAGAATTCCGGGCGGTCCATGCAATGGCCAGCGCCAGATACCGCTTTCGCCAAAGAGGTAAAACGTCCATATGCCCCGATCCATGCCAGCCAGCCCAATTTTGCCTGACTAGCCCGATTGCCCCCCCTTGTCAAAACAAGGGGACGCGAATTCGGGCGATCGGATTAGTAGAGAACTTCGGTGTAAGAAGAGCCAACCCAGGCGCCAAGCATCAGCGCCCCGGCGATTGTCGCGACATAGAGAATCCGGTCCCAGTTAAGGGACAAAAGCGCGCGAATCCGCGATATCCGATCTCTAAGTGTCCGTCCGGGGACTTTATGAGTCGGATGATTCGGTTATCCGGCGCGCCCTCTTGAAGAGCTGAATCAGCTGTGATTCTCTGGGGTGGTGAATTTGCTCTTGAGGTGCCCCATGTGGACTGCCGACAACCGCCCGCGCTACAACCGCGACAAACTGCGTTATCCGAGCGACCTGACCGATGCGGAATGGGCGCATATCGAGCCGCTGATCCCGCCGGGCAAGCCCGGCGGCGGCAAACGGCGCGTCGCTATCCGCGAGGTGATCAACGGCGTGATGTACATTCTGAGCACCGGCTGCCAGTGGCGCGCGCTGCCCAAGGATTTGCCGCCCAGAAGCACCGTGCATGAGTACCTCGGCCTGTGGAACTGGGACGGCACGCTGGATCGCATCCATCATGCGCTCTACCTCAAGTGCCGCGAGAAAGCCGCGCGCGAAGCCAGCCCCACGGCCTGCATCATCGACAGTCAGAGTGTGAAAAGCGCTGAAAAAGGGGGGCTCGCATCGACAGCCACGGCTTCGATGCCGGCAAGTTGATCAAGGGCAAGAAGCGGCATGTTCTGGTCGATACGCAAGGCTTGCTGCTGCACGGCATCGTCACCGCCGCCGACGTTCAGGATCGCGACGGCGGTCTCGCGCTGCTGGCGACCTTGTTCGGTCTGTTTCCCTTTCTCGGGAAATTGTTCGCCGACAGCGCCTATCAGGGGCCGGTCTTTCACCGCGCCCTGGCCGGCATCCTGCCCGATCTCGAGACCGAGATCGTCAAGCGATCCGATCGGGTGAAGGGCTTCGTCGTCCAGCCCAGGCGTTGGGTGGTCGAACGCACCATCGCCTGGCTCAACCGCTGCCGCCGACTGGCCAAGGACTGGGAGAACCTCAACCGCAACGCGCTCGCCTTCATCAAGCTCGCGTCCATTCGACTCATGCTCCGAAAACTCTGTAATCCTACATAAAGTCTCCGGACGGACTCTAAGGTGTGCATTGTCTCACCATTTTGTCTGCACAGTCTGCCAAATGCTACTTTTGCAATGTGGCGTCTTCATGACGCATTCGTCGCTTAACTCGGCAATTTGTCCAACAAGTGTGAGCATAGGGCGTCCAAAGCTTTGGCGGAACCTAGCCAAAAAACAGGTTCTTAATCTGTGACACTGACGACCCGCCAGTCGCCCATCCTTGAGCGAAACCACGACCTTTGCCGCTTGGCATATTGCCGGGTCGCGAGCTTGGCCTTTTCCACGGCTTCGCTCAGCGCGAGTTCACCGCTAAGATATGCAATGAGTTCCGGAGCGCCGATGGCTTTGGCCGATGGCAACGAAGGGCTCCAGCCCGCCA
Source organism: Paracoccaceae bacterium (assembly GCA_965216135.1). GTDB lineage: Bacteria > Pseudomonadota > Alphaproteobacteria > Rhodobacterales > Rhodobacteraceae > CBDCFL01. The sequence goes on from CBDCFL010000021.1 coordinate 166,840, forward strand.
GATTGGCTCTCGCCTCGTCCAAAGCGCCGTTTTCGATCATCGCGTCAAATCGGTGGCCTATGCGCACGTTCAATTCGTCTCTCTCGGCCATCAGCAGGATTGCATGGCTGTTTTTGAGTGGCAGCAAAGGCTCGGGCGTCTGGTCTTGCCAAGCTGCGAGGCCCCTGCCGGTGGTCTGCAAAACCTCCCACGCGCGCTGGACGCGCATCGGGTTTTGAAGATCGATGCGCGACCGGGTCTCACCGTCCAGCTCGGCCTCGATCTGGTCGATCTCACCGGCCTCGATGCGGCGCATGGCTGTCTGGCGCACATCACGCGGGGTTGCCGGAATATCGGCCAGACCCTCGGTCAGTGCCGAAAAATACAGCCCCGTGCCGCCGACGATGATGGGCCGCGGGCCATGCGCGATCAGCGGTGCGACCGCGCTCAACCATTGGCCCACCGAATAGGTGTGATCGCCGGGCACATGGCCGTAAAGCGCATGGCTGGCGACCGCCAGTTCACGCTCGCCGGGACGCGCGGTCAGAACGTTCCAGTTAGCAAAAACCTGAAGTGCATCGGCGTTAATAATTACTCCACCGGCGCGCGAAGCGATGTCCATCGCAAGCGCGGACTTTCCCGATGCGGTCGGACCGGCAATCAAAACCGGCATGTCCGACGCGAGTCCGACGCTTATCCAACCGAAATTCATGCACGCAGACAACACGATCTGATCATTTGCGGCCACCCCAAACTTACGAGATTGAACCGCGGCGGTTTTTCCGACATTTTGCGCGGGAAATTCAAATCAGGCGGTGAAATTATATGACGGATACGGGATCAGACGACCCTCAGCTGCGCTACAAGCGGGTTTTGCTGAAAATATCGGGCGAAGCGCTGATGGGCGATCTGGGCTACGGGCTCAGCCCGCCGACCGTCGCGCGCATCGCCGACGAGGTTAAATCCGTTCATGATTTGGGCGTTGAAATTTGCATGGTCATCGGCGGCGGCAATATCTTCCGCGGGCTGCAGGGCAGCGCCCAGGGCATGGAGCGCACAACCGCCGATTATATGGGCATGCTGGCCACAGTGATGAACGCCCTGGCAATGCAGTCCGCGCTTGAAAGTAAGAGCGTTTTTACCCGCGTTATCAGTGCGATACCGATGGATCAGGTGTGCGAGCCGTATATCCGGCGGCGTGCCGTGCGGCACCTGGAAAAGGGCCGCGTCTGCATCTTTGCGGCCGGCACCGGCAACCCCTATTTCACCACCGATACGGCCGCGACATTGCGGGCAAACGAAATGGCCTGCGAAGCGATATTCAAGGGCACCAAAGTTGATGGGGTGTACGACAAAGACCCTGTCGAAAACCCGGATGCGGTACGATATGATCAGATTTCATACGACGATGTATTGGCAAAACATCTTAAAGTCATGGATGCCAGCTCCATTGCGCTGGCCCGCGACAACAATCTGCCGATCATCGTTTTCTCGCTCGATGAACCAGGTGGCTTGCGCGGCATTCTCGCAGGCCAAGGCACCTATACAATTGTCTGCGCTTAGGGGTATAAGCCGGTTAACCGGCCCCGCTGCGGGCCTAAAAGAACAACCCGATCAGAGGTTTGGACAGATGTCGGACGAGCTGGACATTGACCTTAACGGACTCGAGCGACGCATGGACGGGGCGATGGCCGCGCTCCAGCATGAGTTTGCATCGCTCAGAACCGGGCGGGCCAGCGCGACCATGGTTGACCCGATAATGGTGGACGCTTACGGCACGACGACGCCGCTCAATCAGGTTGGCACCATCAATGTGCCCGAGCCGCGTATGCTGACGATCAATGTCTGGGATAAGTCACTGGTCCAGAAGGTCGAAAAAGCGATCATGGAAAGCGGTTTGGGAATAAATCCGCAAACCAACGGCACGGTCATAATGTTGCCTATCCCAGAGCTTAACGAAGAACGCCGCCGCGACTTGACCAAGGTGGCGGCACAATTTGCCGAACATGCCCGCGTGGCGGTTCGAAATGTCCGCCGCGACGGGATGGATCAGCTGAAAAAAGCCCTGGCGGCGGGCATGTCGGAGGACGAAAACCACCTCTACCACGATGAAGTTCAGGAATTGACGGACAAGGCGATTGGCACAGTGGACGAAGCACTTGATGCCAAGCAGGCCGAGATCATGCAGGTATGAGTAATCCAGTTCCGAGTGAGCGAAAGGTAACGCCTTGAAAGACAATCAAATGACTGGGCCCAAGCACGTCGCCATCATCATGGATGGCAACGGCCGCTGGGCCACCAGCCGCGGAAAACCGCGCCTGTTTGGCCATCAGGCCGGCGCGTATCGTGTCCGCGAGATTATGAAGGCGTGCCCCGATCTTGGGGTCAAGTATCTGACAATATTTGCCTTTTCGACCGAGAACTGGCAGCGCACCCAGGCCGAAGTTGCCGGGCTGATGACGCTGTTCAAACGCTATATCCGATCGGAGGCACGCGAGATGCGCGAAAAGGGCGTGCGCGTGCGTTTTATCGGCGACCGCATCAAGCTGGAAGAAAAGCTCGTGGCGATGATGGACGAGCTGGAGCTGATAACAGCCGACAATGACCTGCTGCATATGACGGTCGCGCTCAACTATGGTGGCCGCGACGAAGTGGCGCGGGCGACCAAACGGCTGGCCCGCGATGTCCGCGCGGGCAGTCTGGACCCCGAAGCCGTTGATGCCGAAACGCTGGCGAAATATCTCGACACCTACGTCTTGCCGGACCCTGATCTGGTCATCCGGACCAGCGGTGAGGCGCGTATATCCAATTTCCTGCTCTGGCAGTCGGCCTATTCCGAATATGAGTTCGTCGATACATTGTGGCCGGATTTCACCGCCGAGCATTTTGCGCAATGTATTGATAACTTTGCCAAACGCGAGCGACGATACGGGGCAGTCATTCAATGACCACCGATGCCGCCAGATGGAGCGATCTTAACGCGCGGGTGATTACATCAATCATCATCGCGGCACTTGGCATTGCGGCAATCTGGAGCCATGGCTGGCCATTGCTGGCGCTGGTCAGCGTTGCTGCGGCCCTGATGACGTCGGAATTGTTTCTGATGATCGCGCGCAATCGCCACATTTATGCGGGGGTTGTTGCGGTTCTGGCTGCTGGTGCGGTTTGGTTCAGCGGGCGCAACTCATTTGAGATTGCCATTGCATTGCTTGGCGCGGTCGCGGTGATCGGCTGGGTTCTGGCACCGGCGATCTGGCGGGTAATTTTCCCGTTGTGTGTGGTGGCAATCTCGATCGCCTCGTCGGCGGTGTTCACGATGCGTGACACCGGGTTTGGATTTATCCTCTGGCTGATCCTGATCGTCGTGGCTACGGACATTGCGGGCTATTTCGTTGGGCGCGCGCTTGGCGGGGCGAAATTCTGGCCTGCCATCAGCCCCAACAAAACCTGGTCGGGTGTGATCGCAGGTTGGATTGCCGCAGGCGCTGTTGGCTGGATCATGGCAGGCATCTTCGATTTGCCCGTTTCGGCGGCAAATGCTGTGATGATTTCGATCCTGTTGTCTATCGCGGCGCAAATGGGCGACATCGCGGAAAGCGCGGTCAAACGGCGTGCGGGTGTCAAAGATGCTTCGACGCTTTTGCCTGGCCATGGCGGCGTTCTGGACAGATTTGACGGCATGATTGCAGTTTTTGCGTTGACGAAAATCTGGTGGTGGGTCTACCTGCAATAATCCATGCGGCGCATTTCAATCTTTGGGGCTACCGGTTCGATCGGGCAAAATACGCTTGATCTGATCCGTCGGCAGAAGGACAGCTTTCATGTCGTCGCGCTGACCGGTGGCCAAAACATTGATCAACTGGCACTGAATGCGCGCGAATTTGGTGCTGAGATCGCCGTCACCGCATTTGACCAGCAATTGCCCCGGCTGAAACGCGCGCTGCAAGGCTCGGGTGTTGAGGCCGCCGCGGGCGCAGCGGCCCTGATCGAAGCGGCTGCACGGCCTGCGGACTGGACAATGTCGGCCATCGTCGGATCGGCCGGTCTTGCGCCCGGTCTGGCCGCGGCCGCCCGCGGCGGGACGCTGGCGCTGGCCAACAAGGAAACGCTGGTCTGCGCCGGCCGGCTGTTCCTGGACACGGCCCGAAAAGGCAATACTACGGTGATCCCGGTGGACAGTGAACATTCCGCGATATTTCAGGCATTGGTTGGTGAGGATATTGCCACCGTCGAGCGCATCATCATAACCGCATCGGGTGGGCCGTTTCGCGACTGGCCGGTTGCCCGGCTGGCCCACGCGACACTCGGTGAAGCGCTCAATCATCCTAACTGGTCGATGGGTCAGCGCATCACCATCGACAGCGCGTCTTTGTTCAACAAGGCGCTGGAGCTTATTGAGACCAAAGAGTTTTTTGGCGTGGCACCTGATCAGGTCGAAGTGCTTGTCCATCCCGAAAGCCTTGTTCATGCCCTGGTTGGCTTTCGAGATGGCGCGCTGATGGCCCATCTCGGCGCGCCCGACATGCGCCATGCAATCGGTTTTGCGCTGAACTGGCCGACCCGAGAGCCATTGCCGGTTGAGCGGCTGGATCTCGCGCGGGCCGGGCAGCTGAGGTTTGAAGCGCCCGATCCGGCGCGGTTTCCCGCCATCCGGCTTGCCCGTGAGGTGATGAATATCGGCGGGCTGGCCGGGGCGGCATTTAACGCGGCTAAAGAACGCGCGCTCGATGCGTTTATCGCAAGTCACATCGGCTTTTTGGAAATGGCTGAAATCGTTGAGGCCACCCTTGATCATCTGTTAACGTCACCGGGTCTTATTGATGACGCGATCACTCTTGATACCGTGACCAACATCGACAATATGGCGCGCATCAGAGCAAGCGAGCTGATCAATGCCCGGTCGCAGAAAGGTGCGTGAACGCAATTGGACCTCGTAGAGCTGATTCCCACGTTTGGCAATTTTGCCTTTACGCTTGGTGCCTTTGTTGTCGCGCTGCTGGTTATTGTCGCGGTTCACGAATACGGCCACTACATCGTTGGCCGCTGGACCGGCATTCAGGCCGAGGTCTTTTCCATCGGCTTTGGCCCGGTCATCTGGTCACGCCATGAGAAACGCGGAACACGCTGGCAGATCGCCGCCATTCCGCTGGGCGGTTACGTTCGGTTTTTTGGCGACAGTGATGAACTGCCAATTGAACCGGGGCTCGAATATGAAGTGCGTCGCGGCGAGCGGGTGGTCACGGTGCCCGGCCCGCATCCCTATCCGGCGATGGTTTCCGCCGTTTCGCCGGATTCGGCTGCGGCGGACGCGCGTGTTCGGGTCGGCGATGTAATCCTGTCCATCAATGAGGCCAGCATTCATGCTTTCTCTGAATTGCAAGATGCGGTGGCTGCCGCCGAAGGAGCGGCGGTAAACCTGACGATCTGGCGCGACGGAAGCGAATTGCAGTTGTCGCTCACTCCCAGACGGACCGATTTGCCCCTGCCTGATGGCGGGTTTGAAACGCGCTGGCTCATCGGGATCAGCGGTGGCGTGTGGTTTGAACCCGAAACCGCAACGCCGGGGCTTTTGGAAAGCCTGCGCTTTGGCACCGACCAGACGATCTTTGTCGTGCGGGCCTCGATCTCCGGTCTTTACCACATGATCGCGGGTCGCATTTCAAGCTGCAACCTGCGCGGACCGATCGGAATTGCCCAAACCTCCGGCACGGTTGCTGCACAAGGGCTATTCGCCTTTATTGGGTTTATTGCCTTGCTATCTACTGCGGTGGGCCTGCTCAATCTGTTTCCGATCCCGGTGCTCGATGGCGGCCATCTGGCGTTCTTTGCTTATGAGGCAATATCCGGTCGTCCGCCCAGCCCAGGGGCGCTACGCATCATCATGACCTTGGGGCTGGCGCTGATTGCCTCGCTGATGCTTTTCGCATTGTCGAACGATTTGTTCTGCCCCTAAAGCACATCTGAGTTGCTCAGTCGGGCTGGCTCGGCACTGGTTCGCGCTGGCTGGTGGTTTTGTTAATCCAGCGCCCGCTTTCCTGTGCCCAGTATTGAGCGCTGCAGCGAGCCTCTGTCACCAACTTCCATTGCTTGCGCGCCTGCGCAACTGCCGCTAAGTCATTGCCGTCAAACAAAATGCAAACCCTCTCAGCCTGCCCAACCTCGGACGCTGACACGGCGGCGCCTTCTACCGCGAACAGGCAATCCCGGTCGCCTGCATCCATATCCGAAGCGGTCAGCAGGATCGGCTGTTGGGCATCATGAGCCCCGCCACTTGCCCCGTGCGGCAGGAAACTCGCCTCGCCGTGCAACCACAATTTCTGATCCAGCCAGCTGACCATGTCGTCGCTGGTGGCGCGCACCAGAATTCGCCAGCCTGCCGCGCGCGCTTTTTGCAGAAGCGCAGGAAGTGTTGCTTCCAGCGGGCTGGATGTCAGGTGATAAAAGTAGGCCGCGCCCATCAGATTTCAAAACGATCCGCGACAAACCGGTCAAGTGCGCACACTCCCCAACCGGTCGCCTCTGCAGGCGACAACGCGGTTTCGGATTTCAGACTTGCCACTCCGGCAATATCAATATGCAGCCAGGGTGTTCCGTCTTGCACAAAGCGCGCCAGAAACTGTGCAGCCGTGATTGAGCCTGCGGGCCTGCCGCCGGTGTTTCTGACATCGGCAACCCGGCTTTTGAGCTGCGGCTCATATGCAGCATCCAGCGGCATCGCCCAGGCACCCTCACCTTCCTTGTCGGCTGCATTGAGAAATGCCTTTGACAATGCGGCGTCGTTGGAAAATACGCCCGCCTTGTGATGGCCGAGCGCGATTACAATCGCACCGGTCAGTGTGGCAAGATCGACCATCGCGACCGGGGCGAACCGCTTTTGCGCGTACCACATTACATCGCACAGAACCAAACGGCCCTCGGCATCGGTGTTGATAACCTCAACCGTATCGCCTTTCATCGTCGTCACGACATCGCCGGGGCGCTGTGCACGGCCGTCCGGCATGTTTTCAACCAAACCGACCAGCCCGACGACATTGGCGCGCGCCTTGCGCAGCGCCAGCGCTTTCATCGCGCCGGCGACCGCTGCCGCCCCGCCCATATCCATTGTCATGTCTTCCATGCCGGCTGCGGGCTTCAGGCTGACGCCGCCTGCGTCAAAGACCACGCCCTTGCCAACCAGCGCGAGCGGCGCGGTCCCTTTCTTTCCACCATCCAAGCGCATGACAACAACTTTGGATGCCTGGCCAACTGCCAATAGGGCGCGCATCCCCTTTTTGGCCAGTTCGGCTTCATCGAGGATATCGATTTTCAGCCCAAGTGCTGACAGTTCCGTCAGCCGAGCGGCAAATTCGGACGTGGTCAGATGATTTGCCGGTTCATTGACAAGATCGCGCGCAAACCACACGCCCTGGACGACCGCACCCGCCGATGCGGCGGGGCCGGTGTGATTGGTCGGCTTGGCCACCATCATCGTGACCGCACCGATTGGATCACCATATTTGGATTTTCGCGCGCCAAAAGTATAGCTTCGCAGCGCCACGCCCTGGGCCAAGGCCGCCGCGTGGCGGAAATTGCCCGCCAGGATCAGGGCCTCGCGCTTGCGCCGCAATTTGCCGATTACACCGCCGGCATTTCTGGCCAATCCGGTCGCAGCGCGACGCGGCAATCGTAACACCACAATCGCCTCGGCCCGCATCCCGGCAGGCCAGTTCAGCACGATCGCCTCACCATCTTTCTTTTTTTCCAATTCAGCGCTCTCGACTGCGCGTGCCACGGCACCTTTGCTTAGCCGGTTCACCCGCCGCGCCAATATGTCCAGCTTGACGCCGGGTTCTGCCAAAATGACCACCACACCGGTCGCATCAGCGATGGCGTCAATGTCATTTTCCACGAAGCTCGGAAATCCGGGATGGCCCATCGCGATACTCCTTCGGCGATCTGTCGCCATTGCTATAGCCGCGCGCAGCGCTTGGCCAGATAGGAGTTTTACGTGCTCTGGCAATCGGGTAGAACTGCCCAACGACCCCATACCAAAGAGGAAGATCGTGGCTCGCTTTGATCGCTACATCATAGCCCAGCTCTTGGTTCTTTTCGGACTCTTTGCGCTTATTTTGGTGTCAATTTATTGGATAAACCGGTCTGTTTCGTTGTTTGATCAGTTGATCGCCAACGGCCAGTCGGCGTTGGTTTTCCTTCAAATAACGGCGTTAAGCCTGCCCAATCTTGTCCGCGTCGTTCTGCCGCTTGCCGGTTTTGCTACCGTGCTTTGGGGCGTAAACCGCCTGCATTCGGATGGCGAATTTATCATAGTTCAGGCAACCGGTTTTTCGCCCTGGCGGCTGGCCAGACCGATCCTGATCTTCGGTCTTATTCTTACATTCTTGCTGCTGATCCTTAACCACGCACTGGTCCCGGCCAGTCTGGCGGAATTGACTCGCCGACAAGCCGAAATCCAGGGTGATCTGAGCGCACGGTTTCTCAAGGAAGGCGATTTTGTTCACCCGAGCGACGGCATTACCTTTTTTGTTAGCGACATTGCGCCCGATGGCTGGATGCGTGGCGTTTTTCTGTCGGACAGACGCGAACCATCACGCGAGATCACCTATACCGCAGCCAGCGCGATGCTGGTTCGCGAAAATCAGGGCATGTGGCTGGTGATGTTTGATGGCATGGCGCAGTTTTATGACGACGCAGCAGGCCAAATGGCAATCACCGGCTTTGAAGACGTGACCTATGAGATTACCGATTTCTCGACAACCCGCACCACCGAAACCGCCGATCCGCTGCAGATCGGAACGGCCGGACTGCTAGAACGCGCTAGGGCGATACCGGATCGCACCGACCCGCGTCGCAGGCGGCTCATATTCCAAATTCATGTCCGCAATGCGGGGGCGATATTTGCGACCGGCGCTGTGCTGGTGGGATTTGCCACGCTGCTGATCGGCAGGTTCAGCCGTTTCGGCCTCTGGCGCCAAGTCCTTGCGGCGGTCGTGCTGATCGTCCTGGTCCAGGTGGCAGACGGTGCATTGATTGGCGCAGCTCTGGATAAGCCATCGAACTGGCCGCTGCTCTATGTCGCGCCCATCGGGGCGCTGGCGCTGGCGGCCGTGCTTTTGTGGTATTCGAGCCGACCGCGCCGACAGCGCCCCCTGACCGGGGCGGCATCATGACCCTATACCTTTATGTGTTCCGGCGTTTCCTACTGACTTTTCTGGCGATTTTCGGGCTTTTGGCTTGTTTTTATGCGCTGATCGAAATGGTGGACATAACCCGGCGAATGGCCGGTGCAGAGCTTACATTCCTCAACATCACTGAACTGACGATCCTGCGTTTGCCCGAGGGGCTGTACGACCTGATCCCGCTGGTGGTCATACTGGCCTCGGTTGTATTGTTTCTGGCGCTGTCGCGAAGCAGCGAAATGGTGATCGTCCGTTCAGCGGGCCGATCGGCGCTCAGATTGCTGCTGGCACCGGTGGCTTGTGCGTTGTTGATCGGGCTGACTGCGCTGTCGGTCATGAACCCCATCGTTGCCGCGACCAAAGTGCAATACGAATTACGCGCCGCCGATCACAAAAACGCCGGGCGCTCAGTGCTGTCAATTGGACGCGACGGGCTGTGGTTGCGCCAGGGCGGCAAAGCCGGGCAAGTTGTTATCCACGCGCGGCGCACCAATGCACAAGGCACACGATTTTTTGACGTGACGTTCATCGGGCTCGACGAAAGCGACGCGGCGATCTCGCGCACCAAGGCGCGATCAGCGACCCTGGGTGAGGGCCAATGGCGCCTGTCGCAGGCAAAACGATGGGATCTGAGCCCCGGTGTCGACGTCGAAACGACGGCTCAGGATTTTGACGAGCTCGACATTGCGACATCGCTGACGCTGGAGCAGATACGCGACGGCCTTGGTGCGCCCGCGACGGTTTCCATTTGGGACTTGTCAGAGTTCATCGCCCAGCTGAAAAACTCGGGGTTTTCGGCGCGCCGCCATCAGGTCTGGCTGCAGTCTGAATTGTCTCAGCCTTTGATGTTGGTGGGAATGGTGCTGATCGGGGCCGCATTGACCATGCGCCACGGCAGGTTTGGTCAGACAGGTCCCAGAGTGTTGCTGGCAATCGGCCTTGGCTTTGGATTTTACTTCATCCGCAATCTCGCCAAGGTGATGGGCGAAAACGGGCACATCCCGATCGCGGCGGCCTCATGGCTGCCACCGATGGCCGTTATTCTGTTCGCCGTCGGCATTATCCTGCACCTCGAGGATGGCTGATGGCGCTGGCGCGCCGTTGGCTGGCCATGGGCATCGCGGGCCTGGTTTTGAACCTTCTGGGCGGAGCCACGGCTCAAGCGCAGGATTGGGCGAGCCTGCTAGCCGATGACGTTACCATCACGACCGACGGCAGGCTCTCCGCGGTGGGCAATGTCGAGGTGCTGTACGGCGGCCAGAGGCTATCGGCGCAGGCGATCAGCTATGACAGCAAAACCAGAGAGTTGATCATCCAGGGCCCGATCCGGCTAACCGATCCGGCCACAGGCGCGGTGTTTGTGGCCACTCAGGCCGAGCTTAGCGCCAATTTGCAGGAAGGTATCCTGCTTGGCGCGCGCATGGTTCTGGATCAGCAGTTGCAGCTGGCGGCCGCCGAGATCAGGCGCGTCGAAGGCAGATATACCCAGCTTTACAAAGTGGTTGCGTCAACATGTCAGGTCTGCGCCGGCAATCCCACACCACTGTGGCAAATACGCGCCCAAAGCGTGATCCATGACCCCCAGACAGAACGAATATATTTCAGAAATGCGCGCATTGACGTGGCGGGCCAACCGATATTCTTTTTGCCGCGCCTTAGCCTGCCGCAGCCGGGCACAACGCGGGCGACCGGTTTTCTGGTGCCTAAATTTCAGTTTTCCGGCGCGCTTGGCGCTCAATTCGCGCAGCCCTATTTCATAACGCTTGGCGATCACGCCGATCTGACGTTCACGCCGCTGGCGTCGGAGGCGGGCGTATCGCTCGGCGCGCGTTACCGGCGGGCGTTTCGCCAGGGCGATATAGTGCTGGAAGGGGCGCTGTCTCAGGATAATCTGGGCCATCCAAACCCACGTGGATATCTCTACGCCGATGCCAAATTCGTTACCATCGGCGGTCTGAATATAAAGCTGGGCGCAGAAATTGCGTCGGACCGGGATTATCTGAGCGACTATGGAATTCCCGGTGCCGCTGAACTGGTCAACGAAGTATCCCTGTCGCGAGTTGGTCCCTATTCGCGATTTCGCAGCGAACTGATCGCGACCGAAAGCTTGCGTGCCAGCGAAGTTGCCTATGCCGACACCCTTCCGTCAATTCTGTTTGAGCTGGATTATGATCGCCGGTTCGATCTCGATAGCGTCGCGGGCGGCTTTGAATTTGGCATCGACGCCGATGCCCATATCCGCAGATCAACCGTGGATGGCACCGGTCGGGATGTTGCGCGCCTGGCAGCCGGGCTTGAATGGAACAACGCCGTCGCGCTCGCCAGCGGGGTGGTTCTGGAAAGCATGGCCGGTGCCGATGTCGAGGTTTTCGCCATCAGCGACGATGCAAGTTTCGCCGCGCTCACCACCCAATTGCGCCCAGCCCTTGGCGCGCGTCTGCGCTGGCCCTGGATCAGACAGGCCGGCACGGGCGCGGTGACGCTGATCGAGCCGGTAGCCCAACTGGGCTGGGCAGGCACTTCCGGTGGCGCGGTTCCCAACGAGGACAGCTTGTTGAACGAATTTGATACCGGCAATCTCTTCTCGCTGTCGCATTATGTAGGCCAGGACGCATCCGAGACCGGATGGCAGGCCGCCGCAGGGGTGATCGTGACGCATGACGATGCCAGCAATGCGAGCTGGACACTGACACTGGCGCGCGTCTTTTTTGAAACTGCGCAGCCCGGTTTCGGTGCTGCGTCCGGCTTGTCAGGCACAACATCTGACTGGCTGGTCGGCACGGCGGTTGACGCTGGCGGCGGACTTCAGTTTGACAGTCGCGCGTTGATCGACGATGCGGGATCGGTGACCAACCTTGAGGCCCGCGCCAGCTGGGACGGCCCGAAACTCAGCATCAATCTTGCGCACAGCCAAATTGTTGCCGACCCGCTGCAGAACCGCGCCTCGACCATTGCTGTGGCTTCGCTCAACGGGACCTACAAATTCAATCGCCATTGGAGCGCGGATTTCGACCTCAGCGGCGATCTTGATTTGGCCGAGTTGCGCGAGGTGGGTGTCGATCTGAGCTATATGACCGAATGCATTCAGGTTGATGTTTCGCTCTCGCACCAGTTTGAGTCCTCGGTTAATGTGAAATCGGGTCTTGATTTTGGGCTGGAGGTTCAATTGGTTGGCTTTGGCACAGACGGGAGGGCGCACAGGCGCGCCTGTTTTTGAGTAAAGGATAGCGCCAGGTGGCAACGATGGGTGCACTGCAGGGAATTGGTCGGCAATTGACGGCTATTGTAATGATGACCGCCGCGTCGATCTTTGGCGGCGCTCCGGCACCTGCGCAGTCATCGTTTTCGGCCGCAGCCGAGGTGGGCGACAGGGTTGTAACCGGATATGAACTGTCCCAGCGCATCCGCTTTCTTGAGGTCACCAGCGCGCAAGGGGACTTGCGCGCCCAGGCGCTCGAATTGCTGATTGATGAACGCCTGCAACTTGCTGCTGCCGAGCGCCTGGGCATTTCTGTGAGCAAACGCGAGGTCGGAGACGCCGTTGCCGAGATTGCCAGCCGCACGGATCGAACCGCGGCGGAATTTTTGTCGGACCTGGCAAACGAAGGTGTTGAGGCAGAAACGTTTCTTGCCACAACACGGGCCGGTGTGGCCTGGCGAAGCGTTGTGCGACAGCAGTTCGCAGCGGCGGTCAGTGTCAGCGAGGCCGAGATCGACCGCGAGATCGGGCTGGGTGGTGCCTCCGGCGGCCTTGAGGTGCGCTTTGCTGAAATATTCCTGCCAACAAACACCGACAACAATGCCCAGATCACCGCCGATCTGGCCCCGCAGATTGCCGCACTGACAAGCGCTGAAGAGTTTTCCGACGCTGCGCGGCGCTTTTCCGTCGGGGCGACGCGCGAAAACGGCGGGCTGGTCGAGGGCTGGGTGCCGGTCGGCAATCTGCCGCCACAACTGCGTCAGGAGCTTTTGGCCATGCGTATCGGTCAGGTGACTGAGCCGGTCGATTTTTCCGGTGCGGTCGGTCTGTTTCAGCTGCGCGGTCGCCGCGAGGCACCCAAACGCAGTGTCGAGAACAGCGGATCGGTGGACTTTATTCGCCTTGAAATCTTTCCCGCCCGCGGCAGTACCGCCCGCCAGGAGGCGACGCGCATTCAGGGGCTGGTTGATACCTGCCTTGATCTTTACGGCATCGCCAAGGACTTGCCGGACGACCGGCTGAACCGCCAGACCATCCCGATTGGCCAATTGCCGGGTCCGGTAGCGGCGGAAATGCGCAGGCTCGATCCGGGCGAAACCTCGATCGCGCTCAGTGGTAATGATGGTCAGAGTATCTCGATGCTGGCGCTGTGCGCGCGCCTGCCCGCTGATGCCAGCGACGGGGCCGATGCGCCAGCCGCAAATCGCCAAGCGGTCAGATCGCGCATCTTCAATCGCAAGCTCGGCGCGCAGGCGGATGCTTTCCTTCAGGAATTGCGCGGTGAAACGGCCATCGCGATAAAATGACCGAAACTCCCACGATTGCGCTGACTTGCGGGGAACCTGGCGGTATCGGGCCAGAGCTTGTCCAGAAGGTCTGGCTGAAACTGCGCGCCGAGTTGAACTTTTTCTGGATCGGTGATCCTGCCCATCTGCCTGCATCCACACAAACCGTGCTGATCAGCGATCCTGCCGAGGCCGCAGGTGTGATCGCCCGCGGCGTGCCGGTGCTTGCCCATGATTTTGGCCCCGAACCGCCCATCTCGGGGCAACCGCAACCTGCACATGCTGCCCATGTGATCGCTGTCATCAAACGCGCGGTGGATATGGCGCAATCGGGTCAGGCCGGCGGTATCTGCACGCTGCCGATCTCAAAAAAGGCGCTGAAGGACGGCACCGGGTTCGCCTTTCCCGGTCATACCGAATTTCTGGCCGATATTACCGGGGCGGATCACGTTGCAATGATGCTGGTCTGCGATCAGTTGCGTGTTGTGCCGGTGACCATTCACGTTCCGCTGGCTGAAGTTACCAGCCGCCTGAACGCGGACCTGCTGAGCCAAACCATAAAGCTGACCGCGCAGGCGCTGAGGGGTGAATTCGGTATCGCAGATCCGCGCATCGCGGTCGCAGGCCTGAACCCCCATGCCGGTGAAGGCGGAATGCTGGGAAGCGAAGAGGAGACGCTGATTACACCTGTCTTGGACAGATTGCGCGGCGAGGGCCTTAGTATCGCCGGACCATTGCCCGCCGATACGATGTTTCACGCCCGGGCGCGGGCGCGTTATGACGCTGCTATTGCGATGTATCATGATCAGGCATTGGTGCCGATCAAGACTCTGGCATTTGATCAGGCGGTGAATGTTACGTTGGGCCTGCCGATTGTGCGGACATCGCCCGATCATGGCACGGCGTTTGATATTGCCGGCAAAGGCCAGGCCCGCGCCGACAGCACGATCGCGGCACTGCGTCTTGCCGCGAAACTGCCAGGCGCACGGCAATGCAGCTAGGCGCGGTCGGGCTGGTGGGTGAGAATGGCCCAGATTGACCAATTGCCGCCGCTGCGCGAAGTGATCGCAGCACATGGGTTGTCGGCACGGAAATCGCTTGGCCAGAACTTCCTGCTGGACCTGAACCTGACCGCAAAAATCGCGCGGCTGGCAGGCGATATATCGGGCGCGGATATTCTTGAGATCGGACCGGGCCCCGGCGGGTTGACAAGGGCGCTACTGGCCGAGGGCGCGCGCCGGGTGGTGGCAATTGAGCGCGACAAAAGATGTCTGCCTGCGCTGGCCGAAATATCGGCCGCCTATCCCGGACGGTTAGCTATCGTTGAGGGCGATGCGCTTGCCTTTGACCCGCGCGCGCAGCTAAACCCTCCCGTCAAAATCGTCGCCAATCTGCCGTACAACATTGGCACCGAACTACTGGTGCGGTGGCTGACGCCGGCGAACTGGCCGCCGTTCTGGCAATCGCTGACCTGCATGTTTCAGCGCGAGGTCGCCGAGCGCATCGTGGCGCATCCTGGCACCAAGGCCTATGGCCGTCTGGCGGTTTTGGCCCAATGGCGCGCCGATGCGCGGCTGGTGCTGGATCTGCCGCCCGAAGCCTTTACACCGCCACCGAAAATCCGCTCGGCGGTGGTGCATATCGTCGCAAGATCCGGTCCGCCGTTTGCCGCAGAGCCCGACAAGCTTAGCCGCCTGGTCGCCGCCGCATTCAACCAGAGACGCAAAATGCTGCGCTCGGCACTGAAAGGCATGGCTGCGGATGCCGAAATGCGCATTGCCGCAGCCGGGATCAGGCCCACGGCACGGGCAGAAGAGCTGTCGATCGAAGAATTTTGCGCTCTGTCGCGGCAGTTCTGAGCAGCGTCGCGGTCAATTGCTGCGGCGTCCGGCACGGCCACCGCGCCTGCCGGTGCGCGCCTGCGCGCCCAGCCCGTCGGCCAGAACCCGCGTCATCGGGTGCAACGACTCGGCCCCGTATGAACTCAACAGTTCCGCTATTGCGGCTTTGTCATCAAGCCCAGCAGGCAGTTTCAACGCCCAATCGAGAAAAATTGACCGGCACTCCGCGGCGGAAATCCCCTCGATGCGATAGGCCTCTTTGATCAGGCCGATCTTGTCTATTTCATCAAGCGTCATGGACGGGCAATCATTGGTAAGGCCACATCTGGCCGATTTAACCGCGCACTGGCGGGTTGCCAAGGGCGTGTTCAATCACCGCAGCCGCCTCGGCAGATACCGTGATCAGCTGATCTGCCAGCGCGTCCCTGTCTGCGGTGCCGGTTTCGCGTAACAAAAAGTCGATACCGCCGCGCCCGATAACATCCAGATTCAGCACATCGCCAGTAAGCAGTCGCGCCGCCGATTGCAGCCGCCACATCAACGTATATGACCGCACCAGCGCGGCGCAGCCCTCTTCTGACACCCAATTTATCGAAATGGCGGCAGATAATTGCCCCAGCACGTAGCGTTCACTTTGACCGCTGATCAGCGCCGCTGTTTGCGCGAAAAGCTCAATGTCCTGCATTCGGCCCGGGCCAAGTTTGGCCTCGAAATCGCCTTTCGCCAGCTTCGCCGAGGCTATGCGTTCGCGCATTTCGACAACATCGCCCAGAACGGATTCCGGCTCGGACGGCATCGCCAGGAGCTCTAAAAGAAAGGCTTTGACTCTCTCGCCGAGCGTTGCCTGTCCGGTAATGTGGCGCGCGCGGGTCAGGGCAAGACGCTCCCAGGTCCATGCCTCATGAAGCTGATAGGTGATGAAACTGCTCAAAGATGTCGCGACCGGACCTTTGCGTCCAGATGGCCGCAGCCGCATATCGACCTCGTAAAGGCGACCCTCTGCCATCGGCGCGGATATCGCTGTCAGCAGGGCTTGGGGCAGGCGGGAGTAATAGACCCGCGTTGGCAACGGTCTGGGACCGGCTGAATCCTCGATACCTTCGGCATCGTAGATCACGATCATGTCCAGGTCCGACGCCGCGGTCAGCCTTTCTGACCCCAGCGATCCCATGCCCAGAACCACCGCGCCGTTACCCGGCGGCTCCCCGTGTTTTTCGCCGAAATTATCGACCACGACCGGCCAGAGCGAGCGCAGAACCGCATCTGCCAGATCGGCATATTGCGCGCCGGCCTCGGTCGCATCGATCAGGCCGCGCAATTGATGCACGCCGATGCGAAAATGCCATTCCTTCTGCCAGCGCCGCGGCGCGCCGAGTTTGGCCTCATAATCGCCTGATCGCTCAAGGACGGCGTCCGCATTGTCGGCCAGCGCATCCCTGCCCGGCCAGGGAGCGAAAAAATCACCGCCGATGACCGCGTCAAAAACCTCGGCATTGCGCCCGAGATATCCGGCAAGATGTGGCGCCGTGGCGGCAATATCGACGATAAGGTCGATCAGCTGCGGGTTGGATTCAAACAGCGAAAACACCTGCACGCCCGCTGGCAGTCCGGCCAGGAAACGGTCGAACTGCCCCATCGCCTCGTCCGGGCTGGCGGCCTTTTGAAGGCGCGCCAAAATACCGGGTTTAAGGCGCTCAAATATCTGTCCGGCGCGCGCTGATCTGAGTGCAGGGTAATTCAGCCAGCGATCAACCATGGCCCTGGCGCTGTTGGAAATCTCCGGCCCGCCGGTCCGTCCGATGCCGGGAGCAAAAAACCCTTCGGTCTGATTGGCAACCCGGTGCAGCCGGTCCAGCAAGTCGGCGCGAAATTCCCGCTCATCTCGGTCTGACAGGGCCGCGATCGTGCCAATTCCATCAGGATTGCGTGGTAAATCATGGGTTTGCGCGTCGTTTATCATCTGAATGCGATGTTCGGTTTGCCTCAGCACGGCGTAATCTTCGGCCAGCGCCGCGGCAAGCTCGTCGGGCACCCAGCCCTTTTGTGAAAGTGCTGCAAGTGCAGGCAGGGTTGCGCGTTGGCGCAGGCCCGCGTCACGACCTCCGGCAATTATCTGACGTGTCTGGGTGAAAAATTCGATTTCGCGTATCCCGCCCACGCCGAGCTTCAGATTGTGCCCCTCAAGCACGATCTTGGCGCGAAGTCCTTTGTGCTCGCGAATGCGCAGGCGCATGTCATGGGCGTCCTGAATGGCCGCAAAGTCCAGATGTTTGCGCCAGATAAAGGGGCGCAGACGCTCAAGATAGGCCCGCCCCGCGGCCTTATCACCGCCCGCCGGGCGGGCTTTGATATGAGCGGCGCGCTCCCAGGTCCGCCCGACGCTTTCGTAATAGCTCTCGGCTGCCGCCATCGACAGGCAAACCGGTGTTACGGACGGATCGGGGCGCAGGCGCAGGTCGGTGCGAAAAACATAGCCGTCGCTGGTCAGATCGCTCAGCATCCCGGTCAATCCGCGCGTAACCCGGATCAGCACCGCACGCGCATCCGCCAGATCAGCAGCGTCGTATCTGCCATCGTCGAACAGGCTGATCAGGTCGATATCGGATGAAAAATTCAACTCATGCGCACCCATCTTGCCCATGGCAAGTATGGTCAGACCTGCCGCCTGCGCCTTGTCGCCCTGGCCCTGGCCCGGCAAACGGTCCAGATCAATCTGCTGGCCGACCAACGCCTTAGCCGCGAGATCGACCGCCAGATCGGCAAATTCGGTCAACGCTTCAGTGACATCATCCAGCCGCCAGACACCGCCCAGATCGGCCAGGGCGGTGTAAAGGGCGACGCGGCGTTTTGCTTGGCGGAGGGCGGGTTTTAGTTCGGTTAGCGTGCAGATGGGCAATGGGGCGAGAATTTTGGGGAGGACAGCGTTTGGTGGCTCGGCCAAGGCAGGCGACAGCCAGTCGGCCTCTTGCAGCATCAGCCCGTACAAAAACGGGCTGCAGCCGGCGGTCCCGGCCAGAACCTCGCGAACTTCCGGCGCAACGTCTTGAAATTGCGCCGTAATCTCACCTGCACGATCCGAATCTCGGGCGCGGGGGCAACGGGTGACACGGCTGGCGAAAGACATGGGCGGCATCATTGAAGGGCGTGCCCGGCGGGTCAATGCTCAATCGGCCGGATGGCGCGAATCATAGATTAACGCCGTGAATTCTTGCCGTTTTGGGTGTCTGCTTTGCGTATGAAAGGCGTATGACAGCGGTGCGGGTTTGACGTGGTTAACGGAGCGTTCTGTGGTCCTTGATCTGGCGTGCGGAACGGCGGGTCATCCAGGCACCTGTCTCGGTCAGAATGCTTGTGAAATTTCGGGCAGATTTTTCATCGCGGCAACAAACTTGGCACACCACACCGATCGAGCCATACTGCACCCGAAGGTCGGATTACGATGCAAGAAATTTTTGCGGACATTATTAACTCTCCGCTCGCATGGGGCGCGATTGGAATTGGCGTTGTGCTGGCCATCCTCAAACAGCACTCGCGCCCTGCCAAACGCAAAAGCCGCTACCTTGGCAAACCCTCGGCCGGAACGCAGGTCGACCACGCCGCGCATATCGAGCGCGTAAACGATCTTTCCAAGAACGCCCGCACCAGTTGGTTCGCACTATTGTCTTACCTGCATTTGTTGGCGTCACCGTGTTGGGCGTGCAGGATGCCGATTTCTTTATCCCCGCCCGAGAAACCGACCTGCCGCTGGTCGGAGTCTCGATCCCGACCTCGCGCTTCCTTCAGGTCGCGCCACTGATCGGCGTTATCCTCTACGCGTATCTACACCTGCATCTGATCAAGCTGTGGGACGCCATCGCCGAACCCACGGTGCGCATCGACAAACGCCCGCTGTCGGAATTCATCTCGCCCTGGCTGATCAACGATCTGGCGCTGGCCCGCAAGCACCAGATGACCATGCCGCGGCGTCCCTTACCTTACATTTCGTTTGGTCCACATTTGCTCTGAGTTTTCTCGGCGCACCGGCGGTGCTAGGCTATCTGTGGGTCCGGTCCTGGCCCGCGCATGATGAGGTGCTGACGGTATTCTTCTGCGGCGTTCCGTTCCTGTTCGCGTTATATACTCAGCCACAACGAATTCGTCAGAAACTGGCGCGCCTTCCAGCGGTCCATCGGCTATGACCCAAACGCCGAATAGCGCGGAGTGGGACTAGGGCACCGTCCTGAATATCAGCCACACCCGGAAGCGCCCTCAAAACAATGCCCCGGCCCGGAACAAGGCCGAAGGCCGCCGGGCCAGCGGCGGACCGTGCTGCCGCTTTGGTGGGGTTTGCGCACAGATCAGGCCTATTGCGGAATTGGCTGGGATAAAGTGCCAAAATTCATATGTTGCTGCGGCAGCCCGCGGTCCGCCGCTTGCCGGCTCGTGTCAGAGTCTAGTCAGTATTGAGGTTGTCCCGCGCGGCCTAAAAATCCTCACCATAACTCACTGATTTCACGTCATAATCTCAACTAATGTAAAAATCTTTCACATTATCTATTGAAACCCCCACCGCCAATGCCAATCTCTAGTCATGTGAAAAGCATTCACATTAACCGCAACCCAACTGGAGCACCCCACATGAGTACCGCCGCCACCTGGCCTTCCCAAGCTGAAAACTGGCTTGATGATCGAGGCAAAGGCGCTTGGATCGCCGCAACGGTCCTGTCTTTCATCTTTTTCTGGCCCGCTGGCATCGCCCTTCTGGCCTACATGATCTGGAGCAAACGCATGTTCAAAGGCAACTGCGCTAACCGCAAACACCACATGACCCGCTACCGCACCCATCACGCGGCGTTCAAATCCTCGGGCAATTCAGCATTCGACAGCTACAAGGCCGATACGCTGCGCCGTCTTGAGGAAGAACAGGAAAACTTTGAGGGCTTCTTGAACCGTCTGCGCGAGAGCAAAGACAAGGCCGAGTTCGACGATTTTATGGACGAGCGCGCCCGCAAAGCCCGCGAAACCGGTGGTGATGAGGAAGAGCCGAGCCCAAGCGCAGGCTACTGACGCCAGGGCCGTGAATGGGTGAATGAATGGACGGGTCGGTCAAGCTGCCGGCCCGCCGTCAACGGGAGACGATGATGAACAAGATCAGTTACACCGAATTTTCTGGCGACCGGCGCATGGCCAGCCGCGGCAAGGCCGCGATGCGCGCCGGGCGGTCCGACCCCCCGATTGTCGTGCAAGTCCTGAGCGTCGTCGCATTCGGGGTTTTTAGCATTGTCGCGATTGCGCTGGCGTTTGCGGCATTCTGGCTGGTCGGCCTGGTTCTGGCCATGGTGATCGCCTCGACCTGGGCCGGCACCCGCACGTTTGGCGGCAAGCGCCGTTGGCGGCACCATCGCGCCGCCCGGTCGGTAAGCGACCTTGCCCCGTCGGTGTCATCGGCGCGCTCTTCGGGCAATGCGAGTTTCGACGCCTACCGCTCGGAAATGCTTGAGCGTCTGGAACAGGAAAGCGTCGAGTTTCAGGGCTTTTTGACCCGGCTGCGCGAGGCGCACGATGCGGTCGAGTTCGACCAGTTCATGGATGAACGCGCCAGCGCGTCCCGCGATACCAGTTCGCGCGACACTGCGCGACACACTGAAACGGCCGGCTATTAATCCCCCCTCAGACCGGCCTGACGAGCAGCCCCGCCACTTCCTTGTCGGCGGGGCTGTTGTTTTTCCCCGCGAGCATGAGCATGACAGAGCCTTACGCAAATCTTCCCCACCCGGATCACAGCCAAGAATATTATTCCGGCGTGATCTTTAAGCGTCTGATCGCCTGGGTGATCGACGCGATGATCATCACCTTATTGTCGTTTGTCCTGGTCATCTTTACCGCATTCACGGCGATCTTTTTTCTGGGCTTTGCCACGCTGGCGCTCAGCCTGATCTATCGCTGGGCGACGATCAGTGCCTGGTCGGCGACGCCGGGCATGCTGATAATGTCAGTCGAACTGCGCAATCAGATAGGCGGGCGGCTGGACGGGACCAACGCCTTTTGGCACGCGGCGCTGTTCCTGTTTTTCAAGGGCATGATCATCCCGCAGCTCGTTTCAATTGCAATGATGCTGTTCGACGCCCGCGGTCAGGGTCTGCATGATGCGCTTTGCGGCGTGGTTGCCATCAATCGCGCGCCCGAAGGGCGATTGGCGCGCGCCTGAAAACAGGGGGGCTTGGCTGAGGCCAGACCCCTTGCTAACCTGCGCGCAAGGATGAACCTTAGACCCTATGCGCCATTCTTTACCAATTGCGCCGCAGTTCTATGTGACCGCGCCCCAGCCCTGCCCCTATCTTGAGGGGCGGATGGAGCGTAAATTGTTTACCGCATTGCAGGGCGATTATGCGTCCAAACTGAACGATGCGCTATCCAAACAAGGGTTTCGGCGGTCTCAGAACGTGCTTTACCGGCCAAGCTGTGCGGAATGCTCTTCGTGCCTGTCGGCGCGGATCAGGGTTGCCGATTTTCTGCCCTCGCGCAGCCAGAAACGCTGTAACCGCCGCAACGGGCATCTGATCCGAAAAGCAAATTCGCCCTGGGCGACAGAAGATCAGTTCGATCTGTTTCGCCGCTATCTGGCAAACCGCCACCGCCACGGCGGCATGGCGGATATGGATATATTCGAGTTTGCCGCGATGATCGAGGAAACCCCGATCCGCAGCCGGGTCGTTGAATATCACGGGCTCGACGGCAAGCCCGATACGAGCGATCTAAAGGCGGTCTGCCTGACGGATGTGCTCGATGACGGGTTGAGCATGGTCTATTCGTTTTTCGACACGGGGCCCAACGAGGACAGCCTTGGCACCTATGTGATCCTCGACCACATCCGCATCGCACAGGAAGCATCGCTGCCATATATTTACCTGGGCTATTGGGTGCCGGGCTCGCCGAAAATGGATTACAAATCGCGGTTTTCCGGCCTGGAAGTCTATTTTCGGGGCGAATGGACGCGCATGGAGGACAAATCGGCCTTTTCCAGCGCCACCCATCCGCTGTCGACGGATCCGATCGCCGAGCAGGTCGCGAGCATCAGTCTGCCAGACGGGCACCCGACCAAAGCGGATCAGCAATCCTAGCTGGCGGTTGCATTTGAGGGTGAATGGTGAGCTGAGTATCCAACGAACGGATTGGTCAAAAACGGTGGTTTGAGTCCGCTTATTGATCCACAACCAATGTACGATCTCCGTCTACCGAAAGCTGCGACGCAGCAATTGGCCCAATTGTCAGCTTGAGCGGAACGAGGCGGGCGTCGAGGATGTTTCGCCAAAGCCCGGAACAAGGCACGCAGTGCCGCCGGGCAGCGCCCGACCGCCCCGTGGGCGGGCGCTTCTCAACCGCCTGCACACCCGAATGAACGTAAGACGTGGCGGCACCATAAAGTGCGGACCTCAACCGGCAGAGCGCCCGCCCGCGGTCGGGCACTGCCCTGTGTCTTGTGGAGTGCCCATTTGCCAATACGGGCTCGAAGCAGCCATCCGGCATTTGTATCAGCTACACGTATTGGGTGAGCTATTCTCCACCTTGACGTTTCATAAACGGTCGTTTTTGCGACAAAATTAGTCCGCGCTGCATTTTGACCGTTTGTCTGCGATTTTCACAACCGCGCTCTAGTATCCTAGCCGCTCACGCATGAACGCCAGTGCGACCGACAGACCATCGGGTGCGATGCCGTGCCCGGTGCCCTTCATGATATGTGCATAGACATCCTGCCATCCGGCCTGCTCCAGAGCCTCGGCAGCGGCAGGCAGGTTTTTGGCCGGGACCACATCGTCCTGATCGCCATGGATCAGAAGGACCGGCGGACGGCTGATGACTTCGTCGCTCAATAATTCCGGCTCCAGCAGTCGGCCCGATATGGCCACGATCCCGGCAAATGCATCGTCGCGGCGCGGCGCGGCATGCAGGCTCATCATCGTGCCCTGCGAAAACCCGAACAAGATCACCTGTTCGGCCAGCAAGTCTTCGTCCACCATCACCGCGTCGAGAAAGGCATTCAGATCTTCGGCGGCGCGCAGCAGACCCTGGGCGGCCTCTTCCTGGGATGACCCGTCGATCCAGGGGATGGGAAACCATTGCAACCCGGCAGGCGCGCCAGGGCAGAGTTCCGGTGCGTCGGGTGCGAGGAACAGAGTATCGCTCATATGTTCGCCCAAGGGCTCGGCCAGCCCCAACAAATCAGCGCCGTTTGCGCCATATCCATGCAAGAAAATCACCGCAGAGCGCATGGTGCCGGACAATGGCGCGCGGCGGCCCGCTTCAAGAACGCGCGTCATCTGATCCCTTCCCTGGCCTTGGTCTGGCGGTAATAGGCCCAGAGCGCACGCGCCGCAACGGCCCGCCATGGCTGCCAGCGCCGGCCCATTTCGCGAAGCTCTGCCTCGCTTGGGCGGCGGTCGAGGTCAAACAGCACGCGCGCCGCTTCCTGCAGGGCCAGATCGCCCGCAGGCAACACATCGGCGCGCCCAAGAGCGGAAAGCAGGTAGACTTCGGCCGTCCAGCGGCCGATGCCCGGCAGGGCCATCAACTCAACGGCAACTTCGTCGTCGCTTGCCCGGGCATGGGCAGGCCAATCCAGGTCGGCCATTGCCAGTGCCTGCGCATAGCGGACCTTGGCCCGGCTCAGCCCGCATCGGCGAAGGTCGTCTTCGCTGGCAAGCAGGACCGCGCCCTGCCCTGTCAAGCCCGCAGCTTGCAGGCGTCCCCAGATCGCCGCCGCCGCCGCAACGCTGACCTGCTGGCTGACAATTGCATCCAACAGAGTGGCAAAACCGGGTGCCTTGCGGCGCAGCGGTAGCGGGCAAACCGCACTCAAAACAGGCGCAAAGGCCGGATCGGCAGTGGCCAGCCAGGCGGCACCTTCGGCGAGATCGGCCTCAGTCTCGATGATCCGCGTCATCATTGAAACCGGCGCGCCCATGTTATGGCCTGCACTGCGGTCGTGACCTGCTCGGCATTTGGTTGGACCGGGCGGTTGATCATGATCACCGGCAAGCCCAGGTCGCGCGCAGCGGTCAGCTTGGTGGCCGAACTGTCGCCGCCGGCATTTTGGGTGATAAGCCAGTCAATGCTAAGGCGCGCAAAAAGCGCCTTTTCGTCAGCCGCCGAGAACGGCGGTCGCCCGACGAGAAACTCACCCCTGGGAAAGGGAAATTCACTTGTCGGCGGGTCAATCTGACGGCTGATCAGGTAGCAATCGGCGAGGTTGTCAAAGTGCGGAAGCGTTTGCCTGCCGGTGGCCAAGAACACCCGTGCCGGTGGATTGATATGGGCGCGCGCCTCACGTTCCTTGTCGATAAAGGTCCAGCGATCCCCGGCCTGCGGCTGCCATTGTGGCCGCAGCACCTGAAGGTAGGCGATGCCCTTCTCGTGCGCCACGCGCGCGCTGCGCTCGGATATACGCGCCGCAAAGGCGTGGGTTGCGTCGATAATTCCCTTGATCCGGTGCTCTGCCAGGAACGCCCGGAACGCCGCCTCGCCGCCAAAACCACCGATCCTGACTTGTCCGGGCAACGGCGTTGGTTGGCGTGTCGCGCCCGCCAGGGAGCTAATAAAATCCACGCCCAGGCGGTGCAACGCTGTCGCAATCTCGCGCCCCTCGCTGGTGCCGGCCAGCAACAGCAGCGTCATGGACCCGCCTCGGCGACGATCCGGCCCTGGCGGTCAACAATGACAATGCCATAGCGGATTGGGTCGGCAGGCTTTGCAAACCGGGTGCGGAGGTGCTCAAGCGCCGCGCCGGCGACGCGGAGCGCCAGATCGCTGCCGCCAATTTCCAGCGCCTCAAGCGCGGAATTGGCATCTGCGACCGCTGGTGTTTCGGCCAATCTCGCCAGCTGTGCGAAATCGACCTGCGAGCGGGCGGAATGCAGATCCAGAGCGCCCTGCGCAAGTTTGGTGATCTTGCCGATGCCGCCGCCAATTGTCACGCGCGGTACCGGATGGCGGGCAAGGTATTTGAGCATCCCGCCGGCGAAATCGCCCATATCCAGCATCGCCTGATCAGACAGCCCATAAAGGGCCTGCACCGCCGCCTCGCTGGTCGCGCCCGTACATCCGGCGACGTGGTCCAGACCCGCGGCGCGGGCGACATCTATGCCCTGATGGATCGAGGCGATCCAGGCCGAGCAGGAATAGGGCCGCACGATCCCGGTGGTGCCCAGCACCGACAGCCCGCCGATAATGCCGAGGCGCGGGTTCCAGGTTTTGCCGGCCAGTGCCTCGCCCCCGGGTATCGAGATGGTGATCTCAATATCGGCGCGCTGGCCAAATTCGGCGGCAGCCGCGGCAACCTCATCGGTCATCATTTGCCTGGGCACAGGATTGATCGCCGGTTCGCCGACCGCCAGCGGCAGACCGGGCCGCGTGATTGTGCCCACTCCCGGACCGGCGCGAAACGTAACCCCGCCAGTGGACGGGGCGACGCGCGCAATGACCGTCACGCCATGGGTGACATCGGGATCGTCGCCGGCGTCTTTGACGATGCCGGCCTCGCACCAGGTTGCGCCAATGCGATGATAAGAAACAGAAAACTCCGGCGTCTCACCGCGCGGCAGACGGATCGTCACTTTATCCGGCACGGCACCCGACCACAGCCCGACCAGAGCCGCGCGCGTTGCCGCAGTTGCGCACGCACCCGTCGTCCAGCCGCGTCTGAGTGTCTTGGCCTTGTCCTTCATGACCGAGACCATAATCCGTGGCGAACACCTCGTGAACCACCAAATCAGCCTGGCAAGATTGGTCTTCATTTCTGGCCCGATCGCGATTATGTGCGCGACATGAATGCCCGCCTGTCCGACTTGTCGCCACCGCATACCCGATCGGGCCTGGTCATCGCCGCGCCGGCATCGGGCGCTGGCAAAACCACGCTGACCCTTGGGCTGTTGCGGGCGCTCAAACGCGCAGGCATACACGTGCATGGGGCCAAATGCGGGCCGGATTATATTGACCCGCGGTTCCATCATGTCGCCAGCGGCGCACAATGCGTCAATCTCGATCCATTCGCGATGACCAACGCGCGTCTTAGCAGCCTGCTGCCGGAGGACGGTTTTCTGATCGTCGAAGGCGTGATGGGCCTGTTTGACGGGGCGGCAAATGGCACCGGATCGACCGCTGATCTGGCCAGAGCGCTGCATTTGCCGGTTGTTCTGGTGGTTGACGCGGCGCGCATGGGGCAGTCGATCGGCGCATTGGTCAGCGGATTTGCCGGATACGATCGTGCTGTCTCTGTCGCAGGGGTGATCCTGAACAACCTCGGCTCGACCAGGCATGAGCAGATGCTGCGCGATGCCCTGGACAGCATCGCCATACCGGTCCTTGGTGGCGTCGCGCGCGACCAAGCGTTGGTCCATCCGGCGCGCCATCTAGGACTCGTGCAGGCAGGGGAACGCGCGGATCTGGATCAGTTTATCGACGCGGTGGCCGACCGTGTTACCGCGGGCGTCGATCTGGCCGCGCTGATCAAGGTCGCGGGCAAACTGCCGCCACCACCCAGCGCCGTGCATCGCCTGACCCCGCCCGCGCAGCGCATCGCCGTGGCCGAGGATCAGGCGTTTGCTTTTGCCTATCCGCACATCCTGGCCGATTGGCGCGACGCAGGCGCGGAACTGACGTTCTTTTCGCCGCTTGCGGATGAACCGCCGCCACCGGCGGACGCGATCATTCTGCCGGGCGGTTATCCAGAGCTTCACGCCGGGCGTCTGGCGGCCAACAGCGTGTTCAAGCAGGCCATGCACCGCGCATCCCGGTCCGATTGCATCATATACGGCGAATGCGGGGGCTATATGGTGCTTGGCGAGGGTCTGGTTGATGGCAACGGCGGGCGCCATGAGATGCTGGGGCTGTTGGCGCTGGACACATCCTTTGCCAACCCCAAGCTCCATCTCGGCTATCGCAGGCTGACCGCATTGGCCGGACCGTTTGAGGGCGACTGGTTCGGGCATGAATTTCACTATGCGACAACGCTGAGGGCGCAGGGCAGGCCGATATTTTCCGCCCAAGACAGCCTGGGCAATGATCTCGGCACAATCGGGCTTGTGAAGGGCCGGGTTTCAGGGTCATTTGCGCATCTGATTGATCAGATAAACCAGGTTTGCGATGGTTAGCCCAACCGACAGCCGAGCCCGCAAAAACGTCGCGGTTCTGGTCGCTGCGCAGGCGGTGTTGGGGGCCCAGATGCCGATGATTATCGTGGTCGGCGGGCTGGCGGGGCAAAGCCTGGCCAGCAATATCTGCTTTGCCACGCTGCCGATTTCGATGATCGTTCTGGGATCGATGCTGACCGCCACGCCGATGTCTGCGATTATGCAGCGGTTTGGGCGGCGCGCCGGGTTCGCTCTCGGTGCTTTGGGGGGCGCGCTCGGCGCGGCAATTGGGGCGATAGCGCTTGCCCAAGCCAGTTTTCCGCTGTTCCTGCTCGGCTCGCTGCTGACCGGCGTCTATCAGTCAGCGCACGGGTTCTACCGCTTTGCCGCCGCAGATACCGCAAGTGCAGAGTTTCGCCCCAAGGCGATCTCTTACGTGCTGGCCGGCGGATTGGTGGCGGCCATCGTCGGTCCGCAACTGGTCAAGGTTTCTGCAGAGATGATGGTCGTGCCGTTTCTGGGAACCTATATGTTTGTGATCGCCATTAATGTGGTGGGCTCGCTCTTGTTTCTGTTGCTCGACATTCCGCTGCCCGAGACGGCGAACGAATTCGCGGCCCGGCCGCGCACGCGCCTGCAATTGCTCA
This sequence comes from Paracoccaceae bacterium, assembly GCA_965216135.1. GTDB lineage: Bacteria > Pseudomonadota > Alphaproteobacteria > Rhodobacterales > Rhodobacteraceae > CBDCFL01. The sequence continues at coordinate 195,072 of CBDCFL010000021.1, forward strand.
AGACCCCGACAATTGCCGTGGCGATAATCTGCGCGATGGTCTCTTACGCGCTCATGGTTCTGGTGATGACCTCGGCACCGCTGGCCGTCGTCGGCTGTGGGTATCAGACGCATAATGCAGCGGACATCGTATCGGCCCATGTGTTGGCCATGTTCGTGCCGTCATTTTTCACCGGTCATCTGGTGGCGCGTTTCGGGGCGCGAAAGATCGTAGCGACCGGATTGGTGATCCTGGTAGGCGCAGGTGCTGTGGCATTGTCAGGCATTGCGCTCACCAATTTCTTCGGCGCGCTGATCCTGCTGGGCATCGGCTGGAACTTTGGGTTTATCGGTGCCACCGCGATGCTGACGGCTGCACACGGGGACCATGAACGTGGGCGCGTTCAGGGCCTGAACGACATGATCGTCTTTGGCTTTGTGACACTCGCGTCACTGACCTCCGGGTATTTGATGAACTGTTCCGGCGCGGATGCGGTGGCGGGGTGGAGTGCTGTCAACATCGCCATGCTGCCGTTTCTTGGCCTGGCCGGTGCGGCGCTTGTCTGGCTCTGGCTGCGCCCATCCGAACCGGGAGTCAGCAGCGCCTAGGCCGGGGTCTGGCAATGGTTTCAGCCACTTACGCCGGGGTGGCGCCGTCGCGGATGAGCTTCCAGTTGATCGCGTCCAATAGCGCCTCGAACGAGGCATCAACGATGTTGGGGCTGACGCCCACGGTTGACCAGCGCCGTCCCTGACTGTCTTCGCTGTCGATGATGACGCGGGTCACCGCGTCGGTGCCGCCATCGGTAATACGCACCTTGAAATCGACAAGATGAGAATCGTCAATTGACGCCTGATAAGGGCCAAGATCCTTGGCCAGCGCCCGTGACAGGGCGTTGACCGGGCCGCGGTCCGACCCGCTCTCGTCCAGCGATTCGCTGACCGAAAGCATCTTTTGCGCGCCGATCTTCACCACCACCACGGCCTCGGACATGGTGATCATATCGCCGCGTTTGCCCTTGCGGCGTTCGACGGTAACGCGGTAGCGCTTGACCTCGAAAAAAACCGGCAGCAGGCCCAGTTCGCGGCGCGCCAGCAACTCGAAACTGGCTTGCGCGGTGTCATAGGAATAGCCCTGACCTTCGCGCTCCTTGATGACCTCAAGAATGCGTGCCAGCCCGGGATCGCCTTTTTTGACCTTCAAGCCCATGCCCTTCAGGCGCGTCAACAAGTTCGACTGCCCCGCCTGATTGGACATCGGCACAATGCGGGCATTGCCGACAGAGCCCGGTGCCACGTGTTCGTAAGTTTGCGGGTTTTTGGCTATTGCGGATGCGTGCAGCCCCGCCTTGTGGGCAAATGCGCTGGCCCCGACATAAGGCGCGGAGCGCAGCGGCACCCGGTTCAGGATATCGTCAAGCTGGCGCGAAATGCGCGTAAGGCTTTGAAGGTCCTTGGTTTTCACGCCGGTTTCAAAGCGGCTGGCATAGGGTTCTTTCAGCAAAAGCGTCGGGATGATGGTGGTCAGATTGGCGTTGCCGCAGCGCTCGCCCAACCCATTGAGCGTGCCCTGGATTTGCCGCGCACCAGCATCGACGGCGGCCAGCGAATTGGCCACCGCATTGCCGGTGTCGTCATGGGTGTGGATGGCCAGATGATCACCGGGAATGCCGGCGGCGATCACTTTGCCAGTGATTTCATGCACTTGTGTGGGCAAGGTCCCGCCGTTGGTGTCGCAGAGCACAATCCACCGACAGCCGGCGTTGAAGGCCGCCAGAATGCAATCCAGCGCATAGGCCGGATTGGCCTTGTAGCCGTCGAAGAAATGCTCGGCGTCAAACAGAGCCTCGCGTCCGTTTGCGACGACATGCTCAAAGCTGGCGCGGATGTTCTCGACGTTTTCTGCGAGCGTGATGCCAAGCGCGGTTTTCACATGAAAATCATGGGTTTTGCCGACCAAGCAGATGGATTTTGTGCCCGCATTCATCACCCCGGCCAGCACCTCATCATTGGCCGCCGAACGCCCCGCCCGCTTGGTCATGCCAAAAGCGGTCAGCGTGGCGCGGGTCTTGGGCGGGGCATCAAAGAACTCGCTGTCGGTCGGGTTGGCACCGGGCCAGCCGCCTTCGATATGGTCAAGCCCGAGCTCATCCAGCATCGCGGCGATCTGGTGCTTTTCAGGCGTCGAAAACTGGACGCCCTGGGTCTGCTGGCCATCACGCAGGGTGGTGTCGAAGAGGTATAGGCGCTCTTTGGTCATCGAAATCGCCAATCGGAATTCCATCGGACTTTCGTCGGAATTCCATCGGACATTTTTTCGAGGATAGACGTGCTCATTTCAGCGCCTCCAGCTTGGCGGGATCGAAATTGCCGCCTTTCTTCCACGTCGGCCCGTCGGGGGCATCCATGACCACGACGCCTGCAGCATCCAGTATTTCGCGGATTTCGTCAGCCTTGGAGAAATCTTTGTCCAGCCGGGCGGTTTCGCGCGCCAAAAGCAGATCAACGATAATCGCCGCTGCAACGTCATCCGCCGGCACCAGTTCATCGGTCACTGCCACCGCGTCAATATCCAGACCCAGCATCGCCGCGCCCGCCCGCAGGCCGCCTGCGTCGCAGTCGCGCGCCAGCCGGTGCAATTCGGCGATTGCGCCTGCGGTGTTCAGATCATCTACCAAGGCGGCGATCACGCCTAGCGGCGGCACCGGGTCTTCGACGTTTTGCGGCAACGACCGCCACTTCCTCAGCGTCGCCTCGGCCTCCGCCCGCTTATTCTCCGTCCAGTCCATCGGCTTCCTGTAATGCGTGGACAGTATCACGAAGCGGATCACCTCGCCGGGGACGCCCTGGTCCAGAAGATCCCGCACGGTGAAGAAATTGCCCAGCGACTTGGACATCTTGCGCCCTTCGACCTGCAGCATCTCGTTATGCATCCACACCCGCGCAAATCCGTGGCCCATGCACCGGCTCTGGGCGATCTCATTTTCATGATGCGGGAAGGTCAGATCGTTGCCGCCGCCGTGGATGTCGAAGCTTTCGCCCAACAGCGCATTGGCCATCGCTGAGCATTCAATGTGCCAGCCGGGCCGCCCGCGGCCCCATGGCGATGCCCAGCCGGGAAGATCATCGCCGGACGGCTTCCACAGAACGAAATCCATCGGATTGCGCTTGTACGGGGCCACCTCGACCCGCGCGCGCGTGATCATGTCATCGACCGAGCGGCCCGACAGCGCGCCGTAGCGCTCATAGCTGTCCACTGCAAACAGCATATGGCCGTCGGCTTCATAGGCGTGATCCTTAGCAATCAGCGCTTCGATCATCGCCACCATCTGCGCGATATAGGCGGTCGCACGCGGCTCACGCGTCGGTGGCAATGCCCCGAGTGCATCCATGTCCGCCTGATACCAGGCAATCGTCTCGTCCGACCGCTCGCCGATCAACGCTTCCACCGTGCCCGCAGCGCCGGCATCGCGGCGCTGAACCGCGGTTTCATTGATCCGGTCATCGACATCGGTGATATTGCGCACATAGGTGACGTGATCGGGCCCATAGACGTGGCGCAACAGCCGATAGAGCACATCGAACACCAGCACGGGGCGTGCATTGCCCAGATGCGCGCGGTCGTAGACCGTGGGGCCGCAGACATACATCCGCACGTTTGCCGGATCCAAGGGCACAAAACGCTCTTTACGGCGCGTTGCGGTGTTATAGAGGCGGATGTCAGTCATTAAGCACTCTCAAACGGGTTTGCCCGCGAGCCATAACAACTTCAATTCAAGGATAAAAGATGACCGGCCCGCGAGATGTCTCAGCAGGCAATAATTCCGGCAATGATGATCGCGTTACGGGTCATGGGCGCGACGCGTAATACCAACGGCCCCCAGATTTGACTCAAGGGGATTCCCACGAGCGGCGTGATCTGATTCAGTGGCATCAAGGCAAGGGAGGCTTTGATGGCAGTAAGGATTACGCGCAAAGACAAGTCCGCAGGCGAGCTTCGCCAGGAAGCGGCGCGGTGCCGGGATGGGAAAGCGGCGCGACGGATGTTGGCGATTGCCCTGGTTCTGGATGGGGTTGACCGCAAGACGGCGGCAGAAAACTGCGGCATGGATCGGCAGACGCTGCGGGATTGGGCCCACCGTTACAATGCGGAGGGCGTGTCGGGCCTGTTCAACCGTCGCCCGCCGGATCCACCCTGTCTGCTGAGCGCGGCACAGAAGGAGGAGTTGGCGGAAATGGTTCGGGCGGGTCCCGACCCCGAAACCGATGGGGTTGTGCGCTGGCGGCGCATTGATCTGAAACGCAAGATCGAAGAGCGCTTCGGCGTCACCATGCATGAGCGAACTGTTGGCAAACAATTGGCAAGCCTGGGCTTTCGGCGTCTGTCGGTGCGCCCGCAGCATCCGAAATCCGACCCGGATGCACAGGAGGCTTTTAAAAAAACTTCGCCGCAGAGGTAGAAGCAGCCGTGCCTATCCGGTTGTCACCCACACCCACTATATGTAGGGTGTGGCGTCGAGTGGCTCGGGAGGCGGACGAAGCGGGGATGGATGTTCCGCAGCGCGAAGACCTTTCGTTTCCGCGGTCGTTTCCCGAGTTTCAACGACTTTTCCCGGATGACGCGGCCTGTGCCGCCTACCTGGAGAAGGCGCGGTGGGGTGACGGGTTCGTCTGCCCCCATTGCCAGACGGCGGCAGAGCCGTTCCGCTTCACCAGCCGGCCCGGCGTCTTGCGCTGTCGAAAGTGCCGCCGCGACACCGGGCTGACGGCGGGGACGGTCATGGAGCGCTCCCATACGTCGCTGGGCGTATGGTTCTGGGCGGCCTATCTGGTTGCCAGCCAGACGCCCGGCATGTCTGCCACACAGTTCCAGCGCCAGGTCGGGCTTTCCCGTTACGAAACCGCCTTTCAGATCCTCCACAAGCTCCGCGCTGGTATGGTTCGGCCGGATCAGGACCGCATCGGCAGCGAGGCCTGCGACCATGTCGAAGTCGACGAAACCTGGGTCGGCGGCCGCACGCGCGGCAAGGGCCGGGGCGTTCACCACAAGCTTCTTGTCGCCAGCGCCGTTGAAGTGCGACAGCGCAAGCCGGGAACCAAGCTCGATAAGCGGAAGGGCGGTCGCTACGCCGGACGTGTCCGACTCGCTGTCGTGCCAGACCGCAGCGCGGAATCGCTCTGCGGCTTTGTCGAGGGTGCCGTTACTTCGGGTGCGTCGGTCATCACCGACGATTGGTCCGGCTATACCAGCCTCGCCAAGCGCGGCTACAAACACCTCGCCGTCGCCGAGCGAGGCAACTCCCAGGTCGCTGAGGAGTATCTGCCGATCATTCATCTCGTCTTCGCCGACCTGAAGACGTGGCTGAGTGGCATTCATCACGGCGTGAGCCACCAGCACCTCCAAGCCTACCTCAACGAGTTCACATTCCGCTTCAACAGGCGATTCTGCCCGTTCAACGCCTTCCGGTCCCTGCTCGGAATCGCTGGCGATGTCACCGCTCCCACTTACGCCGAGCTTTACTCGGGCGACTGGGAGCACCCTAGATGTAGTGGGTGTGGGTGACAACCGGATAGGCACGGAAGCAGCCTTGCCGGAAACAGCCCGCAGCAAGCCCCTGGAGATATGGTTTCAGGATGAAGCGCGGGTTGGCCAGCAGGGCACGCTCACCCGTATCTGGGCCGAGCGTGGAACACGCCCCCGTGCCCCGCGCGACACCCGCTATATCTGGAGCTACATTTTCGGTGCCGTCTGCCCGGAACGGGCTGAAGCGGCCGCTCTGATCATGCCACATGCCGACACACAGGCCATGAGCGCGCATCTCGCCGAGATCGCTAAAACCGTCGCATCGGGCGCACATGCCCTTCTCATTCTGGATGGCGCTGGCTGGCACGGTTCGGCAGAGCTGGAGGTACCCGACAACATCACCCTGCTCAAACTCCCGCCCTATTCCCCTGAACTCAACCCGATGGAAAATGTGTGGGCTTATCTGCGTGCCAACAAGCTCGCCATATCCGTCTTCGACAATTATGAGCAGATCGTCGACAGGTGTTGCGAAGCATGGAACTTCTTTGCAAACGACAAAACCGCAATCACGTCAATCACTACCAGACAATGGGCCAAAACGGTCAACGACTAGGGCCGTTGGTATAACAGAAAACATGGCACCGTCAAAGGAAATTCGCATGTGCTTTTTCTTGGGTCAAATACTCAAAAACCAACCACACCCGGCTGAAAAGCCGGGGGTGAATCCAAACATGCGATGGCGAAGCCATCTCAATTCATCAATAGCTGACCATCTCATATTCGACATTGTTTTCATCGCGAAAGTAAAACCGCCGTCCCGGTTCGTAATCATGGGTTTCGCCGGGCTGATAGCCAAAAGCGACGACCCGGTCGCGCAATTCGTCCAGGTCATCGACGACAATGCCGACATGGTTGAACCCGCCGATCTGGGAATAAGAGGTATGGGTCGGCGCTTGCGGCGCGCCGCCGGGCCCGGTGTAGATCGCCAGATACTGGTCATCGCTGCCGACATGCACCGTGTAGCCGCCATTGATCGCCTCGCCGCGCCAGCGCACATGCCAGCCCAAAAGATCGCACAGCCAGGCGGCGGTCTTGTCCGGGTCGGGCACGGTGAAATTTACATGTTCAAGCCTCGCGGCCATGGCGCGTCCTTTCTTGAGAATCGCTTCCGAATCATTTCTAGTTCCTCAACCATAGTTGAGGTCAACAGCCATGCTTGGACGCGCCGGATTATCCATAGGCGAACTTTCGACTCGTACCGGTCTGGCGGTTTCGGGATCCGGTTTTATGAGCAAAAGGGTCTGATCCACCCGCTCAGAAATGCCGGAAATCAGCGCCGTTTTGACCGCGCCGACATCCGGCGCCTGTCATTCATCATGATTTCGCAGCAAATGGGATTTCCGCTGGCCCGGATCGGCGACCTGCTGGCGGGCTTGCCGCACCACAAGGCGCCCACCAAACGCGACTGGACGCGCATTTCGGGGCAATTTCAGGCCGAGATTGACCGCCGGATCGACACCCTCACCACCATGCGCGAAAGGCTGGATGCCTGCATTGGCTGCGGTTGCCTTTCGATGCGCCAATGTCACCTGTTCAACCGCAAAGATAACGCCGCGGCACATGGTCCCGGCCCGCGTTATCTGTTGGGCGACAGCCCGCCTGGCCCGCCGGATTGACATGCCACAGCACCCATGCGCACACCTCAGGCCGGGCGCAAGGAGGCGTTATGCAACTGTCGCGGCGATTGACCGGGATTTCAGGCAGCACGGATGGATGGGCGCTGTTTGCCAAGGCCCGAAGGCTGAAAGAGGCCGGTCACGCGATCACCGAATTGACCGTCGGCCAGCATGATGTCGGCACCGATGCTTCGATCCTGGCCGCGATGTATGACGCCGCAATCGCGGGCCACACCGGTTATTCTGCGCTGCCCGGCACCAATCAATTGCGCGATGCGGTTGCTGACAGGGTGACCAGGGCAACCGGTGTTGCTACCCGGCGCGACAATGTTTTGATCACCCCCGGCGGACAGTTTGCGCTTTTCGTCGCGCATATGGCGGCCCTTGAGCCCGGCGACCGGGCGCTTTTTATTGATCCCCATTATTCCACCTATCCCGGCACGATCCGGGCAGCGGGCGGTGTGCCGGTCGCGGTTGCGACGCATCCCGAACAGGGGTTTCAGCCGCGACAAGGCGAGCTGGAACGCCACGCGCCCGGTGCCCGCTCTTTGCTGATAAATTCGCCCAACAATCCCACCGGCGCCGTCTACTCGCGTGCCACGATCGACATGATCTGCGAGGTCGCGCGAGATCACGACCTGTGGCTGATTTCCGATGAAGTTTACGAAAGCCAGGTCTGGGACGGTGCGCATATCTCGCCGCGCGCGGTGCCATCCATGGCCGAACGGATGTTCGTCATCGGCTCGATGTCGAAAACCTTCGCGATGACCGGCAGCCGTGTCGGCTGGCTGATCGGGCCGGCCGAAGCAATTGATTTTACGATCGAATTGAACACAAACACGACCTATGGAATTGCCGGATTTGTGCAAAACGCCGCCGCTTTCGCGCTGGCGCTGGGTGGCGAATTTGAGCGTGGCCTTGCCGAGCCGTTTGCCCGCCGCCAGAGGCGCGCCATGGCGGCGCTGGCGGGCCAGAACCTGATCAGGGCGGTGCCGCCCGCGGGCACGATGTATATCATGCTCGACATCCGCGCCACCGGGTTGTCCGGCGAGGCATTCGCGCACCGGCTTTTGGATGAGTGCGGTATCGCGGTGATGCCGGGCGAAAGCTTTGGCATCCAGGCGGCCGGGCACATTCGCGTCGCGATGACCGTTGGTGACGAGGAATTCGACACCGCCTTTGCCGGCATTCTTACATTCGCACAGGAGATTTCAGATGAAAGATAATGGCGCGACATTTCGGGCGCTGCACGTGCCCGGCAATCCGTTCATCCTGGCCAACGCCTGGGACAGAGGCAGTGCGAAAATGCTGGCGGCTTTGGGTGCCGAGGCGATTGCGACATCATCGGCGGCACATGCGTTCACGCTGGGGCGGTCCGATGGCACCGTGAGCAGGGACGAAGCCCTTGCCCATGGGTGCGATCTGGCCGCCGCGACAGGTTTGCCGGTGTCGGGTGATTTTGAGAATGGGTTTGGCGAGGCGCCGGAAATGGTGGCCGAAACGGTGCGCCTGTCGGGCGAGGCCGGGTTGGCGGGGATATCGATCGAGGACACGGCCCAGACCTCACCCGACGCTTACGGGTTTGATCTGGCGGTGGAACGCATCCGTGCCGCGGCGGACGCGGCTCGTAGCTTGCCGGGCGATTTTGTTTTGACGGCGCGTGCGGACGGGGTGATGAACGGGCAATATGGACAGGACGAAGCCCTGCGCCGCATTCGGGCATTCGATGCCGCCGGGGCGGATTGCCTGTATGCGCCTTTGCCCAAATCGGCGGACGATCTGGCCGAGATCTGCCGGGCGACGACGAAACCGGTCAATGTATTGGTTGCTGGCCCGGTCTTTATCCGGCTGACCCGCGCCCAATATGCGCGCATGGGAATCGCACGCATGTCGCTTGGCTCTGCACTCGCACGCCCAACCCACCGGGTAATCCACGAGGCCGCCAGGGCGATGTTTGAGGCGGGCGAATTTACGCTGCTTGGCCGGGCGCTTTCCGGGGCAACCATCGACGACCTGCTGACCCGCGCTCAGCCGGAGCAATAGGATGGATCATGCCGCGCTCAATCACTGGTCAAAATGGGCCGCCGATTGGATCACCGATTATCACGCCAGCCTGCGCGACCGTCCCGTCCGTGCGCCGCTGAGCGTTGGTCTGACTGTCGGTCAGTTGCCCGCGGCACCGCCGGATGATCCGGTTGATGCGGCGGAAATTATCGCGGATTTTGAGGCCCTGATCCCGAACGCCATGACGCATTGGCAGCATCCGCGTTTTTTCGCCTATTTCCCGGCCAACGCCGCGCCCGCATCGATGCTGGCCGAGCAGCTGGCGGGCGGCATCGCCGCGCAGTGCATGCTATGGCAATCCAGCCCTGCGGCCACAGAGCTGGAAATGGTCATGGTCGGCTGGTTACGCCAGGCGCTGGGTCTGGGCGACCACTTCAAAGGCACGATACAGGACAGCGCATCCACGGCCACGTTATGCGCCATCGTGACGATGCGCGAACGTGCGCTGAAAGCCCAAGGCAACCAGAGCGGCCTGTTCGGGTGCCCGCGCGTGCGCATTTACTGTTCAGACCAGACCCACAGCTCGATTGACAAAGGCGTGCGCATTGCAGGGATCGGGCAGGACAATCTGATCCGCATCGAAACCGACGACACTCTGTCGATGCGCCCCAAGGCACTGGATGCGGCCATCAGGGCAGACATGGCAGCCGGATATCTGCCTGCCGGGGTGATTTTGTCGGTCGGCGGCACTTCGGTCGGCGGCACCGACAATATCGCGCCGCTGATCGGCATCGCGAAGGCGCACGATCTCTACACGCATGTCGACGCGGCCTGGGCCGGATCGGCGATGATCTGCCCTGAATTTAGGGGCTTGTGGGACGGCGTTGATGGCGCCGACAGCATCGTGTTCAACCCGGCCAAGTGGCTTGGCGCGCAGTTTGACTGCTCGCTTCAGTTTCTGGCCGACCCGGCCAAGCAAGTGGGCACGCTGAGTGTGAAACCGGATTATCTGTTGACGCATGGTGCAGATGAAATCACCGATTTCAACGACTGGACCGTGCCGCTTGGCCGCCGGTTCCGGGCGCTGAAACTTTGGTTCGTGATCCGCGCGTATGGGCTGGACGGATTGCGCGCGCGCATTCGCAATCACATTAAATGGTCAACAGAACTCGCGGATATTATTCATGATATTCCAGACGTGGAGATCGTCACGGCGCCGCGTTTGTCGCTATTTTCATTCAGCTGCCCAACCGATGGTGAGACTGCGGATTTGCTGGAACGTATCAACGATGATGGCCGCATCTATCTGACCCAAACCCGCCACCGGGGCCGTTTGGTGATCCGCATGCAGGTGGGCCAGTTCGATTGCACCCGGGCCGATGTGATGATTGTGGCAGATGTGCTGCGCGATCTGATCCGTCCGAAAACGACATCTTGACGCAAACGAACAAGATCGCGTCAATGATTACAGGTTTTTCTGCCACCGACGGAGGTGCGTATGCGCTCGACTGACTGGATAATCGCGCTACGCTCGCGCACCATCGGTGCCGACCGGGGCCGGGCCGCGCGGGGGCGTCCGGGCTGCGGCTGATCCGCCGTTTGCCCGATTAACCGCCGCAAGGAACCCAACATGTCAAGACGTTCAGGTGGCCGCGCCGCCCGACAAGCTGCACGCAACGCCCCATTGGCCCAGGACCTGCGCCCGGTGCGTCCAGGCATGCCAGGCGGGCAATATACGCCGCTGACCAGCGCCGATATTGCCAAGATCCACCAAACCGCTCTGCAGGCGCTGGAAGAGATCGGGCTGGCCGATGCGCCGCAATCGGGCGTCGATATTCTGACCGGTGCCGGAGCAATGTTGGGCAGCGATGGCCGCATCCGTTTTCCGCGCACCTTGGTCGAGGATATGCTGGCCAAAGCCGCGCGCGACATCACCCTTTGCGCCCGCGACCCGTCCCATGACATGCACCTGTCCGGTACCAAAGTGCATTACGGAACCGCCGGTGCGGCGGTGCATATGGTCGATGTCGATGGCAGCGTTTATCGCGAATCGACCGTGCAGGATCTGCACGATGCGGCGCGCATCGCCGACCGGCTGGACAATATCCATTTCCTGCAACGCCCGATGGTGGCCCGTGACATTGTGGACAACCGCGAGATGGATCTCAACACCATCTACGCCTGCTGCGCGGGCACCACCAAACATGTGGGCACGTCGATCTTTGAGCCTGGGTTTGTGGACGACGCGCTGGAACTTTGCCATCTGATCGCCGGCGGCGAGGACACCTGGCGCGCGCGGCCTTTTGTCAGCAATTCCAGCTGCTTCGTTGTCCCGCCGATGAAATTTGCCACCGAAAGCTGCCTGGTGATGGAATACTGCATCCGCGGCGGAATGCCGGTCTTGCTGCTTTCCGCCGGGATGACCGGGGCCACAGCACCCGCCACCATCGCCGGTGCAATTGCCCAGGCGGTGGCCGAATGTCTGGCCGGCATTGTCTATGTCAACGCCATCGCGCCCGGCCATCCGGCGATATTCGGCACCTGGCCCTTTGTCGTCGATTTGCGCACCGGGGCAATGTCGGGGGGCTCTGGAGAGCAGGCATTGCTGAGTGCGGGATGCGCGCAGATGCACCAGTTTTACGGCCTGCCGGGCGGTGCGGTTGGCGGCATTGCGGATGCCAAACTGCCCGATATGCAGGCCGGGTGGGAACAGATGTGCTCAAACGTGCTCGCCGGGCTGTCTGGGCTGAACATGGTTTACGAGGCCGCGGGAATGCACGCCTCGCTGCTGGGTTTTTGTCATGAAAGCCTGATCCTGGGCGATGACATCATCGGGCAGGCGCAGCGCTGCGTGCGCGGTATTGAAGTGAACGATGACACGCTGGCGCTGGAGGTCATCAGGGACGTTTGCCTGAACGGTCCGGGGCATTATCTGGGTGCCGATCAGACCCTGTCACTAATGCAGAAAGATTATGTTTATCCGGCACTTGGAGATCGTACTTCGCCAAAGGAGTGGGAAGAAAATCAGCGGCCGGATCTGCTGCACAAGGCAACTGCGTTGAAGGATGATATATTGGCCGAGCCCGCCGCCGCCCGGTTCGATCCGATAACCGATAAAGCGATCCGGGGGCAGTTCAATATTCATTTGTCTGCCTAGACGGGCGGCCCGAAAATGGGCAGCGCGGCGCAAGATGGCTTATGCGCGACCGGCCAAGTCTTCCAGCATCACCCACTCATTTTCGGCGTCAACCAGCGCCGACTGCTGCTTGATGAGCGCAGCACTGGCCTGGTCAAATCTGGCGCGGTCACCGGTGAATAGTTCGGCATCGGACAAAAGCGCGTTCAGCCGCGCCACGTCTGCCTCTAGCTGTTCGATCCGGTCCGGCAGCGCGGCCAGGCGGTGTTTTTGGGTGAAAGTCAGCCCGGAACGCTTGGGTTTTATGGTTGTTTTTGGCAGTTCGGTTTGCGTTCGTTTGGCTGTTGCCTTGGGAGTTTCGGGCTCCCGCCTTTGCAGCCGATAATCCGACCAGCCGCCGGCATAAATCTCTGCAACGCCGTCGCCTTCCATGGCAATCGTCCGGGTGGCGAGGCGATCGATGAAATCGCGATCGTGGCTGATCATCAGCACGGTGCCGGAATAATCCGACAACACATCCTGCAGCAGATCCAGGGTCTCGATATCGAGGTCGTTGGTTGGTTCGTCGAGCACCAGCAGATTGCTTTGGCGGGCCATGATCCGCGCCAGCAAAAGCCGCGCTTTTTCGCCGCCCGACAAGCTTCGCACCGGCGCACGCGCGCGTGCGGCGTCAAACAGAAAGTCATTGAGGTAGCCCAATACGTGGCGGGGCTGGCCGCGCACCATGATCTGATCGGCCTTGCCGGATACGCGCATGTCCGCATCAGCGCTCAGGTTGTCGATGAGTGACAGATCCGGCATCAGCGCGTCGCGATTCTGGTCCAACTGGGCGACGGTCAGATTTGATCCGTGTTTCACTGAGCCGTGGTCAGGCTGCTGAGCGCCGGTCAGCATCGCCACCAGCGTTGTCTTGCCCACACCATTGGGACCGACCACCGCGATACGTTCTCCGCGGGCGATCTTGATCGAAAAGTCGCGTACGATTGGACGATTATCGAACTGTTTGGCCAAACCCACGGCCTCGATGACCAGCTTGCCGGATCGGGTGCCCGATTGCACCGCCAGATCCGGCGCGCCCTGGCGGGGCACCGCATTGGCCCGGGTTTGCCGCAAAGCCGCGAGCGCCCGCAGACGGCCCTGATTGCGCTTGCGGCGCGCTGAGATGCCTTCGACCGCCCATCGCCCCTCGTCCGCTAATTTTCGGTCGAGCTTGTGCCGGCCGCTGTCTTCGTGCTGCCAGACGCTGTCGCGCCACGGCTCAAAGGCGTCAAAGCCCTTGTCCTGACGCCGCGCGACGCCGCGGTCCAGCCATATCGTGGCCCGCGTCAGCGCGCTCAGGAATGCCCGATCATGGCTGACCAAGACAAAGGCGGCGCGGGTGTTTTTCAGCCGCTCTTCGAGCCAAAGAATTGCCGATATGTCCAAGTGGTTTGTCGGCTCATCGAGCAACATCAAATCGGCCTCTTCGGCGAGCAGACGCGCCAGCGCGGCGCGCCGGCGTTCACCGCCCGATGCGCGCCGGCAATCGAGCGACAGGTCAAGATCAAGACCCAGGCCGATTTTCTCAACGCGATAGATCTCACCCGATCCCAGCCGCGCGGCGGCAAAATCGCCCAATGTCGAAAAGCCTGAGAATTCCGGCTCTTGCTCCAGGTAGCGCACTGAAACTCTGGGTGAAATCGCGATGCTGCCAGAGTCGGGCTGGGTCATTGCCGACATCATTTTCATCAATGTCGATTTGCCCGATCCGTTGCGACCGACAAGCGCCAGATGGTCACGGGGATGAATGATCAGGTTCAGATCGTCAAATACCGGATCCCCGCCGTAGCCCAGCCTGATCTGGGATAGTTGCAATAGGGGTGCGCGTGCCATGGCCTGCGGCTAATCGCTGGGCCGGGGCATGTCTAGCACTTAGCGAAGGCGCGCAGCAGGCGCTGGCGCGCGGGCGGTATTGACGACACCTGCAGGCCGGTAAAGACATGCAGCGTGTTCAGATCGTCATCCACCACCGCATGGTCGCTGACCCATGCCCCCATCGCCAGATAAGAGCGCAATAGTGGCGGTATTGGGTATGGGGCGCGGCTTGGGTGCCGGCGCTCGGAAAACCGGATGATCTTGGTAGATTTGACGCCGGGCGCCCATCGACGGGGGGCGCGATGATGCGCATACAGGTGCTCAAACGCTTAGCGATAGGGGGCGGGATCGGTGCCCGGAAAGGATGAACAGCCGACCATCATGGCAAAGCCGAAATCGTCGACAAGGCGGGTTATCGCGGCCCAGGCAACCCGGACGATGTCTGGGCTCAATCCTTCGCTCAAGGCGCAAAACCGCCCGATTTCGATGATCGGGTGCTTAACAGCCCGTTGACGAAGTCGGCACTGGACGCAAGCGGCCTGGTCTGATTCTTTGATGTTCTGATTTGACCGGAGGATTCGCCGATGGCGATGGGACAGCAGAAGGATCGTCAGGGGGACTTGATGGTGGGCTGGGCGGAGATGCCGCGCTCGCCGGGTCATGTGTTTTACGACCGCCTGCAGTCGGTGCTGATTGAGGGCGGCTTCGACGCCTTTGCCGAGGCGAGCTGCCGGCCCTATTACGCGGCCAGGATGGGCGCGCCCTCGGTGCCGCCCGGGCGCTATTTCCGCATGCACCTGGTGGGCTACTTCGAGGGCATCGACTCAGAGCGCGGTCTGGAGTGGCGTTGCTCGGATTCCCTGTCGCTTCGGGAGTTCCTGCGGCTTGAGAACCGGGAGCGGGTGCCGGACCATTCCTGGCTGTCACGGACCCGCACGCGCCTGCCTCATGAAGTTCACACGGCGATCTTCGACTGGGTTCTGGCGCTGATTGCCGAAGCAGGTCTGGTCAAGGGCGATCGTATCGGGGTGGATGCCTCGACCATGGAGGCCAACGCGGCGCTGCGCAACATCGTGCGAAGGGACACGGGCGAGGGTTACCGGGGGATGCTGGAGCGCTTGGCCCAGGAGAGCGGTATCGAGACGCCCACGGCCGAGGACCGGGCGCGTCTGGACCGCAAGCGCAAGGGCAAGAAGCTCTCGAACCAGGACTGGGTTTCCAGGAGCGACCCCGAGGCCAAGATCGCCAAGATGAAGGACGGCACGACCCATCTGGCCTACAAGCCTGAGCACGCGGTGGATCTGGACACCGGCGCGGTGGTGGCGGCCGAGCTGCACCCCGCCGACGAGGGCGACACGACGACGCTTCCCAAGACGCTGGCGGCGGCCCAGGAGAACCTTGCCAGCGTTGACGCGGCGCCGACGGCTGAGGACCCGGCCGAATGTGTGACCGACAAAGGCTATCACTCACGGGCGGTCTTGAAGGCCTTGGACAACGGCCCGTGGAAGACGCGGATCGCCGAGCCCAAGGCGAAGGGCTTCGCGCGCTGGCGCGGCGACGAGGCGGCGCGGCGGGCGGTCACCAACAACCGGACCCGGCTGTTATCGGGGGTGGCCAAAGAAGCCTTCAAGCTGCGCGCCGAGATCGTCGAGCGCTCCTTCGCCCACAACCTCGATCGCGGCGGCATGCGCCGGACCTGGCTTCGGGGCCGCGAGAACGTGCACAAGCGATACCTGCTTCACGTCGCCGGCCACAACCTCTCGTTGCTGATGCGCCAACTCATCGGTGCCGGCACCCCGCGCGAGGCCGTGGCGGGCGGATATGGCGGTATTTTCGTGCTGCTCACGCCCACCGGGGCCATGCTGGTCGCACTGGGGGTCTCGCAAAGCGGCCAGACGGTTTTCGCCGCCGCATTCCTCATCTGGGAGTGAGAGCCGGAAAAAGCCACTTAATCAACGGGCTGTTAAACGAGTTCAGGCGGGACAGGTCGTAAAACTGCGCCGAGTAAAGGTCCGCGAAATCACCGCCGGACCGCAAGGGCAGATATCTAAAACAGCCAACCAGGCGGCCGGAGGGTTCGTCGCTGATCAAAATATGGGCGCACGATGCATCAAACTGATCCGCATCGCGACTTTGGCCCGCTGCATGAACAAACGACGCGCTGCGCAAGTGCTGGCACGCGGCGATATCGGCTCGGGTCTCGGCGCGCCGGGCCTGGTAATGTCCAAGCGTAAACTTCATTTGCAGGGCACCGGTGTTGTAACGTGGTGGATCTGGCTTAGACTAGCGTGTCGCCACGACCGCCAAAAGTGGGAAATTGCCCGTGCCAAAGGTCTCAAAATCGGACGCTGAATGGAAAGCGCAGCTTTCCGATCTGGCCTATAGAGTGACCCGCAAACATGGAACCGAGCGCGCACATACCCACGACAACTTTGCGAGTTCGCCCGGCACGTTTCACTGTGTCTGCTGCGGTGCGCCGCTTTTCGATCAGGCGCACAAGTTTGACAGCGCAACCGGCTGGCCTTCATTTTATCAGCCCGCCGAAGATGCCGAGATTGGCGAGTCCGCCGACAACAAGCTGTGGGCGCGACGAACCGAAGTGCACTGCACTAATTGCGCCGCGCATCTGGGGCATGTTTTCCCCGACGGACCGGTGCCCACGGGCCTGCGCTATTGCATCAACGGGGTAGCGCTTGATTTTGAAGGTGGCAAAAAGGGCGACTGAGGGCGCGCATCAATTCAGCAGACCGGCCGCATTGGTCCGGCCAAGATTGCCGAAAATCGCCTCGAGTATCCCGACATCCGCCAAGGCAGTATCCGTGATGCGGCTGGTCAGGCGCACGACCTGCCCCTGTTCGAGACCAAATGTCTCGACATTGCTGACATTGCCGCGCGCGTCAAATCTGATGCGCAGCACGCGGCGCTCAATTTCCTGAGGGGCCTGAAACGCGACTTTGCGGAATTTGCTTTCGACGTAATACCAGGCATTGTCTTGGCGCAGGCTGCTGGTTGCCGGTGGACCGATTGATCCTGACAAAGACTGTTTTGTATCTTGGCCGATTACAATTGCGGCAATATCTGCATCACGCGGCACGAAGCCGTGGTTGCGGAAGCTCGCCGAACATGCAGCCAGCAAGCCAAGGGCCGCAAGCATGCCGCAGAGTAATTTTCGCCGCCACCCAGCCATAAAGGCCCCCTTGCCCGATAGTCCGTTCGCTTCTATTCGGGCTTATAGCAGCAAATAGACCGGTTCAAGAATGCAAGGCCCTGATCAAAACCTTCCGCCCTGGTCGGCCCCGGTTCGCATCAGCGATCTGCGCAGCGACCGACCGGTTGAATTCGCGTGTGCGCCGGATGCGGCCCAGCGCCGTCAGCTGTGCGACTTGCTGGGCATATCCGATCTGCGCAAGCTGCGGTTTGCCGGTCAAATTGTCGCGGCCGGTCAAAGCGACTGGCGCATTTCCGGCACGCTGGGCGCGACTGTAGTGCAGCCATGCGTGGTCACGCTTGAACCGGTGACAACCCGCATCGATGAACCGGTGGTGCGGTATTTTACTAACGGTCTGGCCGAGCCGGACCCGGGCAGCGAAACCGAAATACCGAGCGATGAAACCAGGGAACCGCTGGGGGCATTCGTTGACCCGGGCCGGGTTATGGTTGAGGCGCTGGCACTGGCCATACCCGCCTACCCCCGCGCAGAAGGGGCTGATCTGGCCGAGCGCCAATTTTCCGGGCCAGGCAAAGAGCCGATGTCCGACGAAAAAGCGCGGCCGTTTGCAGGGCTTGCGGATATGCGCAGGAAACTGAGCGGTTCGGAGCCGGAGTAGGTTTGGGCAGAACGGGACGACGCGGACATGGGGCAAAAGCCGAGCTGAGGGCAGCGCAAGACCGCGCGTGGGCGCCTCTACCGCCCGAGGTCTTCGCTTTATGGTGTCGCCGCATCTTACATTCATTCGGGTGTGCAGGCGGTGAAGTAGCGCCCGCCCGTCGCACCAAAGGTGCGCCACTAAACATTGGCATGCCTCTGGCATGACGGGGCGGTCGGGCGCTGCCCGGCGGCACTTCGTGCCTTTATTCCGGGCGACGGTGTTTCGTTCAATCGCCAACGCGGGCTCAGACCAGTCATGGTACACTCCGCTCAGTCCAATGGCCGCGGATTGCCTTCAAACAGGGTTGGACACCGCTTCGTGAAGCGCGTAATAGACGGCGGAAACGTAACGCAGCCGGGTTTTCCGGCGTCCGGAAAACCCTAGGATATTGACATGGCTGTCCCTCAGAACAGAATTACCCGCTCAAAGCGGAACATGCGCCGCGCCCATGATAGCCTGATGGCAGCCAACCCGGCAGAATGCCCAAATTGCGGCGAATTGAAACGTCCGCATCATGTTTGTGGCGCTTGTGGTCATTATGATGATCGCGAGGTTATCGCCCAGGGCGACGACATCGATCTCGATGACGATGATGCGGCCTAGTCGCCGCTGACCCGGCGCCGGGGACCATGGACCCAAAGCCAAGCGATCCACAAAAAGGTGCCGCGCGCACCGTCATCTCGGTTGATGCAATGGGCGGAGATCGCGGCCCCTCGGCGGTGGTCGCGGGAATTGCGCGTTCTGCCGCCAAAAACCCCGACATTTCATTTCTGCTGCACGGTCCCAGCGACAAGTTGCGCCAGCTTGTCACCCGCTGGCGTCTGATCGACCGGGTTGGGATCCGCAACGCCGAGCATGTCGTGGCCATGGATGACAAACCCAGCCAGGTGATGCGCCACGGCAAGGACACGTCGATGTGGTCGGCGATCGAGGCGGTGAAAGCTGGCGAGGCAGCGGTGGCTGTCAGCTGTGGCAATACCGGCGCGCTGATGGCGGTGTCGATGATCCGGCTGCGCAAATTGCCCGGTGTCAACCGGCCTGCCATTGCCTGCCTTTGGCCGTCGCGTAACGCCCATGGCTTTAATATCATGCTGGATGTCGGCGCGGATATTCGCGCTGATGCCGGCGATCTGTTGCAATACGCGCTGATGGGTGCCTCGTATGCGCGCAACGGGCTGGGGATTGTGCGGCCGCGTGTCGGATTGCTGAATGTCGGCACCGAGGAACACAAAGGCCGCTCGGAGTTGAAAGACGCCCACGAAATGATCGCGCGCCGCGCCGAGGTGGGCGGCTACGAATTTGTGGGATTTATCGAGGGCGGCGATATTCCGAAATCGAATGTCGATATTATCGTCACCGACGGGTTTACCGGCAATGTTGCGCTGAAAACCGGCGAAGGCACGGCGCGGCTGATTGGCGATTTCCTGCGCGAAGCGTTTCGGGCGACGCCCTTGTCGCGCATTGCAGCGCTTTTGGCGCTGACCTCGCTGAGCCGGTTGAACAAGCGCATCGACCCGCGCCGGGTTAATGGCGGCGTGTTTCTTGGGCTGAACGGCACGGTGATCAAAAGCCACGGAGGCGCGGATGCCACCGGGGTTGCCGCGGCAATAAAACTGGCCGTGCGGCTGGCCGAAAGCGGCTTTACCGAACGCCTGGCGGCGCGGGTTGCGTCGGTTGAAATTGACGGTCAGGATGAAAGTGCAGCCACAGAGCAAGAAAAACGGGCCGGAGGCGGGTAGATGACGCGACGGGCAGTTGTTCGGGGTGTTGGGCATTACCTTCCCGATCGCGTTGTACCAAACAGCGAATTTGAATCCACGCTGGAAACCAGCGATGAATGGATCCGCGCGCGCACTGGCATAGAGCGCCGGCACTTTGCAGCTGACGGTCAGACAACATCGGACATGGCCGCAGATGCGGCGCGCGCGGCGCTGGCCGATGCCGGGCTGGGCGCAGACGATATTGATGCGATCATAGTCGCGACATCGACCGCCGATCTTACATTTCCGTCCGCTGCGACCATCGTGCAAAGCGCGCTTGGCATGATCCATGGCTTTGCCTTCGACGTTCAGGCCGTATGCGCGGGTTTTGTTTTTGCCATGGCCAACGCCAATGCGCTGATTCTTTCCGGCCAGGCCGAGCGCGTGCTGGTTATCGGTGCCGAGACATTCAGCAAGATCATGGATTGGTCCGTGTCGGTAACACGCGATATGTCCGGTTTATGTACCAGATGATCTGTCCGGTTTTAGAACGCCTCCAAGCCATGGAGGGAGGCGATGCGTCGGACGGAGCAGGTACAGGGACTGAGATTGATGAAGTTCGAGGAGGTTTACGGGCGCACCCATCGGGGTGGCTTGAGCCAGGCGGAGGCGGCGGAGGTTCTGGGTGTCTCGGAGCGCACCTTCCGGCGCTGGCGCGACCGCTACGAGGCGGAGGGAGCCGACGGTCTCTACGACCGCCGCCTGGGCCGCCTCT
Organism: Paracoccaceae bacterium; assembly: GCA_965216135.1. Classification (GTDB taxonomy): domain Bacteria; phylum Pseudomonadota; class Alphaproteobacteria; order Rhodobacterales; family Rhodobacteraceae; genus CBDCFL01. The sequence continues at coordinate 215,588 of CBDCFL010000021.1, forward strand.
CGGCGCGGCGCGCGCCGGTGGACGAGGTGGCGCGGGTGCTGGAGTTGTTCGACACCCGCTACTGGGACTTCACGGCCAAGCACTTCCACGAGAAGCTGGTGGCCGATCACGGCTTCAAGCGCAGCTACAACTGGCTGCGGCTGAGCTTGCAAGCCCATGGGTGCAGGCGCGCGGCGCCCAGGCGTGGGGCGCACCGGCGCAAGCGGCCGCGCCGTGCCCTGCCCGGCATGATGTTGCACCAGGACGGCTCGAGCCACGAGTGGGTCCCCGGTCGGTGGTGGGACCTGATCGTCACCATGGACGATGCGACCAGCGATATCTACTCGGCCTTCTTCGTCGCCGAAGAGGGCACCATGTCGAGCTTCCAGGGGGTGTCCGAGGCGATCCGGGCCAAGGGCCTGTTCTGCTCGCTCTACGCCGACCGCGCCAGCCACTACTGGAACACGCCCGAGGCCGGCGGCAAGGTGGACAAGGACACCCCGACCCAGGTCGGCCGCGCCCTGGCGCAGCTCGGCATCGAGTTGATCCCGGCCTACTCGCCCGAGGCAAGGCGGCGCTCGGAGTGCATGTTCGGCACCTTGCAGAAGCGCCTGCCCCAGGAACTCAGGCTCGCCGGCATCACCGACATGGTCGAGGCCAACCGCTTCCTCAAGGAGGTCTTCCTGCCACAACACAACGCCCGCTTCGCGACCCCGGCCGAGGACCGGGGCACCGCCTTCGTCCCCTTCACCGGCGCGCTCGACGACATCCTGTGCATCCACGAGGAACGCACCGTCTCAAACGACAACACGGTGCGCTACAAGCGCCTGGCACTTCAGATCCCCGCCGGCCGCCACCGCCGCCATTACGTCAAGGCCAGGGTCCGCGTCCACGAATACCCCGACGGCACAATGGCCGTCTTCCATGGACCGCGATGTCTGGCGCGATACCACGCCGATGGCCAACCGATCGACAGCCAAACCCGCGAGGCCGCGTGACCCGCTTCGACGCGACCGACCGGCGCCCTGTGGACAAGTGGACAGCCGCTCCGCGACCGACCACTTGTCCACAGGGCCAGAAACCGCAACAGAAGCGGTCAACTCATATGGTACATAAACCGGTCAACTCAGAATGTTCTCGACAGATCATGGATTGGTCCGACCGCGGCACCTGCGTGCTGTTTGGTGATGGTGCGGGGGCATTAATATTGGAAGCGCACGAGGGCGCGGGCACAAACGCCGATCGCGGCATATTATCGGTCGATCTCAACTCTGACGGACGCTATGACGACATCCTTTACGTGGACGGTGGCGTTTCGACGCAAAAAACCGGCCTCTTGCGGATGCAAGGCAAGGAAGTGTTCCGTCACGCGGTTGAGAAATTGGCCGCAACTGCCCGAAAAACATTGGAAAAAGCCGATCTGACCAAAGACGATGTTAACTGGGTTGTGCCCCATCAGGCGAATTTGCGAATCATCAAGGCCACCGCCCAGAAACTGGGCCTGCCAATGGAGCGTGTGGTGGTCACAGTCCAAGATCATGGCAATACCTCTGCCGCGGCGATCCCGCTGGCGCTGTCGGTTGCAAATGCCGAAAATAAGTTCGCCCGTGGCGATCTATTGCTGGCCGAGGCGATTGGCGGCGGACTGGCCTGGGGATCGGTCGCCCTGCGCTGGTAGCTTAAAACCGCTTATGTTAAGTCCAAAAGACAAGTCTGCGTATTGACTTGGGTTTTTGTGCGAACGTATCTTTTGAGAACAACCAACAGGCGGGGATGCTATGAGCAATTCTACATTGACCAGGATGGATCTTTCGGAGGCGGTATTTCGCGAAGTCGGCTTGTCGCGCAACGAAAGCGCGCAACTGGTCGAGACCGTGCTTGACAATATGTCGGACGCTCTGGTGTCCGGCCAAAGTGTCAAAATCTCATCGTTCGGCACATTTTCTGTCCGTTCAAAATCGGCCCGCGTCGGGCGCAACCCGAAAACCGGCGAAGAAGTGCCCATTTTGCCGCGCAGGGTGCTGACTTTTCGACCATCGCATCTGATGAAAGACAGGGTGGCGACCGGCAACCGGTAAAGGCGCAACTTCGATGGACAAATCGCCAGAGGCGTTTCGCACCATTTCAGAGGTGGCCGACTGGTTAGGCACGCCCGCCCATGTGCTCAGGTTTTGGGAGAGCCGATTTTCACAGGTCAAGCCGGTCAAACGCGCTGGTGGACGGCGGTATTACCGGCCCGCGGATATGGCGCTTTTGGGCGGTATCAAACGCTTGCTTCATGATGACGGCATGACTATTCGCAGCGTACAGAAATTGCTTCGCGAAACTGGCGTCAAACATGTGGCCACGTTCAGCCCGCCGCTTGATCTTTCCGCCGATGCGACCAACGGGCCATTGCTTGAAGGTGAGGCAATCGCCGGATTTGCCCATGACGTGCCCACAGCACCGGCTGAAAATGTGATCCCGTTGATGCCTGCGGGGGCCGAGGATGCGGATCCCGACATCAGCGTTGAAGAGGCCGAGCGATTGATCGCGCCTGCCGCATCTGCCGGGCCTGCGGCCGCGCAAACGGGCGAACCGGAAGACACCGAAGCCCAATTCGCCGCCAGTCTGGAACCCCAGGAAGCCGAATTGCCGCTGGCAGACGAGGCCCCGCCGCTGGTGTTTTCGCACCGCAGCCGCGATGTGCCCGCCGCTGCCAATGAAAGTGCCGACGATGCTGCACCTGTGTTGGTCGCGTTTGGACCTGACATCGCGCCGGAGCCCGACGACCCCCAAGGCGCACCGGATGCCAACGCGCCGGTGCCAGAAGCAATGATGGTCGCGCGCCTGTTGCGGCGGGCATCGCGGCAGACATCCAAACGGGGCCAGGGTGAGGTTGCCGGGCAATATGCGGCCCTGTCGGCGCGTCTGACCAAGCTGCGCGAACAGATGCAGGCGAGCGACGCCTAGCCGGCATTTCGCACCGACCTGGACCCTTGCTCCTGCCCAGAAAACCGCTATTTAAGCTGCGATGTCGGGCTATGGCGCAGTCTGGTAGCGCGTCCGTCTGGGGGACGGAAGGTCGCAGGTTCAAGTCCTGCTAGCCCGACCAATCGACAGATGCCCGCGCCCGATGCGGCGGCGGGCGTTTTTGTCCGCGGGGGAGCAATGTCAAAATCGGGTGTCCTGTCTGACCGCATGATCCAAAAGCTGGCCGACACCGGGGCCATCAAGGTCGAACATGCCCTTAGCGACGGTCAGGTGCAACCTGCCTCGCTGGATCTACGGCTTGGCGAACGCGCTTATCGGGTGCGCGCTTCATTTCTGGCGGGCCGCAGTGCAACCGTTGGCGACAGACTGGCAGACTTTACCATGCACGAGATCGACCTTTCCGGCGGGGCGGTGCTGGAAAAAGGCTGCGTCTATGTGATCCCGCTGATGGAGAGCCTGGCGCTGCCGGCGGGAATGACCGCCGCGGCAAGTGCAAAATCCTCGACCGGCCGCCTTGATCTGCTGACCCGGGTTATCACCAATTATGGCAGCGAATTTGATCGTATCGGCGATGCCTATTGCGGTCCGCTTTACGCCGAGATTTGCCCCAAGAGCTTCTCGGTGGTTGTCGAGCCGGGTCTGAGCCTGACGCAGATCGTTTTCCGTTTGGGCGCGACGACGATCGACGATGCGGCGCTGCGCGCGTTGCACGCGGCGAGCCCGATTGTTTCGGGCGATCCGGTGATCTCAAAAGGATTGGGATTTTCGGTTGATCTGGCACCCGAGCGGGGCACTCTGGTGGGGTATCGCGCCAAACCGCATACCGGCATCATCGACCTGCGCCTGAGCGACCATTATGACCCGGCCGATTTCTGGGAAGAAGTGCATACGCGTGACCGCCGCATCATTCTTGATCCCGGTGCCTTTTATATTCTGGTCAGCCGCGAAGCGATTTCGATCCCGCCCAGCCATGCCGCCGAAATGGCCCCCTATCTGGCCATGGTCGGCGAGTTCCGCGTTCATTACGCCGGATTTTTCGACCCCGGCTTCGGATATGACGCCGCCGGTGGCGCAGGCTCTCGCGGGGTGCTTGAGGTGCGCTGCCACGAGGCGCCGTTCGTGCTGGAGCATGGCCAGATCGTCGGGCGTTTGATCTATGAGCGCATGGCCGAGGAACCGGCCGCGCTGTACGGTGCTGGGATAGAATCGAGCTATCAGGGACAGGGGTTAAAATTATCCAAGCATTTCAAGGCACGACAATCGTGATTTTGTGAAATGCAAAACATAGGCTAGCAGTGTGTCGGACTTTGGGGAGATTTTCGGTTAGAATCTCGCCATGAGCAAATTTATCGACTGCGAGCGGAACCAGGCGTTTCTGCTTCCGCCCGATCTTCGGGACTGGATCCCGGAGGATGATCTGGCGCACTTCGTGATCGAGGCGGTCGAGCGGGTCGAGATGAGCGCCTTCAAGGTCAACCATCGTGGCACCGGCTCGGCGCAGTATCACCCTCGGATGATGCTGGCGCTGTTGATCTATTGCTATGCCAACGGGATCTTCTCGAGCCGGCGGATCGAGCGCGCGACGCACCGCGATATCGGGGTGCGCTTCGTGGCCGCCAATGTCCATCCCGACCATGACACGATCGCGACCTTTCGGCGCGACAACCTGGCGGCGTTTGGCGAGAGTTTCCTGCAGGTTCTGCTGCTGGCCAAGGAGTTGAAGCTTGTCAAGGTCGGGCTTGTCAGCGTCGACGGCAGCAAGTTCGAGGCCTCTGCGAGCAAGCACCGTTCGGTGACTTATGAGCGGGCGGGCGAGCTGATCGATCAGCTCAAGCTGGACATCGCGGATCTGATGGAGCGTGCCGCGGCGGCCGACGGCGAGGGTGAGGACGACCCCCAGGCGCTGCCCAAGGAGATCGCACGCAGGGAGGCCTTGTGCGATCGGCTGGATGCGGCGCGTCGGCGCCTCGAGGCTCGGGCCAAGGCGCGCGCCGAGGCCGAGCGGGCGGACTACGAGGCCAAGGTGGCGGCGCGCGAGACGCGCACCGGCCGGGCCAAGGGCAAGCACCCGAAGCCGCCCGACGAGACGCCGCGCGCCGACGAGCAGAGCAATCTGAGCGATCCGGACAGCCGGCTGATGCGCAAGAGCAAGCAGCACGAGTACCGCCAGGCCTATAACGCTCAAGCCGTGGTGGATGCCGGGGGCTCTCAGCTGATCGTGGGCGCCCGGGTCACCAACTGCGCCAGCGACCGCAATGAGCTGGTGGCGGACATCGCGGCGATCCCGGCCGTTCTCGGCCGGCCCGCGACGGTGCTGGCGGACAACGGCTATGCCAACGGCGACGAGGTCGCGGCGCTTGCCGAGAGCGACATTGAGGCTCTGGTGGCGACCGGGTCGTCGGGCCGTCGGCGGCGCTACGACTTCCGCCCGGCCAAGACCGAGGTGCCGGTGAAGAAACCCAAGGCCGAATGGCTCAAAGTCATGGCCGCCAAGCTCGACAGCGAGGAAGGCCGTGCGCTGTACCGGCTGCGCCAGCAGACCGTCGAGCCGGTCTTCGGCATCATCAAGGCGGTGCTCGGCTTCACCGGCTTCTCGCTGCGCGGCCTCGACAAGGTGGCCGGCGAGTGGGACTTGGTGGCGCTGGCCTACAACTGCAAGCGCCTGCACAAGCTCAAGCTGGAGATGGCCGTGTGACGGCGCTGTTGGCCCGACAGGCCGATCCAAAAGCCCGGCCACAGCCCAGAAGCCTCGGAGATCCGCCGCCCCATCGCTCCGTCCGAACAAATCCTCGCGGTTTCGCCGAACTTCGATCGCGCCTCTGACAGACGACAGCGAAATCACTCAACACCGAAATCCAACGCGCAAGTCCGACACACTGCTAGCGTGGGATCACGGCGCGCCCAGGGCGATTCCTATCAACACTGGACAGACCTACTCACATTGTTGGATGCCCGAGCGCGCCAACCACCTCTGAGACCTCCGTGAGAAGACGATCAAAATCGTCCGAGGCGCCGCACCAGCCTGGCGCCTTTGCGTGCCCTTTTGGTGATCTGCTTGGCGGCGCGGGTGCGTTGGCGCTCTTGCGGGCTTCGAGGTTTACCGTCGGGGTTGGCCATGTGGCTGATACCCGCGTTCATGCCGCGAAACATCAACCTGCGCAACAACCGCCGACCCAAGCCTTTGAATATCCTGTCCATTTTTCGTATCCTGCTCTGTTGCCCGCCTTGTTCCTGCGGCGGTGCTGATCACCTAATAGCAGGGCTGGGGCAATACTTCAGCCCTCATCGTCCTCAAACATATCCGATTGATCTTCGGCCTCTGGTTCATCGCTCGGTTCAGCCGTCGGCAAGGCACGGTTGTCCAGCAGGCCGGCGGCGCGCAGCTCTTTCAGGCCCGGCAGATCGCGGGCGTTTTCCAGGCCGAAATGATCAAGGAAGGTGTCGGTGACAACGAATGTCACGGGCCGTCCCGGTGTCATCCGCCGCCGCCCAAATCGGATCCATTCCAGCTCCAGAAGTTGGTCGACCGTGCCGCGGCTGACGCTGACGCCGCGTATTTCCTCAATCTCGGCGCGTGTTGAGGGCTGATGATAGGCAATGATCGCCAGCGTCTCGATCGCTGCGCGCGACAGCTTGCGTGTCTCGCGCGATTCCTTTTGCATCAAAAATCCCAGATCAGGCGCTGTGCGGATCGCCCATTTGTCGCCGACCCGCCCGATCCGCACGCCGCGCCGCTCATAGCGGCTTTCCAGCAGTTTCAGCGCGCCCTGGGCATCGGCCCCGTGCGGCATGCGGGCATTCAGATCGGCCACGCTGACCGGTTCGGCGCTGGCGAACAGGATCGCCTCGACCATACGCTCTTGCTCGGCCATGGTGGGCGCTTCGAACAGGCTTTGCTCGATAGGGTCATCGGTCATGGTAATTTCTTTCTGATCCTGATCGGCGCGAATGTGCCCGATTGGCGGATTTCGATGGCCCCGGTTTTCGCCAATTCGAGCGATGCAGCAAAATTCGACGCCGTGGCCGAACGCCGCATATCGGGATCATCGGCCCAGCCGTCCGGCAAATAGCTGGCCAAATCGGTCCAGTCGCCGCCAAAGCCGATCAAACCGCGCATTCTGTCCAACGCCTTTTCCATCGAATAGATGCGATCCCGCTCGAAGGTGAAGGGATGAAAATCATCGCGCGTGCGAATGCGCGCATAGGCCTGCATCAGATCCAGCAGCGAAGCGGAATAGGTGATGTGCCTGATGCGGCTGACATTTTCCGGTATCCCGCGGCGGAAAAAATCACGTCCCAACTGATCGCGCGCCATCAATGTGGCCGCCGCTTCTCGCATCGCCGCCAAGCGTTCAAGCTGAAACGCCAGATGGGCGGCCATTTCCTCACCTGTGGGGCCATCCTCGGCGGGGTCGGGCGGCAACAAGAGCCGGGATTTCAGAAACGCCAGCCAAGCCGCCATAACCAGATAATCGGCCGCTAGTTCGATGCGCAGTTTTTTGGCTTCTTCGACGAAGACCAGATATTGTTCGGCAAGGGCCAGGATCGAGACGTGGCGCAGATCAACTTTCTGGGTCCGCGACAGGGACAGCAACAGATCAAGCGGGCCCTCGTATCCGTCCACATCGACGATCAATGCTTCGGGCGAACGCCGCGCTTCAAACGGGTTGAATTCTGGCTCGTTTCGCGTGTCGGACATCTAAAGCAGCTGGTCAATGATCGCGCGACAATCCGATCCGGGGGGCGACTTGTCAAGCTGAACGACGGCTAAAACGTGTCAGCAATTCAGCCAATTGTCCGGACCGTTTTTGGTCTGCCGCTAACGCTGGCGCACGGGGATGCAATTGGCCTGACCGGCCACCAATGCGGCGCAAAAGCGGCGTGCATCGGCGAGATCCTCAAAGCCATGCGCGCGCAGGCGGAAAAACAACTTGCCGCCCGATTGCGCCGGCTCAATGACGCGGGCCTTGTCGGTCAGGAATTCCGGGTATTGCGCGGTCAGCTTGGCCCATTCGGCCATTGCCGCCGAGGCGCTGTCAAAAGCCCCGAGCTGCGCGAGCCTGGTGCCTTCGGCAATATCGGCCGGCGAGATTATCACAAATCCATCCTCAGCCACCGGCGGCGGTTTGATGTCGGCCAGCGTCGCGGGCCGCGCGATTGGCACCAGCGATTTGGTGACACCGCCAAGGTCTGCTGACACAAGCTCAACATCCGTGCCCTGCCCGTCAGAGGCCAGGCCGGTTGCCTCGGCCAAAGCGGCGGTGATCAATGTTTCGAACCCCACCGGGGTGGACGCCGCGTCAGCCACCACCGTCGCTGTCGGGCGCGCAGTTGGTTCGGTCGTAAACGCAAAGCCATCCGGATTTTGCACGCCAACTGCCGGTGCAATTTCACTGAGCACGCTTGCGGCTTTGTCCTCGTCGGCCAGCACGAATTGCTGCGGGGCCAGAACCAGCCGGTCGGCCGGGGCCTCGGCAATGCCTTGCGCCGGTATCGTGTTCACGGCCAGCCCAGTGTGCTCTGCCAGCTCGCCGCCAGGTTCCGAAGGTGCGACGCGCATCGGGCCTTCCAATGCGCGCACCACCGGCACGCCGGAAACATCGCGCACCACCAATTGATAGCCCCACCAGACGAGTCCGGCGATCAGGCCAAGGGATATGAAGGCTCCGAGAATATTGACGACCTGTCGAAATTCGGGAAGCCATGCGCCAGCTTGGGCATCGCCCAGCTGGCCGTAATTCAGTTCTGCCATACCTGCCTCTGTGCCCTGCTCGGACATCTTTGCCCGGCAAAGTCTCTGTTACCTGCTCTGACCCTTGGATCGGACGGGGAACGCTTGGTTTTTGTCAGCGCATTTCCTCGACCGGGGTCACCCCCAGAATACCAAGACCTGCGGAAATGACAACGCCTGTCGCCTGCGCCAGCACGATTTTTCCTGCTGCGGCAGCGCGATCGTCCTGAACAAAGCGAAGTTCGGGCCGGTCATTGCCCCGGTTCCACAATGTGTGGAAGTCAGACGCCAGTTCGTAGAGGCAAAAGGCAATGCGGTGCGGCTCGTGCCCGCTGGCGGCAATGTCGATCTGGCGCGGCCAGTCGGCGATTTTTCGCGCAAGCGCAAATTCGGCGGGATCGTCCAGCCGCGCGGGCTGACCGAGATCGATGCCCAGATCACCGGCCTTGCGCAACACCGAACGCACACGGGCATGGGCGTATTGGACATAGAACACCGGATTGTCGCGCGATTGTTCGAGCACGCGCGCAAAGTCGAAATCAAGCGGCGCGTCGTTTTTCCGGGTCAGCATGACAAAACGGGTCACATCGGCACCGACCTGGTCGACCACGTCGCGCAATGTCACGAAAGTTCCGGCGCGTTTGGACATCTTGAACGGCTCGCCTTCTTTGAACAGCCGCACCAGCTGCGTCAGTTTGACGTCCAGCGGCACCGTGCCGCCGGATAGTCCGGCGACAGCCGCCTTCATCCGTTTGACATAGCCGCCATGGTCAGCACCGAAGATGTCGATCAACTGGTCAAACCCGCGCGCGACCTTGTCGTAATGATAGGCCACATCGGGGGCGAAATAGGTCCATGACCCGTCGGATTTCTTGACCGGGCGATCCACATCGTCGCCGAATTCGGTCGATTTGAACAGCGTCTGTTGGCGCGGCTCCCAATCCTCAGGCGTCTTGCCCTTGGGCGGGTCCAGCGTGCCTTCGTAGATCAGGCCCTTGTCGGCCAAAACGTCGAGCGCTTCCTCGATCCGGCCCGAACCGTAGAGCGACTTTTCGCTGTAGAAATTATCCATGGTCACGCCGAGTGCGGCCAGATCATCGCGGATCAGTGCCATCATCGCGTCGGTGGCAAAGTCACGAACCTGGGCCAGCCAGACGCTTTCGGGCTGGTCGAGCAGGCTCTCGCCCCATTTGGCCTTCATTGCCGCGCCGACGTCGACCAGATAATCGCCGGGATACAGGCCCTCGGCGATCTCGGGCGCGTGCCCGCAGGCCTCGCGATAGCGCTCATAGGCCGAGCGGGCCAGCACATCGACCTGCGCGCCGCCATCGTTGATGTAATATTCGCGGGTCACATTATATCCGGCAAACGCCAAGAGGCTGGCCAGCGCATCACCGAAAACCGCACCGCGGGTAGTGCCGACATGCAGCGGGCCGGTGGGGTTGGCGGACACGAATTCGACATTGACGCGGGCGCCCTTGCCCAGCGTCGAGCGACCGTAATCCGCGCGCATTTTCAGCGCAGTGGCGATCACCTCCTGCCAGACACCCGGGACCAGCGTGAGATTGATGAAACCGGGGCCGGCGACATCCGCCGTTTCGACGCGCGGGTCGGCCAAAAGGCGGCCCGCCAGCGCTGTGGCAATGGCGCGCGGGTTCATACGCGCCGGTTTGGCCAGCACCATCGCAGCATTGGTGGCCATATCTCCATGACCCGCGTCGCGCGGCGGCTCGACGGTGACGGCGGTCATGTCCAGCCCGTCAGGCAATGCGCCTGCGGTGGCCATGCCTTGCAATTGGGTCAACACCAGCGCCCGTATGTCGGCAAAAATGTTCATGCGGAACGTCCCTTGGCGTAAGCGGCGGGTTTAGGGGCACAATTGGGCAAGGTCAACGACCCGCACGCTTTATCGGGCGCGACCGGCGCTCGGGGATTGTGGACGGAAAGTTGCCGTCCACAATTACCATAATTTTGAGTCGAAACAAAATTAATGTAGATTGATTATGCGATTTCATTTTCATCATATTGGAGAAAGAAATGAGCCAAAAAATATTTCCGATGACCTGATTTTCTATCAACGCCTCTTGGCTTCGCAGGGCTACTACAAGGACACGCTCGATGGGATCTGGGGCAAGAATACAGATGCGGCAGACAAGAAGTTCGAAAAAGACGCGCGCGCTTTGCGCGACTCTTTCGGCGAGCTCGACAGCCGGTCCGAAAGAAATTTGACGACCCTGCAAGTCCCGGCGCAACAGCAGGTCCGCGAGTTCATGGCAGAGCTGAGCGCCGCTGGATTTGAATTCACCGTCAAAATTCTGTCCGGTACGCGCACTTATGCGCAGCAAAACGCTATATTTGCGAAAGGGCGCTTCGGCAATCCAGGTCCCAGGGTCACCAATGCCCGCGGCGGTTTTTCGAACCACAATTTTGGCATTGCATGGGACATTGGAATTTTTGACGGCGGAGAGTATTTCAATGGTGACACTCAAAGGGAAGTGAATGCCTACGCTAATGTCGCCGGTATCGTCGATCTGACAGGTCTGGAGTGGGGCGGGAACTGGACATCGTTTAAGGATCGTCCGCACTATGAAGTCGCGATCGGCAAGAAAATCAGCGAGAAACGCGCGCTTTTTGAACAGGGCAAGCTGGTTGTCTAGTGCTGTTCGCTCGCTCTGCTTTGTCCTGGCGCTAACCGCGGCGAGTGCGGCACAATCGGAAAACGTCTTTGCCCGGATTTCGGCGCTGGATACGGTCGGGACATGGGCTGATGATGAGCGATATGGCGATGTGCGCGTCTGGTCGCGTTATTTTGGTTTTGATCACCTTACTTGGTCCATGACGGTGGATTGGGTCTGGATCGATCCCGACACGAGCAACGCCGAAGTTCTGGCGCAAGTGCCGCTGCCAGATTGCGAAAACAGGATCGTGCGCCAGGGTGCGTTGCTTGCCGATGCGGCGCAGACTGACTTTGGCGGCAGCATAGAAATCACCGTGAAACTTGGGGATTTCGCGGCAGAGTATGAAATCGGCGGGCCAGGAGACGTGCGCATAACGCAGTGCCGCTAGGGCACCAGGTCGACGCCGCCCAACAACCGCTCATGCTCCTGCAAGGCAAACCGGTCGGTCATGCCGGCGATGTAATCCAGCACGATGCGCGCCAGTTCTGTCTGGTCTTTGATCTCGGCCACATCCTTGCGCCATTGCTTTGGCAACAGCTCCGGCTGGGCCATGAACAGCGGGAATAGAGCGCGCACCACCTGGGTGACGTGCTTGCGCATTTCGATGACGTCGGGTGCGCGATACATCCGTTCGAACAAAAACTGCCGGATCACTTTGAGCTGCTGAAACAAATCGTCTGAGAACCGCACCATCGGCCGGCCGGCGTGGCGGATATCATCGGCCACGTCCGGGTCCAGCCCGGCCAGATTGGCGCGTGCCATCGCGACCACGTCATCGACCAACAGGCCAAAGAAACGGCGCAGCGCCTCGTGGTGCCGTCGATAATAATTCAGACCCGCATAGCGGCGGTCCACCTCGACAAAACAACCGTCCAGGATCGGCAATGCAGCCAACTCGTCGGTCGAAAACAACTCGGCGCGCAGACCGTCATGCAGATCGTGATGGTTGTAGGCGACATCATCGGCCAGGGCGGCGACCTGGGCCTCGGCACTGGCGTAAGTGCTAAGTTCCAGATCGTGCAGCCGGTCGTATTCAGCCAGCGCATAGGGCAGATCGGACGTCACCGGGCCATTATGTTTGGCCAGACCTTCAAGTGCTTCCCAGGTCAGGTTCAGCCCGTCGAAATCGGCATAATGGCGTTCCAGCCGGGTGACGATACGGATCGCCTGGGCATTGTGATCAAACCCGCCGTGGGGCACCATCAGCTCGACCAGAGCTTCCTCGCCGGTGTGCCCGAAGGGCGGATGACCCAGATCATGGGCCAGCGCAACCGCTTCGGCCAGATCGGTATTCAGGCCAAGAACGCCGGCAATGGTGCGCGCCACCTGCGCGACCTCGATCGAATGGGTCAGCCGGGTGCGGTAATAATCGCCCTCGTGCTCAACAAACACCTGGGTTTTATGCTTGAGGCGGCGGAATGCCGAGGAATGGATAATCCGGTCGCGGTCGCGCTGAAAATCAGTGCGAAACGTGCTGTAACTTTCGGCAAATAACCGCCCGCGACTTGCCGCCGGATCGCAGGCATATGGCTGCATGGCCGGTTGTCCGGTCATGAATATTCCTCATCCTTGTCGCCCGCCTCCACCGATCATATATTGCCTTTGGATGCAAAATCTTTCGTGATGACGTTTATGGACCTGAACCTACCGCCAAAAGTTACCCCGCGTGCCTATGCACGGCTGGCCGAAATTAACGCCGCAATGGGTGAAGATAAGGCCCTGCGCGTCGCGGTCGAAGGCGGCGGCTGCTCGGGGTTTCAATACGATATCCGGCTGGATGTGCCCTCAGATGCCGACCTGGTGCTGGAAGGTAATGGCCAGAAAGTGGTGATCGACGAAGTATCGCTGCCATTTCTGAGCGACGCCACGATTGATTTTTCCGAAGAGCTGATCGGGGCCCGGTTTGTCGTCGACAACCCCAACGCCACCGCGTCCTGCGGATGTGGGACGTCGTTTTCAATGTGAGCATCAACCTGGCCTGCCGCCAAGAGGCGTAGTCATATTCTAGCCAAACATATCGTTGAAACCAACGTGAAGGCGTTCGGGATGAAATCGGGCGCGCAAAACCCTATGTATTGGTGATGAAGACGGGCACAAATCATGAGCGGTGACGATTTTGGACGCCTGGGCTATCTGGTGTTGCTGCTGGTCGCGGTCAGCGGCTGGTTTATCGCCGAGGCGCGCGTCAATCTCGGCAAAAGCGCCCGGCAGGTAGTGATCTGGGGGTTGATTTTCGTCGGATTTGTTGGGGCTTATGGTCTTTGGGGGGATATTCGCGACGATATTGCGCCCCGCCAATCAGTGATCTCTGACAATGTGATCGAAGCCCCGCTTGGCGTTGACGGGCATTATCACCTGGTACTGAAATTGAACGGCACGCCGGTCAGTTTTGTGGTCGATACCGGGGCATCGGAGGTGGTTTTATCACGCCGTGACGCTGTTCGGGTCGGGATCGACCTGAACACGCTGCAATTTACCGGCATCGCCAACACCGCCAATGGCATTGTGCGCACTGCACCGGTTCGGATCAAGTCGGTCACGCTGGGCGAAATTACCGACCGCAACTTGCGCGCCTCGGTCAATGCGGCGGACATGGATATGTCCCTGCTTGGGATGGAGTATTTGCGCCGCTTCGAGAAGATCGAGATCACAGATAACAAGCTGATCCTGACGCGGTAAAAGCGCGGGGTTTTCATGAAGAACGCGGTGCAAAGCGTTGTGATTACCGATCTTTACGCGTTCAGTAATACGCGCGCGGCCTCTTTCGCCTCGGCGGTGACTTTGTCGCCGGCCAGCATCCGCGCAATCTCGTCCACGCGAGCTATCTGGTCCAGATCCTCGGCATCGGCGCGGGTCTGGCCATGTGAGGTGCGTTTGTGCACGCGCCAGTGATGGGCACCGCGCGCCGCCACCTGCGGTGAATGGGTCACGACAAGCACCTGCGAACCTTCGGCCAGCCGCGCCAGACGCCGCCCGACCGCATCGGCCGTCGCCCCGCCAACGCCGCGATCTATTTCGTCAAAGATCATCGTCAGGCCATCGTTGCCCGCAGTCAGGCAGACCTTGAGCGCCAGCAGGAACCGCGACAATTCTCCGCCCGATGCGATCTTGCCGAGCGGTCCCGGCGGTGCGCCGGGATCGGTTGAGATGGTAAATTGCACGGCATCGGTGCCTTCGGGGCCAGGCTCGCCCGGGCTGATCGCGGTTGCAAACACTACATTATCCATCTTGAGCGGCGCGAATTCGCGCGACATCGCGGCATCGAGGCGGGTGGCCGCTTGCCTGCGAAGTTCGCCAAGTTTCGCTGCAATATCAAAGTATTGACGTTCTGCATCCGCAACAGCGGTACGCAATGCGTCCAACTCGCCGGCACCGCGATCCAGATCTGCGATCTTGCTCTCAAGTGCGGTGGCCACAGTTGCCAACTCATCGGGGTGCACCTGATGCTTGCGCGCCATGGCTCTGATTGCGAACAGACGCTCTTCAACCTGTTCCAATTCAGCCGGATCGAACGACAAATCGGCCAGGCAGGCCTCGATATCGGCCTGCGCCTCGCCCAATTCGGTTTGCGCCCGACCAAGGGCGGCGATCGCGCCCTCAAGGCGGCCCTCGGCGCGCTCGGCCACACCGCCGAGCCAGCGGGTGGCGTCGCTGATCGCCCCTTCTGCCCCATCCTGGGCCAGGGTGGCGGCGGCGCGCGCAATGTCGTCGCTGATCTTGCTGGCCGCCTGCATCAGGCGCCGCCGCGCATCCAGCGTCTGGTCTTCACCTGCGCCCGGCGCAAGGCGGGCCAGTTCCTGTGTACCATGGCGCAGGAAGTCCTCTTCCTGCACCGCCTGTTCATGCGCGCGTTCGGCTGCGGTCAAAGCATCACCAGCCGCGCGCCAGTCGCGCCACGCTGACCGGCAGGACCGCAACCTGTCCGCCGCGCCGGCAAAGGCGTCAAGATGGACCCTATGGCCGCGCGTGTTCAGCAATCCACGGTCGTCCTGCTGTCCGTGCAGCTCGACGAGAGTTTCCGACAAGGCGCGCAAAGTTTCACCACTGACGCGCCGGTCGTTTATCCAAGCGGTTTTGCGTCCGTCGAGGCTGTTGGTGCGGCGCAGAATCAATTCGTCGCCGTCGGCGTCAATACCGGCTTCGGCAAGTGCTGTGCGGGCCGGATGAGCGGCGCTTATCTCAAAAACGGCGGTCACCTCGCCCCGTTCCGCGCCAGCGCGCACCATGTCGGCCCGACCGCGCCAGCCAAGTGCGAACCCCAGCGCATCGAGCAGAATAGATTTGCCCGCCCCGGTTTCGCCGGTCAGCACATTCAGCCCCGCACGGAAGTCCATCGACAACCGCTCGATGATGGCAATGTTGCGAATGTCGAGGCTGCGCAGCATGGACGGTTTTCCAGATCCCTGAGCTTGCGTCGTTACACCTGGCTGCGACGCCAGAGTGCGGCAAGCCAGCCGCCGCCGTCCGATCCCTGCGGGCGCAGGCCCTGCCCGGTCAAAAGCGCGTGGCTGTCCTGATACCAGACCGAGCCCTGATAATTGTGCCCCAAAAGCGCCGCGGCAGTCTGGGCTTCGCCGGTCAGACCCAGTGCAACATAGGCTTCGACCAGCCGGTGCAGCGCCTCGGGCGTATGCGTAGAGGTGTCAAAATTTTCGACCACAAGGCGAAAGCGATTAATCGCCGCGGCGAAATTGCCGCGCCGCTGATAAAAGCGCCCGACTTCCATCTCTTTTGCGGCCAGATGGTCAAAGGCCAGATCGAATTTCAGTTCCGAGGATCGGGCATACTCGCTGGCGGGGTAAACCTCGATCACCTGGCGCAAAGATTGCAGCGCGTTGATCGTCACGCCCTGATCATGGCCGACCTCGTCGATCTGGTCGTAGTAACTAAGCGCGACCAGATAGGCGGCATAAGCGGCGTCCTGATCGGCGGGGTAAAAGGCGACATATCTTTGTCCTGCCGCGCGGCTGGCGGCATAATCGCGGGCGCGGTGATGGGCGAAAGCCTGCATGATGATCGCGCGCTTGGCCCATTCGGAATAGGGATAAAGGCGCTCTACTTCGCCAAACAATTCGGCGGCATCTGCGGCGCGACCGCGCGACAAGTCACTTTCGCCCGCCTGATATATCTCAGTGGCGGTAAAGTTTTTCATCAGGGTCGCACCAAAGCGATCCGGGCTGCAGGCTGCGAGCGCAAGGCCGATCAGCAGTACCGCTGCGCTATATGTGATCCGGCGATGCACCCGTGCCACCACGTCCCCAATGCAGAAGCGGGCCCGATCCGGCCCGTTTGTCAGCCGGTCCTAGCACAGAAAAATCTTGTGCAAAATGCTTTCTGTTTAGGATGTTGTCGCCTGCGCTCAGGCTACCGCAGGCATGTCGGCCTGACTTACGCCGATGCCCGGTAGATTTGCCAGATCAGCCGCGCCAAGCTGGCGCCATGCAAATGCGCCCGGTTGGGCAAACAGCGCGCGCAACAGCCGGTTGGTCATCGCGTGGCCGCCCTTGAAGGCGCTGAACTTGCCGCGCAGGGGCGCGCCTGCGAGGGCCAGATCGCCCAAAGCGTCCAGCATCTTGTGGCGCACTGCTTCGTCGGCGCGCCGCGCGCCGCCGGGGGTCAGAATATCATCGCCGTCCACGACCAATGCGTTTTGCATATTGCCGCCTTTGGCAAGGCCAGCCGCGTGCATATCCTCGACATCGCCCAAGGTGCAGAATGTCCGGCAGTCCGACAATTCGCGCACAAAGGCGCCGTTGGCCATGTCGAGCAATTTGTGCTGGGTACCGATGGCGGCATCGGCAAATTCAATGCCGAATTCGATCTGAAATCCTGGCGAAGGTGCAAGCATGGCCCAGGACGACCCATCTTCGACGATGACCTCCTGCAACACCTCGATCACGTGCAGCGGTTTGTCCTGATCGGTGACGCCGGCGGTCAGGATCGAGGCGACGTAATTGGCGGCGGAACCGTCGAGGATCGGCAACTCGGGCCGGTCAACTTCGACGATGGCATTGTTGATGCCACATCCGGCAAGTGCGGCCATGACGTGCTCAACCGTCGAAACCTCAGTTCCGTCGCGATTTGCCAGAGCCGTGCACAGGCGTGTTGATCTTACGTTGTCCCAACTGGCCGCGATCTGGTTGTCGCCAGCGACCTCGTCGGTGCGGCGAAACCATATGCCGGTATCAACCGGCGCGGGAAGAATGCGCGCACGGACTTTGTGGCCTGAATGCAGACCGTGGCCCTCAAATTCGAGAACATGGCTAATTGTCTTTTGCACGAATGCCTGCCGTTACTTTCCAAAGGCGCAAAAACGCATCTGCTTTATGATTTCCTAGCGCCAGCAGGCAATGGCTCTCAACTCACCTTTTGCAACCGCTTGTAACATCCCCCATATGCAGGCGGGAAATTGCCGAAATCTGCAAAAATGACACGAAATACCGGTTTCTAAACAGTAAAAGAGCCGCAATTTGCGGCTCTTTTACTGAAAGGGTTTGAAACGTCAGTTCGCCTGGCGGCGCAGAAAAGCCGGGATTTCGATACGTTCCTGCTCTGGGTCGTGCTCGTCTTCTGTCTCGACTGACTCGACGCTTGGCTGGATGCGCGGTGGCGTTGTTGGCTGGCCTTCGCCGGCGCTGCCGGTCATCCGGTTGATCAGCGAGTTGATGCCAATGCGGGCTTTGTCGACCGCACTCTCGTGCGGAGCGGCAGGCACCGCCGGCCTGGCCACGTTGTGGGGAACGCGCTGAACGGCTGCCTGCAGGCGGGCCATAGCCTCGGGTGTCGGGGTGCCAGGGGCGCGGGGCGCGACAAAGTCTTCGCCATCGGCGCTCTCGGCTTGCGGCTGGTATGCCGGTGGCGGCAGTTCGTCGTCATCCGATGCGGCGGCCTCTGCGGTCACATCAAACAGGCTGGGTTCGACCGCGGCGGCCTCGGCCCCAGCGGCATGTTGAAATTGGATTTGTTCCAGCGCTACCTCGTCAGACGGGGTCATGGCGACGCGCGTGGCAATTTGCTCAACCGCATCGCGACGTTGCGCGGGTGCGTCCGACAGGCTGCGGTTGGCGTCAATGCCAGTGGCCACCACCGAGACACGCATCCGCCCCTCCATTTCCGTATCCAGTGTCGAGCCGACGATGATATTGGCGTCGGGGTCGACCTCTTCACGAATGCGGTTGGCCGCTTCATCGAGCTCGAACAGCGTCAGGTCATAGCCGCCGGTGATGTTGATCAGCACGCCTTTGGCGCCTTTCAGGCTGATCTCGTCCAACAGCGGATTGGCGATGGCCTTTTCGGCGGCCTGGATGGCACGATCTTCGCCGTCGCCTTCGCCGGTGCCCATCATCGCCTTGCCCATTTCGTCCATCACCGCGCGGACATCGGCAAAGTCGAGATTAATGAGGCCGGGCCGGACCATCAGATCGGTCACGCCCTTGACGCCCTGATAAAGCACGTCGTCGGCCATTGAGAAGGCTTCGGTGAATGTGGTGTTCTCATTAGCCAGCCGGAACAGGTTCTGGTTGGGGATAATGATCAGCGTGTCGACCATTTTCTGCAGAGCGTCGACGCCGTCTTCGGCCTGACGCATCCGCTTGGCACCTTCAAACTGGAAGGGCTTGGTGACAACGCCGACGGTCAGGACGCCCAATTCGCGCGCCGCCTGGGCAATGATCGGGGCCGCGCCGGTGCCGGTGCCGCCGCCCATGCCTGCGGTGATAAAGGCCATATGCGCGCCGGCCAGCTGATCGACGATCGCCTCGATGGTTTCTTCGGCCGCTGCCGCGCCGACCGATGGACGCGCGCCTGCGCCAAGCCCTTCGGTGACTTTCACGCCCATCTGTATTTTCTGCTCGGCATTGGATTGCTGGAGCGCCTGGGCATCGGTATTGGCCACGACAAATTCCACGCCCTGCAGGCACTTGTCGATCATGTTGTTGACCGCGTTTCCACCGGCCCCGCCAACCCCGAATACGGTGATCCTTGGTCTAAGCTCATCATGCTGGGGCATCATCAAATTTAATGTCATAACTGTCCGCCTGTCTTCATTACGCCAGCCCACACCCCGGCCAGACTGTTTCGATTTTGCGCGATCCTACTGAGTCTCGCATGAAACGTCACCCCAAAATCACAAAAATGACACAATATCTTGGGGTAGTTTTGCCGCATTTAGCGGTATTTTGCCGATATGCCAACATATTGTAGCTACCAGTTCTCTTTGAACCATTTTACCGCCCGGCGAATCGACCGGGCGGGCATTCCCGCTGACGGGATTTCGAAATCCCACCATTCGTCCTGGGGATGTGCCGCAAACAGACACAGGCCCACAGCAGCAGCAAATCCGGCACCGGTGGCAGCTTGCGGCAGCCCGAGAACGCGCAGCGGGCGACCGATGCGCACCCGCTGACCCAGTATTTTCGGAGCCAGCGTGTCCAGCCCCGGGATCTGGCTGGCACCCCCGGTCAGAACAATCTGCTGGCTGGGCAGATGATCAAAACCCGCCGCGTCCAGCCGCAGCCGAACCTCTTCGAGAATTTCCTCAACCCGCGGGCGCATTATTCCGATCAGTTCCGAGCGGCTTACGGTGCGCCGGTCATGCTCCCAATCGCCGCTGTCGCCGCCGATCTCGATCATTTCGCGGTCGTCCATTCCGGTCGCAATGACACCGCCGTAAAAGGTCTTGATCCGTTCGGCATTGGTGAACGGTATCCGCAGACCCATGGAAATGTCGTTGGTCACATGGCTGCCGCCCAGCCGCACGCAATCGGTGTAGATCATGTGCCGTTTGATAAAGATCGATACTCCGGTCGCCCCGCCGCCCATGTCAATGCAGGCGGCCCCAAGTTGCTGTTCGTCTTCGACCAGTGCTGCAAGGCCCGCCGCGTAAGCGGAAGAGGCAAGCCCCGCCAGCTCAAGATCGCAGCGTTTGATGCAATAGAGCAGGTTTTCAACCGCTGCGGTGTCAACAGTCAGCAAGTGCATGTCAACGGCCAGCCGCGCGCCGATCTGGCCGCGCGGGTCGCTCAGACCAGAGCGATGATCAAGCGCGAAATTGACCGGCTGGGCATGCAGGACATCGCGATCGGTGCCGAAATCCGGCACATCACATGCCGCCAACGCGCGGCCCACGTCGCGTTCGTTGACCACATTGGCGGCAACGTCCACCTCGCTGGCAAGGCCATATGATCTGGGCCCCGCACCCGAAAAGCAGGCCACCACATGGTCAACGCGGATGTTGGCCATTTTCTGCGCGGCCTGCACCGCGGTGCGGATCGCGCGCTCGGTTTCGCCCATCGCGTCAATCTCGCCGAACTTCACACCGCGCGATTTGGTTGTCGCCGCGCCCAGCACCCGGAACATCGACTGACCGCCCAGCGAGCCCACGCCGTCGGTGCCGGGGATACGCTCTGGTCCGTCAAACCGCAGAATGAGGCAGGCGATCTTGGACGACCCGATGTCGAGGATCGCCACCACCCCGCGCTGCATGGCTGCCTGACGCATGGCCCGCATGGCGCGTTGACTGGCATATAAATCGGTCATCACTGATTACTCCCGGTCTGGCCGTTTTTCGTGGCTTTCATGTGCTCAACGGCGGTCTGGCCAAGACGCAAAATCGGTCGCGCCGGATTGCGGAAATCGACAAGGATCAGGTCGCGATCCAGTAAATCCCGGGCCTGGTGCAGAGCCATGATCTGTTCAAGCGCTTCAAGAGGCTGAGTTTCCGGCAGCATGATCCGCTGGTCGCGGTCGAGCACCAGATCCCAGCGCCGCTCGCCCACCCGCAGCAGGCCCCTGATCCGCTCTGCAACCGGCGCCGCGGCGGCAAGAAGCGCCAGAGCCTCGGGCACCGCCTGCTCAGCACCCAGCCCGGCCAGCAGCGGCAATTCCGGCCGGTCCAGACGCGAGGCGATCACCGCTACACGATGCCCCTCGCCGTCGAGCAGTTCCAGCCCACCCTCTGCACGCCAGACGGCGGCGGGCTGACGCTCAACAATGTCCACCTGCAACACGCCGCCAGAGCGGATGCGCACATCGACGCGCGCGACCGCGTCCAGTTCGGCGATCCGCGCCTGCATTCCCGGCAAATCAAGGTCAAAGGACGTCAGCGGCAAATCCACCGGCACGATCTCGCGAATATCCTCGGCAATGCTGGCCGACGCGCCGTCGATGGCCATAACATGGACCATGAATTCCGGCCGCTCCTCGACGAAGCGGCGCAGTTCGGCGTATTTGGCCTGCATGGCAAACCGGTAGGTCTCGGTCGACCAGATCATGATTGCCGCTGTTGATAACGCCAGAAACGGCAAACCATAGCGCAGGTAGAACCTGAATGTCGGTGTCAGCCACAGCCGTTGCAGCCGATAGCGCAGGCGCGACGGGGCCGGATCGCGGCGGGTTGGATTTAGCGCAGACATGACGCGTCCTTCACCATCCAGTCGCAAAACTCAGTAAAGGATATGCCGCAATGCGCCGCCTGTTCAGGGCTGAGAGAGGTCGGCGTCATCCCCGGCTGGGTATTGGTTTCCAACAGGATCAGACCGTCGCGGCCGCGCGCCTCGTCCCAGCGGAAATCGGCGCGGCTAACACCCCGGCAGCCCAGAACAGCGTGCGCGCGCAGGGCCAGCGACCGGCAAGCGGTATCAATATCGTCAGGAATGTCCGCAGGCACGACGTGGCGTGAGCCACCGTCATCGTATTTGGCGTGATAGTCGTACCACCCGTCGGTAACGATGTCGGTAACCGCCAGCGCCCTGTTGCCCATCACCGTGACCGTCAGTTCGCGCCCGGGCACATAATCTTCGACTATCATTTCATCGGGCAGGTCGCGGGCCAGACGCGGCGGGCCGTTGGCATTTTCCTGGACGATGTATACGCCGACGGAAGAGCCTTCGTTGTTTGGCTTGATCACATAGGGCGGTTTGAGGATGTGGCCCGCTTCGATCGCCTCGCGCGCGGCGATGACGCTTTGGGCGACCGGCAGGCCGACGGCGGCGAACACATCCTTGCTTTTCTGTTTGTCCATCGCCAGGGCCGAGGCCAAAACCCCGGAATGGGTATACGGGATGGCCATCCATTCGAGCAGGCCCTGAACGCACCCATCCTCACCCCAGCGCCCGTGCAGCGCGTTGAAGGCGACATCGGGGCTGGCCGCGGCCAGACGCGCGGCAAGGTCTGGACCGGCGTCCAGTTCTTCAACCTGATAATCTGCCTCCCGCAGTGCGGCGGCGCACTCGCGCCCCGATACCAGCGACACTTGGCGCTCAGCCGAAATGCCGCCCATCAATACCGCCACTTTGGGGGTTGCCCTGCTCGACATGCCCCGGTCCGTATTTTTTGCCTGTTACCTGGCCTTTTTGTCGGCCAGTTGTTCATTTGCACGCGGGACTGCCTCACCAACCCGCATGATCTCCCATTCTAGGGAGATTCCCGACGTTTGGAAAACCCTTTTTCGCACCTGCTCGCCCAGCGATTCCAGTTCCGCAGCCGTGGCAGCGCCGGTATTGGTCAGAAAGTTCGGATGTTTGGGGTGCATCTGGGCACCGCCCAGCGAAAATCCGCGCAGGCCCGCGTCGTCGATAACTTTCCAGGCTTTGTGATCATCGCTGTCATCGGGCTGCCCGGTGGACGAAAACCCAGCAGGATTGCGAAAGGTCGATCCGGCGGTGCGGTCCCTGGTCGGCTGGGTGGCGTCGCGCCGGGCCATCTGGTCAGCCATCTTTGCCTCAAGGACATCTGGGTCACCGGAGTGACCTTCAAACGTGGCCGATACCAGCACATGGCCGGGCGCCAGATCGCTGGACCGGTAGGCGAAATTCAGATCGCGCGCTGTCAGGGTCACAACCTCGCCTGTCCGGGTGATGGCCTGGGCTTGGGTGAAATGATCGCCAACGTAAGAGCCATAGCATCCTGCGTTCATCCTGACCGCGCCGCCGATGGCCCCGGGAATGGTGCGCAGAAAGGTCAGATCAACGCCAGCGCTTGCGGCCTTGCGCGCAACATGGGCATCGAGCGCCGCAGCACCTGCGGTGACGCGGGTGCGGTCGATGGTGATGGCGTTAAAGCCCCGCCCCAGCCGGACCACCACACCCCGAATGCCGCCATCGCGCACGATCAGGTTAGACCCGACGCCGATGGGAAATAACGGGACGGACGGGTCCAGGGCGGCCAGAAACTGGCTGAGGTCACCGGGATCGGCGGGTTGGAACAGCCAGTCGGCGGGGCCACCGACCCGCAGCCAGGTGAGGTCGTTCAGGGGGCGGTTGGGGGTCAGGGTGCCGCGGGTGGGGGGGAGATTGGTCACGGATTTGACGTGTCTTTAGGCGCAACCTCTTTGGCGCGCGTGGCAACGTCAGCAAGTTTTTTTCCGCCATAGGCGACGGCTGCGACGCCCGCCGCGACCAATATTGGCATACCGGCCAGAGCCATGATTCCTGTGGCCCCGCCAACCAAGACTAGCCGCGCGGTGCTGTCGACCAAATCGGCGGCGTTTTCCTTGGGCCATCTTTCGAATTCAGTCTTGAATTCTGCGAACAGCCCAATGCTTTCCAGCGCCTCGGCTTCGCTTGGCGCTCCATCTTCCGGGATCAGGTTTGCCAAACTCAGTAATGAGCAATGCATATCGGTGAGAAACGTCAAAACGTGTTCTTTCTCGGTCTGCGCGATATCTGAATCTGGATTCTTGCCGCGAATTCTTTCCATTTCATTATTCAGCACTGCCAACATCGCTTCCAGTTGCGCGTGAATGGCAGAAGCGTGTTTGGCGACATTCTGCTGAACAGATTCGATTGCCTGAGGGCTCGGCGATTTCCTGGCAATTACGCCGCGCTCGTCCAGCAATATTTTAATCACCGCGTGCACCCGCTCCGGCCCTGCATCCCAATCTTCCTTGGCCACCGCGCCCGCGATCTGGTTGAGAAGCGGCCAGTTGAGTGATCCGGCCAGCGCATCCTCGTACCAGTTTATCCAGAAGCGCCAGGCTTCGCCTTTTTCCTCGAGAATTTCTTTGGCCCGGTCCCAGATGCCCGTGGGCGGGCTACCTAGGCCATACCACAGGGGTGTTTGCGAAAGGGCATTGCCCGTCGCCAATATCCGGCAATCACGGCGAACGGCCTCCCACAATGCGCTGATGCCCGACCTCGGGTAGGTCGAGTAAGCGTCGCGAATGCTTTGGCGGGCGTGGTATCCGCCGACACCGGTGGCGTAGGCGGCCATGGCGGCGGCCCGGGCGACCGGGTGTGTGTAGGCGGCGGCGGCTTCGTAGGCAGCACGGGCGGCAGCGCGGTTATCCTGGGTTGAATACACTCCAAAAACCCCGGAAGTAAGCAATGCACGGCAAATCGCCAATCCAAGCAAATCAAATTGCGGCAGCATCGCTTTCTTTTCGATGTCCCAATAGACGGGCATCACCCGCATCGCTGAGCGAAACGCGACCGCGGGCCCGTGTTTGTTTTTTTGCTCACTCAGCCAATGAAATAAGCTATCTTCATCGCGGATGTCCTCGATCTCCACCATCTGCCCTACCCGCCCGTCATTCGTTTCGCCCATCGCCACATATACCAGACCGGCCAGCGCAGCACGCTGGCGGCGGCGATCAGGGCGAGCAGCGCGATGAACCAGCCGTTTTGGAGATAGACCCAGACCAGCAGCGGCAGGCCGACAGTCATCAGCGCATAGGCTGTGCGCCAGTGGTTGCGTTTGGCGGGCAACATAGCCGAGACATTGGCCACGACCAGCCACACAAAAGCGAGGATAAGCGAGGCGCTCATGATTTCGGTTTTCGGCGGAATTCGGGCGGTAATTCCACCGTTTCGCCGCGGGCGCGCCGCCAGACATAGCGAAGCGGGTAGCGAAACATCGACCCGAACGCTAATAGCGCGATCAGCGCCGCCCAAATGCCATAGTCAATCCCGATCAACACGATCAGCACCGGCGCTGCAACCAACAGCGGCAGGCCGGACCATTTCTGGTGGCGCATCGGCAGCATCGCGGTGATCGCTCCCAACAGCACCCAGAAAAATCCTGCGATAATGGATGGGGTCATGTAGTCCTCGGGTCTGGCTGGCGCGCATCGCTTTCTGCGGGCGCTCTTCGGCATTTGGCAGCGAGTAGGGCCGCAAGCCCGCCCAAGCGCACGCCGGTCACTGCGCGGCTTTCAGCTTGTCGGGCAGTTCATTGGCCCAGGTTGAGATCGTGCCAGCGCCGAGACAAACAACGATATCGCCCGGTTTGGTCTGCTCCAGAACCAGGCGGGTCAGATCGTCCTGTTTTTCAAGCGCCACCGCGTGCCGGTGCCCATGCGCGATCAGGCCCGCCACAAGATCATCGCGGCTGGCCCCGGGGATGGGGTCTTCGCCCGCCGAAAACACCTCAGCAATGGCGACAACATCGGCATCGTTGAAACAGGCGCAAAAATCGCCGAACAGGTTTGACAGGCGTGTGTAACGATGCGGCTGATGCACGGCGATCACCCGGCCATCGCTGGCTTGCCGGGCGGCTTTCAGCACGGCGGCAATCTCAACCGGGTGGTGGCCGTAATCGTCGATGATAGTGACGCCATCTACCTCTGCCACTTTCGTAAACCGCCGGTTCACCCCGCCAAATGCCGCCAGCGCGTCAGGAATTTCTGCCGCCTTCATGCCCAGATGGCGGGCAACGGCAACCGCGGCAAGCGCATTGGATACGTTATGATCGCCCGGCATCGGCAAGGTGCAGCCCTCGATCACCATGTCGTCTGCTTGCAAGCCAATATCAAAATGCGCGACGCCCTTGCGATAGGTCAGGTTCATCGCCCGCACGTCGGCCTGTGAATTGAACCCGAACGTCACCACGCGCCGGTCAGTGATCCGGCCCACCAGTGCCTGGACTTCCGGGTGGTCGGTGCAGCAGACCGCCAACCCGTAGAACGGAATGTTCGAGACGAAATCGTAGAACCCCTGTCGCAGGTTTTCGATCGTGCCCCAGTGTTCCATGTGTTCAGCGTCAATGTTGGTGACAATCGCAATTGTGGCGGGCAGGCGGTTGAAAGTGCCGTCTGACTCGTCGGCCTCGACAACCATCCACTCGCCCTGCCCCATCCGCGCGTTGGACCCATAAGCATGGATGATGCCGCCATTGAT
Source organism: Paracoccaceae bacterium (assembly GCA_965216135.1). Taxonomy (GTDB): domain Bacteria; phylum Pseudomonadota; class Alphaproteobacteria; order Rhodobacterales; family Rhodobacteraceae; genus CBDCFL01. The sequence goes on from CBDCFL010000021.1 coordinate 242,062, forward strand.
CACGGTCGGGTCTATGCCGCCGCCGACCAGCACTTCGGCCACCATCGTCGTTGTCGTGGTCTTGCCGTGGGTGCCGCCGACGGCGATGTTGGATTTCAGCCGCATCAGCTCGGCCAGCATCTCGGCGCGGCGCACCACCGGCAGACCGGCCGCGCGCGCCGCATCCAGTTCGGTGTTGCCCGGTTTAATGGCGCTGGAGATGACAACAACCTGGGCACCCTCAAGATTTTCCGCCCGCTGGCCTTCAAATATCCGTGCGCCCTTGGCCGCCAGCCGCTCGGTGATCTTGGTTGATTTCAGGTCAGAGCCCTGAACCTGGTAGCCATGATTGACCAGCACCTCGGCAATGCCCGACATGCCGATACCGCCGATGCCGACAAAATGGATCGGGCCCATATCGGTGGGTAATTTGGTCGCCGCTGCGGCACTCATGGCTTGGTTCCTGTTTCAGCCAGTGTTTCGATCATCTCCACCAGACGCGCCGTCGCATCCAGCCGCGCCAGCGCCAGCGCCGCATGGGCCATTTTGACCGCAGCGTCCGGTATCGACAGAACCGCCTCGATCTGCTCTGCCAGCGCGGCCGCGTCAAGCCTGCTTTCGGGGATCAGGATCGCCGCGCCCGCATCCACCAGTGCGCGGGCGTTGGCCACCTGGTGGTTCCCGGCGGCGGCGGCGAAGGGGATCAGGATCGCGGGCCGCCCGATAGCGGCCAGATCGGCAAGGGTAGAAGCACCGGCGCGGGAGATAACCAGCTGTGCATCGGCTATCCGGTCAGCGATGTCATCGAAAAAAGGCGCGCAGTCGGCGGTGATCCCGGCCCGATCATAGAAACCCTGAACGCGCGCCAGGTCTTCCGGCCTAGCCTGATGGCTGATCCGCAAATGTTGCGTGAGACCTGGCGGCAAGTCAGCGATAGCCTGCGGCACCACATCCGACAATATCCGCGCGCCCTGGCTACCGCCGATGATCAGCACCGACATCGGATATTGGCCGGGCGGAATATAAGGCGCACCCTCACGCTTGACGATATTTGCACGCACCGGATTGCCGGTGTGCTGGCTGGTGACCCCGCCGGGCAGCGACGTTGGCCAAGTGCCGCAGGCAACCGCATCAACGCGGGCCGCAAACAGCCGGTTGGCGCGGCCGAGCACGCCGTTTTGTTCGTGGATCATGCGCGGGCGGCGCAGGGCCCAAGCCGCTGCCAGCGCCGGGATCGACGGATAGCCGCCAAAGCCCACCACCACCTTGGGGCGGTCGCGCAGCATGCCCCAAATCGCGGTGACGACACCCGCGCACAGACGAAACGGAGCGACCGCGCGCGCCAGAAGCGGCCCGCGTGAGAATGTCGCGCTGGCAACCTGTTCGATCTCGATCACATGGGGAAAGCCACCGCTGTAGCGTGCACCACGTTCGTCGGTCGATAATTTGACCCGCCAGCCCTTGCGCAACACCGCCTCGGCCAGCGCCTGGGCGGGAAACATATGCCCGCCGGTGCCGCCCGCGGCGATGACCAAAAGGGGCGGCCTAGCCATATGACTAACGGTGCCGCTGGATCAGATAATCGCTGATGGCACCTTGTGGACGGGTGCGGGTTATGGCCAGCAACATGCCGACAGCGATCCCACCGGCGATCAGCGACGAACCGCCGTAGGACACAAACGGCAGGGTCATGCCCTTGGCCGGCAGCATCCGCACGGCAACACCGGTGTTGATCAGCGCCTGAACGGCAAAGATGCACACCAGCCCGGTGCCGGCCAGGCGCGCAAACGGATCACGCTCGCGCATCAGCCGGATCAGCGAGCGCAGTGTCACGACGACATAAAGTGCAAGGATCAGCAGAACCAGCACCAGCCCGTATTCCTCGGCCGCGACCGCGATGATGAAATCGGTATGGGCGTCGGGCAGCGACCACTTGACTTCACCCTCACCGACACCGACGCCGAAAAATCTACCTTCCTGAATGGCGTTAGTGGCGTAGCCAAGCTGGGTGCGCGGGTCGAGTTCCGGGGACAAAAAACCGTCGATGCGGCTCGCGAAATGCTCGGATTTCTGGTAGGTCAGTGTCCCTGCCCCAAGCGTCAACAGACCGAGCGCAATAAGCAATGGTATCGAAGCGCCGCCGACGAAATACATCACCCCCCAGCCGAACAGGATCAGACAGGCCTGCCCGAAATCGGGCTGCATCGCCAAAAGCGCTGCGACGATCAGCGCGATCACCAGAGAATAGAGGCGCCCCGGCGGTCCGCCAATTTCCTGCGACGCCGCCATCAGCCAGGCGCAGATCACCACGAAAGCCGGTTTCAGAAATTCCGACGGCTGCAGCGACCCGAAGCCGAGCGAATACCATCTGACCGCGCCTTTGCCGAAATCCGTGCCGAAAACCGGCAGCAGAGCCATCGCGACGAGCGTGATAAAAAACCCGATAACGCCAAGCCGCCTGATCTGGCGCGGGGTCAGGATCGTCAGCAACAGCATCACCACCATCGCCAGCCCGCCAAAGATAATCTGGCGCTCGACATAATAAAATGCCGGCAATCCGTTGCGTTCGGCCAGGGGCGGCGAGGCGGCCAGCCCTAACAGCAGACCCAAGCCAAACAGAGTGAAAATGCAAAGAATGCTGACCTTGTCCACGCTGCGCCACCAGCGGGGCAAGATCGGATCGCCGCGCCCTGCCGGAACCGCGCCGTAGACCATTTCCGTCATTTCAGATTCCGCCTGGAACTGCCTGTATTCGCCCGGTTAACCGGGTCTGGTGGGTCATCATTAGCGAATAATGTGTTGAAGGGCCAGCGAAATGGCGGCTTCGGCGGTATGCCGCGCGCGGATCACTTGGCGGGATAATGGTGGGTGATGAGAGGCTCGAACTCCCGACATCTTCGGTGTAAACGAAGCGCTCTACCAACTGAGCTAATCACCCGTCCGGGCGCATCCTTTAGCGCCACTTGCCGCGCTGGGCAAGTCCTCGCATTTGTCTCGGACGCGCTTAATTCTCAGTGCAGGCTTGCGCACAGTAAAAATCGAGCGGATGCCGACGAAAGCGCGCGGCGAGGTGTTATGTGAACATCCTCAACGCCCATATCTCGGGTGTAAACGAAACAGCTCGCACTCGTCTGCCCTATTCAGCCAGTTCCGCAATTGGTTCGGCACTCGACTTTTCCCCGACCTTGCGCCCCAATTTGCAAATCAGAACCTCAACATCGGCCATTTCGCGTTTGCGATTTACGCTGAGCTTGCCAAGCGACGGATGTTGAAGCGTGTGGCCTTGTGACAAAAGGCGTCCCAACTCGTCCATTGCCGCGTCCAGAACCGGGCGCACTTTTTGGGCGCGCAAACCGGTGCGGGCTGCTACGCGCAACAGGAATTCTCTTTGCTTGACGATCTCGCTCAAATCCGGTGCGGCCTGTTCTTCGATGGTTTCCCCATCTTCGGCGATGGTTGCCGGTTCTGCTGTTTGCGCCAGATCGGCCGTTGACTCGGGTTCGGCGATTTTTGCCGTGTCGGGCTCGTCGACCGATTCGGCGATTTTGGCGGTGCTCGTTTTGGTGCGGGTCGTGACCATCTTGGCCCCCTGCTCAATTATCATTATTTCTCAGCATATAGACGATCGGCCGGTGCCGATACAAGCGCTGGTGCGGGCTGCGCAAAATTGGCCGGAACCTGTGATCTTTTGGTGCGCGGATTGCGCGCAATAAAAAGCTGCCCAGAGCTAATGCGTCACCTGCGCCGAGCTTTCGGGTTGCGCGATGTTCCTTGCTTTGGCGGCTTCCTCGGCCTCGGCGGCTTCGTCCCAGATGATCGGCTCGGGTTCATCAACAAGCGCCATCTTGAGAACTTCGCGCACGTGAGAAACCGGTATGATCTCCAGCCCGTCTTTCACATTGTCCGGGATCTCCGGCAATTCCTTGGCGTTGTCCTCGGGGATCAGCACGGTGCGCACGCCGCCGCGCAGGGCGGCCAGCAGTTTTTCTTTCAAACCACCAATGGGCAAAACATTGCCGCGCAGGGTCACTTCGCCGGTCATGGCCATGTCCCTTCTGACCGGGATCTGCGTCAGCACCGAAACGATCGACGTTACCATGGCAACTCCAGCGCTTGGCCCGTCCTTGGGCGTCGCGCCCTCGGGCACGTGCACGTGGATGTCGATATGTTCAAAAATCGGCGGTTTGACGCCAATTTTCGGCGCGATAGAGCGGACATATGACGAAGCAGCATCGATGCTTTCCTTCATCACATCGCCGAGCTTGCCGGTAGTCTTCATCCGGCCCTTGCCTGGCAGCCGCAAGGCCTCAATCGACAACAGATCGCCGCCCGCGGATGTCCACGCCAATCCGGTGACGACGCCGATCTGATCTTCTTTTTCGGCCAGCCCATAGCGGAATCGATTGACGCCAAGGAAGCCTTCAAGATTGTCGCGCGACACGACGACGCTATCGGCTTCTTTTTTCACCAGCTTGGTCACAGCTTTACGCGCCAGCTTGGCGATCTCGCGCTCGAGATTACGCACTCCGGCCTCACGCGTATACGTGCGGATGATCTCTTGCAGAGCGTCGGCCTCGATCACGAATTCGGTCTTTTTCAGCCCGTGGTTCTTGGTTTGCTTGGGGATCAGATGCTGCAGCGCGATCTCGGTCTTTTCATCTTCGGTATAGCCAGCCAGCGCCAATGTCTCCATCCGATCCAACAGCGGGCTCGGCATGTTGTAGGTGTTGGCCGTGGTGATGAACATCACGTTGGACAGATCGTATTCAACCTCAATGTAATGATCGATAAAGGTCGAATTCTGTTCGGGATCGAGCACTTCCAACATCGCGCTCGCCGGATCGCCACGAAAATCCTGACCCATCTTGTCGATCTCATCGAGCAGGATCAGCGGGTTGGTGGTTTTCGCCTTTTTCATGGCTTGAATGATCTTGCCGGGCATCGAGCCGATGTACGTCCGCCGGTGGCCCCGGACCTCAGACTCGTCGCGCACGCCGCCCAGGCTGATGCGGATAAACTCGCGCCCTGTGGCACGCGCAACCGATTGGCCAAGTGAGGTCTTGCCCACGCCTGGTGGGCCGACCAGACACATGATCGGACCTTTCAGCTTTTTCGAGCGCTGCTGGACGGCGAGATATTCAACGATCCGCTCTTTGACCTTTTCCAGCCCGTAATGATCGTCATCAAGGACTTTCTGGGCCCGTGTCAGATCCTTTTTGACGCGGCTTTTCACGCCCCAGGGGATCGACAGCATCCAATCGAGATAATTGCGCACCACGGTCGCCTCAGCCGACATCGGCGACATGGATTTCAGCTTTTTAAGCTCGCCCTCGGCCTTCTCGCGCGCTTCTTTGGATAGTTTGGTTTCAGCGATCTTGGCTTCCAGTTCGGCGATCTCGTTGCTGCCGTCCTCAGCATCGCCCAGCTCCTTCTGAATGGCCTTCATTTGCTCATTCAGGTAATATTCACGCTGGGTGCGCTCCATCTGAGATTTCACGCGGGTTTTGATCTTTTTCTCAACCTGCAGAACCGACATTTCGCCCTGGATATGGGCGAATACTTTCTCCAGCCGTTCCTCGACCGAAAGCGTCTCCAAAAGCGCCTGTTTTTCTTCGACCTCAACGCCCAGATGCCCGGCGACCAGATCGGCGAGTTTCTCGGGTTCCCGGCTCTCAGCAACGGCGGCTAAAGCCTCCTCGGGAATGTTTTTCTTTATCTTGGCGTAGCGTTCAAATTCCTCGGCCACGGTGCGTACCAAGGCCTCGATCGCAATCGGATTGCCGGCAATTTCAACCAGACCTTCGGCGCGGGCCTCAAAGAAATCGTCATTTTCCAGAAATTCCGTGATCCGCACCCGCGAGCGTCCCTCAACCAGCACTTTGACGGTGCCATCTGGCAGCTTTAGCAGCTGCAGCACATTGGCCATCACGCCGACGCGGAAAATCTCGTCAGCGGTCGGCTCATCAACGGTTGGATCGACCTGGCTGGCCAGCAGAATTTCTTTGTCATCGGCCATGACCGCTTCCAGCGCCTTGACCGACTTTTCACGCCCGACAAACAGCGGGACGATCATATGGGGAAAAACCACAATGTCGCGAAGTGGCAATACCGGGTGAGAGGGTGCAAATTGCTCGTGCATCGAATTTCCTCATTTGGCAGGATCGCCCTAGCCCCGAAATTCGGCAACCTTGTGGCGTTCCCCTTGTTTGGCTTTTACATTTGGGGCCTTTTGATCCCGTTTCAACGCCTCTGACGGACGAATTACGCACCGCAGAATGCCCGCGGCAGTCGCGATGAGCAAGACCAATTGCAGCCACGTGCGATGAATTCTTCCACCTGTGAGCATATCCTGCTGGCCCATAGACGCAGGCAAACATAGACAATTTGTTAAGACCTTGGGCGCCAGAATTAGCACTATGCCCGTGCGCAGAAATTCCCGCTCAACGCCCGTGCGTAACGCCACTAATTTGAACAAATTGCGCCGTAGTTCCGACGCCTTCGCGGCCGAGATTGGCGCGATGAATGCTGCCGGTATTTCCTATTTTTGGCGTTTGGTCTGGTTGCGCGCCTATCGCGACCGCAGACGCATCGCCTTTGTCGTTTCGCTGGCGTTTGTCGCCGGCTACGTGCTCTATCTGCGCCACGGCGGGCAGGTTTTGGGCGTGCCGGTGCCGGTCTTTACCGGGCTTGTTTATGCGGTCTTTATCGGGCTGGCCACGTTGCTGACCGGCGTCATCTTGCCCGGGCTTCGATTTGCGACCGAGGCTATTGCGGTCTCGCGCCTGATCCTGGCGCTGGTGATCTGGACCGCACCTGCGCTTGCCCATCCGATCATGTCACAACCGCTGATCAGCGCCACGATCGTCGTTGGCGGTGCCGTGCTCTTGCAACGGCTGGTCTATGGCGGTTGGCTCGACGCCCTATTCGGGCGGGACATTCTGCAGACAAACCGCGCGGCTGAATGGCTGGACGACAGCCTCGGCCGTATTGCCGATCAAGCCACCTTGGGCGGATTCACAGCAGAGAAGCTGCATAATCCAGAGCAGACCGCAATCGCTGCGTGATGCGTTATTTTACTGCGCATCAAAATTTTATTGCGCATCAAATGTCACCCAACTGGCACGTTGCGTGAAATTCTGATTCGAATGCGTCAAACTTGCCTGCCCTGATGGCCGCGCGCATGTCTTCCATAAGCTCCTGATAATAATGCAGATTGTGCCAGGTCAGCAGCATCGCACTGATGATCTCACCCGCCCGGAATACATGGTGCAGATAGGCGCGCGAATAGCTTCGACATGCCGGACAGGTGCAATTTTCGTCCAAGGGGCGCGGATCATCCTGGTGGCGGGCGTTTTTGATATTCAGCACGCCGCGCCGGGTAAATACCTGCCCTGTGCGCCCCGAACGGGTCGGCAAAACGCAATCCATCATGTCCACGCCGCGCTTGACCGCACCGACAATGTCATCGGGCTTGCCGACGCCCATAAGATAGCGCGGTTTGTCGTGAGGGAACTGCCCCTGTGCATCGTCCAGAACGGCGAACATCGCGTCCTGCCCCTCGCCCACCGCCAGCCCACCGATTGCATAGCCGTCAAATCCGATATCGGTTAGTTTTCCAGCACTTTCGGCGCGAAGTTCAGGGAAAATACCGCCCTGTTGGATGCCAAACAGCGCATATCCAGGCCGGTCACCGAGTGCCTGCCTGGATCGCTCTGCCCAGCGCATCGACAGAGCCATACTGTCTGCTGTTTCTGCCTCGGTGGCCGGATGCGGCGTGCATTCATCGAAGGCCATCACGATGTCGCTGCCCAGAAGCGCCTGAATTTCCATCGACCGGGCCGGGCCGAGGAAATGTTCCGAGCCGTCGATGTGCGAGCGAAACTGCACCCCGTCTTCGCTAACCTTGCGCAATTTGGCCAGTGACATCACCTGAAATCCGCCGCTATCGGTCAGGATCGGGCCGTCCCAGTTCATGAACCGGTGCAAGCCACCCAAATCCTTGATGCGCTCAGCCGTTGGCCGCAGCATCAGATGATAGGTATTGCCAAGCAGGATGTCGGCACCTGTCGCGCGCACGTTTTCGGGCAGCATTGCCTTGACGGTCGCTGCGGTGCCCACGGGCATGAATGCCGGCGTTCTGATCGTTCCGTGGGCCGTCTCGATTACCCCGGTGCGCGGTTTACCATCGGTTGCAAGCACGTTGAACGCGAAGGATTTTGTCATCTGGCGGGCCTCACAGATTTGCGTGACGTTGTCCAGTGGTGGCCCGGGGGGCGCTCTTCAGTCCTTTCGGACTTCATCGCTTCGCAGAAAAATGACCCAGCGATGAGCGCATGCACGTGAGCGAAGAGTGCCCTGCATGCGGTCCAGCCACGCTCTGGACGGAGCACGCCGAAATCCCTATATGTTTTGTCGGGATTAGGATGAAACCGACATGACCGCAGAAACCGCCCCGATCGAAGGTGCCCCGCTGATCCGCCCGTCCAGCACCGATCACCCGCTGTACGACAGCGTGGTTGAGGCGTGCCGCTCGGTCTACGATCCGGAAATCCCGGTCAATATCTACGACCTGGGTTTGGTTTATACCATTGATATTAATGAAGAAAATGAAATAAATCTGGTCATGACCCTGACCGCGCCGGGTTGTCCCGTGGCTGGCGAGATGCCAGGCTGGCTGGCCGATGCAATCGAGCCCTTGCCGGGCGTGAAACAGATCGATGTCGAGATGACATTTGATCCGCCGTGGGGCATGGACATGATGTCAGACGAGGCACGGCTTGAGCTGGGGTTTATGTAAAACAGCCATACAACTAGTTTAGTTTGTTTTTTCAATTTACACAAATATTAGGTTGTAATACGTCGCGCGATTCACCATGTATCCGGGATGGAACAGGTGAATCTGGCTGCGGTCCTGACAGGCGACCTTGTCGGCTCTACGCAGAAAACCCCCGATCAGGCCGAGCGTGCAATAAGTGCTCTGAGCCGTACCGCGGCGCGCGTCGGGTATTGGCACGGTGCGTCCCCGGCCTTTAGCTGGAGCCGGGGCGATGGATGGCAAGTCTGGCTGAACCGGCCCCATCTGGCACTGCGCACCGCGCTGATATTCCGGGCGGCGGTACGATCTTTGCCCGACAAAATTGACACCCGGATCGCCGTGGCCATCGGAATGGTGACATCGCCAGCAACACCCGATCTGAACGCCGAGACCGGGACACCTTACATCACATCGGGTCGCGCCCTTGAGCAGATGGAGCCGCACCGGACTCTGCGCGTCGTTGGTGCAGGCGGCGCGCTGGCGGCAGCGGCCGTGTTGGCAGATCATACTGCATCAGGCTGGACCATCGCTCAGGCATCGGCCATGGATATTGCGTTAGACACCAACAAGCCCGTCGACCGTGAAATCGCAAAAACGCTTGAAATATCCCAGCAAGCGGCCAACAAACGGCTGGCAAGCGCCGGATTTCACGCAATTAATCAGGCGCTCGACCTGATTGAAAATGATCCCGTGGAAGGTTGGCTCGTATGATCGAGACCTTCGTCGCGCTCGCCTTCGCCCATATCCTGGCCGATTACGTGTTTCAGCCCGCCTGGATGGTGCAGCGCAAGAAAAGACTCCGGAATTCTGCTGCTGCATATCGCCATGCGCGCTTATGCCGCGCCCGATGACAACGACGGCGCCGACCTTCCCAAAGGTGGGGCGACCATCGGTTTCCTCGAACGCGGGCTGATCTACATTTTGGTTGTCGGCGGCCAGCCCGCATCGATCGGTTTTCTGATCGCAGCGAAATCGATCCTGCGCTTTGGCGTCATCGACGAAAACCGCGCTGTGTCGGAATATGTGATCATCGGCACTTTGGCCAGCTTTGGCTGGGCCATCGCTGTGGTATTCACGGTTCTGTGGTTGGCCAATGGCTTGGTGCCGCTTGAGTTAAGCACCGCCGCACATTAAGTTGATCAAGGCAAGTTTGACGGAATAGCCAAGATGTTCTCGACACCCGGAAATCAAGCGGTCAGCATGACCCCGGCAGCAGCGGCCAAAATTGCCGAACTGATGGCGCGCGACGCAAGCCAAGGCTTGCGTATCGGCGTCAAGAAAGGCGGCTGTGCGGGCATGGAATATACCATGGAATATGTGGCCGAAGTTGACCCGCATGATGAAGTGGTCGAGCAGGACGGTGCGCGTGTGATGATCGCGCCGATGGCCCAGATGTTTTTGTTTGGCACCAAAATTGACTATGAGGTATCCCTGCTAGAGAGCGGATTTCGCTTCATAAACCCAAATGTGGTGGATGAATGCGGTTGCGGCGAATCGATAAAATTCGCAGAGCAGGAATGAGCCTCAGTCAGCAGCAAATCGACCACACATTGGAACTATTTAACGGACTTGGCGCGCTGACGACACGCACGATGATGGGCGGCCTTTGCATTTATTCTGACGGTCAGATTTTCGCGATCCTGCACAGCGACGGCTCTGTCTGGCTGAAGGGTGCAAAGGAATTCGCCGAGCGCCTGACAGGTGAAGGCTGGGAGCGCTGGACATATTCGCGCGATGGCAAGAAATCCACGGCCATGCCTTATTGGCGGCTGCCAGAGGACGCGCTCGATGATCCCGATCTTGCCTGCGAATGGGTGCGCAAGGCGCTTGAACATCTCTGAGAGGGCGATAAAATCCCGCCAGGCAGCCAGACGCCAAAGGGCCATATCCATGTCACCGCCAAAGCTCGCCGCCGGAAACTGGAAGATGAACGGGACCGGACCTGCCCTGACGGAGCTCGACGGGTTGGCCTCAATTGGACCGTTTGACGTAGATGTGTTGATCTGCCCGCCAGCCACGCTGATTTCGCGTGCTTCGGCGCATTCGGGTGACATATGTATCGGCGCGCAGGATTGCCATTTCGCCCAAGCTGGTGCGCATACGGGCGACATATCGTGCGATATGCTGGCCGATGCCGGCGCGTCACATGTCATTGTCGGCCATTCCGAACGCCGCGCCGACCACGGCGAGACCGACGCGCAGGTGCGCGCCAAGGCCGAAGCAGCGTTTGCCGCAGGTCTGGTGGTTATCATCTGTGTCGGTGAAACGCTTGATGAGCGCGAGGCTGGACACACGCTTGATGTTGTCGGCACTCAGATTGACGGCTCGGTCCCGCGCGGCGCATCTCAGGGCAAACTGGTTGTCGCCTACGAGCCGGTCTGGGCCATCGGCACCGGCAAAGTGCCAACCCTGGCCGAGATCGGTGAGGTGCATGATTTCATCCGCAGCCGGCTTGCGGCGCTGGGCATCGCGGGCGCTGTCGATGTCCCAATCCTCTACGGCGGCTCGGTCAAACCGGCCAACGCGGCGGAAATTTTCGCGGTGCCAAATGTCGATGGCGCTTTGGTCGGTGGCGCCTCGCTGAAAGCAACCGATTTTTCCGGGATCATCACGGCGCTCGAGGCCGCATAGAACAGTTTGCTTTTCTTGATTACCCCACGTCCCTGACATGATCTTGGATCTTGCCGTCGCTCCTCGGAAGGGCAGCGCCCGGACGCGGGCGGGCGCGGACACGGGTGCCGGTCCTCGCTTTATCGTGCCGCCCGCATCTTGGGTATGTTCGGGTGTGCAACGACACAGAAGCGCCCGCCCACATGGGCGGTCGGGCGCTGCCCGGCGGCACGTTCCGTGCCTTGTTCCGGGCAAGTGCGCCTACTGGCAATCATCGCGGGTGACACCCCGTGTGCGACCAACTAAAGAGTGGCTACCTGCCGCCCCTTGAGGATTCGGAGCTCCGCTGAAATGCGAGACCTGCCCGCTGCCCACGCCTTTGACGACGACAAACTAAAAGAAGAATGCGGGGTTTTCGGGGTGACCGGGCTGGGCGATGCGGCCAATTTCGTCGCTCTCGGCCTGCACGCGCTGCAACATCGCGGACAGGAAGCCGGCGGCATCGTCTCTTACGCACCTGAGACCGGGTTTAACTCGGCGCGGCGCTTTGGCTATGTGCGCGACACATTCACCAAGGCCAGCCTGATGGAAACCCTGCCCGGCGAGATTGCCATCGGGCATGTCCGCTATTCGACCGCCGGGTCCAAGGGTCATACGCAGATTCGCGACGTTCAGCCGTTTTTTGGTGAATTTTCCATGGGCGGGGCGGCGATTTCGCATAACGGCAATATCACCAACGCCGAGGCGCTCAGGCGCGAGCTGATCGACCGCGGCTCGATCTTTCAAAGTGGCTCGGACAGCGAATGCATCGTGCATCTGATGGCGCGGTCCCCGAAAAATACCATCCCCGAGCGGATCAAGGATGCGCTGCAACGTGTCGAGGGCGCGTTTTCCATCGTCGCGATGACGCGGACCAAGCTGATCGGGGTGCGCGATCCTTTGGGCGTGCGCCCGCTGGTGCTGGGCCAATTGCCCGGTGGCGGTTTTGCGCTGTCGTCGGAAACCTGTGCGCTCGACATTATCGGGGCGGAATTCCTGCGCGAGATTGAGCCCGGCGAGATGGTGGTTATCGAAAAAGGCAAGGTCAGATCGCACCGGCCTTTTGCCGATGCCAAGCCGCGGTTTTGCATCTTTGAACATGTATATTTCAGCCGCCCCGATTCGATATTGGGTGGCCGCTCGGTCTATGAAACCCGCCGCCAGATCGGGGTGGAATTGGCCCGCGAGGCCCCGGTTGAGGCCGATCTGGTCTGCCCTGTGCCAGATGGCGGTGTTCCGGCAGCTATCGGATTTTCTCAGGAGAGCGGCATTCAGTACGCGATGGGAATATCACGAAATCAATATGTTGGCCGCACGTTCATTGAGCCGACCGAACAGATCCGCAACATGGGCGTGCGTCTGAAACTGAACATCAATCGCGCGCTGATCAAGGGCAAACGGATTATTTTGGTTGACGACAGTGTTGTGCGCGGCACCACCAGCATGAAGATCAAAGGTATGCTGATGGACACGGGCGCTGCCGAAGTTCATTTTCGGATCGCCTCGCCTCCGACGGCCTGGCCATGCTTTTACGGCGTCGACACGCCGGAGCGCGAAAAACTGCTGGCATCGTCGATGACCGAAGACCAAATGCGCGACCATCTTGGAGTGACTTCGCTGCGGTTCATTTCGCTCGACGGTCTCTATCGCGCGGTGGGTGAGGCCAAGGGCCGGAACGCGAAAATCCCTCAATACTGCGATGCGTGTTTTTCCGGGCAATATCCGGTGCGCCCTGCGGACATGATCGCAAAGGGCTTTGAGCTTGAGGCGGCGGAGTAGGCCTTTTTTTGGCCGATACACTCCCGCCGGAGGCTGCGCCGCAGGCGCTAACAAAAAATATGACGCCGCAGGCGTCGCTATTTCCTAGGACGGCGCGATCCCGGCAAAACGCAGATTGACCTTGGACGATGAACAAACCAAACCGCGTCGCATGACCCAGGCCGCCCTGATCACCGGAGCCTCGCGCGGGCTTGGCGCAGCCCTGGCCTTGGCACTCGCGCCAAGCCATCACATCATCGCCGTAGCGCGCACCACCGGCGCGTTGGAGGAACTTGACGACCGGATCAAGGCCGCAGGCGGCGCGGCCACGCTTGCATCAATGGACATCACCAATTCGGACGCGATGGCGCAACTTTGCCTGTCAATCCATGAGCGCTGGGGCGGGCTGGATTTATGGGCGCATTGTGCCATCCATGCGGCGGCGCTGGCACCGGCGGGGCATCTCGACGCCAAAGATTGGGACCGCTCGGTTGAGGTAAATGTCACCGCCACAGGTCGCCTGATCCCGATGGTCGCGCCACTACTGGGCGGCGGCGGCAAGGCGCTCTTTTTCGACGATACGCGTGCTGGCGAAAAATTCTTTGCCGCCTACGGTTCAACAAAGGCCGCCCAGATCGCGTTGGCACGATCCTGGGCGTGTGAGGCCGGGACAACCGGCGCACGCGTGCATATTGCCCGACCCGCAGCCATGCCGACCGCAACCCGTGCGCGGTTTTTCCCCGGTGAGGATCGCCAGACGCTGGCCGATCCGGCCACGGAAGCGGCGCGCATTTTGACTGAAATATCCTGACCTCGGGGCGGCTCGATCAGCCCTGCCGGGCTTCCTCGCTGACGCTCTGAAAGAGATGAGGCCCGAAAGGGCCGAAGAGCGCCTGCCCTGCATATGTCGCACGAATGGACCGTGCCACCTTGCCGCCCTGAACCGCCTGCTCTAATCAGATGCCAATCTGGCGGCGGACCACGGGGCCCATGCAAATCCTGATCACCAATGACGATGGCATCAACGCGCCGGGGCTGCAGATTCTGCATGACATCGCGACCGAGATTGCCGGGCCGCAAGGTGAGGTCTGGACCGTCGCGCCGGCTTTTGAGCAGTCCGGTGTCGGCCATTGCATCAGTTTTACCCATCCGATGATGATCGCTGAATTCGACGAGCGGCGATTTGCCGCCGAAGGCTCGCCTGCCGATTGCGTGCTGGCGGCGATTTACGATGTCATGCCCGCGCCGCCCGATCTGGTACTATCCGGCGTCAACCGGGGCAATAATGCCGCCGAGAACACGCTTTATTCCGGCACCATCGGTGCGGCGATGGAGGCGGCTTTGCAGCGATTGCCGGCGATTGCCTTGTCGCAGTTCTATGGGCCCGATAACCGCGACCTGAAAGACCCGTTCGAGGCAGCCCGCACGAACGGTGCGGCGGTGGTGCGGGCATTGCTGGACGACGGCATCTGGGATCGCGACGATTACAGGCTGTTTTACAACGTCAATTTCCCGCCGCTGCCCGCAGCGGATGTGAAGGGCACCAGGATCGTGGCGCAGGGGTATCGGCGAGAAACCTTTTTCGGCGTCGAGCCGCATCGCTCGCCATCGGGGCGCAAGTTCTTATGGATCAAGGGCGGGCCGCAACTTCTGCCGACCGGCCCGGACACAGATGTCACCGCCAATCTCGACGGCTATATCTCGATCACGCCGATGCGCTGTGACCTGACTGCGCATGATGTGATCGAAGACCTTAGGGTCCGCCTTGGCTGAGGGGGTGGCAATGACCAGCGATGCGACGCGCAAAATGCAGTTTCTGTTTGCCTTACGCAGCCACGGGGTGACCGACAAGGCCGTGTTGGAAGCGATGGAAAAGGTTGACCGTGCGATGTTTCTGGGTCGTGGCATATTCGCCGAGCGGGCTTATGCCGACATGCCCCTGCCGATTGCTTGCGGACAAACGATCAGCCAACCGTCGATTGTTGGCCTGATGACCCAGGCCCTGAACATTCAGCCGCGCCACAAGGTGCTGGAGGTGGGCACAGGCTCTGGCTATCAGGCCGCGATCCTGAGCCGTCTGGCGCGGCGCATCTATACGGTTGATCGCCATGCCCGGCTGGTGCGCGAGGCGCGCGTGGTATTTGAGGAACTGGATCTGACCAATGTGACCGCGATTGTCGCCGATGGCAGCCGCGGGCTGCCTGATCAGGCGCCGTTTGACCGGATCATGGTGACGGCGGCGGCCGAGGATGCGCCTGGTCCGCTCTTGGCGCAACTCAGAATTGACGGTATCATGGTTCTGCCGGTCGGGCAGTCAGATGCGGTGCAAAGCCTGATCAAAGTGACACGGCTGGACAAGGGCTATGATTACGAAGAGCTTTGCCCGGTGCGTTTTGTGCCCCTGATCGAAGGGATGGGGCAGGAATAGGCCGCTTGAATTGCGGGCGTTTCATGAAAGTTCGAAAAATAACGGACCAGAAGGTGAGGAAAGAGCAGATGGGTGGACTACTGAGATTAGCATTCATATCGACCGCAGCGCTGACGCTGGCGGGTTGCGACGGCGCACCGATTGATTTTGATCTGCGCAGTTTTGGCAATGGCTTCGATACGTCAAGTACTGCGCAAAACGCCACCGCAACGCGCCCGCAGGCGGATGCGCGCGGGGTTATTTCTTATCCGAATTATCAGATCGTGGTGGCCAGGCGCGGCGATACGGTTGCCGGGATCGCCAACAGGATCGGCCTCGGCGCCGATGAGCTGGCGCGTCACAACGGCCTTTTGCCCGATGTGGGGCTGCGGGCCGGCAAAGTGCTGGCCCTGCCCCGCCGGGTCGAAGAACCCTCGACCGCGACAGGCGCGATTACATCGGGACCGTTGACACCGGGTGGTGTGGACCTGACATCGCTGGCCGGTCAGGCGATTGACCGCGCCTCGGCGCTTGAGCCAGGCCACGCTCCGACGCGCGAGGTTGCAGCCGGGGTTGAGCCGATCCGCCACAAGGTTGAGCGCGGTGAGACGGCGTTCACCATCTCGCGGCTTTATAACGTGTCGGTTCGCGCGCTGGCTGACTGGAACGGATTGAGCAGCGATCTGGCGGTGCGCGAAGGGCAATTCCTGCTGATCCCGGTGGTGATTGATCCACCCGCGCCGGACCCTGAGACGGCAACGCCCGAACCGCCAAGTGCCGCTGATCCGTTGCCCACGGAAACCCCGGGCGCGGATGCCGAGGCACCACCGTCGCCAGAGCTGGGCGGTGATGATGCGGCGGTTGGCTTTCAGATGCCGGTCGCGGGCTCGATCATCCGCGAATTTTCCAAAGGCAAGAATGACGGCATTGATATTGCCGCCAGCCCCGGTGCCACGGTGGTGGCAGCAGCCGACGGAACCGTGGCGGCGATCACGCGCGATACCGATCAGGTGCCGATCATCGTGCTCAGACATGCGGATAATATCCTGACCGTCTATGCTGGTGTCGATCAGGTCACCGTGGCCAAGGGTGCCAGCGTCAAGCGCGGCCAGAAAATAGCGGTGATCCGCGACGCCGATCCCAGTTTCCTGCACTTTGAGGTGCGGCGCGGCCTGGATTCGGTCGATCCGATGGATTTTCTGAGCTGAGGTAGCTCGGGGTGTCAGCTGGAACGTCGTGCGCATCACAGGGCAGCGCCTGACCGCGGGCGGGCGCGTCTGACCGTGACGGTCCGCGCTTTATGGTGCCGCTGCATCTTTCGTTTGAACGGCTGCGCGGGCGGTGACGATGCGCGCGACCACCCCGGGCGGTCGGGCGCTGCCCGGGCCGCTGGCGCGGCTGTTCCGGGCAAAGGGCGATGCCTTGCTCTCACCCTCACCCAGGAGGAGTGATACCAACGGCCCCCAGATTTGACTCAAGGGGATTCCCACGAGCGGCGTGATCTGATTCAGTGGCATCAAGGCAAGGGAGGCTTTGATGGCAGTAAGGATTACGCGCAAAGACAAGTCCGCAGGCGAGCTTCGCCAGGAAGCGGCGCGGTGCCGGGATGGGAAAGCGGCGCGACGGATGTTGGCGATTGCCCTGGTTCTGGATGGGGTTGACCGCAAGACGGCGGCAGAAAACTGCGGCATGGATCGGCAGACGCTGCGGGATTGGGCCCACCGTTACAATGCGGAGGGCGTGTCGGGCCTGTTCAACCGTCGCCCGCCGGATCCACCCTGTCTGCTGAGCGCGGCACAGAAGGAGGAGTTGGCGGAAATGGTTCGGGCGGGTCCCGACCCCGAAACCGATGGGGTTGTGCGCTGGCGGCGCATTGATCTGAAACGCAAGATCGAAGAGCGCTTCGGCGTCACCATGCATGAGCGAACTGTTGGCAAACAATTGGCAAGCCTGGGCTTTCGGCGTCTGTCGGTGCGCCCGCAGCATCCGAAATCCGACCCGGATGCACAGGAGGCTTTTAAAAAAACTTCGCCGCAGAGGTAGAAGCAGCCTTGCCGGAAACAGCCCGCAGCAAGCCCCTGGAGATATGGTTTCAGGATGAAGCGCGGGTTGGCCAGCAGGGCACGCTCACCCGTATCTGGGCCGAGCGTGGAACACGCCCCCGTGCCCCGCGCGACACCCGCTATATCTGGAGCTACATTTTCGGTGCCGTCTGCCCGGAACGGGCTGAAGCGGCCGCTCTGATCATGCCACATGCCGACACACAGGCCATGAGCGCGCATCTCGCCGAGATCGCTAAAACCGTCGCATCGGGCGCACATGCCCTTCTCATTCTGGATGGCGCTGGCTGGCACGGTTCGGCAGAGCTGGAGGTACCCGACAACATCACCCTGCTCAAACTCCCGCCCTATTCCCCTGAACTCAACCCGATGGAAAATGTGTGGGCTTATCTGCGTGCCAACAAGCTCGCCATATCCGTCTTCGACAATTATGAGCAGATCGTCGACAGGTGTTGCGAAGCATGGAACTTCTTTGCAAACGACAAAACCGCAATCACGTCAATCACTACCAGACAATGGGCCAAAACGGTCAACGGCTAGGGCCGTTGGTATTAAAGGCAACAGGTGCTGTACGCAACAGAAATTTCTGACGCTTTGCAATCCATTGGCGACGCGAGCGAAACAAAACCCCCGGATTCTTACGCACCATCCACGATTTGTCGCATGTGCCACGCCAGCGCCTGATTGCTGGACAAAACCGGCTTGCCAAGCTCGGTTTGTATGCTCGGTATCGCCTCATAGGTGCGTAAATTTGTGCAGCTCAGAAAAACGCCGTCTACCGATGGATCACGGCCAAGTTCCAGTGCTGCGGCAATGATCGAGCTTGGCGCAATCCGCGCGACGTTTGCGTCATCGGCTTCGCTGAAAGTGCCAAACACCTCGGTGGCGATCCCATTGTCGGCAAAAGCCTTGCGCAAAGGCTCGTTCACCTCCTCGACATATGGCGACAAAAGCGCCAGCCGCGAAACGCCCTGGCTTGCGCAACAGGCAATTGCAGCGCGCAGAGGGTTGGTCACATATGCCGCATCGCATGTCGATTGGACGAGGGTTTCGACCGCTTCAGAGCCGATCAGCGAGCTGGCCGATGTACAGCCGTAACCCACGACCGCAAAGCGCATCCGGCTTGGCAGCAGCGCGGCGGCGGCAGGAAGTTCGGCCTGCATCTGTTGCAGCATGTCGCGCGTGACGTTGCGCCCGCTGGGAATGCGGCTCACCAGGATCGGGTTTGGCGTATCGGCGAAATATCGACGAAAATCGGCCTCGATGGTTTCGTCGGTTTGCAGCACGATCAGACCTAACGGCGCGGCAACGGGATCATCGGGCTCAATTTCATAAGGCAGATGGTTCATATCGTTGGCAACTCCGCACCGGCGCGCGGCGACAGATATTCTGCGGCTTCGCCGGTGATCAGAATATTTTCTTCATGCACCATAATTTTGCCGTCAACCGAAATAACCGGTTCCAGCGTCAGGACCATGCCTGCTTCCAGCGGCGTGTGATCGCTCGCCATCAATGACGGCCATTCGGTCAGCGACATGCCCAGCCCATGTCCGAGCCGGCCCGCGCTCGCTTTATCATCACCGCTGTTCAGCACCCTGTTCATCGCGTCGAATAGCCCTGACGCGGTCTGGCCGGGGCGCGCGCACGCGAAGGCTGCGTCGCTGGCTTCGATCAGGCGGGCATGGGCATCGCGAACCGCCCGGGTGGGCGCCCCAAGCGACCAGTTGCGATGTTGGGTTTCGTAATCGCAGAAATAGCCATCCCACACACAGCCGATATCCAGCATCAGCACATCGCCGCGCGCCAGAGCAGATGTGTCGGCGGGCGCGATCACATCACTATAGCCGCCCTCTGCGGCCGCACCTGCCAGATAGGGCACCCAATCAACACCTTCCTCCAAGCAGAGCATCTGAAACTCGCGAAAAACCTGCTCCAGCGGTGACCCTTCAGCGGCAATCTGTGGCACGCGGGCAAAGGCCCGGCCCGCCATCGCGCAGACAGTTCGGATCTTGGCTATTTCGGCGGGCGATTTCACCATCCGCAGGGTTCGCATTATCGACTGATCGCCAACTAGCTGGCGTTCACCAAGGCTTGCGCGCAGACGCTGGACATCGGCGAGGGGCATGCGCACATGCGTCTCGTGGCCGTCGGGCAACCCAATTCGGGCACCGTTTTCGGTCAGCTCATTCAGGGTTTCTGTCAACAGGCCGATGCCATCGTCGCTCAGATCAGGCGAGGCCCAGGTGCAGATGTCGTCGATCCAAGTCGCGCCCATCAGCGCCGCACCGATCGACGGGATCACCGCCACCGGCTTGCCGCTGGAAGGGACGATCACAAACCAGGGCCGCGTCGGGCTTTGCCAGAACCGGGTCAGGTAACCGGTGAAATAACGCACCTCCGGCTCGGTGGTCAGCAACAGCGCGCCCAGGTGGTGCGCAGCCATCTGCGCCTGGGCCCGATCAAGCCGTGCCTGATATTCGCCTTCAGCAAACCCGCGCCGCGCCGTCATTCAGCCACCTCTGACAAAATCGCCAGCACGCGGGCGTCCGCACCGATGTTGAGCGTCTCGCGCGCCGTGGGGTTCAGCGCCAGGGCAATCCCCGCCCCGCCAGAGGCTGTCGTGGCCAGCCCGGCCCCCGTCATCGCGGGCAGGGCGCCGACAACCTCATCATCGGACAGGGTGACAAACCAGTCCGCATCGCGGCCCAGCCCGTTGAGCGCGATCAGTGAGGGTTCCTTGCAGTCGAGCCGCCCCATGATGCTGGCCGGTCCCTCTGTCAGCACGGATTTTCCGGCGACGATACTGGCCTGCAGCGCGCGCGCGGCCTGGGGTTCGACCACCACGATCACCGGGTCATCGCCCCATTGTTTGCGCGCAAAAGCCGCCACTGCGCCCGCCAACCCGCCGACGCCAGCCTGCAAGACGATATGCGTGGGTATATCCGGGCATTGGCGCACCGCCTCTGCGGCGAGCTGCAGGTAGCCCTCCATCAAAACATAGGGAAGCTCGGTATATCCCGGCCAGGACGTGTCCGACAGAAGCGTCCAGTTGTTGTCGCGCGCCCCGTCGCAGGCAGCGGCCAGGCTGGCGGCATAATCTGCGCCTATGCGGTGCACCTCGGCGCCCTGCTCACTTAGACGCTCGGCGAAACTGGCGGGCACGGTTTCGGCAATATACACAACCGCGCGCGCGCCGAAGATACGGGCACCGGCGGCGACCGAAAGCCCATGGTTTCCGGCACTGGCGGTGACATAGGTGCAACCGGCAAGGGTTGAGCGGTCCAGGTTTTCCGCCAGATCAGCAGCCTGGCGGGCGATCACATAGGCCGCGCCGAGCGCTTTGAAAGAGCCAAGGCCCATGCGGGGGCGCTCGTCCTTGACCCACAGCGCGCCAATGCCTGCCTCGCGCGCCAATGTGTCACACGACACCAGCGGCGTCTCTTCAGCGGCCGAACAGCGCGCCAAAAGTTCGCCGACGCGCCAGGCAGCGACACTGGGATAGGGCGCATCCGGTGCCAGTTTGGCGCCATCGCGATGCGGGTTTTTGACGGCCTTCATGTCTCTTCGCTCTCCGATTTGCCCCTCTGGCGGCTCTCGCCCGGTTGCCAGCGTTCGGTTCAACGCCATGCAGCACCGGTTTTTTTGCTTGACGTGACCCAGAGGCGGCGGCCTTTTTGTTTTGTTCGGCGACAATGCGACAGGATCCGCCTGTCGGCAAGAAATTCGCCCAAGCAAAGCACAGGATAATCGTGCCACACCCAGACCCGGCGTTTTCCGCCACCGAATATGCCCGCCGCCTGGCCAAAACCCGCGCTGCCATGGATGTTGCCGGGATCGACCTGTTGTTCGTCGAAGACCCGGCGAATATTACTTGGCTAACGGGCTATGAAGGCTGGTCGTTTTACGTCCATCAGGGGGCTTTGGTCTTTCATGACCGCGATCCGGTGTGGTGGGGACGCGCCCAAGATGCCAATGGCGCGCTGCGCACCGTCTGGATGGCCGAGACCGAAGTGCGCGGGTATGCGGATAATTACGTGCAATCCAGCGAACGCCACCCGATGCAGGACCTGGCGGCACTCATCGGCGAGGTCGGCTATGCGGATAAACGCATCGGTGTCGAGCTAGAGAATTATTATTTCAGCGCAAAGGCTTATCTGACACTTCTAAAGCTGCTCCCACAGGCCGAATTTGTCGATGCGACGGCGCTGGTCAACTGGCAGCGCGCGGTCAAGTCGGCCGAGGAAATCGCGTTCATGCGCAAGGCCGCGCGCATCGCCGAGCATGTCATGGATGGCGTGGTCGAGCGCATCGAACCGGGGATGCGCAAGAACGACCTGGTTGCCGAAATTTACCGCGACACGATCCGTGGCGTTGGCGCCGATTGGGGCGATTACACATCATTGGTGCCGCTTCTGCCCTCGGGCAGTGACGCCGCCGCGCCGCATCTGACCTGGAATGGCGCACCATTTCGCCGGGGCGAGGGGACATTTTTTGAACTGGCGGGGTGTTATCGCCGCTATCACACGCCGTTTTGCCGGACGGTCTTTTTGGGCGATCCGCCCGAATTTCTGAAAGTGGCAGAGGCTGCTCTGGTCGAAGGGCTGGAGGCCGGGCTGGATGCCGCGCGCGCGGGCAATCGCGCCTGCGATATTGCCAATGCGCTGGCGGCACCGTTGCGGCGCGCCGGGATCGAGCGCGGCGCGCGCTGTGGGTATCCCATTGGGCTTTCCTACCCGCCCGATTGGGGCGAACGCACCGTGTCGTTTCGCGAAGAGGATGAAACCGTGTTAGAGCCGGGCATGACATTTCACTTCATGCCCGGTCTATGGATGGACGATTGGGGACTGGAGATAACCGAGCCGATCCTGATCAAAGAAACCGGCCCCGCCGAATGTTTCTGCGACCGCCCGCGCGAATTGATTGTCAAACGCTGATGCTCGAGAAAACCATCGCGCATCTGGGCAATCTGATCGCTTTTCCGGTCATCTCTGGCGACGACAATCTGGCCATCGTCGACTATCTGCAGGACCGTCTTGAGGCCGCTGGTGCGGTGTGCTGGCGCAATTGCGATACCAGCGGTACCAGGGCAAACCTGTTCGCCACGCTTGGACCCCTCGATGGCCGCGGTATTCTGTTATCGGGCCACACCGATGTTGTGCCGGTTGGCCGGCAGAACTGGACCAGCGAGCCGTTCAAAATGGACCGCCGTGCGGGCCAACTTTTTGGCCGCGGTACCTGCGACATGAAGGGATTTGTCGCGGTCTGCGTGGCTCTTGCCGAGACGATTTCACCCGGCGATCTGACCCGCCCCCTGCATTTCGCGTTTTCCTATGACGAGGAAACCGGCTGTCTGGGGGCGCAAAATCTGGTCCGCGAGCTGGCCGCGAGACATATCCGCCCCGAAATCACCATTGTCGGCGAGCCGACGCAGATGCGGATCATCGACGGGCACAAGGGGTGTTATGAATACGCGGTGGAATTCACCGGCCTAGATGGTCACGGGTCCGCCCCTGAACGCGGCGTAAACGCGGTGGAATGTGCGGTGCGTTACGCGGCGCGCCTGTTGGAAATGCGCGAAAAACTGAAAGAGCGCGCCCCGGCCGAAAGCCGGTTTGATCCGCCATCGACGACGCTGAACATTGGCCGGTTGAGGGGCGGTGTGGCCACCAATGTCATTGCCGGGCAGGCGCACCTCGACTGGGAAATGCGCCCCGTCCAGGACAGCGATGCGGATTTTGTGAAAGATGCGTTGCGCGATTACACCGAAAACGACCTGCTGCCAGCGATGCGTTCTGTGTACCCCGGCGCGAATATCGAGACCTCCGTGATTGGCGAGGTCGTCGGCCTTGATCCCCAGGAAAAAAACGCGGCGCGCGATCTGCTGGCGGAATTGACCGGAAATGACACCGCCGATCTGGTCGCGTTCGGCACCGAAGCCGGTCTATTTCAAGGGCTTGGCAGTGATGTGGTGGTCTGCGGGCCGGGCTCGATTGCCCAGGCCCACAAGCCCGACGAATATATTGAAATCGCCGAGCTTGCCAAATGCTGCGAAGTTCTGGCCGCGGTCGCCGCGACACTTTCGCGCTAGGCCAAATTTGCGGTCCATTTTGCGCGCTGTCATGCGATGCGGGCCAATTGCGCTTAAAAAGCAACAGAATTGCCATCACGCCCGTACTTTCCGGGGCGTTTTTCTGGACCGTTCCCGACGGGCTGGGTATGGTTTGGAAATACGGGGCGGCACGACCCTGCAATTTGAGGCACGAATGACGTTTCCAGAGCGGTTCTCTGACCTGCCGGAATATGCGTTTCCGCGATTGCGGAGGCTCTTGGACGCCCACCCCCCCGGTGGCGAGGTGGTGCATATGTCCATCGGCGAGCCGAAACATGCCTTTCCCGATTGGGTGGGTGCGATTGTCGCCGAAAATGCTGACGGGTTCGGCCGCTATCCGCCAAACGATGGCACGCCGGAGCTTTTGGGGGCCATCGCCGATTGGTATCAGCGCCGATACGGCCAGACGCTGGACCCGGCAATCCAGATCATGGCCTTGAACGGCAGCCGCGAAGGGCTGTTCAACGCGGCGCTGGCGCTCTGCCGCGAAGACATTCGCGGGCAAAGACCCGCCATACTGATCCCGAACCCGTTTTATCAGGTTTACGCCATCGGCGCGCGTCAGTGGGTGCCGAGCGGGCAAACCCCGGCGAAAATTACATCCGGGTCGCGATGGTGGCCCCAATACAAGAAACCAAGCGCGGGCTTACGGCAATCCGCGAAACTTTGTACGCATGAGGGTAATGTAAATGGCATCTTATCAGGCACGCGGCCGCGATCCGCTTTTTGACGGCGAAACACAGGCGCTTCTTGAGCGTCGCGGCAAAGAACTCTTGGGCCTGGGCCTGATCGCGCTGGGCGCGCTGATCTGGGCGATGTTGTGGTCTTATGCGCCCAATGACCCAAGCTGGCTGTCGGCAACTGACGCGCCGGTGCAGAACTGGCTCGGCGGACTTGGTGCTTCGATGGCCTCGCCGATGATGGTCGTCGCCGGTGTGGCAACATTCGCAATCGCAGTGACATTGATGGTCTGGGGCACACGCTTCATGCTGCATCAGGGTGTCGAATATGCCATTCCACGGGTGATATTCGCCCCGATCGCGATCGCGCTGGCGGCGGTCTATGCCTCAACCCATGTCCCGCCGAGCAGCTGGTCCCATTCCTTTGGTCTGGGCGGTCTGTTCGGCGACACGGTCCTTGGTGCCTTGCTGGGCATCGTGCCGATCAAGGCCACGATGGGGCTGCGCATCATGGCGTTCTTCATGGGGGTCGGCACCATTGCCATGGCCGCGTTCGTGTTGGGATTTACCAGGGCGGAACTAGTGCATATCGGCCGCTGGATGGGTCTGGGCATGGTGATGACCTATGCCCTGATCATCGGGATGCTCAAAGCACTCGTGCGCGGCGGATTGCACTTGTTTATCTGGCTGCGCAGCGCGATGCGATCCGACCAGCCAGATCCACAGGCCGCCCGTGCGCAGGCCCCGGTGGTTCAGCGCACGGTCGTAATGGCCGCCGATCCTCCCCCGGCAGCGCAGGAAATTGAGGTTGTGCCGCCAAAACCCGGCCTAATCGCATCCCTGTTGCGCCGATCCCCCGCTGCAGAGGTGGACGGTGCGAACGATGACGGCATCAAGAAGCTTGGCGACCCGGCGGTGACAGAAATGATCACCCGGGCAATCAAGAGCCGCAGGTCGATGCGGCGCGGCAGCGCGCCCGATGGAGCGCCCGGCAGGTCCGAACCACCGCTGGCGCGCGGCGCAGGCGACAGCATCACCACCGCAATCGAGGCCGCCGCAGCGCGCGCCGCTATGGCCCATTCCGGATCCGGCGAAAGGCAGATATTTTCGCCCAGCCGGATGCCCGAGCCCGATCCGAAAAAGGTTGTCCAACACATCCAGCGCAAGTCGGTGCCGTCCAAACAGGCCCGCGCCGAAGCCCAACCGGCGCTTGATCTCGACGCCGCCGAGCGGCCGGATTACGAAGTTCCGCCGCTCAGCCTGTTGTCCAATCCGGTGAATATTCAACGCACACATCTGTCCGACGAAGCCCTGGAAGAAAACGCCCGGATGCTTGAAAATGTCCTCGACGATTACGGCGTCAAGGGCGAGATCGTGTCGGTGCGCCCCGGCCCGGTCGTCACCATGTACGAGCTTGAACCGGCTCCGGGTTTGAAGGCCAGCCGCGTCATCGGGCTGGCCGATGATATCGCCCGGTCGATGTCCGCACTTTCTGCGCGGGTGTCCACGGTGCCGGGCCGCTCGGTCATCGGCATCGAATTGCCAAATGACAGCCGCGAAAAGGTGCTGCTGCGCGAAATTCTGTCGGCCCGCGAATTTGGCGATACCCATGCCCGCCTGCCGTTGGCGCTGGGCAAGGACATCGGCGGCGATCCGGTCGTTGCCAACCTTGCCAAGATGCCGCATCTTTTGATCGCGGGCACCACCGGGTCCGGCAAGTCGGTGGCGATCAACACGATGATCCTGTCGCTGCTTTACCGGCTTTCCCCGGAAGACTGCCGCCTGATCATGATCGATCCGAAAATGCTGGAGCTATCCGTCTACGACGGCATTCCGCACCTTCTGTCACCTGTCGTCACTGACCCCAGGAAAGCCGTCGTCGCGCTGAAATGGGTCGTCGGCGAGATGGAAGAACGCTATCGCAAGATGTCGCGCATGGGTGTGCGCAACATCGAAGGTTACAACAGCCGCGTTGCCGATGCCCTGTCCAGGGACGAAATGTTCAGCCGCACGGTGCAGACCGGTTTCGACGACGCCAGCGGCGACCCGGTATTTGAAACCGACGAATACAGCCCCGAAAAACTGCCCTATATCGTGGTGATCGTCGACGAAATGGCCGATCTGATGATGGTCGCCGGCAAGGAAATCGAGGCCTGCATCCAGCGTCTCGCCCAGATGGCGCGCGCCTCTGGCATTCACCTGATCATGGCCACCCAGCGGCCCTCGGTCGATGTCATCACCGGCACGATCAAGGCGAATTTCCCGACCCGGATTTCGTTTCAGGTCACCGGCAAGATCGACAGCCGCACAATCCTGGGCGAACAGGGGGCCGAGCAACTTTTGGGCATGGGCGACATGCTTTATATGGCTGGTGCCGCCAAGATTATCCGCGTTCACGGACCCTTTGTCTCGGACGAAGAGGTCGAGGAAATCGTCACCCATCTCAAAGCCTACGGCGCGCCTGAATATGTCGGCGGGGTCATCGAAGGGCCCGACGAAGAGACCGAAAATGACATTGATCTGGTGCTTGGGTTGGGCGGCAATACCGAAGGCACAGATGCGCTTTACGACCAGGCGGTGCAGATCGTCTTGATGGACCGCAAATGTTCGACCTCTTACATCCAGCGCAAATTGGCCATCGGTTACAACAAGGCGGCGCGGCTGGTCGAGCAGATGGAAGACCACGGGCTGGTCACGGCAGCCAATCATGTCGGCAAGCGCGAAATTCTGGTGCCTGAAAGGGTCTAGCGCAACCAGCGCTCATCAGCTCTCGCGGGCTATTTCGCTGTGCCAAACGAAGAGCGCCCGCAAGGGAGCGATAATCGCCGCGCCGGGCAACCGATCGCTCCCGGGCTTGTTATCGCCTATCAACGCACCGTTATGGCCTAGCATCCATAGGATTGCTAAACCCCGCTCAGGTGCCAAAGCACCCGATCCAATGTGCAGGAAAGACCCATGTTCCGATTTGTTAGCGCGCTCACGCTTGTCATTCTCAGCGGCTCACCCGGCGTTGCCGCCCAGCTTACGTTGCAGGAAATATCCGATTACCTCAACGGCATCCGCACCGCCTCGGCTCGGTTCGAACAGATCAACGCCGATGGTTCGCGCTCACAGGGCCAGCTGTTTATCCGCCGACCAGGCCGGATGCGGTTTGAATATGACGCCCCCGACAAAAGCATCGTGATTGCGGGTGGGGGCCTTGTCGCCATATTCGACGCGCGCTCGAACCAAAAGGCCCAGCAGTTCCAACTGGCCAATACGCCGCTCAAGCTCTTGCTGTTTGAGGATATAGACCTGCGCCAGGAACGCCTGGTGATCGGCACCAGCTACCAAAACGGCGAAACCACCGTGGTGACCCAGGACCCAAAACATCCCGAATACGGCTCGCTGCATTTGCGGTTTCGCGACACGCCCGAGCTGACCGGCTGGAGCGTCATTGACGGCGGTGGCAGCCGAACGACGGTGTTTCTGGTCGGTTTTGAAACCGAAGTGCGCCTGCGCAACAACCTGTTCAACGTCCGCGACGAGATCGAGGCGCGCGAAAGATAGTGCTCCGGCGTCCCGATCAGGTGCAGCTGCGCAGTTGCTTGTCGTAAACAATAGCCCGTGTTTCGACCTCATTTGCCACGTTCAAGAGCCAGGATTTGGACTTGTGGGTGCCACGGGCATAGCCGGATCGGCCCTCGTGATAGGCCAGATACTGGTTTTTCGTGTCACTTGTTGAGATCCCCAGCCGCTCATTTGAGCCGGCCATGTACCAACCGATAAAATCGC
This sequence comes from Paracoccaceae bacterium, assembly GCA_965216135.1. GTDB lineage: Bacteria > Pseudomonadota > Alphaproteobacteria > Rhodobacterales > Rhodobacteraceae > CBDCFL01. The sequence goes on from CBDCFL010000021.1 coordinate 270,293, forward strand.
TGGCAGCGCCAAAAGAGCCGCGGCTGGCATAACGATTACCGGTATCCTCACGGTATTCGGCCCAGGTTCCATCAAGCGCCTGACTGTAGCCTCGCGCCGAACTGACGCGACCTGCCGGGATAAAACCCAGCAGCCGTTTTCGCGGCGTTTTGGCGTTACCGACGAATTTGCTCTCCTGGTAAATCACCGCCATTTGCACCGCAACTGGCACCGACCATTTGGTCTGTGTGCGTGCCATTGCGCGCATATATGAAGGCTCTTGCGCGATTATCGCGCAGGCGTTTTCGAGGTTTTTCGGCGCTTGATTGATGCTTGCACAAGCCGACACGGCCAAAGCCGCCGCAAGTGCACTCAGGGTTCTGCTCATCTGCCTCTCGTCTTCTTTTTTTCTTATCCTAGCAGAGGACAACAGATGGTGAAATACACCTATCGATCACTTTTAGCCGATGGCGGCGGGAATTCGCGCGACAGTCGCCCCGGTAAGCGGGGAAATGGCGCTTCGGCACCAAACCGCGTCACGTTTGTGCGGTCGGCGCGGCGCGACTGTCAAAAACAGGTTCACAGTCTGTTTCCTTTTCGGCGCATCGCAATCGTGGACATCGCCGCGCCGCTGCGTCTACAGTATTTCATTGGGGGTTGTTACGTGATGCTGAGAACGCGCGCGAAATATCATCTTGGTCAGATTGTCCGCCACCGGAAGCATCCGTTCCGGGGCGTGGTTTTTGACGTCGATGCGATGTTTTCCAACACCGACGAATGGTATGACGCCATTCCCGAAGAAAGCCGTCCGTCCAAAGATCAGCCGTTTTACCATCTGCTCGCCGAGAACGACCAGAATTACTATGTCGCTTATGTGTCCGAGCAGAACCTGATCGCCGATTATTCCGGCAAGCCGGTCACCCACCCCAACCTGCCCGATCTGTTCGGTGACTTTGAAGACGGTCAATACCCGCTGCAATTTCAGCTGAATTGAGTGCGGCTCACAGTCCCAGACGTGCCGTAGGTTGCGCGATTTCTACTGAGGTTGGGTGTGCCTGTCCAAACCTGTAACCGCTCAACGTTGGCGATTTCTAAGATATTGGCCAAGGCGCAGGTCCGCTCGCGGTAATCTCATACCGGCAGTGCCGTGGTCTTGAACACTTCCCTCAGCGCGAAAGACGAATGCATTTGCGCGACCCCCGGCAGGCGGGCCAGGTGGTGGCGGTGGATCTGGGCGAAGTGATCAGTGTCGGCGGCCACGACTTTCAGCAGATAATCGGCCGTGCCTGCCATCAGGTGGCATTCCAGAACATCCGGGATTTTCGCCACCCCGCGCTCGAACGCCTCCAGCACTTCGTCGGCCTGCCCCGACAGGGTGATTTCCACGAAAATCGTCGCCGGACGCTCCAGTTTTCGCGGGTCCAGCAGCGCCACGTAATCGCGGATAAACCCCGATTTCTCCAACTGCTGCACCCGGCGGTGGCAGGCCGAGGGCGACAGGTTCGCACGCTCGGACAATTCAGCATTGGTGGCGCGCGCATTTTTCTGCAGGGTCCGCCGGTCTGTTTCGTCGATTTCACCCATGGCGCAAAATAATCCTGCAAATTGGATCACATGCGCAATAATTAACGCCGATATGGGCGTATGGCCACCAATATTTTCAAAGCAATTGCACGCATCAAATGCCACAAGCGCGCCCAACTGACCTGCTCCCCGAAAACTGGTCCATTTGAAAGGAGGATCTGTTCGCTTAATGTTCACGAGAACGAGGAGAACAGAGAATGCGCAAGTCACGGTTTAGCGAAGAGCAGATTGTTCGGATCATTCAGGAGTATGCGGCGGGTGCGAAAGTGTCCGAGTTGTGCCGTAAGCACGGTATGTCGGATGCCACCTTTTAGAAATGGAAAGCCAGGTATGGCGGCCTTCAGATTTCCGATGTCAGGCGGCTGAAAGACCTGGAATCGGAGAACGGCAAGCTGAAGAAGCTGCTGGCCGAAACCATGCTTGATAATGCTGGCCTGAAAGGGCTTCTGGCAAAAAACTTCTGAAGCCTGCAAGCCGCCGGGAAGCAGTCATGGTTCTTTGCCGTGACTATCAGTTTTCAACTCGGCGGGCCTGTGGGCTGATTGGGTTTTCCAGATCGAGTAATGAATACAGAGGAAGGCCGGATCGCCATGCGAGGATACGGGAACGGCTGGTCACGCTTTCCGGCAAACACCGACGCTATGGCTATCGCATGTTGCATGCCAAGCTTGGCCAGGAGGGTTTCAAGGTGAACGTGAAAGTGGTGGAGCGACTTTACCGAGAGGAGCGCCTGACCCTGCGCCGCCGCAATCGCAAGAAAATCCCCAAGGGCGTGCACGAAGGTGCCTGGTGCCCGATCGCCGCCAACCAGCGGTGGAGCCTGGACTTCACCATGGATGCGCTCGCCAACGGCAGGAAGTTCCGCACCGTCAATCTGAAAGACGACTGCACACGGGAATGTCCGGCGATTGATGTGGCCCTGTCGATCCCCGGCTCCCGTGTGGTGGAAATGCTGGAACGGGTGGCTCGTGAGCGGGGGTACCCGGATGTTCTGACCGTTGACAATGGGCCTGAACTACGAGGCCGCGCGCTTGATGGCTGGGCAGATGATCACGGCGTGCAGCTCTACTTCATCGACCCGGGCAAGCCGACCCAGAACGCCTACATCGAAAGTTTCAACGGCCGGTTTCGCGAAGAATGCCTGAACTTGAACTGGTTCACCTCGCTGGCCGAGGCAGAAAGGATCATCGAGGACTGGCGGATCGATTACAATCAAAACCGGCCCCACTCTTCGCTGAACTATCAAACCCCGGAAGAATTTGCCGCAAACAGGCCTTTCCATAAACCGCAATGGGCAGCGACGCTTGAGCTATCTGAAGGCTCCGCGCCACCGCCCATTGCTCACGCCGCCGAATAATGGCAAACAAAAGAGGAACAGAGTCTACCTAAAAGTGGCCCTCAAATTGGGGGCAGGTCACGGCTGGAATTCCATGGTTCGAAGATCAGTTCAAATGGCGGATTGCTGTTGTTCCGGGAACTGGATGAAGTGCCCGGCCGGCACGACATTGCGGGTAGATTGCTGAGAGACACGCGAACTGGCCACAATCGCCTGCACTCACTGGTCGGCCTGTTGCGCCAGTCGGTCTTTGGTCGGCTGGCCGGGTACGATGATGTGAATGATGCGGATCGTTTATCGCTTGATCCGGTAATGCGGCAGGTGGTCGGCGGACGGGCTGTGGATGCCAGGGCCGCATCCTCAAGCCAGATGGGACGGTTCGAAACCGAGGTGCTGGCAACTTCGGATAATCGCACTGCGCTGGCTGACTTGTCAGGGCAATGGATCGACCGGATTCACGAACGCAAACCTCCCAAGTGGATCACGCTGAATATGGACAGGTCGGTCAGCCCGACCCACAGAGCGCAGGAAGACACGGCCTGGAACGGTCATTTCGGCTGCATGTGTTATCACCCGCTGTTCGTCTTCACCCGCATTCCCCAGATGGATGCCCGTTTCTTCACCCGCAGAAGCGTGATATACTCGATTATACAATGAGTTAACCGGGTTGGAGCGGGAATTTGCGAGCGAACGCGACGGGTGAAGTACAAATCGTGCCTATCCGGTTGTCACCCACACCCACTACATCTAGGGTGCTCCCAGTCGCCCGAGTAAAGCTCGGCGTAAGTGGGAGCGGTGACATCGCCAGCGATTCCGAGCAGGGACCGGAAGGCGTTGAACGGGTAGAACCGCCTGTTGAAGCGGAAGGTGAACTCGTTGAGGTAGGCTTGGAGGTGCTGGTGGCTCACGCCGTGATGAATGCCACTCAGCCACGTCTTCAGGTTGGCGAAGACGAGATGAATGATCGGCAGATACTCCTCAGCGACCTGGGAGTTGCCTCGCTCGGCGACGGCGAGGTGTTTGTAGCCGCGCTTGGCGAGGCTGGTATAGCCGGACCAATCGTCGGTGATGACCGACGCACCCGAAGTAACGGCACCCTCGACAAAGCCGCAGAGCGATTCCGCGCTGCGGTCTGGCACGACAGCGAGTCGGACACGTCCGGCGTAGCGACCGCCCTTCCGCTTATCGAGCTTGGTTCCCGGCTTGCGCTGTCGCACTTCAACGGCGCTGGCGACAAGAAGCTTGTGGTGAACGCCCCGGCCCTTGCCGCGCGTGCGGCCGCCGACCCAGGTTTCGTCGACTTCGACATGGTCGCAGGCCTCGCTGCCGATGCGGTCCTGATCCGGCCGAACCATACCAGCGCGGAGCTTGTGGAGGATCTGAAAGGCGGTTTCGTAACGGGAAAGCCCGACCTGGCGCTGGAACTGTGTGGCAGACATGCCGGGCGTCTGGCTGGCAACCAGATAGGCCGCCCAGAACCATACGCCCAGCGACGTATGGGAGCGCTCCATGACCGTCCCCGCCGTCAGCCCGGTGTCGCGGCGGCACTTTCGACAGCGCAGGACGCCGGGCCGGCTGGTGAAGCGGAACGGCTCTGCCGCCGTCTGGCAATGGGGGCAGACGAACCCGTCACCCCACCGCGCCTTCTCCAGGTAGGCGGCACAGGCCGCGTCATCCGGGAAAAGTCGTTGAAACTCGGAAGCGAGGGAGCGTTAGAAATTCCGTGTCATTTCTGTAAACTGAAGAAAAGGAATGACACATGCGAGAAGAATTTGATTTTGATGTAGCTTTGGCGGCTTTGCAAGATGGCCAGGGCCTTACAGGCAAGGACGGTATTCTGACGCCGTTAGTCAAGCAACTGACCGAAGCTGCATTACAGGCTGAACTGGAGGCGCATTTAAAGGCCGACAAGTCCAGCAACCGCAGGAACGGAGCTGGCCGTAAGACCATCAAATCCACGTCTGGAAGTTTCGAACTGGCAACGCCACGAGATCGGGCTGGATCGTTTGAGCCGCAACTGGTGAAAAAACACCAGACCCACATGAGCGACGAGATCGAATGCAAGATTATTTCAATGTTCGGGCTTGGAATGAGCTATCTGGACATCGCTGGACACATCTCGGAAATCTACGGTCTGGATGTTTCAAACGCCACGATCAGCGCCGTCACTGATAAATTGATCCCTGAAATCAAGCTCTGGCAGCAGCGGCCCCTGGACAGCCATCACCCGTTTGTTTGGCTTGATGCTATTCACTACAAGGTTAAGCAAGACGGGCGCTACGCAGCCAAAGCGGTTTACACGGTTCTGGGGCTTAATCTTGAGGGCAGGAAGGAAATTCTTGGCCTGTATCTATCTGAAACCGAAGGTGCAAACTTCTGGCTCTCGGTGCTGACGGACCTGAACAATCGCGGCCTGCAAGACATCCTGATTGCTTGTGTCGATGGCCTCACGGGCTTTCCAGAGGCGATCAACGCGATCTTTCCCCAGACCGAAGTCCAGCTTTGTGTCATCCACCAAATCCGCAATTCTCTGAAATATGTAGCCAGCAAAAACCAGAAGGAATTCATGGCTGATCTAAAGCCGGTTTATAAGGCTGAAACTGTGAAAGCGGCTGAAATCGCGTTGGATGCGTTAGAAGAAAAATGGGGAACTAATACCAACGGCATCAATTTCTGACTCTGTGGGGATTCCCAAATCGGTTTTGATCTGATTCAAGGTTGGCAAAGGAGGATCGCCATGCCAGCCAGTGTTCCGCTTCGTCGCGACTTTGATGCCCGACCTTCGTAAACTCGCCAGCCGTTGCAAGGATGCCCGGCAGAGCCGCCGTCTGTTGTCTCTTGCGGCGGTCTACGATGGCATGCGCCGTGGAGAGGCCGCAAGGATCGGTGGGATGGATCGCCAAACCCTGCGGGACTGGGTTCACCGGTTCAACGAAGAGGGACGGATGGCCTCACCAACCGCAAGGGCGCGGGCCGGACGCGCTACCTGAGCGATGTCCAGATGAAAGAACTTGGCGAGATTGTCGAGACCGGCCCCGATCCGGCGGTGGACTGTGTGGCAGACATCCGAGCGCGGGCAGACTGCTTGGCGAACTGGGGCCCATATCAGCGCCCGCCCGCAGCATCCCAGGCAGGATAAGCGGATCATCGAGGCGTTTAAAAAAAACTTCGCCGACACGCTCCAGGTGCATATAGCTGACCTGCCAGCGGGAACGCCGGTGGAGATCTGGTTCCAGGACGAAGCACGCCTTGGCCAGAAGAATGGCCTGACGCGCCTGTGGGCGAGAAAGGGCACGCGCCCCCGCCAGCCGGCCGATCAGCGCTATCACAACGCCTATCTGTTCGGCGCCATCTGTCCGGCTCACGGCAAGGGGGCGGCGCTATGGGAGCGCTCCATGACCGTCCCCGCCGTCAGCCCGGTGTCGCGGCGGCACTTTCGACAGCGCAAGACGCCGGGCCGGCTGGTGAAGCGGAACGAAAATGGGCTCTGCCGCTGGTATAAATACCCAATCGTCATTAAATCATGGCGTAAAAAATGGCCCAATTTGTCGGTCTACTTCAAATATCCAGCTGACATTCGGCGGGTAATTTACACCACCAACGCAATCGAGGCCGTGCATCGCCAGTTCCGAAAACTGACCAAAACCAAGGGCGCGTTTCCCAATGAAAACAGTTTGCTCAAACTGCTGTATATGGGGATCCAGAACGCTTCAAAAAAATGGACCATGCCATTGCAAAACTGGAATTTGACTTTGTCCCAACTTTCCATCTATTTTGAGGGAAGGTTAGACGATGTCTTGGACATCTAGACTAACCCCGTGACACGGAATTCTGAACACCCTCGGAAGCGACCGCGGAAACGAAAGGTCTTCGCGCTGCGGAACATCCATCCCCGCTTCGTCCGCCTCCCGAGCCACTCGACGCCACACCCTACATATAGTGGGTGTGGGTGACAACCGGATAGGCACGGTTTGTTCTACGACGCAGATCTCACGGATCGCGTCAATACGCGCCATCCCTTGCCCAACCAGAACCTCAACCTGGCGCAGCTTGGTAACAATCTCTTCGGGTTTGTGCCTTTTGATTCCCATCTTTGATCCTCCATTTCCTAACTATAGGGGCGGACCAATTCATTGGGGGAGGATCACGCGTCGACAGCGTGCTCGTCTATGTCAAAACACCATGATACTTTGTTGCCGTCTCGGTCCAGATATTCTGGCCAGGTGACAACGAACTCCGCATTACGCTGTTCCAGCTTTGCCAGACGCGCCTCGGAGCGCGGGATAGGCGGCGCGCGGCAGTCTGCTCGCTGATCTCCGCCGAGTCCGAGTTCTTCGTCCTGACAAGCGTCCACGAAACCGGGTGCCGGTCGGAAGAATCAGTCATCAACCATAGTGATCTTCTTCTTCATCGACCGTAAGTTCGGCTCGGGTCGTGACGTCGCCGGCCACATCGATGGTGTTTTGATAAGCAACGTATGTGAACCCAGAAACGTGGAGCTTGTACGTGCCTTTGGTCACCTTGACCTTGGCCACCCCATTCTCGTCGGTGAGAGCCCTGTACGGATGCAGAAGGACGTGCACGCCCTTGATCGGGGTGTGCTTTTGGGCGTCGAACGCCTCGACCGTCACTTCGTAGTCCGGGGCGCCGACCACCTTGACCCCGAAGGGGAACGCGCCGGCAGCGTGCGGGAACTCCGAGTCCGACTGGGCCTCCCAGGCACCGGACTTCAGCTCCCACTTGTAGTCGCCGACGGCACCGGGAGCCTCCACTTCCACCTCGGCGTAGTACAGCGCCGTCGTGCCCGGCCACGGCTCGTCGACGAGGGTCGTGGTGGCGACCTCGGCACCCTCGTGGTCGACGACGGTCAGCGCCTTGCCGGCGAGCTTGCAGCCCTGGGAGCATTTCAAGCCGACCTTCAGCTTGAAGCGCTCGCCGGCGACGATCGCCGACGCCATGCCCCAGACGTTCAAGCGCGCGGCGTGGGCGTTGACCGTGAAGGAGAACTTGGCGGCGGTCTCCTCGTGCGAGACGCCGTTCTTTTCAACCGCTGGCAGCACCGCCCGATAGGTGTGCTCGCCCGGCTTGCCCGGCACCTTCACGACGATGTCGGTGGCGTAGTCGTACTCCTCGTGCGCGTCTTCGTCGTCATCGTCGTCATCGTCGGCCTCGTCGTGCCGGTCCTCGTCCTCCTCGGCGTCCTCCGGTTCTGCCAGCTCGGCGGTCGCGACCTCGTTGTCGTACTCGTCCCGGATCGAGACGCTTTGCCCCGTCAGGTCGTCGCCGAACGGGCAGGCGACCCAGACCGTCAGGGTGAGCTCGGCACCGGCATCGACCTCGCCGGGCGAGACATCGACCGTGCACTTGCGCTGACCGTGCGCCGCGACTTCGTCTGCTGCCATGTTGTTCACTCCTCCGAAACTCCGAACGCGAGATTATGCGCCACCGGCCCGCCGAAAAAGGGGTGACAGAGCGCCAACCGAGGCCTGACGCGGCCCGGCTGGGGCGCTGCCCTCGGGACATCGGAACGCCCGGGCTAGGTGACCCGGGCGTTCCGCTTCTCGGTGGGCAATACCGGGGGGGGGCCGGCCCCCCCGGTATTCTCGGTCGGTTTCTTAGGCCCGCCCGTTCACACCGCGTTGGTGCCGGCCATGTAGCCGTGGACGGCCGCGCGCCCAATGCCGTGCATCATGCCACCTCCACTTGCCTCGCCACCTGCATAGAGGCCCGGGACGACCTGGCCTTCGGTGTCCACGACCTGGGCCTTGCCGTTGATCCTGAGGCCCCCATAGGAATCGCCAACGTACATCGGCGCTATAAGCGCGTAGAAGGGCGGCGTGTCGATCCTGTGCATGACCGGCTTCTCGAAGTCGTCGTCCATGCCCGCGTCGGCAAACCCGTTGAACTTGGCCACCGTTTCTTCAAGATACTTGAGAGGCATAGTCTGATATGGGTTCCCAGTGGCTAGTCTAGCCAGTTCGGCCAGCGTATCGGCCTGGAAGAAATATCCGTCGGGCGGATCGGCGATATAGGGATACCGCAACTCCCACCCTCCCCGCTCCACCGCGGCCGCGTCGAAGATCGCCCACACCGGTCCCGACGAGTAGGTTGGTGCCCGCGAACCCTCGTTCATCGCCAAGGCCGCATCCGAAGCAGAGGTCCTCGAATAAGCCGCCTTGATGTGCTCGACACTCGCGTTGCGCCAATCCAGCGGGACCCACGGGTCGCGGGTGTTGGATTGCCCCCCCCCCCCGGGGCCGGAATACCTGGCAGCGGTGGTACCATCATCTGGAATAGCCATCTCGTTGTAGAACCTCTGCCCGACCTGGTTGACCGTGATCACATTTTCCCATCCGCTGTTGCCGATACTGACACCCCAGGACCGTCCGAACAGGAATCCGGGGTGTCCGGGGAAGATCTGCGTCGTCGCCTGGGTCGCCAGTATGTTTCTTATTCCGGGAGTAGCGTCGTAAAAGTAGTTATGCATCATGCCGGCGAGGTTCGCGCCGATTCTCATGCCGGCGATGATCCCGCTGCCGTCCATGCTGAGAGGTCCGACATCGTTGTTACCCGAATACCCGATCGACGGCTCTGTCATTCGCGGATCGAACATCGTGCGGAGTTGCACATTGCCGTGCATGCCGCCGGTGCCGATGATGACGGCCCGTCTTGCCCGGATGTAGATCGTGTCGGCGCGCTCGTCGACATTGCCGTTCTGCCAGAAGCTTTCCAGACGCTCGCCGGTCTCGGGGTTGAACCGCGGCGTGTAGCTCGCCCGGACGCCCACAACCCTGCCGGACAAAGGCTGCTCGCGGATGATCTCGTCCAGATGCCGGTTGACCATGAACTGGACGCCCTTCTCGCGGGCGCTGAACTCGAGCGGCCGGGCGATCGTGAAGCCGCCGAAAACCCATCCGGGGGCACCTACCTCTTCCGCCGGGTTGCCGGGGATCCTACGCATCGGATTGAACGGCGAGTGGCGCTCGGCAGCGGGGTCGCCCCGGTCCTCCGGCGACAGGGTTCCGGCCCTGATGTCGGTGACGTCGGCGAGCTTCATGATGGCGCGCGCGGACCGGCCGCGGCTCATGCCGCCGCCGCTATGGGTGCCATTGATTCGCGCATACCGGACATAGTTGTCCATCGTGAATTGCCTGGTTGCGGCGGCGTTATCCGCCCAGCCACGATGCAGTCCTCGGTCATTGTGTCGGTAGTAAGGGGTACCCGCATTGGTTACGACCGACCAGTCGGTCATGTCTTGGAAGAGCCGGTCGGGGTCATCTTCCAGGTCTTCGGGCGGGACCAGCGGTTCGGTCAGCCCCATGCCGTCGGGGTCGGCGGCCATGCGGTCGCGTTCCTGGATGGCGTCCCCGCCGCCGTAGGACGACCAGCCGCCGCTGTGCAAGAGCTTCCCGCCGACGTCGAAGTTCGCGTCGATCACAAGCACTGAGGCTCCGAGATCGCGTGCCCTGATAGCGGCAGGCAGCCCCGTACACCCCGACCCACAGACAACAATATCCACTTCGTAGTCCCAGCGAATGTCAGCAACGGTCGACTGCGCCTGGGCCTTGCCCGGCGCCGACAGGACGGCCGCCCCGGCACCAGCGGCAGCTCCTGCCTTGACGAAATCTCGCCTACTGAGGGCTGCTGGGGTGCCTTCGTCCTGAGGCGCTCGTCTTTTCCGGCTCTTGTGCTTCTTCGTCATGTCCGTTCCTCCGTAGTATCTCCGCCGTTAAGTGTTGCTGGCCGATGAACGGGTACTTGGCAACGAATCCCGAACCGGCTTCCGGTTCAGAGAGACCTTCGCGACCGCTGGCCAACGTGGCTCGCACGGAAACGGCATCACCGTGCCAACCGATTCTGTAAGTCTTTTAGCGGGTTACTCTCAGTTTTACCGCTGATAGAAACCGCAGGTCTTCAGGTTAACATGTGATTTAATATTCCGCAAGTGTCGGTAACAGACAATCGCGCTCCAATCTGCGCGGGCACCTTGGACGGTCCCCGGTAGTCTAACCGGCCGCCGGATCGTGCGAGCGGAAACATATCGGACCGCCACCCAAGTCCGCTCCCCGGGAAGCGAGCGCAAGACCACCGATGTCAGCCGTTTTCCGAATCGCGAGAGCTGAAGCGCAGAAAAAGCGTACCTGTCAGTGAGATCCGCGGGGCACCTTTCCCGGCCGCCATCCCCGCGCGCGAATTGGCGCCCGGTTTTGGCGCGTGGGAAGGCGGTCTGCCATGACCGGCGCGGCTAGTTCTGGACGATCTCCCCCAGCAAATAGTCGACCAGAGCCTCGATCTCGTCGGCGTCAAATGCTCCGGACACTACCGTCCCTGCCGGCGCCGGGCCGAGCTCGAGCTCGTAGCAGGCGGTCTCTGTGTAGGCCCCGGCAAGCCATGCCGGCATTGGCGTCTCTGGCCGCCCGCAGCTGATCAATTCTATCAGTTGGTCGCGGTCCAATTCGGTTGACCGTACACTCGGGCCGGTCGCCTGCTCGCTACCGGCACCGCCGTGGCCGCCGTGTCCCGAACGGCCATGGCAACCGGCGCATCCTCCCCCATGCCAAAACTGTTTGCCCACTTCCGCCGCATCCTGCGCGAACGCCGGCGCAGGCATGGCCAGGAAGGCGACGACCGCCAGCCCTACTATCCCCGCGCGTCGGGTCTTATGCGATGTACCTTGCCGATTTCGTCCGATTTCGTTCGTTTCCGAGTTCATATCAAACAACCCTTTTCAAACCACCCTTTTTGGCGAAAGACCGAGGGGCCGGCGAGAGGCGAAACCAGCCACAATCGCCCCTTCTGTATCAGAAGCGGCATGAGACAGCCATGAAAATCACGAGGAAGAAATGCGAAATCCGTTATACCAACGGCATCAATTTCTGACTCTGTGGGGATTCCCAAATCGGTTTTGATCTGATTCAAGGTTGGCAAAGGAGGATCGCCATGCCAGCCAGTGTTCCGCTTCGTCGCGACTTTGATGCCCGCCACCTTCGTAAACTCGCCAGCCGTTGCAAGGATGCCCGGCAGAGCCGCCGTCTGTTGTCTCTTGCGGCGGTCTACGATGGCATGCGCCGTGGAGAGGCCGCAAGGATCGGTGGGATGGATCGCCAAACCCTGCGGGACTGGGTTCACCGGTTCAACGAAGAGGGACCGGATGGCCTCACCAACCGCAAGGGCGCGGGCCGGACGCGCTACCTGAGCGATGTCCAGATGAAAGAACTTGGCGAGATTGTCGAGACCGGCCCCGATCCGGCGGTGGACGGGGTTGTCCGCTGGCGGCGGATCGACCTGAAGCGGGTGATCGAGGCGCGCTTTGGCGTCATCTATTCCGAGCGCGGGATATCCAGACTGCTTGGCGAACTGGGCTTTGCCCATATCAGCGCCCGCCCGCAGCATCCCAGGCAGGATAAGCGGATCATCGAGGCGTTTAAAAAAAACTTCGCCGACACGCTCCAGGTGCATATAGCTGACCTGCCAGCGGGAACGCCGGTGGAGATCTGGTTCCAGGACGAAGCACGCCTTGGCCAGAAGAATGGCCTGACGCGCCTGTGGGCGAGAAAGGGCACGCGCCCCCGCCAGCCGGCCGATCAGCGCTATCACAACGCCTATCTGTTCGGCGCCATCTGTCCGGCTCACGGCAAGGGGGCGGCGCTCATGCTGCCTTGGGCGGACGCGCAAGCCATGCAGATGCATCTCGACGAGATCAGCCGCCACGTCGCCCGAAAGGCCCATGCGGTTGTGCTGATGGATCGGGCCGGATGGCACACCACCGGCAAACTCAAAGTCCCGAAGAACCTCACCATCATCCTGCTGCCATCGCGCGCTCCGGAACTGAACCCGGTGGAAAATATCTGGCAGTACTTGCGCGCCAATTGGCTCTCCAACCGCGTGTTCGAAGACTACAATGCCATCGTCGATGCTGGATGCGAAGCTTGGAACAAGCTCATCGCACAGCCCGAAACCATCACATCAATCGGAATGCGAAAATGGGCCCATATCGGTCAATGTTAAATGCCGCTGGTATTACCCAAGATCAGCAGCCTGCCGGGCTCGGTGCACATCGAGTGGAAGCGATGCGGGCGGTCCAACTGCCGCTGCCGAGCTTGAAGGCTTCATGGGCCCGACTACGCGCGCCACTGGCGTGAGGGAGGGCGGCAGAAGAAAGCCTATGTTCCGTCTGGCGATGTGCACGCCATTATACTGGTTGTCGAACTGAGGCGCGCGCTCGTTCCGGCGTGTTCCGAGATGAGAAGGCGCGTCGAGGGCTCCCTTTCCGGACAACCTCTGAGGGTCGAACGATGAGCACTGCAGACAAAGCACGGGGCGCCATCGCCGAGGGATCGGTTGGAGACCATCCGCCGCCCGCGCCTTCACCTGATGAGGCTCAGCGCCGTGCCGACGAGCACGAGCGTCGGGTCCGTGACGAGATGGAGAGCCAATTTGCGCGGCTGAAGGATGAAGGCAAGGCACTGTTTGGCATGGTCGAGGGACGCCCCGGTGTGAAATCGCCACCCGAGTGGGCCAAGCGTCTCGACCAGGCCGGCGACGACATCGGCAACGGTCGCTTCGTCGTCCGTTATCTCGGCACCGAACGGTACCTCGACGCGGAAACCGTGACGGTGCTGGTCACTCTGCGTCAGAACCTGATCGCCGAGTTGCCTCGACCGTCGACCGCCGACCTGATGATGATCGATGCGGCGATCGTCGCCTATTACAACTTCCTCCGCGTCCAGGGCTGGATCGGCAACTCGGCCCTTGTCTTCGAAGGTGAATTGTTCGGTCAGAAGCCCCTCAGCGAGATCCACGGCGACATGGTGGGCAGCCGATTGAGGGAGCAATTGGAGCGTCTCAGCGAGGTCATCCTGCCGCTTCAGGACCGCTGCCACCGGATGATGGTGCGCAGCCTGGGACAATTGGCGAGGACGGGCGAACGGAGGCCAGCTGCATGAAGCGAGGCACCGGGCCTGGGGGACGTGGGTGCGGCGAGAGTCACTGACGACCGTCGGCTGGATATCCAACCCGGGGCGCAAACCGTTGTCGGTCACGTGGTTTTGACAGAGTAGCGCCAACCAAAAGAAAGGAGCGTACCCATGAACCGGATCTACGCGGCTGCATGTAGCCTCGACAACGAGGTCATTCGACTCGTTTATGTTGCCGAAGACCAGCCGGATTGGGCGCGCAAGGAGCGCCAGGAACTCGAACGGGAGTTCCGTCGGAACCCACCCGTGCTTTGGCGGTGGGTTCAACCGATCGCCGCAACACACTCTGCGAACATCTCTGCTGGCGTTTGATATTGCAAGGTCTTGCGTGGCCGCTCGTTCAGCTGACGTGCAATGGCGCTCAGCTTTGCCTGGGAGTGGAGAGCTAAGTCCGTTCCGTGCCTATCCGGTTGTCACCCACACCCACTATATGTAGGGTGTGGCGTCGAGTGGCTCGGGAGGCGGACGAAGCGGGGATGGATGTTCCGCAGCGCGAAGACCTTTCGTTTCCGCGGTCGCTTCCCGAGTTTCAACGACTTTTCCCGGATGACGCGGCCTGTGCCGCCTACCTGGAGAAGGCGCGGTGGGGTGACGGGTTCGTCTGCCCCCATTGCCAGACGGCGGCAGAGCCGTTCCGCTTCACCAGCCGGCCCGGCGTCCTGCGCTGTCGAAAGTGCCGCCGCGACACCGGGCTGACGGCGGGGACGGTCATGGAGCGCTCCCATACGTCGCTGGGCGTATGGTTCTGGGCGGCCTATCTGGTTGCCAGCCAGACGCCCGGCATGTCTGCCACACAGTTCCAGCGCCAGGTCGGGCTTTCCCGTTACGAAACCGCCTTTCAGATCCTCCACAAGCTCCGCGCTGGTATGGTTCGGCCGGATCAGGACCGCATCGGCAGCGAGGCCTGCGACCATGTCGAAGTCGACGAAACCTGGGTCGGCGGCCGCACGCGCGGCAAGGGCCGGGGCGTTCACCACAAGCTTCTTGTCGCCAGCGCCGTTGAAGTGCGACAGCGCAAGCCGGGAACCAAGCTCGATAAGCGGAAGGGCGGTCGCTACGCCGGACGTGTCCGACTCGCTGTCGTGCCAGACCGCAGCGCGGAATCGCTCTGCGGCTTTGTCGAGGGCGCCGTTACTTCGGGTGCGTCGGTCATCACCGACGATTGGTCCGGCTATACCAGCCTCGCCAAGCGCGGCTACAAACACCTCGCCGTCGCCGAGCGAGGCAACTCCCAGGTCGCTGAGGAGTATCTGCCGATCATTCATCTCGTCTTCGCCAACCTGAAGACGTGGCTGAGTGGCATTCATCACGGCGTGAGCCACCAGCACCTCCAAGCCTACCTCAACGAGTTCACCTTCCGCTTCAACAGGCGGTTCTGCCCGTTCAACGCCTTCCGGTCCCTGCTCGGAATCGCTGGCGATGTCACCGCTCCCACTTACGCCGAGCTTTACTCGGGCGACTGGGAGCACCCTAGATGTAGTGGGTGTGGGTGACAACCGGATAGGCACGGTACAAACAAGCCCTCTTCGGTTCCAATTCGACTGCTCGGTCAAGGTCGCGTTCCGTGGATCGTCGATCAGTTCGGACGGCGGGCTATTGCTCCACCGCGAGTTGGACGACGCCCTCGGGCTGACGGACATGGCGGCGGGGCTGATCACCGATCCGCGCACTGGCCGGAATGGCCGCCACAATCTCGCCGGCCTTCTGCGCCAATCGGTTTTCCCACGCCTTGCCGGCTATGAGGACGTCAACGACGCCGACCGACTGTGCCGTGATCCGGTGATGCGCCAACTCATCGGTGGACGTGCGGTGAAGCGGGGTGCGGCGTCGGCCAGCGCCATGGGTCGGTTCGAGACGAAGATGCTGACCCGACCGGAGAACCTCGCCGCCCTCGCTGATCTGCCCGGCCGCTGGATCGACGCGGTGCATGACCGGAGGCCGCCGAAGAGCATCACGCTGGATATGGACAGCTCCGAGAGCCCTGTGCATGGCGATCAGGAAGGTGCAATGTGGAACGGGCATTTCCAATCCAAGTGCCTGCACCCACTGTTCGTGTTCAACCAGTTCGGCGATCTGGAGCGATGTGCGCTGCGTCCCGGCAATGTCCACAGCGCCGATGGCCGGGAGGATGTGCTGCGCCCGGTGCTGGCAAGATATTCGAGCGACACGCGACCCTCGATCACCCGGCGCTATTTCCGAGGTGACGCCGCCTTTGCCATCCCTACGCTGTTCGATCTCCTGGAGGCCGAGGGCTGGGGTTACGCCATCCGGATCAAGGGCAACAGCAAGCTCTATGAGCGGATTTCCCGGCTGCTGCGGCGCAGGCCGGGTCGGCCGTCGCACACGGTGATCCGCACCTGCACCAGCTTCCAGTATCAGGCGGGGAGCTGGGTGAAGCCGCGCCGGGTGGTGTCCAGGGTCGAGTTCCATCCGGGCGGGTTGTTCCCGCGCGTGGGCTTCATCGTCACCAATCGCAGCCTGCCCAATGAGCGGGTGCCGGCGTTCTACAACGGCTGGGGCACAGCCGGGCAGCACATCAAGGAAGGCAAGTACGCGCTGAAGTGGACGCGGCTTTCCTGCATGCGCTTTGCCGCCAACGCCGTCCGGCTACAGCTTCATGCCCTCGCCTACAATCCGGCGAACTTCCTGCGCACGCCAGCGACGCCCAGCGAGATCGAGACATGGTCACTGACCTCTTTGCGCGAACGGCTGATCAAGACCGGTACGCGGCTGGGGCGCCATGGCCGCTACGCCATCTTCCAGATGGCCGAGGCGGCACTGCCGCGGCAAGTGTTCGCCGGGATTCCTGGCCTGATCAACGGGCTGCGCGATCCGCCTGCCGCAACAGGGTGCACATGACCAGAAACCCGCCCAGATCGGCTAAATCCAACGCTGGTGACAGGAAAGGTGTGTCCGAAAACGCGTCGAGAGACGCCTTAAGCGGTCGGATCGGCCTGTTTGGTCGTGCTATCCGGCCGGCACGCAGCACCACACGCGGATCGGAGGCAGAAATCGCCTGGAAAGTCGCCTTCGGTTGCTTTAGCCTCACGGGAGGCAAGCCAAATGGAGAATGCCGGGTTATGCTTTCCACCTCTCTGAAATCAGTTTTACATCACGCTAGATACTTCCCTTTGTGGTCGGCGCTTACTGTTTTTCGCTGGCGCACCTTTGATTTGCGGTCCCGTGGTTTGGGCACAACTTTTGGAACGGTCATGCGTTGGTTTCCGCCTGCAAGAAGCCGATTTGACCGCGAAGCAAAACGAGTTTTTCCCAATATGAAGCGCAGCGCGCGCGGGAAGCTTGGTCAAAATATGGGCAGGCATATGGGGCGAACACTTTTTGAGATATACCACGATGCTGAATTTCAAACGCAACACCACAAATTCAGAAGCTCTGGCCCCGGCCTTGCCGCCCTGAAAGAGGCGAACGCAGCTGGTAAAGGGGCGATTATTGTTTCCGGCCATTTTGGGCAATGGGAAGCAGTTCGCGCCGTGATCAAATTGCACGGGATGGAAAGCGGAGGCGTCTATCGCCCCCATAAAAATCGCCATTACGCACGCCGAATTCTTGCTGGTATCGAAGCGGGGGGAAAACCGATTTTGGCAACCGGCCACGTTGGTACTAGGGCCCTTGTGCGTCATCTGCGGGATGGCGGCATTATTTCTATCTTGTTAGATGAAAAATATCCGGAAGGTGTACGGATACCGTTTCTTGGTCTTGACGCCCTCACATCTCTCTCCCCTGCCCAGCTTGCACTCAAATACGATCTGCCCATGATCCCTGCTTATGGTATTCGCATTGATGACGGGAACGCATTTCGAGTGGAATTCGAAGCCCCAATCCCCCACACCGACAGCATCACCATGACCCGTGCCTTTAATGACAGTCTATCTGCGCGGATCCTAGCAGACCCAGAACAGTGGTATTGGATGCTGAGACGTTGGGACGGTGTTTGAAGGTCGGCATAGCCCTGCGATTTCAACCGGTCGACGCAACACTTTAACGTATGCGTCCGGCGTCGCCGACCTTGCGGATTTTCTGACACCTGAGAGTCTTACGCTTCGATAGCGGGCGATGGTGCCCACTATCGATGGTGGACACTATCGGGGATCATCGATGGCGAGGAAGCGGCGGCGTCGGATCTGGGAAGACGATGAGAAGCGCCGGATCGTGGCGCAGACGCGGGTGCCGGGGGTCTCGGTTTCTCAGGTTGCGCGTCGTTATGACGTGAACGCCAACATGGTTTTCAAATGGCTTCGCGATCCACGGTTCATGCCGTCGGCAGATGATCTTCCGTCGTTCTTGCCGGTCGAGGTTCTGCCCGACGCTTCACCTGGCGCAGCCATGGCGAATGGCGATGCCGTCGCCTCGGACAGCAGGATCGAGATCACATTGTCCAACGGTCTCAGTCTCTGCGTGAGTGGCGGTTTTGATCCTGACGCGGTGTCGCGCCTTGTGCGCGGCCTGGCGACATGATCCCGGTTCCGGCATCGACGAAGATCTGGCTTGCGGGCGGTGTGACGGACATGCGCAAGGGGTTTGTCGGCTTGTCATCTCTGGCTGAGGCGGTTCTTCGCCAAGACCCGTATTCCGGTCATCTGTTTGTTTTCCGGGGTCGTCGCGGCGATCTGATCAAGGTGATCTGGTGGGACGGCCAAGGCGCGTGCCTGTTCTCCAAGCGGTTAGAGCGCGGACGGTTCGTCTGGCCGTCGATTGCGGCTGGCAAGCTGACGATCAGCCCGGCGCAGCTGGCGATGTTGCTGGAAGGCATAGACTGGCGAGCGCCGCTGCGAACATGGCGCCCACTGACGGCTGGATAGAGTGAGAAAGCCAACAATAAAGGGCTGATTGAGCGCCTTCGGGATTCCCTTGATCGGCGTCATCGGCTCTTCAATCAGTTTGGTCATCTTGAACGCTGCGCTCTGCGGCCCGGCAATGTGCACAGTGCGGATGGTTGGAAAGACGTTCTGAAGTCGGTCATGGCGCGATATGCAGATCGCCACCTGATGCGGTTCTTCCGAGGTGACGCCGCCTTCGCCATCCCGGACCTCTACGGGATGCTCGAAGCGGAGAGCTGTTTCTATGCCATCCGGCTCCGCACCAATCGTGTTCTTCAGGGCAGGATTGCGCATCTGCTCAAGCGCCCTGTGGGCCGTCCGCCCAACCATGTGCGACGCACCTGCGGCGACTTCCAATATCAGGCTGCGTCCTGGGACAAACCCCGTCGTGTCATCGCCAAGGTGGAATGGCATCCGGGTGAATTGTTCCCGAGGGTTGGTTTTGTCGTTACCAATATGCCAATGGAGGCAGACTGGATCATTCAGTTCTACAATCAGCGTGGCACCGCTGAGCAGCACATCAAAGAGGGAAAGCAGGCAATCAACTGGACGCGCCTGTCCTGCAAGGGCATGGCGCAGAACGAGGTCCGCCTTCAGCTTCACGCACTGGCCTACAATCCCGGTGTCTTCCTGCAAGGCACTGATCTGCCCGGGGAGATAGCCGACTGGTCGCTGACCAGCCTGCAGACACGACTGATCAAAACCGGCGCGAGGGTCGTCCGCCACGCCCGCGCCATTACCTTCCAGCTTGCCGAGGTTGCGGTCAGCGGAAATTTGTTCAACCGCGTCCTTGCCGCCATCCAAAGGCTACGCGCGCCACCGGTTCCAACATGACGGTGTCAGCGGCAAAACCTGAAGAAAAGCGGCTCGGCTAGTTTGTTCCAACCGCTGTTGATCAGGCTGAAAGCTGCGTCAAACCAGCCGCTGAGGGCAGAAACCTCGCTAGGATGCCAAATCCACAGCACAGCGAAACCGAAAGGCTTGATCATGGCCCAAATTGGTTGAGGCATACAGAAGATGGCCTTCTACTTGGGGAATGTCGGTTAAGTGCATTCCGAATATTTTTGCTTCATTTTATAGTATATAAACGAAATTACTGCAAGAAAAACAAACAGTTATCCCGTATCTGCAAATCTAAACTCCTGTATTCGCCGCAAGTTATGGCTTATACCAGCGGCATTTAACATTGACCGATATGGGCCCATTTTCGCATTCCGATTGATGTGATGGTTTCGGGCTGTGCGATGAGCTTGTTCCAAGCTTCGCATCCAGCATCGACGATGGCATTGTAGTCTTCGAACACGCGGTTGGAGAGCCAATTGGCGCGCAAGTACTGCCAGATATTTTCCACCGGGTTCAGTTCCGGAGCGCGCGATGGCAGCAGGATGATGGTGAGGTTCTTCGGGACTTTGAGTTTGCCGGTGGTGTGCCATCCGGCCCGATCCATCAGCACAACCGCATGGGCCTTTCGGGCGACGTGGCGGCTGATCTCGTCGAGATGCATCTGCATGGCTTGCGCGTCCGCCCAAGGCAGCATGAGCGCCGCCCCCTTGCCGTGAGCCGGACAGATGGCGCCGAACAGATAGGCGTTGTGATAGCGCTGATCGGCCGGCTGGCGGGGGCGCGTGCCCTTTCTCGCCCACAGGCGCGTCAGGCCATTCTTCTGGCCAAGGCGTGCTTCGTCCTGGAACCAGATCTCCACCGGCGTTCCCGCTGGCAGGTCAGCTATATGCACCTGGAGCGTGTCGGCGAAGTTTTTTTTAAACGCCTCGATGATCCGCTTATCCTGCCTGGGATGCTGCGGGCGGGCGCTGATATGGGCAAAGCCCAGTTCGCCAAGCAGTCTGGATATCCCGCGCTCGGAATAGATGACGCCAAAGCGCGCCTCGATCACCCGCTTCAGGTCGATCCGCCGCCAGCGGACAACCCCGTCCACCGCCGGATCGGGGCCGGTCTCGACAATCTCGCCAAGTTCTTTCATCTGGACATCGCTCAGGTAGCGCGTCCGGCCCGCGCCCTTGCGGTTGGTGAGGCCATCCGGTCCCTCTTCGTTGAACCGGTGAACCCAGTCCCGCAGGGTTTGGCGATCCATCCCACCGATCCTTGCGGCCTCTCCACGGCGCATGCCATCGTAGACCGCCGCAAGAGACAACAGACGGCGGCTCTGCCGGGCATCCTTGCAACGGCTGGCGAGTTTACGAAGGTGGCGGGCATCAAAGTCGCGACGAAGCGGAACACTGGCTGGCATGGCGATCCTCCTTTGCCAACCTTGAATCAGATCAAAACCGATTTGGGAATCCCCACAGAGTCAGAAATTGATGCCGTTGGTATAATGGCTGTCCAGGGGCCGCTGCTGCCAGAGCTTGATTTCAGGGATCAATTTATCAGTGACGGCGCTGATCGTGGCGTTTGAAACATCCAGACCGTAGATTTCCGAGATGTGTCCAGCGATGTCCAGATAGCTCATTCCAAGCCCGAACATTGAAATAATCTTGCATTCGATCTCGTCGCTCATGTGGGTCTGGTGTTTTTTCACCAGTTGCGGCTCAAACGATCCAGCCCGATCTCGTGGCGTTGCCAGTTCGAAACTTCCAGACGTGGATTTGATGGTCTTACGGCCAGCTCCGTTCCTGCGGTTGCTGGACTTGTCGGCCTTTAAATGCGCCTCCAGTTCAGCCTGTAATGCAGCTTCGGTCAGTTGCTTGACTAATACCAACGGTCATTGATCAGAACCCATGCGCCCATTTGCGTATGCCGAGGGACATGATCTTCCATGGTTGGTCGATGAGGTTGTTCCAGGCTTGGCAGCACAGCGCGACGATGTCTTCGTAGGATTTGAAGATCCGGTTCGACAACCAGTTGTCGCGCATGAATTGCCAGACATTCTCCACCGGGTTCAACTCGGGCGATCGTGGCGGCAGCGCCAGGACGGTGATGTTGTCGGGGATCGCCAGCTTGGGCGTCAAGTGCCAACCGGCCTGATCGACGATCAGCACCGCATGGGTGCCGGGATCGACGGCGGCACTGATCTCGATGAGGTGCGCCGCCATGGCGTCGGTGTCGCACCAGGGCATGACCAGCCCGGCGCCTTTCCCCTTCGCGGGACAGATCGCGCCGAAGATATAGGCCCATTCGGTGCGCTGGTCGCGGGGCGCCCGCGGGCGCGTGCCACGTCTGGCCCATCGGCGTGTGAGCTTATTCTTCTGGCCGATGCGGGCTTCATCTTGCCACCACAGCTCTATCTCGACGCCTTTCGGGAGCCTCGCCCGGATCTTCGCCAGTTCGGCGGGGAAGTTTTTTTTAAAAGCCTCGACGGCCAGCTCGTTTTGCGCGTAGTGGCGCGGCCGCGCCGAGATCTTGGCGAAGCCGAGCGCCTTCAACTCGCGCCCGACCGTGGTCTCGTCGAGCGAGATGGCGAACGTCTCCAAGAGCCACCGCGCCAGGTCCTTGCGCCGCCAGCGCACGACGCCGTCCACCGCCGGGACCGGGCCGGCCTCAACAACCTCCGCCAGTGCGCGGCGGTGATCGGCGTTGAGCTTCGAGGGTGCGCCCGGTGACTTCCCATCGACCAGCCCGTCCGGTCCGCGGGCGTTGAAGCGCAGCACCCAGTCGCGAATGATCTGCAGACCGACGCCGCCGATCCGCGACGCATCCGTCCTGCTGCCACCATCGTAGACCTCGGCCAACGCCAGCAGACGACGGCTCTGGGTCGCGTCCCTGGTCCTCTTCGCGAGGCGCCGCAGTGAGACGCTGTCAAAATCGTTCCGTAAGTCGATAGGCGCTGCCATGGCGAACCTCATTGGTTCACCACATTGAGTCAGAGATCGGACCGCTTGGGAATCCCCAACGTGAGTCAGGCATTCCGCTCGGTGGTATAACGGCGTCAGAATACCGTCCTTGCCTGTAAGGCCCTGGCCATCTTGCAAAGCCGCCAAAGCTACATCAAAATCAAATTCTTCTCGCATGTGTCATTCCTTTTCTTCAGTTTACAGAAATGACACGGAATTTCTAACGCTCCCCATTGCATCCCACAATGCAGAACAAGGCGGCACAAACCTCCAAAAATTCTTCATCCCTGGGCAGAAAGTTCCCTTTCCCCAAAAGCCTTTACGCCGTGGAAGACGCGTTGCGGTTCTTCGTAACGGACATTTCTGACGCAACGGTCCTTGATTTCTTCTCAGGTTCTGGCACCACCGCCCATGCTCTAATGCGTCTAAACCGTCAGGATGGTGGTCGTCGCCAATGTATCTCGGTCACAAACAACGAGGTTGCCGCCAACGAACAAGCCGCGCTGCGCCAGGATGGTCTCTGCGCATTCCGGGCACATCCGCCCGGTGATTCCGATTTAATCCGCCCACCCGTACCGATCTGATCCGCCGGGGATTCCGGGGCATCCGCCCACCCCTTGATGCGCTGCTGCGAGGTGATCTGTAGCGGGCTACTTTGCCGTTCATTTTGAACGGAAGAGAGCCCAATGAAGAGATTATCGATGCGGAAGATACGAGAGGCTTTGCGCCTGTCCTTTGAAGGTTTGTCGACGCGCGAGATGGCGCTGAGTTTGGCGATTGGTCGCACAACCCTGCGTGAGTATTTAGGCCGCGCCCGTGATGCTGGTTTGAGCTGGCCGTTGCCCGATGCGCTGTCGGATGCCGATTTGGAACATGTGCTTTTCCCACGGCGTTCTGCGGACAGTTCTCAACCGATCCCTCAGCCGGATTGGACCTATGTGCACGCCGAGCTACGGCGCAAAGGGGTGACGCTTTCGCTGTTGTGGCAGGAGTATCGAGAGGTTCACACAGACGGCTATGGCTACAGCCGGTATTGCGAGCTCTATACTCGTTGGGAGGGCAAACTCTCGCCAGTGATGCGGCAGCGACACCCTGCTGGTGAACGCCTGTTTGTTGATTATGCGGGCCACACCATAGATGTTGCCTGCCCTAAGACGGGCGAGATACGCACGGCCCAAATCTTTGTCGCGGCACTTGGCGCATCGAACTACACCTATGTTGAAGCCACTTGGACACGGCGTTGTTGCATGGATCAGACAATAGTCGCAAGCCGCCCTTACCCGTGATACAGGCTATGAGATTTGTTTGAACACGGGTCGGCCGAGTTCGGTCATTTTGTTGAGAATGGCGACGCCGATTTTGGCCTCCGTTTGCTGATTTTCGAAACAGCGGGCTTTCAGTTTTGGCCCGATAATAGCCTTCCAGCGCCCCATCTGTGTCTCAATTCTACTGCGCTGATTGTAGCCACTGCCAGATTGCCAGGCCATGCGGCCATGAGTTTGAATTTTAACAATATGTCGGTCTCGAAGTGAGGGAAAACACTTGGATTGCGGGCTTGGAATGGCGTTCTTCGGTGGAGGAATAATGATTTCAACCGCCTCGCCAAATCGTGCCTTAAGCAAGTCACTGGTCGGTGCGCCGTCGTAGGCACCGTCCGCTATAAACCGGGAGACCGGAGTGCCAATCTGATTTAATAGATCAGGCAGCACTGTTGGATCGCCAACGTCATCCAGCGTTAAATCCGAACAAACGATATCGCCAGTCACAAGGTTCAGACCAAGGTGAAGTTTACGCCACCGTTTGCGTTTGGCCTTTACATTATACTTGCTTTGCAGCCACTCACCCTCATCGAAAACCTTCAAACCCGTACTGTCGATGGCCAAGTGGACCGGATCTGTTATTTTGATTTTGGGCCTTGCCGGAAGGCTCAGACCACGCCCTCGGCGCGACAGGGTCGAGAAATCAGGAACTGAAATTTCCAGCAGCATCAGCTTTGATATGCTGCGTATCAGCCCTTGGGTCTGGCGCAGCGGCAACCTGTAAACCATGCCCAGCGTCAGGCACATCGTGATCGCCAGATCCGAGTATCGCGGCTGGCCGCCGCGTGACCTGCGCCGTGCTGCTGCCCAGTGCTTTCGCGCATCCCCTGTGATCCAGACCGTCAAATCACCACGATTTCGCAGGCTTTCATTATACCCGCACCAGTTCGTCACCCGATATTTCTTCTTCGCAAACTTGTGCCGGCGGGAGGTGTTGAATTTATGCGGCATTAAGCATATCCGTGGTCGTGGCAAAAGCCTATGTTAACACTTGACACCCGATCCGTGCAACAACGCCAATACGACGGAATTTCCGGCGCTCTGCGTTTAGGTTCTGACGCGTATCGAAAGGACCTCGCCATGCTCATCCGGATTTCGCCCTATTGGTTGTGGTTTTTACTGTCGATCCCGGCCATCGGGATGCTGGGCGCGACCTTGTCGTCAACTGATCCCGAAGTCTTCAAGTCACAGCTGCACCCGTCGGGCGAATTTTCCGCCCGCTTCATGATTATCGCGATGATGGCCTCGCCTTTGGCCCTAGTTTTGCGCGGCTGGCGCGGGCCCAGATGGCTGGTCAAGAACCGCCGCTATTTCGGCGTCGCCGCATTTGGTTATGCGTTGCTGCACACGATCTTTTACCTGATCGACCGTGGTTCGGCTGAAACCATCGCCGAGCTGCCACGCTTTTACATCTGGACTGGCTGGGCGGCGTTTATCGTATTTATCCCACTGGTCCTGACCTCGATGGACGTCATGCAGCGCAAAATGGGCCGGCATTGGAAAACCTTTCAGCGTTGGACATACGCGGCCGCGGTGCTGACACTGCTACATTGGGCCGCACTCTACGATTGGGGCGGCGCGATACCCGCCGCCGTGCACTTCGGACCGTTGGCGGCATTGTCTGCCTATCGGTTGTGGTACTGGTATCTGCGCCCGCGTCCCGCCAGAATGGCTTAATGCCCGCAACTCAGGCGGGCAGCGCCCAGCCGCGGGTGGGCGCTGCCGCGGTTGAAGTCTGCACTTTATCGTGCCACCACATCTTGCGCCCGTATGGGTGTGTAACGGTGACGTAGCGCCCGCCCGTCGCACCGGAGGTGCGCCACTAAACATTGGCATGCCTCCGGAATGACAGGGAGGTCGGGCGCTGCCCGGCGGCGCTTCGCGCCTTGTTCCGGGCTTGTACGCGCCCTACCCCTCCCGCCTGATCTCCACATGATGCGGATAGGGGATGGTGATGCCACCGGCATCAAACGCCTCTTTCACTGCCTTGGTCAGATCGAACTTCAGCGTCCAGATGTCATCGCCCGTGCACCACAGCCGCGCGGTGATATCGACCGAGAAATCGCCCAAACCAGTCACCCGCACCCAGGGTTCGGGGTCGGCAAACACCCGGTCCTCGGCCGCTGCCACATCAAGAATAATCTGCATCGCGACTTGCGCGTCATCGCCGTAATCAATGCCGAATGTCAGATCCAGCCGCCGGTCGCCATGGTGCGAGTAATTGGTGATGACCGATCCCCAGGCCTGTCCGTTGGGCACGATGATCTGCACGTTTTGCGGGGTGACCAGTTCGGTGACAAACAGGTTGATCTCGACAACCGTGCCCGCCGTGCCGCCGATATCCACATATTGGCCCAGCTTGTAGGGGCGAAACAGGATCAGCATGAACCCGGCAGCCAGATCGGCCAGCGTGCCCTGCAACGCCAACCCGATGGCCAGCGTCCCCGCGCCCATCACCGCCACCAGCGAGGTCGCCTCGATCCCGTATATCGACAGGATCGCGATCAGCACGACGAACAGGATCAGCCAGCGCACCAGGCTGGCGGCGAACGAGCCGATGGTATTGTCGATGCGGTCGTTGGCCAGCACTCTGCGCCTGATCGTGCGGCTGATGATCCCGGCGGCCGTCCAGCCGACGATCAGAACCGCCAGCGCCTTGATCGTCGCCACGAAAAGCGGCGCAAACCCGCCCAGCTGATCAATGATGTCCTGCATATGCCCCTCGCGCCTGCCTGGCTGACCGGCCCAAATGAAAACGGGCCCGCGTTTGATTAATGCGGGCCCGTCAACACGGAATGCAACAGCTTACTTTTTCAAACCGTCACGAATTTCGATCAGTACATCCAGCTCGCTGGGTCCGGCAGGCGCCGCAGGCGCTTCCTCTTCTTTTGTTTCTGCAGCGTCTTTCACCTTGTTGACGTAGCGCACCAGCATGAAAACCACGAAGGCGATGATCAGAAAGTTGATGATCGCCATGATGAAGGCACCATAGGCAAACACTGCCGCCCCGGTCTCGCGCGCCGCATCCAGCGATGCGCTCGCAGCAACCTCACCGCTTAGCACGGCGTAATTGTTACTGAAATCAACCCCGCCCAGAACCAGCCCGATGATCGGGTTAATCAGATCGCCGACCAAAGACGTGACAATCGCGGTAAACGCCGCGCCGATAATGATACCAACGGCCATGTCCATGACATTGCCTTTGGCGATGAAGTCCTTGAATTCGCTTAACATATTCCCCTCACTGTCTGCTGTTACAAGCCCGCGCGTTCGTTGCGCGCGCGCTCGCCTATCACAAATGACTGCTGATCCGGGAACAATTCATGGGGAATTTCCCGGCCTGTGTCCCCCCTGAAACACCGGCCGGTTTGGCCGCTTAACGATCCGGCAATGCGCCTTTCAGCACATAGCGCAGTATCTCCACCACCTGGCGCGGTTCTGTGGCCACCGCCAGCGCCGCGGCGTCCACTTCTTTCAACGGGTGTTGGTGTTCTGCCCCGTGCAACACGATCAAAGACTTGCCCAGCGCCGCCGCGAAACCCGCATCAAACGCCGCATTCCACTGTTTGTATTTCTCGCCAAACCGCACCACGACGACGTCGGCATCGGCAATCCCCTTGCGGATGCGGATCGCGTTGATCTGCGCGCCCTTGCGGTCGTGCCAGAACTTGTCTGACTCAGCGCCCAAAATCGCCACCCCGCAATCGTCCGACGCGGCGTGGTCGGTCACCGGTCCGCTGAATTCCACGTCGAGACCCGCCGCGCCGTCAATAATCTGCTCGCGCCAGTCGGTGTGAATTTCGCCGGATAGGTAAACTTGCAACGTCATCGTGTCCCCGTCTTCTCTTCAAAAAACTCTCCCGCCGGAGGCGCGATATTTCGCAGAAAAAACGCCGGAACCCAAGGCCCCGGCGCAGTAATCATTCGATTTTGTTGCGCTCAATTCGCGTTCAGAAAAGAGATTTGCGGCGGACCGGCGACACCGGCGTTGTGCATGGCAGATTTCAACTGGTCGCTGCCGGCGTATTGGCGTGCATTTTCCAGGCTGTCCCATTCGAAAAGTGCCGTGACAGTGTTGGGGTCCGCGGCATCGCGATAGATCGTGAACGACTTTTCGCCCGCCTCGTCGCGCATCGGTTTGACATCGTCAAATACGGTTTTCCAAGCGTCGAAGTTTTCAACTTTGTGCGTAACCAACATGTATGACATCTGTTTATTCCTCTCGGTTGCTTCGGTCCGCCCAGGCTTTGCTGGATCATGCGGTAAGCCCAGATTGCGCGCAAATGTGCGGCGCGGGTAGATGTCCACTTGCGGAATCGTTCTGCATTATCGCAGAATACCCGCATGTATGAATGGAGCGATATACGCCTGTTTCTCGCGGTCGTCCGCGCGGGTTCGACTCTGGGCGCGGCCAAGTCGCTGGGAGTCAACCAGACCACCGTCAGTCGCCGTATGCAGATGCTCGAGCATCAATTGGGCCTGACGCTGTTTGACCGGCAGACGCGCGGCTATCGGCTGACAGAAAATGGCGAGGCCCTGATAAGGTCGGCGCAAGCCGTGAGAAGTGCCGCGGAACATTTCGAATCTACGGCCGGGCGCCTCGCACGCACCATCTCGGGCGTCGTGCGGGTGACCGCGTCGGAAAGCGTGGCCAATTTGATTGTCATTCCGATCGCCGCAGAGTTTTGCGCATTGCACCCCAACGCGCGGGTCGAACAAGTGGCCGCTGACGCGCGGCTCGATATTGTCCACGGCGAGGCCGACCTGGCGTTCCGGGTTGATGCGCCCCCGTCCGAACCCAGCTTGGTTGCGCAGCGGCTGCCCGACCTGGCCTGGAGCGTCTATTGCGGCGAGAATTATGCCAAAAATCACAAGCCGCCGCCCGCGCCGACCAGATAGCTGACCACGACGTGATCGGCTACGAAGGCAAGATCCAGGACACCGACGGTTACCATTGGTTTATCGGGCTCGCTGACGGGGCCCGCATCACCAGCCGGTCCAACACCGTTCCCAACATGACGGCAGTATTGCGCTCTGGTCTTGGTATCGGTGCGCTGCCCTGTTTTGTGGGCGACACCCAGCCGGACCTGAAACGCTGCTTTGACCCGCCGCCGCAAATGGCGGCAGAGTTCTGGCTGCTGACATCGCGAGAGGCGCGAAATTCACCGCAGGTGCGCGCCTTCATCGACTTCGCGGTGCCCAGAATCGTGGCCCAAAAACATATGTTTGCCGGTCAATCCGCGGCCAAATAGTGATCCAGCTCGTCCAGCCGGTCCTGCCCCCAGAACCGCGCGCCGTCCCCCACGACATAAAACGGTGCCCCAAAAACCCCGGCGCTGACCGCATCTTCGAGGTTGCGGCCATAGACTTCCGCCCCGCTCAATAGCCCGCTGTCGGCCAGGCCGGGATCAAACCCTGCCGCGCTGAGACACGCCTTGATTACCTCGTCGTCGGCAACGTTTTTTTCCTCCGCCCAGCAGGCGCGCAGGATCGAATGGACCAGCACGCCCATATCTCCGCCGCCTGCGCTTTGTGCCGCGATAATCGCATAGGACGAAGGCGCCGGGTTAGTGGGAAAGAACATCGGCTTGGGGTTGACCGCCAGGCCATTGGCCACCGCCTGGCGCTCGATCTCGATCAGCCGGTATTCCTGGCGCGCTGGATGGCGTTCTGCCGTGGCCACGCCACCGGTGCGCGAAAAAAGCGCCGATAGATCCAACGGCTTGTAGCTGATCGCCACGCCGTGCCGCGTCGCGATCTCCTCCAGCCGCGTCCCGGCCAGGTAGGTAAAGGGCGAAATCGTGGCAAAATAATAATCGATCCGCGCCATTTGCGCCGCCTCCCGTTCAACCTGTTTGCAAGACCGTAGCGGGGTGATAAGCGGTGTCAACGCCACACAGCCGCCGCCAATATGAGTCGACCAGCTGCCATGTCCACCATCACCGAACCGAAAATTATCTCCGGCAATGCCAACCGCGCACTTGCCAAGGCCATCGCCCGGCGGATGTCGATGCACCGCGGTGTTGTGGTCGATCTGGTCGACGCACGGGTGGAGCGCTTTAACGATGGTGAGATATTCGTCGAAGTGTTCGAAAATGTGCGCGGCGAAGATATGTTTATCCTGCAGCCCACATCAAATCCGGCCAATGACAATCTGATGGAGCTTCTGGTCATCGCCGACGCTCTGCGCCGGTCCTCAGCGGCGCGGATCACCGCGGTCATCCCCTATTTCGGCTATGCGCGCCAGGACCGCCGGACCAAGGCGCGCACCCCGATCACCGCCAAACTGGTCGCCAATATGATCGTCGAGGCGGGAATCGAGCGGGTTCTGACGCTCGATCTGCATGCCACCCAGATTCAAGGATTTTTCGACATTCCGGTCGATAACCTATTCGGCTCACCACTTTTCGCGTTGGATATTCTCCACCATTTCGAAGGCGGCATGGACAAGATCATGGTGGTCTCGCCCGACGTGGGCGGCGTGGCGCGCGCCCGCGATCTGGCCAAGCGGATCGGCGCACCGCTGTCGATTGTGGACAAACGCCGTGGCGAGCCCGGCAAGGTAGCTGAGATGACGGTGATCGGCGACGTTAAGGATTGCAAATGTATCATCGTCGACGACCTTGTCGACACCGCCGGAACCCTGTGCAAGGCCGCCGAAGTGCTGATGGAAAATGGCGCCAATGAGGTGCATTCCTATATCACCCATGGCGTGCTATCGGGCCCGGCGGTCGAACGGATCACCGCATCGGTCATGAAAAGCCTGGTGATCACCGACACCATCCAGCCCAGCGATACGGTGAAATATGCCAAGAACATCCGCGTGGTCCCGACCGCGCCGATGTTTACCCAGGCCATCCTGAACACCTGGAACGGCACCTCGGTTTCGTCCCTGTTCGACCACAAAATGCTCGCGCCGATCTACGACGGCACCTACAGCCAGGGCGCGCTGGCGCTTTAGTGGTTGCAGCTTAGCGCAAACCGACACCCTATTCATTTTGCCGAAAATATCCCGGGGAGTGTGAGGGGCAGCGCCCCTCATTTTCACGCAACCCTATGTCATCGCTTCTGACGACAAGATGCTGGAGCCGGTCCAAGTCGGCCTGTATAACCCCGAAACAACCGTCGATTTACCCGCACCAAAGGGGCCCCCAAACGTGTACCAACCAGCGCTTTTTCGTGAAGACCGGATCGACGTGATGCATGATCTGATGCGCGCGCATCCGTTTGCATTGCTGGTTTCCTGCATTTCGGGCAGCCCGACGGCGGATCATTTGCCGCTGGTTGTGCACGCTGATCTATCCGCCAAAGGCACAATCCGGGGCCACATCGCCAAGGCCAACCCGCTGTGGGCCAACCGGTCCAAATTGTCCGCAGCGATGGCGGTATTTCAGGGCCCGCAGGCCTATGTGATACCGTCGTGGTATCCCTCGAAAAAGCAGCATGGCAAGGCCGTGCCGACCTGGAACTACGCCGTGGTCCACGCGCGCGGTGATCTTCGTTTTGTGGATGACGCTGACTGGCTGATGGCACATCTCGCCCGTCTGACCGATAGCCAGGAAAGCAGCCGACCGACGCCCTGGCATGTCACCGACGCCCCTAAAGATTTCATCGCCCGCCAATTGTCTGCAATTGTCGGTCTCGAGTTGACCATTGGAAGTCTTGAGGGAACCTGGAAAGTCAGCCAAAACCGCGATGCGCAGGACCGAGCCGGTGTTCAGCGTGGGCTCTTGACTGAAAATACCCAAGCTGCAACGGCCATTTCGGATCTGATCAAAAGTACGCAGAGCTAGCACACCACACGCTTAATCTCAATCAATTCTGATGCTCTGTATGTTTGATTTGGTGCGTAATTTAGCCCCAAAATCTTTTCGGGATGCGCTCCAAACGATTCAGCCCTCGCCGACCTAGGCGCTCAGCCCCAGCACCAGCGCCACCGCCGCCAGATCGGCAACGCGCTTGTTCAGCAAGTCGGTCTCGCGCGGATCGCTGGCCTCCTCCACAGCCGCCTTGGCCGCTACCATCAGCCGGTCCACTATATCCTGATTGACCTCGTCGCGCGGCAGCGCTTCTTCGGCCAGAACCGAGGCACCGGTCGCGGTGATCTCGGCAAATCCGCCGGTTACCAGAAATTCCTGCGGCTGACCGCCGATCACTGCGCGCAGCAGGCCGGGGCGCAATGTGGTGATCGTCGGCGTGTGGCCTGCCATGGCCACCATATCGCCCTCGTCGCCGGGGATCAGCACCTCGGACGCCTCGCCCGAGGCCAGACGGCGTTCCGGCGATACCAGATCGAATTGCATCATATCGGCCATGCGCTGCCCCTGTCCTAAGCGACCTCTGCGGCCAGTCGTTCGGCCTTGGCGACCACCTCGTTGATGCCGCCAACCATGTAAAACGCCGCTTCGGGCAAGTGGTCATATTCACCGGCGACAACCGCCTTGAAGGATGAGATCGTGTCTTCCAGCGGCACCTGAACGCCAGGGCTGCCAGTAAATACCTCTGCCACATCAAACGGTTGGCTAAGGAAGCGCTGGATTTTCCGCGCCCGTGCCACGG
This sequence comes from Paracoccaceae bacterium, assembly GCA_965216135.1. Taxonomy (GTDB): domain Bacteria; phylum Pseudomonadota; class Alphaproteobacteria; order Rhodobacterales; family Rhodobacteraceae; genus CBDCFL01. Next base: position 302,672 of record CBDCFL010000021.1, read on the forward strand.
TCAGCTTATCCTCTTCCGAGAGCTCATCCATGCCCAGAATAGCAATGATGTCCTGCAAGGACTTGTAGCGCTGCAATATCCCCTGCACCTCGCGGGCGACGTTGTAATGTTCGTCGCCGATCACCGCGGGGTCCATCAACCGCGAGGTTGAATCGAGCGGGTCCACGGCGGGGTAAATGCCAAGCTCAGAGATCGCCCGGTCCAGAACCGTGGTGGCATCAAGGTGGGCAAACGAGGTTGCCGGTGCCGGGTCGGTCAAATCGTCGGCGGGCACATAAACCGCCTGCACCGAAGTGATCGAGCCGACCTTGGTCGAGGTAATCCGTTCCTGCAGCGCGCCCATGTCGGTCGCCAGTGTCGGCTGATAACCAACTGCCGAGGGAATGCGGCCCAACAGCGCCGAACATTCAGACCCGGCTTGCGTAAAGCGGAAAATGTTGTCGATGAAAAACAGCACGTCCGATCCGCTCTCATCGCGGAACTGCTCGGCCAGTGTCAGACCGGACAGCGCCACGCGCATCCGCGCACCCGGTGGTTCGTTCATCTGGCCATAGACCAGCGCGATCTTGCTTTCGGGCAGATTATCGGGAACGATGACGCCGCTTTCGATCATCTCATGGTAAAGGTCGTTGCCTTCGCGCGTCCGCTCGCCCACGCCAGCAAACACCGACAGGCCCGAATGCACCTTGGCGATGTTGTTGATCAGCTCCATGATCAGCACCGTCTTGCCAACACCGGCGCCACCAAACAGGCCGATCTTGCCGCCCTTGGTGTAGGGTGCCAGCAGGTCCACAACCTTGATTCCGGTGATCAGAATTTCGCTTTCGGTCGATTGATCCTGAAAATCCGGCGCGGGCTGGTGGATGGCACGTTTTTCAGTGGCGTTGACCGGGCCTTTCTCGTCAACCGGTTCGCCGATGACGTTGACGATCCGGCCCAACGTAGCGTTACCGACCGGCATCGAGATCGGCGCACCGCTGTCCGTCACGACCGCACCGCGCACCAGCCCCTCGGTGCCGTCCATGGCAATGGTGCGCACTGTGTTTTCGCCCAGATGCTGCGCCACTTCGAGGACCAGCCGCTTGTCGTTATTGGTGGTCTCCAGCGCGTTCAGAATCTCGGGCAGCTGGTCGTCAAATTTCACATCGACGACGGCGCCGATGATTTGGGTCACTTTGCCTTTTGCGTTTGCCATTTCTGGTTCTCCTTCTTAGGCGGCCAAGGCTTCTATTTCGGACAAAGCCGTTGAAATGCCGCCGTTTGTTAGCTGAAATGTTTTGTATTCGCGGTTGGCGACCAAATACCCCAACGGGATAAGCATAGCCCCAAGACGCGCCGATCAGTTAGAGTCCTGTTGCGCAGTTTTTCGCCAACACGAAAGTTGTCCAAGACAACGCTCCGCTCCACATACTGGTTTTCGATTCTCGCGCAATCGAACGGTTGCGATCCAAACCGAAGCGCAAATTCCAAAAGATACCCACGGGTTCGCGAACCATCCGGCACGTTATCGAAAGGCTCGGCCCCTAAAATATACTCGAATCTTTCCTCGGGGGACATCAAAGCGCCTCCGCCCCAGATATAATTTCAATAAGTTCGTTGGTGATGACCGCCTGACGCGACCGGTTGTATTTGATCGTCAGTCTGTCGATCATATCGCCGGCGTTGCGGGTGGCGTTGTCCATGGCGCTCATCCGCGCGCCCTGTTCGGATGCGCCGTTCTCTAAGAGCGCGCTGAAAAGCTGAGTGGCAACACCGCGCGGCAAGAGATCGGCCAGGATCTCTTCCTCTTCCGGCTCGTAATCGTACACCACTGCCGTGCCCGCGCCTTCCTCGGCCTCGAATTTCGCCGGGATGATCTGGCGCTCGGTCGGGGTTTGGCTCATCACTGACTCAAATTGGCTGAAAAAGATCGTGGCGACGTCAAATTCACCGCCTTCAAAGCGGTGGATGATGTCGCGGGCGATGTCCTGAGCGTTGACATACCCGACCTTTTTGACCTCGGTCAGGTCAACATGACCGATGTTGTTGTCACCGAAATCGCGCTTGAGCTGGTCGCGCCCCTTTTTGCCGACGGTCAGTATTTTGATCGACTTGCCGGCCGCCAGCAGGTCAGCCGCCCTGGCGCGCGCCATTTTTACAATCGACGAGTTGAAACCACCGCAAAGGCCGCGCTCTGATGTCATGACCACCAGCAGATGGGTCTGTTCTGACCCCGAGCCGATCAGCAGTTTCGGCGCGCTTTCCGACCCGCCTGCCGCTGCCGAAAGACCCGCCATCACCGAATTGAACCGTTCAGCATAAGGCCGCCCGGCCTCGGCCGCATCCTGGGCGCGGCGCAGTTTCGCGGCGGCGACCATCTGCATCGCCTTGGTGATCTTGCGGGTCGATTTGACCGACTCAATCCGGTTTTTGAGGTCTTTAAGGTTGGGCATCGGCGCGCTGCTCCTTAATCTCAGGCAAAATCAGCGGCGAATTCGTCAAGCGCTGCCTTGATCTTGTCTTCCAGCTCACCTTTGACCTTGCGGTCGTTGTCTGTGATGTCGTCCAGCAGGTCCTGATGTTTGGATTTCAGGTGGTTCAAAAGCCCGCTTTCAAAGCGTCCGACCTGTTTCACGTCGATTTTGTCCAGATAGCCCTTGGTGCCGGCGAAAATGACGCAGACAATCTCGGCATTGGTCAGCGGCGAATATTGCGCCTGTTTCATCAGCTCGGTCAGGCGCGCGCCACGGTTGAGCAAGCGCTGGGTGGCGGCATCGAGATCAGAGCCAAACTGCGCAAAGGCCGCCATCTCGCGGTACTGCGCCAGTTCCAGTTTCACCGGGCCGGCAACGGATTTCATTGCGTCGGTCTGCGCCGACGAGCCAACCCGGCTCACCGACAAACCAGTGTTCACCGCTGGGCGAATACCCTGATAGAACAGCTCGGTTTCAAGGAAGATCTGGCCATCGGTGATCGAGATCACGTTGGTGGGGATAAACGCCGACACATCGCCGCCCTGGGTCTCGATGATCGGCAATGCGGTCAGCGAACCCGAACCGTTGTCTTCGTTCAGCTTCGACGAACGCTCCAACAAGCGCGAGTGCAGGTAGAAGACGTCGCCGGGATAGGCTTCACGCCCCGGCGGGCGGCGCAGCAGCAGCGACATCTGCCGATAGCTGACCGCCTGCTTGGACAGATCATCATAGACGATCAGCGCGTGGCGGCCATTGTCGCGGAAATGTTCGGCCATCGATGTCGCCGAATAGGGGGCCAGAAACTGCATTGGTGCCGGGTCAGAGGCCGTCGCGGCAACTACGATCGTATAGGCCATCGCACCGGTTTCTTCGAGCTTTTTGACCAGCTGGGCCACGGTCGACCGCTTCTGGCCAATCGCGACATAGACGCAATAGAGCTTCTTGCCCTCATCATCGCCAGCGGCTTCGTTATATGATTTCTGGTTCAGGATGGTGTCCAGCGCCACGGCGGTTTTGCCGGTCTGGCGGTCGCCGATGATCAACTCGCGCTGGCCACGGCCAATCGGGATCATCGCGTCAACAGATTTGAGGCCCGTCGCCATCGGCTCGTGCACCGATTTGCGCGGGATGATGCCCGGCGCTTTCACATCCGCCACCGAACTGGTGTCGGTCTTGATCGCGCCCTTGCCGTCAATCGGATTGCCCAGACCATCGACCACGCGGCCCAATAGAGCATCGCCGGTCGGAACCGAAACGATGGAGTTGGTGCGTTTGACGGTGTCGCCTTCCTTGATGTCGCGGTCCGAGCCGAAGATCACCACCCCAACATTGTCGGCCTCAAGGTTCAGCGCCATGCCCATGATGCCGCCCGGAAATTCCACCATTTCGCCGGCCTGCACCGCGTCCAGCCCGTAAACACGCGCGATCCCGTCGCCAACCGACAGCACGCGACCCACTTCCGAGACTTCAGCGTCCTGGCCAAAGTTTTTGATCTGCTCTTTCAGGATCGCAGAAATTTCGGCTGCTTGGATTGCCATTATCCGGCCTCTTTCATTGCATTCTGGAGGTTGGCGAGCTTCGATCGGATCGAGGTGTCGATCATTTTCGAGCCCACCTTAACAATAAGGCCGCCAATGAGGTCTTCATTGACGGCCGCGTTAATCTTGACGTCTTTGCCGACCGACGCCTTGAGCGCTTGTGCCAGTTTGTCCACCTGCGCCGCGCTTAGCTCTTTGGCACTTGTCACATCCGCTGTCACTTCGCCTTTTTGCTCGGCAATCAGGTTGTGCAATGCGGTGATCAGATGGGGCAGCACAAACAGCCGGCGGTTGGCCGCCATCAGGCCCAGCGTGTTGGTCATCAGCGACGTCAGGTCCATGGCCTTGGCAAGTCCGCCAATCGCGTCACCCAGTTGTCTGCGCGTATAGACTGGCGATGAAATAAGCTCGTTCAGATCATTGCTTTCGTTCCGTGCGGCGCTCAGGGCATCAAGGTCCGTTTCAACCAGGGCAACGGCATCAATTTCGTTGGCCATCTCGAAAACGGCGGTCGCGTAGCGTGCTGCGATGCCGGCTGAGACAGAAGCTGGTTCCGACACGTCCACCCTTTCGAATGTTTCGGCCCGTTCCCGCGTTTCAAAACGCCGGTTCGCGGGCCACCCCAAGCCAAAGCTCGAAAGCTCGAAAGCTCGGCGACAAAATCCGCGTGGATGTAGCAGAGCCGCGTCCACGTCGCAACAAAAAAGGCCCGCTTTTCTGCGCCCTCACTATCCTTGCCCTCAAGGCGCATTTCAAGGGGCGCCATGGTCTGCTCACGCCGCCCGGTGCGGCCATATCCGCCAAACATGGCGAAAATTGCGATTGCCGGCAGAAGTTTCAGGCCGGTTTGGTATCCGGTTTCTTGATCCCTTCAAGCACTTCAAGCGGGCGACGCACGGCTTCGCTCAGCCCCGGGCGTTGCGGTGCGTGCACACGTTTTGATACCTCGACCATCAGCGCACCACCAACCCATTTGCCCGCCGTGCTGCTGCCAAGGCGCTCAAAAAACGGGCCCATACGCTGCCAGAATCGGGCATGCGACGGTGGCTGAAACAGCGTCGCCAGCTGGCGTTCGGGAACGAAATTATGCCGCTTGAGCAATGCCTCCAGCTGCCCGGTCGTATAGGGCCGCCCAAAACCGAACGGCGTCTTGTCGCGCTGCGCCCAGATACCGGCGCGGTTGGGCACGATGAACATGGCCTTGCCGCCGGGGCCCAGAACCCGCCAGCATTCGTCCAGCAAGGCCGGTGCATTTTCGCTGTTTTCCAGCCCATGCAGCAGGATCAGCCGATCAACATGGCCGGTTTCAAGCGGCCACTGGGTATCTTCGCATAAAACGCAGACATTCTCCTGTCCGATCGGCCAGTGCATGACCCCCTGCTGGCCGGGCATCAGCGCGATGACGCGCCGCGCCTCGTCTGTATAAAGGCTCAACAGCGGCACCGCAAAGCCAAAGCCCGCAACTGTCAGCCCCTTCGCCTCTGGCCAAAGATCATGTAATTTCGCGCGAATAGCCGTTCGCGCCGCGCGCCCCAGAGTGGTCCGGTAGTAAAAGCTCCGAAGATCCACCACGTCCTGATGCATTGCAGTCGCTCGCCCGATACGCAATTCTAGCCCAGACCATAGCGACGAGGATCAGAATTGCCATGCCCTTAGAGATTGTCACAATCCCCTGTCTGTCGGACAATTATGCCTTCTTTCTGCATTCGGACGAGACCGGCGACACCGCCCTGATCGACATTCCCGCGGCGGCACCGATTTCGGCGGCGCTGAAAGAGCGGGGATGGAACCTGAGTGACGTCTGGATCACCCATCATCACCTGGATCATGTCGCCGGGCTGGGTGACCTTACCGAAGCCAATGGCGCACAAGTGACCGGCGCGGCGGCCGACGCGTATCGTTTGCCGACACTTAGCCGACAGGTCGCCGACGCGGAAAAATTCGACTTTGCCGGCCACGATGTGCGGGTGATGGATGTGTCAGGCCACACAATTGGGCACATCGCCTTTTATGTGCCGGACGCATCAGCAGTTTTCACCGCCGACAGCCTGATGGCAATGGGATGCGGCCGGTTGTTCGAGGGCACGCCTGAACAAATGTGGCAGAGCCTGACCAAACTGGCCGCCCTGCCACCCGAAACGATTGTCTGCTCGGGCCATGAATACACCGCTACCAATGCGCGCTTTGCCCAGACCGTCGATCTCGATAATCCGGCGCTGACGGATCGCATCCGCGAAATTGAGGCCAAACGCGCCCGCGGCGAACCCACCGTGCCTTCGACCCTGGCCGAGGAATTGGCGACAAATCCGTTCCTCAGGGCGACAGATTCGGGCGTGAAAGCCCATGTTGGACTCGCCCAGGCAACCGACGCCGAGGCCTTTGCCGAAATTCGCAAACGTAAGGATATTTTTTGATCCGGCACCGAATAACCCGGATTTTGCCAAATTCTCGTTCACAAAACCACACATAATGAAAAAGAGCGCGAATAATTGCGACAAAACTCTTGAAGGACCGGCGAGAAAACCGAACTTTAAGTTTATGAGGCAAAAGTGGGTATTGGGTTTTGCCCGACCTGCGGCAATAATCAAGGAGCACCGGAACAGTGCCGTCATTTTCAAAGAGCCTGGAAGACGCAATTCATGCGGCACTGGCGCAGGCCAATGCGCGCCGGCATGAACTGGCGACGCTTGAACATTTGCTTCTGGCCCTGATTGATGAACCCGACGCCGCGCGCGTGTTGAAGGCCTGCTCGGTCGATCTCGATGAGCTGCGCCAAAACCTGGTGACCTATGTGGAAGAGGAACTCTCAACCCTGGTCACCGATATTGACGGCTCTGAGGCTGTGCCCACCGCTGCCTTCCAGCGCGTCATCCAGCGCGCCGCGATCCATGTGCAATCGTCTGGCCGCACGGAAGTGACGGGTGCCAATGTGCTGGTGGCGATCTTTGCCGAGCGCGAAAGCAATGCCGCGTTTTTCCTGCAGGAACAGGACATGACCCGCTATGACGCGGTCAACTACATCGCCCATGGCGTCGCCAAGGATCCGGGCTTTGGCGAGAGCCGGCCGGTTTCGGGTGCCGAGGAGGACGATGCCGAGATCGGCACCGAACAGGCCGGCGAGGTCAAGGAAAGCGCGCTTGAAAAATTCTGCGTCGATCTGAATGCGAAATCGCGCCGTGGCGATGTCGATCCGCTGATCGGGCGCGAACATGAAGTTGAACGCTGCGTGCAGGTGCTCTGCCGCCGGCGCAAGAACAACCCGCTTCTGGTCGGCGACCCCGGTGTCGGCAAAACCGCGATCGCCGAAGGTCTGGCCCGCAAAATCGTTGCTGGCGAAACGCCCGCCGTGCTGGCCGGTGCCACGATCTATGCGCTGGACTTGGGCGCGCTTCTGGCAGGCACGCGCTATCGCGGCGATTTTGAAGAGCGTCTGAAAGCGGTGGTCAACGAACTGGAAGAACACGACGATGCGATCCTGTTTATCGACGAAATTCACACCGTCATCGGTGCCGGTGCCACCAGCGGCGGGGCGATGGATGCCTCCAACCTTCTGAAACCAGCCCTGCAGGGCGGGCGTCTGCGCTGCATGGGCTCGACCACTTATAAGGAATTTCGCCAGCATTTTGAAAAAGACCGCGCGCTCAGCCGCAGGTTCCAGAAAATTGACATCGTTGAACCCTCGGTCGGTGACACGATCAAAATCCTGCGCGGCCTGAAACCGTATTTTGAGGATCACCACGAAGTCCGTTACACCGCCGACGCGATCAAATCGGCGGTTGAACTGTCAGCGCGCTATATCCACGACCGCAAATTGCCTGACAAGGCCATCGACGTCATTGATGAGGCCGGCGCGGCCCAGCATCTGCTGGCCGAAAGCAAGCGGCGCAAGACCATCGGTGCCAAAGAAATAGAAATCGTGGTCGCCAAGATCGCCCGTATCCCGCCGAAAAACATCTCCAAGGACGATGCCAGCATCCTGAAAGACCTCGAGGTCTCGCTTAAGCGCGTCGTGTTCGGTCAGGACACCGCGATCGAGGCGCTCGGCTCGGCGATCAAACTGTCTCGCGCCGGACTGCGCGAACCTGAAAAACCCATCGGCAATTACCTCTTTGCCGGTCCCACCGGCGTCGGCAAAACCGAAGTTGCCCGCCAGTTGGCAGATGTTCTGGGCGTCGAACTGCTGCGCTTCGATATGTCGGAATATATGGAAAAACACGCGGTATCGCGGTTGATCGGCGCGCCGCCGGGTTATGTCGGCTTTGATCAGGGCGGTATGCTGACCGATGGCGTCGATCAGCACCCCCATTGCGTGTTGTTGCTTGATGAGATCGAGAAAGCCCACCCGGACGTCTATAACATCCTGTTGCAGGTGATGGATCACGGCAAGCTGACCGATCACAACGGGCGCACCGTCGATTTCCGCAATGTCATCGTCATCATGACCACCAATGCCGGGGCCACCGAACAGGCCAAAAGGGCCGTGGGCTTTGGCCGCGAACGCCGTGAGGGTGAGGATCTGGCCGCCATTGAGCGCATGTTCACCCCGGAATTTCGCAATCGCCTGGACGCGGTTATCTCATTTGCCCCGCTCGGCCCCGAGGTTATCCTGCGCGTGGTGGAAAAATTCGTCCTTCAGCTTGAGGCCCAGCTGTTGGACCGCAACGTGGATATCGAACTGACCCCGAAAGCCGCCGAATGGCTGGGCGCCAAGGGTTATGACGACAAGATGGGCGCGCGCCCGCTTGGCCGGGTCATCCAGGAATATATCAAGAAACCGCTGGCCGAAGAGCTGTTGTTCGGCAAACTGGCCAAGGGCGGTCTGGTCAAGGTCGGCGTAAAGAACGGCAAGATTGATCTGCGGATGATGGAACCGGACACTCCACGCCTGACCGCGCGCAAGAAACCGCCGCTGCTGACGGCCGACTGACGGCGGTCGCCACTTCGCCGGGCCCGCCCGCCCGCATAATGTTTCGCATGCGAAACAAATTTCCGCACGGCGTTGAATACCCAGTGAGATTCACACTGTGTCCTGGAATGCATTCTTTAACTATGTGTTAACAAACCAATTTCCACGCGAATCTCGCAAATGCGAATGTCCAGACCCGGAGCCCCGGCACATCAAACGCACTCTGCTTTGAACCCTTCATTGTTCCGATAAATACTCATTTTTCGACCACGCCTGCGATCCCCGAAATCCGGTTCCCAAACGCGCTCTATCTCTCCGTCAGCTTCAGCTCAATGCGCCGGTTGCGGGCCAGATCCTCGGCCGTGTTGCCAAGCGCCACGGGCTGAAACTCGCCAAATCCCGTCGCTGCCAGCCTGTCGGCGGGAAAGCCAAGCTCGTCCGTCATATAACGCACCACCGAAAGCGCGCGGGCCTGGCTCAACTCCCAATTGTCGGCAAACCGCCCGGTGCCCGACAAGGGCGTATTGTCGGTATGACCATCGACGCGAATGACCCAGTCAATCTCAGCCGGTATTGCATCAGAAACGTCAAACAACAGCGCCGCGACACCGGCGATCTGGCTCTGACCGCCCGCCGACAGAACCGCGGAAGCAGGTTCAAACAGCACCTCAGAGCTGAACACAAACCGGTCGCCGACAATCTGCACGCCTTCGCGGTCGCCCAGAACTTCGCGCAATTGCCCGAAAAACTCCGAGCGATAGCGCTCCAGACGCTTGGCTTCGGCTGCCAGCCGCGCGGCTTCTTCTTCCAGGCGTTTACGCTCTGCTGCTTCCAGCACCGCGCGCTGGCGTTCCTCACTGGCAACGCGCGCCAGGGCGGCGGTCAGGCGCGAACCCAGATTGGTGATATCGATCTGCGCATCGCGGTCCTTTGCTTCGGCGGCTTCAAGCAGCCCCTGCAAAGCGCCCAGCTGCGCGCGCAATGCGGCGACCTGTTCGTTCAGCACCGTCAGTTTGCGCTGGCTGTCGGCAGACAGCGCCTGTTCGCTCGCCAGCGCCTTGTTGGCCGCGGCCAGCAGAACCTCGCGCTGCTCGGAGCGGCTGAGCAGCCGGTCAGCGTCCTGCTGTGAAGCCAGCCGCGCGGCCAGGGCTGCGGCCAGTTGCTGGCGCAACTCGTCGCGATCGCCCAGCCCGGCCTTGAGCGCTGCCGCCTCGGCCAATGCCACCGCCAGCGCCGCTTCGCTGGTTTCCAGTCGCGTCCCCAAACTGTCGGCCTCGGCGCGGTTGGCAGCAGAGCTTGCGCGCAGATCGTCGCGCTCGCCCGTTAGCTGGGCCAGCGCATTTTCCAGTGTCGTCAGCCGCGCCTGCAGACCGCCTTGGGCGAGCACCTGATCCTTGATATCCGAGGACAGATCGTCGCGCTCGGCAAGGGCCGCGATCAGCGCCTGTTCGACCGAGGCCAGCCGCGAGGTGGCTTCAAGTTCGCTATCCTGCGTGGCTTTGAGCGCGGCGCTCAAATCATCCTGCAACAACAGTGCGGCGGCCAGTTGGGTTTCCAGTTCGGTGGCGCGGCCCGTGGCGTCCGCGGCACTGGCGCGTGCATCGGTGGCCTCCTGTTCGGCCAGCGCGGAGGCCTGCAGCGCCGCGGCCAGATCGGCCTTGGCGCGCGCCAACTCATCCGAGGTCGCGGCGCGATCGTCCGAGGCCCCGGCAAGCCGTCCGGCCAATTGCTGCTCGGCCAACAACGCCGCGGCCAGCCGCTCGTTCAGATCAGCCTCGACCAGTTGCGCCGCCGCCAACAGCGTCAACGTGTCCTCAGCCTCCTGGCGGCGCGCCTCCAGCGCCAGTGTCATCGCGGTCAGCTCGTCATTGGCGTTCTTCAATTCGTCGCGCAGCAGCTGGGCGGCGGCGGCTTCGGCCAATCGCGCCGTTTCCTCGGCGCTCAGCTGCGTTTCGGCGTCGCCAAGGCGGGTGCGCAGCGCATCAGCCGCTGCTGCCTCGGCAAGCTGGGCGGCTTCAGCCTCAGACAGATCGGACGCCAGGTTGCTGGCCGCAAGCTCGGCGGCCTGACGGGCCGCTTCTTCGCTAAGCAAAAGTGCGGCAAGGTCAGCAAGCGAGGTCTCGGTCTGAGCCGCGCGCGCCCGCAGGTCGGCCACCAGGGCATCCACCGCCTCGCGCTGGGCGGCGGCAAGTCGCGCGGTTTCGGCCTGGGCGTCGATCTCGTCGCGGGCCGAAACCAGCGCCAGTTGCAGCACTTCCTGATCAGTGATCAGGCGGGCGTTGGCCGCCTCCAAATCCTCAATGCTGGCCGCCAGCGTTTCGCCGAGCGCGCGCGCCTCGTTGCGTTCGGCCAAAAGTGTTGCGACCTGGGCTTCAAAGCTGGTGATGCGGGCCGACTGGGCCGCCAGTTCGTCGGACTGAACCGCGGTCTGCGCGGTCAGATTTGCAATCAGAACCGATTGCTGCTCGGCGCGGTCGCGGGCCGTCTCAAGCAAACCGCCCAGGCTGGTGACCTGAGTTTCAAGCTGGAAAGACCGCTGCTGTTCCAGCCCCAGCGCCTCGGCCAGTGCCAACACCTCGGCGGTTAGCGCGTCAAGCTCGGTTTCCTGGCCGCTGATGGTCTCGCGCAACACAAACTGAACCACCATAAAGATGGTCAACACGAACATCAGCACCAGCAGCAGCGCCGTCATCGCGTCAACAAAGCCGGGCCAGTAAGAGCCCGACATCCGTTGCACGGACCGGCGCGGCGCGGCCATCGGCTAGCGCGCCTTGACGCTGGCGTCCGCCAGCGCGCGCACGGCTTTGGTCAAAGACGACAGATCGGTGCGCAGATCGGCCAGGCTCTCCTGACGGCCTGCGGACATTTCCTCTAAGATCCGCAACAGCTGCACGTCAATCGAGCGCAGGCGCATCCGGCTTTCGGCATCGACATGGGCACCGCCGGGCAGCGCGCCCTCGTCAGCCTGCTCGCGCAATATGGCGATCAGCTCGCCCTGGCCGGCGGCAACCCGGTTAAGCGCCGCATTGTCGGTCGACGGGCCCGAATTTCCAAGACTTTCGATCATTGCCTCGACCGAGCGAGTCAGGCTGATCAGCCGCTCGTCAACGACTGAACGGGCCACATCCTGCTGGGTGAACATCGCCTGAAGCGCGTCCATCTGCTCGGAAAAATGCTCTATCAGCACAGAAGCGGTGCCGCTGTCGGCCGATCCGCCCTCGCCGTCGCCGTCGCCTGTTGAAAATCCCAGCCGCGTTATCGTCGAAAGCCATTCCTCAAGCTCGCGGTAGAAACGGTTTTGGCCGTGGCTGGCGAACAGCTCCAAGAGCCCCACCACCAGCGATCCGGCAAGTCCAAGCAGCGACGAGGCAAAGGCAATGCCCATGCCGCCCAGTTGCTTTTCAAGCCCGGCCATCAGGCGGCTGAAAATTTCGACGCCAGTGTCGCCTTCCTTGGGGGCAAGCGATCTGATGGTATCGACCATCGCCGGAACGGTGATGGCCAGGCCATAGAATGTGCCCAAAAGACCTAGGAATATCAGCAGGTTGGTTATATATCGTGTAATATCGCGGGCTTCGTCGATACGTGTCGCAACTGAATCCAGGATCGAGCGCGCCGACGTGGCGTTGATGTGCATCCGCGCCCCGCGTGTGCGCAACAACGCGGCCAGGGGGGCCAGAAGCCGCGGCGCCTTGACCAGTTCATGTCCCGGGCGGTCGCCGGCGAAGCCTTCGATCCAGATGACCGAATTGACCAGCGAGACAACCTGCCAAAAGCAGGCAAACACGCCGATCACGAACACAATGCCGATGAACCCGTTCAGATAGGGATTGGCCAGAAACACGCTCTCAACACGCGGATAGGCGATGTAGCTGCCGAAAGCGACCAGCGCCAGGCAGATCAGCATCAGCCCTATCTGGCGGAAAGGCTGGGTAAAGAACGGGTCGGCCTGTCGATCCGGCTGGTCCATAAAGCTTTGCCTGACCTCAAATCAGTTTTGCCGCAACGTAAGGGGCTTGTGCCGCCTCTACAATGGGCGATGTTCGCCGCGCTGGCCCAATATCTCGCGCACCCGATCGGCAAGCCAGACAAGATCGGGGTCGTGCAGGCCAAGTTCACCCAAATGCGCGACAGTGTTGAACAAATATTCCGAATTCGGGCCCCGCCCGCCTACGCTGCGCGCGATGATCGCGGCCTGGTTTTCCGGTGCCAACCCCCCGCAATATTGCACGTGGTTTGGGTCGATAACGAAAGTAACTGCATCCAGCGCGGTGCCTGAGCGCAGGGTGATCGGCAGGCTCATTTCCAGATAGGCCGAGGAAATAAGCTCACGCTCGCGCAGATAGGCCAGCGTGTCACTTTCGCCGCCGCGCCTGACCCTCAGCGCCAAACCCTCGCACTGCGCGTTGGCGTCTTCGTCCAGCGCCAGCACCAGACCCGGATCGGCCTGCGTCCCGCGTTGATGGATCGAGCGCATGCAAAACGACCGCCCGTAGCCCCGCAACAGGGCAATCTCGGCTGCGTCATGGTCAAACCCCGGCTCCCACATCAGCGAGCCATAGCCGAATACCCACATTTCTTTTGCGCCCATGCACTGGTCCTCCCGGCGGGGGCGCACTACCATCGCAAATCGGTAAAATCAAAGGCAGGATCGATGCGGGCATTAATCGGCGTTGTCGTGGTCTTGGTGACGCTGTGGAGCGGCTACTGGTTCGTCGGCTCGCGCGGCGTTGAGGCAGGGCTGGCCGCCTGGATCGACGCCCGCCGTGCCGAGGGCTGGGTCGCCGAATATTCCGACATATCCACGATCGGCTATCCCAACCGGTTCGACACCACCATCAGCGACCTCGCTCTGGCCGATCCGGCCACCGGGCTGGCCTGGAACATGCCGTTTTTTCAAATCCTCACGCTGAGTTACACCCCCAACCACATCATCGCGGTTTTTCCCGGCAATCAAACGCTGGCCTCGCCCCATGAACGGCTGACCATCACCAGCGAGGTGATGCGCGGGTCGGTCATTTTCGTGCCGGACACGACATTGCAGCTGCAAAGGTCATCGTTCGAGCTTGAAGATGTGCGCATAAGCTCTTCAAAAAACTGGACAACCAGGATCGAAGCGGGCCAACTCGCGACCCGCCAGGCGGACGGCAATACCGATGTCCACGACATTTTCTTTGAGGCCACAGGATGGATGCCCTCGGACGCACTGCTGGGGTTTCTGGACCCCGGCAATCTGCTGCCGGAAACCCTCGGCGGCACCACAATCGATCTGTCGGTCACGTTCGATGCGCCCTGGGACCGGTTCGCGCTTGAACGCCGCCGCCCGCAGCCCACAGCACTTGAACTGAAGACGCTGAGGGCCGAATGGGGCGAGCTTTTGCTTGAGGGCGCGGGCACGCTCGAAGTTGATCGCGCCGGCTGGCCAACCGGCACCATCGACCTGCGTGCCAAGAACTGGCGCGGCATGCTCAGGATCGCGCGGCAAACCGGTGCGATCCCCGCCACCATCGCGCCCACCGTGGAAACTGCATTGGAGGTGCTCGCCTCGATGTCCGGCAATCCCGAAACCCTGGACGCGCCGCTGACGTTCCGCTCGCGCAGGATGTTTTTCGGCGGATTTCCCATCGGCCCTGCTCCGAACCTGTCGATCCGCTGATGGTCCTGCCGGTCCTCGACAATGCCCGCGCGCGGCGGCTGTTTCTTGACCGCCACGGGCTGGGCACGCGGCCCGCACATCTGGGCGCGCTTTTTGATCAGCTTGCCTTTGTGCAACTGGACTCGATCAACTCCGTCGCGCGCGCCCATCACATGATCATCCATGCGCGCCTGCCCGGCTATCGCCCCGCCGATCTGGATCGTCTGATGGTGGCCGATCGCGCGGTCTTTGAACACTGGACGCATGATGCCTCGATCATCGCGATGAAGTTTTTCCTCTACTGGCGGCTGCGCTTTGAACGCGCGGCGGTGGACCTGCGCGCGCGTTGGGCCAAGGACCGCCGCGCCGGTTTTTCCGAAAAAATCGCTCCCGTGCTTGCGCGGATCGCGGCTGATGGACCGCTGTGTTCATCCGATGTCAGCCAGGGCGAGGCGCGCGTATCCGGCGGCTGGTGGGATTGGCACCCCTCCAAGACCGCGCTGGAATATCTGTGGCATAGCGGCCAGGTTGCGGTCTGCCACTGGCGCGGGTTTCGCAAATTCTATGATCTGACCGAGCGGGTAATTCCGGATCCGGCGCGCGCCCCGGCACCTGATACGGGCGAGATCATAGATTGGAATTGCCAGGCGGCAATCGACCGGCTGGGCTTTGCCACGCGCGGAGAAATTGCCCGGTTTTTCGCCACCGTCACCGCAAAAGAGGCCCGCGACTGGTGCGCGCGCGAACTTGGCGCGGGGCAGCTGATCGAAATCGAGGTTGAGGCCGCCGACGGCTCAAAGCGCGCCGCCTTGGCCCGCCCCGATGTGATCGCGGCAGCCGCCAACGCGCCCGATCCGCCCGCGACTGTGCGCATCCTGTCGCCATTTGACCCGGCCCTGCGCGACCGGGCGCGCACTGCGCAGCTGTTTGGTTTTGACTACACGATCGAGGTTTTCGTGCCCGCCGCCAAACGCCAATACGGCTATTACGTCTTTCCGGTGCTTGAAGGGGACCGCCTGATCGGCCGCATTGACATGAAAGCCGACCGCAAAAGCGATTGCCTGCTTGTCACCCGGTTCTGGCCGGAAACCGGCATTGCGATGGGCAAGGGCCGCGTTGCACGGCTGGGCACTGCGGTCGACCGCTGCCGCCGTCTGGCCGGTGTGTCGCGAGCTAAATGGGCCGCGGACTGGCTGCCCGCCTAGCCCCTGTGGCTTTTCCTGGTGAAAATACTCAAATAAACCGCGCGCCGCTTTACCGGCAGTATCTGCTGCTTCGGTGAATAGCCGTATCAAGGTGAAAGTGGTCCTGATGAAACCGGTCGGCATTCGGCCCGAGCACCGTTGAAAACGGCCCGCAGGCGGTCGCGTGGATTTTGCGCAAGATCTGCCGGTCGCGGCCCGCCCGCCAGCCCCCGGCGACGCTGATCGACTGGCCATCGGCGGTGCGAAAGGCGGATATGTCGATCGCCCGCCCGCTGGCATGTTCGCTTAGCCCCGCCCCGGGCCGGTTGTTGCGGGTGCGACAGGTATAGCTGCCCGCGACCTGCAAAACCGCCACCCCGCCGCCGCGGTTTCCAATCGCCGGGATAACCCCGTTTGCCACCCAGTCCGACAGCGCCCGCGCGGTCGGACAGTCAAGCGTCGCGGGCACCGATAATTGCACGCCGTGGACCGCAGTAACGCGAACCGGGTTCAAAACCCAGCACCCCGCGATGGCACCGCGGATCGGATCGCGACGGGCACCGACGATGCCCGGAATGCCACAAAGATCGCCGGTCGGGCTTGGGCGCGCAGGTGCGGCGACAGTTATGGGCGCCACCGCCGCTGGTCGGGGCACGTCGCTGCCCGGTCGTGGCATTGGGTGGGGCGAGCGCTCCGGCGCCCCGGCCAGTGCCGTGCTTGCGGCAAAAGCGAGCGAATACAGGGCTAGAGCCTCGGATTGAATTTCTGAATCAAAGGGATTCCCACAAGGCTTGATTTGTGATTCACCATATTTGGAGGTGGATCATGGGCAAGACACTATCACTGGACCTGCGTGAGCGGGTTCTTGCGTTCATCGTAGAGGGCCATTCGTGTCACGAAGCTGCGCGGCGGTTTCGGATATCAGCGGCGAGTGCCGTGCGGATTAGGCAGCGCCGCCGACAAACGGGTTCCATCGCACCAGCCAAGCGGGGCCGACCAAAAGGCAGCAGCAGACTGGAAGTGTTTGCGGGGTTTCTCAAGACAACAGTGGATCGCAGGCCAGACATTACGATGCCGGAACTGGCCGAGGCGCTTATTCAGGAACACGATATGCGGGCCGCTCCGGCAGAGCTGTCGCGCTTCCTCAAGCACCGGCTCGGTTACACATATAAAAAAATCCTTGATTGCAACGGAGAGGCGGCGCAAGCGGGTGCGCGCCGCGCGATACGAGTGGCGGCACCGACGCCAGCCGAGGATGCGACTTGAGCCGCACAGGTTGGTCTTTATCGACGAAACGGCGGTGACGACCAAGCTCACGCGCCTGCGCGGGAGATCTCCCTGCGGCGCGCGTCTGGAAGCGGATGCCCCCTTCGGCCATTGGCGCACCCAGAACCTTCATTGCAGGGCTGCGCGTTGATGAGTTGACCGCTCCCTGGCTGCTTGACGGCCCGATGAACCGTGCTGCCTTCGATGTCTATATCGAAACACAGCTCGCCCCGACGCTTCAGCCCGGTGACGTCGTGATCGCCGACAACCTGTCTTCACACAAGTCCGCATGGGCGCAGGCGTTGCTGAAGGCGCAGGGAAACTGGATGCTCTTTTTGCCACCATACAGCCCCGACCTGAACCCGATCGAGATGGCCTTCTCCAAGCTCAAAGCCCACCTGCGAAGGATGGCCGCCAGAACATTTGATGCCCTGACTGAAGCCGTGGGTGACATCTGCGATCTATTCGAACCTCAAGAGTGCGAAAACTACTTCAGAGCTGCAAACTATGTTGCAGAATAAATGTCCGTAGCTCTAGACGCGCAAGTCTTATCTCATGCCTCCCCGCCCGGGTTCGGGCGCATCGGTGACGTGCGCCACCGCGACGCGCGGCGGTCATCATTCCCGCGTATGCGCCAAATTGGTCACCAGTGTGACTACCCTATCGGCAGAACCGCCCGCCGCGCCCATAGCTGTCGGTGTCAAAATGCAGGTGGTTGGCATGGGCGCGGTTGTAATTCGGCCCCAGCACCGTGCCAAACGGCCCGCAGGCACTCCGGTGCAGCGCCTGCAACTTGCGCCCGACCACACTGTCGCGCCAATCGCTCAGCACCGAGATCCTGCTGCCATCGGCCAGGGTGAACCCGCCAATATCAATCGCCTGCCCGGTGGCATGCAGAGACGGCCGCGCGCCACGGGCGTTGTTGCGCGACCGACAGCTATAATCATCGAAAACAGACATCCCCGTCACCCCGCCGCCCCGCCGCCCATGTCGTCAAATGTCGGCTTCAGCGCGCTGCGCACCCAGGTATTCAGCGCCCGCGCGGTGCGGCAATCCATGATCGCCGGTCGCGATAAGTTGACGCCGAGGACCTGATGAACCTCAACCGGGTTACGCAATCCACAGCGCCCGCCAGCCTCGGAAATCGCCGCCAGATGCTTGCCGGTAATGCCGCTGCTGCACACCCGGCCCACCGCGCCGCCGGAGCGATCGCTCTCGGCGCAGGTTGCAAGAATAACCAGCGAAATCAGGGCCAAAAGGGCGTTTCTTATGTCTTGCCTCCCCGCCCGAAATCGGGCGCATCGGTGTCTTGCCCCGCCTCGATAATACCACGCCGGATCGCCCGTGTCCTAGTAAAATAGTCGAACAGCTGGTCGCCGTCGCCGGTTCTAATCGCCCGCTGCAGCGCGAACAATTCTTCGGTGAAGCGGCCCAGAATTTCCAGCGTGGCGTCCTTGTTACTCAAAAACACATCGCGCCACATGGTCGGATCGCTCGCGGCAATCCGGGTGAAATCACGAAACCCGGCGGCGGAATATTTGATCACTTCGGTGTCGGTCACCCGGCGCAGATCATCGGCCACGCCCACCATGGTGTAAGCGATCAGATGCGGCGCGTGGGATGTCACCGCCAGCGCCAGATCGTGGTGATCGGCGTCCATCTCATCGACAAGGGCACCGATGGCTTCCCAGAATTTGCGCAGGCGGGCCAAAGCGGCAGGATCGGTGTCCGCATCCGTAATCAACAAGCACCAGCGGTTTTCGAACAATTCGGCAAAGCCCGATTGCGGACCGGAATGTTCGGTCCCGGCCAGCGGATGGCCGGGGATAAAGTGGACGCCCTTGGGCACATGCGGGGCCACAGCCGCGATCACCGCGACCTTGACCGAGCCCACGTCGGTTACGGTTGCACCCGGTTTCAGATGCGGCGCGATCTCTGCGGCGACCGCGCCCATCACCCCCACCGGCACCGCCAGCACCACCAGATCGGCGCCCCTGACCGCGCCCTCAATCGTTTCGCTCACACGATCAACCAGCCCAAGTGCCGCCGCCGCCGCACGGGTCTCTGCGGATTTCGCGGTGCCGGTGATCTCACCGGCCAGACCACCGCGCTTCATCGCCAGACCCATGGACCCCGCGATCAGGCCCAGCCCGATAAGCGCCACACGGTCATAAATCACGCTCATGGTCAGGCCCCTTTGAATTCTCTAATCGCCGCCAGAACCCGCCGACAACCCGCTTCGTCGCCTACGGTCATGCGCAGACAATGGCCCAGACCATAGCCTGCCACGCTGCGCACGAGAATTCCTGCCTCGCGAAGATGCGCGTCACACCGCGCCGCCTCGTCATCATCGCCAAATCGCGCCAGGATGAAATTGGCGCGGCTTTCGTCTGACGGCACGCCCAGCCGGGCAAGTTCGCCCGCCAACCATCGCCGCATCCTCGCGTTTTCGGTGCGGCACATCTCGACCCATCCGGTATCGCACACCGCCGCCTCGGCGGTGACCAGTTGCGCCGAAGACAGGTTGAACGGCTGGCGAATACGGTTCGCCACATCAATGATCGGCGCAGGCCCATAGCCCCAGCCGATACGCAGGCCCCCCAGCCCGTATATCTTGGAAAACGTCCGCGTCATCACCACGTTATCGCGCGTTTGCGCCAGCGCCGCGCCGCCGTCGAAACCGTCCACATATTCAGTGTAAGCGCCGTCATGGACCAGCAAAACGCCCGCAGGCAGGCCATCGGCAAGGCGCGCAACCTCGGCCAGCGGGATCATCGTGCCGGTAGGATTGCCCGGATTGGCGATGAACACGATCCGCGTCCGCTCCGTGCAGGCCGCCAGGATCGCGTCCACATCCACCACCCGCATCCGCTCGGCTACCTTGACCGGCGTGGCCCCAACCGCATGGGCCAGCAGCGGATACATCGAAAACCCGTGTTCGGTATAGATCACCTCATCGCCCGGCCCGGCGTAGGACTGGGCGACAAATTGCAAAACCTCATCCGATCCCGCCCCGCAGATGATGCGCGCCCCGTCCAGCCCGTGCACATCGGCGATGGCCGCGCGCAGGCTGGCATGGTCGGTGCCCGGATAACGGTTAAGCCCCTGCGCAGCACCCGCAAATGCTGCTTTGGCCGCATCCGAACAGCCCAGCGGGTTTTCGTTCGATGACAGTTTCAGCACATCTGCGCGCCCGGCCAGCCGGGATTTGCCGCCCTGGTAGGGGCGGATGTCTAATATACCGGGCTGTGGTTCGATCACGCTCCGCATCGACGGCGATCCCTAAAGTCCGGTTTCTCTTAGCCGCCCCCCTGTGCCAAGGCCAGATGGAATTGCGCCAGGCTTGACCGGATCCTGACAAGCGTGGGACAGTTTCGGAACCATTTGTTTTCAGACAGGATTTGGACCCATGGCCATTCCCAACACAGGATTTGTGCTCTTGGTGACCCGCGAGCGACTCGAACAGCAAGGTGCTGGTCCAGGGACGCGCCACCGAACAGTCGGCAGCTACAAGTGCTTTTTGGACGGTGTCGAGCTTCTGCAACCTAATCTTCGCGGCGCGTCGGTCGAGCCGCGCGGACCGGGCGACAATTCCCAGACCGGCGTCGACAATTCCCGGCGCGTTGAAAAAGGAAAATACCCGCTCGGCACCCATGGTTTTCCGGGCTCAAAGTACCATAGCTTCGACTACAACAAGGGTCACAAGCCCTTCCCCGGCATCTACGTTCGCGGAACTGACGAGCGTGAAGCGATCCTCGTCCATCGCGGCATCGGGTTCAAATCGACCGTGGGCTGCATCAACCTAACCGGATCAATCGTAGACGCGCGGGACCATATTGGGCCGAATACAAGTTTCGCGTGCATGGACGCCCTGATCGTATTCATGAAAGACAATATCGCGGGATTTCCGGCGCAGTCCGGCAAAAAAATTCCCGGTGCGGTTCTGGTTATCGACGGCAATCCTTAGGCACAGGAATCACGAAGCGCCGCCACTGGCAAATGCCTGATCCGGTCCGGTTCAGCCCGCAATCAACAGCGAGGTCGCATACATCACCACCAGCCCTACCGAAAACCCGCCCAGCGCCGGGCCCGATTGCACCCGTGGCGGCGCGCCGTCCTGGCGGCGCAGCATCATGGTGCCGACCTCGAACAGCACCTGCAGGATCGCGCCGGCACCTACCGCGAAGGCCAAAGCGGCGCGGAACGGCGTGAAGGCGAAAACGCCGGTCAATGTGCCAATGCTGGCAGGTCCGCCTGCCAAAAGCGCCAACAGGATCAACATGCCAAGGCGCCCCTGCGTGGATTTCAGCGGGGCGGCGATGGCAATGCCTTCCGAGACATTGTGCAGGAAAAAGCCCATCACCAGAAACGACGCCAGCGCCACCTCGCCCACCGCAACGCTTGCGCCGATAGCGATGCCTTCGCCGAGGTTATGCACACCGATGCCAAGCGCGATGAAAAACGCCAGCGCCAGACCTTGCGGGGCCGCCCCGCCGCGCCGCCCGACCGCCAGCAATATGAGAAACGTCAAAATCGCCACCGTGAACACGGCGGATGTGGCATTCAGCGCGCCGCTGGCCTGGCCGGCAAACTCCATCGCCTCGCCTAACGTGTCGACGAGCAGAAACGCCAAAAGCGCCAGGGTCAGCGCCAGCGCAAAATCCATTCCCGCAGAACCGAAGGCGCGCAGCCCCGGCAAAAACGCGAACCCCACCAGTATCGGCACAAATCCGACAAACAGGCCGATCAGTACCAATTGCAAGGCACCGGCGCCGTCGAGTTTGGCAGTTGCCAGCGCCACCTCAATCTCATGGTCAAAGGTCACGCCGGACGCGGTCAGCACGGTGATCGCATGGGTTTCGCCCGCGACCCAGGGGTAGGGAATATCCATCTGCACCCGGTCCAGATGCCCAACGCCGCCTGTTTCCGACAACGAAAACGCCCGAAAGGCCCCGTCAACATGGACCTGAACGATGTTGACCGGCTCGGACCCGGCGGCGCGCAACGTGGCGTGAATTCCCCCCGCATCCAGTGTGACGCTTTCAAACGCCAGGTCCTCAAGTGGCGGCACATCGCTGGTCAGGCTGGAAAATGGCCGCAAGGTCAGAAAGCCCGCGACCAGCACCGCCACGATCAGCGCCGGGATGAGCATGGAGTAGCGCGACGCCATCTCAGACCACCTCAAAAAATGACATCCACCCCAGTTCGGCGAAGTCGGATTGATGGGCGTGGAACATGTAGCGGCCGGGTTCATGATCGGCAAAGTTGATCTCGATAATCCCGCGCTGGGCCTGGCACTGCATGATCGTGTCAACGGTCCTCAACGTCGGGGTCAGCGTCGTGCCATGATCATAATAATCATAGAAATTGCCGTGCAGATGGAACGAGTTGATCGGGTCGAACTCAGTCATATTCACCAGATAGACGCGGATCGGACGGGTCCGCTCCACCCGGATCGGTTTCTGCATGTAGGCAAAAGCGATGGAATTGGCGGCGTAGACCTCGTTTTCCTCGTCAAAATTGGTGTCAAAGCCGTTCATCACGATCACCATTTCCTGCCAGCGGGCATTGGCGGCGTGACCCAGCAGGCGGCTTTCGGCCACCGCGCGGTGCTCGGGATGTTTCGTTGGATCGGGATCGATGATGAAAGCCCCATACAGCCCCTTGTGCACATGGCGTTTCAGCGGAAAGGCGTGGCAGTGGTACAGATGACACCCAAACGGGAAAGCGCTGAATTCATAGGTAAAACTGTCGCCCGGATCGACCAGTCCGGCCCCCGGGATGCCGTCCATCCGTGCAGAATGGATGCCGTGAAAATGGATTGTATGCGGATGCGAGCCGCCGTTCGTGAAATTAATACGGATCAGATCGCCCTCGCTGGCGCGCAGCGTCGGGCCCGGCACCCGGCCGTTATAGGTCCAGGCCGGAAACATCAGCCCCGGCGCGATCTCGATCTCTTTGTCTTCCGCGGTGATCTCAAAGGTTCGCAAGGTCCGCCCATCGGAGGTGGTCTCGACCGTCCCGGTCTCCCAGTCGGTCAGGATGTCGTGGGGATCAAAGCCATTGGCTTGCGACGACACCGTGCCCACCACCATATTGCCACCGTGGTCCATGACATGGCCGCTGGTCGACGCGCTCTGCGCCGCGACGCGCTCGGCTGCACCCAGACCCGCCGCGCCGGCCAACAGGCCGGTTTTAAGGAACCCGCGCCGGTTCAGCAAGTTTCCAAGAAATGGCTGGTCAGGCATCGTCGGACTTTCCTTTGATTTTCGCGCGGGAGCCTACCATTGTTGCGAATGCTTCGCAATAGCACAAACCGGCCCCAGCACGAAGCTCGCAAAACTTGGCGCCATCAGCCAATATTATTGCGCTGACAAACAAGCCTGTAAGGAGCAGAATTTTCACGAATATTCTGCGCTAGGAATATTTTTCGTAAGAAATATCCTTCCGTCAGGCAAACTACTCGCCAAGATCGGTCTCCGGCAACAAATCACATGGGTTTGGCAGGGAATTCACAGGGAGATATTGAACCATAACCATTCGATTATCGCGCCCCGCTCGCGATCTTGGTCACACCATTCGCCGCCTGATCCCGCCCCAATTGCGATTGCTTTTTGTGGCCCAAGCCCCCACATAGCCGCCAACAAGGAGGCTCATGAATGAACATCGATCTGCTCAGACGTTTGTGCGAAACCCCCGGCGTGCCCGGACACGAAGAGCGCGTGCGCGCGCTGATCGAGGCCGAGGTCAGCGACCTCTTCGATGAGGTCCGCACCGACGCGATGGGCTCGCTCATCTGCCGTCGCGATGCCACCAAGGCCGAAGCGCCCAGGGTCATGCTGCTCTGTCATATGGACGAGATCGGCTTTCTGGTCAGCCATATCAGCAAGGAAGGTTTCATTTCGCTGAACCCGGTCGGCGGCTTTGACGCGCGCAATTTGTTTTCGCGCCGGGTTCTGGTCTGCACCGAGGACGGCGATTTCAAGGGCGTGATGAACGCCGGCGGCAAGCCGGTGCACATCTCGACCGCCGAAGAGCGCAAGAAAATCCCCTTGCCCACCGATTTCGCGGTCGATCTCGGCATGGGCGACAGGACCAAAGACGTCGTCAAAGTCGGCGATTACGTGGTCATGGACGAACCACTTCTGGAACTTGGCGACAAGGTCGTTTCCAAGGCGCTGGACAACCGCGTCGCCTGCTGGCTGGGCATCGAGGCGATCAGGAAACTGGGCAAAAAGGGCCGCGGCGCCGAAATCCACGTCGCGTTTACCTGTCAGGAAGAGGTCGGCCTGCGCGGTGCCCGCACCGCCGCCTATGCGGTCAGGCCGGATATCGGTATCGGCATCGACGTGACGCTCGCCTGCGACACCCCCGGCGTGCCGGAAAAGGACATGACCACCCGCCAAGGCGATGGTTTCGGCCTGCATGTCCGCGACAGTTCTTTCATTGCCGACAAAGGGTTAGTGAGCGAGATTGAAGCGCTGGCAAAGAAGAAAAAGATCCCCTACCAGCGCACCATGCTGGCCGCGGGCGGCCAGGACGGTGCCGCCGCCCAGCAAGCCGCCGCCGGTGCGTGCGCCGTCGGTATCGTCGTCGGCACCCGCTACATCCACACCGTGACCGAGATGCTCGACAAACGCGATCTAGTCGCCGCGCGGGATATTCTGGTGGCCTATCTGGCGACGTTCTAAAGCCCCGGCAAACCGCCGGGTAATCGCCTGCGCAAGACTGTGCTAAGAGTGGAGCGAATATAGGCGGAGGCACTAGATGCCGATATTTTTGGATCGACACGACGCGGAGGAAGTGTCCGCTGAAGACGTGGCAAAATTGCACCGCAAAGACCTGGAAATCCAAGACCAATACGGGGTGAAATTTCTCACTTACTGGTACGACACCGAGCGCGGAACGACATTTTGCCTTGTCGACGCTCCGAACAAGGAAACCGCCGAAAGGGTTCACGCGGAGGCCCACGGGCATGTTGCCAACGAAATGATCGCGGTGGACCTGTCGGCGGTCGAGGCTTTCCTCGGCCGCGTCCAGGATCCGCCCCGTGCTAAAAACAATCCGATCGACGATTCGGCGTTTCGGGCCATCATGTTCACCGACATGGTGGGCTCAACCGAAATGACGGCCGAGCTTGGCGACACCATGGCGGTTGAACAGCTCAGGGCGCATGATGCAATTATTCGCCGGTCTCTGGAACGACACAAGGGTTCCGAGATCAAACACCTCGGCGACGGCATCATGGCTTCGTTCACCAGCGCGGTGTCTTCGATCGATTGTGCGGTTAAAATCCAGGCCGACCTCGTGTCATATAATGCGATAAGTAAGACCCCAATCCGCGTGAGAATTGGGATCCATGTCGGCGAACCGGTCGAAGAAAGCGGCGATCTGTTCGGATCGGCGGTGCAAATGGCAGCGCGAATTTGCGATGTCGCAAGTGCAGACGCAATCCTGGTTTCCGCCGCGGTAAAAGAAGCGTGTAATGATCCACGCCTGCGATTTGAATCCAGGGGCGATGAATTGTTAAAGGGATTCGCGCAGCCGGTATCACTGTATTCTCCTACTTACTGAACTAGGCGCCGCCGCCCAGCAAGCCGCCGCCGGTGCCCGCGCCGTCGGTATCGTCGTCGGCACCCGCTACATCCACACCGTGACCGAGATGCTCGACAAACGCGACCTGGCCGCCGCGCGGGATATTCTGGTGGCGTATCTGGCGACGTTTTGAGCCGAATGCGCCATTAGGCTAGCTACCGCAACCGAGAGCGGCGCCAGATCGCGGGCGGGCGCCTCTGCGGGCTGAGGTCTTCACTTTATGGTGCCGCTACTTCTTACGTTCATTCGGGTGTACTGGCGGCGACGAAGCTCCCGCCCGTCGTACTGAAAGCACGCCTTGGGCCATGACGGCGGTCGGGCGCTGCCCGGCGGCTATTCGAGCCTTATTTCCGAGCCGAGGCGTGACGTCCGCTTCGTTCGCGCGAGCCCATAGCAGGTTGTGCCACCACGCTCGTTGATTCCGCATTGCGATTGCGGATAAGGTCAAATGGTCTGGGACTGAACTGAGCGCGGGGGTGCAATAATGGACGAACTGAACAAGTGCAGTAGGAAATGCTGGATCGTTGGGGCAATCGTGGGCCTCGTGGTTCTTGTCCTGCTTTTGGGCCCTGCCGACTATAAGTTCATATGGGCGTTAATTTGGGCAGTGATAGCCGGATTGCTTGCCGCATATCTACTTCAATACTTCTTTTGCCAGACGACTGCGGATGTTGTCGAACCACAGACACGTTCGCCTGACGTATCGCTGGACCCACCGCGTACACAGACCTCGCAACCGGCGGTCAGTCCCAAGCCTGCGGTTGACCCAAGTGCGTCAGCGCAACCGGAACCAGCGGCAGAGCAGGAAAGCGCGCAAACGGCACCATCAAAATCACCAGAAGTGGATAAAGGTGGAGGTGACCCGGCGACACTAACTGCTCCGCGCGGAGACGTGGCCGATGACCTAAAACGGATCAAAGGTGTTGGCCCGAAGTTAGAATCTTCGCTCAATGCACTGGGAATATTTCATTTTGACCAAATCGCTGCATGGAGCGACTCTGACATCGATTGGGCCGAAGAAAATTTAGGCGGGACTCTAAAACGTGTGCACCGCGATGATTGGGTCGCACAGGCGCGCATTCTTACCGACGGAGGCGAAACAAAATTTTCAAAAAAGGTGGATAAAGGCAACTATTATTGACGCTGAGCGGCCTGGCCACAGAAGCTGGACTGCAGAAGCTCTGCGGCTAATTCAAAACCGCAACCTCGTTGGCGGAGGTGTGATTGGATTGACTGCACAGGTTGTCATCGGGATTATCGTCAAGAGGATGCGCGGTTAACAGTCCAGATCTTGAACCATGGGCGATTTAGTTCGATTAATACGCTAGGTTTTCTGGCGATAATCAAAAGGGAGTTCGTTATGTCTGTTGCCAAAGTTACCGAAATAATTTCGTCGTCAACAAAGTCATTTGACGATGCTGTGGAGAATGGGATCAAGCGGGCATCCAAAACGCTGAAGGGGATCAACGGCGCGTGGGTTGCCGATCAAAAGGTCACCGTAGAAGATGGAACAGTCAGTGAGTATCGCGTCGTACTCAGAGTGACTTTTGTTCTCGGCGACTAGGGGGTGTTGACGTTCATCGTGTTTGAATGACGATTGCAGCAAGCGAGATGAATGCTTTGAAGCTGTCATCTGTTTTGCAGGAACGCATTGCGATCCCTCTGTATTCCTTCAGCTTTCCGAAGAAGTTTTCGACCAGGTGACGCCATTTGTAGGTGTGGCGGTCGAACTCCGCCGGGAAGCGGCGGTTTGATTTTGGAGGGATTACCGGCTCGATCCCGACACTGGTCAGCGCTTCGCGCAGCCAGTTCGCGTCGAAGGCACGGTCGGCGAGAAACTGGTCGCAGGTGAGGCCCTCGATCAGTGCGGCGGTACCCCGCAGGTCATGCGCCTGACCGGGCAGAAGGCGGAAGTCGATCAGATTGCCGAGCGCGTCCGTCAGAGCCATGATCTTTGTCGTTATCCCGCCGCGAGAGCGTCCGATGGCTTGGCTTTGAGTCCCCCTTTTGCGCCCTGACCGTGTCGGTGGACTTTGACGATACTACCGTCGATCATCGTGTATTCGAAGTCTGCATCTTCGGCTAATACCCTGAACATACGATAGAAAGCGTCGGCCCTCACCCACCTTCGGAAGCGCTTGAACACGCTGTTCCAGCGCCCGAACTCTTCCGGCAGGTCGCGCCAGGGGCATCCGGTCCGCGAGATCCAGAGAACTGCCTCGACAAACCGGCGCGGGTCAGGGCCGGTGCGACCGGGGTCGCATTCCCGGCCAAGGCAGTGCGGTGCGATGACAGCCCATTGGGCGTCGGTCAGAACTGTGCGGATCAAGGCTGCTCTCCTCTGTTTGCAACCTTGAATCAGTCATCAGCCGATTTGGGAATCCCTAAACGTCAACAAGCCCTAGCAAATACGGGTTACTGACGATCGGTAACCCACCCCCTCGCTGAAACCAAAACAAGCCGCCGGATTTCTCCGACGGCTCACCTCTGTCAGCGCAAAACCCGCTTAGTTCTGCGCGTAATATTCGATGACCAGGTTGGGTTCCATCATCACCGGATAGGGCACATCGCCCAACCCCGGCGTGCGCACGAACGTGGCGCTCATTTTGGAATGGTCCACATCCAGATAATCCGGCACGTCGCGCTCCGGCAGGCCGGCGGCTTCCAGCACCAGGCCCATCTGCCTGGACCGGTCGCGCACATCGATCACGTCGCCCTCTTTCACCCGATAAGACGGGATGTTGACCTTTTTGCCGTTCACACGCACATGCCCGTGGTTCACGAACTGCCGCGCCGCAAAGATCGTCGGCACGAATTTGGCACGGTAGACCACCGCGTCCAGACGCCGCTCCAGCAGGCCGATCAGGTTTTCGCCGGTATCACCGCGCACCCGCGCCGCCTCGGCATAGATGCGCTTGAACTGCTTTTCGGTCAGATCGCCGTAATAGCCCTTCAGCTTCTGCTTGGCGCGCAGCTGCAGACCAAAGTCAGACAGCTTGCCCTTGCGGCGCTGGCCATGCTGGCCGGGGCCATATTCACGGCGGTTGACCGGGGATTTCGGACGCCCCCAGATGTTTTCGCCCATCCGGCGGTCGATCTTGTGTTTGGCAGAGGTGCGTTTTGTCACCGTCTGATCTCCTTCGTTTTGGCGCTTCCACCCCTGATCCGAAAACCGGTTCCCACTTTTCGGGGCGTGGACAGCAATGAAGGGCGTTGTCCTCTCCCCGGACATTGATCCGGGGCGACAGGCATCCCCTTGCAGGGGCCGCCAACACCAATGAAGGTCGCGCTTATACGGGTGCCGCGGCGCGTGTCAATGGGCAAATCCCCGGTCGCGGCCAAACCCGTGGATCAGCATGGCCGCCTCGGCCTTGTTGAGCAATCGCCGGGCGAAATCGCCGAACCGCATGGGATCGCGCGTCACCTGCGGGACGATCAGGTCCAGACCTGATCGCTCGGCCTCGCCCAGCTTGCCCAGATTTGCGCTGGCCGGGTGAAAGCTCTCGCAATCCACGCCGTTGGCACAGATCACCTGATGTCCGTCCAGCATCAGATGGATATAATCAACCGGCCGGATGCGATGATCCACGCCGATCCCGGCGGACCCGGCCAGATCGCGCGCCGCAACCAGCACTTCGTCGGTATTGAACAGCGCCTGCGCGGCGGGGCCTTGCAATAAGATCCGGTGATCGGGTGAGACGACCAGCTCCGGGCGCGGGCTGTCGGTGCCGAAAAGGTCGGCGCGGATGCGAATGGGCCGCAACGCGGGGGTCGCGACAATCCGGCTGCCGCCGATGGTCCGGCTGGCGCGCCACAAAACCTCGACCGCACCACTGTCGCGCGTCAAGACCTGATCGCCGGGATGTATATCTTCGACCAGCCGCGGCCCGCCGGGCGCGTCCACATAGGTGCCCGGCACAAAGCAGATCATGCCCTGGCCTTCGGCGGTTGTTCGCGACGTGCCTATCCGGTTGTCACCCACACCCACTACATCTAGGGGGCTCCCAGTCGCCCGAGTAAAGCTCGGCGTAAGTGGGAGCGGTGACATCGCCAGCGATTCCGAGCAGGGACCGGAAGGCGTTGAACGGGCAGAACCGCCTGTTGAAGCGGAAGGTGAACTCGTTGAGGTAGGCTTGGAGGTGCTGGTGGCTCACGCCGTGATGAATGCCACTCAGCCACGTCTTCAGGTTGGCGAAGACGCGATGAATGATCGGCAGATACTCCTCAGCGACCTGGGAGTTGCCTCGCTCGGCGACGGCGAGGTGTTTGTAGCCGCGCTTGGCGAGGCTGGTATAGCCGGACCAATCGTCGGTGATGACCGACGCACCCGAAGTAACGGCGCCCTCGACAAAGCCGCAGAGCGATTCCGCGCTGCGGTCTGGCACGACAGCGAGTCGGACACGTCCGGCGTAGCGACCGCCCTTCCGCTTATCGAGCTTGGTTCCCGGCTTGCGCTGTCGCACTTCAACGGCGCTGGCGACAAGAAGCTTGTGGTGAACGCCCCGGCCCTTGCCGCGCGTGCGGCCGCCGACCCAGGTTTCGTCGACTTCGACATGGTCGCAGGCCTCGCTGCCGATGCGGTCCTGATCCGGCCGAACCATACCAGCGCGGAGCTTGTGGAGGATCTGAAAGGCGGTTTCGTAACGGGAAAGCCCGACCTGGCGCTGGAACTGTGTGGCAGACATGCCGGGCGTCTGGCTGGCAACCAGATAGGCCGCCCAGAACCATACGCCCAGCGACGTATGGGAGCGCTCCATGACCGTCCCCGCCGTCAGCCCGGTGTCGCGGCGACACTTTCGACAGCGCAAGACGCCGGGCCGGCTGGTGAAGCGGAACGGCCCTGCCGCCGTCTGGCAATGGGGGCAGACGAACCCGTCACCCCACCGCGCCTTCTCCAGGTAGGCGGCACAGGCCGCGTCATCCGGGAAAAGTCGTTGAAACTCGGGAAGCGACCGCGGAAACGAAAGGTCTTCGCGCTGCGGAACATCCATCCCCGCTTCGTCCGCCTCCCGAGCCACTCGACGCCACACCCTACATATAGTGGGTGTGGGTGACAACCGGATAGGCACGGTTCGCGAAATGACATCCTGACGCAAAACCCAGTGATCGGTATCCGGGCTGGGCACGCCATCTGTGAACATCACCAGCGGCACCGTATTTGCAGCGTCATCCAGAACCACCGCCCGATACAGGTTCAGCCCGTCGGTCAGATCAAAGCCGTTGGCCGGCAGAGCGTCCACGGTTTGCCCGCCAACAGCGGCCGCGCCCAGTTCGGCGGTGAACATCTTGCGCACCTGCGCACCCGCGCGTGCCCGCAATTCGGCATGGTCCTGGCCGTTTTCCAAAACCAGCACGTCGCGCGGATCGTCCACCCGCATCGCGCGCCCCGACCAGCGCCATGTCGCACCGATAGCCATGCTCGCAGGCGCAGCTCCGGTCAGCCCGTCAAGCTCGACCTGATCCCACGAGAAAACAAAGCAACCCTGCCCGGTGCCCTGCATGCCATACCTGCCCTATAGATTTTCTTTTTGTTGGCAGCAGCATAGGGCGGCTATCGCACATGTTAATCCTGCTGGCGCGAACGCCGAACAGACCGTGACTAATTTGACACAAGGTCCGCACGCACATCTGAGGCCCTTGCGAAACCATCCGATCCAAGCGGTAAATTCTTCCCGAAGAATTTGCCCGCCCGAAGATTTTTTCGGGAAAAATAGTCAGAGCGTCAGTCCAGTATTATCGACGCGACAGCAATGCGCGTTAAGGCATCACCCGCACTTCGAATACCCGCAATTGCCGCAGGTCATGCAGCCTTCGATCATCCGCATCTCATAGGAACCGCAGCTGGAACACGCCGGCCCGCGCGGGCCATCCAGATTGACAACCTGCGCCCTGGGGTCGGACTTCAGCCCCAGCCCCTCACCTTCGATAAAGCCGATCGCAACCATGTGCTGCTCAATCACCCCGCCGATGGCCGCCAGGATCGAGGGCACATATTTGCCCTTCATCCACGCCCCGCCGCGCGGATCAAAGACCGCCTTCAGCTCTTCAACGACAAACGACACATCCCCGCCGCGCCGAAACACCGCCGAAATCATCCGCGTCAGCGCCACGGTCCAGGCGAAATGTTCCATATTCTTGGAATTGATGAACACTTCGAACGGGCGGCGATGCCCGCCGATGATGATGTCGTTGACGGTGATATAGATCGCGTGCTCGCTGTCGGGCCATTTCAGCTTGTAGGTCGCCCCATCCAGCGCGCCGGGCCGGTCCAGCGGTTCGGAGATATAGACGACATCGCCGCCGGGGTGGATATTCTTTGCCGCGATTTCCGTATCGCTGTCGCTCCCACTCACCAACCAGGCTGCGCTTACGCCGAGAACGGCCGCGATGTTTTCAATTTCAGGAAGGGACTTTTTTTGCCCCGTCTCGACCTTTGACAATGTCGACGCGGTAATTCCAACTTGTTTTGCCAGCTCTGCCTGCGTCATTCCCAATTCATGGCGACGGGCCTTCAAACGCTCACCAAATTGGGCTTTTTCTTGGGAAGAAATACTCAAAACCGACCCGGTCACATCATTCGGCCGATAGGTCGTGCAGCCCTTACAGCCCTGATCCCAGGCCGCCATGTAGACTTGCCTGAAGTCGTCAAACGATATATCGGGCGGGCAGTTGATGGTTTTGGAAATCGACGAATCCACCCATTTCTGCGCCGCCGCCTGCATCTTCACATGCTCAAGCGGGGCCAGTGTCTGGGCATTTACGAAATATTCCGGCAGCTCGGCCTTGCCGAATTTCTCGCGCCACAGCCGGACCGCATGATCGATCACCTCTTCCTCGCTGTGGCTGCCGTCTTTCTGCAGCACTTTGCGCGTATATGCATAGGCAAAGACCGGCTCGATCCCGCTTGAGACGTTGCCAGCATAAAGGCTGATCGTGCCGGTCGGCGCAATCGAAGTCAGAAGGGCGTTCCTGATCCCATGTTCGCGCACCCCGTCCCGCACATCGTCGTCCATCGCGGCCATCGTGGCGCTGGCAAGGAAGCCGTCAGCATCGAACAGCGGAAACGCGCCTTTCTCCCTGGCCAATTGCACCGAGGCCAGATACGCGGCGCGGGCGATGGCGTGCAACCAGCGTTCGGTTTGGCGCGCCGCCTCGTTCGAGCCATAGCGCAGCCCCACCATCAACAGCGCATCGGCCAGCCCGGTGACCCCCAACCCGATCCGGCGTTTGGCCTGCGCTTCCGCGGCCTGTGCGGGCAACGGAAAGCGCGAGGCATCCACGACGTTATCCATCATCCTGACCGCGGTCGCGACCAGATCGTCCAGCGCGGCCTCATCGAGGCTCGCGCCAGCCTCAAACGGCTCCGCCACCAGGCGGGCCAGGTTCACCGATCCCAGCAAGCAGGCCCCGTAAGGCGGCAACGGCTGCTCGCCGCAATTGTGGACGTATAATCCGTTGGCATCGAAGGCATTGATCCCCGGCACCGCCACGTCAAACACTTCGGCCATACCGTCGGGTTCAACCGCCGCCACCCGCGCCACAAAACGCTCGCGGTTCAACGCCCGTTTGTAACCCGACAACGCGACCGCCAGGCGCGCTGATTTCTCGCCATCGACAAACCCAATCCGCTTGGCAAAAACCCCAAGATTGCTGCCGGCTATGACCAACTCGTGTTGCGCGCGCGTTGGATAGGCAGCCATGCCGCCATGACCGTCGGGCAGCATCGTCTCACCAGCGGCACGCCGATCACCGTAGATCGTCGCGTTGATCCCCAGCCGCCCCAGCATGCGTTGTGCGGCCCGCAACAGGCCCAGATCACTTTGTGCCAGACGCACCGATACACCTTTGGCTTGCGTTCCCTGAACCGACCCCTCGGCGTCAAATAACCCGCGCAGCACCGCCTCACCAAATGCCGAGCCGGCGCGTTCAATTTTGGGCGTGATTGTCTTTCGTCCGCGCTCAAGCCCGAAGCTGCGGGCATATTCGGTCAGCGCCGCCGTTCCCATCCGGTATTCGCCGCGCCCCTCAACATACTGCCAGCCCGCGAAATCCGACCGATGCGGCATGTCGCGCAACAGGGTTTCGGCATGCGCCATCACCGCGTTTGGCGCATCAATTGCGTTGCCACAGGCCGCGCGCGGCCATACCGATAACAGCGTTTTTTCCTGCCTGATCACCCCGTCGCCGATCAACAGACCCAGCAGATAGCCGCGCTCGGTGTCCTCCGCCCGCCCCCAGGTTGCCCGCCCCTGATCGTGCAGCATAATCTCATCACCAGCGCGCAATTTGCCCGCTTCGATCCAACCTGTGTCCAGCCGCCAGCGCGTGCGGCTTGTGACTTTGCGCACCAGATGATTTTCGGTCAGGCGCAGTTCGCGCCCGCACTCGGTCGTCAGGCGCAGAATGGCTTTCTTCCCGGTTGCGAAAAACCCCTCTGGCCCGGTGGTGAAAGGCGTCCCGTCGATCAGGGCAGTAAATGTCTGCCCGACCAAATCGGCGACCTGTTTTGGTCCTTTCGATGTCGCAACCCATGTGTCCGCCGGCACGCAAGGGTTTGTCGCCGCAATCGTTTCACAATAATTCAAGTTGTTCGCCGCATTGATCCGGTCGATGAAAATCACCCCCGGCTCGGCATAGTCGAACGTGGCGGCCATGATCCGGTCCCACAGATCGCGTGCCTGAATGGTGCGATAGACCTTGCCGTCAAAGACCAGATCCCAGGCTCCATCGCCCTTGACCGCCGCCATGAAGGCATCGGTGATCAGCACCGAAACATTGAACATCCGCAACCGCGCCGGGTCGGATTTCGCATTGATGAAATCCTCGATATCCGGGTGGTCGCAGCGCATCACCGCCATCATCGCCCCGCGCCTGGACCCGGCGCTCATGATCGTGCGGCACATCGCGTCCCAGACATCCATGAAACTCAAAGGCCCGGAAGCATCCGCCGCGACGCCTTTAACGCCCGCCCCTTTGGGCCTGAGCGTCGAAAAATCGTAGCCGATGCCGCCACCCTGCTGCATGGTCAGCGCCGCCTCTTTCAACGCCTCGAATATGCCGGACAGGCTGTCCTCGATTGTGCCCATGACAAAGCAATTGAACAGCGTCACCGACCGATCGGTGCCCGCACCCGCCGTCACCCGGCCAGCGGGCAGGAATTTGAAATCTTCAAGGGCGGCGTAGAATGCGTCTTCCCAGGCCTCGGGCGCGTCTTCCACCGCCGCCAGGGCCCGCGCAATACGGCGCCAGGTGTCTTCAACGGAATTGTCCACGATGGTGCCGTCGGCCTCTTTCAGCCGGTATTTCATATCCCATATCTGTTCCGCGATCGGGGCGGCAAAGCGGGTCATAATAATCCGTCCGATGAGTCGAAAAGGATGCAAACCATAGCTTGAACCCAGGGCCGAATCCACCAAATATAGCGGTATCGGAGGCACAGCGTAGCAAATCAGCACGTCAATCTCGTCAAACTTTGCGTCGGCGTGGACAGCATCGCGCATCTGCGCGCCTATCATGCGCAAACGCCATCACCCCGTCGCGATCATGGCCGCTTTCATGTCACCCGCATGTGGCCGAAACGCGCCGCTGAGATTCTCGACGGCGGCTCGCTTTACTGGGTCATCAAAGGCGCTATTCAGGTTCGCCAGCGCATCACTGCGCTGGAAGAGGTGATCGGCCACGACGGCATTCGCCGCTGCCGCATCGTGCTGGACCCGCAGATCATTCTGACCCGCAAAGCCGCGCGCCGCCCGTTTCAGGGCTGGCGCTATCTCGACCCCAACGACAGCCCGCCGGACTTGCCGCACGGGCGGCACGGCGATGATGATCTGCCCGAAGCTTTATCGGCGGAGCTGTCCCAGATCGGCATCAGATAACGCCCTTGTCAGCCTGACGGCTGTCATCGCCGCAAGCGATAAGACCCACAGGGGTCGATGAGCGAATACCAACCTGTCAGCCCACCGCACGCAGCCTTAACCCGGCATTTTGGGCAAAACAGGCCCAACGGATAGCCGACAGAAGTCCGATAGGTTGCAGACAGCACTTTTCCCTTATTTTCCTGGCGTTAACACCCGATTCGCGCCGCAGCGCAGAAATCGTCGGTTAACGCCTCTCCGGCCGCTGCGCCAGCGCCGCGCAGGCGCCATGGCGCGGACAGGTCACCGCGTGATCATTGACCATGCCGACGGCCTGCATGAAAGCATAGACAATCGTCGGCCCGCAGAATTTGAACCCGGCCTTTTTCAGATCCTTGGATATCGTGCGCGACAATTCGGTTTCGCTCGGAATGTCGGCCATGGCGCGCACCTTATTCTGCACCGGTTGGCCGTCCAGATAATCCCACAGAAACCTGTCAAAGCCCTGTTCCGCCTCGATTTTCTGCCAGGCGCGGGCGTTGCTGATCGTCGCCTCGATCTTACCCCGGTGGCGCACAATGGCTGCATCGCCCAGAAGCCGCACAACCTCCGGCTCTCCCCAGGTGGCAATCACGTTAGGGTCAAAGCCTTGAAATGCCTTGCGAAATCCGTCGCGCTTACGCAGGATGGTGATCCAGGCCAGCCCCGCCTGAAACCCATCCAATATCAGCTTTTCCCACAAAGCGCGGCTGTCCCATTCCGGCACCCCCCATTCGGTGTCGTGATAAGCAACATAGAGCGGATCGGTCCCGCTCCAGGCGCATCTTCCATCCATTTCGTGCCCCCGATTCACTAATTCATACGCATTTACACAATTTAGAACTAAATGTGAACATTTACGCCTGATTAGAGGAATCGTGCGACGTCAACGTGGCAAGTCACCATGCAGTCAGCGGGACAGCAACAAATGGAAGACGCCAAAAAACAGCCTGCTTTCAGCGATCCGTTGTCTGTCGCTGTGGCCGAGCGCGACTGCGACGCCCTGACGCTGGTCAACGATGCTCTGGACGAAGACCGCGTGCTGCTGGCGTTTCAGCCCATCGTTCAGTCGAACCGTCAGGATCGCTCGGCATTTTTTGAAGGCCTGATCCGCATCTCCGACCGGACCGGGCGTATCATACCGGCACGCGATTTCATCCACGCCGTGGAAACCCATGAAATTGGACGAAAAATTGATTGCGCCGCGCTGAAGCTCGGCCTGCAGGTGCTGACCCGTCAGCCGACGATCCGGCTGGCCATTAACATGTCGGCGCGATCAATCGGGTATAAGAAATGGACGCGTATCCTGCACCGTGGCCTGCGCCGAGACCCGACGATTGGCGATAGGCTGATACTGGAAATCACCGAAAGATCGGCGATAGTCATGCCCGATATTGTGCAGTCGTTCATGAGCGATCTGCAGGAAATGGGCATCTCTTTTGCGCTGGACGATTTTGGCGCGGGCTATACAGCGTTCCGTTACCTACGCGATTTTTACTTCGACATCCTCAAGATCGACGGGCAGTTTGTGCGCGGCATTCATGCCAATCCGGACAACCAAGTATTGGTTCGCGCGCTGATCTCGATCGCGCGCCATTTTGACATGGTCACCGTTGCTGAATTCGTTGAAACTGAAGACGATGCCCGTATCCTGACGGAGTTTGGGATCGATTGCATGCAAGGCCATTACTTAGGTCTTGCCACCGTTCGCCCGCCATGGATGCAAAAAGAGCTCAGCACCGGCACCTGAACCGCGTCACCGGCGCGCCTTCGCACCGCGTCGATTTGCCCCACTTAGCCACCGTCGCGACGGGCCTTTATCCAGATTGCTTTTTTCGCAACTGCAGCATAAGCAGGCCGCGATGGGCGGAGCCTGCGGTTTGGCCAGTATGAAAAGACCGGTCACCCCCTCTGTCAGATTGAGAAAACTCAAAGAGGATGACCATGACCAATGTCGTAATTGCTTCCGCAGCCCGGACCGCCGTGGGTTCGTTCATGGGCTCTTTTGCCAATACGCCCGCGCATGATCTTGGCGCGGCGATGCTAGAGGCGGTTGTAGATCGCGCCGGCATTGACAAAACAGACGTATCAGAAACCATTTTAGGTCAAGTACTTACTGCCGGTCAGGGGCAGAACCCGGCGCGCCAGGCGCATATCAATGCGGGCCTGCCTGTGGAAAGCGCGGCCTGGAGTATCAATCAGGTTTGCGGCTCCGGTCTGCGCACGGTTGCGCTGGGCGCCCAGCATATTCAGCTCGGCGACGCCGACATCGTTGCGGCGGGTGGCCAGGAAAACATGACCCTGTCACCGCATGTTGCCCGCCTGCGCGCCGGCCACAAAATGGGCGACGTGAAATATATCGACTCGATGATCCGCGACGGTCTTTGGGACGCTTTCAACGGCTATCACATGGGCCAGACGGCCGAAAATGTCGCTGAAAAATGGCAGATAAACCGAGACACCCAGGACGAATTTGCCGTGGCCAGCCAGAACAAGGCCGAAGCTGCGCAAAATGCCGGCAACTTCGATGACGAGATTGCGCCATTCACCGTCAAGACCCGCAAGGGCGACATCGTGGTAGACAAGGACGAATACATTCGACACGGCGCGACGATGGAAGCGATGCAAAAACTGCGTCCGGCATTTATGCGCGAGGGTGGCACGGTTACGGCTGCAAACGCATCGGGCATCAACGACGGCGCTGCCGGCGTTTTGCTGATGAGTGCGGCTAACGCCGAGGCGCGCGGCATTGAGCCGTTGGCGCGCATCGCGTCCTACGCAACCGCTGGTGTGGACCCATCGATCATGGGTGTTGGCCCAATCCACGCGTCACGCAAGGCGCTGGAAAAAGCGGGCTGGTCGGTTGGCGATCTTGATCTGGTCGAGGCCAACGAGGCCTTTGCCGCGCAGGCCTGCGCGGTGAACAAAGACATGGGCTGGGATCCAGCGATTGTAAACGTCAATGGCGGCGCGATTGCCATCGGTCACCCGATCGGTGCCTCAGGCGCGCGCATCCTGAACACGCTGTTGTTCGAGATGAAACGCCGCGGTGCCAAACGCGGTTTGGCCACACTGTGCATCGGCGGCGGCATGGGCGTGGCGATGTGCCTTGAACGACCCTGATCAATCCTGCGGGCGGGCAACCCCGCCTGCCCTAACATTTGAATTTATTGGAGAATAACATGCCCAGAACTGCCCTCGTCACCGGTGGCTCGCGCGGGATCGGCGCGGCCATATCCAAGTCTCTGCAGGACTCCGGCTGCAACGTTGCTGCCACCTATGCCGGAAATGACGAAGCCGCTGCAGCGTTTAGCGCTGAAACCGATATCAAAACCTACAAATGGAATGTCGCCAATTATGACGAAAGCGCTGCAGGCATCGCCCAGGTCGAGGCCGATCTTGGTCCGATTGACATCGTTGTTGCCAATGCCGGCATCACCCGCGACGCGCCTTTTCATAAGATGACGCCCGAGCAATGGGGCCAGGTGATCGACACCAACCTGACCGGCGTGTTCAACACCGTTCACCCGGTCTGGCCGGGGATGCGCGAGCGCAAATTTGGCCGCGTGATCGTGATTTCCTCGATCAACGGTCAAAAGGGCCAGTTCGCTCAGGTTAACTATGCCGCCACCAAGGCGGGCGATCTGGGCATCGTAAAATCCCTGGCTCAGGAAGGCGCGCGCGCTGGTATCACCGCCAATGCCGTTTGTCCGGGCTATATCGCTACTGAGATGGTGCTGGCTGTGCCGGAAAAAGTGCGCGAGGCGATCATCGGGCAGATCCCGGCAGGTCGTCTGGGCGAGCCCGAAGAGGTTGCCCGCTGCGTGGCGTTTCTGGCCTCTGACGATGCACAATTCATCAACGGCTCGACAATTTCGGCCAATGGGGCGCAGTTTTTCGTCTAGATTTTTGAAGTAAGCCACAGGTTCGGGTCGGGAATAGATCTTCCGGCCCGATACAGTCGTTTTGGATTATGGCTTTGGCCTAGGTCCGATTATGCGTGTGTCAGGCGCGCAATCTGCTCTTTCAGCTTCAGCTTTTCTTTTTTGAGCCTGGTTATCTGCAAATCGTCCACGCCCAGCGCTCTTTGGGCTTCTTCGACCTGAATGTCGAGGTCATGGTGTCGTTTCTGGAGTTCCTCAAGATGCGAACTCAAGCTCATGGCATTCCTCCTGCTCTCGGGTTTTTGACAATGCTATCGAAGCACAGACTGGCACTTTTGTCACCAATTAGCTTGGCAACGAATTGTTCGGATATTGGAATGTCAATATTAGCAAAGAGTTAACCAACTGGCTCAAGAGCGGCTCCGGCGCGCAAAACCGCGCTGATATCGGCGCGGTAATCGTCGCCGTCGCCCAAATGCGCGGTGCCGCGGTGCAGAATCACCGGCGCGACCAGTCTGGCGCTGGCGCGCCCGCCTTTGCGGGCCTGCACGATGACCAGCTTGGCGTCGCGGCCGGTGCGCGGACAAATCGGACGAATGACGACGCTGCCCAGTTTCTGTTCGAGCGATCCCAACAATTCTGGCAGGCGGCTGGCACTTTGGATGAAACTTGCCATGCCGCCCGGTTTCAGACGACGCGCGGCAGTTTGGACCCACAGACTTAGGGGCGCGCTGCCTGCCACGGCTATATCGCGGGCATCGTTGTTCGACTTGGTGCCGTGCGTGCGTTGCAGGTAGGGTGGGTTTGCGATGACGTGATCGAAATTTTGCTGCAGCAATGATTTCGGCGGCACCGAAATATCGCCTTCGATAACCTGCAGGTCCACGTCATTTTCCGCTGCGTTGCGGCGCGCCAGTTCCGCATAGCCGGCCTGAAGCTCAAGTCCCACCAGCGACAGGCCCCGCACCCGGCGCGCCAGGCACAGGGACGCGACGCCGACGCCACATCCGAGTTCCAGCACGGATTGTCCGGCCTGGGCGGGAATGGCGGCGGCCAGCAGCACCGGATCAATGCCTGCGCGGTATCCATCGACCGGCTGCCAGATGGCCAGTGATCCGCCCAGAAAGGCATCGTGCGTGAGCGCCTCGGCGCTAAGTCTGGCCATAGTCGATTTTGTTGTCCTGCAGGACCGCGCGCGCCAGAAACATATCCTTGTCGCGCACCATCAGGCGACGTGGGAAGATACCGATCGAGCCTTCAAGCACGCTCATATGGACGTCCATGGCAAAGCAGTCTATACCCTCGCCCTCAAGAAGAGCGGTGGCAAAAGCGATTATGGTTGGATCGGTCGTACGCAGCAATTCCTTCATAATCAGCTAGATAAAGGCGTGCGCGCGGAAATGTCGAGGGATGTGACGCCACCGTGATGCTGATCGACGAAATTACGACAAATCCGCATGAACGCATGGCCGCGTTCTTGTCCGACGAACTGGTGGCGGTCGATGCGCTTATTCGCGAGCGCATGGTGTCGCGAAATGCGCCACGTATTCCCGAAGTGACCGCGCATCTGGTCGAAGCGGGCGGCAAGCGGCTCAGGCCCATGCTGACCCTGGCCGCTGCAGCGATGTTTGGCTATGGCGGGCCGTATAACATCCATCTGGCCGCCATCGTTGAGTTCATTCACACCGCAACGCTGCTGCACGACGATGTGGTCGATGAAAGCGGCCAGCGGCGCGGGCGGACGACCGCAAATCTTTTGTGGGACAACAAATCCAGCGTGCTTGTCGGCGATTATCTGTTTTCGCGGTCGTTCCAGATGATGGTCGAGACCGGGTCGCTGCGTATTCTCGACATTCTGGCCGATGCCTCGGCCACGATAGCCGAGGGAGAGGTTCTGCAGCTGACCGCCGCACAGGATCTGGCGACCGATGAAGCGGTATATCTGCAGGTCATTCGCGGTAAAACCGCCGCGCTGTTTGCTGCGGCAACCGAGGTGGGCGGGGTAATCGCACAGGCCGATGAGACCGAAATCAGTGCCCTGCGCAATTATGGCGATGCTTTGGGTATCAGCTTTCAGATCGCGGACGATATGCTGGATTACGGCGGCGCAACCAAGGCCATCGGCAAGAACATTGGCGATGATTTTCGTGAGCGAAAACTTACGCTGCCGGTGATCAAGGCGGTGGCCAATGCCCGCGCGCAAGAGCGGGCGTTCTGGGGGCGCGTGATCGAGGGCGGCCAGCAGTCCGATGGCGATCTGGAACAAGCGCTTACCATCTTGGAGCGTCACGATGCGATGGGTCAGGCGCGCAGTGACGCGCTGGGCTGGTCGGTCCGGGCCAAGGCGGCGCTGGATGGATTGCCCGATCATCCGGTGCGGGAAATGTTCGCCGATCTCGCCGATTACGTGGTGGCGCGGATTGCCTGATTGAGGGGCGCTCGGCGGCCTTGCATGCGCTTGTCGCTGTAGCGAAGAAAGCCCGTCTGGGCTTGGTGAGCGGGTGGCAAGACCCTGTGTCATGCGGATTGTCACCGGTTGACGTTCGCCACTTCCCAGTCATTTTCGCTGCCAAGATTGCCTCCGGCCACCCACCAGCGGGGATGTCGTGATCGGATCGCGCCCGCCGCAGCTATTTGGTCGGCCTGATCGGCGAACAGGCCAAAACATGTCGCACCCGAGCCGGACATGCGGGCCAGTCCGCAGCCTTTTGTTGCCCGCAATTGCCGCAGCACGTCGGCGATGACAGGTGCGGCCAGGATTGCCGGCGCCTCAAGATCGTTGCGCATATCTCTCAGCCAGCGGATCAGATCAACGGCAGTTCCGCATGCTGGGATTGTCGGTGGCAGCCCCGGATTGTCGCGCGCGGCCAGAGCATTGAAGACCTGCGCGGTCACAACGCTCTGGCGCGGATTAACCAGCACAACGGGAACCTGCGGCAGGTCGAGGAAATCCAGGTGCTCGCCGATCCCGGTGGCCCGCAGCGGCCGCGAGGCCAGGCACATCGGCACATCCGCGCCCAGCGTCGCGGCGTCCTGCGGATCGAAGTCAAGGACCGGTCCCAAAGGTGTGAGCAAGTCCGCGATCCCCCGGATCGTGGCCGCCGCGTCCGCCGAACCGCCGCCGATGCCCGCGGCCAGCGGCAGATACTTTTCCAGCGTAATCTGCACGCCCTGGTCCGCCGCAACCAGACGAGCGGCCTGCATGACCAGATTGTCCTGGCCAGCTGAAAGTGCGGCGCGCTCTGGTCCGGTGATCGTCAGGCGTAGGCTGTCAGCCGGTTCAAACGTCAACCGGTCGGCGGCGGGGCCGAACATGACCAGCGTATCCAGCAGGTGATAGCCGTCGTTGCGACGTCCGGTAACATGCAGCGCCAGGTTCACTTTGGCCGGCGCGAAAGCCTCAACCGTCATTCGCGACATCAAGCCCGGCGGCATCTTCTTCGGCCAGGACAATATCAAGCCCGACTTCCAGCTTGCGCCTGATGCGGGTTGCATCTTCATCTTCCGGCTCAAATGACATCGCGCGGTTCCATTGGAAACGCGCTTCGCGTTCGCGGCCAACCACCCAGAACGCATCGCCGAGGTGATCGTTGATGACCGGATCGACCGGCATGAGTGCTGCGGCTTGCTCCATCCACTGGACGGCCTCGTCAAATCGGCCCAATCGGTAGAATACCCACCCCAGGCTGTCGGTAATATAGCCATCCTGGGGGCGCAGCTCGACGGCGCGTTCGATCATCGCCAGCGCCTCATCGAGATTGACCTGCATTTCGACGAATGAATATCCGATATAGTTCAGAACCTGCGGCTGATCCGGGTTCAGCTTTAGCGCGGTGCGAAAATCGGCCTCGGCCAGTTCCCAGCTGTCTTCACGCTCGTGGCTGATGCCGCGTGTGTAATAGACAAACCAGTCGTCTGCTTCCGGCTCGCCGGCCAGGGTGATGGCGCGATCATAGGCCTGGATGGCATCCTCGTAGCGCTGCATCCGGCGCAGCTGATCGCCGAGCCTGGAAAATACATCCGGCATTTCGGGAAAACTCTCAGACAGCCGCTGCAGCACCTCGATTGCCGTATCTTCCTTGTCTGC
Source organism: Paracoccaceae bacterium (assembly GCA_965216135.1). Taxonomy (GTDB): domain Bacteria; phylum Pseudomonadota; class Alphaproteobacteria; order Rhodobacterales; family Rhodobacteraceae; genus CBDCFL01. The sequence continues at coordinate 346,113 of CBDCFL010000021.1, forward strand.
CCGGCTCAGCGCATCTGCACGGCCCAATTCGGCCAGTAAATACGCCGGATCATCCCGCGCGATCCGATCGTAATCTTTCGTCGCCAATTCATATTGTCCCAGGCTTTCAAGAATGCCCGCAGCCAACAATGTCGCATCCGTATGATCGGGGCGCAGATATTCAGCGATCCGGGCATAGGCCAGCGTGAAAACATCGTCCGCCTCGCCGGCCAGGGCCGCAGACACACCGTAAAACACCTCGGCCAGACCGTCGCGCGGCGACGTTACGACAGACACCGCCGTGACTTGCGAATTTTGAATGTCTTCGCGAAGGTCAAGCACATCCGGGTCGTTTTCAAACTGCAGGTAGGTGTCAAGCACCTGCAATGCGCGCTCGGGCTGATCCAGCTGAGCCAAAACTTCGGCGTGAAGCAGGCTGACCCTTTTGGTTGCCACAACCTCGCCCTGAGCCTCGCCGGACAGGATCGCATCGGCTTGCTCCAAATCTCCGACCAGGCTGTGCGCCGCGGACAGATGAGTAAGGCCGAAATTTTTCAGCCCCTCGGTATCGGCGACCTGTTGGAATCCCTCAAGCGCATCCGACATCTCGCCTTTGCCCGCAGCCACCCAGGCCAGCGCCAAATCGCGGATAATCGGACCGATTGCGTCGTCCGACAAAAGCGCGGCCGCGTCGTCGTAATTTTCGCCACTCACCGCCGCGGCCACCAACAGCAGCGCACCGAGCTGGTTGGTTTCATCAATACCGTTCAGGCGCCGCGCGATGGCAATCGCCTTGTCGGTTTCACCAATTCCGATGAAGGCAAGTGCCGCACTTTCCATGATCTCGACATTATGCGGATCACGCGCCATGGCGCGGGTCAGGTACCGTGCGGCGGGTTGAAATTCGTTCTTTGCCATCGCGGCGCGTCCGGCAAGATAGGGCCCGCTTTGGCCGTCGGCCAGCGCCAAATTCGGCAGCGCGCAGCTGAGTGCCACGACTGCGATCAGTGACTTCGCGCGCATTCGCAATGACATTTATCCACCTCTGGTGTGTGTCGCGCGCAAGCTATGCGCTCGCGCTAATACAAGCAACCAACGGGCAATGAATATTCTGTCAACAGGCGCGCCAGCATCACACCTACATATTCGGATAATTCGGCCCGTCCCCGCCCTGTGGGGTCTTCCATGTGATGTTGTGCGACGGGTCTTTGATGTCGCAGGTTTTGCAGTGAACGCAGTTCTGGAAGTTGATCACAAAGGCGTCGTCCACGATCTCATAGACACCCGCCGGACAATAGCGCTGTGCTGGTTCCGCAAATTCGGGCAAATTGGTCTTGATGGGAATATCCGGGTCGCTGAGGTGCAGATGCGCGGGCTGGCTTTCTTCGTGATTGGTCATTGAAAAGCTGACATTGGTCAGCCGGTCAAAGCTGAGTTTGCCGTCGGGTTTGGGATAGTCGATGGGTTTGTGCTGGCTGGCCGGTTCGGTGGACTCGGCGTCGTTCTTGCCGTGTTTGAGCGTTCCGAACAGCGAAAATCCAAACAGCGTTTGCCACCACATGTCAAATCCGCCGAGCGCGAGACCGCCCAATGGCCCAAATCTGGCGTTCAGGGGCGCGACATTGCGAACCCGGCTCAGGTCACGGCCCACCGGACCGGTGCGCAGGTCGCGGTCGTAATCGTCCAGCTGGTCGCCGGAACGACCCGCGAATATCGCCTTTTGCGCGGCCTCGGCGGCGGCAATGCCGGAATGCATGGCGTTGTGATTGCCCTTGATGCGGGGAAGGTTCACCAGACCCGACGAACATCCTAACAGCGCGCCACCGGGAAAGGCCGATTGCGGGATCGACTGAAACCCGCCCTTGGTCACGGCGCGGGCACCATAGGCCACGCGCTTGCCGCCTTCCAGAACCTTGGCGATCAAGGGGTGATGTTTGAAGCGCTGGAATTCCATATAAGGGTACAGGTAGGGGTTCTTGTAGTTCAGATCGACAATGTATCCCACGTAAACCTGATTGTTATCAAGATGATACACAAAGCTGCCGCCAGAGTTCTTCCAGCCCAGCGGCCAGCCCACGGTGTGCAGGACAAGCCCCTGGTCGTGGTTTTCGGGCTTCACCTCCCAGATCTCTTTCATGCCGAGGCCGAATTTCGGCACGTCGCAACCGGCGTCCAGATCGTAATTGTCGATGACTTCCTTGCTGAGCGATCCGCGCACGCCTTCGGACAGGAATACGTATTTGCCGTGCAGCTCCATGCCCGGCTCGTAGGCATCGCCGGGGGTGCCGTCCGGGTTTTTGCCGAATTCGCCGGCAACCACGCCTTTGACCTCGTCACTTTCGCCAAACACCAGTTCAGAACAGGACATGCCGGGGAAAACCTCGACGCCCAGTTCCTCGGCCTGATCGGCCATCCAGCGGCAGACATTGCCCATCGAGACGATGTAATTGCCGTGGTTGTTCATCAGCGGCGGCATCAGGAAATTGGGGATGCGCAGCTTCCCCGATTTGCCAAGCACAAGGAACTTGTCCTTTGTCACCGGCACATTTATCGGCGCGCCTTTTTCCTTCCAGTCGGGGATTAGCCGGTCCAGCCCGGATGTATCCAGCACCGCGCCGGACAGAATATGCGCGCCAACCTCAGAACCTTTTTCCAGCACGACAACAGTGAGATCGGCGTCCAGCTGTTTCAGCCGGATCGCGGCGGACAGGCCAGCCGGACCAGCGCCGACAATCACAACGTCATATTCCATCGATTCGCGGGTTATGTCGGCCATTTCAATCCTCAATTGATGCGTGGCACCGTATTTCGGCAATTGGTTAGACGCCCCGTCGGCGCGGGTCAATCAAGTGGTATCCGGCTGGGCGTAATTCGCACCCCGCCAAAGGGTAAAGCGGCGCAGATCAAAGGCAGATGTCGAGCTTTCGCTTGCAATCAGGCAGGAGCCCAGTGCAACTGTGGCGCTTGTAAGTTTCGCCTGCCTGCTGTGGCCGGCATCACACGTGTAAAGTCCGATGGAAAAGATACCTCTGACGCGGGCCGGTCATGGCGCGCTCAACGACGAACTGAAACGGCTCAAGTCGGTCGAGCGCCCTGCGATCATCAGGGCTATCGCCGAGGCGCGGGCGCATGGCGATTTGTCAGAAAACGCCGAGTACCATTCCGCGCGCGAGAAGCAGTCGTTCATCGAGGGCCGGATCAAAGAGGTAGAGGGCATTCTGGCGCTGGCTGATGTCATCGAGACCAGCAAACTTACCGGGGCGATCAAATTCGGGGCCACGATCGGCATCGTCGATGAAGACACCGACCAGGAAAAAACCTATCAGATCGTCGGCGAGCCAGAGGCGGATATTGAGGCGGGGAAACTGAACATCAAATCGCCGCTCGCGCGCGCCCTGATTGGCAAGGATGTCGGCGACAGCGTCGATGTCAGCACGCCGGGCGGGACGCGCTCTTACGAGGTTTTGGATATAAAGTATCTCTAGGGGGCCGTTTTGCAGGACGGGGTGCAAAACCAGGAATTGCGGGCAGACAACCAAAAACCGGTTTATCTGGGCATGTTTGCCGCGCGCCGATCTCATGTTGACCTTTCGCTGATCGATATTCTGGCTATCGCGCTGAGCGTTGTCTGGATTGTCGGACTTGGCGCATTTTTCCTGATCGCGCCATCGGATGTGGCCGGCGGCATGACGCGGCTGAACATGGGCGTGACCATTCTGACGATATTCATGCCGGTCGCGCTGTTGGCAATCGCGCTCTATTCGTCGCGCGCCGTGCGCCAGATACGCGAGGAATCCGAGCGTCTGCAACTTGCGATCAATGCGATGCGCCAGAGCATGGTTGCGCAGCGCCAGTCGGGCGTGCTTGAGATGAAGCCGGTTTTTGAGAAGAAACTGGATGAAATTGCCGCCGCGCAGCGTAATACAGACGCAAAACTGGCGCGCTTCACCTCAATCAGACCGGAACTTGAACGAGAGGCTGCACAGGCGCGCAAGGCGCTTGGTCCGCAAACAGGCAGCGCCGCGACCGCACCAGACAGCCTGGAAATGGCTCAACCGTCATTGGGTCTGGCGACACCGGGCGAAACGCTCGGCCCGCCCCTGTCAATCGCCGATTTTATCACCGCATTGAATTTCCCCAATGACCCTGATGACAAGGACGGTTTTGCCGCGCTGCGCCGTGCGATGCGTGACCGCGTGGCGGCGCGCCTGATCCGCGCCGCCCAGGATGTGCTGACGTTATTGTCGCAGGATGGCATCTATATGGACGATCTGACCCCGGATAGTGCGCGCCCTGAGATCTGGCGGCGCTTTGCTAAAGGCGAGCGGGGAAAAACCGTCGCCATTCTCGGCGGGATCAGGGACCGGTCCAGCCTTGCCCTGTCGGCCGGGCGTATGCGCCAGGAAACGATCTTTCGCGATTCAGTTCATCATTTTCTGCGCCGTTTCGACCAAACGCTGACCGAGTTTGAAAAATCCGCGAGCGATCTGGACATCATTTCGCTGACCGACACCCGCTCGGCGCGGGCTTTCATGCTTTTGGGCCGTGTGACGGGCACATTCGGCTGAACCTGGTCAGTTCATGACGACGGAATACCGAACGATGCGATAGTTGTCCGAATCAGAGATGAAGTAGCTGTTGTTCCAGATCGCGACGCCTTCGGGGTCGTCAAAACGGTTCGGTCCCATCCCGGGTTCGCCGGTTCCCAGAATACCAATCAGTACGCCGTCTTCGCCCTGGTTGGGGTCGATCAGCAAGACCCGGTGCGCATACTGATCAGCCACGATCAGGCGACCGAAACTGTCAATGTCCAGATAACGCGGGCCGATGAAGCCGTATTTGGCGTGGTCGAAGGTGCGCAGCAGTTCCAGATCGGGGCTATATTCAACCAGCCGACTGTACGCGTTGTCGGCCAGCCAAATGTTGCCATCCGGTGCCTCGGCCACGTCATGGGCACCCGGGTGGCCGCTGACGGTGGCAATAACTTCTTGGCCGTCAAAGACCGCGAGCACGCCAATGCCGCTGGCCATGACAAAGGAGCGGCCCGAGGAATGCGCCAGCGCGCCCTCGACCCGCGGGGCCGAGTAGGCAAGCTCGATGGCAATTTCGTCCGCGGTGACATCGCTGACCTTGATCGCCAGGCTTTGCCCAGTCACCGCGATCAGCGCGCTGCCGTCCGGCCAGAACGAAATGTCATGCACGCCCGACAACTGGCCTTCGGCAAACTGGCGCACCACGGTCAGAGTTTCGGGATCAAAGACCGTAATCCGGTTGCCAAATTTATCGGCGACGTAGAGCAGCCCGTCAGGACCGATGGCCAGATCGTGCGGATCGTTGAGGATTGCCTCGCTGGCAAGGTCAAAAGCCGCAAAGGGCTGAACCTCCTGTGCCCAGACGCTGTGGGCGGCCAGTGTGGCGATCACCGCAAGCAGAGCGCGCATCATGTCCCTCCGGTTTGGTGAGGACCATATCACGGCGCCGCTTGGCCGTCGTTGACGATTGCGTGTCTGGCTCTGCGGCGCCATGTTCCGCGATCGGTTTTGCAAGGCGCCGCGGGCGCGCATTGTTGACTTAATTCATTCCGAAATCGAAACAGATTGTTTCTGGATTGGCAACAATCGTATCAGCAGCACAGGGCACGGGCCAGGTGATCCTGGAATCCTGACAGCGCCATGCAAAGGGGGCGCGAGCACCGGCGATCGGGGTCGCCATTTCAGGGCCCATGCCAATCCACATCGTCCGCCCTTTCAATATGCAGCAGCCCTGCGGGCCAGGGCCGGGCAAGGGCCCGCGCCAGGCTTGACGGGCCGGCAAGCCACGGCCCCAAATCGGCTGGGCGCAGCAACATGCCCATGCGGTGATGGATCGGCTCGACATCTGCATTTGGCGGGCAAGTTATTGTTGCCACTTGCAAAAGTTCGATCCCGCCCGGCCCGCGCCACAGGTCGCAAAGCGCCGCAAAGAACAGCGCCGCGTTGTCTTTAGCCCGTACCCGCCAGGCCACTTTGCGGCGCGCCGTGCCGGTCCATTCATACCAGCCATCGACCGGCACCACCGCCCTTTTCATGCCCTCGAAAGCGGATTTGTCATCCATCGTTTCAGAGCGGATATTGACCAGAGTTTCCAGCACCGGACGGCCACGCGCATTGACGCGGCCCACTGGAATGACGCCCCAGCGCATGGGTTCCAGCACCGACCCGCCGCGCCAGACATATATGTCCTGACCAGGCGCGATATTGTGCCGAGGCGGCACGGATGCGTCGGGCAGGTTCGCACCAAGACAAGCAGCAATCTCAGCGATCGGTCGTGTCAGAAAAAGCCGCCCAGGCACAGGATTATCCCCTATTTGCTTGCCAAATTTCGCCCGCTTCCAACTGATTGCACCATGTCTGGCGCGATGCCGAAACCGGTTGCCGGCGGTCCGATCCTGCCCGAAAGAATCAGCTTTGGCCCGCGAATTCTTGCGCGAAACAATCGCGGGCGCAAATTATCCGCATCTTGACCACGCGACACCCGCCGCCTGCCGCGGCCTCGCAGCCGAACCTGCGCAAGCGCTTGATTTTCAAAGATATACTCGCCCGCGGTCTGAACAGATCACCGAATAACTCTACACCCTGTGGTTGAAAATCAGGCCGTAAGTTGGCACCAGATCACTCTGATCCGCCTTATTGATGCCACAAAATGCCAACAAACATTAACCATAGATGAACGCGGTCAAACGAATTCAGAAATATAGGAGACTGGAATGTTGCAAGCAGACATGGCAATGCAGATGCCACTCAACCCGGCGCATGCAATAGCCGTCAAACTCGCTTCCAGGAAACGCGCATCCGTGCCACAGAGCCGTTCGCACCTCAAGGTAACGTGGTCGGCCATCGAACTGGACGGCTCGCGACTGGCCGCTGATGCCTATGATGTCGCGACATCGCTGATGGTTGAGGCCTTCAAACTGGCCAAGTCCAATGATCGCGACGAATTGCTGATCGCGAACTTCGCTCCCGACGTCGAAGTCGGTTCGCCGCAAGTGGCCGAGCTTCAGGGCAAGATCGAAGAACTGGTCGCCGAGGCCTGCGCACGCATCGGAGACGACGCGCCCGAGATGCGCCTGAGCCTACATGGCGATGAATACGATCTGCGGTGTTATCTTGGTCGCTCCAGACCGACCGACTTCCGGTTCGACTACGACGCCTGAGGTCCGTCCAGCACCTTGGCCGCGACGCGAAAGCATTCAAGCGCCTGCGGCACACCGGCATAAATCCCGACAACATGGATGATCGCGCGAATTTCCTCGCGCGAAACTCCGTTATTGACCGCGCCACGGCAGTGGACTTCCCACTCGTGCATTTTGCCTAAGCCCCCGATCATCGCGAGGTTCATCATCGATCGGGTCTTGGCGTCGATCACCTCGTCGCCCCAGCCAAAGCCCCAGCACCAGGCGGTCATCGCCTCCTGAAAAGGCCGGGTGAAATCATCCACCGCTGCGAGATTTTTTTCCACATATTCTGCGCCCAGCGTGGCCTTGCGCTGGGCCAGCCCGCGTTCAAACAGATCGTCCATTCCTGTCCCTCTCATCCTAAAGTGACTTAGCTAATCGGTGTCGCGCCATCGGCGGTGCCCACATATTTTGGCAACTCGTTGGCGATGTGAAGCCAGGGAACTTTCTCAGCCCAATGAAAATGCGCCTTCGGCTGAAACTCCGCAGAATCGGTAAGTGTGGCTGCATAGAGATGGGTTTCATCCGCCCATTTTTCGCTTTGATAATAAAGCTGGCTGCCGCAGCGGGGAAAAACCCGCGACGAACGTCTGGCGACGTCGCCACAACCGAGAGCGCGCCCTGCCAGCTGACCTTGTCGCGATCGACGCCGAAAAACGAAGTGAACGGTGCCGAACATGCGCGCCGACAACTGTCGCAGTGGCAGTGACCGGCCCAGTTGACCGCTGCGTCGGTTGCCCAACTGACCTGCCCGCACAGACACTGACCCTTCATCAGACCGCCCTTTCATCGTAACGCGGATGCGCATGGCCGCGCGGACACGGGCTTTTAGACCCATTCCGCGCTTGCGCGGCGCGCGCATCTATTGCTACAGCCCCTGATACCATTCATCCATCGGATTTGGCCCGGTGTCGAGGTCGCGCGCCGCGCCCGTCCCTGTGTCGGACCGATTGACCAAAAGTTGACGCATGACCGAAATCCAGAAATCCATGCGCGCGGTGGTTCAACCGGTCACGGCGGGTTGGACGTTCTGCAATACCGCACGGATACGCCGGTTCCGGCGCGCCCTGCGTGCATCAGGCGCTGATCAAGGTTTCGGCCTGCGGGATGAACAACACCGATGTGAACACCCGTTCGGGCTGGCATTCCAAACAAGTGACCGAGGCCGCGGCGCGCACCCGCGCGGCGCAAATTATCTGTCCGCTCTAGGTCACCGACTCATTAGATCGCAACCAGATACGCAGTGATGCGAGTTGAACGGAAGCAAGGAAGTTATCGTCCCGTTTATCGTATCGCGTGGCGATGGCTCGGAAGTGTTTGAGTTTATTGAAGAACCTCTCCACATGATTTCGCTCTTTATAAAGCTTTGGGCAAAACTCCGGCAACCGGACCCGGTTCGGCATCAACCGGATATTTCCCCACGCGCCCTGCGCAGCAAGGGTTTCGCGCAACCCATCACTATCGTAGGCGCGGTCGGCCAGCAGAACCTGGCCCTGGCCCAGCGTCTCAAACATGTCCGCCGCAGAACGTCCGTCATGGCCCCCGCCTTCGGTAAGCTTCAGCCGGATCGGGCGACCAACAGCATCGACCAGTGCGTGAATCTTCGTGGTTAATCCGCCGCGCGAACGGCCCATGCTACGGGATCGGGTGGCCTTTTTGACCATTAGCGGCGTGCTGATGGACGCGAATGGATGAGCTGTCGATCATCTGGATATCCCCCTGATAAGCCTTTGATACTTCATCTAAAAGCATCGTCCAGATACCTGCCCTCCGCCACCGGTTGAAGCGGTTCACACAGGTCGTATGCGGCCCGTAGCGTGCCGGAATATCCGCCCATGGCGCACCCGTGCGAAGCCGCCAGAATATCCCGTTCAAAACCCGCCGGTCATCCACCCGTGGAACCCCGCGCGACTTTTGAGGGAGAAGCGGCTGGATCACCGACCACTCGAAATCCGTCAAATCAAAACGTGCCATAACCGCCTCCATGCTTTTGGAGAACTGAATCACAACGTTGATACTTTCGGAATCCCCTTAATGGGTATGTGATACCAACGGCCCTAGTCGTGTCGATAACAAACTGAATTGACCGGTTTATGTACCATATGATTTGACCGCTTCTGTTGCGGTTTCTGGCCCTGTGGTGAAGTGGTCGGTCGCGGAGCGGCGGTCCACTTGTCCACAGGGTGCCGGCCGGTCGCGTCGAAGCGGATCACGCGGCCCGCCTTTCGCTGCTTTCGATCGGCGTGCCGTCTTTCTTGTAGCGGGCCAGGCAGCGCCGGCCATGGAAGACTGCAAGGTCGCCGTCGGGATATTCGTGCACACTCACTTTGGCCTTGACGTAGTGGTGGCGATGGCGGTCTGCCGGGATCTGCAGGCTCAAGTTCTTGTAGCGCACCGTGTTGTCATTGCCGACCACACGGTCCTCCTGCACACAGAGGATGTCCGCCAGGTTGCCGGCGAACGGCACGAAGGCGGAGCCTGTGTCCTCGGCCGGCCGGGCGAAGCGGGCATTGTGGGCCGGCAGGAAGTCCTCTTTCAGGAACCGGTTGGCGGCCGCCATATCGGTGATGCCGGCGAGCTCGAGTTCCTGCGGCAGGCGTTTCTGCAGGGTGCCGAACATGCGCTCCGAGCGGCCCCGGGCCTCCGGCGAATAGGCCGGGATCAGCTCAATACCGAGTTGCTGCAGGGCACGTCCGACCTGGGTTGGATTGTCCTTGTCGACCTTGCCGCCGGCCTCCGGCGTGTGCCAATAGTGCGAGGCCCGGTCTGCATAAAGCGAGCAGAACAGCCCCATGGCCGACCCCACCTCCAGCAGCGCCACAAAGCTCGACATGGTGCCCTCCTCGGCGACGAAGAAGGCGGAATAGATCTCCGAAGTGGCATCGTCCATGGTCACGATCAGGTCCCAGTACTGACCCGGCACCCATTGGTGCGTGGAGCCGTCCTGGTGCAACATCATGCCGACCATCGGCCGGCGCGGCCGCTTGCGGCGGTGCACGCCGCGCCGCGGCGCCGGCGCGACCCGGCCGTGCGCCTGGAGCGTCAGCCGCACCCAGTTGTAACTGCGCGTGACGTCGTGCTTTGCAACCAGCTTCTCCCAGAAGTGCCAGGCGGTGAAATGCCGGTACCTGGTATCGAACAGATCCAACAGTGCCACCACCTCGTCGACCCCGGCGCGGCGCGCGGAAACCCGACCCAGGCGGCGGTCGTAAAGACCCTCCGCGCCCTCGGCCTCAAAGCGATCGCGCCAGCGTCGGAACGTGCGCTCGGACATGCCCAGGATCTCGGCTGCCTCCAGCTGGCTCAACTCACCCCTGTAGGTGCGTCCGTAAACCTCATCGAACTTCATCAATCTCAACCCCTGTAACTGCTCTGTCCGGCGCATCAGCTCCTCCACTTCCTGGAGGAGTTCTAATGCCGGACAGATCATTTGTTACATTGACCGGCCATATCACGTGTTATCGACACCAACGGCCCTAATCGTTGACCGTTGGCCCATTGTCTGGTAGTGATTGACGTGATTGCGGTTTTGTCGTTTGCAAAGAAGTTCCATGCTTCGCAACACCTGTCGACGATCTGCTCATAATTGTCGAAGACGGATATGGCGAGCTTGTTGGCACGCAGATAAGCCCACACATTTTCCATCGGGTTGAGTTCAGGGGAATAGGGCGGGAGTTTGAGCAGGGTGATGTTGTCGGGTACCTCCAGCTCTGCCGAACCGTGCCAGCCAGCGCCATCCAGAATGAGAAGGGCATGTGCGCCCGATGCGACGGTTTTAGCGATCTCGGCGAGATGCGCGCTCATGGCCTGTGTGTCGGCATGTGGCATGATCAGAGCGGCCGCTTCAGCCCGTTCCGGGCAGACGGCACCGAAAATGTAGCTCCAGATATAGCGGGTGTCGCGCGGGGCACGGGGGCGTGTTCCACGCTCGGCCCAGATACGGGTGAGCGTGCCCTGCTGGCCAACCCGCGCTTCATCCTGAAACCATATCTCCAGGGGCTTGCTGCGGGCTGTTTCCGGCACGGCTGCTTCTACCTCTGCGGCGAAGTTTTTTTAAAAGCCTCCTGTGCATCCGGGTCGGATTTCGGATGCTGCGGGCGCACCGACAGACGCCGAAAGCCTAGGCTTGCCAATTGTTTGCCAACAGTTCGCTCATGCATGGTGACGCCGAAGCGCTCTTCGATCTTGCGTTTCAGATCAATGCGCCGCCAGCGCACAACCCCATCGGTTTCGGGGTCGGGACCCGCCCGAACCATTTCCGCCAACTCCTCCTTCTGTGCCGCGCTCAGCAGACTGGGTGGATCCGGCGGGCGACGGTTGAACAGGCCCGACACGCCCTCCGCATTGTAACGGTGGGCCCAATCCCGCAGCGTCTGCCGATCCATGCCGCAGTTTTCTGCCGCCGTCTTGCGGTCAACCCCATCCAGAACCAGGGCAATCGCCAACATCCGTCGCGCCGCTTTCCCATCCCGGCACCGCGCCGCTTCCTGGCGAAGCTCGCCTGCGGACTTGTCTTTGCGCGTAATCCTTACTGCCATCAAAGCCTCCCTTGCCTTGATGCCACTGAATCAGATCACGCCGCTCGTGGGAATCCCCTTGAGTCAAATCTGGGGGCCGTTGGTATGACCTAGCGCCCGTAGTAGAGGCTGACGACATGTTTGGCCTCGGCAAAAAACAGCCAGCGGGTGGTGAAAACACCGATCAGATGGAAGACCACGGCAACAAGACCGGTCACGTGCGACGCGGGCCATAGGATCAAAATCAACGCTGGCAGGATAACGGCCGCCGAAATTCCGATCACGCGCAGTTTCAGGCTGTGTTTGCGGCCCACCTGAAAGGCCATCTCTTTGAGCATAGGATCAAAATCAACGCTGGCAGGATAACGGCCGCCTCCGATCACGCGCAGTTTCAGGCTGTGGTTTGCGGCCCACCTGAAAGGCCATCTCTTTGAGCAGGTAATTGCTGCCGGAATGCGGACCTTCCAACTGGCGCACCCGCCCGATGCGGCCCAGCCCGGTTGCGGTTTCGCTGGTTGAGCCGGCGGCGGCAAAGCGACCGTCGCCGATGATCCAGGTGGCCACCTGAACCAGCCCGAGAACTACCAGGCCGATGATGGCGGCGCTGATCTGGCCCGACAACAAGGCACCGCCGCCAATGGAATAGGCCAGAAACATCACCGGCGTTGCCGGGCTGTTCCAGCGCGGCACAGCTTTCAACTGGGTGTAGATCATCGACGTGGCGAAGACCGTCAGCAAACACAAAAGCGAGCCGATCGCCCCGATCACCGGCAGCGAAGTTTCAAAAAATATCCGCCCGAGCGCATGGATCGCGACGAAAAGCAGCGCCGCGATCGAAATAACACCCTCACGGCTCAGCCAGCTAGAGCGCCACTGCGAGAAGCTCTTGATGGCGTTTTTCTTGTTACCAAGGTGCAAAACCGACGACAAAAGCCCACCCACGGCCAGGCCATAGCCGACGAAATAAAACGTAAATGCCGACATGCCGAAGAAGTCCGGCCGGCCCAGCCCCAGCCAGGCCAAAAGCCCGAAGCCAAGACCAGAAAGTGCGGTAAAGACGATAACGGACGGTGCGGGATGCATCAGAGCCGCTCTAAGGCTTTGTCCAGCCAGCCAAGCAGGCCCTTGGGCTCTGCGATCTGACATTGCAGATGTTTTACATGGTTCAACGACACATCTTTTTCTCGCGGCGGCAGGTACTTGTTGACCGGCTTGGTGCCCTGTTCCGGCATCAGGTCCATACCGCCGCGCTCGGCAACCAGTTTGCTGACGTCGCTTTCAGGATCGCCGAGATCGCCGAAATGGCGCGCGCCTGAGGGACAAGTGCGCACGCAGGATGGCACGCGGTCTGCCTCTGGGATATTTTCGTTGTAGATGCGGTCCACGCAGAGCGTGCATTTCTTCATCACACCAGCCAGCTGGTCCAGCTCGCGCGCGCCGTAGGGACAGGCCCAGGCACACAGCCCGCAGCCCATGCAATCGTCCTCGTTGACCAGCACGATCCCGTCTTCTTCGCGCTTGTAACTGGCACCGGTGGGGCAAACAGTGACGCAGGGCGCATCCTCGCAATGCAGACAGGATTTGGGGAAATGCACGGTTTGGGCGGGGCCGTCTGGCGGCGTCGCCTCATAAGTATGAACCCGGTTCAGAAAAGTACCTGTGGGATCCGCACCATAGGCATCTGTGTCCGACAGCGGAGCGCCATAATTCGAGGTGTTCCATTCCTTGCAGCTAACCACGCACGCATGACATCCGACGCAGGTATCCAGATCAATGACAAGGCCAAGTTTTTTCTTGGTCATTTGAGGGAGCGTCGTCACTCGAACTCGCCCCCATAGGCCACGTCCTTGGGCCCGCGACCCACCGGCGATTTCTGCGCCTTGAGTGCCGGTTCAGACGGCCCGCCTTTGGGCGCTTTCTCGATCCGCACCCGCAGATCAAACCACGCCGCCTGCCCGGTAATCGGATCGGAATTGGCCCACCGCCGCCCATCACCTTTGGGCGGCAGCAGCTCGTTGATCAGATGGTTCAGCAGGAAGGCGTCGGTGGCCTCTGGCGCATCTGCCGTCAGCGCCCATGCGCCGCGTTTCTTGCCGATGGCGTTCCACGTCCAGATGGTGTTTTCATTCAGCGCATCCATCCGCGCGACCGGCACCTTGATGCGCCCATGGGCGGATGTGACAAAAGCCCAGTCCCCTTCGCTAAACCCATGTTCTTGCCAGACTTTGCCGGGAATGAACATCTTGTTGACGTTGGTGATCTGCCTGAGCCAGGCGTTTTGCGAGCCCCAGGAATGATACATATGCATCGGCCGCTGGGTCAGCGCGTGTAGCGGGTATTCGGCTTTGTCGACCGCGCTTTCCTCGAACGGTTCATACCAGATCGGCAACGGCGTCATTGTGGCCTTCACGCGCTCGCGTAAATGATCCGGCGGCTGAATGGTCCCGAGCCCCTCGGCCGCCCGCTGCATCCAGCGCATCGGCTCAAGGTAGAGGTTGAAAACATAGGGCACCTCGGCATCGAAAATACCAATTTCGACCGCCCATTCCTGATAAGCCTTGTTCCACGGTTTATAGAACTGCGCTTCGTCGGGAATGTGGCTGATCCAGAACCCACCATTGTCGATGTATTTCTGGATTTGATCGGGGTTTGGCGCGCCGCGCCCATGACCCGAGCCGTCCGCGTTTCGCCATCCGGCCAGCGGGCCGACACCGGGGCGGCGCTCGTGGCGAACCATGTAATCGCCGTAGTCCTTGAATTTTTGGCTTCCGTCCTCGTTCACGAAACCTGGTAGGCCGAGCCGCGCGCCCAGATCGATGAGCGCCGACTGAAACCCCTTCACATCCCGATCCGGCTCAACAACCGGCCAGCGGATGGCGTCAGCCGCCGCCCCGGCCTCGCAAATCGGACGGTCCAAAAGCGAGATGCAATCGTGGCGTTCCAGATAAGTGGTGTCGGGCAGGATCAGGTCGGCGTAAGCAATCGTCTCGGACGAATAGGCATCGGCATAGATGATATGGGGAATGACGTACTCGCCGCTGTCGTCTTTGTCGGTCAGCAAGTTGATGACTTCGGTGGTATTCATCGACGAATTCCACGCCATATTAGCCATATACATGAACAAAGTGTCGATCTTGTAGGGATCGCCGGCATGGGCGTTTGAGATGACCATATGCATCATCCCATGGGTGGATAACGGGTTTTCCCAGGTGAACGCCTTGTCGATCCGCTTGGCCTTGCCGTCCTCATCCAACAGCAAATGCTCCGGTCCCATCGGATAGCCCAGATGCGGGCCGTCCAGCGGCTGGCCAGGTGTTGTGCCAGCGTGCGGGCGCGGATGCGCTTCTGGCGGTTTGGGATAGGGCGGTTTGAACCGGAAACCGCCGGGCACTTCGACGCTGCCCAGCAGGATTTGCAGGATGTGCAGCGCGCGGCAGGTCTGAAACCCGTTGGAATG
>CBDCFL010000022.1:0-488510 GCA_965216135.1 Paracoccaceae bacterium
AAAGGCCCATGCGGTTGTGCTGATGGATTCGGGCCGGATGGCACACCACCGGCAAACTCAAAGTCCCGAAGAACCTCACCATCATCCTGCTGCCATCGCGCGCTCCGGAACTGAACCCGGTGGAAAATATCTGGCAGTACTTGCGCGCCAATTGGCTCTCCAACCGCGTGTTCGAAGACTACAATGCCATCGTCGATGCTGGATGCGAAGCTTGGAACAAGCTCATCGCACAGCCCGAAACCATCACATCAATCGGAATGCGAAAATGGGCCCATATCGGTCAATGTTAAATGCCGCTGGTATAAGCCCACACATTTTCCATCGGGTTGAGTTCAGGGGAATAGGGGGAGTTTGAGCAGGGTGATGTTGTCGGGTACCTCCAGCTCTGCCGAACCGTGCCAGCCAGCGCCATCCAGAATGAGAAGGGCATGTGCGCCCGATGCGACGGTTTTAGCGATCTCGGCGAGATGCGCGCTCATGGCCTGTGTGTCGGCATGTGGCATGATCAGAGCGGCCGCTTCAGCCCGTTCCGGGCAGACGGTGCCGAAAATGTAGCTCCAGATATAGCGGGTGTCGCGCGGGGCACGGGGGCGTGTTCCACGCTCGGCCCAGATACGGGTGAGCGTGCCCTGCTGGCCAACCCGCGCTTCATCCTGAAACCATATCTCCAGGGGCTTGCTGCGGGCTGTTTCCGGCAAGGCTGCTTCTACCTCTGCGGCGAAGTTTTTTTAAAAGCCTCCTGTGCATCCGGGTCGGATTTCGGATGCTGCGGGCGCACCGACAGACGCCGAAAGCCCAGGCTTGCCAATTGTTTGCCAACAGTTCGCTCATGCATGGTGACGCCGAAGCGCTCTTCGATCTTGCGTTTCAGATCAATGCGCCGCCAGCGCACAACCCCATCGGTTTCGGGGTCGGGACCCGCCCGAACCATTTCCGCCAACTCCTCCTTCTGTGCCGCGCTCAGCAGACAGGGTGGATCCGGCGGGCGACGGGTTGAACAGGCCGACACGCCCTCCGCATTGTAACGGTGGGCCCAATCCCGCAGCGTCTGCCGATCCATGCCGCAGTTTTCTGCCGCCGTCTTGCGGTCAACCCCATCCAGAACCAGGGCAATCGCCAACATCCGTCGCGCCGCTTTCCCATCCCGGCACCGCGCCGCTTCCTGGCGAAGCTCGCCTTGCGGACTTGTCTTTGCGCGTAATCCTTACTGCCATCAAAGGCCTCCCTTGCCTTGATGCCACTGAATCAGATCACGCCGCTCGTGGGAATCCCCTTGAGTCAAATCTGGGGGCCGTTGGTATAATTCCGACGTTAGCGCGGGCTGAGTGGAGCCTCGCGTAGCTCAGGCGAAGTCCGCGCGGGTTGCTGGGCGGCCATGAACGTTCTCCGGTAGGGTTTGGGTTGCAACCTGACCTACCGATCGAGGAGATCACCCATGACCAAGGACACGATATCAGAAACCGCCGCGCTGAAGGCGCTTCTTTCCGAGACCGCCGATCATCAGATTTTGGCCGAGATGCTGGGTTTTGTTGCCGACCGGTTGATGGCACTGGATGTGGATCAGCTGTGCGGTGCCGGGGTGCATGAACGCTCGGCCGGGCGGGTGAACCACCGGAACGGATATCGCCCGCGCCGATGGGAAACCCGCGCCGGGACCGTTGATGTTCAGATCCCGAAACTGCGCAAGGGGACGTATTTCCCGGAGTTTCCGGAACCACGCCGGGCCTCGGAGAAAGCAATGACCGCGGTGATCCAGGAAGCCTACATTCAGGGCGTCTCAACGCGATCAGTGGATGATCTGGTCAAGACCATGGGCATGACGGGCGTCTCCAAGAGCCAGGTATCCCGCCTGTGCGTGGAGATCGACGAACGCGTTGACGCCTTCCTTGACCGGCCACTGGAGGGCGAATGGCCCTATCTCTGGCTGGACGCCACCTACATCAAGGTGCGGCGTTCGGGACGGACCGTCAGCGTGGCAGCCATAGTGGCGGTTGCGGTCAACACCGACGGGCGGCGCGAGGTTCTGGGCATCGCCATCCAACCCAGCGAAGCCGAGGTGTTCTGGGACGAATTCCTGCGCGCTCTGGCCGATCGCGGCCTGCGCGGGGTAAAGCTGATTATCGCTGACGAACATAAAGGCCTGAAGGGGGCCGCCGCCAAAGTGCTGGGTGCTACGATCCAGCGCTGTCGCGTGCACTTCATGCGCAATGCCCTGGCCTGCGTCGGCAAGAAGGACCGTCCCATCGTCACGGCCGCGCTCAGAACAGCCTTCGATCAGGACACGCTGGCAGACTCGAAGGAACACTGGACCAAGCTGATCGAGGCTTTCCAGCCGCGTCATCCCAAGCTCGCCGAGCTGATGCTGCGCGCCGAGGAAGACGTGCTGGCCTACAAGACGTTCCCGCAAGCTCACTGGCGGCAAATACACTCCACCAATCCGCTTGAACGCCTCAACAAAGAGATCAAGCGCCGAACAAATGTCGTCGGTATTTTCCCTAACGAGGCCGCGATCAGACGCCTCGTCGGCGCACTTATGCTGGAGCAGAACGACGAATGGGCAGTCACACGTCGTTACATGACGCTGGAAACCGTCGCCGCCATCTGCGAGGATACCACCATGGACCCGGCGAAAATCGCCGCCCTGTAAACCGGCTCAACACCCAGCCGGAGAACAATTTACACCACGCCCTGGGGCACTACCCGATTTGTCGATTGGCATCATCGTCGTCTGAGCGGCGGTTCCGGCCCGTTGCGTGATGCGTCCGGCCAGCGTCCGCAAGTCGCGCGCGCAGACCTAAAGAGCGGATAACTCTGCGCTGTCTATCCCTTGGCCGCCACCCCGGCGGACCAAAGGAGCAGACGAGCACATGCTGAGATATGTTTACGGCCACGATCTTCATCACTTTCCCAAACTCGCCAAATCCATGTTCCGGCACCGCGCCGAGCAATTCAAACGCCGCCTGAACTGGGACGTGAAAGTTGACGACCTGGGCCATGAGCGCGATGAATATGACGCGCTTGACCCGTTCTATGTCATCTGGGAACGCGCTGACGGGGCTCACGGCGGATCGATGCGGTTTCTGCCGACCACCGGGCGCACGATGATTGCCGAACATTTCGCTGACCTGACCGGCGGCGTTCGGATCACCAGCCCGCTGATCTGGGAATGCACGCGATTTTGCCTCGCCCCGGACGCCACGGCCGAGGTTTCGGCAGCACTCGTGCTTGGCGGGGCGAAGTGATGGAGGGGTTTCATCTGTCGCACTTCATCGGCGTTTTTGACTGGCGGATGACCCGCATTTACCAACGGCTGGGTGTCCAACCCGATGTCATCGGCCAGACAGGCGAGGGTCGCCAGATGCTTGGCGTGGGCCTGTGGGAGATGAAATTCGCCGCCTGGGAGCCGACGCTTGCCCGCGTTGGAGTTACGCGCGCCACTTCGCGCCGGTGGTTCGAGCAATCCATCGCGATCCGGCCCACCGCCGAGCTTTTGGCAGAGACCGCCTGAGTCTGAGGCCAGCGGTGCATATGGCCGGATGTTCGCGCTGGTCCCGGCCCCGACACCGCCCTATTGTCCGGTTTCATGCGGGTCGCTCTCACCCAGTTTTCGGACAATCAGGCAGAGGCGTTTGACTGCGTCAGCGATGTGTTGCGCACCGCTGGCGTTGACTTGGACGAATGCACCGCATTGCCGCGCACTGACCGTGATCCAAGCCTGATTGCGGTCACCGGCAAGGCCGGGTCGGGTAAGACAATGCTGCTTGCCCGCCTGTCAGAGGGTGTCGAAGATGCCGGCGTCTCGGGTGGCTACGAAACCCGCCGCGGCAAGGACCGGCGCACTCTGGCGATACTTGCGCCAACCAACAAGGCGGCCGCAGTGCTGCGCCAGCACGGTGTTGCCGCCACAACGATCCATCGCATCATCTACACGCCCCTCTACGATCCGCAATATGAGGCAGTGGCAGTTTGGCTGGTCTCGGGCGGGTCGGGCGATCCACCGGATGTCGAGGCGCTGAGCGAAGCTGCGTTGCAACGCGCGCTGGCATTTTACAAGGCCCAGCGCTCGGTGCCCGGCGCGCTGGCCACCGCTGGTCTTCGCGGCTCGGATTTCATCATCGGCTGGAAGCGGCGCGAAGAACCGCTGGACATCGGGTTCGTTGACGAAAGTTCGATGCTGGACGACCGCCAGTTTGAGGATTTGCAGCAGATATTTCCGACTTTGGTGCTATTTGGCGATCCGGCGCAGCTGGCACCGGTCAATCAATCGGGCACGATGGTATTTGACAAGCTGCCCGACAACCGCAAGCGCAATCTGCACCGAATTCATCGCCAGGACCTGGACAATCCAATCCTTGATCTTGCCCATGCGTTGGGCGACGAGACCGTCGGTTTTGAGGCCTTTGAGCAGATGGTGCGCGATGCGGCTGCGCGCGATGGACGGGTGGTGCTGGCCGAGCGCTCGATGCCGATCTTATGGCGCGATCACCGGTGCTGGTCTGGCGAAACATTACGCGCGTGCGGCTGATCCATGCCTTTCGCGCTGCCTATGGCGCGCCCGCGAGTGAGCTGATGGAGGGCGAGCCGCTCATCTGCGACGGCATTGAGCTGCCGGTTCGCCACCGCAAACGCCGGATCGAGCTGGAGGCGCGCGGGCTTATCAAAGGCGCGCAGGTGGTCTATCTGGGCCCCGGCCGCAAACCCGGATTTTCGCGCCTGCACGTGATCGGGGCCGAGGATCCGCTGGTCAGTGCCGCATCGATCATCAAAATGGAAATCCCGGATGAGGACGAGCCGTTCATTCCCACCGCCGCGCATATGGGCGCGGCTTTTCTGCATGGCTCGGCCGTGACCATCCACAAGGCCCAGGGCTCGCAATGGGAAAATGTGCAGGTGTTTGCACCCGACCTTTGGGCAGCGTCGCGCAGCGGGCGCATCGAGGCAGGCATTCCGCTTTGGAAGCGGTTGGCATATGTCGCGATCACCCGCGCCCAGGAACGGCTGTTCTGGGTCACGCGCAACCGTTTGGCGCGGCCAACGATGCCGCTGTCGGTAACCGATTTGCAATCCCCACCGCGCGATTTCGTGCTTGTTGCGGACAATCGGGAAGAGCGCGCATGAAGAGCATCATCATTACCGGCGCCAGTTCTGGCATCGGCAGGGCGACAGCGCAGAAATTCCTGGGCACCGGCTGGCGGGTTGGGCTGCTCGCCAGGCGTGCCGACAAGTTGGAAGCGCTTGCCAAAAGCCAAAACCGCGCGCTCGTTCTGGCCTGTGATGTGACCGACGCCGCGCAGGTGGACATCGCCTTCGCTGATTTTGCCGAATGGGCGGGACGCCTTGACGTGCTGTTCAACAATGCTGGGCGCGGCTCACCTGCGGCGAGCATCGACGAAATTGACCCTGATGACTGGCGCGCAGTCGTTGAGGTCAATCTGACGGGCATGTTTTTTTGCGCGCGCGCGGCGTTCGGGCAGATGCGACGCCAAGACCCGCAGGGCGGTCGGATCATCAACAACGGTTCGATCTCGGCTGGGGTGCCACGCCCCGGCTCGGCACCCTATACCGCCACCAAGCACGGGGTCAGCGGGCTGACCAAGACCATTGCCCTGGATGGGCGCGGTTTCGACATTGCCTGCGGTCAGATCGACATCGGCAATGCAGCCACGGACATGACCGCCAGGATGGGGGACGGCGTGCGGCAGGCCGATGGGTCGATCCGGGCAGAGCCGACATTCGATACGGCCCATGTCGCCGATGCGGTGTTTCACATGGCCGGACTGCCGCTGTCGGCCAATGTACAGACGATGACGATTATGGCGACGAAAATGCCATATGTCGGGCGCGGTTAATTGCGCAGATAGACAAATACCGCGCTGGCCGACCAGCCCGCGATAATTGCGATGGTCAGCGACAAAAGGCCGTAGATCAGTGGCCTGTCGTGGGCGAGGTTAAACAAAAACCGCTCAAGGCCCACTTTACGCACATCAATTGTTGTCAGATAATCGTCAACCACGTTCCCGCCTCGTGTTAAGAAGATCCGCACGATATAATCGCCCTCGCGCAGGTTTGCAGGCAGGGCCACCGACGTGTTGAACAGGGTTTCTTCGGACAAAACCACAGTGCCCGGATTCAGTTGGTAAAGATCCTTTGATTTGCGGATGCGGATCAACGCCTCGACAAACACTTCTGGATCGTCAACGTCGCGGGTTACACCCACGGCCCGGATCGCGCGTGGGATCGAAACATTATGACGCAGGTCTTCGATGTCTTTGATAATTTCCTGAAACGGACCGGTCGTTGCAATCGCATAAAACGATGGCGCCAGGTCCACCTCAATCCCATCGACATTGATCCATATGCCATAGCGTTTGGCCTTACGCCGCACGGTGATCGGTTCCTGCGGGCCTTCGACCGTGATAATAACCTCCAGCGGCCCGGTGCCGGGTGGCGGTGCCTCGCGCCGCACCGCGCCGAAGATCAGAATTTCAGAGCCGTCAAAATTCGCCGATATCGCAACCCGGTTTTGCGACAATCCCGCAACAACTTTTTCGCTATGCGCAGGCATCGCGAAAAACAGCAGAAGGGCGAGCGCGATACGCATCAGCTTTGCCCGCTGTCGCCAAGGGAGAATAGTTCTGACGGCTGCAAGAGCAAATCGAGAGCCAGTTTTCCGCACACCGCCAGCACCAGAACCGACAAAAGAACACGCAATTGCTCGGCCTTCAGATAGACACCGATCCGGGTGCCGACCTGCGCGCCGATCACCCCGCCGACCAGCAGCAGCACGGCCAGCAACATATCGACGGTGAAATTAGTTGTGGCGTGCAAAAGCGTGGTAAAGGCGGTGACGAATATGATCTGCAACAGCGAGGTGCCAACCACCACTTTGGTCGGCATTCCCAAAAGATAGATCATCGCCGGGACCATGATAAAACCGCCGCCCACGCCCATGATCGCCGCCAGAATGCCGACAGCGACACCGATCAGCACCGGGGGAATGACCGAGATATAAAGCCCCGAGGTCCGAAACCGCATCTTGAACGGCAGGTTGTGGACCCAATTGTGCTTTTTGCGTTTGGGCAGCGACCCGGATTTTCGGGAATGACGAATGGCGCGCAGGCTCTCAAAGAACATCAGCCCACCGATGATGCCAAGGAAGACCACATAGCAAAGGCGGACCAGCAGATCGACCTGGCCCTGGGCCTTGAGGGTGTTGAAAATCTGCACGCCCAGCGCCGCGCCGATCAGGCCACCGACCAGCAACACACCGCCCATCCTCAGGTCGACATTCTTACGCCTGAGATGCGCCAGAACGCCGGAAAATGACGAGGCCACGATCTGGTTGGCTTCGGTCGCAACCGCGACTGCGGGTGGGATGCCGATGAAGAACAGCAAGGGCGTCATCAGGAACCCGCCGCCGACGCCGAACATGCCGGACAAAACCCCGACCATGCCGCCCAATCCCAGCAACAGGAAGGCGTTGACGGAGACTTCGGCAATGGGCAGGTAAATCTGCATTTAGGGGTCGTCCAGGAGCAACGGGGTGCCGCGTCTTTACATCCAAGACCAAAGCGCTGCCAGCGTCAAATGCTGCACAAATAGGAGCGACGTTGGTGGCCAAAATCTTTCGGGAAAGATATTGGGCTCGGGAAAAATTTTCGTGAAAATTTTCCGCCTGCTCGGTCGCCCCTGCGCCCGGCCAGGCAAAACCCTTGCCGGTCCGCTAGCGTTCTTTCACATAAGGCTGTCCGACCGATTTCGGCGGGATCGCCTTGCCGATAAAGCCCGCCAGAATGACAACCGTCAGGATGTAGGGTAGCGCCTGGGTGAACTGCACCGGGATCACGAATAGTCCGACGTCGATGTTCGGATAAAGGTTGCTGATCGCCTCCAGAAGCCCAAATAGCAGGCAAGCCCCCATTGCATGGATCGGTCGCCAGTTGGAAAAGATCAGGGCGGCAAGGGCGATATAGCCGCGCCCTGCGGTCATTTCCCGCCCGAAACCTGCTGCTTGGGCGGTCGACAGATAGGCGCCAGCGATCCCGCACAAAACACCGGTGATCATCAGAGCCTGAAACCGCATCTTGATCACTGAGATGCCTGCCGTATCGACCGAGGCCGGGTTTTCGCCGACGGCCCGCAGGCGCAGCCCGAACCGTGTTCTGTAAAGCACCCACCAGACCAGCGGCACAATCGCAAAGGCCAGATAGACCAACGGTTTGTGGCCCGAGATCAGTTCGGAATAGATCGGCCCCAGCACCGGCACGTCAGCCACGGCATCGGCAAACGGCAGGGTCCATTCGGTGAACCGCGCATTACCTGCCAGTGTCGGCGTTTGCCCGCCTTTGTGATAGACCGCGTGGCCGATCACCACGGTTAGGCCCGAGGCCAGAAAGTTCAGTGCAACGCCGGAAATGATCTGATCGCCGCGATAGATGATCGAGGCGGTGGCGTGGATCATCGAGAACACCAGTGCTGCCGCGCATCCCGCCAGCACCCCGACCCAGGCCGATCCGGTTTCATAGGCGATCGCCGCTGAAACAAAGGCGGCGATCAGCATTTTGCCTTCCAGCCCGATGTCAACGATGCCTGAGCGCTCTGAAAACAGCCCCGCCAGACAGGCCAGCAGCAGCACGACCGACAGGCGGATGGTGGAGTCCAGGGTCAGGATGAGTTGCAGGAAATCCATCACTCGGCCCTTTTCTGCATCCGGATAAATATCCGTTCGATCGGGTCGCGGGTCATATGCACCAAAGCGCCGGTGAAAATGATGATCAGCGCCTGAATGACCAGCACCATTTCGCGGCTGATCCCCGGCATTTCAAACAGCAGTTCAAATCCGCCTTGGTTGAGCATTCCAAACAACAGCCCCGCCAGCACGATGCCAAACGGGTGGTTGCGCCCCATCAGGGCGACCGCGATGCCCATAAAACCGGCGCCCTCGACGAAGTTCAGGATCAGACGCTCGGCCTCGCCCATCACCACGTTGATCGCCAGCATACCCGCCAACCCGCCGGAAATAAGCATCGCGATGATGGTCACTCGCACTGAAGAAATTCCCGCATAAGCCGTGGCGGTTTCTGACTGGCCGAAGGCGCGGATCTGATAGCCTAGCCGGGTGCGCCAGATCAGCAGCCAGACCCCAAATGCCGCTATGATGGCAAGAATGAAGCTGATATTGGCCGGGGCCGATTTCGAAAACTCTATGCCCAGCGGCGACAGCATCTCGTGAAACGTTGGCAGATGCATGCCGTCGCCAAAATGGCGGGTTTCCGCAGATTGCTGGCCAGGTCTCTTCAAGACCCCGTTCAAAAGGAATATCAACAGCGCCGCGCCGATAAAATTGAACATGATCGTGGTGATCACGATATGGCTGCCGCGCTTGGCCTGCAGATAGGCCGGCACGGCCGCCCAGCCTGCGCCGAAAATGCCCGCGCCGATGATTGCAAAGGGCAGGGCCAGCGTCCAATGCGGCCACGGGATCGCCAGCAAAACCAGCGCCGCGCCCAGCCCGCCCATCAGGGCCTGGCCCTCGCCGCCGATATTGAAAAGCCGCGCATGCATGGCCACCGCAAAGGCAAGGCCGGTAAATATGAAATTTGTTGCGTAATAAAGCGTGAAGCCAATGCCCGAGGTCGAGCCAAGCGAGCCTTTGACCATGAAAAAGATCATATCAATCGGGTTTTCGCCAATTGCCAGCACCACCAGCCCAGCGACGATAAAGGCAAGTGTCAGGTTGATAATCGGCACCAAGACGATGTCGGCCCAGCGCGGCATAGTATCCATCAAGCCGCCCCCTTGCGCTCGGTGATGCCTGCCATCAGCAGGCCAAGGTCCTGTTCGTCGGTTTCGGCGGGCATTCGTTCGCCCATAATCTCGCCATCAAACATCACCGCGATCCGATCCGACAGGCTCATGATCTCATCCAACTCCACGCTGACCAGCAATATTGCCTTGCCCTCATCGCGCAGCGTGACGATGTGCTGATGGATAAACTCGATAGCCCCGATATCCACCCCGCGCGTCGGCTGGCCGACCAGCAATAGATCCGGGTTGCGCTCCATCTCGCGAGCCAGAACCAGTTTTTGCTGATTGCCGCCGGAAAAGCTCTTGGCCGCCAGATGGACGTTGCGCGGCCGCACGTCGAAACGTTCCAACTTTTCCGCCGAAAGGCCCCTGATCTTGGCGTTGTCCATGAACAGCGCGCTTTTCTGGTATTCCGGGTCGTGGTGATAGCCGAATACCATATTCTCCCATGCGGCGAATTCCATGATCAGACCCTCGGCCTGACGGTCTTCGGGCACATGGGCAATGCCGCGGCCCCGGCGCGATTGCCCATCTGAGTATTTTCCTGTAAGATCAATTTCCTGCCCGTTCACGCGCACGCTGCCAGTGCCGTCCATAAAGCCGCCCAGAACCTCCAACATCTCGGTCTGACCATTACCGGCCACCCCAGCGATACCAAGGATTTCACCGGCGCGAACCTCAAATGAAATGCCCTTGACGCGCTCGACCTTGTCGTCATCGACAATGCGCAGGTTTTCGACCTGCAAAACCGGATCACCTGGTTTCGCGGGCTTTTTGTCTACGCGCAACAGAACCTTTCGCCCCACCATGCGCTCAGCCAAATCCTCGGGGCTGGTCTCGGCGGTTTTTACCGTGTCCAGCATCTCGCCGCCGCGCATCACGCTGACGGTATCGGTCACGTTCATGATCTCGCGTAATTTATGCGTGATCAGGATGATGGTTTTGCCTTCGTCCTTCAGGTTTTTCAGAATGCGGAACAGGTGGTCGGCCTCAGCCGGTGTCAGAACGCCGGTCGGCTCGTCGAGGATCAGAATATCCGCCTGCCGATAGAGGGCCTTGAGAATTTCGACACGCTGATGCTGGCCAACCGAAAGGTCTTCCATCACCGCGTCAGGATCAACGTCCAGCTCATATTCTTCGGCCAGATGCGCCAACGTGTCGCGCGCCTTGTCCAGACTTTCGCGCAGCATCGGGCCGTCCTCGACGCCCAGGATGACGTTTTCCAGAACGGTGAAATTCTCGACCAGCTTGAAATGCTGGAACACCATGCCGATCCCGGCGGCGATCGCTGCCTGGCTGTCGGGAATTTCGGTCTTTTGTCCATTGATGAAAATCTCGCCCTTATCGGCTTTGTAAAAGCCGTAAAGGATCGACATCAGCGTTGATTTGCCCGCGCCGTTTTCGCCGATGATCCCGTGGATCGTGCCATGCGCGACATTGATCGCAATGTCCTTGTTCGCCTGCACCGGGCCAAAGGCCTTGGATATGCCGCGAAGCTCAATCGCTGGGGCGGCAGTTGCCCGCCGCCCCTCAATATTTTCCCCACCCATAAGGGATGTCCCTTAGCTGGCCGGGCAGCTGTCGTCCGACGTATAATCGTGGACCATGATCGAGCCGTCGATGATACCGGCTTTGGCGACATCCACGGCTGCCTTGATCTCATCGTTGAAGATTTCGGCGTTATGCTCGTCCAGCGCATAATCGATACCACCACTTGCGACGTTCATCATCACATTGCCGGTTTCCAGATCCATGCCCTGGCTGAAGGCCTCGTAGACCGCGTTGTCCACGCGCTTGAGCATCGATGTCAGAACCGAGCCCGGATGCAGGTAGTTCTGGTTGCTATCGACTCCGATCGAGAACACGCCTTCGTCGGCAGCGGTCTGCAGGACGCCAACACCGGTTCCACCAGCGGCGGCATAAACCACGTCAGATCCTTGCGCGATTTGCGCCTTGGTCAGCTCGGCACCCTTGACCGGGTCATTCCAGGCCGCCGGTGTCGTGCCGGTCATATTCTGGATAACGGTCGCGTCAGGATTGGCCGCTTTGACGCCCTGAACATAACCGCAGGCGAATTTGCGGATCAGCGGGATGTCCATGCCGCCGACAAAGCTGACAGTCCCGGAGCTCGAAGCCATGGCGGCAGCCACGCCCACAAGGTAGGACCCCTCGTGCTCAGTAAAGCCAACGCCGCGCACGTTTGGCTGGTCCAGCCAATTAACGTCGATGACCGCAAACTTAATGTCCGGGAAATCGGGTGCCACTGTGTCAAGCGCAGACGCAAAGCCAAATCCGGTCATCACGATCGGATTGTTGCCGGCTTCGGCGAAACGGCGCAGCGCCTGCTCGCGCTGAGCTTCTGAGCTCAACTCGATCTCGCGATACGATCCGCCGGTTTCATCGGCCCAGCGTTGCGCACCGGTAAAGGCCGCTTCGTTGAACGATTTGTCGAACTTGCCGCCGAGGTCGTAGATGATCGCCGGATCGGCAAGTGCGGCGCCTGCGGTAACTGCGATAGCAGCGGCGGCGCCCATTAAGCTTTTCATGAAACTCATTGAATTCTCCCGTTGATTTTTTGCTAGGCAGCGAATGCTCGCCACCCCGATTGTTTTGCGAGCAGATCTCGTCTGTTCATCTGCAAATTAGGCCGCAGGCCCCGGCGAAGGTCAATCGGAATCTTAGCTTGACGCGGGATATTTACCGAATGGTCAAATAATCGACGGATTCCGGGCGGCTAAGACGGCACTTTCTTCGCCAAGCAATTGCATCAACGGCTTTTTGCGGGTTTGCGGTTTTGCAATAGCCCGCCCGGCGTCCGCATGCGCTGTATCCGGCGGCCCCATACAGCGCCAAGGCAGCTTGATTATCGGCGGCGACCTCAAGAAAAATGCGGGTAACTCCGGCTTTTTGGGCTTGGATTTCAAAATCGCGCAAGCAGGTTGCCGCCAGCCCTTTGCGGCGAAATTCCGGGTGGGTGCAAAGCGTCAGCACCTCGGCCTCGTCCAACACTATACGACCCAACAGGAATGCGTTCGCATGGCCGACAAGGCGACAATTTCGCTTTGAAGCAGGCGGCGAAATTCGTCGGCCGACCAGGCGCGGCTGTCGGCAAATGCCGCGCCGTGCATCTCGGCCAGCGCCTCTGGCGTCACGGCAAGATCACCGGCGCGGCCTGTCTGGGCGGCGCGGCGTCGGCGGCACGGATGTACATTGGGGCAGGGCGGTCCCGGCTGGATCCGATGCGTGCGGCAGCAATTAGCGCGATCGCATCGCCAATAGGCATATTGGCATCGGCCACCTGCCCGGCGCAAAGCGCTGCAATTTCATCTGCCCGGTGGCCGATACATGCCGGTTCCGCGCGTGCCGGAATGGGTGGCAGGTCGTCAATGGTGCAATGCACAGGGGCCGCACCGTCACCCGCGCCCAAGACCTGCACATAAAGCCGATTTTGCCTTGCATCCAGGCTGCTGACGCGCACACCGGCGATCCCATATGCTTGCGCCGCCAGGGCGCTGACCCCAATCGCCGGTATATCCAGCGCCAGTGCCAGCCCCCGCGCCGCGGCAACCGAGATTCTGATCCCGGTGAAATTGCCCGGACCAATTCCGACGCCGATTGCGTCCAGATCGCTCCAGCTCAGGCCAGCATCGTCCAGTATTTCGCCAAGAAGCACCATCAGCCGTTCGCCCTGTCCGCGCGCCATCGCTTCAGTGCGTGAGCTGACAATTCGCCCGCCCAACAGTAAAGCGGCGGCGCAATGCGCCGCCGATGTGTCAAAGGCCAATACGGTTGGTTTAGGCGGCAACAGGCCTGACCTCGACCACCTCGGGTATGTAATGACGCAAAAGGTTCTCGATACCCATTTTCAGCGTCAGGGTCGATGATGGGCAACCGGCACAGGCACCCTGCATATGTAGATAGACGATGCCCTGATCAAAACCGTGAAAGGTGATGTCGCCACCGTCCTGGGCCACGGCCGGGCGCACGCGTGTATCCAGCAGTTCCTTGATCTGGTTCACAATTTCGGCATCCGGTCCGTCATGATCGGCATGAGTTACCGTTGCCCCGTCACCGTCGATAACCGCAGCACCAGATTGGTAATGCTCCATGATCGCGCCCAGTATTGGCGGCTTGAGATGGTCCCAGTTGGCGGCTTCATTCTTGGTTACGGTCACAAAATCCGGGCCAAAGAATACACCGGTTACACCTTGGATGGCAAAGACCCGGCGCGCCAATGGCGAGCTATCCGCGCTGTCGGCGTTGGGAAAATCGGCGGTTCCCGCGTCCAGCACGGCTTGTCCCGGCAGGAACTTCAGCGTCGCCGGGTTGGGCGTAGTTTCGGTTTGGATGAACATGGGCTATCCTTTCGGCGAATTTGATATGCGCCCGGCGTCGGGCCAAGTCAAGGTTTAGAAGAATTCTAAAGACTGTCTTAGGTTGGCCCAAAGCACGGCTTTCGCTCAGGTAACCGCTTCCAGCCGATCCTTGCTCAACTCGCCTGGCACGACGGTTAGCGGGATCGGCAGCGAACCTGAGGCGCGGGTTAATTGGCTGACCAATGGGCCGGGTCCCTTTTTGTCGTCACCGGCGCCAAGCACCAGCACGCCGATATCGGGATCAGCGGTAATTTGCGCCAGAATTTCCGGCACCGTTTCGCCCTCGCGGATGACCAGATCCGGGTCCACTCCCTGACGATCACGCATCCATTTGGCAAACACCTCGAAATGGGCATGAATACGCTCGCGGGCCTCCTCGCGCATCAGATCGCCGACGCCGATCCAGTGGTTGAATTCCTCGGGCGCAATGACCGACAGGATTTGCACGCCGCCACCGGTTTTGGACGCCCGCATCGCTGCAAATCGCATCGCGTTCAGGCATTCCCGGCTGTCATCCAGCACCACCAGAAATTTGCGCATCCGAAATCCCCTTTGTTCGGGGCGATCATGCCGTGATGCTGCCCGCCCGGTCAAGCGCCAGCGCGGCCGCCGCGAAATCGCCCAAAGCCATGCCGCGAAAGGCAAAGGCCGCGGGTCGCGCCGGGTCGTATCTTACCTCGCTGGTGGCAGATACCAGCTCGCCCAGATCGGCGCGGATCATCTCGGGCGGCACCATCTTTTTGGCGGCAGCGGCCTCCTGATCACGGTCATCCACAACGATGGTGCCGAATGCGCCCCAGCTATCGTTATCCCAGGGCACGCCCAGATCAGTTATCGCGGAAAAAGCGCCTGGTTTCAGCCAGTTAGCGTCCAGAAATGGCGCGATTGTATAGTCCAGGGTAACCGAGCTGACCACCAGATCGGCACCGCTGAGCGCAGCCTCGGCCGTGTCCGGCGCGTTCGCCTCCAGCCCCATCGACCGGGCTTTGGCGCAGAGTTTTTCGACATTCGCCGCCCCCCGCCCAAATGCACGTACCTCTTTTAGCGGAAATTCCGCCGCGAAAGCATCCAGATGGCTGCCAGCCTGCACCCCGCATCCGACAAATGCGACGACTTTCGAGCCGGGGTCGGCCAGTCGGCGCGCCGCCACTGCTGACAGCGCCGCCGTGCGCACCGCGGTTACCCAGTTGGCCCCCATAACCGCCCTCAGCAGGCCGGTTTTGCTGTCCAGCGCGATGATCGTGGCGTTGATGGCCGGCAATCCGCGGTCGGGATTGTCGGGGCTAACGGTTGCCGCTTTGAGTATGGTCAGGCCCGCGGCCTCGCCAACCGCAAGAGTGGACATCATATATCGACCATCGCGGGGCATAACCGCTGATTTCGGTGCGACATGCAGGCGTCCGGCGGCTTGCTCGTCTATGGCTGTTTCGATGGCGTCGGCAAACTCGGCGGGCGCAATGCCGAGCTCGGCAAGCTGGTCATCGGGCAAGTAGATAACGCCATGCGCATCAGCGATTTTTGTTGCGCCGGTCACGGACGCGTCTCGCTGTCTTCTAAAAGCGCATCAAGGATCGGGCAGTCGGGTACTTCACCGCGTGAACATTCCGCCATCATGCCGCTCAGGGCCTGTTCCAGCCGCCCGAAATCGGCGATCTTGGCCTGAACAGAGGCGAGATGATCGCCGGTCAATTGGTACACATGCTCGCAAGTGTTGCCCGGACGATCGACCATTCCCAACAATTCGCGAATTTCGCTAATGGCGAACCCAAGGCCGCGGCACCGCCTGACGAACAACAGACGTTTGAGATTTTCCGCGTTATAGATGCGGTTCCCGCCCGTGCTGCGACCGGGTTCCGGCGTCAGCCCGATGCGCTCATAATAGCGGATCGTCTCGATCTTTACCCCGCTCTGGCGCGAGATTGCGCCGATCTGCAGGCCTCGCGGCGCTGTGATCGCCGGCATGGTAATCCTCCTTGCATCTGTAGCCACTACAGATTGTAGAAAGATCGCAGCACAGAATCAATTCGGAGCACGTCGATGGCCTTCACATCCGGACCCGGCCGCCGCGACAACGGCGGTCTCGCGGCTGTCTCTGGCGCATTCCTCGGCACCCTGGCGATGAGCTCCTGCTGCATTCTGCCGCTGGTTTTGTTCAGCCTGGGCGCGACCGGCGCCTGGATCGGCGAGCTCAGCGCGCTCAGCCAGTACCGCTGGCTGTTTGTATCATTCGCGGTTGGTTCGCTCGGCTTCGGTTACTGGCGCGTGTACGTCCGCAATCCGCGCCTCTGCGCGGCGGGAACGTCCTGCGCCCGCAGGGTCGTGATCGGCGGGTGAAACACTCGCTGTGGCAAGCCGTAAACGGGAACAGATGAGGTTCAAGATGAACGATCGGTCAATGGGAACAATACTGGCGACCGTGATCGCGGCACCGATCATGGTGGTTTGCTGTGCCGGTGGTCTTGGATTGCTTGGCTCTTTGGTCGCTGGAACGGGCGCTTTTCTCTCGGGGTCTGGTGCGTTGATGGCAATCTTGGTGGCGGTGTTATTCGGCCTTTTCTGGCTGACAATCCGGACGATCCGCAGATCATCTGAATCTAGTCCTTCACAGTCGCCGAATCCGGAGCACAATCGCCAATGAAGGATAGACTGCTTTTGACAGGCATCGGCGGCACGGTCCTCGCGGCGCTCTGTTGTTTCACACCGCTGCTGCCATTCGCACTTGGCGGGCTTGGTTTGACTGGCCTGCTCGCAGTGGTCAATCGCGATATCGTGGTATTTCCAGCGCTGTTCTTCTTTCTGCTTTTGACGGGGTTCGGCCTATGGCGACAGCAACGAAACAGGTAAGCCTGCAATCCGTGCTGACCTGTCCGAAGTGCGGACATGGCCAGGAAGAAACCATGCCCACCGATGCGTGCCAGTGGTTTTATGAATGCACCAATTGCGGCGAGGTTCTGAAACCGAACCCCGGCGATTGTTGTGTCTATTGCTCGTTTGGCTCGGTTGCCTGCCCGCCGGTTCAGGCCGGTGACAATTGCTGTAGCTAGTCCCGCGGCGCGGAATGCGCCCAGTCCCAGTACAATTCGCGCACCCGGCGGGTGACCGGACCATGCTGATAATGGGTGCCGTCAAATTCCGTCACCGGTGTGACTTTCATCAGATTGCCGGACATGAATACCTCATCCGCGTTGCGGAAATCGTCGAATGTCAGCACCGTTTCCTTCACTTTGACCCCGTCCGCCGCGAGATTGGAAATATGCCGCGCCCGGGTGATCCCGGCCAGAAACGTGCCGTTGGGGATCGGCGTGAATATCTCGCCGTCGCGAACCATGAAGATGTTGGCACTGGCGGTTTCGGCGACATTGCCGTTGGCGTCGGCCACCAAAGCATTGGCGTAGCCCTTGGCTTGCGCCTCGGCCAGCATGCGGGCATTGTTGGGGTAAAGGCACCCGGCCTTGGCATTGACCACCGCGTCTTCCAGCACCGGGCGGCGAAATCGCGTGGTGCTCAGCGTGGCCGCCGTATCGGGCGGCGGCATGGGTATTTCTTCCAGACAGATGGCGAAACCCGGCGTGCCCTCGGCCGGCACGATGGCCAGATGACCCCCATCGATGCCCCAATACATCGGCCGGATATAGACCGCAGCATCCTTGGGATAGCTCGCCAGACCCTCGCCGATGATCGCGATCATCTCGTCCACGCCGATATGCGGCTCGAGCATCAGAGCCTCGGCTGACCGGTTGACGCGCTTGCAATGGGCGCTGAGATCGGGCGCGATCCCCTCGAAATAGCGCGCGCCATCAAATACCCCCGATCCCAGCCAAGCGCCGTGGTCAGCCGCCCGCATGATGGCCACGTCGCCGCTCAGCCAACGGCCATCGAAATAGGTTCGGATATTGGTGCCGGTGGCCATTCTAATCCGCCTCGGCCAATAATGCGGCCAGGTCCAGCCGGGTGTTGGACATCACCAATTCACCTTCGCCGTCACGCGGCCAGTCGGCGCGGTCGCGGTCCCAGTAAATCTCGATCCCGTTGCCATCCGGATCGTCGAAATAGACCGCCTCGCTGACACCGTGATCGGCCGACCCGGTGATTGTGACGCCTGCTTCGGTGACACGCTTCAAGGCAGCCGCCAGCGCGACCCGGTCAGGATATACAAAGGCAGTATGATAAAGCCCCGGATGCCGCTTGTCCGCAGGTGTGCCGTCTTTGCTTTCCCACGTATTCAAGCCGATGTGATGATGATAGCCGCCCGCAGATAAAAACGCCGCCTGATCCCCGTAATTCAACATCACTTCCAGACCCATTACGTCCCGGTAAAAAGCAGTTGATCGTTTAACAGCCCGTTGACGAAGTCGGCACTGGACGCAAGCGGCCTGGTCTGATTCTTTGATGTTCTGATTTGACCGGAGGATTCGCCGATGGCGATGGGACAGCAGAAGGATCGTCAGGGGGACTTGATGGTGGGCTGGGCGGAGATGCCGCGCTCGCCGGGTCATGTGTTTTACGACCGCCTGCAGTCGGTGCTGATCGAGGGCGGCTTCGACGCCTTTGCCGAGGCGAGCTGCCGACCCTATTACGCGGCCAGGATGGGCGCGCCCTCGGTGCCGCCCGGGCGCTATTTCCGCATGCACCTGGTGGGCTACTTCGAGGGCATCGACTCAGAGCGCGGTCTGGAGTGGCGTTGCTCGGATTCCCTGTCGCTTCGGGAGTTCCTGCGGCTTGAGAACCGGGAGCGGGTGCCGGACCATTCCTGGCTGTCACGGACCCGCACGCGCCTGCCTCATGAAGTTCACACGGCGATCTTCGACTGGGTTCTGGCGCTGATTGCCGAAGCAGGTCTGGTCAAGGGCGATCGTATCGGGGTGGATGCCTCGACCATGGAGGCCAACGCGGCGCTGCGCAACATCGTGCGAAGGGACACGGGCGAGGGTTACCGGGGGATGCTGGAGCGCTTGGCCCAGGAGAGCGGTATCGAGACGCCCACGGCCGAGGACCTGGCGCGTCTGGACCGCAAGCGCAAGGGCAAGAAGCTCTCGAACCAGGACTGGGTTTCCAGGAGCGACCCCGAGGCCAAGATCGCCAAGATGAAGGACGGCACGACCCATCTGGCCTACAAGCCTGAGCACGCGGTGGATCTGGACACCGGCGCGGTGGTGGCGGCCGAGTTGCACCCCGCCGACGAGGGCGACACGACGACGCTTCCCAAGACGCTGGCGGCGGCCCAGGAGAACCTTGCCAGCGTTGACGCGGTGCCGACGGCTGAGGACCCGGCCGAATGTGTGACCGACAAAGGCTATCACTCACGGGCGGTCTTGAAGGCCTTGGACAACGGCCCGTGGAAGACGCGGATCGCCGAGCCCAAGGCGAAGGGCTTCGCGCGCTGGCGCGGCGACGAGGCGGCGCGGCGGGCGGTCACCAACAACCGGACCCGGCTGTTATCGGGGGTGGCCAAAGAAGCCTTCAAGCTGCGCGCCGAGATCGTCGAGCGCTCCTTCGCCCACAACCTCGATCGCGGCGGCATGCGCCGGACCTGGCTTCGGGGCCGCGAGAACGTGCACAAGCGATACCTGCTTCACGTCGCCGGCCACAACCTCTCGTTGCTGATGCGCCAACTCATCGGCGCCGGCACCCCGCGCGAGGCCGTGGCGGGCGGATATGGCGGTATTTTCGTGCTGCTCACGCCCACCGGGGCCATGCTGGTCGCACTGGGGGTCTCGCAAAGCGGCCAGACGGTTTTCGCCGCCGCATTCCTCATCTGGGAGTGAGAGCCGGAAAAAGCCACTTAATCAACGGGCTGTTAAGGTCCGACACTTTCAGATGCACGTGCCCGATGCGGGTCTCTGGATGGGCCTTGGTCATGGCTTGTTCCTTGTGCTAAATCGACAGTCATAGATTGGCGCAAAAATGCGCAATTTTATTCTTTTCGCAATTTCCTTAGTTCGCCCGCACGAAGCCGACAATATCATAGGTTTTCTCCAGGATCGGCTGGGCAATCGCCTCGGCCCGTTCGGCGCCTTTCGCCAAAATCCGGTCAATTTCGCCGACATCGCCCATCAGCCGCGCCATTTCCGCCGAAATCGGCACCAGTTTGTCAACCGCCAGATCGGCCAGCGCCGGCTTGAACCGGCCCCAGCCTGCGCCTGCATATTCGGCGATCACATCTGCCGGCGTCGTATCGGACAGAGCCGCGTAAATATCGACCAGGTTCTTAGCCTCGAGCCGCCCGGCCAGCCCGTCGACGCTCTCGGGCAACGGGGCGGGATCGGTGCGCGCCTTCTTGAACTTTTTGGCGATTGTCTCGGCATCATCGGTCATGTTGATGCGTTCCATGTCGCTGTCTCCGGATTTCGACATCTTCTTGGTGGCGTCGCGCAGGTTCATCACCCGTGTCGCCGGGCCCTCAATCACCGGCTCGGTCAGCGGAAAGAAATCAACGCCGAAATCGTGGTTGAACTTGGTGGCGATGTCGCGGGTCAACTCAACGTGCTGTTTCTGGTCCTCGCCCACCGGCACATGGGTGCCGTGATACAACAGAATATCGGCCGCCATCAGTGACGGATAAGCGTAAAGCCCAAGCGAAGCCTTTTCGGCATTGGCGCCGGCCTTGTCCTTGAACTGGGTCATCCGGTTCATCCAGCCCAGCCGCGTTACGCAGTTGAAAATCCATCCCAATTGCGCATGGGCCGGAACCTGAGATTGATTGAAAAGGATCGATTTATCCGGGTCGATGCCGCTGGCGATCAGCACGGCGGCCAGTTCCCGCGTAGCATGGCGCAGAGCTTTAGGATCCTGCCACACGGTGATCGCGTGCAGATCGACAACGCAATAGATGGTCTCGAAATCCGTACCCTGCATCCCGACCCAGCGTTTGAATGCGCCAAGATAATTGCCCAGCGTCACGTCGCCCGACGGTTTCACACCAGAAAAGACCCGTTTCGTGAACTTTATTTCGGCCATAAGAGCAATCCCGATGCTGGATTTCTGCGCCTGAGCGGCTTACTTGTGGCCGCACAGAGCGTCAAGCGAACCGAGCAGGCCCGTTGAGCGATTACAAAGAAGAAAGCCCGTTCAACCCGTTGCCCCCCATCGTGGTGGCGCTGGCGCTGATGATCTTTGGGGTCGAGCTGACGTTCTATCTCGGCAATAGCGGCCTGATCAGTGGGCCGCAAGCGGTTGGCTGGCGTCTCGACGCAATGCGCGAATACGCCTTTTCCGGGCCGGTTCTGAACTGGATGATAGAAACCGGTCGCTGGCCGCTTGAGCATGTGAAACGCTTCGTCACCTACCCATTCATCCATTATTCCTTCACCCACATGATCATGGTCATCGTGTTTCTGCTGGCGATGGGCAAACTGGTGGGCGAGGTTTTCGGGACGCTCGCCGTTCTCATCGTCTTTTTCGGCTCGGCGATTGTCGGCGCGCTGGCCTACGGGCTGGTCTTTGGGTCTGACGCGCCCCTGGTGGGCGGCTATCCGTCGGTTTATGGGTTTATCGGGTGTTACACGTTCATGTTGTGGCTGAGTATTGGCGCGGCGGGCAAAAGTCGGCTGAACGCCTTTCAGTTGATCGCTTTTCTGGTCGGCATCCAGCTGCTCTTTGGCCTGCTGTTCGGCTCGAACAAGGACTGGTTCGCCGATATTGCCGGATTTGCCACAGGATTCGGTCTGTCCTTCGCCCTGGTGCCCGGCGCGATCACCCGCCTGCGCAACAAATTGCGGCAAAGATAACCGCTCATCGGCCCTGACGGCTTTTTCGCTTGCTGGAGCGAAAAGCGCGCGTCAGCAAGCGATGAGCGCCTCGTCGGTGCCCGATGGAACAGTATTATTGTTTCTTAACAAAGTGTTAACGAATTTTCTCCAGCAAATCGCCAACAAAACCTGCGAATTCATGAGCTTAGACAGTAGGTGTTTCGCATACGAAACACTCGAGACCGCATCCGCCGCAAGCCTATGAGTCAGGTTCCGCGATAAAAGCCGCGATGATGGCGCGCGCGCTGTCTGAATACCATTCCGCATCACCCTGCAGGCGGCCGATCTCATTGCCTTCCGGGTCAACCAGAACCGATATTGGCAGGCCCAGCACGCCGGAATTGCGGCTCAGCTGCTGGCCCTCGTCGATGAAAAGCGGCAGGTTCTCGATCCCCTGTTCTTCAAAAAACTTTGTCATGCCCGTGGTCTTGCTGCGGATGGCGATAGTGACGACTTCAAAGTCATCGCCGCCGAACTCGCCCTGCAGCGCGTCAAGCGCAGGCATCTCGGCGCGACATGGCGCGCACCAGGTCGCCCAGAAATTTACCAGCAAATATTTGCCCTGCCAATCCGACAAGCGATGCGCGCCGCCATCGAGATCGACAAATTCATCGTCAGCCATCGGGCGCGGTTCGGAAAAAACCAGCTTTTTCAGCGTTCCCTTGCGCAGGCCCTCTAATTCGGCGGTGCCGCCAATGCCCGGGTTTGCAACCAAAGCCAGTGCTATATAAAGGATCGCCGAACGTATGAACTTCATTGGCTAACTCCTCGGAGCCTGAATTAATGACCGACAAAATCCGAAATGCCATGTGGGGCGGACGTTTTGCGGCGGGTCCGGATGCGATCATGCAGGCGATCAACGCCTCGATTGCATTTGACCAACGGCTTGCCGCCCACGACATTACCGGCTCTCGTGCCCATGCGGCGATGCTGGCCGCCCAGGGCATCATCTCTGATAAAGATGCAAATGCCATTCGTGAAGGCCTGCTCACGATCTTGTCAGAGATCGAGCGCGGTTCGTTTCAGTTTTCAACCGAACTTGAAGATATACACATGAATATCGAGGCGCGGTTGCGTGATCTTATCGGCGATCCCGCAGGGCGGCTGCACACCGCGCGATCGCGAAATGACCAGGTCGCCGTCGATTTTCGCCTTTGGGTGCGCGATGCCTGCGATCAGGTCGTCGATGGTCTGGCGGCATTGCAAAGC
Organism: Paracoccaceae bacterium; assembly: GCA_965216135.1. Lineage (GTDB taxonomy): Bacteria > Pseudomonadota > Alphaproteobacteria > Rhodobacterales > Rhodobacteraceae > CBDCFL01. Next base: position 23,141 of record CBDCFL010000022.1, read on the forward strand.
GCGCTGGTCGCTCAGGCCGAGGCCGGTGCGGATTGGGTGATGCCCGGATTTACCCATCTGCAGACTGCCCAGCCGGTGACCTGGGGCCATCATATGTTGGCTTACGTCGAGATGCTGGACCGTGATGCCTCACGCATTCAGGACGCCCGGGCGCGGATGAACGAAAGCCCGTTGGGTGCGGCCGCCCTGGCCGGAACATCTTTTCCGATTGACCGTGCTGCGACGGCCAAGGCGCTGGGATTTGACCGGCCGATGGCCAATTCGCTCGACGCAGTCGCCGACCGCGATTTCGCGCTGGAATTCCTGGGCGCGGCGTCGATCTGCGCGATGCACCTGTCGCGGCTGGCCGAAGAACTGGTCATCTGGTCGTCGGCACAATTCCGGTTTGTCACCCTGTCTGACCGCTTTTCGACCGGCTCGTCGATCATGCCGCAGAAAAAGAACCCCGACGCAGCCGAACTGATCCGCGCCAAGATCGGGCGCATCCTTGGGGCGACGGTCGGGCTGTTCACGGTCATGAAGGGTCTGCCACTGGCCTATTCAAAGGATATGCAGGAAGACAAGGAACAGGTCTTTGATGCCGCCGATGCGCTGATGCTCTCGCTTTCGGCAATGGCAGGCATGGTCGCCGACATGACCGCCAATCGCGAGGCCCTGCGGGGCGCTGCCGCGTCGGGTTTTTCGACGGCCACCGATCTGGCCGACTGGCTGGTGCGCGCGTTGGACCTGCCGTTCCGCGAGGCTCATCACCTTACAGGACGTGCGGTGGCCATGGCCGAGGAAAAGCGCTGCGATCTGCCCGAGCTTGACCTCGCCGATCTGCAATCCCTGCATTCCGGGATCACAAATTCGGTCTACGACGTGCTTTCGGTTGAAAATTCGGTCGCTTCACGCATCTCTTACGGTGGCACCGCACCCAAACGCGTGCGCGAACAAATCGCCCGCTGGAAGGAGAAATTGTCATGATCCGGATTATGGCCGCTTGTTCGATTTTTGCGCTGACCGCCTGTGGCGTGGACGGCCAGCCGATTACGCCGAAATACACCACCGAAACGACGATCGGCTTCAACTCCAAGACCGGCGCATTTAACAAGACCAAAATAACCATTGATCTGAACGGTTAGGCAAGGGATGCGCGCGGGCCCGAAATTCGGTATCTCTGCGCAGCAAAGAAGGGGCGGATGGATCATTTCCTCTACAAGGGCGGCGCGCTGCATGGCGAAGACGTGCCGATTGCCGAGATCGCGAGCGCGGTCGGCACGCCGTTTTTTTGCTACTCCGCCGCCACGCTGACCCGCCATTACCGGCTGTTCGAGGAGGCGCTGGCAGGCACTGACCATCTGATTTGCTATGCGATGAAGGCCAATTCCAACCTGGCGGTTGTCAAGCTGCTGGGTGATCTGGGCGCGGGCATGGATGTGGTCAGCCTCGGCGAATATCTGCGCGCCAAGGCCGCAGGCGTGCCTGCCGACCGCATCGTTTTCTCCGGCATCGGCAAGACCAAAGAGGAAATGCACGCGGCCCTGACCGGCGGCATTCGCCAGTTCAACATCGAAAGCGAGCCTGAGATCGAGGCGCTCAACGAGGTGGCGCTGGGTTTGGACCTGGTCGCGCCGGTGACGGTGCGCGTAAACCCCGATGTAGACGCGAATACCCATCACAAGATCGCCACCGGAAAATCCGAAAACAAATTCGGCATACCAATTGCGCGGGCGCGCGAAGTTTACGCGCGTATTGCCGCACTGCCAGGGCTGAACGCGGTTGGCATCGACGTTCACATTGGCAGCCAGCTGGTCGATCTGGCCCCGTTTGAGGCCGCTTACCGGAAAGTTGCCGACCTTGCCGCCATTTTACGCGCCGATGGTCACACCATTACGCGTCTCGATCTGGGCGGCGGTCTGGGCATTCCTTATGCACGCTCAAACTCTGCGCCGCCGCTGCCGATTGAATACGGAGAGATGGTCAAACGCATCGTCGGCCATCTGGGCTGCGAGATTGAGATTGAACCGGGTCGCCTGATCGCCGGAAATTCCGGGATCATGGTGTCGCGGGTCATTTATGTAAAACAGGGCGGGGACCGCCAGTTCATGATCCTCGATGCGGCGATGAACGACCTGATCCGCCCCGCGATGTATGATGCGTATCACGACGTGGTCCCAATCAGCGCACCGGTGCCGGGGGCAGAGGCGGCCGTGTACGACATTGTCGGCCCGGTCTGCGAAACCGGCGACACATTTGCCAGAGAGCGGCAGATGGCACCGGTTGTGGCGGGCGATCTGGTGGCGTTTCGCTCGGCAGGTGCCTATGGCGCGGTCATGGCGTCGGAATACAATTCCCGCCCGCTGATCCCGGAAGTGCTGGTCAGCGGCAATCAATTCGCTGTCATTCGGGCGCGACCAAGCTATGATGATATGCTCGGACGCGATAGCATCCCACCATGGCTTTGACCCCGGTTCATGTCGGGGCTGGCCCCGGATAAACGAAAATGGCCCGACGCAAACGCGACATTCTTGACGATCATGCGCATCTGAAACGCCCGCTTCGGCTGACCTGGGCGGCGCTTTGGGTTGAGCGCATTGTTCAGGCGTTTTGGCAATTCTTAAGCTTGGCCGGGCTGATCTTTGCGGGTGCGATGTTCGGCGGGGCCGGGCTTTTGCGCGGCGATACCGGTATTTGGATCGCCGCGGGGCTGGCCGGGGTGTCGGCGCTGCTGTTGGCGCTGGGTGTCTGGAAGTTTCGCGCTCCTAAACGGCTGGATGCGTTTGCGCGCATTGATCGCGATTTGCCGGATGCACCGATCGCGGCCCTGAGAGACAAGATTGCGCTCGGCCACGACGACGGGCGCAGCAGAATGCTCTGGCGCGCGCATCTGGACCGGATGGGTGCCAGATTGCATGGCGCGCGCGCGCATGGCCCCATACCGGCACTGGCGCGCCGCGACCGGTTCGCGCTTAGGCTTGGCGCATTGCTGGCAGTAACCATGGCGCTCGGATTTGGCTCGGTTGACCGGCTTGGCGGCCTGACCAGCATTGGCGAACCGTCAGAGGCGGACCTGGCTGCCGGTCCAACCTGGGAAGGTTGGGTCGAGCCGCCGGGTTATACCGGCAAACCCGCCCTTTATCTTGCCGATCTGCCGACAGGCCAAATCGTCCTGCCCACGGGCAGCCGCATCACCGTGCGTCTATATGGCGATGTCGGCGCGATGAGCGTGACCGAGACGATCTCGGGCCAGCCAAACGCGCCTACCAGCGATCCAAGCCTCAGCTTTGAGTTTCGCCAATCGGGAACCCTGACAATTTCCGGCGATACCGGTCGCGCCTGGGCGTTCAGCGCCTTGGCCGACATAGCCCCGGACATCGACCCGGTGGGCGAGCTTGAAACGCGCATATCCGGCGAATGGCGGCAACCCTATCTTGCCGGCGATGATTATGGCGTGATGACAGGCTTTGCCCGCATCGAGCTTGACCTGCCCGCGGTGGACCGTCAGCACGGGCTCTCGGCCGAGCCCGAGCCGCGCGATGCAATCGAGCTTGATCTTGCCCTGCCATTCACTGGTGACAGGCGCGAAATTCAGGGCGTGCTTGAAGAGGTTCTGGCCCGCCACCCCTGGGCCGGTCTGCCCGTGTATTTGACGCTTGGTGCGCGCGATGCCGCGTTGCAGGTCGGGCTTTCGGAACCCGAGGCGATGCAATTGCCGGCGCGGCGCTTTTTCGACCCATTGGCGGCCGGCGTGATCGAATTGCGCCGCGACCTGTTGTGGACACGGCAAAACGCCGCGCGAGTGGCGCAAATCCTGCGCGCCCTGTCGTATCAGCCGCTCGGCGATTTCCGCTCTGACACAGACCGGCTGCGCCTTCGCTTGATGATCGAACGCCTGGAAGTGTTGGCGCGTCATGATTTCCTGACCCACGAACGCCAGGACAATCTGGCCGACGCGCTCTGGGCGCTGGCGGTAGCCATCGAAGAGGGAAATTTGACCGACGCGCTTGATCGGCTGCGCCAGGCGCAGGACCGGCTGGAACAGGCGATGCGCGACGGCGCGACCGACGACGAAATTGACCAGTTGATGGATGAACTTCGTCAAGCACTGCGCGATTACATACGTCAATTGGCCGATCAGGCACCCGTTGGCGAACAAGAGCGCGCCGACCAGCAAATGCAGGAACTGACCGGCGAACAGCTCGATCAGCTGCTCGATCGACTGCAGGAGCTGATGGAACAGGGGCGTATGGCCGAGGCCCAGCAACTCATGGAAATGCTGCGCCAGATGATGGAAAACATGCAGGCCAGCCGCGGCCAGAACGGGCAAAGCCCCGGCCAGGAGGCCCTGGAAGGTCTGGCCGAGACCCTGCGCAATCAGCAGGGGTTGAGCGACGACACATTCTCGAACCTGCAGAATGAATTCAATATGCCGGGCCAGGAAGGCGAAAACGGCCAACAGGGCCAGCAGGGGCCACAGGGTCAGCAAGGGCCGCAGGGTCTGCAGGGCCAAAACGGTCAGCAAGGTCCGGACGGTCAGCAGGGGCAGGGTGAAAATCGACCGGGCCTTGGGCAAAATGGCACCGGGCCGGGTATGCAGTTCGGTCTTGGCGACCGCCAGCAGTCGCTGCGCGATCTGTTGCAGGGCCAGCGGCGCAATCTTCCTGGCCAGGGCACTGACGGTGGCGATGCCGCCCGGCGTTCACTGGACCAGGCCGGTCGGGCGATGCGCGGAGCCGAAGACGCATTGCGCGAAAACGATCTTCGTGGCGCGCTGGAAGACCAGGCGCAAGCCATGGAAAGCCTGCGCGAGGGCATGCGCGAACTGGCAGAGCAACTGGCCCAACAGGACCAGCAGGGCCAGCAGGGGCGGGCCGCCGGTCAGGCCGGCAACCGCAACAGCGCCGATCCGCTGGGGCGCGATCCGGGCAATGGCGGCCAGGTCAGCACCGATGAGCAATTATTACAGGGCCAGGATGTGTATCGCCGCGCCCAGGAACTTTTGGGTGAGTTGCGGCGGCGCTCCGGCGAGCGGGAGCGCCCTGAACTGGAGCTGGATTATCTGAAAAGGTTGCTGGAGCGGTTTTGACAGGCTGCGTACCGAAAATCACGCAACTTGTGAGCCAATCTAATAAATTAGTGAATGTCGGGATCGAGCCATAATCGGTGCTCGGCAAGCCACTCGGCGGAGGGCAGTGCCTGACCGCGGGTGGGCGCCTCTGACCTATGAGGTCTGCGCTTTATGGTGTCGCCACATCTTACGTTCATTCGGGTGTGCAAGCGGTAACGAAGTGCCCGCCCAATGGGGCGGTCGGGCGCTGCCCGGCGGCACTTCGTGCCTTGATTCCGGGCCATGCCGCAACATCCGGATGTCCGCCTTGTCCCGCACAGCCGACGTTGTGATTTGCTATCACTAGATCGCATTGGTATGGACGATGTGCGCTGACCGTTGCTAAGAGTCCGTCCGGAGACTTTATGTAGGATTACAGAGTTTTCGGAGCATGAGTCGAATGGACGCGAGCTTGATGAAGGCGAGCGCGTTGCGGTTGAGGTTCTCCCAGTCCTTGGCCAGTCGGCGGCAGCGGTTGAGCCAGGCGATGGTGCGTTCGACCACCCAACGCCTGGGCTGGACGACGAAGCCCTTCACCCGATCGGATCGCTTGACGATCTCGGTCTCGAGATCGGGCAGGATGCCGGCCAGGGCGCGGTGAAAGACCGGCCCCTGATAGGCGCTGTCGGCGAACAATTTCCCGAGAAAGGGAAACAGACCGAACAAGGTCGCCAGCAGCGCGAGACCGCCGTCGCGATCCTGAACGTCGGCGGCGGTGACGATGCCGTGCAGCAGCAAGCCTTGCGTATCGACCAGAACATGCCGCTTCTTGCCCTTGATCAACTTGCCGGCATCGAAGCCGTGGCTGTCGATGCGAGCCCCCCTTTTTCAGCGCTTTTCACACTCTGACTGTCGATGATGCAGGCCGTGGGGCTGGCTTCGCGCGCGGCTTTCTCGCGGCACTTGAGGTAGAGCGCATGATGGATGCGATCCAGCGTGCCGTCCCAGTTCCACAGGCCGAGGTAATCATGCACGGTGCTTCTGGGCGGCAAATCCTTGGGCAGCGCGCGCCACTGGCAGCCGGTGCTCAGAATGTACATCACGCCGTTGATCACCTCGCGGATAGCGACGCGCCGTTTGCCGCCGCCGGGCTTGCCCGGCGGGATCAGCGGCTCGATATGCGCCCATTCCGCATCGGTCAGGTCGCTCGGATAACGCAGTTTGTCGCGGTTGTAGCGCGGGCGGTTGTCGGCAGTCCACATGGGGCACCTCAAGAGCAAATTCACCACCCCAGAGAATCACAGCTGATTCAGCTCTTCAAGAGGGCGCGCCGGATAACCGATTCATCCGACTCATAAAGTCCCCGGACGGACACTAAAGGATTAACCAGTATTGGTCCGTTCGACGTAGGCGCGCAATTCTTCCGCCTCGTGTCGGGCCACGCGCAATCCGTCCATTGCCGCTTTGAGCTCCGCTTCGGTCTGGCTGAGCTGATTGGACATCTCTGCTTCACGCTGCTGAAAATAGCTGATCGCCTGGTCGCGCTGTTCTTCGGTCTCGTGCAACTGCTGGGCCATGCGATCCAGCTCGCTCATCTCCGATTGGGCAACCCGCAAAAACCGGTTCACCAGCCAATTGGCCCACCACCCGACAACAAAGGCCACAAACAGGATGATGGCTGTGGCGATGATAAACTCTTCCCTATTCATCGGGTTCCTCCGTCGCGGTCTGGTTCGCGGTTGCATCCGTGGCTGGCGGCGCGGCAGCGTCCTCAGGCGGTGCTGGGCCGTCGGTGCCCGGCCCGGCCGGTGGCTGTTCAGGGGCTGCATCGATCAGAGCAGCGTCTTCGCCCTGGTCGGGTTTATCGGCAACCAACAGGAATTCGATGCGCCGGTTCGCTTCCCGGCCCTCTTCGGTTTCATTATCGGCAATCGGCAGCTCTTCGCCATACCCGACCGGATCGAGATTGGATGTCAGAACCCGCCGCGCCTGCAGCGCGTTGACGACCGCATAGGCGCGCGCCTGGCTCAGCTCCTTATTCATAATCTCGCGGCCCTGACTGTCGGTGTGGCCCGCGACTTCCATTTCGACATGCTCGCATTCTTTCATGATCTCGACGAGTTCGGCGATCGTGGCGCGTCCGTCGTCGTCAATATCCGCCGAACTCGGGGCAAATGTTATCTTTTGGGCGGCCATGGCCAAATTGATCTGGTCCACGCATACGCGCGGGCTCGGAATGCTGGCCAGGGGATCCAACTCTTCTTGATAGGTGATGTCGATCTCAAACTCACCCGATCCGCCCAGCCGCTCCGACAAGATGCGGGCAACTTCGGCCTGCGCATTCTGATTGCCGGTATCGCCGGTGATTTGGACGAGATCGGTGCGCACCCGGACAAGTCCGTTTTTCAGCTCGGCCAGCGCCTCCAGCCCGGCGAAAACCCGCATCGACCAGCCCGGCGGCATCGCCTCGCGGGGCCTGAGCGCGTCGGTGACCGCCGCGCTGCCGAACAAGGCGCGCGCAAAACTTTGCGCCGCCACGCGGCTGCGTTCATCCGCGATCGGGCCACGTAATTGTACCAGACCCTCGGGGCTGAGGCTGGCGGCAAATTCCGGGGGCGGGGCCTCGGCCAGCTCGCCGGGTTCGGGCTCGGGTTCGGGCAGAATGGAAAAAAGCGAAAAGACATCCGGCAGATCGGCCTTGAGCGTCGCGGTGACGCGATCAAATCTTTCCGGGTCCATGCCCGGTGTGCCGATCAGCGTCACATCGGCATCCGAAAATGTCACCGAACCCTGCCCAAGCTCGGCCAGCGCGGTGACCCCCATGATCACCGCTTCGTCCCAATCCGGACTGGGCACGCCCAACCCGATGGTGCAGCGCGCCTGACCGGACAATCCTGCCGAACGCGCAGCCGCCAGGATCATGGCAGCACCTATTTCGGTATCGGTCGAACAGGCGTCAAAACGCACCTCGCGCCCGTCAATCAGAAATCGCAGGGTAAACGGCGTGATGACCGGCCGCGGCGCCGCAATATCGATGGCAACCGACAGGTTTTGGGGTGCCGCCGCACGAAGCCAGGTTTCAAGCTGGAGTTTTTCCTGCTCGCTTTCACTGCTGGCCACGATCTCGACCTGTCCGGCGCCGATCGAGATTTTCGACCGCGGCAAATTGGCCAGCGCCGAAATGCCGTATTCAAGCGACATTTCCCACAATTCCGGCGGTTCGAAACTCGCCTCGTCCAACAATTCGACCAGTTGCGCGGCACCAGCGATGCTTGCCACCCGGGCCACGATGTCAGATTTTCCAGGCACCGCCGGGACCAGCCCGATCAGGCTGATACCGTCGTCATTGCGTAGAATTTCAACGGAAAATCTCGGGGGCCGGATCGGCGCGGGGACATGGATGTCCATCAGGTCGATGATGCGCGCCGCGTCGACGAGCCGTCCGGTTTCGCGAATGGCGCGAAATCGTGTGGCTTCATCGGGCGCTTCGCCCGACAGCAGCACCTGCAAACCGTCGGCCTGAACCGCCACCCAGTCAAATCCATTCAGATCGAGCGCTCTCGCCACGTCCGCCTCGGTGCGGTCTTCAACGATATTGGCCCCAAATGCGGCGACCCCATAGGTGAATGCGGCTGCCAGCACGTAGACCAAAAACCCTGCAATTGATTTGCGTAAGCGCATTGTGACCTGGTCTATCGGTTAACCGCAGTTTTTCATTAAGGCCTGCCGCCGAGCGCTGCAATCACACAAGCAGCGCCAGGCCCAGAAACACCACCGGGATCAGCCCGGCGTTGCGGTTGGAGCGGAAAAGCACCATGCAACCGGCCGGGTCGTCGATATTCAGAACCCGGTTTTGCATAGCCAGATGCCAGCCAAAGGCCCAGGGTGCCCCAAGCGCGATGACCAGCGCCAGCACATTTTGACCATCAAGCAGCGCCAGAACAATGGCGAGCGTCATCAGCAGGACCGCCAGAACCATGAACCAGCGCAGCCAAGCATGGGTCGCATCGCCGAATAGCCGGGCGGTTGATTTGACCCCGATCAGCGCATCGTCTTCCTTGTCCTGATGGGCATAGATGGTGTCGTAAAAAAGTGTCCAGACAATCCCGGCAAGATAGAGTAAAATGGCCGGAGCCGCCAAGTGACCGGCAATCGCCGTATATGCCAAAAGCGCACCCCAGTTGAACGCCAGGCCCAAAAACAACTGCGGCCACCAGGTAAGGCGCTTGGCAAAAGGATAAATCGCCACAAAAACCAATGAGGCGAAACCCAGCGTCACCGCGCTGGCATTGAACGTCAGCAATATCGCCAGGGCCGCAAGCGATTGCGCGACCATCCAGATCACCGCACCGCGAACACTTACCTGCCCCGAAGGTATCGGCCGCGACCGGGTGCGTTCGACCGCGGCGTCAATGTTTCGGTCGGTGATGTCGTTCCAGGTGCAACCGGCACCACGCATCAGCCACGCACCGGCCCCGCAGGCCGCCATGACCCACAGCAACGTCCAGTCAGCCCGATCCGCCTGCGCCGCAGCCAGCAACGCGCCCCACCAGCAGGGCAACAACAACAGCCAGGTTCCGATCGGGCGATCGGCGCGCGACAGGCGCAGAAATGGTCGCGTCTGAGCCGGTGCCAGCCGGTCGACCCAGTTTCCCGCAACCGCGTCGGCAACCTTCCCGCCGCCATCCGCTGGCGTCCTGTTATCTTCGGACATATGCTTTTGCCTTTTGGCGGATACGAAAATCAGGCTCTTTGTAGATCACCCGCTCGGGCCGGGGCAATCGGTTAGTCTGAGCGCGGACCAGAGCCATTGCTGCAATCCGTGACGCGGCTGCAGCAGGCAGATAAAATACTGATAATTAACGGAAAAGACGGGGCATGGCTGGCGGAACTAGTGCCTGCGACCAAGCGTTCCATTCAGCTTCTGTGCCAACGCCGGACCCGCGATCAGACCCAGGATGCGGACCTGTGGCTGATCTTTTCGCCGCTGAAAAATGCGCGCGCCGATCTTGTGGTTGAAAAAGCCACCGAGCTTGGCGTGGCGTGGATCATCCCTTGCATGACCGATTTCACCAATTCCGAGCGCGGGCGGCAAAAAACGGCGATTGGTAGGTTCGGCCAGTTCCCGCCACATCTTCGGACGTTACGAAAATGCCCATCTGTTGCCACAAAACGCCGGTATCTTGCACGAGAGCGGGCCGCGGGGCGTTGCGGCGGGAGTGTGATTGCTTATGATTGCACAGATGGGATTTGTTCGACCCGAAGTTCGGCTGGTGGCGTGGCGCTATCGTGATGCGCTGATCGGCGCGATTGTGTCGATCTTTGGCATCGGCTGGGCGCTCAGTTCGGTCGGTTTCATGGTCATCCTGGGCACTTCGGTGTCTATCGCCGGGGCGCTGCTGGTTTTTGCGGGCATCCAGCGGGCGCGCTTCACCTCTGGCGCGGATGGGGCTGGCATGGTCAGCCTCGACGAGGGACAGGTCACTTATTTTGGGCCGCGCGATGGCGGAACGGTGCATGTCGATGACCTGCTTCAGGTTGACCTTTTGCCGCCCGAAAGCCTCAGCGATCAGGCCGCCTGGCTGCTCTTGTCCGACGAGCCTGAAGCGCTGCGTATTCCGGTAAATGCGGTCGGCGCCGACAAGCTGTTCGACGTGTTTGCCAAGCTCGACGGCATACACACCTCAAGAATGCTCGATTGGCTGGAAAAATTGCCCGAACAGCAGGTGGTGGTCTGGCGCGCCGATGGGCTGAGCGCGGATTGACTTCGAGCGATATTCCCTCCAATTCTTGCCCGGCGCGTTTAGCGGCAAGATGAGAGCACGCTCCAGATGTCCATTCCCCAGTCCGGCGGCGGCCCTATCGAGGATATTTCGCAGCTTGCAGAATATTTGGAGGCCGGATGTAAGCCGAAAGAAGACTGGCGCATCGGCACCGAGCACGAAAAATTCGGCTACAACAAAGGCACCCTGTTGCCGCTGCATTACGACGGGCCAATATCGATCCGCGCCATGCTGGACGGTTTGCGTGATGAATTTGGCTGGGACGGTGTGTTTGAAGGCGACAACATTGTCGGCCTTACCAAAGACGGTGCCAATATCTCACTAGAGCCCGGCGGGCAACTTGAACTGTCGGGCGCGCCACTGACCACCATTCATGAAACCTGCGACGAAGTGAGCACGCATTTGCACGAGGTGCGGACCATCGCCGAACGCATCGGCGCGGGATTTATTGGCCTTGGGGCCGCGCCGATCTGGACCCATGACCAGATGGCAATGATGCCCAAGGGCCGCTATCGGCTGATGACAGATTACATGGATCGCGTCGGCAGCCATGGCAAACAGATGATGTACCGGACCTGCACCGTGCAGGTGAACCTCGATTTTTCATCAGAAGCGGATATGGTGCAAAAGATGCGCACAGCCCTTGCCCTGCAGCCGGTGGCGACCGCGCTGTTTGCTAATTCACCTTTCTTTGAGGGCCAGATAAACGGCCATAAAAGCTGGCGGTCGCGGGTCTGGCGCGATCTCGATGCGGCGCGGACCGGAATGCTGCCGTTCGTCTTTGAAGACGGTTTCGGATTTGAAAGCTGGGTGGATTATGCGCTCGATGTGCCGATGTATTTTGTCTATCGCGACGGGCAGTATCTCGACGCGGTGGGCCAGTCGTTCCGCGATTTTCTGCGCGGCCAATTGCCCGCCCTTCCGGGCGAGACGCCGACGCTTTCGGATTGGGCCGACCATCTGACGACCATATTCCCCGAGGCGCGGCTGAAAAGGTTCATCGAAATGCGCGGCGCTGATGGTGGCCCGTGGCGCCGGCTCTGCGCGCTTCCGGCGTTATGGGTCGGTCTGCTGTATGATCAGGGCGCGCTGGACGCAGCCTGGGATCTGGTCAGGGGTTGGGATGCGGAAAAACGCCAGGCATGGCGCGTCGCAGCGTCAGTTTCGGCCCTTGAGGGCACGGTTGACGGGTTTTCGATGCGCGATCTGGCCCGCGAGGTCCTGACGATTGCCTCAGAGGGCCTGAAATCGCCCGCGATGCCGGGTGCGGGCGGGATGATCGTAGATGAACGCCATTTTCTCAATGCGCTGCACGATTCGGTTGATACCGGGCAGGTGCCTGCCGACGAATTGCTGGATATGTATCACGGCGAATGGGGCGGCGATCTCAGTCGGATTTACGCGGACTATAGTTACTGAGCGCGGCAAACACCCCAGACCGGAATAAGGCGCGAAGCGCCGCCGGGCAGCGCCCGACCGCCGTCACGCCGGAGGCGTGCTTGCAGCACGACGGGCGGGCAATTCTGCGCCGCCTGCGCACCCGAATGAATGGAAGATGTGGCGGCACCATAAAGCGCAGACCTCAACCGACAGACGCGCCCACCCGCGGTCTGGCGCTGCCCTCTGTCAGTCATTCCACAACCACAAGCCGGCTCAAGCCCGACCGCCCTGCGCCGACAGAAGAATTGGATCGATCCCCAGCGTCGCCAGCGCCGCCCGCCATTTACCGCCCGCGTCCTGTTCGAAAACAATCCCCGGCTCGGCATCAGCAATTAGCCAGCCATTGTGAACAATCTCTTCTTCCAGCTGACCCGGGCCCCAGCCTGAATACCCCAGCATCAGCATGGCGTTGCTCGGCCCGGTTCCCTTCGCCAGTTGTTGCAATATATCGACCGAGGCGGTCATCGCAAAAGCCTTGCCGACCTGCAGGGTCGCATCCTCGGTTTCGTAATCGGGCGAATGCAGAACAAAGCCGCGCCCGGTCTCAACCGGCCCGCCAAAATGAACCCGTATCTCGCGCCGATCGTCGGATGTCGGAATTTCTAGTTGTTCCAGCAGGTTATGCATCTTGATCTCTGGCGTCGGCTTGTTCACGATCAGCCCCATCGAGCCATCCTTGGAATGCGCGCACAAAAACACCACTGCGCCGTGAAAGCGCGGATCCTCCATCCCCGGCGACGCGATAAGCAATTTGCCGGCGAGAGTGGCAGAATCGTCTTGCCTGATCATGGCCGGAGCTTGCCGCCGCGGCTCCCCGATTGGCAAGGTAAGAATTCGCTGTAACGTGCCTCTCGCCCGAATGTGATTTCCAATGTGCCTATATTTGCTTAGGTTCGCCGCGATGAATTGGCCATTTGTTCCCGCCCGCGCCGCAAGGACGCTCGCCGCCGTCTGCCTGTGCCTGGTGTCAGCACCTGCCTGGGCCATGTCGGTCGACGATTACGCCAAGATCACTGTGATCGCGGGCTGGCGCATGGAAAACGGCAACCACATGGCCGGCATTCGCATCCAACTGGCGCCGGGTTGGAAAACCTATTGGCGCAAACCCGGCGACGCCGGCATCCCGCCTGAGTTTGACTGGACGGGTTCGCAAAACATGTCAGCCGTGGCCATTCACTGGCCGGTTCCCAAACCGTTTGAGCAAAATGGCATGACGTCGCTGGGATATACGGATGAGGTCGTGCTGCCGCTTGAAATATGGCCGAATGCGGCCGGTGACATTCGCCTGCGGGCCCGAATGTTACTGGGCGTGTGCAGCGATATTTGCATTCCCACAGAGGTCACTTTGCGCGCGCTGCTGCCATCCGGCGGCTCGGCGGATGCGGACATTCTGGCCAGCCTGTCGCATGAAGTTGGGGATGCCAGCGAACGCGGGCTGCCCCAGCCCGGCTGCGCGATCACGCCGATCGCGGATGGCTTGGCAATCGCAGTTTCGGTTGCTCTGGCAGGCGCTGATCACGTCGTCATAGAGACTGGCGATCCGACGATTTGGGTCTCCGAACCGGTGCTGTCCCACGGCCCCGATACAACGCTGGCCGAGGCTGAACTGGTCCCCGCCAGCGCCGCGCCGTTTGTTCTCAGCCGCTCGGACGTGCGGGTCACGGTATTTACGGGCGATGACGCGGTGGAATTTAACGGCTGCGTGGCCACCAATTAGGCGGGATCACCGCGCCTGAGACCAACACTGCGCCGCAAGGTTATGGCCAACACCGCGCTAAGATGCACGATAATCAGCGAAACCGCGGTCCCGGCGACAAACAGCGCCAACGCGACCGTAAGACCCGGCTCGATACCCCACTGGGCAAGCAGATCAATCAGCAACACCGGCAACGTCTGCCAAAGCGCGAAAAAACCAAGCGTTGCGGCGAATATCGCTGCGGACAGGCCACCGGCAATCACCACCGGCACGCGCAATGCCCAGACGCTGCGCCGCGAAACCGAGCGCCTGAGCGCCACGATAAACCGCCCCATATCCTGACCGCTGGCCAGGACCGCCGGAACCAGGATCAGCACCAGCAACATGCCAAACCCAAGCCCGTACACCAGCGTGATGATCGTGGGTTTGAGGAATTGCGCATCGCGGCTGCGCTCAAACAACAGCGGCGTCAGCCCCAGGACAGTCGATGCCGTCGTCAAAAAGACCGGGCGCAATCTGTCACAGGCACCATCAATAATGGCCGGAACCAGCCCGCGGTTTTCGGTATATTCATCGATCGTCGAGATCAGCACGATAGAATCGTTGATGATGATGCCGGTCATCCCGATCAGCCCGACGACCGAAAACATTGACAACGGCACCTCCCAATAGACATGCCCCCAGATCGCACCGATCAGCCCAAACGGAATGATCAGCATCACCACCAATGGCCGTGTCCAGCTGGCGAAAATCCAGGCCAGTGTCAGGAATATGCCGAGCAGGCACAGGATAAACCCGGTCAACGCGTCGTTCAGGAAATTGCGTTCCTGCTCGGCAAGACCCGACAGGCGCGAAGCAACGCCAAAGCGCTCTTCGATATCCGGCAATATCGCTTGCGCCAGACTGTCCATAACCGCCTCGGCGCGCTCGGGATCATCCTCACTCAGATCGCCGGTCACGTTGATCAGACGGATGCCGTTCTGGCGCCGCACGGTTGAAAATCCGGTGCGCGTCGTGACTGAAACGACGTCGGCGAGATGAACATAATTGCCAGAGCCGGTTCTGATCAAAGTGCGATCCAGGAAGTCCGATGCCAGTTCGTTTTCGGGAACCTCAACGCGGATTGTCGCAGATCGGGTGCCATCGGGGTAACTTGCCGCTTCAATCCCGCTTAAGCGATCGCGCAATTCGCTGCCAAGCCCGTCTATGGTCAGACCAAGCGCCTGACCCTGTGGCGTCAGCTCCAGGATCAATTCGTCCTTGTCATAAGCCAGGTTGTCTTCCAGCGCAGAGACTTCGGAGAACAGTGCAAGTTCGGTTTTCAGCGCTTCGGCGGCGCTCTTGAGCGTATCGGCGTCCGATCCAAACAGCTCAATATCCAGCGCATCGCCGCCCGGCCCACCGCGAAAACCCCGAAAACTAACGGTTTCCGCCATCGGATGATTGCGCACCTCGTCTTGCAGATCGGCGACAAAGGCGAATGAGGAATAGGGCCGCTCATCAGCGGGGATCAGCTCGATGGAAATGCCGCCCAATTGCCAGCTTTCCTTGGTGTCCGCGCCGGACAGTCCGCGAAACCCCGACGCGCCGCCGATCTGGGTCAGGACATATTCCACCGGGTTGGCACCGTGTTCATCGGCCAGCCTTTGCCCGACCGCATTCGCCGCGCGCTGCAACTCCTGCATCATTGCCAGACTGTCGGCCCTGGTGGCGCCCGGCAGCATGGCAAAATTGCCCGATACCGATCCCTGTTCGGGCGCGTTGAAAAACCGAAACGGCAGATCACCGCGGATAAAGGTCGAGGTCTGGGTCGCCAACAGCAGCAATGCCGCGGCCATCACCGGATAGCGCGCCCAGATGACCAGCCGTAGAACGT
The DNA here is from genome assembly GCA_965216135.1 of Paracoccaceae bacterium. GTDB lineage: Bacteria > Pseudomonadota > Alphaproteobacteria > Rhodobacterales > Rhodobacteraceae > CBDCFL01. The sequence goes on from CBDCFL010000022.1 coordinate 38,965, forward strand.
TGCGAAAGATGTAATGCCTGAAAAGCCGGAAGAAATAGTTCACCACTCGGCTGGGCAGATCATACCAATGCTCTTTGGCCGAATGCGCGATCGCATGGCTCATATGGTTGGGCAGGATCAGGAAGCATTCGATCAGCGAGGCGGACAGCACCACGATCACGGTGAACGGAATATCAGCGATCAGCGAGCCGAAGCGCCCGCCAATCGCCACCAGCCCGAAAAACGCAATTATTGTTGTCAGCGTCGCCGAAAACACCGGCGCGAACATCCGCCGCGCCGCGTTTTCTGCCGCCACGACCGGGGATTCACCATAGCGCCGCACCCGAAAGTCGGCATGTTCGCCAACTATGATGGCGTCATCCACGACAATGCCCAGCGTGATCAGCAGCGCAAACAGCGAAATCATGTTGAACGTCAGACCGGCCAGATACATGATCGCGATTGTCGCCAGCATCGCCACCGGGATACCGGCAGCCACCCAAAATGCGGTGCGCGCGTTCAGGAACAAAAACAGCAGCGCCAGGACCAGTCCCAACCCCATCAGCCCGTTGGAATACAAAATATCGAGCCGCCCGGTGATCGCCTCGGCGCGGGTGCGGATCAGATCCAGGCGAACGCCTTGCGGCAGGGTGGGCTGCAACTCATCGACGACGCTTTGAACCTTGTTCTGAATGTCAATCGCATCGCCGCGATCGGATCTGATCAAGCGAATGGAAATCGCCGGGTCATCGCCGACAAAATAGGCGCGCTCACGGTCGATGCCGCGCACTTGGATGGTGGCCACATCGCCAATCGTCAAAGACGACCCATCGTCATTGCTGCGCAGAACAATGGCCTGAATATCCGGCGCCGAGCGTTTTTGCACGCCCGCGCGAATGCGCGCCGTGCCGCTGCCGATGTCACCGGCGGGATCGGCAGCGGCCTCGGCGCGAATGGCCGCAGCGATGTCCGCAAGCGAAACGTCATGCGCAACCAGCGCGAACTGAGTGACAATCACCGCCGTCTCGGGTGCGGCAAGCCCCGACACACTGGCCCGCGTTACCCCGATGGAGAATAGCTCGGCGATCAGTTCGTCGGCGAACCGCGCGATCTGGTCCAGCCCCACGGGACCGGTTATCACCACATCCGTCACCGGATCGCGCCAGGCACCACGGCGCACCTGCGCATCCTCGGCCTCGCTCGGCAGATTGGCAACCCCGTCAACCGCCGCCTGAATGTCATCTTCGGCGCGGTCCATGTTCCAGCCGGGTTCAAATTCAACGCTGATCGACGCGCGCCCCTCGCGCGAGGTGGACCAAGAAGCAGCCACCCCCTCAACAGCCAGCAGCGCCGGTTCCAGCAATTGCACAATGGCCAGATCCACGTCCTCGGCACCGGCACCGGACCACTGGAGCGATACATTGACACTCTCGATCACCACATCGGGAAAAAACTGCGCGCGCATTCTTGGAAAAGCCGCGACCCCGGCGGCAATGACCACCACCAACAAGAGGTTGGCCGCGGTGCGGTGGCGGGTGAAATACGAGAGCAGCCCCTTGGGCTCAAACTGCCGCATGCTTCAGCCCCCCATGCGGCTTTCCAGACGTTCGACGATTTGCGCCGGAACCTGGTCTTGTTGCAGGGCCGTCAGCATCCGGTCTTTTACGTCCTCGGGCATACGGTTGTTGTTTTCGATAAATGCAATCAGCCGCGCGCGCCGTTCGGTGGTCAGTGTCACCATTTCCTCCGGCGCGGGTTCTGCAAGTTCGGCCCCCGGTTCCGGGCGGTCCAGCGGGCGCACGCGAATTCCCGCGCCCAGCAATGGCGTGCGGGCGGCAACCAGGCTTAGCCCGGCAAGGCCGTCGCCCGCGACAATCACCTCGTCGCCCTGGCGGCGCAGCACCTGAACGGCAAGTGCGGCCAGGCGGTCCTCGTCACCGAGCACCAAAACCGTGCCGTCGTTGCCAACCGAGGCGGCGGGAATAACCGCAACCCCGCGCAGTTCCGGTTCAGTGACGCCCACAAGCACGAAATCACCGGGCCGCAGGCCCTTGGGCGCGGCGATATGCGCGAACAGCATACGCCCGGTCTGGCCCTCGCCTACCGCAGCGCTTTCTCGGGTTATGCGCCCCGATGTCTCAAGATCGACGCCAAGGATGTCCAGCGTGATGGCGATATCCGCCCCGATCAACGCGCCCTGGGCATCAAGCAACCGCGCATATTGTTGGGTAGAGACGCGAAAGGCAACCTCCAACGCCTGCGTATCCACGATCCGCGCAAGGCGTTCATTGTTGGTCACAAGCCCGCCTTCAACCGCGCTGACATCGCTTAGGGTGCCGGCGAAATCGGCGTAAACCTCGGTTTCTGCCAGCGCACGTTTGGCCTCGGCAAGACTGATGTGTTGACGCGCCAAAGCCGTGATCGCGCGGTCCAGCTGGCTTTCAGCATTGGCCAGGGACTGACGCCGCGACAAAACGGCCTGTCCGGCCGCCGATGCGGCAAGCTCTGCGACTTCCACCGCTGCGCCTGTGCCAACGCCACGGTCGCGCAGATCGATCGATCGCGCCAGCGCCGCACCGCGCAGTTTCGCCTGCTCCTGCGCCGAGGCAAGATCGTCGCCAGCCAATAGCAAGGTGCGGTCGGCCTCTGCCAGCGTCGCCTCGGCCTCGCCCAGATCGGTTTCGACGACCGCCAGAGCGGCCAGCGCATCGGCGGGATCGATGCGCGCCAGCAGATCTTGCGCCGCAACCCGCCCGCCTTCTTCAAATCCATCGGCCAGATAGACGATGGTGCCCGACGCCGCGGCGCGCAATTCAAGCGTTCTTCGCGAGCGGACCTCGCCAAAGCTGACCAGCACCGGAGACACGTTGACCAGCTCAACCTGCACGACATTCATCGCGGCAATTCGCTCTCTTGCGGCAGGGCGGCGATCTTCTTGTGCGGCGCGGCTCTGAACGGCGTCGAAAACCATGCGCCCTGCAAACGTCAGCAAGCCGATCGTCACTGCGAACAGAAACAGGCCGGTCAGACTGCGAAACAGAAATCTCATCAGTTCCAATCCGATGTCACGCGCGGCCTGTCTGAGGCCGCAGCGAATGCTAGCACAACGCACTTTCCACGCGCATCTCTATCATTTCCGGCGCAATTTTTCGCCAAGTCGCGGCAATATCTCGATAAAGTTACATGGCTGGTGCCGGTAGTCGAGCTGATGGACGAGAATTTCGTCCCAGGCATCGCGGCAGGCACCCGGGCTGCCGGGCAGGGCGAACAGATAGGTGTCGTTGCAAATGCCGCCGGTGGCACGGCTCTGCACCGCCGAGGTGCCGATCTTGGCCATGCTGATATGGGTGAAAACGGTGCCGAAAGCGTCGATTTCCTTTTCATAGACATCGCGATGCGCCTCAACCGTCACATCGCGGCCCGTCAGCCCGGTACCGCCTGTCGAAATGATCACATCAATGGCCGCCTCATCGCACCAGGCACGCAACTGGGCGGAAATTTCGGCGCGCTCATCGGGCAGGGTTTTGCGGTCCGCCAGCGCGTGACCGGCGGCGGCGATCCGGTCCACCAGCAGCTGCCCGGATTTGTCATTAGACAGATCGCGACTGTCGCTGACCGTCAGAACGGCAATGCGGATTGGGATGAATTCTCGGCTCTCGTTGATTGACGCCATATTTGTCACCGCCCCCAGCTGCGGGCGGCCAAAAGTTTTCGAAAACTCTTGGCCAAACTCTTCGAAGAGTTTTGGATGGCCTGTCGCGCGGCGTCGCAGAAATGTCCGGTGGCCGGTCTCAATTCAAGCCCTCAAGCCGCGCCTTAAGCGCCAACAGATCGGCCCAGGTCTCGCGTTTGGCCGCCGGATTGCGCAACAGATAGGCGGGGTGAAACATCGGCAGCGCTGGTTTGCCCAACGCCTCAGCCCAGATGCCGCGCAGGCGAGTGATGCCGCGCTTGCCCAGCACCGCCTGACAGGCAATATTTCCCATTAAAACAAGCACATCCGGGCCTGCCAGTTCGACATGGCGTTCGACAAAGGGCATCATCATGGCGATCTCTTCAGGCTCCGGGTCGCGGTTCTGCGGCGGCCGCCAGGGCAGGATGTTGGTGATATAGACCGCGTCTTGCGCGCGCGCCGCCTCGCGTCCCATGCCGATGGCGGCGAACATTTTATCCAGCAATTGTCCGGCGCGCCCGACAAAGGGCCGCCCCTCAATATCCTCATCACGTCCCGGTGCCTCGCCGATGACCATCACGCGGGCCGCCGAGTTGCCGTCGGCAAAAACCGTATTGCGTGCCCCGCGTTTTAACTCGCAAAGCTCAAAAGCGGCGATGCTGGCGGCGAGGTCTTCGAGGCTGGTCGCGGCAGCGGCGGCGGATTTGGCCGCAGCGACCGGATCGGGCGCTGCCGCAGGTGCAGGCGGGGCTGGTTTGGCCGCCGGTTTGGGCTTGGCGATTACGTCAAAGCGGTTGACGGGCGCATCGGCGATGGCCTCCGTCGCGCCAAGTTCAATCTGCCAGTCAAGCGCGGCTTTGAGGGCGTGAAAGGTGGCGGGCGATTCCATGGCCGACAGGTTAGGCGCGCGCATGCCGCGTGAAAAGGGCCTCTGTCAACTACACCACGGGGCAACGGCCCCGTTTCGCACCTCTACCCAGGGCAGGCGCGAACTCGTTTCATCAGATACCCGGTATCGCTTGCCCAAGTCCACACCCCCCCCTATACACCCGCAAGATTTGAGGACCGGCCACACATGGGCTTTTCGCACAAGCACCTTCTTGGCATCGAAACGCTCTCTCCTACCGATATTTCCACTATTCTGGACCTCGCCGATCAATATGCCGAGGCCAACCGCAACGGCGGCCCGACCGGCCAGCCGCTCAGCGGTCTGACCCAGGTCAATATGTTCTTCGAGAACTCCACCCGCACCCAATCGTCATTCGAGATCGCGGGCAAACGTCTGGGTGCCAATGTGATGAACATGGCGATGCAGGCCACCAGCATCAAAAAGGGCGAGACGCTCATCGACACGGCGCTGACGCTGAACGCCATGCACCCCGATCTGCTGGTCGTGCGCCACCCGCAGTCGGGCGCGGTCAACCTGTTGGCGGAAAAGGTGAATTGCGCCGTTCTGAACGCCGGGGACGGCAGCCACGAGCATCCGACCCAGGCGCTGCTGGACGCCCTGACCATCCGCCGTGAAAAAGGCCGCCTGCATCGCCTGACGATTGCGATATGCGGCGACATCGCCCATTCCCGCGTGGCGCGGTCCAACATCCATCTGCTCGCCAAGTTGGAAAACCGTATCCGCCTGATCGGCCCGCCGACGCTGATGCCCGCTCGCGCCGCCGATTGGGGCGTCGAGGTCTACGATGACATGACCGAGGGCTTGAAAGACTGCGACGTGGTGATGATGCTGCGCCTGCAACGCGAACGCATGGACGGCACCTTCATCCCCTCGGAACGCGAATATTACCATCGCTTCGGCCTGGATGCGGCCAAACTGAGCGCCGCCAAACCCGACGCCATCGTCATGCACCCCGGCCCGATGAACCGCGGCGTCGAGATAGACGGCGAGCTGGCCGACGACATCAACCGTTCGGTGATCCAGGAACAGGTCGAGATGGGCGTCGCGGTGCGCATGGCGGCGATGGAGTTGCTGGCGGCCAATCGGGAGCCGGTGCGATGAACGCCCGCGACGCCTGGCAAAACATCCTCGATCCGGGCGAGCGCATCGTCTGGCAGGGCCACCCCGACACCGCTGTCGCGATCAAGCCGCGCAATTATTTACTTCTCGGCTTCGCTCTCTTTTTCACGTCATTTGCGGTCATCTGGATGATCCTGGCCGCCCAGGCCGGTGGATTTTTCTGGACCTTCGGCCTCATTCATTTTGCGGTCGGTTCGGGGCTGATCTGGGCAAGCCTTTTCTGGGGGTCTTACCGGCGCAAGCGCACCTGGTACACGCTTTCCGACCGCCGCGCCTTTATCGCCACCGAGCTGCCGATACGGGGCCGTTCGCTGCGATCGTTTCCAATCACCGACACAACGATGCTCGAATTTGAAGACGGCAATCCTGCCAGCATCTTTTTCGCGCAAGAAACCCGCCGCTCGCGGCACCGCAATTACACCGTCCCCATCGGATTTGAGCGCATCGCCGACGGGCCCGCCGTTTACAAGCTGATGCGCGATGTCCAGACGGGGGCGGCATGAGCACGCTCTTCACCAACGCCCGACTGATCGACCCGGAGGCCGGGACCGAGACGCTGGGTGCGCTGTTGGTCGAGGATGGAAAAATCGCCGAAATTTTCGACGTTCCGGTGCCCGAAGTAAGGCCGACGCAAGGCCGACAGGATGCAGACGGAAAATATCTCGCCCCCGGGATCATCGACATCGGCGTCAAGGTCAATGAACCGGGCGAGCGGCACAAGGAAAGCTATCGCACCGCGGGTTTGGCCGCCGCGGCGGGCGGTGTGACAACCATCGTTACCCGGCCCGACACTGAACCGGCCATCGACACGCCAGAAGTGCTGGAATTCGTCCGCCGCCGTGCGGGCCAGGATGCGGATGTCAATGTCGCCCATATCTCGGCGCTGACCCGGGGACGCCAGGGCCGCGAGATGGTCGAGATCGGCTTTATGCTGGACGCAGGCGCGGTCGCCTTTTCGGATGCTGACAACGTGGTCGAAAGCACCCAGGTCGCCAGCCGCTGTTTCACCTATGCCCGTTCGCTGGGCGCATTGATCATCGCCCATCCGCAGGATCCGGGTCTCAGCGGCGGTGCCGTGGCGACATCGGGCAAATTCGCCTCGCTCAAAGGGCTGCCTGCCGTCACGGCGATGGCCGAACGCATGGGGCTGGACCGGGATCTGGCGCTGGTCGAGATGACGGGCGTCAGATACCACGCCGACGGGCTGACAACCGCGCGCGCGCTGCCGCGTCTGGCACGCGCCAAGGCGGCGGGGCTGGACGTGACGGCGGGGATCAACATCCACCACCTGACGCTCAACGAGCTTGACGTCGGCGATTACCGCACGTTTTTCAAAGTCAAACCGCCGCTCAGGTCCGAAGACGACCGCATGGCGATGGTCGAGGCCGTGGCCGACGGCACAATCGACATCATCAGCTCGATGCACACCCCCCAGGACGAAGAAAGCAAGCGCTTGCCGTTTGAAGAAGCCGCCAGTGGTGCTGTGGGGCTGGAAACCCTGCTGCCCGCTGCCCTGCGCCTGTTCTACTCCGGCGACCTGACCCTGGCCCAGCTGTTCCGCGCCATGGCGCTCAATCCGGCCCGCCGCCTCGGCCTGCCCGGCGGACGTCTGGCCAAAGGCGCGCCTGCCGATTTGGTCCTGTTCGACCCCGACACGCCATTTGTTCTGGACCGGTTCAAACTGCGGTCAAAATCCAAGAACACCCCCTTTGACGGGCAGAAAATGCAAGGCCGCGTGCTGGGCACCTGGGTTGGCGGGAAATCAGTCTTCGCTCGGTGAAGTCACATCCGGCGTTTTGCGAAACAGCGGGATCATCCAGATCAGGCCGGACAATATCTAACAATCAGCCGTGGTGGCCCTCGGCGATCTGGCGATCATATTCACCTTCATCAAACCAGCCCTTGGATGACTGAACCTTGAGATCGGGCGACAAGTCCCATTCCTCCCATCCGCCAACGCTGACGAAGTTTTTTGTCTCCGCGTGGTGCCCCTCCAGCGTCCAGACAAAGACGGCGTGATCACCCGAGACGCGGATGTCGTCACACAGCAATTTCAGATCGGGAAATTCAGCGTGGAACCCGGCGGCCATCTCGGAAATCGCGGCGGTTCCGGCCAGCGGCTCGCCACGGTTTATCGCAATGCGTCTGTCAGCGGAAAAATGCGCCGCAACCGCTGCGGGATCGCCCGACGACCATGCAGCTGCGTAGTCTCGGGCAAATTGCTCAATCTCCGATGTTTGTGTGTCAATTTCGGCCCCTCCTTTATTCATTCATCAGAGATCACTAGCACAACAACGGCATCCGCCAAGCTTATTTTCGGGCGCGACATAACCGATTGCCTCGATAGGTATCGACCCTATGATGTGGGACAAGGCAAACAAGGGGGCGTTCATGACATTCGTCTATGTCGCTGCGATCGCTTATCTTTTCGGTTCGATCCCCTTTGGGTTATTGGTCGCGCGCGCCTTTGGCCTCGGCGATATCCGCGCTCAGGGTTCCGGCAATATCGGGGCCACAAATGTGCTCAGGACCGGCAATAAACCGGCCGCATTCCTCACGCTCATCCTAGACGCGGGCAAAGGCGCGGTCGCGGTGTTGATCGCGCGCGCGTTCTTGGGTGAGGGCGCGGCAGGTACCGCAGGCGCATTCGCCGTCATCGGCCATATGTTCCCGCTGTACCTGCGCTTTCGCGGCGGCAAAGGCGTGGCGGCCTTTCTGGGGATGTTGCTGGCATTGAGTTTTCCCGCCGGGCAGTCGGCCTGCGCGGCCTGGCTGGTGGCCGCGCTCATTGGTCGGATGTCCTCGCTTGCCGCACTGGTCGCCGTCGGTCTTGCGCCGCTATTCACCTGGTATTTCTACCATCTGCACGGCGCTATCGTGGTCGCGATCGTGGCGGCACTGGTCATCTGGCGGCACCGCGCCAACATCGCCCGGCTGCGTGCCGGGACCGAGCCAAAGATCGGGCAGAAGTAGCCGCTATTTCGACGCCATTTGCTCGACCGCCTCAGCGGTTCGCCTGGTGTTGTTGTAGATGCCCAGCACCAGATACAAACCCCCGCCAACCAGGATCACATAAAGCCCGCCCAGAACCAGTACCGCAAGCGCAGGCAATATCCCTTGCGTGACCATTGCCGAAATCGTACCGACGACAACAACAACCATCAGCACGATCACGATAATCGTCACCAGTTTTTCAAATGATTCGATAAAGAATTCACGCATTATCTGCCCCTTTCATAGACCCTTCGCACCAATCATATGCCAGACCTAATACCAACGGCATCAATTTCTGACTCTGTGGGGATTCCCAAATCGGTTTTGATCTGATTCAAGGTTGGCAAAGGAGGATCGCCATGCCAGCCAGTGTTCCGCTTCGTCGCGACTTTGATGCCCGCCACCTTCGTAAACTCGCCAGCCGTTGCAAGGATGCCCGGCAGAGCCGCCGTCTGTTGTCTCTTGCGGCGGTCTACGATGGCATGCGCCGTGGAGAGGCCGCAAGGATCGGTGGGATGGATCGCCAAACCCTGCGGGACTGGGTTCACCGGTTCAACGAAGAGGGACCGGATGGCCTCACCAACCGCAAGGGCGCGGGCCGGACGCGCTACCTGAGCGATGTCCAGATGAAAGAACTTGGCGAGATTGTCGAGACCGGCCCCGACCCGGCGGTGGACGGGGTTGTCCGCTGGCGGCGGATCGACCTGAAGCGGGTGATCGAGGCGCGCTTTGGCGTCATCTATTCCGAGCGCGGGATATCCAGACTGCTTGGCGAACTGGGCTTTGCCCATATCAGCGCCCGCCCGCAGCATCCCAGGCAGGATAAGCGGATCATCGAGGCGTTTAAAAAAAACTTCGCCGACACGCTCCAGGTGCATATAGCTGACCTGCCAGCGGGAACGCCGGTGGAGATCTGGTTCCAGGACGAAGCACGCCTTGGCCAGAAGAATGGCCTGACGCGCCTGTGGGCGAGAAAGGGCACGCGCCCCCGCCAGCCGGCCGATCAGCGCTATCACAACGCCTATCTGTTCGGCGCCATCTGTCCGGCTCACGGCAAGGGGGCGGCGCTCATGCTGCCTTGGGCGGACGCGCAAGCCATGCAGATGCATCTCGACGAGATCAGCCGCCACGTCGCCCGAAAGGCCCATGCGGTTGTGCTGATGGATCGGGCCGGATGGCACACCACCGGCAAACTCAAAGTCCCGAAGAACCTCACCATCATCCTGCTGCCATCGCGCGCTCCGGAACTGAACCCGGTGGAAAATATCTGGCAGTACTTGCGCGCCAATTGGCTCTCCAACCGCGTGTTCGAAGACTACAATGCCATCGTCGATGCTGGATGCGAAGCTTGGAACAAGCTCATCGCACAGCCCGAAACCATCACATCAATCGGAATGCGAAAATGGGCCCATATCGGTCAATGTTAAATGCCGCTGGTATAACCCTTTCAATATGGCCGGTTCAATAGCGGAGTTCATTGTTGATCGCGGCTATTACGCAGGCCGGGGTCGCATCGCCCTGGTCCCAAATTCGCGCCCGATGCTTATGCGCGCGGTGCCACGGCGCGGCGCAGGCGGTCGTTGATCGCAACGCCCAGACCCTTCATCGGTATCGGCGCCACCGCGATCCGTGCCGCCCCGCCGGCGTCAAGTGTTCTGAGGTGGTCAAACAGCGTCGCCGCGGCTTCGCGCAGATCACCCGATGGCGACAGGTTCAGATCACCGGATATTGACGCAAAACCCAGCATGACCTCGCCCCGGTGCACGTGCGTCGCGTTAAGGCGCAGCGCGGCGCTTGGCGCATAATGCGACGCCAGCTGGCCTGGGGCGCTGGGGGCGTCAGGTGCCTGCGGTGCCGCGCGCAGCGGCTGGCCGAGCGCGGCCTCGATGGCCTCGCCGGGCAGGCCACCGGGCCGCAAAAGGCACGGGCCCGGATCAAACCCCACGATGGTCGATTCCAGCCCGATCTGGCAGGCCCCGCCATCGACCACCGCTGCGATCCGGCCATCCAGCCCGTCCAGCACATGGCCCGCCGTTGTCGGGCTGATCCGGCCCGATAAATTCGCCGAAGGCGCGCCGACCGGGCCGCCAAATCCGCTCAGCAGCTCAAGCGCCAGATCATTTCCGGGCACCCGGATGGCCACTGTCGGCAATCCTGCGCTGACGTGACGCGACAATCCCGCCTGCGCGCGCATTGGCAAAACCAAGGTCAGCGGACCCGGCCAGAACGCCCTGGCCAGCCGCTCTGCGAGGGGCGAAAATTCGACATATGTTGCGGCCTGGTCAGCCGACGCAACATGCACAATCAGCGGGTTATGGGCCGGCCGCCCCTTGGCCGCATAGATCGCCAGCACTGCGTCATCACTGCGCGCATCAGCGCCCAGCCCATAGACAGTTTCCGTCGGAAAGGCGACCAGCTCACCGCGGCCCAGAAGCTCCGTGGCCCGTCCAAGCCCCGCCTGATCGGCGCCAAGTATCTCGGTTGTGCTGTTCACCATCTGCTCTTACGAAGCGTTTAAGTTCATTGCGGCCTCACGCGGCAACTACTGCGCGGGACCGCCGTTGGCGGAGTGACCATGCCATATCGCGCACCCCTGACCGATTATCAATTCCTGCTGAGCCATGTGGTCGATTTTCCGGCTGTGGCCGCCACCGAGCGCTTTGGGGAGGCGACACCTGACATGGTCAGCGCAATCCTGGCCGAGGCTGGCCGCATGTCAGGCGATATTCTCGCACCACTTCAGCCGATTGGCGACACGCAGGGCGCGGTCCTCGAAAACGGCGTGGTGCGCACGTCGCCGGGATTTGCCGAAGGGTATCGCGCGGTTGCCGAGGGCGGCTGGGTCGGCATTGCTGCGGCGCCTGAACACGGCGGCATGGGCCTGCCGCAGACCATCGCCACCGCCGTCAACGACATGATGGCGGGTGCCTGTCTGGCGCTGCAACTCAGCCCGTTGATGAGCCAGGGCCAGATCGAAGCGATCGAGGCGCATGGCTCGGAAGCGATCAAATCGCTCTATCTGCCGAAACTCATCTCCGGCGCGTGGTCGGGCACGATGAACCTGACCGAACCGCAGGCGGGCTCGGATGTCGGCGCTCTCAGCACCCGGGCCGAAGACTTGCGTGATGGCACATTTGCGATCACCGGCCAGAAAATCTTTATCTCCTGGGGCGATAACGATTTCACCGAAAACATCTGCCATCTGGTTCTGGCGCGATTGCCCGATGGTGCAGCGGGAACTAAGGGGATCAGCCTGTTCCTAGTGCCGAAATTCATTCCCGACGTCCAGGGAAATCCTGGCGCGCGCAATGGCGTCCGCGTTGTCAGCCTTGAGGAAAAGATGGGCCTGCATGGCTCACCCACGGCAGTGATGGAATTCGACGCCGCGACCGGCTGGCTGGTGGGCGAACCGAACGGCGGCATGGCGGCGATATTCACGATGATGAACAATGCGCGCCTTGGCGTGGGCATCCAGGGCATCGGCGCGGCCGAAGGCGCGTTTCAGGCCGCCCTGGCTTTCGCTGGCGAGCGAAAACAGGGCCAAGGCGCGATCAAAGGCGATGGCGCGATCATCGACCATCCCGATGTGCGCCGAATGCTGATCGCCATGAAGGCCGAGATATTCGCGGCCCGCGCCATCGCTTTGGCCTGTGCAGTTGCTGGTGACATGGCGCGCGCCACCGGTCAAAGCGATCACGCCAGCCGCGCCGCCTTGCTGACGCCGATCACCAAAGCCTGTGGCACTGAAACCGGCATGTCGGTCGCTAACACCGCGATCCAGGTGCATGGCGGCATGGGATATATCGAGGAAACCGGCATCGCCCAGTATTTCCGCGACGTCCGTGTCACCGCGATATATGAGGGCACCAACGGCATTCAGTCGATCGACCTGGTGGGCCGCAAACTGGCCGATGGCGGGGCCGAAGCGTTCCGGATCATGGACGAAATGGACGCCGTCGCCGCGGGCAACGGGGACATGGGGGCAAACCTTGCCGGGGCGGTGGCCGACCTGCGCGAAGCGACCAACTGGATGGTCTCGCGGGCAGAATTTGCTGATCGCCTGTGGGGCTCGATGGATTATCTTATGGGATTTTCCCGCGTGCTGGGCGGTTATTACCACTTGCGCGCCGCAGTGGCCGAGGGCGGCGGCCCGCGCACCGATCTGGCCAAGTTCTACATCGCGCGCCTGTTGCCATTTGCGAAAGCCAACCTGGCCGCTGCAAAGGCCGGCCCGAGCAGCATCGCGCCACGGGAGCTGGGGCTATGACGCGCCCCGATCGCGACACATTAACTTACCCGGTTTCTGAACCGCCCGACTTCGGTGAAACCGTTGAGATTGCTGAAGGCGTGCTTTGGGCCCGCCTACCGCTGCCCATGGTGCTGGACCACGTCAATGTCTATGTGTTCGACGACGGTGACAGCTGGACGATTGTCGACACCGGTTTTGACAGCCGCAAGTCGCGCGCAATCTGGCAAAGCCTGCTTGATGGCCCGCTCAGCGGCAAACCGGTAACCCGTGTCATCGTAACCCACCATCACCCCGATCATATCGGCCTGGCCGGGTGGTTTCAGGCCGAACACGGCGCTGAACTGGTCACCACACGCACCGCCTGGCTGTTCGCGCGGATGCTGACGCTGGACGTTCACGCGGTGCCGAAATCCGAAACGCTGGATTATTGGCGCGCGGCGGGCATGACCGCGGACATCATCGCCGAGCGCAGCAAGGAGCGCCCGTTCAATTTTGCCGATATGGTCGCCCCGATGCCACTGGGGTTCAAACGGATCAAGCAGGGCGACCATGTGCATCTTGGCGGCCGAGGCTGGTCCGTGCACATCGGCAATGGCCATGCGCCGGAACATGCCACGCTCTGGTGCGACGATGGAGATCTGGTGATCGGCGGCGATCAGCTGCTGCCTTCTATCTCACCAAATCTCGGCGTCTACGCCACCGAACCCGATGCCGATCCGATCGGCGAGTGGCTGGAAAGTTGCGAAAGGCTGTCGGCATTCGCCAAACCCGGCCAACTGGTCCTGCCCGGGCATAAACTGCCCTTTATCGGTCTGCCCAAACGCCTGCAGCAATTGATCAGCAATCATCACGGCGCACTTGAGCGCCTGGCGAGGTATCTCGAAAAACCCCATACCGCCACCGAATGTTTCGACGTGCTGTTCAAACGGCCCATCGGGGCGGGCGAATACGGTCTGGCACTGGTCGAAGCCATGGCGCATGCTAATCACCTTTATCATCTGGGCCAGGTCACACGAACGAGAGATGACAGCGGTGCCTGGCTCTGGCAGAAAGTTCCCTGAGATGGCAAAAAAAACACGCCCAAACCGGCAAAAAAATCCGCCCCCAAACCGGACGAACCCTGCGCGCGCGGTTCATACCGACCCCAATGCGCCTGCTTCGGCTGAACAAAAACCGCTGCCGGAAGCTCTGGCAAAGAAACCGGTTTCCGCCAAGAGCCCGGCTGAATGGGCCTATCAGCGGCTGATACTTTACATCCAGAATTTTGAGGAACAGCTCGATGAGGAACATGAAGTCGCGGTTGGCTTCGCCGGCGGCATGGCCGGGGTGTTGAAAATCGAAGGCATCGGCTATTTTGACCCGGACATTGTGACATTTTATGGTGCTGATCAGGCTGGCATGAAAACTCAGCTTATTCAGCATGTAGCCAGCTAGCCGTCACACTCCGGGCGATGCCCAAGGACACCCTGGAAGATAACCCGCGGCGTGTTGGCTTTCGGCTGGCTGCGGATCTGGAAAAGGAGTGATGGGGCTTTATTGCGCGCCATTGACCCCGTGACAGCGCCCAGCGCTTGGGCTATGCAGCGCCAAAGACCGGACACCTGAAGGATCAAGGCAAATGGCAGAGCACAAACACGGCGAAATGGACATTGCCAATCACGAAAAGGTCTTTGACGGTTTTGTCTGGTTCGTCGGCAGAGCGATTGTCGTCATACTGGTTTTGCTGGTCCTGCTTGCCATGGTTAACGGTTAGACCGGCGCCGGGGATGTCATGATGTTTGGGGCGCGCGCATTCATAGCAATCGCAGCATTGCTGATCATTTCCGCCTGCACCGGGCCGGCAGAACCTAAATGGGCGAGCGATGCCGATGTAGCCCGCGCGCGTTACGTTCACGACGGGCCGCCGATGCTGACGCTCTATACGGTCATCGGCAACGGCACCGGTTTCGGCACGCATGCGTCGCTGATGATCAACGCCGATAAACGCCTGATCTTTGATCCCGCCGGCACCTGGCATCACCCGCAACTGCCCGAACGCAACGATGTGCATTTCGGCATGTCTGACCCGGTGGTGGATTTCTATGTGGATTACCACACGCGCGTGACCTTCCACACCGTCATCCAGACGCTTGAGGTCACGCCCGAGGTCGCCGCCGCCGCCAAGGCCCAGGCGCTTGCCCATGGGGCCGTGCCCAAGGCCCAGTGCGCCATCAGCATCGGCAATATCCTGCGAAACGTGCCCGGATTTGAGGACGCGCCATCGCAATATTTCCCCAAAAGGCTGATGGCCTATTTTGGCGCGAAGCCGAGGGTCGAGACGCGCATATTCCGCGATTTCGACAGCGACGACAATTCCGGCGTAATCCAGGCACCGCCGGCAATCCATCTGGCGCAAAACAGCTGATCACGCCGTCCCTTGGCATTGGCCGTGGCTGGCCCTAATCTTGTTGCCCAGACATGCCGGGAATACCTTTTCCATGCCAAAATCGACGATCCCAGAGGAATGCCGTATCGCGCCCGACCCAGGACGCGCCGGGCTGACACGCGCGGTCGAGGGCATTGATCACCAGGGTGGCGCAGTGACGCTGTCGGTTATCGAAGAGCGTCCGCTGACCATCTACCTCAACAGCCGCGAGATCGTCACCAACATGACCATTGGCGATTACCCCGAATATCTCGCCATCGGGTTTTTGCGAAATCAGGGAATGTTGTCGGGCAAGGATGACCTGAAGCTCGTGCAATATGACCAGGAAGTGCAGGCAGTTTCGGTTCACACCCACAGCCAGACGACATATGACCGCAAAATGGCCCAGACGACGCGAACTTCGGGCTGCGCGGTCGGCACGGTTTTTGGCGACATGATGGAGGGTCTTGAGGGCCTGACGCTCCCGGCCGCTGGGGTTCGCACCAGCTGGCTCTACGCGCTCGCCGCCAAGATCAACACCATGCCCAGCCTCTATCTGAGCGCGGGCGCGATCCACGGCACTGTGCTGTGCCACAAGGACAAAGTGCTGGCCTTCATGGAAGACGTCGGTCGGCACAATGCGGTCGACAAGGTCTGCGGCTGGATGTTGTCCGAGGATATAACTGGCGATGACAAGATCCTTTACACGACCGGCCGGCTGACCTCGGAAATGGTGATCAAATGCGCACTGATGGGCATTCCCATCCTGGCCTCGCGGTCCGGTTTTACCGCCTGGGGCGTCGACATCGCCCGACAGGTCGGCCTGACGCTGATCGGTCGGATGCGCGGGCAGCGGTTTGTCTGTCTGTCTGGACAGGATCGCCTGATCCGCGACGCTGACATCGCCGCGGTCGCGCCGGAAGACGCCAAACACCAGCGAAAATCCGCGCGTGGCTGACCTCGCCGCCATTGTGCTTGCCGGGGGTCGGGCCACCCGAATGGGCGGCGGCGACAAATGCCTTTTGCCGCTCGGGCAGGGGCGCATCATCGACCATGTGCTTGCCCGCCTTGGCCCCCAAGCCGCACATATCGCGATCAGCGCCAATGGCGATCCCGTCCGCTTTGGCGATCTGAACCTGCCGGTGCTGGGCGATCCTCTGGCTGACTTTCCCGGGCCTTTGGCCGGCGTCCTTGCCGGAATGGAATGGGCCGCTGGGCTCGGCATGTCGCATCTTCTTTCGGTCGCTGCGGACACGCCGTTTTTCCCGCGTGACCTTGCCACCACACTGGCAGCAGCGCGCCTCCATCCCGGCCAAATCGTCATCGCCGCCAGCCGCGAGGCTGACAACCGGCTGGTCCGCCAGCCGACCTTTGGCTTTTGGCCCACCACCCTGCGCGACGATCTGCACAGCTCATTGCAGGGCGGCGTGCGCAAAATCGTGCTTTGGGCCGAGCGGCACCCGCATCTGTTTGCCGATGTCGGGCCTTCGGAATACTTCTTTAACATCAACACGCCCGAAGACCTGAACACCGCCGCGGCCATGCTGGAAAGCGCGTCATGAACGTCTTCGGCGTGGTCGGCTGGAAAAACTCCGGCAAGACCGGACTGGTTGTGGCTCTGGTGTCCGAGCTTACCGCGCGCGGGTTTTCGGTTTCAACGATCAAACACGCGCACCACAGTTTCAACGTGGACCACAAAGGCCGCGACAGTTATCGCCACCGCGAGGCCGGTGCCCGGCAGGTGCTTGTCGCATCCGATGAACGCTGGGCGCTGATGAGCGAGCAGCGCGGCGGTGCGACCGACGTGCCGGGGCTGTTGGGCAAACTTGACGCGGTCGATCTGATCCTTGTCGAAGGGTTCAAAACCGCCGCGATGCCCAAGCTGGAGACCTATCGCGCCGACTGCGGCCAACCGCCTCTGGCTGGGTCCGATCCCAACATCGTCGCCGTTGCGTCCGCTGATCCGCTCCAGGATTGCGACCAGCCGGTCTTTGATCCTGGCGACGAGGCCGCGATTGCCGACTTCATAATTGATCACCTCGGCCTGCAGGCAGCCAGCGCAGATCGTGACGGATCGGCGGATCGCTTTGCGCTGCCGACCGGCGTCAATTGGCTGCCGGTCGATCAGGCGCTGGCGGTTCTGAGGCAGCAGATGACACCAGTTGTCAGGACCGAGACGGTGGGTCTGGGCGATCTGCCCGGGCGGGTGTTGGCGGCACCGGTTCGGGCCAACAGGGCCAGCCCGCCACGGGCCAATGCGGCGGTTGATGGCTATGGCCTGGCGCGCGATACGGTCGCGGGTGATGGATCGGTTCTGCCGCTCGCCGACGGGCGCGCGGCACCGGGACTGCCATGGAGCCAAACCCTTGCACCCGGTCACGCGCTCAGAATTCTGACCGGCGCGGCGCTGCCCGACGGCGTGGACACAATTGTGCTGCAGGAAAACGCCACCGCGACGCTCGACCAGGTGACGATCAAGATAATGCCCCGTCAGGGCGCGAATACCAGACAGGCGGGCGAAGATCTGAAACCGGGCCAGCCGGTTTTCGCCGCCCGGCACCTCATGCGTGCGACCGATTGCGCCTTTCTGGCCTCTTCCGGACACCATCGGGCCGAGGTATTTGCCAGGCTGAGGGTCGGTGTGATGTCTACCGGCGACGAGCTGGTCGAGCCCGGCCAGAATGCAGGCGAAGCCGGTATTTTCGATGCCAACCGCCCGATGCTAATTCCACTGCTGCACCGATGGGGCTTTGAGCCGGTTGATCTCGGCAGGGTCAGCGACAGTGAAACAACGCTGCGCGATGCTCTGGATGCGGGCGCACAATCGCTCGATGCGATCGTAACCTCCGGCGGCGCGTCGGCAGGTGATGAAGACCACTTCGCGCGCTTGCTGGAACAGGCGGGCAGCCTGCACCTGTGGCGGATCGCGGTGAAGCCGGGGCGGCCTTTGGCGGTTGGCAGGTGGCGCGACTGCACGATGTTTTGCCTGCCCGGCAATCCGGTTGCCGCATGGGTCTGCGCGCTGATATTCGTGCGCCCTGCGCTTTTGAAAATGGCCGGCGCGCGATGGTGCGCGCCGCAGGGATTTGACATGCCCGCGGCGTTTTCAAAATCCAAGAAACCGGGCCGGCGCGAATATCTGCGCGCCCGCGTCAACGCCACCGGCGCTGTTGAGATATTCGGCTCCGAAGGTTCCGGCCGGATTTCGGGGCTGAGTTGGTCTGATGGGTTGGTAGAATTGGACGATGACGAACGAACCATCCGGCCCGGCGACGCGGTGCGGTATTATCCCTATTCGAGTTTCGGGTTGTGACGCGTCAAAGCGCCGCGCTATCTACGCCGACTTGCTTGGGATCAATGGAAGATTAGGCTCTAGGCCGATACCGGCCCTTCGGGATCGTCCCAGTTCGGTTGCGCCGGGCGGCGCTCTGCGATGAACATGTGAACCATCAGGGGTGCAAGAATTGCCACAGCCCCGCCCGCTGAATAGGCCAGCAGCGCCAGCCAGATGCCGCCGCCGTTGAGCAGCGTGAATGCCGCCGCCCCTGCGCCGAACACAATTCCGAAAGCGAGATAAGCGATTAGCATCATTGCACCTCTTTGACCTCGACCCCGATTGGACACAACAAATGCGGCGCTACCGGGGCATATCAGTGTTACTGATAAGTCGAGGGTCCTGTATGGTTTTTGGTTCTGCTCGTTCTTTCACCAAAAACCTTATGATTCATGAAGTTCTTAGCGTTAATGTTTTCTCAGTATATTGAGAATTGAGCAGGTTTTCGCGCAGTCCGCGGGCGCTTTTGCTACTGCCAGTCGTGGCGATAGGTGAATTTGCCCAGCAGTTTCGCAACATCGTCCCTGGAAACCTTGCCAGTCTCTTCAAGACGCGCAATCAGCCCGTGCTTTTTATGCTCGACAACCTCCTTGACACGGGCTTCGTGCCCGGCCTCAGCCAGCGCGGCATTGAAAATCCGGGTGATCGCCAGCCTGCGCAGGGCAGGTTTGAACACCTTGCCCACAGCGGTTTTCGGCAATTCGTCCAATATTTCAACGTGCTTGGGATGGGCCGCCCGTTCGCCGACGTTTTCAACGGCATAATCCATCAATTCCTGTTCGCTGACCTCTGCCTCGGCCACCAGTTCAACATAAGCCGCCGGCAATTCGCCCGCATGGGCATCGGGCTGGCCGATCGCACCGACCATCGCCACCGCCGGATGACCGGCCAGCGCCTCTTCGATCAGCGCCGGGTCGATATTATGTCCGCCACGGATGATCAGGTCTTTGGCCCGGCCGGTGATGAACAAATATCCATCGCCGTCAATGCGGCCCAGATCACCGGTGAGCAGGTATCTATCATCGGCGAAAAGCCCGACATTCTTGCTATCATCGGTATAGGTGTGGCCGGCCATAACCCCCGGATTAGACACGCAAATTTCGCCAACCTCATCAACGCCGCATTCCTTGGTGATGGTGCCTGCCGCATCGCAATTCAGGATGCGTACATCGCAATAGGGAAACGGGATGCCGACCGAGCCGATCTTTTTGATACCGTCGGGCGGATTGATCGACACCAGACAGGTCGCCTCGGTCAGCCCGTAGCCTTCGTAGATCGCCACTTTCGTTGCCTCCTCAAACCGCCTGAACAGCTCGATCGGCAATGGCGACGATCCTGAGAATGCGTTTTTGATGGACGAAATATCGGCATCCACGGGCCGCTGCATCAGCGCTGAGATCGCCGTCGGCACCGCGATGATAAAAGTCACTTTCCAGCGCTCGATCAGCTTCCAGAAATTGTCAAACACACCGTCGCCGCGATACCCAGCCGGGGTCGGAAATATGACATGTGCGCCGGATGCGATCATCGCCATCAGGATCACATGGCAGGCGAATACGTGGAACAACGGCAGCGGACACATCACGTTGTCTTCGGGCGAAAACAGCAGCTGCTCGCCCAGCCAGCCGTTGTAAATCATTCCCGACAATTGGTGCTGCGCCACTTTCGGCATTCCGGTCGTGCCGCCGGTGTGGAAATAGGCCGCCACGCGATCCTCGGTTGCATCGTCGAAGGCCAACTCAGTTGCCTGGTTGCTCAATTCTGCATTAAAACTCAGCGCGTTGGCGGAATGCGCGGCGGGGTTCTTGGGCCGAACCAGCGGCACAATCCAGCTTTTCGGCGGTGTCAGATAGCGGTTCAGGTCCACTTCCAGCACGGTCTCGACCGCCGGCGCATCCATCAGCGCTTCGGCAACTTTCTGGGCAACATCGGTCTTTGGAAATGCTTTGAGCGTGACCACGACCTTGGCGCCAACTTCGTTCAGGATCGCGGCCATCTGCGCCGGTTCCAAAAGCGGGTTGATCGGCGCGGCAATGCCCGCAACCGTGCCGCCGATCAGGGTGATCGCGGTCTCGTTGCAATTCGGCAGGACGTAGGCCACCACATCGCTCTCGCCTATCCCAAGAGAGCGGAACAGATTGGCGGCTTGCGTCACCTTGGCGTGAAAATCGGCCCAGCTCAGCGTTTCGGCCTTGTCGTTCTGGCCAGAGGTGATCTGAAAACTGATCGCTGGCCTCTGCCCATACGCGCCCGCAGTTTTGCCCAGCAATCCATAGATAGTTCGCGGCAGCGGCCGCTGGTCCCATGGCATTTCGGCCTGAATTTCGCGCGTATCTGCAAGCGTGGCAAAGCCTGTCATCCTAAACTCCTGCGAATGGGGCGATCCGGCCCGATTGCCTGACAGAATGTCCGCAAATCGAACATGGGGCAATAGCCGAGACTGGCGAGTAAAGCCGGACCCCAAAGCGGTTTGCATTCAATCTGGGCCAGCCACGCGGGCGGTAGCGCATCGGCGACCTGCATCACGCGCACGGCGTTGCCAATTAAATCTGCGGGGCGCTTCTGGCCTCTTGGTCCTTTGGGGCATGGTCTACTTTCCAATTCTTAGGGTCAGAGCCACCGGCTTCCAGCCGGTCTGCTTCAGCTAAATTCTGATGAGCCTTCCCCCTGATTTTGGCTCGCCCTTGGGTGAAAGCCAAAATCAGGGGGAAGGCTCATGGCCTATTGTACTGGTAGTCATACCAAATTTTATCACCGATATCATATCGTTTGGGTTACGAAGTATCGGTTCAAGGTTTTGCACGGCGATATGCGGGTGCGCTTGCGTGAAATCATCCGCCAGACCTGCAGTGAAATGGGCGTGCGGATCGAGAAGGGCGTCCTGTCGAACGATCACGTTCATATGTTCGTGTCGATCCCACCGCACCTGGCGCTGTCGACGGTGATGCAGCGGATCAAGGGGCGCTCATCCCGCAAAATCCAGATGGAGTTCCCGGACCTGCGCAAACGATACTGGGGCAGGCGGTTTTGGGCCCGTGGATATTTCTCGACCACATCAGGCAATGTGACTGACGATGTCATACTTCAGTATCTGGAGCTTCACTCCAAACGGAAACCTACCGGCATCAGCCGGTAGTGGTTTAGTTCGTCTGATCTTTGCCAGTCGCGTCAGTGCTAAGCACAACATAGAGACTGATGCACTACCACGCTTGACCTTGCCCGGAATAAAGGCGCGTAGCGCCGCCGGGCAGCGCCCGACCGCCCGGGTGGTCGGGCGCATCGTCGCCACCTGCGCACCCGATCAAAAGGAAGATGCGGCGTCACCATAAAGCGCAGACCGTGACCGTCAGGCGCGCCCGCCAGCGGTCAGGCACCGCCCTGATTGGATTGACAAAGGCGCGGCCGCCGAGGTTCCGGACCCATGTTCGGGACGCGATCTGCCCTACGCCGCGACCGCACCATCGGTAAACTGCAACCGCGCCAGCCGCGCATAGAGCCCGCCCGCGGCCACCAGCTCATTATGGTTGCCGGTGGCGACGATCCGGCCGCCGTCAAAAACGATGATCCGGTCGGCCTTTTTCACCGTCGCCAGCCGGTGCGCGACGATCAAAGTCGTGCGACCGGCGGCCATATTCTCGACCGCATCCTGCACCGCGCGCTCGCTTTCGGCGTCCAACGCGCTGGTGGCCTCGTCCAACAGCAACACCGGCGCGGCGCGCAGAATGGCCCGCGCAATAGCGATGCGCTGCTTTTGCCCGCCCGACAGCATCACGCCGCGCTCGCCGACATAGGTGTCATAGCCCTGCGGCATCGCGGTGATGAACTCATGCGCTTCGGCGGCTTTTGCCGCGGCAATGACCTCAGCCTGGCTAGCGCCCGAGCGGCCAAAGGCGATATTTTCATGCGCCGAGGCGGCAAAGATAACCGGGTCCTGGGGCACCAGCGCGATCGAATGGCGAAAATCGGCGCGCCGCACCTCGCGCAAGTCTTTGCCGTCGATCATGATCCGGCCGGATGACGGGTCAAAAAACCGCAACAACAGTTGAATGATCGTCGATTTCCCCGCGCCGGACGGCCCGACCAGCGCAACCGTTTCACCGGGATTTACGGTGATGCTGACATCCAACAGGGCCGAGGTCTCCGGCCTGGACGGATAGGCAAAGCTGACGCCGTCAAACTCGATCCGTCCCGAGACCGGATCGGGCATGGCCTGCGGCTCTTCCGGGTCTTGCACATGGTCATGCGCGCTCAACAATTCGATCAGCCGCTCGGTGGCCCCGGCGGCGCGTTGCAGCTCTCCCCAGATTTCCGACAGCGCCGCCACCGATCCGGCCACCATGATCGCGTAGATGACGAACTGAACCAGTTCGCCCGCACTCATCACATCGGTGCGCACATCCCGCGCGCCAATCCAGAGCACGCCGACAACGCCAGAAAATATCAGTGATATGACGAAAAAGGTCATCGCCGCCCGGGTGGTGATGCGCCGTTTGGCGACCTCAAAACTGTTCTCGGTGACGTGCGCAAATTTGCGCCTGCTGTCACCTTCCTGGGTGAACGCCTGCACGGTCTGGGCCGACAACAGCGCCTCGGACGCAGACCCGGAACTGGCCGCGATCCAGTCCTGATTTTCTCGGCTCAAAACCCGCAGCCGACGGCCCAGCAACAGGATCGGCACCAAAACCGCGGGCACCAGCAACAACATCAGGCCGGACAGTTTGAGCGATGTGATCACCATCATCACCAGCCCGCCGGCGAAGATCAGAACATTGCGCAAAGCAACCGAAACCGAAGAGCCGACGACCGACAGGATCAACGTGGTGTCGGTGGTGATCCGCGACAATATTTCGGCGGTCATGATGCGCTCAAAAAATGCCGGGCTCATGCCGATCACGCGGTCGAATACCGCCTTCCTGATGTCGGCCACCACCCGCTCGCCCAGCCTGGTGACCAGGTAAAACCGCAGGCCGGTTCCCAGACCCAGCATGACCGCCACGCCAATGGCGGCCAGAAAATACCGGTCGAGAATAGCGTCGCTCGAGGCGTTGAAGCCTTCGACAATGCCGCGCACGGCAATTGGTAAGATCAGCGACAGGCCGGCGGTGAACACGAGTGTGACCATCGCCAGCGCCAGCAGCGCGAGGTAGGGCGCCAAAAACGGCCAGAGCTGGCCCAAGGCACCGATCTGGCGTGAGGTCGGCCTATCGTCGATATTTGCGTTGTGGTCCGACATGATCCTTTCGAGATAGTGCCGCCTTCACCAAGGATCAACCGAGGGCACGCCTGCTCGCGGACAAGAGCGCCCACCCAGGGCGATCGGAACGATCGCCGATGCCCGGCATGCCCGGAACAAGGCACGCAGTGCCGCCGGGCAGCGCCCGACCGCGTCATGCCGCAGGCGTGCTTCCCGCACGACCGGGCGGGCGCTATTGCGACGTTGCTCACCCGAACATTCGATAATGAGGCGGCACCATAAAGCGCGGACCGTGCCCGTCAGACGTGCCCGCCCGCGGTCAGGCGCTGCCCTGTCGTTGCGGGTGCCCCCAAGCGGGAATAGACCTAGGACACTGCGGCCAGCAAGGCCGCGTTGCCACCCGCCGCGGTGGTGTCCACACAGACATGCCGTTCGATCCGCAAAAGCCGTGCCAGATCGCGCTCTGCGATTAGCGGCACGATCACGCCATCCCGACCGGCTAGCGCGCGCCGGTAAGGTGCAAGCGTCGCGTCTTCGCCATAATGCACAACCGCGTCGACCCCATTTAGGTCGGCAAGCGATTGCGGTGACAGCCGCCCGTCGAGCCCTTCGTTGGGCGCAAGACCGGGCGCGACAAGGACCGGCGCGGCACCGCTGGCGCGCGCGGCTGCGGCCTGATCTCTGGCGCTCGCCGCATCGGGGCCCAGACACAAGATAACCCCGCGCCCGTATTTCGACAGACGGTTGGATTCGCCGGTCGGCCCCGGCAGGCTGATCGTCGCGACCCGGCCCTCACCCGATCCTTTGGCCGCATCAATGCGCGACTGAACCGCCTCCGACACCACAAATTCGCCAGCGGCCGCGGCGATCGGCTCGCGCGCGGCGGCAGCAAACCGCGCCACGTAATTCGGCCCGCCCGCCTTGGGACCGGTGCCCGACAGACCCACGCCGCCGAATGGTTGAGAGCCGACAATCGCTCCGATCTGGTTGCGGTTGACATAAATATTTCCCGCGCGCACGCGGCGGATCACCTGCTCGATGCGCCCGTCGATGCGTGAATGGATGCCAAATGTCAGCCCGTAGCCGGATGCGTTTATCCGGTCCACGACCTGATCAATGTCTTCAGCTTTGTAGGTGGCCACATGCAGCACCGGGCCAAATATCTCTTCGGCCATCTCCTCAATGCCCGCCACCGAGATCGCCACGGGGGCGACAAAATGCCCATGCGCCGGTTCGTCGAGACGCTTCAGCACGCGCTTGTCAGCCTGAGCCTCGGCGATATGGGCGTCGATCCTGGCTTTTGCGCTCTCGTCAATCACCGGGCCGACATCGGTGGCAAAATCCCACGGATCGCCAAGCGTCAGCTCATCCATCGCGCCATAGAGCATCCGCAGGAACGGCTTGGCGACATCTTCCTGCAGATACAGCATCCTGAGCGCCGAACAGCGCTGGCCGGCCGAGCGGAATGCCGAATTGACGATGTCGGCAATCGCCTGTTCGGGCAGGGCGGTGCTGTCGACAATCATTGCGTTCAACCCGCCGGTCTCGGCGATCAGCGGTGCGGCGGGCGACAGGTTTTCTGCCATGGCGCGATTGATCCTCAGCGCCGTGGCTGTCGAGCCGGTAAAGCACATGCCCGCGACGGTCGCAGCACTCGACAATGCGGCACCAACGACCGAGCCCGGCCCGGGCAACAATTGCAGCGACGCCACCGGCAGCCCGGCTTGGTGCATCAAACCAACCGACAGATGCGCGGTCAGCGTCGTCGCTTCGGCCGGTTTGGCCAGCACCCCGTTTCCAGCCGCCAAGGCCGCAGCGATCTGCCCGGTAAATATCGCCAACGGAAAATTCCAGGGCGAGATACAGGCCACCAGCCCGCGCGCCGGGGCTTCGAGCTCTTTCGCCCGCTCGGCGTAATAGCGAAGGAAATCAACCGCTTCGCGCAGCTCTGCCACTGCATCCACCGGCGTCTTGCCGGCCTCACGGCAGACCAGCGCAAAGAACTCGCCAGCGTGGTCTTCATAGAGGTCTGCCGCCCGCATCAGCACCTGTGCCCGCTCGCCAACATCCGCCCGCCACGGGCTGGCCGCATCGATCGCGGCGCTGACATCCTGATCGCGGATCCTTGTGACCTCGCCCACGACATCGCTCGCATTAGCCGGGTTGAGAACGCCGTGCTGCACGCCGCCGTCGCCTTCAGGCACGATCAACGGTGCGGCTTTCCACTGATGGCGGCGAAACGCCTCACGCGCGCTCTGGTAGGCGGCAATATCGGCGCGGTCATGCAAATCCCAGCCACGCGAATTTTGCCGCGACGGCAGAAATATATCCGCCGGTCTGGCAATGCGGGCGTCAGGCTCGAACGGCTCGGCAAACGGATCCGCGCCGACAACCGCTGGCGGGATGGTCTCGTCCACAATCTGATTGACGAACGACGAATTCGCGCCGTTCTCCAACAATCGCCGCACCAGATAGGCCAACAGATCGCGATGCGCGCCCACTGGCGCGTAAATGCGGCACCGCGTTCCATGGCGGTCCATCACCTGATCGTGCAGGCTCTCGCCCATCCCGTGCAGGCGCTGAAACTCAAAATCGCGCCGCTTGCCCGCAAGCTCCAGGATCGCGGCCACCGAATGGGCGTTATGGGTGGCAAATTGCGGATAAACCCGGTCGGTCATCGCCAGCAGCATTTCGGCGCAGCAGATATAGGCCATGTCGGTGCTGGATTTGCGGGTGAACACCGGAAATTCAGCTACCCCTTCGACCTGCGCGCGCTTTATCTCGCTGTCCCAATAAGCGCCCTTGACCAGACGCACCATGATCTTGCGATCCAGCCCCAGCGCCAGCGCATAAAGCCATTTCAAAACCGCCGGAGCGCGCTTGGAATAGGCCTGCACCACCACCCCAAATCCGTCCCATCGCGCCAGTTTGCGATCTGCCAGAACCGCCTCGATCACATCCAGCGACAAATCCAGACGCTCGGCCTCTTCCGCGTCAATGTTCAGCCCCATGCCAGCGCTCTTGGCCATGCGCGCCAGCTCGCGAACGCGCGGCACCAACTCGTCCATCACCCGCGCCATCTGCGGCTGTTCATAGCGGGGATGCAGCGCCGACAGCTTGATCGAAATGCCGGGATTTTCGCGAATATCATCGGACTTGCAGTTATCGCCAAGCTGTTGAATGGCCGCAGCATAGGCGGCAAAAAACGCATCCGCGTCCCGCGCCGTCATCGCCGCCTCGCCCAGCATGTCAAAGGAAAAGGTGTACCCCTGATCGGCCTTGCCAGCCCCGCGTTTCAGCGCGCTAGAAATAGTCTGCCCCAGCACAAACTGCGCACCCAGCTCTTTCATCGCGCGGCCAACCGCGGTCCGGATAACCGGTTCGCCCAGCCGTTTGATCGCACCGCGCAGGGCGGCGGTCAGCCCGGTGCCTTCTTTCAAAACCTGCCCCGTCAAAAGCAGCGCCCAGGTCGATGCGTTGACCAGCGGCGACGAAGAGCGGCCCAGATGCTCAGACCAATCCGATGGCGCGATCTTGTCTTCAATCAGCTCGTCGATTGAAAACGTATCGGGCACCCTGAGCAGCGCCTCGGCCAGACACATCAGCGCGATGCCTTCATCCGTGGACAGGCCATATTCGGCCAGAAAGACCTCCATCAGACCGGTCTGACCGCCTTGGCGGATTTGCGTGACAAGTTCAGCCGCCATTTTGCTGCTGCTTACCCGCCGATCCTTGTCGAACCCTGTCTGAGCGATCAAGGACGACAGGACCTCGGCCTCTGGCGCGCGATGGGCTGCGCGGATGTCTGATCGCAATGCAGTCAGGTCAGTCATGGCGGTGGTCCGTGTTATCGGGCCTCAGGTCATCTTCGATATAGGCGCGAATGATCGCATCGAAATCGCGATCCGCGGTAAACCCCAGTTGCTCGGCGCGTTTCGGCGCGAAATTCTGCGGCCAGCCGCCGACGATTTTCATGATTGCCTGATCAGGCTCCGTACGGATCAGCGCCACGACGTCACTGCCGGCGATGTCGCGCAGTGCCTCGATCTGTTCTTCAACCGTGCAGCTTACGCCCGGCAGATTCAGCGTCCGCCGACCGCCGAGTTTGTCCGCATCGAGCTCCGCCGCGTGGCGCAGAAATCCCACCGCCGAGCGCGGCGAGGCGTGCCAGTGCCGCACGCCTGGATCGACCGGCAGGACCGCCTGCTGCCCGTTCAGGAGTTCGCGAATGATGCCGGAAAAGAAACTCGACGCGGCAAGGTTCGCCTTGCCCGGACGCACGCAGATGGTGGGCAAGCGGATGGCGATGCCGTCGATGAACCCCTTACGACTGAAATCACCAAGCATGAGTTCCGAGATCGCCTTGTGCGCCCCGTAGCTTGTCTGCGGCGCGCACAGAAATTCATCGCCGATCTGGTCAGGGAAGGGCGGTCCAAATGCCGCGATTGAAGAGGTGAACACGACCTTGGGACAATAGCTTGCGCCACTTGCCAGATGCTCAGCGCGCAGGGCTTCCAGAAAGGCCCAAAAGCCCGCGTGATTGACCCGCCATCCTTTGTCGAAATCGGTTTCGGCTTCGCCGGAGACGATGGACGCCACGTGAAAGATCAGATCGGGCCGCGCCGCGATCTGGTTTTCGATCGCACCGGGATCGCTCACACTGGCCGCGACGCGCGCGCTGGCCGGTGCGCCATTGGCGCCAAAGGCAAGGTCGAATAGTGTGACATGCGGGTTTTGATCATCGCCGATCCCATCAACGCCAAGCGATGCAGCAAGTTTCTGGCCCACCATGCCGCCGCCGCCGATAATCAGAATTCGCGTCATAGTCGCGGGTTACTGATTTTTCAGCCCCTGCGAAAGTGGTTTTGTCGTGGCCGGGGGCGGCGCGATCAAGTAGAGCCGTCAGGCAGCCCATCTGCGCCTGGAGATAAAAATATGACCGTGCGCCAGGATGACATTCTTGCCGCCTTGGCCGATCTGAGCGATCCGGCCTCTGGTCAGGACATTGTTACGGCTGGCCTGGTGCGCGGGTTGAGCGTCGAAGGCGAAACCGCGCGCTTTGTCATCGAAATAGGCGATCGCGACCCTGAGCAGATGGAAGCCGTGCGCGCCGCCGCCGAACAGGCGGTGCAGCAACTAGACGGTATTGCGCATGTATCGGTGGCCATGACCGCGCCGACCAAACCCAAGGGGCCGCCGCCGGACCTTGGCGCAAAAACCGAACGCCCGCCGGCCAACGCGCCGATAAAAATTCCCGGCGTCGAGCGGATCATCGCAATAGCCTCGGGCAAGGGCGGCGTGGGCAAGTCCACCATTGCGGCCAACATTGCCACGGCACTTGCCGCTGCCGGGCGGCGCGTCGGATTGTTGGACGCTGATGTTTACGGCCCCTCGCAACCGCGCATGATGGGCATTAATGCCAAACCCACATCGCCGGATGGCAAAAAGATGGTACCGCCGGACGCCCACGGCGTGAAACTCATATCCCTGGGCCTGATGATGCCCGAGGGCGAGGCGGTGGTCTGGCGCGGCCCGATGCTGATGGGCGCGCTGCAGCAGTTTCTGCACAATGTGCAATGGGGCGATCTGGATGTGCTGATCGTCGATCTGCCGCCGGGCACCGGTGATGCGCAGCTGACGCTGGTGCAAAAGGCGGTCGTCGATGGGGTGATCATCGTCTCAACCCCGCAGGACATCGCGCTGCTGGACGCGCGCAAGGGCATCGACATGTTTCGCAAAACCAAGACACCGATCATCGGGCTGGTGGAAAACATGTCGACGCATATCTGCTCAAACTGCGGCCATGAGGAGCACATATTCGGCCATGGCGGCGTGGCGGCCGAGGCGGAAAGGCTGGGCGTGCCGCTGTTGGCGGAAATTCCGTTGCGTCTGGATGTGCGGGTGGCAGCCGATGACGGCACGCCGATTGTCGTGCGCGATCCCGCCGATCCGGCAGCGGTGGCCATCGCTGCGCTTGCCGAGGGGCTGATTTCCGATGGATTTGGTTAAGCCCAAGTGTTTCGCATGCGAAACATTCGCCAACCGGTTGAAGGCGCTTGGGGAATCCGGGTAGAAGCTGGACAATTGAATATTAACAACGGGTTAAAGTGGGGGCACTTCAGTTAAGCGGACCGATTCGAACTTGCCCGGAACAAGGCGCGAAGCGCCGCCGGGCAGCGCCCGACCGCCGTCACGCCGGAGGCGTGCTTACAGCACGACGGGCGGGCGCTCCTTTGACGTCTGCGCACCCGAATGAATGGAAGATGTGGCGGCACCATAAAGTGAAGACCACATCCGTTGAGGCGCCCACCCGCGATCGGGCGCAGCCCTCTGTTGTTCAGATTGGGAAATGCCCTTTGGTTTCGAAGTTATACCAACGGTCATTGATCAGAACCCATGCGCCCATTTGCGCATGCCGAGGGACATGATCTTCCATGGTTGGTCGATGAGGTTGTTCCAGGCTTGGCAGCACAGCGCGACGATGTCTTCGTAGGATTTGAAGATCCGGTTCGACAACCAGTTGTCGCGCATGAATTGCCAGACATTCTCCACCGGGTTCAACTCGGGCGATCGTGGCGGCAGCGCCAGGACGGTGATGTTGTCGGGGATCGCCAGCTTGGGCATCAAGTGCCAACCGGCCTGATCGACGATCAGCACCGCATGGGCACCGGGATCGACGGCGGCACTGATCTCGATGAGGTGCGCCGCCATGGCGTCGGTGTCGCACCAAGGCATGACCAGCCCGGCGCCTTTCCCCTTCGCGGGACAGATCGCGCCGAAGATATAGGCCCATTCGGTGCGCTGGTCGCGGGGCACCCGCGGGCGCGTGCCACGTCTGGCCCATCGGCGTGTGAGCTTATTCTTCTGGCCGATGCGGGCTTCATCTTGCCACCACAGCTCTATCTCGACGCCTTTCGGGAGCCTCGCCCGGATCTTCGCCAGTTCGGCGGGGAAGTTTTTTTTAAAAGCCTCGACGGCCAGCTCGTTTTGCGCGTAGTGGCGCGGCCGCGCCGAGATCTTGGCGAAGCCGAGCGCCTTCAACTCGCGCCCGACCGTGGTCTCGTCGAGCGAGATGGCGAACGTCTCCAAGAGCCACCGCGCCAGGTCCTTGCGCCGCCAGCGCACGACGCCGTCGACCGCCGGGACCGGGCCGGCCTCAACAACCTCCGCCAGTGCGCGGCGGTGATCGGCGTTGAGCTTCGAGGGTGCGCCCGGTGACTTCCCATCGACCAGCCCGTCCGGTCCGCGGGCGTTGAAGCGCAGCACCCAGTCGCGAATGATCTGCAGACCGACGCCGCCGATCCGCGACGCATCCGTCCTGCTGCCACCATCGTAGACCTCGGCCAACGCCAGCAGACGACGGCTCTGGGTCGCGTCCCTGGTCCTCTTCGCGAGGCGCCGCAGTGAGACGCTGTCAAAATCGTTCCGTAAGTCGATAGGCGCTGCCATGGCGAACCTCATTGGTTCACCACATTGAGTCAGAGATCGGACCGCTTGGGAATCCCCAACGTGAGTCAGGCATTCCGCTCGGTGGTATTACTTGTTACCGACGCAGCCAGAACGCCCCACCACCCAGCCCGGCAACAAGGCACGGCACGTGCCGCCGGGCCGGATGGATTGATCGGATCGACCCACAGCCTAACCGCCGCGAAGTTTCCGCAACAAATAAATTTCCTGACCGGGCGCAACCCGCGCCGTCACGTCGTTGGCGATCAGGTCGCCATCAATTGAAACCGACACGCCGTCCTCGATGATCTCCGCCAGACCCGGATAATCCCACGCCAGCGCCTCGTATAGGTCGCCCACGTTCCTGGCCTCAACTTCGACGACATCCTTGCCGCCACAAAAGGCCCGCAGGCCTGCCCAAAGGTGCACCTCAATCACGCGCGGCCTCCAACGCCTCAAGAATGCGCGGCGGCGACATCGGCAATTGCGTGAGCCGCACCCCGGCGGCGGCAGAAACCGCATTGGCGATCGCGGCCAGAGGCGGACAGATCGAGGTCTCGCCAACCCCGCGCACGCCATAGGGGTGGCCGGGATTGGGCACCTCGACAATCACCGTATCGATCATCGGCAGATCGGACGCCACCGGGATGCGATAATCCAGGAAAACCGCGTTCTGCAGCCGTCCATCCTGCCCATAAATATATTCCTCGTTCAGCGCCCAGCCGATCCCTTGCGCGGCACCGCCCTGATACTGCCCTTCGACGTAAGAGGGGTGAACAGCCTTGCCCGCATCCTGAATGACGGTGTAGCGCACGATGCTGGTTTTGCCGGTTTCCGGGTCAACCTCGGCATCGACGATATGGGTGGCGAAACTGACGCCAGCGCCTTCGGGGTTGGCCTCAAAATGGCCAACGATCGGGCCGCCGGTCTTGCCCATGCGCTTGGTGATCTCGGCAAGTTGCATTGGCGGGAATTCACCGGCATTCGGCCCGGCGGGTTTAGCCGCGCCGTCCTCCCAAACCACCGCCTCGGCGTCGATGCCCCATTTGGCCGCCGCACGGGCCGACAGCTTCTGGACCGCATCGCGGGCCGCTTTGATCGTTGCCAGCCCGCTGGCGAAGGTCACGCGGCTGCCGTGGCTGACCTCATTATACCCCAGGCTGGCGGTATCAGCGACGGTCACGCGAACGCTCTCGTAAGGAATGCCCAGCTCCTCGGCGGCCATCAGCACCATCGAGGCGCGGCTGCCGCCAATATCCGGCGTGCCGACCATCAACTGCGCCGAGCCATCTTCGGAAAACGCCAGCGAGACAGAGGTTTCGCCGCCGAAATTATACCAGAACCCGCAAGAAATGCCGCGCCCCTGGCCCGGCTTCAGCGGTGCCGAATAATGCGGATGCGCTTTGGCGGCTGCCAAGCATTCCACCAGGCCGATGCGCTTGAATTTCGGGCCATAGCTCGATTTTGACCCCTCTTTAACGGCGTTTTTCAGCCTGACCTCTAACGGGTCAAGGCCCAGAGCGTTGCACAATTCATCGAGTACCGATTCAGCCGAGAACGCCGCCATCGGCGAACCGGGCGCGCGATATGCCGCCTGTTTGGGACGGTTGGTCATCACATCGTAGCAGGTATATTGCACGGCCTTCAGCGCATAGGGCGCAAACGCGCATTCGCTGG
Source organism: Paracoccaceae bacterium (assembly GCA_965216135.1). Classification (GTDB taxonomy): domain Bacteria; phylum Pseudomonadota; class Alphaproteobacteria; order Rhodobacterales; family Rhodobacteraceae; genus CBDCFL01. Next base: position 71,944 of record CBDCFL010000022.1, read on the forward strand.
TCAGATCGGCGGGCGCGCCGGGAAACGCCCCGCCCTGCAAGCGAAACGTGCCCTGGGCGGCGGTGATCGTGCCATCTTTGGTCATGCCGATCTTCACATCCATGGATGTCGAACAGGTCGGCCCGGTGGCGCGGAACACTTCGGACCGGCTCATCACGATCTTGACGGGCCGGTTGGTCTTGCGCGACAGCGCCAGTGCGACGGGTTCGATAAACACCGTGGTCTTGCCGCCGAAACCGCCACCGATCTCGGAGGCCGTGACGCGCAGACCGCTGGTCTCGATGCCCAGAAGCTTGGCGCAGGTGCGCTGATCGGCCCAATGGCCTTGGGTGCAGCACCAAAGCTCGCCCTTGCCATCCGGTCCCATCGTGCCCAGGCAGGCGTGCGGCTCGATATAACCCTGGTGCGTGGCCTCGGTGGTAAAATGCCGCTCGATCACCAGATCGGCGGCGGCAAATCCGGCGTGGATGTCGCCATGTTCGTATTCGTGGTAGCCGACAACATTGGGATGCAGCCCCGGCGGCACGGTCTTTTTGGCCGCGCCGTCGCGAATGATCGGCGCGTCCGGCTTCATCGCCATGTCCACATTGGTGACATGGGGCAAAACCTCATAAGCCACATCAACCAGCCTGACCGCATCGCGGGCGATCAGTGCAGAGGTCGCCGCGACTCCAGCCACCGCGTGCCCGTCATAAAGCGCGGTGTCGCCCGCCATGATGTTTTCCAGCACGTTCCAGTCTTCGCCATGCAAGCCCGTGGCGAAATCGGCGCGCGTGACGATCGCCTTGACGCCATCAAGTGCCAGCGCCCTTGAGGCGTCGATGCTGATGATTTTGGCATGCGCATGCGGGCTGCGCACAATCGCGCCATGCAACATGCCCGGCGCGGTGGCATCGGCCCCGAATTTGGCCCGCCCGGTGACCTTGTCCACACCATCGGGGCGGTTTGGCCGCGTGCCTACAACCTTGAATTGGTTTGTCTTGTCGTCGAGCGCCATTATCGGGCCTCCCGCATTTCTTGCGCCGCATCCATTACCGCGCGGATGATCTTATCATAGCCGGTGCAGCGGCACAGGTTTCCGGCCAGCCAGTACCGCACCTGGGTTTCGCTGGGCTCACGGTGGCGTTCCAGCAGGTTTTTGGCCGCCACCAGAATTCCCGGCGTGCAGATACCGCACTGCAGGGCCGCGTGTTCGATGAACTTTTGTTGCAACGGGTGGAGCGCTTCGCCGGTCGCCATGCCTTCGACCGTGTCGATGTTTTTGCCCTCGGCCTCGGCCCCCAGCATCAGGCAAGAACAGACCAGCCGCCCGTCAACGACAACCGAACAAGCGCCGCAATCGCCGGTGCCACAGCCCTCTTTGGCCCCGGTCAGGGACAGCCGGTCGCGCAGGACGTCCAACAGGGTTTCGCGCGGATCGCAGACAAATTCGGCCGCATCGCCGTTGATGCGCGTATTTACGTGAATGTTGCTCATGTCCCGGACCTTTGGGCGCGATCATAGGCGATTTTCGCGGCCCGCCGGGCCAAAACACCGGCCACTTGTTTGCGAAACTTGATCGTGCCGCGTTTGTCGTCGATCGGATTGCAGGCAAAACTCGCAGCGGCCGCCAATGCATCAAGCGCGGCCTGATTTAGCGCCGTTCCGATGATGGCTTTGGCCGCAGCCTCGACCAGCAACACGGTCGGTGCCACCGCGCCGAGGCTGACGCGCGCATCGGTGATGGTGTCGCCGTCGCGGGTCAGGCTGACAGCAGCGCCGACAACGGCGATGTCCATCTCGGTGCGCGGGATGAAACGCAAGTAAGCGTCGCCCTGACTTTCCGCGCGCGCGGGCAGGCCAAGCGCGGCGATCATTTCGCCTTTGCCCAGATTGGTCTTGCCGGGTCCGGTGGGAATGTCCTGCACCCTGGCCTGCCGCTCGCCATCAGGGCCGACGATCGTCACCGTCGCGTTTGCGGCAATCATCGCGGGCACAGAGTCGGCTGCGGGTGATCCGTTGCACAGATTGCCGACCAGCGTCGCGCGTCCCTGAATTTGCGTCGAGCCGACAAGGTCCATCGCCTCAACCACGCCCGGCCAAGCATGGCAGAGCGCGCGGTGTTCGGACATCTCGGCACCGGCAACAGCGACCCCGATTGTCCAGCTGCCGTCGGTATTTTGGGTGATGTCCTTGACACCGGGGATGAGTTTTACGTCGATCAGATCATTGGGCATGACCAGATCGGCGCGCAACTGGACAAGCACATCGGTGCCGCCGGCCAGAAACCGGGTGGTTCCGCCTGCTGATGCCGCGATCGCGCTGGCTTGCTCAAAAGTTGCTGGCCTGTGAAAGTTCATTGGGTTCCCCGTTGGCAGTGCGGTGCACACTATTCACGGCGGACGAAAAGTCCATCACCTGCCCGGGTCCGGGGCGGCTATTTTTTGCCGCCCTGCCGGATCGAGGCGCGGGAATGACAATGGCGGCATCGGTGGCGCGCTTTCGGGCAAATTCGCAGTGGCAGAATGTTGGCCCGCCGCGTCGGCTGCTCAATTATATGCATTGACAAAGTCTCCAAGCCCGGAGGCACGAAGTGCCGCCGGGCAGCGCCCGACCGCCGTCACGCCGCAGGCGTGCTTTCAGCACGACGGGCGGGCGCTCCACCACCACTTGCACACCCGAATGAACGGAAGATGCAGCGGCACCATAAAGCGCAGACCTCAACCCGCAGTGGCGCCCACCCGCGGTCTGGCGCTGCCCTCGGTGATACGTGTGCATTATGCACTAATGGGATCATCGCGACCGTCGGACTCCGCACCAAGCCCGGAACCAAGGCACGAAGTGCCGCCGGGCAGCGCCCGACCGCCGTCACGCCATAGGCGTGCTTTCAGCACGGCGGGCGGGCGCTTCCGCACCGTCTGTTCACCCAATGAACGGAAGATGTAGCGGCACCATAAAGCGCAGACCTCAACCGGCAGAGGCGCCCACCTGTCTATCGGTTTTATGCTACGTTTGGTTGGCGGCGAGCCCGTGCGCCCTGATGCGCGTGGCGCGGCGAAAGTCCATCACCCGCAGGCATTAATCTATGCAACTGGCGCACTCGCAGTGCGGAAATCGTGGCTGACAGAGGCCGACAGGATGCCGACAGGATGCCGACAGGGTGCCGACAGAGCGTGGGCACGGAAATAGACAACGGCGCCCCTTGGGGCGCCGCCGCGGTGATTACCGGTTTTGGGGTGGGCTATTCGCCTGCGCGCAATTCCGGACGGAACCTTGTCTGGTCGGTGGCCGCGAACTGACCGCGGCGGATTTTGCGTATTTTTCCGCGCCTTACCAGCATTCCAAACGAGCGCAGACCGTCTTCGCGGCTAAATTCGCCTGCGTCGTTGACCGCTGCGACAGCGCTCATGATCTGCAGGCGCGAGAAATGCGGCTGGCCTTCAACATAGGAGTAATACGCCGCCGCCGCTTCCAGCAGATCGGGCAATTCCGTCGCGCCCATCTCACGCGCGAATTCGACGAAAGATCCGGTCTCTGAGAATATGTTTTCACCTTCCAGATCGTCATCGGTATCGCCACCGGCATCGGCATCCTGAGAGCTGATCCGGCGCGGACGCACCATTGAGGCCTCGGCCAATGTGATCGGATCTTCGGCTTTTTGATCAAGGTCGACGCGCTGTTCAGATACCAGCATCAACGGTGGCAAACGGCGCGGCGTCTGACGGCCCTCTTCCGGGCGACGAGGGCGGACCACGCGGGCCAAATCCTCGCGATAGGGATCAGTGTCATCGTCATCAGCGTCATCGGAAAGGTCGTGTTCTTCAACATGTTCACGCTCGGCCCGGGTTGCTGCGACGGCGGCTTTCAGGTGCTCGATAGACGAGCGGCGGCGCGACGCCTCGCCATCGGCCATCTCATGATTGGTGACCTCCAGCAGGCGGGCGACCTGGACGCCTTCGGGGCGCGAGATCGGACGCACTTTCGCTGGCGGCTCGTCGGGATCGGACGCTTGGTCATCATCGTCGGCGCTGTCAGGTTCGGCGATCAGATCGGCTTCGTCTTCCTCGGACAGGCTGGTAGCTTCCTCTTCCTGGGGTTCCGGTTCATCGCTGCTCGCGGCGTCTTCAGCGGCAGCGTCCTGGCCGCTGTCTGCAAGTAGCGCGGGTTCACTGGTATCGTCTTCAAGCTCGTTAGCATCCTGTGTCGATTGCTCGAAATCACCGAGTCGCATTTTCAACAGACGCGACACGGTTTCGTTTTCCTCAACGTCATCAGCATCCTGCGAGTCATCGTCTTCCTCAACCGCGCTTGTTTCGGCGGCGACCAGCTTGGCAAAAGACGATTGTTCGTCGGTGACGATCAGCTGGTCTTGCGGCTCATCCTCGGTGTCATCAGCTTCGTCAGCTTCGGTTTCATCCGCTTCGTCAGCTTCGGTACTTGCGGCGGTCTCGACCGCGGCGAGGTCGGCAACTTCGCCTTCCTCGTCATCCTGCGCAGGGGCCTCAACGTCTTCTTCCACTGCCTCGGGCGTATCACTAATGTCTTCGAATGCCGTGGTAATCGGTGTTTCGGCGGTGGCGATATCTTCGCTCTCGTCGGCGTAATCATCGGTGCCTTGGGAAACCACGGCGCGAATGCGCGCAAGTTTTTCTGCGACACTTTCAGCCCCCGCGCTGCCATATTCGTTCTGGCTCGGGGGCGTCACCTCATCGGCATCGGCAACCGGGGTGGCGGCGATTTTCTCTTCGACAACCGGCTCTGCCGCCTCTGAACCGGTGTCGAACTCGGCGGCGGTGTCGTGCTCCGCAACCTGGTCGTCTGTCTGGCGCAGTACGATGCCGTTCGGCTCAACGCGCGATTCAACACGCCGGTGGACCTCTGTTTCGGCGATCCTGTGCAGCATCTCTGCGTCAGGTGTAGGCGGCTCCGCCCCGAAATAGCGGTCATCAGCCGCCAGGTCGCGGAAATATTCGGCAATTCCGCGCATCGTCGAGAAAGGATCGTCGAACCCCTCAAGCGTGCAAGAGAATGTGCCGTAAGAGACTGTGAGAATTTTGCTCGGGCCTATCATAACTCGTTCGCTTTCTTACTGTTGCCTCGTAAATTCCTGTTTACCGACCAATAGTTGCGAAATAGGACCGGACTTGGGAAAGCCTGGGGTTCTTTTCCGGGTTAAAAAGCACATTGTTTCTGGATCGCAGGGGAATTGTGACATGGGAAGCCTGATTGTTCAAACCTTGGAAAATGTGACGCTGGTCGGGGCGGGCCAGTAAAAGCTGGAAATTTCACTGATGCGCTCGCACTGGCTCCTTATTTGATCGCGGTTGATGGTGGGACAGAAATCGCGCGAAAATATGGCGAACAGGTCAAGTGCGTCATCGGTGACCTCGACAGCGCGGCAAGTGACAGTCTCGCGTCGCTGCCGAAAGCCGACATTCACCGGATCGACGAGCAGGAAACAACTGATTTCGACAAGGCGCTGCGCAGTGTCCAGTCACCGCTGATAATCGGGGTGGGATTTACCGGCGGGCGGATCGACCACCAGCTGGCGGCTTATTCAGCGCTGGTGCGACATGCGGATCGGCCGTGCATTCTGCTGGGCAAGCGCGAGATTGTGTTTCATGTGCCCACGCGCCTGGACCTGCCATTGCCGCGTGGGTCGCGATTTTCGCTGCACCCGATGCGTGGCGTTAGCGGGCGCTCAAGTGGTCTGGAATACCCGATCGACGGGATCAACTTCGCGCCGGGCGGCATGTTGGGCACGTCCAACCGGGTGACGGGTGAACGCGTCCGATTGGAGATGGACGGGCCGGGAATGCTGGCGATTGCCCCACGCGAGGCACTGGCGGCGGTGGCGAATGCGCTGACCGTGTGACAGGTCGCGCTTTTCAGCCTTGACGGGCGTCTTCGCTTAATCGGGCTACAACAGCGAGCAAGGCCGTCTGGGCTGGTGAGTGGTGTTTGGTTGTTCAGATGCTGGGCGTAATCCTGCCACGGCCCTGAAACCTATCCCAGATAGATCCGCCGGTGTTTAACCAGCAGATAAACTGCGATCAGTTGCAAAATCGGCCCGCCGATCAACGGGATCAATACTACATCACCCATTGATGGATCGAAGGGCTCGATAAAATGAAACTCGATGCCTGAGATAAAGTCCTTGATCCCGATCCAGTGCCACACGATCGCGGTGGTCCATACTGCAAGGCCGCGGAATTTCCACAGCATGAATGCCACGATCAATGCGGTGGCACCTATGAAAGTGTCGCCCCTGAAGGCGACACCCCACATTTCGGGTATGGTATTTCCAACCTCTGGCAAGAATGTCGCGGCCATCAGCCGATAGACCATCAGCGCCGATATGCCGATTGCCACCCATAGGCCGGTTGGCATGTCTTCTTTCGGCCGCGGGTCACCTTTGGAACCAGCGGCCGAAAACCCCGGCCTCAGTCCACGCGCTGATGCTCTGAGATAGCCCAGCAATGGTCGAACGTGTAGATGTCGACACCGCCCAGGCGATCGCCCCATTTTGCTTCAACCTCGTCGGCACATTGTTCGGCCACCGTGTCGAACAGGATTTTTATGAACGCCCAAGCATTGCCCGCACCACCGCGCTCTGCCGCCGCGCCAAACGCCGCGCCGAAATCCATCGCCGCGTTGGCCTTGCCCGCAGCGGCTTGAATGTCGTCGAAATAGGCCTTTTGGGTTTCAACATCGGCCCGCGTGCCATGCCGGGTCAGATGGCCGCCGATGTAGTGATCAAAGTCATAGCTCAGGATGATGTCATGGGCTTCAAGAAACCCGTCGACCGATTCTGCGATGGCCAGATCGGGAAACGGCGTCCAGCCCGGAAACACAACATCGACCAACATCAGAACCTTTTGCTCGGGCGCGTAGATATAGATATTTCCGGCCAGGTGATTAACCCCGCGATAGTCACGTTGCAGCGTCTGCGATCCGACCGTCAGCGTCATGGTGTCGCTGAAACTTTCTGTCGGCACCGGGCGGTTTGGGTCACCTTTGGCCACCAGATGCGCGGTGGCATCTTCGTGCGCGATGATCGTCGCGTCGCCGGGATAACCTTGCCCGCCTGCGGTCGGGTCTTTTATCGCCGCCGCGCTGCGAGATGCCGGGCGCAGGAGGCTTCATCGGGAAAGCGCGCCTCGAAGGCGGCGCGGGACATCGGGCGGTCGTATTTCCAGCGGCTGGGCATGACAGAACATTAGGCGAACATCCTGCCGATGGCAACCGCAAACCCAACATGTCGTCAAACCGGGGTCAGAGGGATAAGCCTCATAGATATTTCCGGCCAGGTGATTAACCCCGCGATAGTCAAGTTGCAGCGTCTGCGATCCGACCGTCAGCGTCATGGTGTCGCTGAAACTTTCTGTCGGCACCGGGCGGTTTGGGTCACCTTTGGCCACCAGATGCGCGGTGGCATCTTCGTGCGCGATGATCGTCGCGTCGCCGGGATAAATCGCCGCCGCGCCGATGTGGTCCGCATGCGTGTGGCTATAGATGACATGGGTGATCGGCTCGTCGGTCACGCTGGCGATGGCGGGCAGGATTTTCTGGCCCAGGTTTGGCGGCGCATCGACAGCGATAACGCCCTCGCCAGTGGTCAGAAACATCATCTGATAGAGGCCGTCATTGACCAGGTACAGGCCACGGCCCAGCTCCTCGACAACATAGCCCACGGCCTGATCGATGACCGGGCCGGCGGCGGCGTCCGGCATTGGCGCGAACATTCCGTCCGCGTCCTGCGCCATCGCAGGCGCATTCGCCATGAACAGGCTTACAGCGGCAATCGCGGCGCTGCTTATGAGTTTTTTCATTTTCTCTCTCCCTTACATTGATCGTTCAGTCTAAGTTTTATCAAAAAAACGCTAGAGCTGTGCCAGCGCCGCCTCGATAATCGATTTGGGAACCGCCGGGTCGTTCGTTGATTTGCCCATCAGCGCCACCCCTTGAACCAGCGCAAGATACAATCGCGCCAGATCGCGGCTGTTGGTTTCACTGACAATCTCGCCTGCCTGCTTGGCCCGCTCGAAAGCGCCAAAAAATCCGTCCTCCATGATCCCAAGATGTTGCTGCGCGATCGAAGCAATCTCGGCGTCGTCATTACCGAACTCGGCCACGCATGCGCCCAGCATACAGCCGATGCTGCCAGGTTCTTTGTGCATTTCGGCATAGTCGCGCATCAACGCGCGGATCTGCTGCAGCGCCGGGCCATCGCCGTTCAGCGCCTTGACATTGCCTGCCGACGCGGCTCGTGCGTATTTCTGCAGCGCCTTGATATACAGGTCGCGCTTGCAGCCAAATGTATCGTAAATGCTCTTGCGGCCAATCCCCAGTTCGACCTGAATCTCGCTCATTCCGGTCGCGGCGTAGCCGTTGGCCCAAAACAACATCATCGCCTTTTCCAGCGCTACTTCGGGGTCAAATTGCTTGTCGGGTCCGCGGGTCATGAACCAGGATTACGATACCTAGAACGCTCGGTCAAGGATAAGCGGTTTTATGCGCAAAAACGATCGAATTTGGCACGATTCCGCAAGACAACCAATAATTGATTCTGACCGAGTGGTGGCGTCGCCGTGCCCAAGGACGCCAAAGGCGGGTCAGCGGGGGGGGCAATACGGACATTAAGTCAATGGGCCTAATAGGTCGCTTTGCCCAATTTCACTTTGGCAACCCGGCCGACCGAAACGCCCATTCAAGGCGGGTGCGACCGTCGGGATAATGAAACGTCATCAGATTCATGATGGACCCAACAGTGGGATCAAAACCCATAGAAGCATAGATTTGAACGGCTGCTTCTGCGTCGGTGACACGACCCATTTCACCGTAAACTGCTATCAGATAACGCAGACAGTATGGCGAATTTGCCGCCAGTTCGAGGCACTTTTCGAGGGCCAATTCCGCTGCTTCGTGCTGGCCCAAATTGAACAAAGCGCTACCCAGACCAAGGTAGTACCAATAAGGCGGGTTCGGATGGGACGCCAAAGCCGGTTCCAGAATGGCGACGGCCTGTTCAGCGTCACCCTGGAAATTTTTGACTATGCCATAGTATGCCCGGGCATCTTCATTTTCCGGTTGCAAAGACATGGCGCGTTCAAGATGTGCTTCTGCAGCATCGAAATTGGCAAAAACGCTGTGCAATCGACCCAAAGCATAGTGCCCCAACCACAAATCCGGGTCGAGCGCGACCGCCCTATCAGCATAATACAGCACCTTTTCTTTGTCTTCAGCCTGGAGCACAGTCCAGTTGTTTTCAAATCGAACAGCAAATAACGTACCGAGTTCGGCATAAGCGCGGGCGTAATTCGGGTCTAGCTCTATTGCACGGCGGAAATCGCGCTCGGCGGCCAGGCTTTCTTCGCTGCTGAAACGATTGGCAGATACCCGACCCTTCAGAACTTCGACATAGGCGGCGGTATTGCTGGTGCCGGGGGGTGTTGTTTGGGCTTGGACATTAGCGGGTGGTGCTGACGGTGGCGGTGCCACCGTCCAATATGACCAAATAAACCAAGCTTAGACCAGCGCGACCCCAACAGCAGAGAAAGGCAGCAAAAACGAGCGGCGCCTGGGTGCCACCGTGACCAAATAAACCATAGACCAGCGCGACCCCAACAGCAGAGAAAGGCAGCAAAAACGAGCGGCGCCGGCATCGGCGCCCAAATGCACTCGATAGCCCTCGCGGGGAACGGTCTCGATAATACGTCGGGCGTCCTTGCCGATGACGCGGCGGATATCGGCGATACACTGGACCAAGCTTTCGTCGGACCCGGCGACATCGGACCAAACCGCCTCGATCACCTCGTTCTTAGTGACCGTGCGGCCTGGGTTTTTCACCAAGAAACGCAAGACATCCTTGGACTTGTTGCGCAGTTGCGCCGGACGCCCGTCTTTAAGCGTGAGTACCCGTGTGGTAGGGTTAAATCTGATGTCACCCAAGTGCAATTCGTCTAAATTCATAAAATTTCATCCTGATTTCAGGACACCGGGCTCTAGCTACGCCAAATTTAACATAGCCGGTTGCCCGATTCTTGCAAAGCGACCGGCAACGAGAAAACCAAACAATGAGTCTGGAGAAAATTATGAAACAATGTAAATTCAACAATATATTGAAGGCTTCAACAGGTGCGGCGATTGCCTCTGTGACGGCCCTGTTCTTGGTCGGCGCTGCACAGGCGGAAGCCATAACCAAACTAATGAGCTGGACACCCCCTAGCGGCCAACCCCCTGGGCCAATTGAAGGGACCTCTGCCGTTTTGGAAAAGGGCCCATTTGGTGCGGCGATGGCGATTAAATCCTTTGGCCTGACGCCCGGAGATGTGGTGACAATTTGGTGGGTCGCAATCCAGAACCTCCAGGACAGAAGTATTCGCATAGAACCAATGACTTAAGTTGTCCAACCCCCTCAAATCGGGGTATTGATTCCAAAGGGGAATTATCCCCGTTGTCCAACCTGAAACGCGCGCAAAAGAAAGCCCGCCGGGTATTGACCGGCGAGCCGATGACATTCCCCTGCTAACGAAGGAAACTTAAATGGAAGTTTTAAGTAAAGCATCGCCCAACGACCTCCGCAATAGCGCCGCCTCCCTGGCCGATCTCGCCCGGCGCGCTGGGAAGTTGTATCGGCGATCAAGTGAAGACTGGCTCGCGTGCGCGAACTTGCTCCTAGAAGCGAGAAAAGTATGTCCGCACGGGGAGTGGTCGGTCTTCCTGGAAGACGCCGGCATCCCCCAACGCACGGCGCGCCGGATGCTCGCCTTCGCCATGGCGGGTGTTCAAAACGGCCACGTGGCCGTTTTGGGAGTCCGGTACATCGACCGGCTGATCGCTACGTCACGGCGGATGACGGCCGGGGCTATCGAGTTCGCGAGGGCCGACCCGCACCCCATGCCGTGGCAGAAGACGCCCGAGAAAATCGCGGCCGACGAATGGGAGCTCGCCGGCGCCTATGTGCAAGCCGTGATCAACGTCATCCCCGAGCTTAGCTCCGAGGAGTTGAAACGCAACGGCTTCGACGCCGCGACGGTCCGGCGCGCCGAGGCGGCCTGACCATGCACACGCAACGCTGGCAAGACAGCCAAGACCTCACGAGAGGCGGGAGGCGCCCGCCGCGCTGATGTCGGCTTGGCAAGCCGCCGTATCGTCGACGCGAAAGGCCGCTATGGAGGCGGTGTCCACCCCATCGGATGGGCGGCACCAGGACGATATGGACCGAAGCGGGCTACTGGGGGTCCATGAGAGCCTGCACCCGAGACCGAGGCCGCCAAATACAGACCGCGAGCGAAAGCCGGAATGAGGGCGGTGGCCGGGGAGCACCGGGTCATGGGACGGGCTGGCACCCGTTTAAGGAAGCTCCACCTGAGGGGAATGCCTCGGCCACACGAGCCGCCGCCCCAGGACGCCGCATGCGACGCCCGGCTCCGACAGCCACGTCCCCGGCAAACGGTCTATCTTCGGCATCGCCGGGGATAGACCTTGCACGCCTTGGCTCAGCCCTCACCAACTGCCACAAGTGATTCTCACCTTCCGAGGAGAGACCGAGCTATGAATGAACCGTGCCTATCCGGTTGTCACCCACACCCACTACATCTAGGGTGCTCCCAGTCGCCCGAGTAAAGCTCGGCGTAAGTGGGAGCGGTGACATCGCCAGCGATTCCGAGCAGGGACCGGAAGGCGTTGAACGGGCAGAATCGCCTGTTGAAGCGGAATGTGAACTCGTTGAGGTAGGCTTGGAGGTGCTGGTGGCTCACGCCGTGATGAATGCCACTCAGCCACGTCTTCAGGTCGGCGAAGACGCGATGAATGATCGGCAGATACTCCTCAGCGACCTGGGAGTTGCCTCGCTCGGCGACGGCGAGGTGTTTGTAGCCGCGCTTGGCGAGGCTGGTATAGCCGGACCAATCGTCGGTGATGACCGACGCACCCGAAGTAACGGCGCCCTCGACAAAGCCGCAGAGCGATTCCGCGCTGCGGTCTGGCACGACAGCGAGTCGGACACGTCCGGCGTAGCGACCGCCCTTCCGCTTATCGAGCTTGGTTCCCGGCTTGCGCTGTCGCACTTCAACGGCGCTGGCGACAAGAAGCTTGTGGTGAACGCCCCGGCCCTTGCCGCGCGTGCGGCCGCCGACCCAGGTTTCGTCGACTTCGACATGGTCGCAGGCCTCGCTGCCGATGCGGTCCTGATCCGGCCGAACCATACCAGCGCGGAGCTTGTGGAGGATCTGAAAGGCGGTTTCGTAACGGGAAAGCCCGACCTGGCGCTGGAACTGTGTGGCAGACATGCCGGGCGTCTGGCTGGCAACCAGATAGGCCGCCCAGAACCATACGCCCAGCGACGTATGGGAGCGCTCCATGACCGTCCCCGCCGTCAGCCCGGTGTCGCGGCGGCACTTTCGACAGCGCAAGACGCCGGGCCGGCTGGTGAAGCGGAACGGCTCTGCCGCCGTCTGGCAATGGGGGCAGACGAACCCGTCACCCCACCGCGCCTTCTCCAGGTAGGCGGCACAGGCCGCGTCATCCGGGAAAAGTCGTTGAAACTCGGGAAGCGACCGCGGAACCGAAAGGTCTTCGCGCTGCGGAACATCCATCCCCGCTTCGTCCGCCTCCCGAGCCACTCGACGCCACACCCTACATATAGTGGGTGTGGGTGACAACCGGATAGGCACGGAATGAACCTGGCTGGAAAGAGACTCGCGAACGAAAGAGATCCTGAAACGGGAAAGCCAATAAATACGGTAGTATCGATCACCTCGACGCGCTGGCCGGGGGATTTGGGATCCGTCGAAGTGTCTCTGGCTGACAATGGCACCGCCAGAAATCCCGGCGGGGCCGATCATCGGGGTGGGGGCTCAACCATGCATGCAGGACGGCTAGATGGCGCTCGGTGACGAGATTGTCCGGCATCTCCGGCACCGGGTAACGGTGCTGTCCTTCCATGCCGACTGGATCAAGGCGACGTTTGCCGCCGACATCCAAATCAGCGCCATGAGCTGCCCAAGGGGCTCTGCAAAGTCATGGTGCGTCGGTCAGCTTGCCGGCCTGGGCTTGCGGCCTGGGTCGCCGCTGTTCCAACCGGGGATCGAGACGTTGGTAGTGTCCGCCAGCTTGGAGCAAAGCCGGATCATCTTGGGCTTCGTCCGGGGCGCGCTCGACGACATCGAGGATGATTACCGTTGGCTGGATTCCGGCCAGCGGCTTGCGGTGACGCACAAGGCGAGCGGGACGAAACTGAGGGTGCTGTCGAGCAGCGGAAAACGGGCGATGGGCTTGTCGCAGTTCTCGACGATCTTTGCCGACGAACCGGGATCGTGGGAAGCCCGGGGCGGCGCGTTGATGTTCGATGCGCTCCGCCAGTCCCTCGGCAAACGCCCTGGTCAGCGCCTGGCGATGATTGGCACCCGTGCGCCGGCAGAGGATGGTTCATGGTGGCCTTCCCTGCTTGATGGCGAGTGTCGGGGCCGGGCACGCATGTAACCGTGCTCACCGCTCCCGAGGGCGAGCCCTGGGATCACTGGAACACGATTCGCCGGGTGAACCCTCTCGTGTTGAACAACGAGAGCCTGCGGAAGACGATTTTGCGTGAACGCGACGATGCCCGGCGCGATGAGAGTCAGCGCCCGGCCTTCGAGGCTTACCGCCTCAATCGGCAGGTCGACGTCTACCGAGACATGCTGGTCTCGGCCGACGCATGGAAGCGGGTTGAGGCTCGACCTGTACCAGAACGGGCGGGACGGCCGATCGTCGGGCTCGACCTTGGCGCGGAAAGGTCATGGTCGGCGGCCTGGGTGATATGGCCGAACGGCCGAGCGGAATGCTACGCGCTCTGTCCGGGGCTACCGGACCTTGCCGAGCGCGAGCGCCAGGACGCCATGCCGAAAGGTCTCTATCGCAAGCTCCATGATGACGGAGTGCTCCTCGTTGATGAGGGGCTGAGGGGCTGAGGGTATCGCGGCCGGCGACGCTGATCGATCATCTTGTCCACGCCGGCATCAAGCCCGATGCGATCTATTGCGACCGATTCGCGATCGGCACGCTCAAGGATGCGGTGGCCGGCCGGTGGCCGATCATCGACCGGGTAGCGAGGTGGAGCGAAGCAACCGAGGACATCACCGGCTTCCGGCGTCTGGTCGCGGACGGGCCGTTGTCGATTGCCGAGGAATGCCGCGGGCTGGCGCGCCTGGGGCTGTCGCAGGCCGTCGTTCACAGTGACGATCAAGGGTCTGTTCGCCTCGCCAAGCGCCGTCACGGGCGTAGTCGAGACGATGTTGCCGCTGGAGCTGTTCTCGGATGCGGTGCACTCGCGAGGTTCCTGTCGAGAACCCGGCCGCATCGGCGCCTTCGACACGCGCTCGCCGGATGAGAGCGGCTGCTCACCCTCCTCCTGTGATAGTCTTCCAAGCGGATTGTAGGATGAGTTTCGTTCCTTCTCCCTTGATCGTGTCTAACCACTTAGCGCGTTCTTCAGGATTGGTCTTATCATCCTCGCCCCAACGGGAGATCTACCTCTTTTTTTTCACACTCTAAGCAGAACCCTAATGCGGTTTGCCTCGCTTTGTTCACAATCGTTGTCAGATTTATCGGAGAGAATTCCGCGCTGGCATGCGTGCAAGTCCATCCATCGCCACGCACCATCGGACCTTCATTAATGAGTAGCGCGAGATTTGATAGCGCAACAGCGAATCGTTGAGGCCTATCGCCACTTAGCATGTTTTCGATTTGCCAAACACCATCTCGGCAATGGTAGGTCGTCACTCCCTTTCGGTATTTCTCTTCGACAGCAAAATCCCCGACGTGAACGTCGATCAAGTGACCTGCTCCCCGAAAACTGGTCCATTTGAAAGGAGGATCTGTTCGCTTAATGTTCACGAGAACGAGGAGAACAGAGAATGCGCAAGTCACGGTTTAGCGAAGAGCAGATTGTTCGGATCATTCAGGAGTATGCGGCGGGTGCGAAAGTGTCCGAGTTGTGCCGTAAGCACGGTATGTCGGATGCCACCTTTTAGAAATGGAAAGCCAGGTATGGCGGCCTTCAGATTTCCGATGTCAGGCGGCTGAAAGACCTGGAATCGGAGAACGGCAAGCTGAAGAAGCTGCTGGCCGAAACCATGCTTGATAATGCTGGCCTGAAAGGGCTTCTGGCAAAAAACTTCTGAAGCCTGCAAGCCGCCGGGAAGCAGTCATGGTTCTTTGCCGTGACTATCAGTTTTCAACTCGGCGGGCCTGTGGGCTGATTGGGTTTTCCAGATCGAGTAATGAATACAGAGGAAGGCCGGATCGCCATGCGAGGATACGGGAACGGCTGGTCACGCTTTCCGGCAAACACCGACGCTATGGCTATCGCATGTTGCATGCCAAGCTTGGCCAGGAGGGTTTCAAGGTGAACGTGAAAGTGGTGGAGCGACTTTACCGAGAGGAGCGCCTGACCCTGCGCCGCCGCAATCGCAAGAAAATCCCCAAGGGCGTGCGCGAAGGTGCCTGGTGCCCGATCGCCGCCAACCAGCGGTGGAGCCTGGACTTCACCATGGATGCGCTCGCCAACGGCAGGAAGTTCCGCACCGTCAATCTGAAAGACGACTGCACACGGGAATGTCCGGCGATTGATGTGGCCCTGTCGATCCCCGGCTCCCGTGTGGTGGAAATGCTGGAACGGGTGGCTCGTGAGCGGGGGTACCCGGATGTTCTGACCGTTGACAATGGGCCTGAACTACGAGGCCGCGCGCTTGATGGCTGGGCAGATGATCACGGCGTGCAGCTCTACTTCATCGACCCGGGCAAGCAGACCCAGAACGCCTACATCGAAAGTTTCAACGGCCGGTTTCGCGAAGAATGCCTGAACTTGAACTGGTTCACCTCGCTGGCCGAGGCAGAAAGGATCATCGAGGACTGGCGGATCGATTACAATCAAAACCGGCCCCACTCTTCGCTGAACTATCAAACCCCGGAAGAATTTGCCGCAAACAGGCCTTTCCATAAACCGCAATGGGCAGCGACGCTTGAGCTATCTGAAGGCTCCGCGCCACCGCCCATTGCTCACGCCGCCGAATAATGGCAAACAAAAGAGGAACAGAGTCTACCTAAAAGTGGCCCTCAAATTGGGGGCAGGTCACAAGTACCCCTGTAGTGGATTATGGAGATTAGCTTTGATCGTTAGTTTCCAGGTTCGGTGCGCGGGAAGTTCATCGTCTTCTGCGTATCCTTCCAGTTCTTTTGCGGCCCATTCGGTTATTTCCCCAACATCGGCACGGGTAGCCACAATTCGCAATGCTGTAAGCACCTGTGCGGTGGATGCATCGAGGTTCCCGGCCAAGTCGGTTAGGGATTTCATGTTCTTGTCTCTTTGGGTTTCGCGTCATAGAGGCCGAGAGAGTATCACGCCGCCTGAAGGGGGGCTAGGACTGGCTATGCCTTCAGGCGTCCAGGCCGCCGGACGGGAGTCCATATGAGCCGACACCACACCCGCCTTGATGCACGCCGCTGGGCCGTCGTGCGCCGTGCCGTCTTCGAGCGCGACCGCTGGCGGTGCCGCCTGTGCGGCCGGGCAGGCCGGCTCGAATGCGATCACGTTTCCCCGCTGCAACGCGAGCCGGGCCAAGACCCCTACGACTGGAACGGTTTGCAGACCTTGTGCCGGGCCTGTCATATCGAAAAGACCCGCCGCGAAAACAGGCGGGAGCTAAGCCCGGCGGAGAGACAGTGGCGGGCGCTCGTTTCGGAACTATACGGGCACTCGTTTCGGAACTATAGTAGTGTCGCACTTTGAAATTTAGCGCTTGCGGTACGTCTTCGGCCAGTTCGGCTTCGCTGCCCGTGCGTCGATCTTTCGGGAGGGAAACACGCAATGAAATTTTTTCTCGCAGGGATACTCTGTTTGACGGCGGCGGTCGGCGGAGACGGCATCTCTGCGAATGCGGCGGTCATTGCTTCGTGCGGACCCATGGAAGGCTACAGTTACTTCTACGGGAATGAGCTTGCTGGCAATGCTCCCGGCTGGGAACAGGGATCATTGAAGACCACTACGATATTCCTAGGAACGGACAAGGTCGAAGAGGTGGTTCTGAAGAGCAAGCTGAGCGAGGAAGATTGGACAAGAAGCACCAGCGATACGGTGCTCACGTGGTCGAGGTCACGCGACAAGGCTCCATTCGCCATATCCTGATCCTGTGGGGACCGGTCACGGAGCTCTATGCGCTCGACACGGAGAAGAAGAATCTCTCACTCGTGTCCCAAAAGTCCGGACTGGTCGAGGTGACCCACGCTTTCGTAGGAAAGTGCGAATGAGGCACCAGATTTCAAACTGAGACACTACCGGAACTATTGACAGCGTGCGACTAGGGGGTGTTGACGTTCATCGTGTTTGAATGACGATTGCAGCAAGCGAGATGAATGCTTTGAAGCTGTCATCTGTTTTGCAGGAACGCATTGCGATCCCTCTGTATTCCTTCAGCTTTCCGAAGAAGTTTTCGACCAGGTGACGCCATTTGTAGGTGTGGCGGTCGAACTCCGCCGGGAAGCGGCGGTTTGATTTTGGAGGGATTACCGGCTCGATCCCGGCACTGGTCAGCGCTTCGCGCAGCCAGTTCGCGTCGAAGGCACGGTCGGCGAGAAACTGGTCGCAGGTGAGGCCCTCGATCAGTGCGGCGGTACCCCGCAGGTCATGCGCCTGACCGGGCAGAAGGCGGAAGTCGATCAGATTGCCGAGCGCGTCCGTCAGAGCTATGATCTTTGTCGTTATCCCGCCGCGAGAGCGTCCGATGGCTTGGCTTTGAGTCCCCCTTTTGCGCCCTGACCGTGTCGGTGGACTTTGACGATACTACCGTCGATCATCGTGTATTCGAAGTCTGCATCTTCGGCTAATACCCTGAACATACGATAGAAAGCGTCGGCCCTCACCCACCTTCGGAAGCGCTTGAACACGCTGTTCCAGCGCCCGAACTCTTCCGGCAGGTCGCGCCAGGGGCATCCGGTCCGCGAGATCCAGAGAACTGCCTCGACAAACCGGCGCGGGTCAGGGCCGGTGCGACCGGGGTCGCATTCCCGGCCAAGGCAGTGCGGTGCGATGACAGCCCATTGGATGCGTCGGTCAGAACTGTGCGCCATCAAGCGATGACAGCCCATTGGGCGTCGGTCAGAACTGGCGGATGCTGCTCTCCTCTGTTTGCAACCTTGAATCAGTCATCAGCCGATTTGGGAATCCCTAAACGTCAACAAGCCCTAGTGGCAAATACTGTGAAAAGTCCCCTACTGCGAGGGTGTGGGACAATGGCACCGCACCTTTGCATGGGGACAATTCATGACTTCTACCCAAAAGCGCCTTCGCGATCTTCGCGAGCGGCAATCCAAAGAACCGTGCCTATCCGGTTGTCACCCACACCCACTACATCTAGGGTGCTCCCAGTCGCCCGAGTAAAGCTCGGCGTAAGTGGGAGCGGTGACATCGCCAGCGATTCCGAGCAGGGACCGGAAGGCGTTGAACGGGTAGAACCGCCTGTTGAAGCGGAAGGTGAACTCGTTGAGGTAGGCTTGGAGGTGCTGGTGGCTCACGCCGTGATGAATGCCACTCAGCCACGTCTTCAGGTTGGCGAAGACGAGATGAATGATCGGCAGATACTCCTCAGCGACCTGGGAGTTGCCTCGCTCGGCGACGGCGAGGTGTTTGTAGCCGCGCTTGGCGAGGCTGGTATAGCCGGACCAATCGTCGGTGATGACCGACGCACCCGAAGTAACGGCGCCCTCGACAAAGCCGCAGAGCGATTCCGCGCTGCGGTCTGGCACGACAGCGAGTCGGACACGTCCGGCGTAGCGACCGCCCTTCCGCTTATCGAGCTTGGTTCCCGGCTTGCGCTGTCGCACTTCAACGGCGCTGGCGACAAGAAGCTTGTGGTGAACGCCCCGGCCCTTGCCGCGCGTGCGGCCGCCGACCCAGGTTTCGTCGACTTCGACATGGTCGCAGGCCTCGCTGCCGATGCGGTCCTGATCCGGCCGAACCATACCAGCGCGGAGCTTGTGGAGGATCTGAAAGGCGGTTTCGTAACGGGAAAGCCCGACCTGGCGCTGGAACTGTGTGGCAGACATGCCGGGCGTCTGGTTGGCAACCAGATAGGCCGCCCAGAACCATACGCCCAGCGACGTATGGGAGCGCTCCATGACCGTCCCCGCCGTCAGCCCGGTGTCGCGGCGGCACTTTCGACAGCGCAAGACGCCGGGCCGGCTGGTGAAGCGGAACGGCTCTGCCGCCGTCTGGCAATGGGGGCAGACGAACCCGTCACCCCACCGCGCCTTCTCCAGGTAGGCGGCACAGGCCGCGTCATCCGGGAAAAGTCGTTGAAACTCGGGAAGCGACCGCGGAAACGAAAGGTCTTCGCGCTGCGGAACATCCATCCCCGCTTCGTCCGCCTCCCGAGCCACTCGACGCCACACCCTACATATAGTGGGTGTGGGTGACAACCGGATAGGCACGCAAAGAACGTGGTCGCATGGCCGAGCTGGCCCTGCTCGAAACCCTGAGCGACGAACACCGCGCGGAACTCGACACGATTGAGTCGGGCGTCCCGGACCTTGAACGGCAACTCCGCGCCGCCACGATCGCCGCCGAGGACGAAGAGCGCGAGCAGCGGGCCGCCGGCACCGGCGCGGCCCAGCCCGAAGGCGACGCGGAGACGCGCGAGCGGGCGGCGCTTCGGGAGAAAGTGTCGCTGAGTGCCTATGTGTCCGCCGCAATCGAGCAGCGCGCCGCCGATGGCACCGCCGCCGAGTACAACGCAGCGTTGTGACTCGCCGGAAATCGTTTCCCGCTCGAATTGCTGGCGCCACCCGAGCAGCGCGTCGCCCGCGTCGAAACCCGAGCGACGACGAACATGGACACCATTACCACGCCGCGCCGGTGGCTCGACCGGTTGTTTGCCGGCACCGCCGCCGCGCGCGTTGGGATCACCATGGAAAGCGTGCCGGTGGGCTCCGCGTCCTATCCCGTTACCACGGCGGGCGCCAGCGCGGCCCAGCGGGCGCGCTCCGTCGACTCCGCCGCCGATGCCGCGTGGACCATTGGCGTAACCGAAATGAAGCCCAAGCGAAACGCGGTCCGCCTGCTGTTCAGTGTCGAGGACGCAGCGCGAATTCCGGGATTGGAAAGCGCGTTGACCCGCGATCTGCGGATGGCGCTGACCGAGGGCGTCGACTGGGCGATCTTCCTTGGCGACGGGGGCGCGACCGGCACGGATGCCGACATAACCGGCTTGCAAACGGCGGCCATCACCGAGCAGACCTTGACCCAAGCGAACAAGGTTCTCGGACCGGGAACGCTGGCCGCGTTCACCGGACTCGTCGACGGCATCCACGCCATGTCCCTGGGCGACCTTAAAGTGGTCGCGGCGGTCGGCGCCTGGCGGTTGTGGGAGAACACGATCATCAACAGCACCGCTGACAACCAGACCTTGGGCGCGTTCCTTCGCATGGCCGGGCTCATGTGGTCGGCGCGCGGGGAGATTGAGACCGACACCGCCAACGGCGATTTTGGCACCTTCATTGGCCGGGGCATGGGTCTCGACGGCGCCGGTGTCGCGGCGGTTTGGGAAGCCGGCGAACTGATCCGCGATCCCTACAGCGGCGCCGCCAAGGGCGAAGTTGCTCTAACCCTTTGTTATCTGTGGGACTTCGCCTTGCCACGTCCGGCCAACTTCGCCCGCATTAAATTCGTGACGTAGCCGTGGCCGCCGTCGAGCGCCGCACCGCCGCGACCGAAATCCGCGTCGAGGGGCGCCGGCTGACCGGGACCGTCATGAAGTACGGCGACGTTTCACCGTCGCATCGGGAACGGTTTGAGCCGGGATCGTTGCGGATGGCTGAGGCCGTTCACCTCGACCTAGACCACGATCCCGAGCGCGCGGTGGCTTGGCACCCTGGCGGCGGACTCGCGCTCGCCGGTGGTAGCGACGCGATAACTATGCGGGCCGAGCTACCGCCAATTCCCGCCGCTGATCGCGCCCTGGCCGAGGTCCGGGCCGGCAAGGTGACGGGCCTTTCCGTCGAATTCCGGGCCGTGCGCGAAGGGCAGTTTCAACTGCAAAACCGTTCAAGTGGCTGCTTTCCCCGTGACACAATAGGGATTGTGAACCCTTTGGCAGCGCTTAACCTCACTTTGGAAGGGCGCTGCTTTCTTTGGGAAATGGGCTGGCAAATGGAACGCGACACCAGCCTGGAAAGATATGAAGGCAGAAAATAGAATTTCGTTGCCTTAGAGTCCGTCCGGAGACTTTATGTAGGATTACAGAGTTTTCGGAGCATGAGTCGAATGGACGCGAGCTTGATGAAGGCGAGCGCGTTGCGGTTGAGGTTCTCCCAGTCCTTGGCCAGTCGGCGGCAGCGGTTGAGCCAGGCGATGGTGCGTTCGACCACCCAACGCCTGGGCTGGACGACGAAGCCCTTCACCCGATCGGATCGCTTGACGATCTCGGTCTCGAGATCGGGCAGGATGCCGGCCAGGGCGCGGTGAAAGACCGGCCCCTGATAGGCGCTGTCGGCGAACAATTTCCCGAGAAAGGGAAACAGACCGAACAAGGTCGCCAGCAGCGCGAGACCGCCGTCGCGATCCTGAACGTCGGCGGCGGTGACGATGCCGTGCAGCAGCAAGCCTTGCGTATCGACCAGAACATGCCGCTTCTTGCCCTTGATCAACTTGCCGGCATCGAAGCCGTGGCTGTCGATGCGAGCCCCCCTTTTTCAGCGCTTTTCACACTCTGACTGTCGATGATGCAGGCCGTGGGGCTGGCTTCGCGCGCGGCTTTCTCGCGGCACTTGAGGTAGAGCGCATGATGGATGCGATCCAGCGTGCCGTCCCAGTTCCACAGGCCGAGGTACTCATGCACGGTGCTTCTGGGCGGCAAATCCTTGGGCAGCGCGCGCCACTGGCAGCCGGTGCTCAGAATGTACATCACGCCGTTGATCACCTCGCGGATAGCGACGCGCCGTTTGCCGCCGCCGGGCTTGCCCGGCGGGATCAGCGGCTCGATATGCGCCCATTCCGCATCGGTCAGGTCGCTCGGATAACGCAGTTTGTCGCGGTTGTAGCGCGGGCGGTTGTCGGCAGTCCACATGGGGCACCTCAAGAGCAAATTCACCACCCCAGAGAATCACAGCTGATTCAGCTCTTCAAGAGGGCGCGCCGGATAACCGATTCATCCGACTCATAAAGTCCCCGGACGGACACTTAGGGGAAATTGGCGGTTCATGCGGCCGTCTAGCTATCGACCGCAGTTCAGCGAATGTCGTGGAAGGGCTCGGAGCCGACATTAGCCATCCCCCGAATTTCCCGTGTGAGGTGTGGAGAGCTCGACAATCCTGTCCAAAAACGGTCATTTTTGGCATACCGGCTGCCATACCGGTTGGCATATACTTTGCAATACACTTGTTTCGTTATATATCAGGCCGTTAACCTGAAAATTCTGGCGTCAGCAATTCGGCACATTCACCGCCAACCCCCCAAGCGAAGTTTCCTTGAATTTCTCGCTCATATGCAGGCCGGTCTGGCGCATGGTTTCGATGCAGGCGTCAAGCGGCACCAAATGCGTGCCATCGCCGCGCAGGGCCAGGCTGGCGGCACTGACAGCCTTGATGGCACCCAGACCGTTGCGCTCGATGCACGGCACCTGCACCAACCCTTTGACCGGATCGCAGGTCATGCCCAGGTGATGCTCCAGCGCAATTTCCGCTGCATTTTCAACTTGTTCCGGCGTTCCGTCCAGAACGGCGCAGATACCCGCGGCGGCCATCGCTGCGGCGCTGCCCACCTCGGCCTGGCACCCGGCTTCGGCCCCACTGATCGAGGCATTGAATTTGACCAGCCCGCCGATGGCCGCAGCGGTCAGCAGGAACTCGTCAATGCGCGAGGGCGTCGCGCCGGGGACATGATCCAGCCAATAGCGAATGACCGCGGGCAAAACCCCGGCGGCACCATTTGTCGGTGCTGTCACAACCTGGCCACCTGCAGCATTCTCCTCATTCACCGCCATCGCGTAGGCACACATCCAGTCGTTGATCGTATGCGGTGGTTTCAGGTTCAGCCCGCGCTCGGCCAAAAGCGCATCATGGATGCCCTTTGCCCGGCGTTTGACATTCAGCCCGCCGGGCAGGATGCCGTCGGTTTTCAGGCCGCGCTCGATGCAATCGTTCATCACCTGCCAGATCCGCGCGATACCGGTCTCCAGCGGAGCCTGGCCATCGCGCGCGATTTCGTTGGCGCGCTTCATTTCGGCGATGGACTGGCCGGAGGTCTCGGCCATTTGCAGCATTTCAACAGCGGATTTGAATGGGTAGGGAACCTCAACGCCGACGTCCGTGGTGCTGCCCGCAGCCAGTTCGTCTTCGGTCACTACAAAGCCGCCGCCGATGGAATAATACGTCTCTTGCAGGATCACGTCTCCCTGCGCGTCGGTGGCCATCAGGATCATGCCATTGGCGTGGCCCGGCAGATTGGGGCCGTAATCAAAGATCAGATCATCCTTGGGGATGAAGGCCAGCGGGCCAAGCCCCTTTGGTGTGACCTGCCCGGTTTCGCGTATCGCCGCCAACGCGGCCTCGGCCTTGGCATGGTCATAGGTGTCCGGCAAAAATCCGGCCAGCCCAAGGATCGTGGCGCGGTCAGAGGCATGGCCGACGCCGGTAAACGCCAGCGAACCGTGGAGCGAACCGCGCAGCCCGTGCGCGCCAAAAGGCGAATCGCGCAGCAGGTCGAGAAAACGCGCAGCCGCCACCATCGGACCCATCGTATGGGACGATGACGGGCCGATGCCCACTTTGAACATGTCGAAAACGGATAAAAACATCTTAGCTCACCGAGGTTATTGCGCGCCATCCCGATTTGCCACGCATTCTAGCCGATCACCGGTCGAAATACGACCTTTCGCGAACGCCAAGGGACAGCACGCGGCGCGTTTGCCACGATGGTGACTAATCGCTCGCGCGCTTTGGTCAACGCGCCTATAAAGGTGCCAAAGCGGGGAATCGCAGGCATGAACGAAAATCTTTCGCCCATTGACACGGCTAAATATGCCGCCGCCAAGCGGGCCTGCGGGTTTGTTGACAGTGGCATGAAAGTCGGGCTTGGCACCGGGTCTACCGCCGCCTGGCTGATCAAATCTCTGGGCGAAATGGTGCGCGATGAGGGCCTGAAAATCACCGGCGTGCCGACCTCTGTGCGCACCGCCGAACTGGCACGCGATGTCGGGATCGAAATTGTCACCCTGCAAGAGGCGAAGTGGCTGGACGTGACCATCGACGGGGCCGACGAATATGATGGCGAGCTGAACCTGATCAAGGGTGGTGGCGGGGCGCTATTGCACGAAAAGATCGTCGCAACTGCCTCTGATCAGATGATTGTGATCGCCGATCTGTCAAAAAGGGTCGAGCAGCTTGGTGCCTTTCCGTTGCCGGTTGAAGTGATCGAGCTTGGCTGGACCACCACCAAAGCGCTGATCGAGGAAACCCTAGTGGCGTTGGATGTTCTGGGCCGGGAAGTGACGCAGAGGATGGCAGGCGATAGCGCCTTTCGCACCGACGAAGGCAACCTGATCCTTGATCTGCATCTCAAAGCCATCGGCGATACGCGGCAATTGGCGATGATTCTCAATCAAATCCCAGGCGTTGTTGAAAACGGGCTATTCGTCGATATGTGCGATGTGGTCGTAACCGGCCATGGCAACGGCAGGGTCGAGATCTATGACCTGAACAAAGGCTCGAGCGAAGATGTCCGGTTCGGTCTTGATGAAAATGTCAACATCTTTGCCGACCTGAATGATTAGGATCGGCGCGGGGCCATCGACAGCCAGATGTCTTTCGACTTTGATCTATTTGTAATCGGCGGCGGGTCCGGCGGGGTTCGCGCGGCGCGGCTTGCCGGTGCGGGCGCCGCGAAGGTGGCTTTGGCCGAGCAAGACCGCATGGGCGGCACCTGCGTCATTCGCGGCTGCGTGCCCAAAAAACTGATGGTTTATGCCTCCGGTTACGGGGCCACGGCATTGGAAGCGCGGGCCTTTGGGTGGGATGTGACCAGGGGTGAATTTGACTGGCCGTCATTTCGCACGAATCTTCACAGCGAGCTTGATCGGCTGGAGGCGGTCTACATCCGTAATCTTAAGGCCGCGGGCGTCGAGATATACCACCAGCGTGCGGTTCTGACCGATCCCAATTCGATACGCCTGGCTGACGGGCAGGACTTCACCGCGAAAACGATACTGGTGGCGACCGGGGGCAGCCCGTTTGTGCCTGAATTCGAGGGCGCAGGTCTGGTCTGGACCTCAAACGATGTGTTCCTGATGGACGCGCTGCCGCGCCAGGTGCTGGTTGTTGGCGGTGGTTATATCGCCTGCGAATTTGCCTGCATACTGAATGGGTTAGGCGTAGAGACCTCGCAATATTATCGGGGCGCGCAAATTCTGCGCGGATTTGACGATGAGGCGCGCGGTCATCTTGCAGAGCTGATGCGTGATCGCGGGATTGACCAGCATGTCGGCGTCAATGTGGCCCGCGTTGAGCAGGCTGACGGCGGGCTGCGCGTGCATTGCTCAGACGGGCGCGAAGCGCTGTTTGATGCGGTTGTCTATGCAACCGGGCGCATGGCCAATACCGCCGATATGGGGCTGGCCGAAGTTGGCGTTACGCTTGGCCGCTTCGCGCAGATTGAGGTGGACGAATATTCCCGCACATCCGTGCCGTCGATCTATGCCGTCGGCGATGTTACGGATCGGGTCAATCTGACGCCGGTGGCGATACGCGATGGCGTGGCATTTCATGAAACCGTCTTCAAAGACAATCCAACTCAGCCAGATCACCAGCTGATCCCTACCGCGATCTTTACCCAGCCGGAATACGGCTCGATCGGGATGACCGAAGAAGAAGCGCGCGACGATCGCCCGATTGAGGTTTATTGTGCGAGCTTCGCGCCAATGCAGAATGATTTCATCGGCAATCGAGAGCGCGTGCTGTTCAAACTGATCGTTGATACACAAAGCCGCGAGATGCTCGGATGCCACATCATTGCCCCGGGAGCGGGCGAATTGATCCAGATGGTCGGAATAGCGATAAAAATGGGTGCGACCAAGGAAGATTTCGATCGAACGGTTGCGGTTCACCCCACAATGTCGGAAGAGATCGTATTAATGAAAGAGCCGGTGAGAACAGCTTGAATTTTCCGTAATTATGCACAGGTTAGTGCCAGCTTTGAGCAAAGAGGACCCGATCAATCATGGCCAGTGACAATGGCGGCCCGTGGGGCGGCGGTGGCGGAAATGGCGACGGCGATGACCGACGCGGCCAAAATGGCGGAAAACGACCGCCACAATCGCAGATCACCGAGATCGACCGGATCGTCCGAAAAGGACAGGAACAGCTTCGCGTGCTGATGGGCGGCCGCGGCGGTCGCGGCGGCGGCGGCGGTTCTGGCGGCTTCGGGTTCAGGTTTACCCGCGGCACGGCCGGGTTTGCCGCGTTAATCCTGATCGTGATTTGGGGGCTGGCGTCGTTTTATACGGTCAAGCCCGAAGAGCAGTCAGTTGAGCTCTTCCTCGGCAAACACAGCCAGACCGGCAATCCGGGCCTGAACTTTGCCCCCTGGCCCATAGTTACGGCCGAAGTTATTGCGGTAACACGCGAGCAGACCGAGGATATTGGCGTGTCGACTTCTGCGCGTTCGCAGACCGGGCTGATGCTGACGACGGACGAAAACATCGTCGACATCGACTTTCAGGTGGTCTGGAACATCTCGGATCCGGCCAAATATTTGTTTAACCTGCGCGATGGCCCGCAAACCGTGCGCGCGGTTTCCGAATCGGCCATGCGCGAGATTATCGCGCGGTCCGAGCTGGCACCGATCCTGAACCGCGACCGGGCGCTCATTGAACAGGATACCTTTGATCTGATCCAGCTTGTTCTGGATGGGTATGACGCAGGCATCAACATCGTGCGCGTCAACCTCGACAAGGCCGATCCGCCGCGCGAAGTGATCGATGCGTTCCGCGATGTGCAGGCCGCCGAGCAGGAACGCGACCGGTTGCAGCGTCAGGCGGATGCCTACGCCAACCGGGTTCTGGCGGGGGCCCGTGGTGAGGCGGCGCAGGTTCTGGAAGAGGCCGAGGGTTATCGTGCCAGGGTCATCAATGAAGCCGAGGGTGAGGCCAGCCGTTTCTTGGCTGTCCTGGAAGAATACCGGCTGGCCCCGGAAGTCACCCGCAAGCGTCTATATCTGGAAACAATGGAAGAGGTGCTGGGCCGGGTCGACAAGATCATTCTTGACGAAACCGGGTCTTCGCAGGGTGTAGTGCCCTATCTGCCGCTTACCGAGCTCAGAAAATCAAGCGGAGGGTCGAACTGATGCGCCGGGCCAACATCATAATCCCTGTTATCGTCATCGCAATTGCGGCTGCTCTGTCTTCAATTTTTGTCGTTGACGAGCGTGAGAAGGCGCTGGTTCTGCAGTTCGGCCAAATCCGCGCCGTTAGCGAGGACCCCGGCCTTTCCTTCAAAATCCCGCTGATCCAGGAAGTTGTGCGCTATGACGACCGTATCTTGTCGCTGGATACGCCAGCGATCGAGGTTACGCCGTCAGATGACCGGCGTCTGGTTGTCGATGCCTTTGCGCGCTACCGGATTTCCGATGTCGTTAAGTTCCGCCAGGCGGTCGGTATTGGCGGGATAAGGGCCGCAGAAGACCGGCTGTCGTCGATCCTGACCACGCAAATTCGCGCGGTTTTGGGCTCTGAAGGGGTCACTTCCAACACCATTTTGTCTTCGGACCGGGCCGGGCTGATGGTGCGCATCCGGTTGCAAGCGCAAGCGCGCGCAACCAACTTGGGCCTTGCGGTCGTTGACGTGCGGCTGAAACAGACCAACCTTCCCAACCAAAACCTCGACGCAACCTTCGCGCGGATGCGGGCCGAGCGTGAACGCGAAGCGGCAGACGAGATCGCCCGTGGCGGCGAGGCCGCGCAGCGCGTGCGCGCGCAGGCCGACCGTACCGTGGTTGAACTTGTCTCGGATGCGACGCGCCTGGCAGAGATTACCCGCGGCGAGGCTGACGCACGCCGCAACAATATCTTTGCCGAGGCATTCAGCCAGGATGCGGAATTCTTTGAGTTCTATCGGTCGCTGACCGCCTATCAGCGCGCACTTCAGGCCGGCAATTCAACGCTGGTTCTGTCCCCGGACAGCGAGTTCTTTGACTATCTGAAATCCGCCCAACCGCGGCAATGAGCACGATCGCGCTGGCGGTTGGGCTGGTCCTATGCGTCGAGGGGCTGGTCTTTGCGCTGGCCCCCGGTCGCATCGAAGAGGTGCTCAGGTTTCTGTCAGACTTGCCGGTCGAGCGGCGCCGATTGTTGGGCCTGGGATCCATGGCGCTGGGCGTCATTTTTGTTTGGATATCCAAAGCGTTCTAGCGTTCCAGCGTTCCAGCGTTCCGGAGTGCCGGCTACGCACGATTTGGGCCGCAATGACGACAACAACACGCCAGCGGCAACATTTCGCCATTGCGATTCACAAGCTGTTGATTGTGGGCTAAGAGCGATTGCAACATCCCGCAGGCCAACTACTTAACGCGATATGAACAGTTTTAGCCCAATCTGCCGAAAAACGGAGAAAACAGTGTCCACGACAACGCCCATACGCCACGCAAATCCGGTGCAGCTAATTGTCATTGGAACCATGACTGCGCTTTTCATTTTGGTCGCGCAGGTTGCGCGCGTTGAGGCGGCGATGCCGGAAAGTTTTGCGGATCTGGCCGAGGAGGTCAGCCCCGCGGTTGTCAATATCACCACCTCGACCACCGTGGCGGCCCCGACCGGTGACGGGCCGATCGTGCCCGAAGGTTCGCCGTTTGAAGATTTCTTCCGCGATTTCACGGAGCGTCAGGGCGAGGGCAATAATCGGCCAAGACCGCGCCGTTCTCAGGCGCTCGGGTCGGGGTTTGTCATCTCAGAGGATGGGTTCATCGTCACCAACAATCACGTCATAGACGGTGCGGATGAAATTCAGATTGAGTTTTTCTCAGGCGAGGTGATGCCTGCGACGCTGGTTGGCACTGACCCGAATACCGACATTGCGCTGTTGAAGGTGGAAAGCGATGCCCCCCTGCCGTTTGTTAATTTTGGCGACAGCGACGTGATGCGCGTCGGCGATTGGGTGATGGCGGTTGGCAACCCACTGGGGCAGGGATTCTCGGTTTCCGCCGGGATTATTTCGGCCCGCAACCGGGCCCTGTCGGGGGCTTATGATGATTTCATCCAGACCGATGCCGCGATCAATCGGGGCAATTCCGGCGGGCCGTTGTTCAGCCTTGAAGGGCAGGTAATCGGCGTTAACACCGCGATTCTGTCGCCGACCGGCGGTTCCATCGGTATTGGCTTTTCGATGGCATCGAATGTCGTGGGCCGGGTTGTCGACCAGCTTCGCGAATTTGGCGAAACCCGTCGTGGCTGGCTCGGCGTCCGCATTCAGGATGTGGCCGAAGATGTGGCCGAGGCCATTGGTCTTGACGAAGCCAAGGGCGCGTTGGTCACCGATGTGCTGGACGGTCCGTCAAAAGATGCCGGGGTCGAAGCCGGTGACGTGATCCTGACCTTTGACGGTGCTGATATTGCTGATACCCGCGAATTGGTTCGGGTGGTCGGCAATTCCGAGGTTGGCAAAGCGGTGCGGGTTGTCGTGTTCCGCGACGGCGAAACGCAGACAATTCTGGTGACGCTTGGGCGTCGTGAAGATGCCGAAGCTGCCATGCCGGTCAGCATTGAGTCGGACGCGCCGGCCGAAAAGGATCTGTTTGGCATGATCCTGTCCGAACTTACTGAAGAACTGCGCGGGCAGCTTGGCCTGGACGACGCGACCGGTGGTCTGGTTATCAAGGACATCGGCATGGAAAGTGCCGCCTATGACAAGGGGCTGCGCGCGGGCGATCTGATCACCGAAGCAGGCCAGCAGCGCGTCGCCACGATTGCCGAGTTTGAGGCGCAGGTCGAAGCGGCGCGGGATGCAGGGCGCAAGTCGCTTTTGTTGCTGGTGCGGCGCGATGGTGATCCGCGCTTTGTGGCGCTGGCGCTGGAACAGGGGTAGGTTTGCCACGGTTTTGGGGGCCCGCTCAGGCGGGTGTGTCGGTCGCAAGCAATGTGTCCAGCAGAGGTGAGATATCCTCGATTTTCTCGGCGATGATATGCTCAACCCTGCCTTGACGTTCCATCTTGCCGGTGACGCGCAGCAGGCGCCCCGAGATCACCGCACGGCGATAGCGTTCGTAAAGTGATTTCCAGCAGACGACATTGCAAACACCGGTTTCATCCTCAAGCGTGATGAAGATCACCCCCTTGGCAGTGCCCGGCCGCTGGCGCACCAGCACCAGACCCGCCACGGCGAGCCGCGCCCCATTGGGCACATGGGTCAGCCAGCTGTTGGGCGTGGCCGAGGGCGGGCGCGGCAGGCGGGGAGGCGGCGAATGGATCACAAGAACAAAGATAGAACATGAACTTTCCGCGATCAACCCCATCCAAGGGCTGGAAAAATCGCCCGCGGTGCCATATCTGGCCAAAGGTTCTACGCACCGAAGGCGACATGGCCAGGATCACTTATATCGAACACGGCGGCACCGAACATGTGGTCGACGTCGCCAATGGCCTGACCGTCATGGAAGGTGCGCGCGACAATGGCATCCCCGGCATCGAGGCCGATTGCGGCGGGGCCTGCGCGTGTTCAACCTGTCATGTCTACGTCGCACCCGACTGGGTGGAAAAACTGCCGGCGCGTGATGCGATGGAAGAAGACATGCTCTATTTCGCCTATGAGCCCGACCCGGCGCGGTCTCGACTGACCTGCCAGCTCAAGGTCAGCGACGCGCTTGACGGGCTTGTCGTGCAGATGCCGGAAAAGCAGATCTGATGCGCGTCGCCGCCTCTGTTCTGGCCATTTTCCTCGCCTCTCAGTCCCTTGCGTGTGATTATCCCGGCCCGCCGCCGATGAGCAGCGATGCCCGCGCCGAGACCGGCGACATCCGCTGGGCCGGCTTTTCCAACGCCACCAAGCGCTATGGCCGCGGCATTCTCGGTGACGCCATCGAAGCCGGCGCCCTGCGCGCCGCGACGCTTACCGCCGGGCCCTGCGATCTGACGGTGCTGCTTGGCGAAGGTTCGGTGTTCGAGGACGTGGCCCCGCGCATTCAGGATCTCGACGGCGACGGCAAAAACGAGATCGTGGTGGTTGAAACGCGCATCGACAGGGGCGCGTCGCTGGCTGTCTACGGCATCCGCCGTGGCGCCTTGGTCAAGCTCGCCGCCACCCCATATATCGGTACCCAGCACCGCTGGCTTGTCCCGATAGGCGCGGCCGATCTGGACGGTGATGGGCGCGCCGAGCTTGCTTATGTCGACCGACCGCACCTGGCCAAGACCATACGCATCTGGCGCTATGAAAACGGTGGGCTCACCCATATGGCCGATCTGGCGGGATATACCAACCACCGCATCGGGGAAAGCTCCATCGTCGGCGGCATCCGCGATTGCGGGCAGGGACCCGAAATGATCGTTGCCGACGCTGGCTGGGACGGCATCTACGCAATTGGCTGGAATGGCCGCGCGTTTTCGCAGCGCAGGCTGGGTCCCCATACAGGACGCCAAAGTTTTGCCGCGGCGCTGGACTGCCAACAGTTCTGATCATTCATTGTTCCAAAAATACTACGGGGGTGCGGGGGGGCTGGCCCGCGCCCGGTCGGATTGCGCAGCAATTCGATATGTTCAGAGAGCCCGCCAGCCAATGTCGCGGCGGCAGAAGCCTTGCGGCCAGTCGATCCGGTCAACCATCGCATAAGCCTGCGCACGCGCTTCGGCCAGGGTCTCGCCGCGCGCCGTGATGTTCAACACCCGGCCGCCGGCGGCAACTAATTGACCCTCACTCTTTGACGTGCCCGCGTGAAAAATCATCGCCTGGCTGGTCTCTGGCAATCCGTCCAGGCCCTTTATCTCGGAGCCTTTTTCACAAATGCCCGGATACCCCCGCGTGGCCATGACGACCGTCATTGCATGATCATCGGCCCAGTTGATCCGCGCCCCGGCCAGTTCGCCCCGCGCGCAGGCCAGCATCGCATCGAGCGCCTGCGCGCCGAGCCGCATCATCAGCACCTGACATTCCGGATCGCCGAAACGGACGTTGTATTCGACCAGCCGCGGTTGACCGTCCCTGATCATAAAACCAGCGTAAAGCACGCCTTGATAGGGTGTTCCGCGGCGCGCCATTTCAGCGATGGTCGGGTGGACAATGTTATCCAGCGCGATCTGCACAACCGCGTCGGTCATAATCGGAGCGGGTGAATAAGCCCCCATGCCGCCGGTGTTGGGCCCGGTATCACCTTCGCCGACGCGCTTGTGGTCCTGGGCGGTACCGAGCGCCAAGACCTCTGTGCCATCGGACAGGACGAAAAACGACGCCTCTTCGCCCTCCATAAATTCCTCAATGACAACCTCAGCACCGGCATCGCCAAAAGCACCACCGAACATATCGTCGAGCGCTTCCAGCGCCTCATCGAGGGTGGTCGCCACCACGACGCCCTTGCCCGCGGCCAGCCCATCGGCCTTGATCACAATCGGCGCGCCTTGGGCCAGCACATAGGCCCGCGCGGCGGCGGCATCCGTAAATCGCGCGTAGGCCGCTGTGGGCGCGCCACAGGCGTCACATATTTCCTTGGTAAATGCCTTTGAACTTTCCAGACGCGCCGCCGCTGCCGAGGGCCCGAATGTCAGAATACCGGCGGCGCGCAGGAGATCGGCAACGCCAGCAGCCAGCGGCCCTTCCGGCCCGACAATGACAAAATCGATGGCGTTTTCTTCACAAAGCGAAACGACCGCTTCCGCATCTGCAGTATCTACCGCGGCGCAATCGGCAACCTGTGCGATCCCGGCATTGCCCGGTGCCACGATTAGGCGGTCACATTTGGGGTTTTGCATCACCGCCCAGGCCAGGCTGTGCTCGCGTCCGCCGCCGCCCAGGATCAGAATGTTCATGCGCCCATAAATCCCCCGCTTGGCCTTGGCTCGCCTGCGTTCTAAGGTCGCCCCAACCCGATCACAAGCAGCTTGCATGTCCGACCTTTTTGAAGAGCCCGATGCCGAACACGGCAATGTTCACGAATTCACCGTCTCGGAAATCTCCGGTGCGGTTAAGCGGGTGATCGAGGGCGAATTTGGCCATGTCCGGGTGCGCGGCGAGGTGGGCCGCACCGCGCTGGCGCGCACCGGGCACTTGTATTTCGACCTGAAGGACGACCGCGCTGTGGTGGCCTGTGTCAGCTGGAAAGGCCAGGTCGCCCGCCTTGCCCATATGCCCGAGGAGGGCATGGAGGTGATCGTCACAGGGCGGATGACCACCTATGGGCCGCAATCGAAATATCAGCTGAATGTCGAAGCGGTTGAGCCTGCGGGTGCCGGTGCGCTGATGGCGCTTTTGGAAAAGCGCAAGAAAGCGCTTGAGGCCGAGGACCTCTTTGCGGTCGAGCGGAAGCAAAAACTGCCCTATCTGCCGCGCGTGATCGGGGTCGTGACCTCGCCCACAGGTGCAGTGATCCGCGATATTCTGCACCGGTTGCGCGACCGGTTCCCGACCCATGTGGTGATCTGGCCGGTGGCGGTTCAGGGCCGCGACTGCGCGCCGCAGGTGACGCGCGCAATTGCCGGGTTCAATGCGATCACGCCAGGCGGCGCGATCCCACGACCGGATTTGCTGATCGTGGCGCGCGGCGGTGGTTCGGTCGAAGACCTCTGGGGGTTCAACGAAGAGGCGGTTGCGCGCGCTGCTGCCGCCTCGGACATCCCGCTGATCTCGGCTGTTGGCCATGAAACTGATACGACATTGATCGATTATGTCTCTGACGTCCGTGCGCCGACGCCTAGTGCGGCGGCTGAGCTTGCCGTTCCGGTCCGCCTGGAGCTGATCGCCTGGGCCAAAGATCAGGAGATGCGCCTGACAAATGCTCTGACGCAGACCCTGGCGCGGCGGCGTCAGCGGCTGGCCGATCTGGCCCGCGCCCTGCCGCAGCCTGAGCGACTAACCGAAGTTGCGCGCCAACGGCTGGACCGGGCAGCTGAGCTCTTGCCAGGTGCGTTGCGTCTGGCCGCGCAGGCCAAACGTCAGGCGCTTATCCGGATCGCGGCAGTGATCCGGCCGGCCACTTTGAAACAACGCCTAGCTCAGCAATTTCAGCGCCTGTCGGATCGCGCCGCGCGTCTTGAGCCTGTGAACCTGTCGTCTCAGATCGACCGGGCACGTGACAATATGGCGCGGCTTTGGCCCCGGCTGCATCTGGCGTTGGAGCGGCAGTTGCGCGATGCGTCGTCAGGGCTGATGGCCATTGAGCGAACCCGAGAGACATTGGGCTATCGTGCCACACTTGCGCGCGGATACGCGGTGGTCCGCGACGGCGATACGGTGGTGGCCTCTGTCAAAGCTGCAGCTGCGGCCAAGGGGCTGGATATTGAATTTGCCGACGGCCATTTTGAACCAAGGCCAGCTGACAGGCGTCCGAAGGCCAGGAAGAAACCGGACCAGGGGTCGTTGTTCTAGCCGCAGCACAGCCTGCTAGATCGCCAGAAATCCCGCATCAAGCGCGGACAGGATTGTCTGCACGTCATCCGATGTCAGCACAAGCGGTGGCGAAAGAATGATATTCGGGCCGGATATACGGATCATGGCACCGTATTCATAGGCGGTCCGTTGCACTTTGGCCGCAACATCCTTGCCAATCGGGGCCTTGCTGGCACGATCGCTGACCAATTCCAGAGCGCACATCAACCCATGACCGCCGCGCACGTCGCCGATAATGTCGTATTTTGACTGAAGCACCTGCAGCCCTTCAAACAACTCAGCGCCGCGTACAGCAGCATTTTCGTTCACTTTCAGGCGCGCAGTCTCGGCCAGGCAGGCCAGTGCCGCCGCGGCCCCAACGGGATGGCCGGAATAGGTGTAGCCATGCCCGATATTGGCGCGACCGGTTTCGTCACCTTCGAAGACGTCTGCCACCGCATCGGATACCATCACAGCGCCGAACGGGAAGTACCCATTGGTGATCGCCTTGGCGGTGCACGTCAGGTCCGGCTGAACGCCCCAGTGGCGCGAACCTGACCAACTGCCGGTGCGCCCAAATGCAGTGATCACCTCATCGGCGATCAGCAGGATGGCGTGGCGCGAACAAATCTCGCGCACGCCGGGCATGAAACTTTTGTGCGGCGGGATAACGCCGCCCGCACCGAGGATCGGCTCCATGATCATCGCGGCGATGGTTCCCGGGCCCTGAAAGGCGATCTCGTCCTCCATGGCCGCCAGACAATGCTGCGCCAGCCTTTCGGGGTCGGTTTCGTTAAATGGATTTCGGTAAGTATAGGGTGCGGGAATGTGGTAACACCCCGGAAGCAGCGGCTCGTAAGCGCTGCGGAAATTTGCGTTGCCGTTGACCGAAGCGCCGCCGGTATGGGTACCGTGATAGCCTTTCTTGAGGCTGAGATATTTGATCCGCCCCGGCTCGCCGCGCACTTTGTGATATTGCCGCGCCAGGCGCAGTGCGGTTTCGACGGAATCCGAGCCGCCGGAGGTATAAAACGCGCGGCTCAGCCCATCGGGGGCGAAAAAGTCGCGCATCACTTCGCTCAGCTCGATTATCGCATCATTGGTCGTGCCCCGGAACGTCGAATAATAGGGCAGGCGATCAAGCTGGGTGGCGATTGCGTCTTTCACCGGCTGGCAGGAATACCCCAGGTTGACGTTCCACAGGCCGCCTACGCCATCGACAACTTCGTGTCCGTCGACATCGCGTATCCGAACGCCGCTTGCGCCTGTCAGGATGGTCGGCGGATTGGCCAGACTATCGGCAGGATGCGCCATCGGGTGCCATAGCGAGCGGGCATTGTTGGCTTTCAGAAAATTGGTGTCTTTCATTGGGTTCTCACACTTATCGATTCAGGCAGCGACGGCGGCCGAATAGGATTGCGGAGCAAATCCGCCGAGCAATCGCGTAAGCTCCAGCGCTTTGGCGCGCAGTTCTGACTGGATGAGCGCCGTGGCGTCGTGCGTTACGCGCGTAACCGGCATGGCGACGGCCATGGCGCCTATGGCGGTCTCGGCGGCGTCGAAAATCGGGCAGGCAAAAGAATGCACGTCGTCTTCAAATCCGCTGCTCATTTCGGCAATTCCGGTTGCGCGGCATTTATCGACGATCGCGCGAAGTTTATCGGGCGTTGTTATCGTATGAGCAGTGCGCGGCGGCATGGGGCCAACGAGCACATTGTCGATTAGCTGCTGCGCGCCGTGGGCAAGAACCGCGATCCCTGAGGACGTGGCGTGGAAGGGCAGTATTTCGGCGTCCTCCATTGTGACACGCGTCCCGTGGTCCTGCGAATACGCGTATGCGTTGGTGACCAGCGCTTGTCCCTGAAGCAGAGAAAAATGCGCAGTTTCGCCGGTGATGTCGGCCAGTTCCTGCAACACTTTCTGCGCCGCATCGCGCATGGGAACAGTATTTTCGCGCAGACTGGCAAGGCGCAAAACCGCCGGTCCAAGCCGGTATTCCCGGCCAGCGCCGATCTGCTCGACGAAGCCATGCGACTGAAGTTCGCCGAGCAAACGGTGCGTGGTCGCTTTGTTCATGCCCGCCAGCCGCGCCATGTCGGACAATCCGATCTGCGTTTGCAGCCGGTTGAAAAGGCTTAGTAATGTCAGTGCCTTGGCGACTGTTCCCATCTGTAATCTAACCGAATATCGCGCCTGTGACCGGCGCGCCTTTGCGTCAATTTCATCTGCGATCTGCATAAGTGTTGACAGACTCACCTGCCATCTGTCAATCTATTTTAGAACCAACGGTTCGAATAATGAACCGATATTGATAGGGAGAATGACATGATTTCCAGAACGCTTCTGGGCGGGGCTCTCGCGCTTGCCTTGACTGCATTGGGCGGTACCGCCTGGGCGGAATATCCTGAAAAACCGGTAAGCTTTATCGTACCCTGGCCGCCGGGCGACCTTGAAGATGTGCTGACGCGCATGATCGCCGAGGACTTTCAGGCCGAATACGGCATTTCGGCTGCTGTGGTGAATAAACCCGGCGGCGGCGGCGGGCCCTTCCCCGGTGCGATAGATGTCGCGACTGCGCCGTCAGACGGCTATACCATCGGTTCTTTTGTCATCGGCGTTCCGGTTGTCGGCCATCTGATCGACATACCAGAACTGGCACCGGAAAAATTTGACCCTCTGGGCATATTCCTGACGTATCCGTTCGTCATCGCAACCGGCGGCAATGCGCCCTATTCCAGCATGGATGAACTGGCGGCCTACGCCCAGGACAATGACGTTTTGTTGGGCCATTTCGGCGATGCGTTGGTGCCGACGCGTGCCACCAAGGCGCAGGCCGCGCTGGCAGGCTTCTCTTACAGCTCCGACGCAGCGTTCGATGCGCTCGATTGCAACACGCTAGCCTCTGGTGATGCAGATGTGATCAACACCACATTGCAGTTGATCCTGCCGTGTCTCGACGATGTGAAGGTGCTGCTGGCAATCACCGGAGACCAGCGTATCGGCCTGTTGCCCGACGTGCCTGCGATCGGCGAGGTTAGCCCGGAACTCAGCATCGCGCTGTGGAACGGTCTGTTCGTCACCAAGGACACACCGCAGGATGTACGCGACAAGATCATTGCCGTGGCCAGCAAGACAGTCATGTCTGACCGCGCCCAAAAAATCGCGGCCGATACCGGTGCCGTCGTCTACTGGCAGGATGCAACCGCTTCGGCCGATCGCATTGCCAGCGACCGTGCGATCTTCAGCAAGATGGGTGAATTGCTGAATTGACGCAGCACGAGTTTCGGGCCGGGGATTGCCCCGGCCCGACCAATGACGCACAATCCCGTATGGTAACATGAGCAAAGACGCCGAAAACCGGTTCAGCGGCCCCGTGCGCGGACAAATTCTGTTCGCGGCGGGATTTTTCGTGGTCTCGGCGGTATTGTTGACGCAGATCGGCGGGCAAACGTCGCCGTGGCTGGAAGATACCCGATTTGCAGCGCAGCCGCGGTTCTGGCCGCTGGTTGGCCTGGGCGGAATGGCCGGGTTCGCCGCTTTGCACATATGGCACCTGCCGCGCTTGCGACCGGTGAGCGCTGATGCGCACGAGGCCCGCCGCTGGGGCCTGGCGTTTGAATGGGTCATTTGGTTTCTGGCCTATGTCTGGCTGGTGCCGGTCATTGGTTATTTGCCGGTGACTATGGGTTTCGCGGCGGCGCTCAGCTGGCGCATGGGCTATCGATCAGCCAGAATGGTATGGGTCTCGGTGGGGTTTGGCGCGGCCGTCGTGGTGTTGTTCAAATCCGTCCTGAATGTCAAAATACCCGGCGCATGGCTCTATGAGTTTCTGCCCGGGGCGATCCGTAATTTCTTTATCCTGAACTTCTGAGGGCGGCGATGGAGCTGCTTTTATCCAGCCTCGACATTTTGGCGCGTTGGGATGTTGTTCTGGCGCTCTTGGTCGGCTCGGTCGGGGGTGTGCTGATCGGCGCGATCCCTGGCGTAGGCCCGGCGGTGGCCATCGCCATTTTGCTGCCCGCGACCTTTAGCATGGACCCGATTGTCGGGCTGACGGTGCTGTTGGGCATCTACGGCAGTTCCATGTATGGCGGCGCGATTCCGGCGATTCTGATCAACACGCCGGGAACCGCCGTCAACGCGCTGACCACATATGACGGCTTTCCGATGACCACACGCGGCGAGGCGCGCCGGGCGCTGTCGCTGGCCTATACGGCGAGTTTTTTCGGCGGCATTTTCTCGGTCATCGCGTTGATCCTGTTTGCGCCGGTGTTGGCCAGGATCGCCCCCATGTTCGGGTCGCGCGAGATTTTTCTGGCGGCACTTCTGGGCATCGTTCTGGTGGTCACGGCGCATCGCGGGCATACACTGATCGCCGCCGCGCTGGCTTCGTTTGGCATTTTTCTGAACACTGTCGGCCTTGAGCCGGTCAAATACACCCAGCGCTATACATTCGGAATTTCCGAATTCGCGGGCGGGTTTAACCTGATCGTCGTCGTGTTGGGGCTGTTTGCCATATCGCAGGCGATATTTTTGCTGATGGGCGAGGACGAGAAAGTCAGGTTGACGCGGCTGCGCGGCAATCTGTTTCAGGGGCTGCGCGAACTGGCACGCCATCCGCGCGTCGCATCGGTTTCGGCGAGTTTCGGCGTGGTGATGGGCATGATCCCGGGCGTGGGTGAGTTCACGGCGCAATTCCTGAGCTACACTTACGCGCAGAGATCCTCAAAACGGCCGGATGATTTTGGCCATGGATCGTCTGAGGGTCTGATCGCCGCAGAGACCGCCAACAACGCCGTGCCAGCCGCTGCCATGGTCCCGCTGCTGGCATTGGGCATACCCGGAGAGGCGCTGACCGCGATGATGCTCAGCGTCTTTTACGTCCATAATGTTGTGCCGGGACCGGGGCTTTTTCAGAACAGCATGGATTTCGTCGTCGCGCTCTATCTGGCTTTGCTCATTCTCAATGTGCTGGTGCTGATCTTTCTGTTGTTTGCCACAAACGCGCTTATCCAGGTGG
The DNA here is from genome assembly GCA_965216135.1 of Paracoccaceae bacterium. Lineage (GTDB taxonomy): Bacteria > Pseudomonadota > Alphaproteobacteria > Rhodobacterales > Rhodobacteraceae > CBDCFL01. The sequence continues at coordinate 111,530 of CBDCFL010000022.1, forward strand.
TCAGAATTCCCAACCGGTTCCTTGGCATCTGCATTCTGATCCTCAGCTTCGTCGGCGTTTACAGCCTGCGCAATTCCGCATCCGACTGCATCATTGCGGCTGTAATCGGGGTTTTCGGTTATGTGTTGAAACGTCTTTCGCTGCCCGCCGTGCCGATTGTCCTGGGGATGGTTCTGGGCGGGATTATGGAGGTCAAGCTGCGCTCGTCAATGGGACGGGTGAAGACGCCGTTTGACATGATCGACCGCCCGATGGCGATGATCCTGTTTACAATTATTGTGGTCGTGCTGGCGCTGCATATCCGCCGCATTTGGCTAGACCGCAAAGACCTGAAGGAAGCCAGATGGCAAGACAGTCACAGATCGACGAGCTTCGGTCGCAACCTGTTCCACCGCAACAACTTTTTATCGACGGAACGTGGCAAAAAGGTGCGGGCGAAACGCTCGAAATATCATCGCCCATCGACGGGAAAAAGCTGACAACGCTGGAATTTGCCGGACCTGCGCAGGTTGGCCGTGCCGTTGCAGCGGCGCGTGCCGCATTTGACGATGGGCGCTGGTCGCGCCTTGCCCCCGCTGCGCGAAAGCGGGTCATTCATCGCTGGGCCGATCTGGTGGAAAAGAACGCGCTTGAATTGGTGGTCCTGGGCGTGCGCGACAACGGCACGGAACTGGCCATGGCGCTCAAGGCCGAACCTGGCAGCGCGGCGGGCACGATCCGCTATTATGGCGAGGCGCTGGACAAGATTTATGGCGAGATCGCGCCGACGGATCCGAATTTCCTGGCGCTTGTCCACCGCGAACCGGTGGGCGTCGTCGGTGCGATCGTGCCGTGGAACTTTCCGCTGATGATCGGCGCCTGGAAACTGGCACCGGCCATCGCGGCGGGCAATTCGGTGGTGCTGAAACCAGCCGAGAGCGCATCCCTGTCATTGCTTCGGTTGGTCGAATTGGCGAGCGAGGCGGGTCTGCCGGACGGGGTATTTAACGTCGTCACCGGGCCCGGCCGCGTCACAGGCGAGGCGCTTGCGATGTCGATGGATGTCGATGTGCTGGTTTTCACCGGGTCGGGGGGAACCGGACGCCGTCTGCTGGAATATTCCGCGCGCTCGAACATTAAACGCTGTTATCTCGAGCTTGGCGGCAAGTCTCCTAATGTGGTATTTGCGGATGCGCCGGATTTGCCTCTGGCCGCACGGGTCTCGGCGATGGGTATTTTCCGCAATTCGGGACAGGTCTGCGTGGCCGGATCGCGGCTGTTGGTGGAGCGATCCATTCACGACGATTTTGTCGCGATGATGGTGGACACAGCTAAGGGCCTGCGCGTCGGCGATCCGCTGGCCGAAGGCACCGAAATCGGGGCCTTGCATTCAGAGACCGAGCTTGCGGCCAATCTCGACTTCGTTTCGCGCGCCACCGGCGAAGGTGCCGATATCGTCACTGGCGGCGACCGTATTTTGGAAGAAACCGGCGGCACCTATATGGCCCCAACAATCCTGACCGGCGTCGAACCGGACCATCACGTCGCTCAAAACGAAGTATTCGGCCCGGTCCTTGCCGTTACACCGTTTGATACCGAGGCGCAGGCGGTCGAGATTGCCAACAGCACGCAATTCGGGCTCGCCGCGGGTGTGTGGACCGAAAATCTGTCGCGCACGCACCGCATGATCGGTGCCATCCGGGCGGGGGTTGTGCACGTCAACACTTATGGGGGCCCGGACAATACCGTGCCACTGGGCGGCGTGATGCAAAGCGGTAACGGCCACGACAAGTCCTTGCACGCGCTGGACAAATGCACCGACCTAAAGGCCGCCTGGATCGCGCTCTAAGGGGCTGATATGACTGACAAAACCATTCTCGTTGTCGGCACCTGGGACACCAAGGACGCCGAGCTGCTTTACTTATGCGACCGCATCACAGAGCAGGGCGGCAGCGCTCTGACAATGGATGTCAGCGTGTTGGGCGATCCGAGCCGGCCCACCAATATATCAAAACACCAGGTGGCCGGGGCGGGCGGGTCGTCCATTCAGGCGGCCATCGATGCGGATGACGAGAATTTGGCGATGCAGATCATGGCCGCAGGCGCATCCAAGCTGGCCGCCGGGCTGCAAAATGAGGGCCGCATCGATGCGGCCCTTGTGTTGGGCGGTTCCATGGGCACCGATCTGGCCCTTGATCTGTGCAATGCCCTGCCGCTTGGCGTGCCGAAATACATCGTCTCAACGATCGCTTTCTCGCCACTCATCCCGCCGGGGCGTCTGCCATCTGACGTGCAAATGATCCTCTGGGCGGGCGGGCTGTACGGAATCAACTCGATCTGCAAGGCGTCGCTCAGTCAGGCCGCTGGCGCGGTCCTGGGTGCCGCGCGTGCGGTCGAGCCACCAAAATGCGACCGGCCCATCATTGGCATGACCAGTTTTGGCAAAACCATTCTGCATTACATGGTCAAACTGAAACCGGAAGTCGAAAAACGCGGCTTTGAGCTGGCGGTTTTTCACGCCACCGGCATGGGCGGGCGCGCGTTTGAAGCGCTTGCGGCGCAGGGTGCCTTTGCCTGCGTCATGGATTTCGCAACGCAAGAACTGGTCAATCATATCATGGGATCGGGGGTTTCTGCGGGGCCGGACCGGTTGACCGGCGCGGGGCGTGCGGGGGTGCCGCAGATGGTGGCACCGGCCTGCTATGATCTGGTCGATCTGATCGGGTCGCAGCCCATTCCGGCGCGCTTTGCTGACCGTCCGGCCCATGCCCATAATCGGCTGATCACATCGATTTTGCTTAATTCCGAAGAACGCCGCGAGGTTGCGCGCGCGCATGCCGCACAACTGTCTGAGGCCACGGGTGCAACCACTTTTCTGCTGCCCAAAGGCGGCCTGAACGAATGGGACCGGCCGGGCGCGCCATTGCACGATGGTGAAGGCCTGACGGCGTTTGTCGAAGAAATGCAGGCGGTTATGCCCGAAAATGTGGAGCTGCGCGTTCTTGATTGCCATATCAACGATGAGGAATTTTCCGACGCCGCGTTGCAGGTGCTTGACGGTTGGCTGGCCGATGGCACGGTTTCCAGACCGTAACGTTTGCCAGTGTCATCGGGCACGTTTCAGAAATTCCGCCGCATTCGCCCGATCGCTTTTGGACTTTGGCGCGGCGGCCGAGGAATACAGGGTGGCCTGGCTGGCATGTATCAACCCGTCGGACAGAATTTTCAGGTGATTTGCGCGCAGCGTATCGCCGCTTGAGGTTATGTCGGCAATCGCCTCGGCGGTTTCATTGGCCACCGTGCCCTCGGTCGCACCCTGGCTGTCGACCAGCTGATAATCGGCCACCCCGCCGGCGCGCAGAAATTCTCGCACCAGGCGGTGGTATTTTGTGGCGATGCGCAGCCGGAAACCGTGATTGGCGCGGAACTGCGCGGCAACGGCGTCAAGATCGTCAAGACAATCGACGTCGCGCCAGAACTGCGGCACCGCCAGCACCAGATTGGCCTGGCCAAATCCCATGGCCGCCACTTCGCTAATGACCGCGTGCCATTTCCCAAGCTTTTCATGCACCAGATCAGAGCCGGTGACGCCGAAATGGATCCGGCCCGCAGCAAGTTCGCGCGGAATTTCTGTGGCCGGCAGCAGCACTGGTTCAACACCGTCAATGCCGGTGATGCGCCCGGCATATTCGCGCGTGGATCCGGCGCGTGTCAGCGTGACGCCACGCTCGGCGAACCAGGCGACGGTCTGATCCATCAGCCGACCCTTGGACGGTATGCCAAGGCGAAGGGTCATTGCGCGACCATGCCAATCTCGGCGATCAGTTCAGGGCGAATTACCCCGCCAACCGCCGGGACGGCGCGCCCCCGGCCAAGACGCCCGGTCAGCGCATCGTAGCGCCCGCCAGAGGCGATGGCGGGCAGATCGGGCCTGCCTGAGGCATAAAACCCGAAGACAAATCCGTCGTAATATTCCATGGACGTTCGGCCATAGGTGGAGTCGAACTCCAGGTCACTGATCCCGATCCCCTTGCCGTCGAGCGCATCAAACCGCGCGTCCAGCCGCGCCCGGGCCGTGTCAAGAAACCGGAATTCGCTGGCCAATGCGCTCATTTGCTCAAGCGCTCGGTATGATTTTGCGCGCAATGCAAGCAGTTTATCAAAGAGCGTCATTTCCTCGGCCGAGATCGCGGGCTCGGCGGCATCGGCGCTCAGGGCGGCGATGCGGTCCGTGACTTCGGTTATATCGCGCAAGCCGACACGCGGTGGTGCGGTATCCATGCCGGCAGGATCAGCCACAAGCGCCGCGCGGGCCGGGGGCACCGGCGTGCGCGCGCCAAAACGGTCAAGCAGGGCGCGGAACCGCGCCGGCCGCCAGATATGGCGCATCAAGGCGGCCTTGCGGCGCGCGGTCGTGCGCAAACCCGCGACCGCTGCGGTAAGGATACCGATGTCGCCGGTAACGGGATCGAGTTTCAGGCCGTCCAATGCGCTTGTGATCAGGGCGAAGACCTCGGCGTCCGTCGTGGCGGGGTCGCTGCGATCAAACACCTCATAGCCGACCTGGATATATTCGCTCGGCGGGCCGGTGTCGGTTTCCTGCCTGCAAAAGACCTCGCCGACGTAAACATACCGGGCCGATTCGGCCCCGCTGGCCATATGCTTCTGCGCCACCGGAACGGTGAAATCAGGGCGCAACATCTGCTCGCCCGCCAGCGGGTCGTGTGTAACAAAGGCACGCGCGCGGATGTCTTCGCCATAAAGGTCCAACAGTGTGTCGGCCGGTTGCAGGATGCTGGCCTCAACCGGAGTAGCTCCGGCATCCAGGAACAGCGCCTGCAGCCGAGCGGCTTGGCTGCGTATCGCGGATTTGTCGGGCATTAGTATTGATCCAGAACCCGGCGCACCGCCGCGACCAGTTCACCGCGCGGCGCTTCAAACTGGCTGGGCCGTTCCTGCCATTCTTGCAAGGTCGCATTTTTGGCGATCCTGGCGCCTAGGATCAGGTCTTTGATCTGCACGATACCCTTGTCGCGCTCCTGTTCGCCCTCGATGATGGCCACCGGCGCGTTGCGTTTGTCCGAGTATTTCAGCTGATTGCCAAAGTTTTTCGGGTTGCCAAGGTAGACCTCGGCCCGGATCCCAGCTGCGCGCAATTCGGATGCCATTTGCTGATAATCAGCCATCCGGTCGCGGTCCATAACGGTGACGACAACGGGCCCGGTTGCCGTGCTGCCCGTCTGGCCTTTCTGATGCAGCGCGGCAAGCAGGCGGTCAACGCCGATGGAAACGCCGGTGGCCGGAACCTCCTGGCCGGTAAAGCGTTTGACCAGATCGTCGTAACGCCCGCCCCCGGCAACCGAGCCGAACTGGCGCGCGCGGCCCTTGGCGTCGGTGATATCAAAGGTGAGTTCCGCCTCAAACACCGCGCCGGTGTAATAGCCAAGGCCGCGCACGACGGAGGGGTCGATTTCAATACGGGTGGCATCGTAGCCCTGAGCGGCGACGAGTTCGGCAATTCGCTCCAGCTCATTCACGCCGTCGACACCCATAATTGAGCCACCGACAGCCGCGCGCAGATTGGTGAGTGTTTTGGCAGTGTCGTGCGCTTTTGAGGTCAGAAAAGCGATTACCGGTTCGGCCTGATCCGCGCCCAGGCCGACACCGTCAATAAACGCGCCTGAACTGTCCTGGCGACCGCTGGTTAGCAGCGCGCGCACGCCCGCTTCGCCGACCTTGTCGAACTTGTCGATGCTGCGCAGGGTCGCGTCGCGGTCGGCGGTGTCGTCAACGCCGATCGTCTCGAGCACGCCGTTCAAAATCTTGCGATTATTCACCCGAACGATGTAATCGCCCCGCTCAATGCCCACCGCCTCCAAGGTATCGGCGAGCATCGCGCACATTTCGGCATCGGCCGCAGGCCAGGCGCTGCCGACCGTATCCGCATCGCATTGATAGAACTGGCGAAACCGCCCCGGGCCCGGCTTTTCATTGCGCCAGACCGGCCCCATCGCATAGCGGCGATAGGGGGTCGGCAGATCATTTCGGTATTGTGCATAGACGCGGGCCAAAGGCGCGGTCAGATCGTAACGCAGCGCCAGCCAGTCACCTTTGCCGTCTTCGTCGCCGTCTTGCCAGGCAAAGACACCGGCGTTTGGCTGGTCAACATCGGGCAGGAATTTGCCCAAAGCCTCAACGGTTTCAACGGCGGAACTTTCCAGCGGCTCGAAACCATAGAGATGGTAAACCCCGGCGATTGCATCCAGCATGGCGGCGCGTTCGGTCACTTGCGCGCCGAAGTAATCGCTGAACCCTTTGGGCGTTTCGGCCCTTGGACGCGCGCTCTTTTTCTGCTTGGCCAATGGCTGTTTGTCCTGCCGGTCTTGCATGTCCGCGCGGTCTAGCCGAAGGGGGGGCAGGGGGCAAGGCAGCGGAGCTTGGCATGGACACACGGGTCACAAAGCTGGAAGAACAGCTCGCGCACCTGGAGCGCGTGGTCGAGGAATTGCCGGATGTGGCGTCACGTCAGGGCGATGAAATCGACCGCCTGACGCGGCGGCTGGCAATGCTGACGGAGCGGGAGGCTGAGCGCGAGGCATCCGAAGGGGGCAGGGCGCCGCTGGCCGACCAGAAACCGCCGCATTGGTGAGGCCCGCGCAAATTCGGAACCACAACGATTCATCAAGCTTGGACTGCGCGCGATCAAGCTCGGGATACTGCGGAGTTTGCGGAGCCAGATTTGTAAGAGATACGAGTGCGCGTGTGCGGACTAGCCGAAGGGGGCAAGGGGCGAGCAAGCGGGGTTTCATTGGATTTTGCCTGCGTCCCGGTCTATGAACCACAAAACGAGGGGATGGTGCACCAATGGACCTTATATACTGTCGCAAAATACCTACACATAGCGCTCGCCGTGGCCTGGCTCGGCGGCAATTTTAGCTTGTTCGTACTGGCAACGGTCGCCGCCCGGCGCGATGACGGCGATGCGATTTCAACAATCGTAATTTACTCCGAAGTGCTGGCCAAGTTTGTGTTCGTGCCGTCCGTTGTGCTGATCTTGGCGTTGGGCGTCTACATGGTCTGGGCGCAATGGGGCTTTTCCGAGGCGTGGATCATCGTCGGCATCGCAGGTGTCGTCATGACATTCGCTATTGGCGCAGGCATCCTGTCGCCGATGATCAATAAGTTGGCCGGGATGGTGCCGGGGCCGGACAAGCAAGCGTTGCAGGTTCGATTATTACGCAGCGTGCGTGCCGATCTGATCATGATGTTTGTGATATTATGGGCCATGGTGTCCAAACCGGCTTGGTCCGATGGGACAGAGCTGTTGATCATATTGGCGATCGTTGTGCTCGGCGCTGCCTTGTTCCTGCGGCGCTAACGGCGAATATCTATGCCTTTCTATTGATCGAAAATAGTGCGCCCGCCAAAGGCGCAAGATCATAGTGGCAACTCTGTCGTCGATTTTATCCGTTTGAGCACGAACCTGCTCTCCACCGATTTCACATAAGGGTTTCGCAAAAGGTTGTGGGTCATGAATTCCTCGTATTCCTCGACATCGGCAACCCGGACCTTGATGAAATAATCCGACGAGCCTGAAACCTTGTGGCATTCCATAATCTCAGGATGGGTGCGCACCAGGCTGGTAAATGCGGCGATCGCTTTTTCGGAATGGTCGCTCAACCTTATGGTGGCCAGTACAGCGAGTTTGGCACCCACTTTGGCGGGATCGAGCAAGGCGACGCGCCCCGTGATCACACCGGCTTTTTCCAGTTCCTGCAACTTGCGCCAGGCGGTTGACGGGGCCATGTTGGTGAGTTCGGCAATTTCTGCCAAGTTTCGCGCAGAATCTCGCTGAATTTCTCGCAAATTTAATCTATCGGGGTCAAATAATTTCATATTCATGACGTTAGCGAAAAAATTCGGTCAAGAAAAGATGCGCAAGACACCCCAATGAAAACACTTCTTTGCGCTCATCTGCGATTCTGTCCGCAACACAGGAGAATGCATCATGCCATCGGCCAAACCTTATGCCTCAAAGCTGCCCGCAGCAGACGGGCGATACGCCTATAGCGGCGATGATGACGCCGTCTGGGGCGAGTTGTTTGACCGCCAAATGGCCTACCTGCCGGGGCGCATGGCACCACAATATTTGCAGGGCGTTTCGGCATTGGGCCTGAGCAACGCCAAAGTCCCGCAAGTGATCGACATTGACGCGCGGCTGACGGAACTGACAGGGGCCGGCGTGCAAGGCGTGCCCGCGATCATTCCGCCAACGCAGTTTTTCAACTTGCTGGCGAGCCGAAAATTTCCCGTCGCCACGTTTCTGCGCCGACGCGAGGATATGGTTTACATCGAAGAACCCGACCTGTTTCATGAGGTCTTTGGTCACTGCCCGCTGCTGACCAATTCTGCCTATTGTGATTTCATCGAAGGCTTTGGTCAGGCTGCGCTGGCGTTGGGTAGACCCTATTACTGGCCGATGTTCCGGCTGTTCTGGTTCACGATCGAATTTGGCATGATCCGCACGGATGACGGCCTGCGCAGCTATGGTGCAGGCATCGCCTCATCCCCAGCCGAGGCCGCCCATGCGACGTCGGGAGAGGCCGAAATGCTGGACTTCGACCTCATGACCGTCTTTCGAACGCCCTACAGGATTGACATCGTCCAACCGGTCTATTTTGTGATCGACAATTTTGAGCAGCTTGCAACCTGCCTGACCGACGACATTGCCGACCAGATCGACCGCGCCAAGGTTTTGGGCGATTTACCGCCGCGGTTTGAAGCGGCGGCGTGAACGCGCACTCATCGAGCCGTCCCCGGCTCTCCTCGTCAGAAGCGAGTAGAGCCCGAAAGGGCTCGTGCGAGCGCCCGTGAAGCTCAAATATCCTCAACCATCACCACCCCCGGCAGCGATTTGAGCGCACCGCGAATTTTTGGGTTCAACGCGTATTCTGAACCGGTTGCGACGTCCCATTCCGTGCCGGTCGCACGATCGGCAAGGCAGAATATCAGCGGGCCCTTGGCCTGACGCCCGGTTGCCATGCGCGCAAGCACTGATTTGACCGATGCGATGGCCGCTTCCTCCTCGACGAACACCTTAAGCCCCATGCCGACAGCGGTGGCCACCACATCGTCAATCGGCGCAATTGAGCGCGCCAGAAGTTTCAATTGTTCGGTTTCCATCGTCGCCTCAACGGTCATGACGACATTTGCCCCGACTTCCAGCAAATCGCGTGCAACCTCCAGCGTGTCAGCGAACACGGTCACCTCGTAGAGACCGGTCGGATCGGACATCTGCAGAAAAGCAAAGCGATTGCCGCGTGCCGATTTACGCTCCTGGCGGCCACTGACCGCGCCGGCGATTTTGACGACAAGCGGCGCGCGCTCGGCGGCGACAGCGATCTCGGCCAGGGTTTTGACATCCTTGCGTTTCAAGGGTGCCATGTAATCGTCCAGTGGATGGCCAGAGAGGTAAAACCCGACGGCGGTATGTTCGTGCGACAAACGCTCGTTCGGGATCCAGTCTTCAAACGGCATCAGGCGAGGTTCAGGCAGGTCGTCGCCGGCCTCACCAAACAGCGACACCTGTGCCGAGGCGCGCTGCTCGTGCACCGCAGCGGAATAGCTGACCAATGCGTCCAGATTGTCAAAAACCCGGCGTCTGTTGGCGTCGAGCTGATCGAATGCACCCGCGCGCGCCAGCATTTCCATTGGCCGCTTGCCGATGCGTTTGAGTTCAACTCGCCGGGCCAGATCGAAGAGCGTTGCAAACGGCTTGTCGCCACGTCCAGCCTCAATCAGGCGCATCGCTTCGACGCCGACATTTTTGAGCGCCGCCAATCCATAAACAATCTGACCATCTTTGACGCTGAAAGCCGGGTGGGAAAGGTTCACGCAGGGCGGCACAATCTCAATATCCAACCCGCGCCGCACCTCTTCGGTATAGATCGCCAATTTGTCGGTCAAATGCAGATCGCAGTTCATCACGCCGGCCATGTATTCAACCGGATGATTGGCTTTCAGCCAGGCGGTTTGATAGCTGACCACTGCGTAGGCTGCCGCGTGGGACTTGTTGAAACCGTAATTGGCAAACTTTTCGAGCAGGTCAAAAACCTCACCGGCTTTTTTGGCACCGATACTGTTGTCCTTGGCACCCTGCACGAATTTCGGCCGCTCTTTGGCCATTTCGGCCGCGATTTTTTTGCCCATGGCACGGCGCAGCAGGTCCGCGCCGCCAAGGGTGTATCCCGCCATCACCTGGGCGATCTCCATCACTTGTTCCTGATAGACAATGATGCCCTGGGTCTCTTCCAGGATGTGGTCAATCAGCGGATGGATGCTTTCGCGTTTGGTCAGCCCGTTTTTGACTTCGCAATATTTCGGGATGTTTTTCATCGGACCGGGCCGGTAGAGAGCCACCAACGCGACAATATCCTCGATACAGGTGGGTTTCATGCGGCGCAGCGCATCCATCATGCCCGGACTTTCCACCTGAAAGACCGCAATCGTTCTGGCATCCGTGTAAAGGCGATAGGTCTTCTCGTCGTCCAGTGGGATTGCGCTGATGTCATGTTCGCCGCCTTTGAGAGGCGCGAACAGCGCCAATCCATCGGCCGCCTGGTGCAATCCTCGCCCCGCGAACGCGATCAGATCGATTGCATTTTGAATAATCGTCAGCGTTTTCAGACCGAGAAGATCGTATTTGACCAATCCTGCCTGCTCGACCCACTTCATGTTGAACTGCGTGGCCGGCATGTCCGAGCGCGGGTCGCGGTACAGCGGCACCAGCTCGTCGAGCGGGCGATCGCCGATCACGACGCCTGCAGCGTGGGTCGAGGCATTGCGCAACAGGCCTTCGATCTGCTGGCCGTAATTCAATAACCGCCCAACCACCTCTTCGCTGCGCGCGGCGTCACGCAGGCGCGGCTCGTCGGCCAGTGCTTTTTCGATGCTGACAGGTCTGACGCCCTCGGTCGGGATCATTTTGGCGATGCGATCCACTTGTCCATAGGGCATTTGCAGCACCCGCCCCACGTCGCGAACCGCGGCTTTGGAAAGCAGGGCACCAAAGGTGATGATCTGGGCAACTCTGTCGCTCCCGTATTTTTCCTGCACGTAAGTGATCACCTCCTCGCGTCGATCCATGCAGAAATCGATGTCGAAATCGGGAATCGACACCCGCTCGGGGTTCAAAAATCGTTCAAACAGCAGGTTGTAGCGCAACGGGTCAAGATCGGTGATGGTCAGTGCATAGGCCACCAGCGAACCAGCCCCAGAGCCTCGGCCCGGCCCCACCGGAATGCCACGGTCCTTGGCCCATTTGATGAAATCGGCGACGATCAGAAAATAGCCGGGAAAGCCCATGCTCTCGATAATGGCGAGCTCAAATTCCAGTCGCTTTTGGTAGTCTTCCGTGGAAGCCGCCAGCGGAATGACTTCAAGGCGTCGCTTGAGCCCCATTTTGGCCTGATGGCGCAACTCATCCACCTCGTCATCGGCGAATTTTGGCAAAATCGGCTTTCTCTGATTCACCATGAATGCGCACCGCCGTGCGATTTCAACTGTGTTTTCAATGGCCTCTGGCAGATCAGCAAACAACGTGACCATCTCTTCGGGGGTTTTGAAGTAATGTTGATCGCTCATACGCCGGCGCGGTTCCTGCTGGTCGACATAGGCACCTTCAGCAATGCAGATCAGCGCGTCGTGGGCCTCATACATCTCGGGCCTTGGAAAATAGACATCGTTTGTTGCCACCAAAGGCAGGCCAAGGTCATAGGCTGTTTCAACGAAAAACCGCTCGGTTTCGCGCTCAGCCCTGGCAAGATCGCTGTCGCCGGGATGGCGCTGGATTTCGACATAGAGCCGGTCGCCGAAAATCGCTGCCAGTCGTTCGAGCCACGCGCGTGCCTTAGCGCTCTGACCGCTACGCACCATACGCCCCGGTGGGCCGTCGTGCCCGCCGCTGAGGCAGATCAAGCCGCTCGCATGGTCGCCGAGCTGATCAATGGATATCTGCGGCAGCGCGCCGGTGTCGGCGAGATAAAGACACGAGTTAAGCTTCATCAGATTGCGATAGCCCTGCTCTGACTGCGCCAGAAGCACCAGCGCCGCAGGCCTGTCAGGGGCGGCAGGGTGCCCGTTTGCTTCCGTGGCGATGTCCACCTGACAGCCGACGATCGGCTGAATTCCGGCGCTGCTCGCGCGCACAGAAAATTCAAGCACCGCGAACATATTGTTGGTGTCGGTGACCGCAACCGCCGGCATGTCATGGGCGGCGCAAAGATCAGGCAATCTGGCGATGGGCACCGCCCCTTCGAGCAGCGAATATTCAGTGTGCAAGCGGAGATGGATAAATCGGGGGGCAGCGCTCATGGCGGGCAAACTAGGTCAGCACCCTGGTGGGTGAAAGGGCAGATTATTGTTAGGATGAATTTGAAGATGCCTTCGAAATTTGTAAACTTGCCAGAAGGTGGCAATGGGGCTTTTCTTGCGGATATCAACGGTTGCGCATTTCGCTTTTCGCCGCATCGGGTAGAATGCACCAAAGACCGACAAGAAAAAGAAGGCGGCGGACCAACGGATGGACGTTCACTTTCTGCTGAACGGAGAAGAGGTGCACGTGTCGGGCGAGTTGCCCACGCGAACGCTTTTGGACTGGCTGCGCGACACGCGCGGCCTAACCGGGACCAAAGAAGGCTGCAATGAGGGCGATTGCGGGGCCTGCACCGTTGTTGTCAGTGATGCAGATGGGGCCAAGGCGCTGAACGCCTGCATATTGTTCCTGCCGCAAGTGCACGGAAAATCGGTGCGCACGGTCGAGGGGCTGGGTGGCGACCACCCGGTTCAGGGTGCGATGGTCGACCTGCATGGCTCGCAATGCGGGTTCTGCACGCCGGGAATTGTGAATTCTCTGGTTGCGGCCCAGTTGCGCGGGGATGCGCGCCATGACGACGTGTTGGCAGGCAATCTGTGCCGCTGCACGGGTTATGCGCCGATCATTCGCGCTGCTGAGACCGCGTTCGATGGCCCGCGGCCGGATTGGGCGGACGAGGCTGTGCGTGCCAAACCCGCACCCTATGCCCCGGAAACCAGCGCTGAACTGTCGGCGATCTATCTGGAAAGACCGGACGCCGTGTTGGTGGCGGGCGCGACGGATGTGGGCCTGTGGGTCACCAAACAGCTGCGCGAACTGACTGACGTGATTTTCCTGAACCGGTGCGCAGACCTGCAGGGTATCGAGGCATCCGGCGATACCATTCGCATTGGCGCCGGCGTGACCATGGACCGGGTGCATGATCTGCTGACAGAGTGTCACCCCAGTTACGCCGAATTGGTGCGCCGTTATGGCGCGATGCAGGTGCGCGCAGTGGCCACGATCGGCGGCAACATCGCCAATGGTTCGCCCATCGGTGACAACCCGCCCGCGCTGATCGCGATGGGTGCCACGCTGCATTTGCGGCGCGGCGACGCGCGGCGCGACTTGCCAGTTGAGGATTTCTTCATCGACTACGGCAAGCAGGACCGGCAGCCCGGAGAATTCGTCGAGGCGGTGTCGATCCCGGCAAAAGCGCCCAGCTTAAGGTGTTACAAACTGTCCAAGCGCTTCGATCAGGATATTTCGGCCCTTTGTGGCTGTTTCAATATCGAGTTGGACGGCGACAGTGTCACCTCTGCACGGATCGCCTTTGGCGGCATGGCCGGCATTCCCAAACGGGCGACAAATGCCGAAGCTGCGCTTGTCGGACATGACTGGTCCGGACCTGCCGTGCGCGCAGCGATGCAGGCGATGACGGATGATTTCGACCCGCTGAGCGACATGCGCGCCTCTGCCAAATATCGGATGCAGGCCACGCAGAACCTGCTGGAGCGCTATTACCTTGAAACCCAAGGCATCGCGGTGGACGTGCTGGAGGTGGCCCCGTGAGTGTTGCCCAAGCCCTGCCCCATGATGCCGCGCACCTGCATGTGACCGGGCAGGCCCGTTATGTGGATGACATTCCCTTACCTGCAAACGGGCTGCATCTGGCCTTTGGTATTTCGCAGGTCGCTTGTGGAAAAATCAAATCGCTCGATTTGGACCCGGTGCGCCGCGCGCCGGGCGTGGTGGCGGTACTGACAGCGGATGATCTGCCGTTTGCCAATGATGTTTCGCCGTCGGTGCATGACGAGCCGTTGCTGGCGGACGCAGAGGTGCATTACCTGGGCCAGCCGATTTTTCTGGTCGCCGCGACCAGCCATTTGGCGGCCCGCAAAGCGGCGCGGCTGGGCAAAATAGACATTGCTGAGGGCACTGCCCTGTTGACCGTGGACCAGGCATTGGCTGCCGACAGCCGCTTCGGCCCTGCGGTCATCTGGGAAAAGGGTCAGGCCGAACCGGCGATCGCCGCGGCGCCGTTGCGGCTGGCCGGCCGGCTGGAAATGGGCGGGCAGGAGCATTTTTACCTTGAGGGACAGGCCGCCGCCGCATTACCGGGCGAAGACGGGGATATGTTGGTCTATTCCTCGACCCAGCATCCCACCGAGATACAGCACAAAGTTGCGGACGCAACTGGCGTCGCAATGAACGCCGTGCGGGTGGAAACCCGGCGTATGGGCGGCGGTTTCGGCGGCAAGGAAAGTCAGGGCAATGCGCTGGCCTGTGCCTGTGCGGTTGTGGCGCACCTGACCGGTCAGCCAGCCAAGATGCGTTATGACCGCGACGACGATATGGTGATCACCGGCAAGCGGCATGATTTTCGCATTGATTACGATGTCGGTCATGACGATCGGGGCCGGATATTGGGCCTGTCGTTTCATCACTACACCCGATGCGGCTGGGCGCTGGATCTGTCACATCCGGTGGCCGACCGCGCGATGCTGCATTCGGACAATGCCTATCATCTTGAAAACATTCGAATAGAAAGCCACCGGCTACGCACCAATACGCAAAGCGCCACCGCCTATCGCGGCTTTGGCGGACCGCAGGGGATGTTGGGGGTGGAGCGGGTGATGGACCATGTGGCCCATGCTTTGGGCCGCGATCCTTATGAGGTGCGGCGGGCGAATTTCTATGCCGATGCACAGGCTGTTGGGGGGGATTTGAGTATTTCCGCCAAGCAAAAGCAACAAACCACGCCCTATGGGATGGAAGTGACAGACTTCGAGTTAGGCGCGATTTGCGACCGGCTCGAAGCCACGTCCGATTATCGATCCCGACGGGACGCCGTTGCGCAGTGGAACGCGGCAAATCCGGTGCTGAAAAAAGGTATCGCGCTAACGCCTGTGAAGTTCGGGATCTCGTTTACGCTGACGCATCTCAATCAGGCGGGCGCGCTGGTACATGTCTATCAGGACGGTTCGATCCACATGAACCACGGTGGCACCGAGATGGGCCAGGGGTTGTTCCAGAAGGTGGCCCAGGTGGCCGCGGCGCGGTTTGGCGTCGCGCTGGAGGCGGTGAAGATCACACCAACCGACACCGCCAAGGTGCCCAATACCTCAGCGACCGCGGCGTCCAGCGGGTCGGACCTGAACGGTATGGCGGTCAAGGCTGCCTGCGACACGATCCGCGACCGGATGGCAGAGCATCTGGGCGAATTGCATCAGACCAAGGATGTTCGCTTTGAAGACGGGCAGGTGTTTGTCGGGTCCGAGGTCATGACCTTCGCTGAAGCAGTGGCCAGCTGCTATCAGGGCCGCGTCAGCCTGTCGGCGACCGGATTTTACAAAACCCCGCGGCTGGAATGGGATCGGGTCAGAGGCCAGGGCCGGCCGTTCTTTTATTTCGCATATGGTGCAGCCGTCAGCGAGGTTGTGATCGACACGCTGACCGGCGAGAACCGTATTCTGCGCACCGATATCGTTCATGATTGCGGTGCCTCGTTGAACCCGGCGATCGACTTGGGCCAGATCGAAGGGGCCTATGTTCAGGGCGCGGGCTGGCTGACCACCGAAGAGCTGATCTGGGACGAGCGCGGCAGGCTGACGACCCATGCGCCATCCACCTACAAAATTCCGGCCTGTTCGGATCGCCCGGATATGTTTAACGTCGCTTTGTGGGATGGGCGGAATTTTGAAGATACGATCTATCGGTCCAAAGCAGTCGGCGAGCCGCCGCTTATGCTGGGCATCTCGGTGTTGATGGCCTTATCGGATGCGGTTGCATCCTGCGGGCGGGACTATCCCGGTCTAGATGCCCCGGCGACGGCCGAGCGGGTGCTCGATGCGGTCGAAAGTGTGCGGTCATGAGTTTTGATCTTGATCAGCTGCGCGCGGCAATTGACGCGCATGGGCCGGTGCGCCGCGTGGTTGTGGCCGCCGTCGAAGGCTCTGCCCCGCGCGAGGCGGGAGCGGCGATGCTGGTCTGGGATGGCGGGCAATCGGGCACGATCGGCGGCGGGGCGCTAGAATTTGAAGCTGTCCGCACGGCGCGACAGGGCGATTTTCTGCGCCGCATTCCGCTTGGACCTGCCATCGGACAATGCTGTGGCGGTGTTGTGACATTGGCGGCCGAGACCTGGGACCTTGAAAACTTGGACTGGATTGAAGGCCATGTTCTGCGCCGCCTGTCCGGTGAGGCGGAACAGCCGCTTATCATAAGCAAAGCCCTGACAACGTACAGAAATTCCGGTGTGACTGTGCCGGTGATGTTTGAGAAGGGATGGTTTTTGGAGCCCGTGACCAGGGCGACATGCGAGGTCTGGATCTATGGCGCAGGCCATGTGGGCCGGGCGTTGGTGGGGGTGCTGTCGCCGTTGCCGGAGCTGGCCATCACCTGGGTGGACACCGATGCCAGCCGGTTTCCGCCCGACATGCCGGATCAGGTCACCAAACTGGTCGCGGCACGGCCTGGCGATGTGGTCGCCTACGCGCCCGGCCATGCAGACCATCTGATCCTGACCTACAGCCACGCCCTTGATCTGGAAATTTGTCACCGCCTGTTGAACCATAAGTTTGGGTCTGCCGGGCTGATCGGGTCGAAAACCAAATGGGCGCGCTTTCGCAAACGCCTATGCGCACTGGGCCATAGCCCAGAGCAGGTCGACCGCATTCACTGCCCCATCGGTGACCCCAGCCTTGGCAAACATCCCCAATTGATTGCGCTGGGGGTCGCGACCAGGCTGTTGTCGGGCGGTGTCCGCGTGACGCGGGCTCTGGGGGAGACCGCATGAGCGAACCGCTGCTGTCCATCAACGGGGTAACCAAAGCCTATCCCGGCGTAGTGGCCAATGATGACGTAAGCTTTGTCATCCAACCCGGCGAAATTCACGCGCTGTTGGGTGAAAACGGCGCGGGCAAATCGACGCTGGTCAAAATGATCTATGGGCTGGTGCGGCCCGACAGTGGAGCCATGCGGTGGCACGGCCAGCCCCACGAGCCCGCGACCCCACATGCAGCACGGGCAACCGGCGTGGCGATGGTGTTCCAGCATTTCAGCCTGTTTGAGGCGTTGAATGTGGCCGAGAATGTAGCTCTGGGCATGGAAAACCCGCCGCCGATGCGCGAACTGGCGACGAAAATCAGGGAGGTGAGCGAGGACTACGGTCTGCCGCTCGACCCGGCCCGGCTGGTTGGCGATTTGAGCGCGGGTGAGCGCCAGCGGGTCGAGATTATCCGCTGTCTGTTGCAAGAACCCAAGCTGTTGGTCATGGACGAGCCGACATCGGTTCTGACCCCGCAGGAGGTGGAGATTCTGTTTACGACCCTGCGGCAACTATCGGCGGAAGGCACGGCAATTCTTTATATTTCCCATAAACTTGAGGAAATCCGTTCACTCTGCGACCACGCTACGATCTTGCGGCTGGGCAAGGTGGTGGGCTCGTGCACGCCAGCCAACAAATCCGCCCGCGAGCTGGCCGAGATGATGGTGGGCGAAAGCCTGATGATCCCATCGCGCGAGCCGGGCGAGCTGGGGGATGTGGCGCTGCAACTAACCGGATTGTCGGTAAGCTCGGCGAACTCCTTTGGCACCTCGTTGAAAGACGTCACCGTCTCGGTGCAAAAGGGCGAGGTGCTGGGCATCGGCGGGGTTGCCGGCAACGGCCAGGACGAATTGCTGGCCGCGCTTTCCGGCGAGGCGACGGCACCAAGTGATGCAGTGAAATTGATGGGCGCGGGAATTGGCCATCTTGGCCCGAATGAGCGGCGCAAGCTTGGTTTACTGGCCGCACCCGAGGAACGGCTCGGCCATGCTGCGGCTCCTGACATGAGCCTGACCGAAAACGCCGCACTGACCGGCACGATACGCGAAAACCTGGCCGACAACGGGTTCATCAACTGGGGCGATGCCCGCGATTTCGCCAACCGTATTATCGAGGCCTTCGATGTACGCACGCCGGGGCCGGATAACGCCGCACGCTCGCTTTCGGGTGGAAATTTGCAGAAATTCGTGATCGGGCGCGAGGTTTTGCAGCGCCCGGATGTGCTGGTGGTCAATCAGCCGACCTGGGGTGTGGATGCCTCCGCCGCAGCGTCGATCCGGCAGGCCCTGCTTGATCTGGCGGCAAACGGATCGGCTGTTGTCGTGATCAGCCAGGATCTCGATGAGCTGATGGAAATCTCGGATCGCTTTGCAGCGCTGAACGAGGGGCGGCTGACTGAACCAAAACCGGCCAAAGGGCTGAGCGTCGACGAGATCGGGCTGATGATGGGCGGGGCGCATGGCATGGAGGTGGCGCATCATGAACATGCCTAAGGACGCCTTCGGCGAGGATATTTTTGGCAAGATGAAGCACGGGGCGAGCCCATGATCCGGCTTGAGAAACGGCCCTCGCCGTCGAGCGGCTGGACATTGGCGACACCTGTGCTGGCGGTCGTGCTGACGATGATCGCCGGTGGTATTCTGTTCGCGTTTCTGGGGAAAGACCCGGTCGAGACGATCCGCACGATATTCTGGGATCCGATTTTCGGCGAATTTGCCTTTTACTATCGCGGGCAATTGCTGGTCAAAGCCGGGCCGCTGATATTGATTGCGATCGGCCTGTCGCTCGGCTTTCGGGCCGGGATCTGGAATATCGGGGCTGAAGGGCAATATATCGTCGGTGCGATTGCCGGGGCCGGTTTTGCTCTGGCGTTCCACCCATCCGAAAGCATTCTGATTTTTCCCGGCATGATTATGGCGGGCGCTTTGGGCGGCTGGGCGTGGGCGATGATCCCGGCACTGCTGCGCACGCGCTTCGGGACCAATGAAATTCTTGTCTCGCTGATGCTGGTCTATGTGGCCGAGGCGATGCTGGCCTCGGTCTCATCCGGGCTGTTGCGCAACCCCGATGGGCAGGGATTTCCCGGCAGCCGGAATTTCCGCGATTTTCCGGCAGCACATAACGATTTTGTCATAGAGAGCGCGGGCCTGCACTGGGGCGTGTTGGCCGCCTTTGTCGCGGTGATATTCGCTTATGTTCTGCTCGCCCGGCACCTGCTGGGATTTCAGATCAGGCTGACTGGTCAAAGCCCGTGTGCGGCGCGGTTTGCCGGCGTCAATCCCACCCGGCTGGTGATATTTTGTCTGGGCACATCCGGGGCGCTGGCCGGGCTGGCGGGGATGTTTGAAGTGGCGGGGCCTGCGGGCCAGATCAGCATCGATTTCAACTCTGGCTATGGGTTTACCGCAATTATCGTGGCCTTTCTTGGCCGCCTGCATCCGGTCGGCATTCTGCTTGCGGGTCTATTGATGGCGCTGACTTATGTTGGTGGCGATGCAGCCGCGGCGGGCCTCGGATTGCCTGGTGCCGCAGTTCAGTTGTTGCAGGGGATGTTGCTGTTTTTCCTTCTTGCAGTGGATATCCTGACGAACTATCGCCTGCGATTGACCCGCACGGAGGCCGTGTGATGGACCTGTCATCGATCAATCCACTGGTTCTGCTTGCATCGATCATGGTTGCCTCAACCCCGATCCTGCTGGCAGCAATAGGCGAAATGGTGTGCGAGAAATCCGGTGTTCTGAACCTCGGCGTTGAAGGCATGATGATCACGGGTGCGGTCTGCGGTTTCGTGATCGCAGTCGAGACCGGCAGCCCCGCGATCGGCTTTGTCTCTGCGGCTGCCGGCGGCGCAGCCCTGGCGCTGCTGTTCGGCTTGCTCACGCAATATCTGCTGTCCAATCAGGTGGCCACGGGACTTGCGCTAACGCTCTTCGGCCTCGGCCTGTCATCGCTGATTGGCCAGGGTTATGTCGGCATCAAGGCGCCAATCACCAACGATTTCAACGTGCCGCTCTTGGCCGACATCCCCATCCTGGGCCGTATCCTGTTCCGGCACGATCTGATGGTCTATTTTTCAATCGCGCTGATCGCTGCGGTGTGGGCGGTGCTGAAATACACCCGCACCGGGCTGATCCTGCGCGCGGTTGGCGAGAGCCACGATGCGGCTCATGCTCTGGGATACAAGGTCGTGCGCATACGTCTTGCAGCCATTACATTCGGTGGGGCCTGCGCAGGTCTGGGCGGCGCTTATATCAGCCTGATCCGCGTGCCGCAGTGGACCGAGGGCATGACCGCCGGCGCGGGCTGGATTGCACTCGCTATTGTTGTATTTTCCAGTTGGCGGGCGTGGTGGGTGCTGATAGGCGCGTATCTGTTCGGCGGCGTTTCGGTTTTGCAACTGAATTTACAGGCGGCGGAGGTCAATGTGCCGGTCTCGCTCTTGTCGATGTCGCCTTATCTGATAACAATCCTTGTGCTCGTTCTGATCTCGATGCGCCGGGCAGGCGCGGGTACCGCCCCGGCCGCTTTGGGCAAGAGTTTCCATGCCTCGAGTTAGAGGCGTAGTAAGACGCCGTGACCACTCTTCGGGCCAAACATAAACCAACCTGGGAGAATCTAATGAAATTAGCGAAAATCTTAACCAGCACCGTGCTGGCCGTGGGTCTGGCGGGTGCCGCTGTGGCGCAGGACAAGGTCAAGGTCGGCTTTATCTATGTCGGGCCTGTCGGTGACGGCGGCTGGACTTTCGAACACAATCAGGGCCGTCTGGCCGTGGAAGCGGCCTTTGGCGATGCGGTTGAAACCGTGTTTCAGGAAAGCGTGCCTGAGGGAGCCGACGCCGAGCGCGCGATGACGCAGATGGCGCTTGGCGGTGCCGATCTGATCTTTACCACGTCGTTCGGCTATATGGACCCGACGATCAATGTCGCGGCCAAATTCCCGGATGTGAAATTCGAGCACGCGACCGGGTTCAAGCGGTCGGACAATGTGGCAACCTATTCGGCGCGTTTCTACGAAGGCCGCTCGGTGCAGGGCACGATCGCTGGCATGATGACCGAGACCAACAAGATCGGTTACATCGCGTCCTTCCCGATACCGGAAGTGATCCGCGGCATCAACGCGGCCTATATCCACGCCAAAAAGGTCAATCCGGATGTCGAATTCAGCATTGTCTGGGCTTACACTTGGTTTGATCCGGCAAAAGAGGCTGACGCCGCAACGGCGCTGATCGAACAGGGGGCCGACGTGATCCTGCAGCACACCGATTCGACGGCGCCGCAGGCGGCGGCTGAAAAGAAGGGCGGGGTGATCACCTTTGGCCAGGCGTCGGACATGGCCGAATACGGGCCGCTGCCGCGTGTCTCCTCGATCATCGACAATTGGGCACCTTACTATATCGCGCGTGTTCAGGCCGTCATGGATGGCACTTGGGAAAGTATCGATACCTGGGACGGCATCGGCCCGGGCATGGTCGGCATTGGCGAAATATCTTCGGCTGTTCCTGACGACGTAAGGGCCGCCGCAGAAGCTGTTCGCGATGCAATCGCCGACGGATCCTATCATGCCTTCACTGGCCCGCTGAACAAGCAGGACGGCACGGTCTGGCTAGCCGCTGGCGAGACCGCCGATGACGGGACGCTGGCTGGCATGGGCTTTTATGTCGAAGGTCTGACCGGCGACATTCCGAACTGATCGGGCACACATACGGACTGGGCGCGCCCGAACGGCGCGCCCTTTTACCCCTGCCCAAGCTTGTGAAATTGGCGCGAGTCAGTTTGGCGGTGCGTCGCCCACGCAGCAATTGAAATTGCGGTTTTTCGACCGATCGCTATACGCCGTCTTGCGTTTTCTTTTAGACGGTTGCAGTAGGACGGATGAACGATTTCCTGATCATCGGTGGCGGTATCGCCGGGCTGTCTACGGCGGCGCGTCTTTCGACGCTTGGGCATGTCCGACTACTCGAAGCCGAAGATGCGCTTGGTTACCATGCCTCTGGCCGCTCGGCTGCGATGTTTGAGCAAGCATACGGGAACGCTTCCATCATCGCCCTGAACCGCGCTAGCAAAGATTATCTGGCGACCCACATGGGCGGCGTGCTGAGCCCCAGGGGCGTGATGTTGCTGGGCCTGCACGGTGAGGACGAAGAATTCGCCCACGACCTGGCGATAATGCAGATGGCCGAGTTGTCGGTTTCACAGGCGCGGCAGCGTGTGCCCATCATCAGTGCCGATGCCGTTTCGCATGTCGGCCATCGCGAAGACTCATGGGATATTGACACCGACCTGCTGATGCAGAATTTCGCCCGCGAGATCAGAAAGAACGGCGGCGAGATCACAGTAAGATGTGCCATTCAGTCGATCCGTCCGCACGGCGCCGGGTGGCGCGTCGAAACCGCAGAGAAGACTTATGACACAAGGCTGATAATCAACGCCGCCGGTGCCTGGGCCGATCGGGTGGCGGTAATGGCCGGGGTTGCGCCACTTGGCCTGACGCCCCTGCGCCGTTCGATGGCGCAGATACCCGCACCAGGTGGCCATGACGTCAGCACCTGGCCAATGATGTTTGGCGTGGGCGAGGCCTGGTACGCCAAGCCAGAGGCAGGAATGCTGATTGTATCGCCCGCCGACGAAGATCTCGTCGAGCCGCATGATGCCTGGGCGGACGATCTGGTGATTGCCGAGGGGTTGGCCAGGTATGAGGCCGCGGTGAATGAGCCCGTCACACGTGTGGTGAACAACTGGGCGGGCCTGCGCACATTCGCGCCCGATCATTCGCTGGTTCTGGGCCCGGACCCCGACACGCCATCATTTATCTGGGTCGCCGGTCAGGGCGGGTACGGTTTTCAGACCTCAGCAGCGGCCAGCAAATTTGTTGCCGATCAGATTGCCGACCGCCCGTCAGAACTGGACAAACAGACGCAGGCGGCTCTGCTGCCTGCGCGGCTCAGGAAATAGCATGAATCTTCGCGATCTTCAGTTTGGATCGGCCAGCAAGATCCGGCCCACTGCCTGCGGAAAGTTGACTGCCGGGTAGGATTCCGGGTTTTTACGCAATGCCGGGAAAAGTGCGACCAGTTCGCGGCGCAATCTGCGGCGAAGCGGAGCGATGGTGCTGGCGCTGGGCAGAAAACTTTCGACCGGCAGGCCAGAGGCGCAAAACACCTGATGGCTGTCAAAGATGAATGTGTAAAGTTCCACGCCCTGGGTCGAACGATCCGTATAGGCCTGGTCCGAAGCCTCAGCCAGTTCGGATGCCTCGACCAGGCGGCACTGGGTGTCTGGCGCATCGGCCAGCCGGTATCCCGGCACCAAAACGCGGTGATCGGCTGCAACCAGCAGATCGCGCTGCGGCATCATCGGCCCGATAGCGCGCGGCTTCAACCTGACCGGTGCGCGCCCGGACCCGACGCCCATATCAATGCGTGTCAGCCGCTTTTTCCAGATCGCACGGACGATCTGTAGGCCATTATTTCGGGTTACAATCATGTCGCCGGGCCGCATCAATTCAGCCCGCCGCGTTCCCATTGGCGTGCGGATTAATGAATCGCCACCAAAGCCGCCGGTGAACGCAATCGCGGTTCGGCAACTTATGCCGAATTGATTACCAAATCTCATACATCCCCTCATACCAACGGCCCTAGTCGTTGACCGTTTTGGCCCATTGTCTGGTAGTGATTGACGTGATTGCGGTTTTGTCGTTTGCAAAGAAGTTCCATGCTTCGCAACACCTGTCGACGATCTGCTCATAATTGTCGAAGACGGATATGGCGAGCTTGTTGGCACGCAGATAAGCCCACCGAGCGGAATGCCTGACTCACGTTGGGGATTCCCAAGCGGTCCGATCTCTGACTCAATGTGGTGAACCAATGAGGTTCGCCATGGCAGCGCCTATCGACTTACGGAACGATTTTGACAGCGTCTCACTGCGGCGCCTCGCGAAGAGGACCAGGGACGCGACCCAGAGCCGTCGTCTGCTGGCGTTGGCCGAGGTCTACGATGGTGGCAGCAGGACGGATGCGTCGCGGATCGGCGGCGTCGGTCTGCAGATCATTCGCGACTGGGTGCTGCGCTTCAACGCCCGCGGACCGGACGGGCTGGTCGATGGGAAGTCACCGGGCGCACCCTCGAAGCTCAACGCCGATCACCGCCGCGCACTGGCGGAGGTTGTTGAGGCCGGCCCGGTCCCGGCGGTGGACGGCGTCGTGCGCTGGCGGCGCAAGGACCTGGCGCGGTGGCTCTTGGAGACGTTCGCCATCTCGCTCGACGAGACCACGGTCGGGCGCGAGTTGAAGGCGCTCGGCTTCGCCAAGATCTCGGCGCGGCCGCGCCACTACGCGCAAAACGAGCTGGCCGTCGAGGCTTTTAAAAAAAACTTACCCGCCGAACTGGCGAAGATCCGGGCGAGGCTCCCGAAAGGCGTCGAGATAGAGCTGTGGTGGCAAGATGAAGCCCGCATCGGCCAGAAGAATAAGCTCACACGCCGATGGGCCAGACGTGGCACGCGCCCGCGGGCGCCCCGCGACCAGCGCACCGAATGGGCCTATATCTTCGGCGCGATCTGTCCCGCGAAGGGGAAAGGCGCCGGGCTGGTCATGCCCTGGTGCGACACCGACGCCATGGCGGCGCACCTCATCGAGATCAGTGCCGCCGTCGATCCCGGCGCCCATGCGGTGCTGATCGTCGATCAGGCCGGTTGGCACTTGACGCCCAAGCTGGCGATCCCCGACAACATCACCGTCCTGGCGCTGCCGCCACGATCGCCCGAGTTGAACCCGGTGGAGAATGTCTGGCAATTCATGCGCGACAACTGGTTGTCGAACCGGATCTTCAAATCCTACGAAGACATCGTCGCGCTGTGCTGCCAAGCCTGGAACAACCTCATCGACCAACCATGGAAGATCATGTCCCTCGGCATGCGCAAATGGGCGCATGGGTTCTGATCAATGACCGTTGGTATAAGCCCACACATTTTCCATCGGGTTGAGTTCAGGGGAATAGGGCGGGAGTTTGAGCAGGGTGATGTTGTCGGGTACCTCCAGCTCTGCCGAACCGTGCCAGCCAGCGCCATCCAGAATGAGAAGGGCATGTGCGCCCGATGCGACGGTTTTAGCGATCTCGGCGAGATGCGCGCTCATGGCCTGTGTGTCGGCATGTGGCATGATCAGAGCGGCCGCTTCAGCCCGTTCCGGGCAGACGGTGCCGAAAATGTAGCTCCAGATATAGCGGGTGTCGCGCGGGGCACGGGGGCGTGTTCCACGCTCGGCCCAGATACGGGTGAGCGTGCCCTGCTGGCCAACCCGCGCTTCATCCTGAAACCATATCTCCAGGGGCTTGCTGCGGGCTGTTCCGGCAAGGCTGCTTCTACCTCTGCGGCGAAGTTTTTTTAAAAGCCTCCTGTGCATCCGGGTCGGATTTCGGATGCTGCGGGCGCGCCGACAGACGCCGAAAGCCCAGGCTTGCCAATTGTTTGCCAACAGTTCGCTCATGCATGGTGACGCCGAAGCGCTCTTCGATCTTGCGTTTCAGATCAATGCGCCGCCAGCGCACAACCCCATCGGTTTCGGGGTCGGGACCCGCCCGAACCATTTCCGCCAACTCCTCCTTCTGTGCCGCGCTCAGCAGACAGGGTGGATCCGGCGGGCGACGGTTGAACAGGCCCGACACGCCCTCCGCATTGTAACGGTGGGCCCAATCCCGCAGCGTCTGCCGATCCATGCCGCAGTTTTCTGCCGCCGTCTTGCGGTCAACCCCATCCAGAACCAGGGCAATCGCCAACATCCGTCGCGCCGCTTTCCCATCCCGGCACCGCGCCGCTTCCTGGCGAAGCTCGCCTGCGGACTTGTCTTTGCGCGTAATCCTTACTGCCATCAAAGCCTCCCTTGCCTTGATGCCACTGAATCAGATCACGCCGCTCGTGGGAATCCCCTTGAGTCAAATCTGGGGGCCGTTGGTATCAGTCATTCTCGCCCCGCGAGCGCATATTCGCGTGTAAATGTGACCAAATTTTGAAAATTGGCCCCTGAATCTGGGAAGATACGGCCAAATTTAGTGAGATTGTCCCCGATTTGGCACCGATCGCGGGGGAAATCCCCCAATTGAGGCTGGCTCGGGCTTAGGTCGCGCTGCTGCGCCTAGCCAAAGTCGGTGCCCTCAACGGCATTTAACAGATCAAGTAACTGATCGTGCCGGACCGCACCGAGCCGAGCGCGCAATAGATCAGCAATCTCGCGTGCCTGTCCCAGATTGTCACGTACCAACGCCGTGCCAGCAGAGGTGACTGAGATTTGCTGGCACCGGCGGTCGCTCGCCACCACCAGCCGCTCGACAAATGTTCGCTCTTCCAGCCCGTGAATGATCCGTGTGAGGCTCGGCAACAGCAAACTGGCACGATCGGCGAGTGCCGTCAGGCCCATTGGGCCCTTTTCTTCCAGCACCCGTAGGACCCGCCATTGCTGTTCGGTCACGCCAAGCGCGGCCAGCATAACGCGGACCGGAACCATGACGCGCTCGCGCGCCCGCAACAAAGCGATGGGCAGCGAGCGCGAGGTATCGTGATGATAATCGTTGGACATGTCCCTGACATAGGTGCAAAAATTCCGAGTTACGATACGTGAATTGACTCGCGATTTGCTTTTACTTAACATGTTAATAAAATTGAGAGACCTGACTTTGCCGCATATCCAGATCGAATATTCGGCCAATATCGAGGCGCTGGTAGATATGGCGATGTTTTGCGACCATATGCGCCGCGCTGCGATTGAAACGGGCATTCTGCCCATGCCTGGTATCCGAGTGCGCGCCATCAAAGCAACCCATGTCGCAATTGCCGATGGCGACCCGGCGCATGGGTTTATCGACATAGCCCTGCGCCTGCGTGGCGGGCGGCCGGATGCGGCCAAAACGGCGGCCACAGAGCAGATTTTCGCAACCGCCCGCGATTTTCTGGCCCCGGTTCTGGCCACGCAATCCATGGCGTTGTCGTTTGAAATGCGCGATATTGACCCGGAATTATCACCCAAGACGAGCACCATTCGCGATCACCTCAAGGGGCCCAGTAAATGAGCCAACCCGCAGAAAACATGGAAAAGCTCAGCTCCTACCTGGCGCGGTTCAAAGCCGATGGGGTGACCAACCAGATCGCAGGCCGCGCAACATCCGCGTCGTCCCGCGCAACCTTTGAAACCCGCTCACCGGTTGACGACAGCCTGATATGCAATGTTGCGCGCGGCGGACCGGCAGACATTGACAAGGCTGCGCGCGCCGCTGCCGCCGCTTTCGCTGATTGGCGCGACATCGGCGGGGCCGAGCGCAAGAGCATTCTCCACCGGATCGCCGATGGTATCGTTGCGCGTGCCGAAGAAATTGCGCTGGTGGAATGCTGGGATACCGGTCAGGCGCTTAGGTTCATGTCCAATGCCGCACTCAGGGGGGCGGATAACTTCCGGTATTTTGCGGACCGCGCGCCGGCCGCGCGCGACGGTCAGCATTTACCCAGTGCGACACTGATGAATGTCACCACCCGCGTTCCCATCGGCCCGGTGGGTGTGATCACACCGTGGAACACGCCGTTCATGCTGTCGACTTGGAAGATCGCGCCGGCGCTGGCGGCGGGCTGCACTGTGGTGCACAAGCCAGCCGAATTTTCACCGCTGACTGCCCGCGTTTTGGTGGAGATCGCCGAAGAGGCTGGCTTGCCACCCGGTGTCTGGAACCTGGTCAACGGTTTCGGCGAGGACGCAGGCCGTGCGCTGACCGAACATCCGCTGATCAAAGCGATTGCCTTTGTTGGCGAGACCCGCACAGGCTCGATGATTATGAAGCAGGGGGCCGACACCCTGAAACGGTTGCATTTTGAGCTCGGCGGCAAGAACCCGGTGATCGTGTTTGACGATGCCGATCTGGAGCGTGCGCTGGATGCGGCGATTTTCATGATCTATTCGTTGAACGGCGAGCGCTGCACCTCGTCCTCGCGCTTGCTGGTCGCCGAAGGCATCGCTGATGAGTTTGAAGCGCGGCTGATCGCGCGGGTGAACACCATCAAGGTTGGCCATCCGCTGGACCCGGAAACGGAAATTGGCCCGCTCATCCACAAAACCCATTTCGAAAAGGTTTGCAGTTACTTCGACAAAGCAAAAGAAGACGGGGCGACAATTGCTGCTGGCGGCGCGCGGCATGGCGACACGGGATGGTTCGTACGCCCGACTTTGTTCACCGGCGCCACAAACTCGATGCGCATCGCGCAGGAAGAAATATTCGGGCCCGTCCTGACCGCAATCCGCTTCAAAACCGATGATGAGGCCATCCAGATGGCCAATGACATCCCCTATGGCCTGACCGCCTATGTCTGGACCAATGATCTGACTCGGGCGATGCGCGTGACCGAACGGCTCGAGGCCGGTATGATCTGGGTGAACAGCGAAAACGTCCGTCACCTGCCGACGCCCTTTGGCGGGGTCAAGGCATCGGGTATCGGGCGCGATGGCGGCGACTGGAGTTTTGAGTTTTACATGGAACAAAAACACATCGGCTTTGCCACAGGCACGCATCACATCCCGAAACTCGGAGCCTGAAAGATGCCCGTTCCCGCGCCCAATCTTTACCCGCCGTTCAACATCGTGCGCCTCAGCCATGTCGAATACCGCGTGACCGATCTGGCCGCCTCGCGGGCGTTTTATGTCGATGTGTTGGGCCTGCAAGTGACGGATGAAGATGCGCAAACCGTGTATCTGCGGGCAATGGAGGAGCGCGGCCATCACTGCATCTCGTTGGTTCACGCGGGCACTGCAGATGTCGGCGCGCTGGGATTCAAGCTGTTCGACGATACCGATCTGGACAAGGCGGCCGATTGGTTTGCAGGCCAGGGTCTGCCTGTTGATTGGGGTGAGCGCCCGTTTACCGGTCGTTGCCTGCAAACCCGCGACTCCCAGGGCATCCCACTGGAATTCTACGCGAAAATGGACCGACTCGCCCCGATCCACCAGCAATATGCGCTCTACAAAGGCGTCAAACCCCTGCGCATCGACCATTTCAACATGTTCAGCGCCGATGTCGACGCCGCGGTGGTGTTTTACAATTCGATCGGGTTCAGAACCACGGAATTTACCGAAGACGCCGAAACCGGGAAATGCTGGGCCGCGTGGATGCACCGCAAGGGCGGGGTGCATGATGTGGCCTTTACCAATGGCACCGGCCCGCGCCTGCATCACACCGCGTTCTGGGTGCCGACGCCCTTGAATATCATCGACCTGCTCGACCTGATGTCCACCACCGGCTACCTCGCCAATATCGAACGCGGGCCGGGGCGGCACGGCATTTCCAACGCATTTTTCCTATATGTGCGCGACCCGGACGGGCACCGCATCGAAATATATTGTTCGGATTATCAAACGGTTGATCCCGATCTGGAGCCGATCAAATGGGATCTGAAGGACCCCCAGCGCCAAACGCTCTGGGGAGCACCCCCGCCGCGGAGCTGGTTTGAGGAAGGCAGCGAATTTGCAGGCGTTGAACCGGTTGCCAGCGCCCTCAATGCGCAACCGATCATTGCGCCCTAATGGGCGGAGCGGGGCGAAGATTTCTTAAGGAAACATCTTTGCCTCCGGCGGGAGTATTTGCCAAAAAGAAGAAGCGGGGATTAAACCAGTGACAATCAGGCCGAGGATCGCGTCGGTTATCATCGCTGAGAGGCCGGATTACGGCGTGATCACCAACACCGGTATTATCCCGCTTGCCAGTGATTTTCCAAACTGGCCCGGCCTGCGCGATGTCATCGCAGCCGGGGGGCTGCATGCACTGGTCAAGGCGGCAGATGGGCGGGCGGCGGAGAGCGATTTCACCTACGACATCCCCATTCCCAACCCCGAAAAGATCATCTGTGTCGGCGTCAACTACCCCGACCGCAATGCCGAATACAAAGACGGGCAGGATGCGCCGGCGAACATGTCCCTATTTGTGCGTTTTGCGCGCAGCTTTACCGGCCACCACCGCGCCATCATTCGCCCGCCTGAGAGCCGCCATCTCGATTATGAGGGCGAGATTGCGATTGTGATCGGCAAGCCGGGGAGGCGGATTGCGCAGGCCCACGCCTATGACCACATCGCCGCAATCACCCTGGCCAACGAGGGCACGATCCGCGACTGGGTGCGGCACGCCAAATTCAACGTAACCCAAGGGAAAAACTGGAATAATTCCGGGGCGATGGGCCCCTGGCTGGTGCCGTTCGCCGATCCCGCTCAGCTTGAGGATATCCGCCTGACCACGCGCGTGAATGGTGAGATCAGGCAGGAGGACCGCACCAGTCGGATGCTGTTTCCGATTGCGCGCCAGATCGAATATATCTCGACCTTTACCACCCTTGTGCCCGGTGACATCATCGTCACCGGAACGCCCACCGGGGCAGGCGCGCGATACGATCCGCCGAGATGGCTGATCCCGGGAGATGTGATAGAGGTCACCGCCGAAGGCATCGGGACGCTGCGATCCACTGTCGAGGATGATCCATGCGACTGAGCGAAACGGAAATATCTCATGCAGCCGCCGCGCTGTTTGAGGCAGAGCGCGGCCGCACACAGATCGGCCTGGTGTCATTGCAATATCCGCATATGGACATGGACGATGCCTATGCGATCCAGATGGCAAGCGCGGAGCTGAGCATTCAGGCAGGCCGTAAAATCATCGGCTGGAAAATCGGCCTGACCAGCCGCGCGATGCAAGAGGCGCTAGGTATCGACACCCCCGACAGCGGGGTGATTTTCGACGATATGGCATTTGAAAACGGAGCGGCGGTTCCCAAAGACCGGTTCATTCAGCCTCGTGCCGAGGCCGAGATTGCCTTTGTCATGAAAGCACCGCTGGCAGGCCAGGTCACCCGGCAAGAGGTGCTGGCGGCCACCGAACATGTTGCCCCCAGTCTGGAACTTCTCGATACGCGGATCTTGCGTCGTGACCCGGCCAGCGCAACGCCGAGAAACATCTTTGACACCATATCCGACAACGCCGCCAACGCCGGTCTTGTGTTGGGCGCCCAACGACACGCGCCGGATATGTTTGACCTTCGCTGGGTCGGTGCCGTGGTCCGCCGCAACGGCGTGGTCGAGGAGACCGGGCTGGGCGCCGGCGTTCTGAACGACCCGGTTGCCGCAATTATCTGGCTTGCGGCCCGGATGGAGCACTATGGCCAGCGGATCGAAGCCGGTAACGTGATGTTGTCAGGTAGCTTCATCCGCCCGCTGGAATGCCCGCCCGGCAGTCTGATCGAAGCGGAATTCGGCGATTTCGGGCAGGCTTCGATCAGTTTTGAGTGAACTGCCCGCCCATTGAGTTCCGCCTGTCCACGCCCTACACATATTCTGATCGGCAGCAGCAGAGGCCCGGCATATGCTGGCAGGCAAACGGATATTACTGATTATCGGCGGCGGGATAGCCGCCTTCAAGGCGCTGGATCTGATCCGAAGGCTGCGCGAGCGCGGGGCCGCGGTGACGCCTGTGATCACAAAAGCCGGGCAGCAGTTTGTGACCCCCTTATCAGCCTCGGCTTTGGCGGCCGAAAAGGTCTACACTGATCTCTTTGATCTGACTGATGAGGCCGAAATGGGTCATATTGAATTGTCCCGATCGGCCGATCTGATCGTGGTCGCCTCGGCAACAGCCGATTTAATGGCAAGCATGGCGCATGGGTTGGCAGACGATCTCGCTTCGACCTTGCTGTTGGCAACCGATGCCCCGGTATTGGTCGCGCCAGCAATGAATGTGCGGATGTGGGAACACGCCGCAACACAAAGAAATATCACGATGTTAGCGGTCGATGGCATCAATTTCGTTGGGCCCAACGAGGGCGACATGGCCTGTGGCGAATTCGGGCCGGGCCGCATGGCCGAACCGCTGGAAATTGTCGCCGCGATCGAGCAGGCGTTTGCTGACGGACCGTTAAAGGGGCGTCACGTTGTCGTCACTTCCGGGCCGACGCAAGAGCCGATCGACCCGGTCCGTTATATCGCAAACCGCTCCTCTGGTGCCCAAGGAACCGCGATAGCGGCCGCCTTGGCCGGGCTGGGGGCAGATGTCACCTTTATCACTGGTCCCGCCGATACACCGGCCCCGGCCGGCGTCAAAATTGTCCCCGTCCAAACCGCCTGCGAAATGGCCGATGCGGTGGCGGATGCGCTGCCAGCGGATGTGGCGATATTCGCGGCAGCAGTGGTGGATTGGCGGGTCGAAAACGCCAGCAATTCAAAGATGAAAAAGACTGCAAAGTGCGGCCCGCCACAGCTCAGATTTTCGGAGAACCCCGACATACTGGCGACCACCGCGCGCCGCCGCAAAAATCGCCCAGAACTCGTCATCGGCTTTGCCGCTGAAACTGAGAATGTCGTTCAAAACGCTCAGGCCAAGCTGGTGCGCAAGCGCTGCGACTGGATCATCGCCAACGATGTGCGGCCGGAAACCGGGATCATGGGGGGTAACGAAAATGCGGTCACGTTGATCAGCAAAAAAGGTGCCGAGGATTGGCCGCGCATGTCCAAGGACCGCGTCGCGCGAAAACTGGCGGCGCGCATTGCCGAAACATTGGCCAAATGACCGCGCGCATCGGTGTTACCAGGCTGCCCGGCTATGATTGTACCGTAGCCTTGCCAATGTACGAAAGTCCGGGCGCCGCCGGGGCGGATTTGCGCGCCAACCTGACGCCATTAGATCGGCCCCATGGTGTCACACTGGCACCGGGGGAACGTGCGCTTATTCCCACCGGGCTGTCGATGGAAATTCCGCCGGGATATGAGGCTCAAATTCGCCCGCGCTCGGGGCTGGCCTCAAAACACGGGGTGACGATCGCAAACGCGCCCGGCACAATTGACTCTGACTACCGCGGGCCCGTCGGCGTCGTCATGATCAATCTTGGCGCAGACCCGTTTATCGTAACCCACGGTGCGCGCATCGCGCAAATGATCGTCGCACCGGTTTGTCGGGCCGAGTTTGGCGAAGTTGAAAAGCTGAGCGAAACCTCGCGCGGCGCGGGCGGTTTTGGCTCTACCGGGCGGGGCTGATGATCTGGGTTCTGCTATTGGCCGCGGGCCTCTGGGCGGTCGGCCACGCCATCGGCGCCCCGCATCGCGCAAGGGTCGCGATGCTTATCGTTCTGTATCTTGGTGTCCTGGTCGCCCTTTGGATCAACCCAGGCGGCTTGGGTGCCCTGCTCGGCGGTTCGCTGGGCGAATGGCTGCTGGTCGGCGGGTTCGCGCTGGCGATCTGGGCCTATCTCAGGGGGCTTGCAGCCCTAAAGTCGCGCGCACGTCCGGCCAAAGCAATCCGGCAAGGGCCGTTTACCAAAACCGAGATTGATCGCTACGCGCGGCACATTGTTCTGCGCGAGATCGGCGGACCAGGACAGAATAAACTGAAAAAGGCGCGCGTGCTGGTCATAGGCGCTGGTGGTCTGGGATCGCCTGCGTTGCTATATCTGGCCGCTGCGGGCGTCGGCACAATTGGCGTGATCGACGACGACACAGTGGACAATTCCAACCTGCAACGCCAGGTGATCCACAAGGATGCCGCCATTGGCACGCCCAAGGTATTTTCCGCCGAAGCCGAGTTGAAGGCGCAAAACCCCGCCGCCGTGGTGCGCCCCTATCATCGCCGCCTGAGCGAAGAGATCGCGGCAGAGCTGTTCGCGGATTATGATCTGATCCTGGACGGCACCGACAATTTCGCCACCCGCTATCTGGTCAACCGGATCTGTGTGGCTGCCGCAAAGCCGCTGGTCTCCGGCGCGCTAAGCCAATGGGAAGGCCAGGTCAGCCTGTTTGATGCATCCGGTGGTGGACCCTGCTACGAATGCGTCTTTGCCGAAGAACCGGCGCCGGGGCTCGCGCCTTCCTGCGCCGAGGCTGGCGTATTGGGCGCTTTGCCCGGGGTAATTGGCTCGATCATGGCGGTTGAAGCGATCAAATTTATCACTGGCGCGGGCGAAACCCTGACCGGCAGGATGTTGATCTACGATGCGCTCTACGCCGACAGCCGGATCATCAGCTTCAAGAAACGGCCGGATTGTCCAGTCTGCGGTTCAAATGGAGAGTCTTAGCCAGACCATTCATTGTCCCAATAAATACTCATATTCCGGCGATCAAAGCCCGACAATCCGGCATGGCAGATGCGCCAGCGCCGCGTCGACAATTCCGGTAACCTCGTCCGGCTGGGCGACATGGCGCGGATAGCGCGGCTGCTGCCGGTCATTCAGGATCGGCACGTCCCAGCCGTCGGTGGTGGCAAAGAATCTGTCCACACCGTCACGACCGAATTCGCGATGATAGCCGCCCACGACCATATCGACATAAGACAACAATACTGCATGATCGGTGCTCGGCGGACGCTCATCGCCGTGCGAGATCGCGAACAGGTTGACCTCGATCTGGCCTGCGACCGGGTGTTCCACCGAGGCGCTGACCGCGATCCGGCGATAGGCATATTCGCGTTTCTCAAGTTCTGGCGCAATTCGCGGCACGCCCAGCATCAGTCCGTCGATCTGTGAACCCGCATCAGGCACCGCATTGAGAAACGCAACTTCGCGCCGTGTTGTATGGCGCCAAATGCGCCGCCACCCGCTCAGGCGGGCAGGGTGGGCGATGTGATACTGATGCGTCTGGCGATTGACCAGAGAGCCATAGCCAAAGATGAAATGTTCGGACATTTTCCGGGTCTGCCGGGGAAGCTTATGTTTTGCAATCCAAAAATTGGTCGTTGTATGCCGTGGCACACCGAGTCTTGCGAGCCTTGGCGAACTCCCGTAGGTTCGCCAGCACCTGCCGCAGGGAGAATCTGGCTCGCCGCCAGTGCCGAAGGAGCAACCGCCCCGGAAACTCTCAGGCCCTTGGACCTGCAGCGGTTAAGGAACTCTGGAGAGACCCCGCTCACAAGCCGGGGCGCCGAAGGGATAACGATCTCAGGCGAAAGGACAGAGGGGGCATCGTCAGGGCAGGCAATTTGCCCGAACGGTGCCGGACGCGTATCAGACCGGCTTGAACAGGGATGGGCAGGCGATGTCTGATCTGAACCGCACACCGCTTTACGATCTGCATGTGTCGCTTGGCGCAAAAATGGTGCCGTTTGCGGGCTATGAAATGCCGGTGCAATATCCCTTGGGCGTGATGAAGGAGCATCTGCATTGCCGCTCTCATGCCGGGCTATTTGATGTCAGCCACATGGGCCAGGCAATTCTGCGTGCCAAATCGGGCGACAATGCCGATGCCGCACTGGCGCTGGAACGGCTGGTCCCGGTCGATATCGTCGGGCTGGGTCAGGACCGGCAGCGCTATGCGCTTTTCACCAACGAGGCGGGCGGTATTCGCGACGACCTGATGGTGGCCAACCGGGGTGATCATTTGTTTCTGGTGGTCAACGCCGCCTGTAAAGTGGACGATATCGCCCGTCTGCGCGCCCATCTGTCGGGCGATTGCGAGATTGAAGAGATCACCAACCGTGGCCTGATCGCGTTGCAGGGTCCAGCGGCCGAGGCGGCCCTGGCGCGGCTGAACTCGGCCGTTGCAGCGATGAAATTCATGGATGTCGGCACGTTCAATCTGAATGGCGCAGAATGTTGGATCAGCAGGTCAGGCTATACCGGTGAAGACGGCTATGAAATATCGGTGCCAGAGGCGCAAGCGCTGGCGCTGAGCGAGGCGTTGCTGGCCTTGGCAGAGGTCGAACCAATCGGCCTTGGCGCCCGCGACAGCTTGCGATTGGAGGCCGGGCTCTGTCTTTACGGCAACGACATCGATGCCACCACCAGTCCGGTCGAGGCGAACCTGGTCTGGGCAATGCAAAAGGCCCGCCGCGCCGGTGGCGACCGGACGGGCGGATTTCCCGGTGCTGATCGTATCTTGGGCGAACTGGCAGCAGGGGCAACCCGCAAGCGCGTGGGGTTGCTACCGCAAGGGCGCGCGCCGATGCGGGCTGGTACCGAAATTTACACAACTGACGAGGGCGGCGCGCCCGTCGGCACAATCACATCCGGCGCCTTTGGCCCGACCATCGGCGCACCGATGTCGATGGGTTATGTCGCAGCAGGCCACACCGATACCGGCACCACTCTATTTGGCGATGTGCGCGGCAAGCGAATGCCGGTTAAAGTATCTGCGATGCCGTTCACGCCTGCGGGATTCAAGCGGTGAGGGGCACGCGAACTGCCATTCCACAACATTTCCGTCCAACAAGGAGATCGACCCATGAAATACACCGAAGAACATGAATGGCTGCGCGCTGAGGGCGATCTGGTCGTTGTCGGCATCACCGAACATGCTTCCGAGCAGCTTGGCGATATCGTCTTTGTTGAATTGCCAGAGGCCGGAACCACCGTGTCCAAAGACGATGAGGCAGTGGTGATCGAAAGCGTCAAGGCCGCCTCTGACATCCTTGCGCCGCTGGATGGCGAGATTGTCGAAGTTAACCAGGCGCTCTCCGACGAACCGGCGAAAGTCAACCAAGACCCGACCGGTGATGGCTGGATTTTCAAGATGAAAATCGCTGATCCTTCCGCCTTTGACGATCTGATGGACGAAGCCGCCTACAAGGCCTTCATCAGCTAGCAATACCCGTCCCGGACCCCGATCCGGGATCTCTGCCAAACCAAACGGCCACTGATCAGGTCGGGGCGCGTCATGCCTATCAAAAAGGTGCCCAATGCCCTTCACGCCCACCGATTACCTGCCCTACGATTTCGCCAATCGCCGCCACATCGGCCTGTCTCCTGCCGAAATCGATGCGATGCTGGCCACCCTTGGCGTCACCTCGCTGGATGAGCTGATCACCCAGACGATCCCCGATGACATCCGCCAGGCCGAGCCGCTCGATTGGGGGCGCACCAAATCGGAACGGGGTTTTCTGCATGAAATGCGTAACGTGGCGCAGATGAACAAGGTCTTCACCTCGATGATCGGGCAGGGCTATCATGGCACCGTCACGCCGCCGGCGATCCAGCGCAATATCCTGGAAAACCCGGCCTGGTACACAGCCTATACCCCCTATCAGCCAGAGATTAGCCAGGGCCGGCTCGAGGCATTGCTGAATTATCAGACGATGGTCACCGATCTGACGGGGTTGGACGTGGCCAACGCCTCGCTGCTGGACGAAGCCACCGCCGCGGCCGAGGCCATGACCATGGCCGAGCGGGTCTCAAAATCGAAGTCAAAGGCATACTTTATCGACGAAAACTGCCACCCGCAGAATATCGCGGTGATGCAGACCCGAGCCGCACCGCTGGGCATCGAATGCATCGTCGGCGCTCCGGAAGACATGGATGCCCAAGCCGTCTTTGGCGCGATATTCCAGTATCCAGGCACTTACGGACACCTAATAGATTTTGCCCCTTACATCGAAAAACTGCATGAAAACAAGGCCATCGGCATCGTCATCGCCGATCCGCTGGCCCTGACCCTGCTGAAAGAACCCGGTGCCATGGGTGCCGATATTGCCGTCGGCTCGACCCAGCGCTTCGGCGTGCCGATGGGATATGGCGGCCCGTCAGCGGCCTATATGGCGTGCAAAGATGGCCATAAACGCAACATGCCGGGCAGGATTGTCGGCGTCTCGATCGACGCACGCGGCAACAAGGCGTATCGGCTTTCCCTGCAAACCCGCGAACAGCATATTAGGCGCGAAAAAGCCACGTCGAACGTCTGCACGGCACAGGCGCTGTTGGCGGTCATGGCGGGTTTTTATGCGGTGTTCCACGGCCCTGAGGGGCTGAAGGCCATCGCCCAGCGCATCCACCGCAAAACCGACCGTCTGGCGCGCGGTTTGGAGGCCGGCGGTTACAAAGTCGAGCCGGAGTTTTTCTTCGATACCATCACCGTCGATGTTGGCGCGATGCAGGCGGTGATCTACCGCGCCGCTCAGGGCGAAGAGATCAACCTGCGCAAGATTTGTGATACCAAACTGGGCATGACCGTCGATGAAACCTGCCGCCCGGCAACGCTGGAAGTTGTCTGGCGCGCCTTCGGTCTGACGTTCAGCCGCGATGACTTCCCCGCCGATTATCACCGCGTCGATCCGGCGCTGGTGCGCGAGACAAGCTATCTCGATCACCCGATCTTTCAGATGAACCGGGCCGAAACCGAAATGATGCGCTATATGCGCCGTCTGGCCGACCGTGATCTGGCGCTCGACCGGGCGATGATCCCGCTTGGGTCGTGCACGATGAAGCTGAACGCAGCCGCCGAGATGATCCCGATCACCTGGCACGAATTTGCGCATGTGCATCCCTTCGCACCCGCCGATCAGACCAAAGGCTACAAGTTCATGCTCGACGATCTGACCGACAAGCTCTGCCAGATCACCGGCTATGACGGCTTTTCGATGCAACCCAATTCCGGCGCACAGGGGGAATATGCTGGCCTGCTAACGATCTCGGCCTGGCACAGAGCCAATGGCGACGATCACCGCAATGTCTGCCTGATCCCGATTTCCGCCCATGGCACCAACCCGGCCAGCGCCCAGATGGCGGGCATGAAAGTGGTCGTGGTGAAATCGGCCGAAAACGGTGACATCGACCTCGACGACTTCCGCGCCAAAGCGGCCGAGGCAGGCGACAGACTCGCCGCCTGCATGATCACCTATCCCTCGACCCACGGCGTGTTTGAAACGAACGTGAAAGAGGTCTGCAAGGTCACGCATGACCATGGCGGGCAGGTTTATATCGATGGGGCCAACATGAACGCCATGGTGGGCCTCAGCCGCCCCGGCGATTTGGGCGGCGATGTTTCCCACCTGAACCTACACAAGACGTTCTGCATCCCCCACGGTGGCGGTGGCCCCGGCATGGGCCCGATTGGGGTCAAGGCGCATCTGGAACCACACCTGCCCGGCCACCCCGAAACCGGCGGCGAGCAGGGGCCGGTGTCAGCAGCGCCTTACGGGTCTGCGAGCATCCTGCCGATCTCGTGGGCCTATTGCCTGATGATGGGCGGCTCCGGCCTGACCCAGGCCACCAAGGTCGCAATCCTGAACGCCAATTACATCGCCAAGCGGCTGGACGGGGCCTACAAGGTTTTGTTCACCGGCCAGAACGGTCGCGTGGCTCATGAATGCATTCTCGACACGCGGCCCTTTGATGAAAGCGCGCATGTGACTGTGGACGACATCGCCAAACGTTTGATCGATAACGGTTTTCATGCCCCGACGATGAGCTGGCCTGTGGCGGGCACGCTAATGGTCGAACCCACCGAAAGCGAATCCAAGGCCGAGCTCGATCGCTTTTGCGACGCCATGCTCGACATCCGCGCCGAGATCAAGGCGATCGAGACGGGTGAAATGGACGCTGTTAACAACCCGATGAAAAACGCCCCGCACACGGTCGAAGACCTGGTCGGCGACTGGGACCGCCCCTATTCGCGCGAACAGGCCTGCTATCCGGCAGGTGCCTTCCGCGTCGACAAATACTGGGCCCCGGTCAACCGCGTCGACAACGTCTTTGGCGACCGCAATTTGGTGTGCACTTGTCCACCGCTAGAGGAGTATCTGGAGGCGGCGGAGTAAGGGGTGGACGTGCGAACGGCAGACAAGCGGCACGAAGCGGCAATTCGGCAAATTTCTGCCTGGATGTCAGAAAGCTGTTTTGGTCCGCACTCGCTTTCCGTTCAGCTGAGAAATTGCCACGTCCGCCGCAGCTCTTAGCGTTGCGCCGTCAACGCGGGATCGGATCATGACAAACATGCCGATCAACGTGGTCGCCAGGGATGCGGACCAAGTCTTGGTGTCAATGTCCGCCGGCAGTTCACCTTTGCGAACCGCGGCCTCCAGCGCATGCGCAAATGACGATCTGATCATCATGAAATATTCATCTACGAATTTGTGGACAACGGCGTCGTGATGTGCGGTTTCTGAGGCCGCGTTGCACAGCATACAGCCTTTTTCGGGCCCCTTGCGTCTAGCAGCGCCGGCAAACCGTTCCAGCGTCTCAAAGACCGCCTGAACACCCGCATTATCCACATTCAATACGGCGAATCGCTGCGGGATTTCCTGGGACAGGTATCGCTCCAGGGCGGCGTAATACAGGTTCTGTTTGCTGCCAAATTCGGCATAGACGCTCTTGCGGTTGATCCCCATCGCGTCAACCAAAACTTGCGTCGACACGCCGTCGTAGCCATGCAGCCAGAACAGCTGCATGGCCTTTTCGAGCACGTCGCCGCG
Source organism: Paracoccaceae bacterium (assembly GCA_965216135.1). Lineage (GTDB taxonomy): Bacteria > Pseudomonadota > Alphaproteobacteria > Rhodobacterales > Rhodobacteraceae > CBDCFL01. The sequence goes on from CBDCFL010000022.1 coordinate 151,863, forward strand.
GCGATATTCTTTGTTTCGTCCCAAGATGCAATCACTAGGCCAAGTGGGCCTTACCGGGGGTTATTTCATAGATCCGTCACGTAAGCCTCGACCTGGGTTCTGATCCCCTGGTGCAATCCTACGTGACCATCTGCCATGCGTTCGAACGGGTAATCCAGAACTTTTGCCACGCTCGGCCCGATCTGGTCATAATCATCCGCAGTCGGCTTGGGAATTTCGCTCACGTGATCGCCACGACCGACGATCGCATCGCCGCTGAACAAGGTGTTGTTCCATATATACATCGCGCTGCCATCGGTGTGGCCGGGCGTGTTAACTGCGCGAATAGTGACGCCGTCGATCTCAATTTCCTGCCCATCGACAATTTCTATGACGGTCTTGGGCGTCGGCGGCGACGGGGCCATCATTTTGGTCGACATACGCGCCATCCACCCCCTTGGCTCCACTTGCCCCCTTAGCAAAGCCTCCTCACCGGTGCCGATATAGACCGGCGCATCGGGAAAGGCCGATAATCCACCGGTGTGGTCAAAGTGGCCATGGGTGATCAGGACGGCTAGGACTTTTCGCTCGCCGATCTTGTCCAGTATCTGCGTGGCACTTTCGTCCCAGCCAGCGTCGACCAGCACAACACCGGATGTCGTCGGTATGCTCCCGAATTAAGTAATCGATCAGTTACCTATTAGCACCAGCATTTGATCAATGCAAGCCCGTGTCAGTTACCTATTAGCACCAGCATTTGATCAATGCAAGCCCGTGTGTGCCAAATCGGTGCAACGTCTTGCTCGCGACGATCAATAGTAACTGACAATCGCTTTCCAATGTGGTGCAGTGGTCCGACACTTACGCAGAACGTGGGGTTCAGGGATGAAATATAACAGTATTCTGGTTCTCGGCGGGTCAGGTGAGACCGGCAAATGGGTGCTTCAATTGGCGATCGAGCGCGGCCATCGCTTAACCGCACTTGTCCGCTCAAAGGAAAATATTGACCAACGCGATGGGCTTGAGCTCGTCCAGGGTGATGTGCTGGATGCGGCAGCGCTTGAGCGGGTCGTGGAGGGGAAAAGCGCGGTCATTTCCTGTCTGGGAATTCGGCGCAAGACTGCATCAAATCCGTGGTCACCGCTGTTATCGGCAGTCGATTTCACCGAACGCAGTGCTCAAAACATCGCAAAGGCCATGAAAAAGCACGATGTTTCGCGTCTTATCGCGATCAGTGCTGCTGGTGCGGGTGACAGCCACGACCATGTTGGCGCTATTGTCGGCCTGATGATCCGAAACAGCAATCTGGCGATAACCCTGCGCGATTCTAGCCGGATGGAAGAGATCTATGAGAAAAGTGGGCTTGACAGCATGGTCGTTCGACCTGCGCGTTTGGTGGATGGGCCGCCAACCGATCGGGCAGGACTTCTTGCACAGGCCGGTGTCCTTGCCAAGATTTCAAGAAGCGATGTCGCCGGTTGGATGCTGGATGCGCTTGAGCGGCCAGAGCCATTTGAGAGCCGCTCTGAGATGATCGGGTGGCGGTGAGGCGGACAATCGCTGTGGCGCTGGTGAATTTTCTGGGCGCAGCACAGCGCAATCCATCGACCGGCGGCAGAAGAAGAAGAAATTTAGCGAAATGCGGCGCGAGTATTTGTTGAACAATGAAATAAGCGTCTTTCGCATAAGGGCAACTCGTGGCTAATTGGGCGGATGATTGATCGCGACCACATAAACGCCGCTTATGGTCGCATTTCAGATCGGCTGCGACAGACGCCGGTTGTCGATCTGGAGCCTGGTGCTTTATGCGACCGCGCACTCTCGCTGAAATTGGAATTGTTCCAGCACACCGGCTCGTTCAAAACCCGCGGCGCGTTCAACGCGCTGTTGTCGGCAGAGCTGACCGAGGCGGGCGTGGTCGGCTATTCGGGCGGCAATCATGGCGCGGCGCTGGCCAACGCGGCGACCAACCTGGGGGTCAAATCGACGATATTCGCGCCCGATTGGTCGGGCGAAGTCAAGATCGAACGCATGCGCAATTTCGGCGCCAAGGTCGTGGTCTGCGCCGATCCCACGGCGGTCATACTTGAAAAATTCCACGCCTTTGCCGCCGAGACCGGCGCGATGGCGGTGCATCCGTTTGATGACGCCCGCGTGCTGGCCGGGCAAGGAACACTTGGCCTTGAGATCGAACGCGACAGGCCACAGCTCGACACGCTCATGGTCTCGGTCGGCGGCGGCGGGCTGATCGGCGGCATCACCGCCTGGTATCAGGACCACATCTCGATCGTGGCGGTCGAAACGGAGGGCACTGCGTCCCTGCAAAACGCCTTTTCCGACGATCCCGAGCAGGAAATCTCACCGGCCGGCATCTCTGCCAGCGCGCTTGGCGGCACCAAAATAGGCACGCTGTCGCGCGAAATATTGGGGCGCTGGCGGCCGGTCTCGGTTGTCGTCACTGACGACGATGTGTTCGAGGCAGGCAGGCGGCTCTGGTCTGCGGCGCGCGTTCTTGGCGAACCAGGCGCGGCGACGGCACTCGCGGCGCTGACCTCAGGCAAATACCAACCCGCGCCGGACGAGCGGGTTGGCGTACTGGTGTGTGGTGGCAATGCCGATCCGGGCTGGTTTCAATCCTGACCCTTAGCTGCTGCCCTGATAGGCGGCAATATCGCCTTTGAGGTCGAGATATTCCTCGCAATTCGCGCCGCATATCTGCAGCAGCCGCGCCAGGTTGTTCTGGGCCAGTTCGGGCTGTTTGAGCAGCAGAAACAATTCGCCCTGATATTCCAACGCACCTTTGTGATTTTTGTTAATTGTCAGCGCATTGGCGTAATAAATCTTGGCATTGTCGTAATCTCCCAGATTGCGGCTGGCAAATCCCAGCAGGTTATGCGCGTCCGCGTTGCGCATATCCACCTGGATCACGCCGCGCAGCTCCTGGATGGCCGAGGCATATTGCCCGGCATTAATGCTGGCATAGGCGGTGCGGATCTGATCGGCGACATTTGGTGAGGCCGACGAACTGGTCGAGCCGCTGCCAACCGCCGATGCCATCGTTGCACCGCAAAACGCTGCTGCAAACAAACCGGCCCGGATGCTGCGATTTACCAGAATTTTCATCGGCCTTGCCTCTAAAATTTTGTGTCGAATTCACCGCGACAATACCACGGGTGGATCAGCACTCGGCGTCACGTTCGCGTGACGCTTTGGCATCGCCCGTGAGGCCGCCGGTGGTCGCTCGTTCAACAAGCGTTGCGCATCGGCTGTCTTGACTTTGCGCCCGTCCGTGCGGCACATTCCGCCCCGTCCGGGGCCGTAGCTCAGTTGGGAGAGCGCGTCGTTCGCAATGACGAGGTCAGGGGTTCGATTCCCCTCGGCTCCACCACCCGGTTCAATCTTGCAACATCTGACTGATGGTGCGCGCAATTTAATCTTGCGGCACACACATATCTTGACAATTCCGCGACCATTAACGAGGGGTTGTCGGCCTTTGAAAATCGGGGGGCTGCCTGCATGTGCCGGGCGCAGAATTCAGACGATGCCCGGCGCGGATGGATCATCCCGATCGGCGGCGGCGAAAAGAAAGTGCGGTCATCTGCCATCCTGACGCGCTTTGTTGAACTTTGCGGCGGTCCTGACGCGCGTATCGCCATTATTCCGACCGCATCCCGGCTTGATGACATCGGCCAGCGCTATCAGCTTGTGTTCGCGCAAATGGGCGCGGCCTCGGACATAATCGCCATTGAAACCCGCTCAGATTGCGACGATGCCGACAATCTGTCGGTTCTTGACAAAGCGACCGGAATTTTCATGACTGGCGGCAATCAGCTGCGGCTTTCGACCATCATCGGCGGCACTTCGGTTGCCAAACGCATTCGTAGCGCCAATGCCGCCGGCGCGCCGGTCGCGGGAACTTCGGCAGGTGCGGCATTCGTCTGCGAGCACATGATCGCGGTTGGCCAGAGCGGGGGCACGCCAAGGCGCGGCAAGGCGACGCTGGCGCCAGGGCTGGGGCTGACCAACCGGGTAATTGTTGATCAGCATTTTCGCGAGCGCGACCGCCTTGGCCGGCTGCTGACAGGTCTGGCTTACAACCCGTTCGCGGTGGGCATCGGCGTTGACGAAGACACCGCCGCTTTCGTCGGCCCGGACAACGTGATCGAGGTTTTTGGCAGCGGCGGCCTGACAGTCGTCGATCCGTCTGGCTTGCAGCATTCGTCAATAGCATTTGCGCAGCAGGGAAAACCGATTAGCCTGATCGGCATCAAGCTGCATATACTGATCGCGGGGGATCGCTATGATCTGTCGGCGCGCGTCGCAAGCGCAGGTGGCCAACAGACCGGCTGACCGCGACCAGGCTCTGGGGGGAGATGCACAGTGAAAATTCTCGAAACATCAGTTTATCGTGGCCCGAACGTCTACGCGCTGTTTCCCGTTATCCGCCATCAGGTCGATCTGGGTGTGCTGGAAGACTGGCCAACCGGCAAGCTTGGCCCTGCGTTCGCCGATCCGCTGCTAGAGGCATTGCCGGGGCTGCACACTCACGGCTGTTCTTATCGCGAGCCCGGCGGTTTCGTGCGCCGTCTGCGCGAAGGCGAGGGCACCTGGATGGGCCATGTCTGGGAACATATGTCGATCGAGCTGCAAAACGTCGCCGGCACCGAGGTTACGTTTGGCAAAACCCGCGGTTCGGGCGAGCCCGGCCAGTATAACATGATCTACCAGTTCGAGCAGGAGCAGGTCGGCCTGCAGGCAGCCGAACTGGCGCTGGCGCTGATCCGGCATCTTCTGCCCGATGATCTGGTTGAGCCGGAGCTGCGCGATGCGGATTTCGATTTCGCCACCGAGCGCGACAAGTTTATCAAAGCCGCCCAGCGCCGCCAGCTTGGCCCCAGCACATCCTCGCTGGTCAAGGCCGGCCGCGACCGCGACGTGCCCTGGCTGCGGTTGAACGAATTCAGCCTGATCCAGCTGGGTCACGGCAAGTACCAAAAGCGCATTCAGGCCACGATCACCAGCGAAACCCATTACATCGCGGTGGAACTGGCGTCTGACAAGGAAGCGACCAACAAGATCCTCGCCGATCTGGGCCTGCCGGTGCCCAAGCAACGCATGGTCTATGACGCGGGCGAAGCGGTCCAGGCCGCGCGGCGAATTGGCCATCCGGTTGTGGTGAAACCGCTTAACGCCAATCACGGACGGGGAATTTCTGTTGGATTGGAAGACGACGATGAAGTCTCCGAAGCCTTTGATTTCGCAAAGGAAAGAAACAAGAGCGGTGCAGGTGTTATTATCGAAAGCTACGTCCAGGGGCTGGACCACCGGATGCTCGTGGTCAATGGCAAGCTGGTGGCGGTTTCCAAGCGCGTACCCGGCCATGTCGTCGGCGACGGCGAACACACGGTCGAAGAGCTGCTGGACATCATAAATGCCGATCCGCGCCGTGGCGTCGGCCACGAAAAAACCCTGACGCGGATCGAGTTTGACACCAAAGCGCGCGAGCATCTGGAAGAGCTGGGCTATACCAAAGACACCGTGCCGCCCCAGGGCGAGGTGGTCTTTCTGCGCTCGACCGCCAACCTGTCAACCGGCGGCACGGCAATAGATGTCACCGACATCGTGCATCCCGACAACCGCGATATGGCCGAGCGCGCGGTCAAGGCCATCGGGCTGGACATCGGTGGAGTCGATTTTCTGTCGGCCGATATTTCAACGTCCCACAAGGATAACGGCGCCGGGATATGTGAGATCAACGCCGCCCCCGGTTTCCGCATGCACGTCGCCCCCAGCGAGGGCAAGCCGCGTGATGTCGCGGGTGCAGTGATGGATATGCTGTTTCCCGAGGGCACGCCCAGCCGTATCCCGATGATCTCGATCACCGGCACCAACGGGAAAACCACGACCGCCCGCATGGTGGCGCATATTTACAAACTCAGCGGCAATACCGTGGGTCTGGCCACGACCGACGGTGTCTATATAGACGGCAACCTGAGCGTCAAAGGCGATCTGACCGGCCCGGCCTCTGCCCATATGATCCTGCGCGACCCGACCGTTGATGCCGCGGTGCTGGAAACCGCGCGCGGCGGGCTGTTGCGGCGTGGTCTGGGGTATGAGCATTGCGATTGCGGCGCGGTGCTGAACATTTCCGCCGACCACCTGGGCCTGCGTGGTGTCGACACCCTGCAGGATATGGCGGTGGTCAAACAGATTGTCGTCGAGGTCGCCAAGGATACTGCTGTTCTGAACGCCGACGATGATCTGTGCCTGAAAATGGCGGCCCATACCAAGGCCAAGCACCTGTGCTATGTCACCATGAACGCCAGCCACCCGCTGGTGCGCGAACATGTCAAGACCGGCGGCCGCGCCGTGGTGCTGGAGCAAGGCATGAACGGCCACATGATCACCATCTACGACAATTCGGCCCATATCCCGCTGATGTGGACGCATCTGATCCCGGCGACGCTGGACGGCAAGGCGATGCACAATGTGCAGAACGCGCTGTTTGCCGCCGGTATCTGCTTTAGCATGGGCAAGAGCCTGGAAGACATCCGCCACGGGCTGCGCACCTTCGCGGGATCGTATTTTCAGGCACCGGGCCGCATGAATGTGTTCGACGAACATCCCTTCAAAGTGATCCTTGATTATGGCCATAACCCGTCGGCCATTCAGGCGATGTGCAATCTGTCGGATCAACTGGAAACCGAAGGCAAGCGCATCTGCGTGTTCACCCTGCCCGGTGACCGGCGCAACGAGGACATCGCCGAAGCCGCGCGCATCGTGGCCGGGCATTTCGACCATTACATTTGCCGCCGCGATGATGTGCTGCGCGGGCGCGGCCCGGATGAAGTGCCCAAACTGCTGCAGGCGGCGCTTTTGGACAACGGTGTCATCAAGAACGCGATCAGCATCATCCCCGACGAGCAGGAAGCCACCGATGCGGCACTGAAGATGGGCGAACCCGGCGATCTCGTGCTGATCTTCGGCGACAATATCGCGCGCACGTGGAAGCAGATCATCTATTTCAACAAACCGCGCGAGGACGGCGGTGATGGCGAGCCTGCGGGTGCGGAACCCATTGCCAAGCCGCAATCCATGGTCACCGAGGCCGCGCCTGATCCGCTGGCCGAGGCGACGCCGGTGCCGCAAGCCCCCGATGTGCCCGCCGCCGTGCTGGTGTCCGGCATGAACCTGGTGCGCGACGCGCGTGGCGTGCGGCTGGCCGACGAGCCGGTCGATGAAGACGCGGACTGACTCGCGATGGGCGTGAAACTGACGCAAGTTCGCCGCCTGAGCGGCGTGAATTTCCATTTGGACTGCACCGGTGCTGTGGCCGAGGCGACTTTGCCCGATGAGGGAAAAACCGCGGCGCTGGCAAACTGGCAGGCCGACGCGCGCCGGGTGCTTGATGCGGTCGGCTGGGGCGAGGAACGCATTGTCGTGCGCGATTACCCCGGCGGGGCCAGCACTGCGATTTCGGCACCGATGGACGCACTGTTTGCCGCGACCGAGGTGATCGAATTTGCCTGGGCGCTTGCGGACGACACCGCGCCCAGCTTCGGCAAACGGATTGATGAACTGAAGGACGTGATTGGCCAAGAACAATCCGCTGATTTCATCGCACTAGCCGATGCCGCCGCTGCCCATGACGTGACCTTTCTGGCCCATGACGGCGGTATCTCGGTCGGCCTTGGCACCGGGTGCCTGAAATGGCCGGAAGGCGAGATGCCGGACGCCGCCGCGATCGACTGGACCCAAGTCCACGACGTGCCCGTCGCCATGGTCACCGGCACCAACGGCAAGTCCACGACTGTGCGGCTGGCAGCGGCCATTGGCGCGGCGGCGGGCCGGATCGTCGGGCAATCATCGACCGATTGGGTGCGCGTCGGCGACAAGGTGGTGGCCAAAGGCGATTATTCCGGGCCCGCTGGTGCGCGACTGGCGGTGCGAAACAAGCGCGTCGAACTTGCCATTGTCGAAACCGCGCGCGGCGGGCTGATGCGGCGCGGTCTGCCGATCCCACGCGCCGATGCCTGCCTGATCACCAACATCGCCGCCGATCACCTGGGCGATTACGGCATTACCGACGTGCCCGCATTGGGGGACGCCAAATTCGTGGTGTCCAAGGCGGTGCGGCCGGGTGGCTGGCTGATCCTGAACGCCGATGACCCTGAGCTTGTGGACCGCGGGAGTGGCTTTGACGGGCAAATATTCTGGTATGGCCTGACGCTGGATGCAACCGACGGTGACGCGCCGCGCGCATGGCTGGCCGATGGCACAATGATGCTGTCCTTTGGTGGCCAGACAACGCCAATACTGGCCGTCAATGATTTTGCGCCTGCGATGAAGGGGGCAGCTAAATATAATATTTCCAACGCCTTGGGCGCAATCGCGCTGGCCGCAGCCATTGATTTGCCCACCGATGCCATGACCCGCGCTTTAGCCGATTTCGAAAGCAGCGCGGCGAGCAATCCCGGTCGGGGCAATTTCATGGATGTGGGCGGCGCGACTGTTCTGATCGATTTTGCCCATAACCCGCATGGGGTGGCCGCACTTGCCGAAGCAGTGGCAGAGGTGCCCGCCAAGCGCCGCCTGATCCTGATCGGGCAGGCCGGTGACAGAAGCGACGAAGATACCCGCGAATTGACCCGCGCGGCCTGGCTGGCAAGGCCCGACATGGTTGTGGTCAAAGAACTGACCACCAAGCTGCGCGGGCGCATAGCGGGCGAACTGCCGGCCGTGATTGTTGATGAGCTGAAAAAGCTGGGTGCGGCAGATACCGGATATGCGGTGGCGCAAGACGAATTCGGGTCGGTCATGATCGCGCTTGAATGGGCGCGCACGGACGATTTGCTGATCCTTCTGCTGCACGAAAACCGCGACAAACCGCTGGCGCTGCTTGATCGGCTGCAAAAAAGCGGCTGGCAGGCAGGCGATCCTCTGCCCGCGCCTTACGGCGTTTTGTTCTCAATCTGCGCCAGCTAAGCGCCCTGAAGATAGTTCCGCGGCCTCTTTGTTGGGCCAGGAGGTCCCGAGCGAGGTTGGGGGCGGACGGGATGTGATACCAGCGGCATTTAACATTGACCGATATGGGCCCATTTTCGCATTCCGATTGATGTGATGGTTTCGGGCTGTGCGATGAGCTTGTTCCAAGCTTCGCATCCAGCATCGACGATGGCATTGTAGTCTTCGAACACGCGGTTGGAGAGCCAATTGGCGCGCAAGTACTGCCAGATATTTTCCACCGGGTTCAGTTCCGGAGCGCGCGATGGCAGCAGGATGATGGTGAGGTTCTTCGGGACTTTGAGTTTGCCGGTGGTGTGCCATCCGGCCCGATCCATCAGCACAACCGCATGGGCCTTTCGGGCGACGTGGCGGCTGATCTCGTCGAGATGCATCTGCATGGCTTGCGCGTCCGCCCAAGGCAGCATGAGCGCCGCCCCCTTGCCGTGAGCCGGACAGATGGCACCGAACAGATAGGCGTTGTGATAGCGCTGATCGGCCGGCTGGCGGGGGCGCGTGCCCTTTCTCGCCCACAGGCGCGTCAGGCCATTCTTCTGGCCAAGGCGTGCTTCGTCCTGGAACCAGATCTCCACCGGCGTTCCCGCCGGCAGGTCAGCTATATGCACCTGGAGCGTGTCGGCGAAGTTTTTTTAAACGCCTCGATGATCCGCTTATCCTGCCTGGGATGCTGCGGGCGGGCGCTGATATGGGCAAAGCCCAGTTCGCCAAGCAGTCTGGATATCCCGCGCTCGGAATAGATGACGCCAAAGCGCGCCTCGATCACCCGCTTCAGGTCGATCCGCCGCCAGCGGACAACCCCGTCCACCGCCGGATCGGGGCCGGTCTCGACAATCTCGCCAAGTTCTTTCATCTGGACATCGCTCAGGTAGCGCGTCCGGCCCGCGCCCTTGCGGTTGGTGAGGCCATCCGGTCCCTCTTCGTTGAACCGGTGAACCCAGTCCCGCAGGGTTTGGCGATCCATCCCACCGATCCTTGCGGCCTCTCCACGGCTCATGCCATCGTAGACCGCCGCAAGAGACAACAGACGGCGGCTCTGCCGGGCATCCTTGCAACGGCTGGCGAGTTTACGAAGGTGGCGGGCATCAAAGTCGCGACGAAGCGGAACACTGGCTGGCATGGCGATCCTCCTTTGCCAACCTTGAATCAGATCAAAACCGATTTGGGAATCCCCACAGAGTCAGAAATTGATGCCGTTGGTATGATAGGTACCAGCAAACAACGCCTGCCTGCCATGCGACTTTGCCCGGAACAAGGTGCGAAGCACCGCCGGGCAGCGCCCGACCGCCGTCACGCCGCAGGCGTGCTTTCAGCACGACGGGCAGGCGCTACGTCACCGCCTGCACACCCGAATGAACGGCAGATGTGGCGACACAAAAAAGCGCAGACCTCAATCGACAGATGCGCCCACCCGCGATCGGGCGCTGCCCTCGGTTTCGGCGGTCGGTAAACGGCTAAATTGCCCAGTGCTGCGAGTTCAACGCCCGCCGATCAGCATCGCTGCGACGGTCTTATCCCGGTCGCGGGTTCTAAGCCCTAGCCCCCAGCCCTCTGCCCGAAGAACCGTGGGCCGATCAGGCGCACAAGTATCGCGCCCACCCCGCCCCAGATCAGCGCCAGCGTCACCCACCAGCCGATGAACGGGATCAGCACCAACAGGCTGACCACAATCGCCCCTGACAAGGCTGCCAGCGCGCGGTCGGCAAAACTGTCGGGCATCTCGCGCCCGGCCAGCGCCAGCGCCGCGACCCCGGCGATATAGGCGGCCAGGACATAGCCCAGAAAGCCCAGTGCCAGTGCCAGTACGATCGAGACCGGTACCAGCAACAGGCCAACACCGGTTGAGGCCAGCAAAAACAGCGAGCCGATCGTGGCCGACAGCCCCAAGAACCCGACCCAGAGCGCGCGCAACGGGCGTGCCAGCGCTGCGGCGCGAGCGTTAGCCACAAATTTCGGAAACAGCGCCGCAAAGATCAGCGCCGCGACCGCCAGCATCACAACCGATCCGACCCAGCCAAAGGCACCCTTCATGAACGAGGGCCGCACCATATCGGTGCCATGCGCTTTCCAGTTCGCGCCGGTCTCGGAAACCACCCGCTCAATGCGATCCGCCGGGGCCACGCTGTCGGGAACTTCAACGCTGTCGGGCTCGGCGTGGTGGATCGTCAGCGTGCCGTCAATGCGGGCATTGTCGCCAAATTCCAGGTTGTTGCCCGCCATGATCACGTCGCCCAGCACCGCTCCATCCAGGCGCAGACGTTCACCGGCCAGCATCGCCGAGCCAGATATTTCGCTGTTCACCAACACATCCTGTCCCGCGGCGCGGATATTGCCCGCAACGGCGGCGTTGATGCTGACAAATTGACCGAGCAGCGTCGCGTTTCCGCCAACGGGCGCGTCTATTTTCACGTCCTGCCCGGCGGCATAGACGTTTTCGCCGACCGCGCCCGCGACCGACACATCACGTCCGGCCAGATGGACCGATCCGGCGGTGGGCGCGTCAACCCTGACCGAGCCGCCGGCCGCAAATACGTCACCAGCTGTTTCGGCGGACTGACGCACCGTATTGCCGGTGACAAATCGGTCCGATCCGAACGAAAGTTCGGCATTGTCCTGCGCCTGCAACGGCAAAACCGCCAGTGTGACCAGCACGAATGCAAGGATGAATTTTTTCATTTACTGCCCCCTTTTGGGCCCGGAATAAAACATGCGGCCCGCGCCCCATCACATAGGCGCGACGTGGTCCCAAATAGAGGCTGACGCACAGACTTTTCGCTTCTGGTGGCCCGCAAATTGGCCATTCACGGGCGCCGCGCCGCTAATCTGATGCCCCCGACGATCCCGCGCTCGAAATATTCCGCCATTTTCGCGTAAAACAGCTCAATCGCAGCGTATCCGTCGGCCCCGTGAATGAGTTCATAAGCAGCCTGTTGATTACGAAACCCGGCAAGCCGCACAGCGGTGTATTGCGCCCAGTCAGCGGTCATGTCCGTCATCTCTATATCGACAAATCCCGCTTGGCTCACCGAGCGCACGTAAGTGCCCGGATCGACCAGTGAGTTGGGAAAAATCTGCGCCAGGAAATCATCCAATTCTGCGGGCGCGACGGGTTCAAGCAGGGTCAGATCCTCGCCAAAAAATCCACCGCCGGCCTTCAGGCTGGCCCTGATTTTCGCCAGATAATCACGGCGCCGGGGAATGTGAAACAGCGCCAGCCAGCTGACAACATGGTCAAAGCTGTCGGGCGCAATCTCGGCACTCAGGAAATCGCCCAGTTGATGCTCAACGAGGCTCAACAGCCCCGCCCGGCCGGTCAGCCCTCGTCCAATATCGTGGTAATCTTGCTGCAGCTCCACCGCCGTCACCCTGGCACCGGTGCGCCGGGCAATATAGCGCGCGCACCCGCCCCAGCCCGATCCCACCTCCAGCACGTTGTCGTCCGCGGTGACGCCTAAATGCGTAATCGCCTGATCCAGCGCATCCGTGCCGTGATAGTGCAACTGATCAAACCGGTTCAGAACATCCGTACCGACCGGCGCATCATCGCCATAACCCAGTGCCCGCAGATCAGCCAGAATGCGGCTGGCCCTTGGGTATAGCTGCATGGACTTGATATTTCCAGTCGCCGCCATAGCCGACAATACCAAAGCCACGGCTGGTCTGGTGAACTAAAATCTCGTCATCATTTCCGTGACCGGGCGCATCATTTCCAGCTTTCAAGCAGCGCCGCCACATGCGCCGCTATGCCATGCGGTGCACGGGTATCCCGGTAGAGCCGGATGGTATGCAAAACGCCCACGTAAAGCGTCATCAGAAAACGCACCTTGTCATCATCGTCGTCGCGAATATTGCCGGCTGCCAGCGCGGCGCTGAAATTCTGCGCGATGCTGTCGCGGTAGCGATCAATCAGCTTTTCCAGACGTTCGTCATGGAACCGCGCGTCTGTTATTTGGTTGATCACCAGACAGCCGTTTTGGCGTGGTGCATCCGCTGGATATTGTGCCGTCATCAGCGCGAAAAGCTTGGCAATCGCCTCTGGGCCGGTCGGCGGATTGATATCGGGTAGAGTATTCTCGACACGGGTGACGTAGGCTTCCATCACCCGGATAAACAGCGCTTCTTTATCGCCGAATGCATTGGACAGGCTGCGCAGTCCCAGCCCGGTCTTGTCGGCCAGGCTACGAAATGTCACCGCATCAAAGCCATCGCGCAAAAACTCGCCCATCGCGATCTGGATGACCATCTCTTCGTCGAAGGATCTGGGGCGGCTCATTAGTTTTTATACAACTGTTGCAAAACAATATCTATGGTGTTATCTCGGGTTTGACCATGAAAAAGAGGAACAATAATGAAAATTCATTCCAATCAGCTGATCGATGCCCGGCCAGAAACCGTATGGCAAATCTTTGGACACGAATTCGCGGATATTGCGAAATGGTCGAAATTGGTTCATAGCTCCGCTGCCAAAACGGACGCTCCGCTTGTGGGCCATGCTCAGATTTCCGGACGCAAATGCGAGACAACGCTCGGTCCGCTTGACGAAACAATTCAGGAATTTAACAATGACACCAACGAGGTGAAGTTCCTGGTTCTGGGCGAAATATTTCCGTTCTTCATGCGCTCGGTTCTCAGCCATTGGCGTTTCTTCGACGAAGGCGGAAAAACCCGCGCCAAGACCGAAGTGACGCTCGATATGGTTTTCCCGTTCAACGTCCTCATGGGCTGGATGGTGAAACGAAATTTCTCCAAGGCTCTGACGGTGATCGCGGGTGAGCTTGAAACGCATTCGAAAACGCGGGAAGCCGCCTGATCTGTTCAATACGCCGCAACGGCCCGCCGCCTAGGCGGCCATCCAGACCTCGCTGCCCAGAAACTCGACGATATTTTCGGCGATCTCTTCGCCCGCGTCTTCCTGCAGGAAGTGCCCGGCGTTTTTGATGACCTTAAAGCGGCTGTTGGGGACCATCGCGGCGATGCGTTCGCCGTCGGACACCTTGAACCCGATGTCTTTGTCCGAAAACATCACTAGAACCGGTAGATCTCAGGTTTTCAAGGTGTTCTCGATCTTGGTCAGATAGTCAAAATTCGGATGCCGCGGATTTTTGGACAGCATTTTTGGAAACATTGCCACACCGGCGCGCGTGGCGGGCGTTGGGTGCGGTGCCATATATTGTTTTTTCGCTTCCGGATCGAGCTTGCGGCTAAACCCGGCGCTGAATGCCAGTTTCCGCATCAGATCAAGCCGCCGGATCAGAAAGCTGGAAAATGCACCGTTCTGGAACATAAGCCGCATCGGCAACGGCAAATTCATCGGCGCGACCAGCGTATTCAGGATCACCAGCGACTTGATATTGTCCTGATGTTCGATCGCATAACGGAGCCCGATCGGACCGCCCCAGTCCTGGCCGACGACCGTTACCTGTTTCAGCTCCAGTTTCTCCACCAGCCCGGTAATCAGCACCACGTGGCGCGGCAATGTATAGGCAGCCTCGGCTTCCGGTTTGTCCGACAGGCCAAACCCCATCAGGTCCGGCGCGATGCAGCGATAGCCCGCGGCAACCAGCGGCGGGATTATCTTGCGATAGAGATAACTCCAGGTCGGTTCGCCATGCATCAACAGGATCGGCGGCCCGCTGCCTTCGTCCACATAGTGCAGGCGCACGCCGTCGATGACGGCATAGTTTTCCTTGAATGGATATTGGTAACGGTCAGCCATCGGTCGGGCCCTCGCGGCTTGGTAGAATCACCGTCGCAGGATATAATACAATCGTTCTATAATTCAATACGGATGTATGATACCAGTAATGAATTGACCTATGGACTTGATCGAATGATCGAAAATATGATGGCACCGGCTGAGGTGGGCATTCGCGCGCGCCTTCTCGATGCCGGGCGCAAAATGTTTTCTGAAAACGGCTATGACGGCGCGTCCGTGCGCCAGATTTGCGACCACGCGTCGGCCAGCCTGAACATGATCAACCACTATTTCGGCTCAAAGCGGGGCCTGTTTGACGTAATCCTGGCGGAATTTTCGGAAAACGTGTTTTCCGTGCCGCTCAGGATCATATCCGAACCGCCGCGCAGCCGCGAAAACCTGATCGCGCGGATGGAGATATTTTTCAGCGAAACTCTGGAAGCGCTGGTTGCCAACCGCGAGGTTTGGGAGATCGTGGTGCGAGAGCGCATCGTGACCCAACCTTTTCTGGCCTATAACGATCACATGGTGGCATTTTTTGAAAGTGCAAAGTCGGCCGGTCTGATCCGTAAAGAACTGGATAGCGCCATGCTGACCGGGCTGATATTCGATCGGTTGGGTCCCCAGGTTTCCTACGCATACTGGATCAAGGATTACAGCGGAGAGAACATCCTCGAACCCGGCCCCTACCGCGACCGCTGGCTGCGCGCCAATATAGATTTGATATTAAACGGAATTCTGGGCTAGCAGAGGATCGCCCGTCAATCCGCAATTGGCGCACGAACCGGCAGAACCGCACCCAAAATCACTCAGCCGCCCAAGTCTACCATCAGCGCTTGCGCTTAACAGTTTTCCCCTTGCCCTGCGCCTGCTTGGCGTGGTGCGCGTGCGTTTTGCACAGGTTGGCCGTCGCGTCCGCAGTTGTTTTGTCAAATGCCATCAGCGCATCGCGGCCCAGGCGGCCCAGCAGCTTGGCTGCCAGGTCCGGATCGCCTTCCGTCGCGCGATAGCGTCCGTTCCTAAACCGGCGATACCGCCGACCGGCATCTATGCCCTGGCATCGAATAATATTCGCAACGACAGGGTCGGTAACCGGCCCCTTTCGGCCTTGTCTTCGTGCGAGCACAGCGCCTAGGTCGCGGCTGGCGTTTCCAAGCGCCGCAGACCCGCCAAGAGCGAAAAACACACCTACATCGGGCCGATGTAGAATGCCGACGACCTCTTCTTCCTCCTCGCGGGTCTCGGGGAACGCCACGCGGATTTGCAAGGTATTCGACGGCGCGACGAGTTCCTGATCGTTGCCCAGGGTATCCTTCGAAAGGGAATTATGTAGTTGACTGTGCGCTGTCCGACTCGGGTTCGTCCGACGGATCGCCGTCGCCTTCCTGATCGGATTTCCTCGGGCGCTGTAACATCGCCTTGACCACCATCTCAAAGGTCGCCCCCTCGTAGCGTGGGTTTACAGCCTTGATATCCATACAGGCGGGCTTGTGCTTGGCGTCGGGCATGGCCTGGCTCTCCTATTTGTTGCCGGGTCACCGTAACGCAGCCTGACTCTCCGGGTCAATCTAGGTAGCGTCAGGTAGTGTCTCAGTTTGAAATTAGAGATGTTCTGCTTGACAAATATGTTGGATGCGTTGCAGGGCGGGCTTGACCGTGACCTGCCCCCAATTTGAGGGCCACTTTTAGGTAGACTCTGTTCCTCTTTTGTTTGCCATTATTCGGCGGCGTGAGCAATGGGCGGTGGCGCGGAGCCTTCAGATAGCTCAAGCGTCGCTGCCCATTGCGGTTTATGGAAAGGCCTGTTTGCGGCAAATTCTTCCGGGGTTTGATAGTTCAGCGAAGAGTGGGGCCGGTTTTGATTGTAATCGATCCGCCAGTCCTCAATGATCCTTTCTGCCTCGGCCAGCGAGGTGAACCAGTTCAAGTTCAGGCATTCTTCGCGAAACCGGCCGTTGAAACTTTCGATGTAGGCGTTCTGGGTCTGCTTGCCCGGGTCGATGAAGTAGAGTTGCACGCCGTGATCATCTGCCCAGCCATCAAGCGCGCGGCCTCGTAGTTCAGGCCCATTGTCAACGGTCAGAACATCCGGGTACCCCCGCTCACGAGCCACCCGTTCCAGCATTTCCACCACACGGGAGCCGGGGATCGACAGGGCCACATCAATCGCCGGACATTCCCGTGTGCAGTCGTCTTTCAGATTGACGGTGCGGAACTTCCTGCCGTTGGCGAGCGCATCCATGGTGAAGTCCAGGCTCCACCGCTGGTTGGCGGCGATCGGGCACCAGGCACCTTCGCGCACGCCCTTGGGGATTTTCTTGCGATTGCGGCGGCGCAGGGTCAGGCGCTCCTCTCGGTAAAGTCGCTCCACCACTTTCACGTTCACCTTGAAACCCTCCTGGCCAAGCTTGGCATGCAACATGCGATAGCCATAGCGTCGGTGTTTGCCGGAAAGCGTGACCAGCCGTTCCCGTATCCTCGCATGGCGATCCGGCCTTCCTCTGTATTCATTACTCGATCTGGAAAACCCAATCAGCCCACAGGCCCGCCGAGTTGAAAACTGATAGTCACGGCAAAGAACCATGACTGCTTCCCGGCGGCTTGCAGGCTTCAGAAGTTTTTTGCCAGAAGCCCTTTCAGGCCAGCATTATCAAGCATGGTTTCGGCCAGCAGCTTCTTCAGCTTTGCCGTTCTCCGATTCCAGGTCTTTCAGCCGCCTGACATCGGAAATCTGAAGGCCGCCATACCTGGCTTTCCATTTCTAAAAGGTGGCATCCGACATACCGTGCTTACGGCACAACTCGGACACTTTCGCACCCGCCGCATACTCCTGAATGATCCGAACAATCTGCTCTTCGCTAAACCGTGACTTGCGCATTCTCTGTTCTCCTCGTTCTCGTGAACATTAAGCGAACAGATCCTCCTTTCAAATGGACCAGTTTTCGGGGAGCAGGTCAACCGGACGTGACGTTGCTCCAAGTATATTATGGTTTGTTGTGGTGCGTTATGGTGTGTTATGGGTTGCACATTGGCCGTACAAAGGGAGAGGATCTAATGATGCCCAAAGGCCCCAGGGGAGAGCGACGCCCCGCCGACGTGATCGGTTGCGCCGTTCACGTCGCTAGAATTGCCACAGGCGAAATTGAAGAGAGCGGATACGCGCAACCCAACAAGGCCAAGAGCGGACGGGCTGGTGCGAAGGCGCGTGTGACGAAAACAACCGCAAGGGAGCGCAGCGAGATTGCCAAACTAGCTGCTGAAAAACGTTGGAATCACTAAATGTTGACCAACTTTCTGATAGCATCTTAACACAATTAAATAAGGAAGTTGCCACGCAAATGGGCGGCGAGTGCACTTTTATTACTAAATGTTGACCAACTTTCTGATAGCATCTTAACACAATTAAATAAGGAAGTTGCCACGCAAATGGGCGGCGAGTGCACTTTTATTAAATGCGCAATTCGCCCTCCATTGGACGACGAATTTAGAGTGGTCATTGAAGAACTAAAAAAGGACAGCACCCAAAACCATCTTATCGTAGTGATTGAAACAAATGGCGGATTTATGGAAACAGTTGAAAGGCTCGTGGAAGTGATGCGCGCGCACTATGAACGCGTATCGTTTGTGGTCCCAAACTTTGCATATTCAGCCGGGACGGTTCTTGCCCTTTCTGGCGACAAAATCTTTATGGACTACTATTCTGTTTTGGGTCCGATTGATCCTCAATATATGGATTCAGACGGAAAGTTCCTCCCTGGGTATGGCTACTTGGCCAAATTCAAGGAAATTACTGAGTTGATTAACAAAAGCTCTAGCCCTCAAGAATGTAGGGCGGAGTTGGCCTACCTTGTAAAGAAGTTTGATCCAGCGCTGCTTTTCCATATTGAACAAGGCATCGAACACGGCATATCCCTAATCACAGAGTGGCTTCCAAAGTATAAATTCAAAGATTGGAGAAAGACGTCTGCGCATTCCGGGCACATCCGCCCGGTGATTCCGATTTAATCCGCCCACCCGTACCGATCTGATCCGCCGGGGATTCCGGGGCATCCGCCCACCCCTTGATGCGCTGCTGCGAGGTGATCTGTAGCGGGCTACTTTGCCGTTCATTTTGAACGGAAGAGAGCCCAATGAAGAGATTATCGATGCGGAAGATACGAGAGGCTTTGCGCCTGTCCTTTGAAGGTTTGTCGACGCGCGAGATGGCGCTGAGTTTGGCGATTGGTCGCACGACCCTGCGTGAGTATTTAGGCCGCGCCCGTGATGCTGGTTTGAGCTGGCCGTTGCCCGATGCGCTGTCGGATGCCGATTTGGAACATGTGCTTTTCCCACGGCGTTCTGCGGACAGTTCTCAACCGATCCCTCAGCCGGATTGGACCTATGTGCACGCCGAGCTACGGCGCAAAGGGGTGACGCTTTCGCTGTTGTGGCAGGAGTATCGAGAGGTTCACACAGACGGCTATGGCTACAGCCGGTATTGCGAGCTCTATACTCGTTGGGAGGGCAAACTCTCGCCAGTGATGCGGCAGCGACACCCTGCTGGTGAACGCCTGTTTGTTGATTATGCGGGCCACACCATAGATGTTGCCTGCCCTAAGACGGGCGAGATACGCACGGCCCAAATCTTTGTCGCGGCACTTGGCGCATCGAACTACACCTATGTTGAAGCCACTTGGACACAGAGCCTTCCCGATTGGATATCCAGTCACGTTCGAGCATTTGCGTTCTTGGGTGGCGTACCTGCGCAAGTTGTGCCGGATAATCTCAAAGCCGCCGTCATCAAAGCCTGTTTTTATGACCCGGCGATCAACCGCACTTACGGGGATATGGCGGCGCATTACGATACTGCAATTGTGCCCGCACGGCCCCGCAAACCCAAGGATAAAGCAAAGGTCGAAGGTGCTGTTCTGCTGGCCGAACGTTGGATTTTAGCACGCCTGCGCAATCAGACATTCTTCAGTCTCGATGAGCTAAACGCGGCGATCCGACCCTTGCGCGACCAACTGAACAACAAGGTCACCCGGCACCTGGGTGCCAGCCGCAGGGCCTTGTTTTAAACGCTGGACAAACCTGCACTGAAGTCGCTGCCCCATGAACCCTACGTCTATGCGGAATGGAAGAAGTGCCGCGCCGGTCTCGATTACCATGTCGATATAGGACACCACTATTACTCAGTGCCCCATCAGCTTATGCGCCAAGAGCTTTGGGCCCGGGTCACACCGCGCACGGTCGAAGTTTATCATAAAGGTCAGCGTGTTGCGGCGCATCAACGGACGTCGGGCAACCGGCAACATTCCACCATCCGTGATCACATGCCAGCAAACCACCGCTTCCGTACCGACTGGACACCAGAACGCATCCGCACACAGGCGGCCCGGGTCGGGCCCAACGTCGAGACCTTTGTCGAGATGGTCATGCGCAAGCGGCGACATCCAGAGCAAGGATATCGAACTTGCATGGGCGTCTTGCGGCTTGCCAAAACATTCGGACCCGAGCGCCTCGATGCGGCCTGCGAGCGTGCACTTCACATCAACAGCTATACCTACCAATCCCTGCATTCCATTTTGAAGAATGGATTGGATCGCCAACGCCGCAAACCCACCACGGACGGCCCCGCGATCACACACCCCAACATCCGTGGTGCCGGATACTTCCATTGAAGAAAGGACAGAAAATGTTGACACACCCAACCCTTGATACCCTCCGAGCACTGAAGCTCGATGGCATGGCCGAGGCCTTCACAGAACTGCAAACACAGGACGGTTCCGCCGATCTGACACACGCCGAATGGCTCGGCCTGCTAATTGATCGCGAAGCCATCGGTCGAGAGACAAAACGGTTTGAGAGCCGCATGCGCACAGCACGATTGCGCCATATCGGGGCCGCGCCCGAGGATGTGGATTACAAAACGCGAAGAGGCTGGATAAGGCGTTGTTCCAAAGCCTGCTCAGCGGCAAATGGATCAAAGACAAGCGCAACTTGATGATCACTGGCCCCTGCGGTGTCGGCAAAACCTGGCTGGCCTGCGCGTTGGCCCAAGCGGCGTGCCGTGACGGCGTGACCGTCCTCTATAAACGCACCATGCGATTGTTTGACGAGTTGGAGTTGGCCCACGGTGACTGACGCTTTCCGCGTGTCTTCAAGGCACTGACCAAAACCCAGCTACTGATCTTGGATGACTGGGGGCCGGACCGTCTGAACGCTAGCCAAAGGCGCGACTTGATGGAGATCGTCGAAGACAGATACGGCAACGGTTCCATCCTAATCACAAGTCAACTCCCGCTTAATACTTGGCACGAAATTATTGGTGAACCCACCTTCGCAGATGCCATCCTAGACCGGCTGGTGCACAACGCCTACCGGCTCGAACTCGACGGACAATCCTTCCGAAAGAAAGACCCTCAACTACGTGACGAAACGCCAGAAAACTGATATCAAAAACCAAGGCCTCACGGCAACGCGTCAAAGCTGGGCGGATACCCCGGTACAAATGGGCGGATGTTGTCGGAATAGGTGGGCGGATATCCCGGAATATGCAGACGTCCACCACAGGCAAATCGGTTTCGGTTGCCATGAAGAAATCTCGTGCCAAGAAAATTGCTACGACGCTGGGGGATGCCTCCAAATGGCACTCACATGGGCGCGGTATATCACTAAACGAATTGGGTGGAACGGACATCAAGCTGATTATTGATGATTTCGGGTCGGACGCTGTATTGGGCGAAAAAATCAAAAACTATCATGGCCTTGCGGTCGATTACTACACAAACAAAATGGGCGTATCTGGATACATCCATTCTAAACTTGGCCTCAGGAGGGTAGAATGACTAGACAAGACGAAGGCAAGAAACGGAAGAATCCATTTGCCAAACTGTTTGACGATGCGGGGAGAATGCTGGAGAAATCCCCCCCCCAACGAATTAGATTTTCTTGATGAGCTTCCCGAATCGAACGATCAGCAAGCAAGTGTGCCCTTTCCTTATGGCTCGCAGGCTTCAAAACGCCACGCTTGGGATTAAACTGAACAAAATGCTTGTTAACTGAAATAACATACCTATATCAAGGGTATGAACAAGCTATCAAATTCTAAGCGCACTCAAATTCTCGAATTGCTGGTCGAGGGCATGTCCATGCGGGCGGCCAGCCGAGTCACCAAAGTTTCGATCAACACCGTCACCAAGTTGATGGTCGAGGCTGGTGAGGCGTGCGCCGCCTATCATGATAAGACGGTGCGTAACGTGACCGCTCAGCGCGTCCAGTGCGATGAAGTCTGGGCATTCTGCTACGCCAAGGAAAAGAACGTCGCGCGTGCCAGGTCCGCCCCTCGTGGCGCTGGCGACGTGTGGACCTGGACCGCGCTCGACAGCGACAGCAAGATGATCCTGTCCTATGAGGTCGGCGATCGCTCGGGCGCAACGGCAATCGAGTTCATGGACGATCTGCGCGGTCGGCTGGCGAACCGCGTTCAACTGACCACGGACGGCTACAAGGCATATCTGGAAGCCGTCGAGGGCGCTCTCGGGGGCGATGTGGACTACGCGCAGCTAATCAAGCTGTACGGCGAGCCCACGGGCCAGAAGGGGCACGAGCGCAAATACAGCCCCTCGGAATGCACCGGGACCCGCAAGCGCCGCGTCGAGGGCAACCCCGATCCGGCCCACGTCAGCACGTCATACGTTGAACGTCAAAACCTGAGCATGCGGATGGGAATGCCGCGCTTTACCCGGCTAACGAACGCATTCAGCAAGAAGATTGAGAACCACCTGCTCATGCTGAGCCTGTATTTTGTCCATTACAATTTCGTGCGTATCCATAAGACGCTGAAATGCACCCCAGCGATGGCCTCTGGCGTCAGCGAGACATTGCACGATATGGAATGGATTGTTGGCCTGATCGATGCGCGGGCAGCGAAGCCGAACCGACCAGCGACCTACAAGTGTCCGTCATCAGAGGTTTTGGTTCCAGAGGCCGCGTAAATTAGGCGAGTATCTGACTCATCTGGTTGATAGTATTATGCGGCGAGTTTGCGGTGCGCGGGCAGCGAAGCCGAACCGACCAGCGTTGCAAGCGCCGGATTTCAAGTGTTTTGCGTTTGATCCTTTCTCGTTGGTTTAGAATGGCTTGTGCCCGTCCGAAGTAGACGTCGGATGGCGTGACGTTGTTCAGGCTCTCATGATACCGGTGATGGTTGTAGTGATCGACGAAGGCTTCGATCTGGTGCTTTAGGTCGCCTGGCAGGAAGTAATTTTCCAGCAGAATGCGGTTCTTCAGGGTCTGATGCCAGCGTTCGATCTTGCCTTGGGTCTGTGGATGATATGGCGCCCCGCGAGAATGCCTCATGCCTTTGTCGCTCAGCCATTCGGCCAGGTCGCCCGAGACGTAGCTGGAGCCGTTGTCACTCAGCAGTCGCGGCTTGTGAACGACATGGACCTGATCGCAGCCTGAAGCCTGTAACGCCAGATCCAGCGTGTCCGTCACATCTTCTGTCCTCATGTTGGTGCAAAGCTTCCAGGCAATGATGTAGCGGCTGTAATCGTCCAGGATCGTGCTGAGATAGAACCAACCCCAACCGAGAACCTTGAGATAGGTAAAGTCGGTCTGCCAAAGCTGATTGATGGCTGTGGTCTTGTCTTTGAACTCGCTGGCGGCTTTGATCACGATGAAAGCCGGGCTGGTGATCAGGTCGTGCGCCTTCAGCACACGATACACTGAAGCCTCTGATATAAAGTACTTTTTGGTATCGGTGAAGGTCACCGCCAGTTCCCGTGGCGACAGCTCCGTTTCCTTCAATGCCAATTTTACGACCTTGCGCCGCACCTCGTCAGGGATGCGGTTCCAAACGTGCTTTGGCTTGGGAGATTGATCTTTTAAACCAGCCTCACCTCGCTGCAGGTAACGATCATACCATCGGTAGAAAGTGGTGCGCGGTATGCCTAATTTTGCCAATGTTTGACGGGCCGGCAGGTGCGACCCTTCAACCAGCCTGATAATCTCCAGTTTCTCAGATGCAGGGTATCTCATTCGTGGTCGCCCCCACCGTCGAACATGCTTTTTTTGAGAATCCGCAGCTCCAGCGTTTGTTCTGCCACAACTTCCTTCAGATCGCGGGATTCCCGACGGAGTTCCTTGACCTCGTCGGTGTTTGCAGCACGCGCTGTATCGCCAGCCAGTCGTCGCTTGCCAGCCTCCATGAAATCCTTCGACCATTTGTAATAGACGCCCTGAGAAATCCCCTCACGGCGGCACAGCTCTGCGATGCTGTCTTCGCCACGAAGGCCGTCCAGCACGATCCGGATCTTTTCTTCTGACGAATACTGTTTGCGCGTGGCGCGTTTGATGTCTTTGACGATCTTCTCGCCAGGGCTTTTGCGTGTTCCAGTTGTATGTCTCATCGTCCACTCCTCAGTGGTTACGATGAGCCAGAAACTCTCTCTTATCAAATCGCGCTAAATGGACCCATAGGCGCTGATGTCAGACACCCGAGTATTTTTGGCCGGGAAGACACCGTCCTTAGGCCCGCGTCCAAAATAATCGGGCGCAGCTCACGTGGAATTGCGGCAGATAGTTTAGACAACAGGTCCCGGGCGCCGCGCACAAGAGATGGATCAGCTTGCGCAGCAACCCACGACGCTCCCAGTGCTGCCGCCTCCAACTCATCTGCTGTCAGCATCAACGGTGGCATATCGTACCCGTCGTCCAGAACATAGCCCGTCCCCGCTTCTCCGGTGACCGGCACGCGCTGAGCAATAAGTTCCGCCATGTCGCGGTACAAAGTACGCAGCGATATTTCCAACTCATCGGCCAGGCTTTGTCCAGTCACAGGTGATCGGCTTGCCCGAAGCACCTGGATGATTTGGAATAGACGTTCAGTACGACGCATTTCTCACTTCTACTGCCACGCTGCTGACACCATGGTGTCAGCAGCCCCATGCTAGAACAACCCAATACTTCACAAAGGAACACCCAAATGACGTTCTCTCCTGCCAATTCGGTGATCTGGACAGAAATCCCAGTTCGTGACTTCGATCGTAGTATGAAATTTTACAACGACGTATTTGACTATGGCCTAATACCACCGAGCGGAATGCCTGACTCACGTTGGGGATTCCCAAGCGGTCCGATCTCTGACTCAATGTGGTGAACCAATGAGGTTCGCCATGGCAGCGCCTATCGACTTACGGAACGATTTTGACAGCGTCTCACTGCGGCGCCTCGCGAAGAGGACCAGGGACGCGACCCAGAGCCGTCGTCTGCTGGCGTTGGCCGAGGTCTACGATGGTGGCAGCAGGACGGATGCGTCGCGGATCGGCGGCGTCGGTCTGCAGATCATTCGCGACTGGGTGCTGCGCTTCAACGCCCGCGGACCGGACGGGCTGGTCGATGGGAAGTCACCGGGCGCACCCTCGAAGCTCAACGCCGATCACCGCCGCGCACTGGCGGAGGTTGTTGAGGCCGGCCCGGTCCCGGCGGTGGACGGCGTCGTGCGCTGGCGGCGCAAGGACCTGGCGCGGTGGCTCTTGGAGACGTTCGCCATCTCGCTCGACGAGACCACGGTCGGGCGCGAGTTGAAGGCGCTCGGCTTCGCCAAGATCTCGGCGCGGCCGCGCCACTACGCGCAAAACGAGCTGGCCGTCGAGGCTTTTAAAAAAAACTTCCCCGCCGAACTGGCGAAGATCCGGGCGAGGCTCCCGAAAGGCGTCGAGATAGAGCTGTGGTGGCAAGATGAAGCCCGCATCGGCCAGAAGAATAAGCTCACACGCCGATGGGCCAGACGTGGCACGCGCCCGCGGGCGCCCCGCGACCAGCGCACCGAATGGGCCTATATCTTCGGCGCGATCTGTCCCGCGAAGGGGAAAGGCACCGGGCTGGTCATGCCCTGGTGCGACACCGACGCCATGGCGGCGCACCTCATCGAGATCAGTGCCGCCGTCGATCCCGGTGCCCATGCGGTGCTGATCGTCGATCAGGCCGGTTGGCACTTGACGCCCAAGCTGGCGATCCCCGACAACATCACCGTCCTGGCGCTGCCGCCACGATCGCCCGAGTTGAACCCGGTGGAGAATGTCTGGCAATTCATGCGCGACAACTGGTTGTCGAACCGGATCTTCAAATCCTACGAAGACATCGTCGCGCTGTGCTGCCAAGCCTGGAACAACCTCATCGACCAACCATGGAAGATCATGTCCCTCGGCATGCGCAAATGGGCGCATGGGTTCTGATCAATGACCGTTGGTATAACCCGGCAAGATGGCGGGCGAAATCCAATCTCGTTTATCCCCACAGATCCGCAAGAAGGCGTCTCTGGTCATTTTTATCCCGGGACACCGGCAAACGATGGGTCTGGCCCGACCATCCACTTGATGGTGCCCGATACATTGGAAAAAGCCGCGGCGCGTTTCGAAGCCGCCGGCGGCACCATCAAATCACCAATAATTGATATTCCCGCTGGCCGGTCGCAACTTCCTAACGGGCGCTTCCAGTACGCCGTTGATCCAGATGGAAACTCGATCGCACTGTTCGAGCCCGAAAATGGGTAAAATAGGCGCCGCGCTGCGCGCCCAAATCAGAAACTCTAATCAGAAAGGACCGGAAATCTGGAGTCTGGACAGCGTGGAAATGCGGATTGTCAGAATCACAGTTTTGCGTTGATGCATCGATTTTCAGCTCAAGATGCCCTGGTTGAACCAAAATGATACATCATGAACGCACCCTTAATATCGACGCCACACCCGAGGCCGTATGGGCCGTGATCGGCCGATACATGCATGTCGACGAGTTTGCGCCGTTTGTGACGTCCGTCGACGCGCTGACAGACGGCGAAGATGGAATCGGATCAATACGGCGCAACCATTTCGACGACGGCACCTCGATGGTCGAAGAGGTGATCGAATGGGAACCCAATCGCGGCTACCGCGTTCGTTCGTCGGAATTTGCACCAATGCCGCTTCACGAAGTGCTTGCAGAGCTGTCCGTGGTGCCACAGAAAAACGGTCGCTCAAAGGTGACATGGTCGATGGATTATCGCGTAAAATATGGGCCATTCGGATGGGTGTTGGGGCAGACTATGATGAAACGGATGATGGGCAAGGTGTTGGACGCTAAAGCTACGGACATTTATTCTGCAACATAGTTTGCAGCTCTGAAGTAGTTTTCGCACTCTTGAGGTTCGAATAGATCGCAGATGTCACCCACGGCTTCAGTCAGGGCATCAAATGTTCTGGCGGCCATCCTTCGCAGGTGGGCTTTGAGCTTGGAGAAGGCCATCTCGATCGGGTTCAGGTCGGGGCTGTATGGTGGCAAAAAGAGCATCCAGTTTCCCTGCGCCTTCAGCAACGCCTGCGCCCATGCGGACTTGTGTGAAGACAGGTTGTCGGCGATCACGACGTCACCGGGCTGAAGCGTCGGGGCGAGCTGTGTTTCGATATAGACATCGAAGGCAGCACGGTTCATCGGGCCGTCAAGCAGCCAGGGAGCGGTCAACTCATCAACGCGCAGCCCTGCAATGAAGGTCTGGGTGCGCCAATGGCCGAAGGGGGCATCCGCTTCCAGACGCGCGCCGCAGGGAGATCTCCCGCGCAGGCGCGTGAGCTTGGTCGTCACCGCCGTTTCGTCGATAAAGACCAACCTGTGCGGCTCAAGTCGCATCCTCGGCTGGCGTCGGTGCCGCCACTCGTATCGCGCGGCGCGCACCCGCTTGCGCCGCCTCTCCGTTGCAATCAAGGATTTTTTTATATGTGTAACCGAGCCGGTGCTTGAGGAAGCGCGACAGCTCTGCCGGAGCGGCCCGCATATCGTGTTCCTGAATAAGCGCCTCGGCCAGTTCCGGCATCGTAATGTCTGGCCTGCGATCCACTGTTGTCTTGAGAAACCCCGCAAACACTTCCAGTCTGCTGCTGCCTTTTGGTCGGCCCCGCTTGGCTGGTGCGATGGAACCCGTTTGTCGGCGGCGCTGCCTAATCCGCACGGCACTCGCCGCTGATATCCGAAACCGCCGCGCAGCTTCGTGACACGAATGGCCCTCTACGATGAACGCAAGAACCCGCTCACGCAGGTCCAGTGATAGTGTCTTGCCCATGATCCACCTCCAAATATGGTGAATCACAAATCAAGCCTTGTGGGAATCCCTTTGATTCAGAAATTCAATCCGAGGCTCTAATCTTAAGGGGCTCGCCGACAAGGTAAGGTCGATCCAGACCGCATCTGCATAAGGGATGTAATACCAACGGCATCAATTTCTGACTCTGTGGGGATTCCCAAATCGGTTTTGATCTGATTCAAGGTTGGCAAAGGAGGATCGCCATGCCAGCCAGTGTTCCGCTTCGTCGCGACTTTGATGCCCGCCACCTTCGTAAACTCGCCAGCCGTTGCAAGGATGCCCGGCAGAGCCGCCGTCTGTTGTCTCTTGCGGCGGTCTACGATGGCATGCGCCGTGGAGAGGCCGCAAGGATCGGTGGGATGGATCGCCAAACCCTGCGGGACTGGGTTCACCGGTTCAACGAAGAGGGACCGGATGGCCTCACCAACCGCAAGGGCGCGGGCCGGACGCGCTACCTGAGCGATGTCCAGATGAAAGAACTTGGCGAGATTGTCGAGACCGGCCCCGATCCGGCGGTGGACGGGGTTGTCCGCTGGCGGCGGATCGACTGAAGCGGGTGATCGAGGCGCGCTTTGGCGTCATCTATTCCGAGCGCGGGATATCCAGACTGCTTGGCGAACTGGGCTTTGCCCATATCAGCGCCCGCCCGCAGCATCCCAGGCAGGATAAGCGGATCATCGAGGCGTTTAAAAAAAACTTCACCGACACGCTCCAGGTGCATATAGCTGACCTGCCAGCGGGAACGCCGGTGGAGATCTGGTTCCAGGACGAAGCACGCCTTGGCCAGAAGAATGGCCTGACGCGCCTGTGGGCGAGAAAGGGCACGCGCCCCCGCCAGCCGGCCGATCAGCGCTATCGCAACGCCTATCTGTTCGGCGCCATCTGTCCGGCTCACGGCAAGGGGGCGGCGCTCATGCTGCCTTGGGCGGACGCGCAAGCCATGCAGATGCATCTCGACGAGATCAGCCGCCACGTCGCCCGAAAGGCCCATGCGGTTGTGCTGATGGATCGGGCCGGATGGCACACCACCGGCAAACTCAAAGTCCCGAAGAACCTCACCATCATCCTGCTGCCATCGCGCGCTCCGGAACTGAACCCGGTGGAAAATATCTGGCAGTACTTGCGCGCCAATTGGCTCTCCAACCGCGTGTTCGAAGACTACAATGCCATCGTCGATGCTGGATGCGAAGCTTGGAACAAGCTCATCGCACAGCCCGAAACCATCACATCAATCGGAATGCGAAAATGGGCCCATATCGGTCAATGTTAAATGCCGTTGGTATAACGGGATATCAACGTTCGAACCTACCCATTTGACTAGCGGCGCGACTGCGCTCCGCTATGGCTCTGGCGCACGAAGCATCAGGGATCGTCTGTTTGTCCCGCTAAGCAGACCTTCGGGTAATACAATCAATAAAGAGGCCGCCCCAAGGCGACCCCTAATTCTTTTCAACCAGGTCGACCGACTTACATGATGCCGCCCATGTCGGGCATGCCGCCACCGCCGCCCGCGCCTTCTTTGGCGGGTTTGTCGGCGACCATGGCTTCGGTGGTGATCAGGCTGTGTTTTTCAGAGGGGCGGGGCTGACCGCGTTGAGTCCATATTGGCAAATATGGAGTTCGCGCGACGGAGGCCAGCGCCTGATCGCGGGTGGGCGCCTCAGCCGGTTGAGGTCTTCACTTTATGGCCCCGCCAACATCTTCCGTTCAATCGGGTGTGCAGGCGGTGAAACAGCGCCCGCCCGTCGCACCGGAGGTGCGCCACTAAACATTTTGGCATGCCTCTGGCATGACAGGGCGGTCGGGCGCTGCCCGGCGGCACGTGCCGTGCCTTGTTGCCGGGCACGGGCGCAAAATACTCAGCGGCTGGATTGTCTCGCAATGCCGACTCCCGCAAAACAAAAGGGGCCGCCCCAAGGCGACCCCCAATTTCTCAACCTGATCGGCCGACTTACATCATGCCGCCCATACCGCCCATGTCGGGCATGCCGCCACCGGTGCCTGCGCCTTCTTTGGCGGGTTTGTCGGCGACCATGGCTTCGGTGGTGATCAACAGACCAGCGATCGAGGCGGCGTCTTCCAGAGCGATGCGTACAACCTTGGTCGGGTCTATAACGCCGAACTTAAAGAGGTCACCGTATTCCTCGGTCTGGGCGTTGAACCCGAACGTCGGGTCGTCGCTTTCGCGCACCTTGCCGGCAACAACCGAACCGTCAACACCGGCGTTCTCGGCGATCTGGCGCAGCGGTGTTTCCAGCGCCTTGCGGACGATGGCGACACCAGCGTTCTGGTCGCTGTTTTCGCCCTTCAGGCCTTCCAGCGCCTTAGTGCCTTGGATCAGCGCCACACCACCGCCGACGACAACGCCTTCCAGCACCGCCGCACGCGTCGCGTTCAGCGCATCGTCAACCCGGTCTTTGCGCTCTTTCACTTCAACCTCGGTCATCCCGCCGACGCGGATCACCGCAACACCGCCTGCCAGTTTGGCAACGCGTTCCTGCAGTTTTTCCTTGTCATAGTCCGACGTGGTTTCCTCGATTTGCTGACGGATCTGGCTGACACGCGCTTCGATCTCGGCCTTTTTGCCCTGACCGTCCACGATGGTGGTTTCGTCCTTGGTGATCGAGATTTTCTTGGCCGAGCCCAGCATGTCGATAGTGACGTTTTCCAGCTTCATGCCCAGGTCTTCGGATATCACCTGGCCACCGGTCAGAATGCCGATGTCCTGCAGCATCGCCTTGCGGCGGTCGCCAAAACCCGGGGCTTTGACAGCGGCGATTTTCAAACCACCGCGCAGCTTGTTCACCACCAAAGTCGCCAGCGCTTCGCCTTCGACATCTTCGGCGACGATCAACAAAGGTTTGCCGGATTGAATGACGGTTTCCAGCAAAGGCACCATCGGCTGCAGCGACGAAAGTTTCTTTTCGTGCAGCAACACCATGCAATCTTCCAGATCGGCGTTCATCTTGTCGGCATTGGTGACAAAATAGGGCGACAGATACCCGCGGTCGAACTGCATGCCTTCGACGACTTCGGTTTCCGTTTCCAGACCTTTGTTTTCCTCAACTGTGATCACGCCCTCGTTGCCGACTTTCTGCATCGCATCGGCGATCTGGCGGCCGATCTCGGCTTCGCCATTGGCCGAAATGGTGCCCACTTGTGCAATCTCGTCGCTGTCTTTGACTTCGCGCGACGCGGATTTGAGGGTTTCGACAACCTTGGCGGTCGCCAGGTCGATCCCACGTTTCAGATCCATCGGGTTCATGCCCGCGGCCACCGATTTCATGCCTTCGCGCACGATGGCATGGGCCAGAACCGTGGCCGTCGTGGTGCCGTCGCCGGCTTCGTCATTGGTGCGGCTGGCGACTTCTTTCACCATCTGCGCGCCCATGTTCTCGAACTTGTCTTCCAACTCGATTTCCTTGGCAACGGCAATACCATCTTTGGTAATGCGCGGCGCGCCAAAGGATTTGTCGAGGATCACGTTACGGCCCTTGGGGCCCAGGGTAATCCTGACAGCGTCTGCCAGCGTGTTGATGCCTTTCAGCATCCGGTTGCGGGCGTCGGTATTAAATTTGACGTCTTTAGCAGCCATTATGCTTGCTCCTTGTCGTCTGAATTTGGGGGATTAAAAACGCGATCAGGCAATCAGCCCCATTACGTCGCTTTCTTTCATGATCAGCAGCTCTTCACCGTCCAGGGTAATCTCGGTGCCGGACCATTTGCCGAACAGGATCTTGTCGCCGGCCTTGACGTCCATCTTGACGCGCTTGCCGTCATCGTCACGTGCTCCTGCGCCAACGGACACAATCTCACCCTCGGCGGGCTTTTCCTTGGCGCTGTCAGGGATGATCAGGCCACCAGATGTTTTTTCGTCGCCTTCGACGCGGCGGACCAGCACACGGTCGTGTAGCGGTGTGAATGCCATAACTTGAACGCTCCTTGGTTCATTGATGTTTCTGGTGTTAGCACTCGTCAATCGCGAGTGCTAACGGCGGCGAGATAGAGAGCCTGAGCGCCTCTGTCAACGGTTGGCCCGCGAAAAAGTCACCGCAATCAGCATCTACGCGCCCTGGGCGGTTGATTTTTTGGCGCGCTGGCGGTATCTCAGCGCTCATTCGCAATCCGCCAAGGAGGAATGGTTATGAAAACAGGATCACATCTAACCACCTGACGCGCCGTCGTCACCGGCCGCCATGCGCGCCGCCCTTCGACTGATAAATGCGAGACTTCCGATGCAACCCGTCACCCCCGGCCAGCCCGGGCCCGTGCACAGCGATGCTGTCGCCGGGAATGTCGTTCTCTTTCCTGCCCAAGGCTGCCCGATATCCGGCGCGGCGCAGGAAAGAGCTGTCAGCTGGCGGGCGCATCTCATCCATTTGCCAGTGCCGGAATTCGCCTGCCCGCCGGCCCGCCGCCAGACGATCTGGGAAAGGCTGCACGGCCCGCTCGACCGTATGGAACAGGCCCAAGCATTCGCTCAGGCGCGCAAACAGGCAGCCGCACTTAGGCGCGCACGCGACGCCGCAGGACCACCCAAGTCCCCCGACCTGCCGCGATCTGGATTGCCCGCGCCGGGCCTGCCGTTTCTGATCGGCGATAAAAACCGGGGCCGCAATGATTGATCGTCGCGGCCTCTCGTGACACTCAGTTGGCACGCCCTTATAAATTCTGGCTTCAATTCGGGACCCCGCCCATGACCATCAAAGTGTTCGGCCATAAATCTCCTGACACCGACTCGACCGGCTCGCCGATAATCTGGGCCTGGTATCTGTCGCACGTGCGTGGCCAGCCCGCCGAGGCGAAACTGCTGGGCACACCAAATACCGAGGCGGCGTTCGTGCTAAGCCGCTGGGGGTTTGAACAGCCGGAATTTATCGAAACCATCGCGCCGGGCGAAAAGGTCGTTATCGTCGACACCAACAACCCCGCCGAACTGCCCGACGACATCAACGCCGCTGACATCATCCAGATCATCGACCATCACAAGCTCGCCGGCGGGCTGGAAACAAGGGGCCCCATCGACATCACCATCAAGCCGCTGGCCTGTACGGCCACGATCATGTTCAACCTGATGGGTCCGAATTCCGACAAGATGCCAGTCAACATCAAGGGCGCGATGCTGTCCTGCATCCTGTCTGACACGCTGGAATTCCGCTCGCCCACCACGACGGCTCAGGACCGCGCGCTGGCCGAAAAGCTGGCTGCCGAGTTGGGTCTGGATATCAGCACCTACGCGGCCGAATTGTTCGCGGCGAAATCGGATATTTCCGGTTTTTCCGACGCCGAACTGATCCGCATGGACAGCAAGGAATATGCCGTCACAGGCACCAAGTTCCGCGTCTCGGTTCTGGAAACAACCGCGCCCGAGATCGTGCTGGACCGCAAGGACAGCCTGATGGCCACGATGGCAGATGTGGCCGCAGAGGACGGCGTCGATCAGGTGCTTTTGTTTGTTATCGACATCCTGAACGAGGAAGCCACGCTATTTGTCCCCAACGATGTGGTCAAGGGCGTGGCCGAGAAATCATTCGGGGCAGAGGTCAGCGGCGACACGGTCGTTTTGCCCGGCATCATGAGCCGCAAGAAACAGATTATTCCGAATTTGACCGTCTGACGCTCGTGTTCGCTGGGCTTACAAACATGTCCGACATGAATCCGACAGCTTGCCGACACCAACGAAACTGGAGCTAATTTGACCCCGATTATCGCCTCGCTGGCCGAAATTTCTGAGCGTTATCAGGCGCTTTTGTGCGATCTTTGGGGTTGTTTACATGACGGTATCGCACCCTATCCCGAAGCTGTCGCCGCACTGCAGCAATTCCGGAAAACCGGCGGCCTCGTCGTCCTTCTGACCAACGCGCCCCGCCCCCGTGCCGCGGTCCGCGCGCATCTCGATTTCCTGTCTGTTCCGCGCGATTGCTATGACGATATCACCTCGTCGGGCGACGCCAGCCAGGCCGCGATGGTGGCCGGGCTTGCGGGCACCAATGTCTACCATATTGGCCCCGAACGCGACCTCAGCTTTTATACGGATGTGGCGCGGGATCTGGACGCCTCGCACATCAATCGTGTGCCGCTGGACCGGGCAGAGGGCATCATCTGCACCGGCCTGTTTGATGACCGGACCGAAACGCCGGACGATTACCGCGCTACGCTTTTGTATGCAAAAACCATGGGGTTACCACTGCTATGCACCAACCCGGATGTAGTTGTGGATCGCGGTCGCGAGCGGATTTATTGCGCCGGAGCAATTGCAGAACTTTATTCTGAGATGGGCGGCACCAGCCTCTATTTTGGCAAGCCCCATGCGCCGATTTACGACCTGGCGCGACGGCGGCTGGATGCCATCCGCCCGGTCGATGACGCCCGTATCCTGTGCGTCGGCGACGGCATAACCACCGACATTCAGGGCGGGATATCGGAAGATCTGGGGACGTTGTTCATCACCGGCGGGCTGGCCGCGGATCAGTTTGGGCCCGATCCAGAGCATCCCGATCAGAAACTGCTGGACAACTGGCTGTCCGCGCGTCAACTCAGCCCGACATTCGCGATCCCATTGCTGCGTTAAGTTATTTATCTTGCTGTAAATATCCCCGTTCCCAGTGAATTTCCGGCGAACACAGGCGAAATTAAGTTGCTGCGAATCGTGTTCCGGGGCATGTTTATTACTTCCCGGATCGATTTCTTCACGATATGCTGCACTGCAGTATCGGCGACGGGATTCGGGATGTTGGACAACTTTCCACGCGGCACAATCTGCATCGAAGATCTGGAGATCGGCATGGTACGTCACCTGACGAAGGTGGTGACCGACGAAGATATTGAAAAGTTTGCGGAAATCTCAACCGATCATAACCCCGTGCACCTCGATGACGCCTATGCCCGCGACACGATATTTCAGGGCCGCATTGCCCATGGCATGCTGACCGCTGGCCTGATTTCGGCGGTGATCGGCGAACAACTGCCCGGCCATGGCTCTGTTTATCTTGGACAAACGCTGAAATTCATGGCCCCCGTCCGCCCCGGCGATATGGTCCGCGCCGAGGTCAAGGTTCGCGAGATTGACCATTCGCGGCGCAGGGTCACGCTTGATTGTCGTTGTGACGTGGGCGATACGCTGGTCCTGA
This sequence comes from Paracoccaceae bacterium, assembly GCA_965216135.1. Lineage (GTDB taxonomy): Bacteria > Pseudomonadota > Alphaproteobacteria > Rhodobacterales > Rhodobacteraceae > CBDCFL01. Next base: position 186,784 of record CBDCFL010000022.1, read on the forward strand.
AAGGCGAGGCGCAGGTTCTGGCACCTAGCCGTAAATTCGACTGACCGGGCAACTGACGCCCGAATCCGGGCAAGCGCATGCGAACACTCACTTTTTGGCAGGGCCTGAAATCCGACGATCAGGGTGCTTCCGTTGCGATTGGCAATTTTGATGGCGTGCATCTGGGCCATCAGTCGGTCATCGATCTGGCGCGTGCCAGGTCTGGTTCTGACGCCGCGCTCGGGGTGGTTACTTTCGAGCCGCATCCGCGCGAGTTTTTCGCTCCCCAGGCCCCAGCCTTTCGGCTGATGAACTCCGAAACCCGGGCTCACAGGCTGGAAAAGCTTGGGGTCGAGCGGCTCTATCAATTGCCCTTTGACGCCGCGCTGGCGGGCCTTAGCCCGCTGGAATTTACGCGTGACGTCTTGGCTGGTGGATTGGCATTGGCCCATGTTGTTGTTGGCGCGGATTTTCACTTCGGCAAGGATCGCGCCGGCAAAGCCAGCGACCTCGCCGCGATGGGCCGCGATCACGGATTTGGCGTGACCATCGCCGAACTGCTGCATGGTGACCAGGGCGAGGTGTCCTCGACGGCCATCCGCGACGCCCTTGCCAACGGCAGGCCACGTCATGCGGCAGATATGCTTGGACACTGGCACCGGGTCGACGGCGAGGTGTTCGGCGGTGACAGGCGGGGTCGCCAGATCGGCTATCCAACCGCGAATATGTCGATCCGGGGATTGCATGCGCCGAAATTTGGCATTTACGCCGTCAAAGTGGACGTTCTGACCGGCGATCAAGTTGGAACCTACGATGGCGCGGCCAGCATCGGCGTGCGGCCCATGTTTGGCGATAACCTGCCTAATCTGGAAACCTACCTGTTTGATTTCAAAGGCGATCTTTACGGCGAGCATCTGTCGGTTGCCTTCGTCGAATATCTGCGCCCCGAACTGAATTTTGACAGCATTACCGCGCTGGTCGCTCAGATGGATGCCGATTGTGCCAAAGCGCGCGACATCCTTGCAGGGCTGTGATGGCTTGACTAACGTCGCGGCGATGCAAGATGCTTCTAAAAAATTGCGCGACCGGTTTTGGGAGCGCCTGCCCTTAGCCAAGTTGCGGCCCGCCGAGTGGCAAGCGCTTTGTGACGGCTGTGGCAAATGCTGCCTGAACAAATTGGAGGACCCAGACACCGGCCAGGTGGCGCTGACCCGCGTGGCCTGTCGGCTGCTCGACAACGACACCTGCCGCTGCGGGCAATACGATATTCGGCATCATCTGGTGCCCGAATGTATCGTGCTGACCCCAAAAACCATTGAGCAGCACGCCTATTGGTTGCCCGAAACTTGCGCTTACAAACGGCTGTGGAAAGGCCAGACCTTGCCCGACTGGCATCCGTTGATCAGCGGCGATCCGCAGGCCGTTCATGAGGTCGGCGTCTCGGTGCGCGGGCACACCGTGCCTGAAAATGAGGTGGACGAGGAAGAGTGGGAAGATTACCTGATTGAGGGGCATTGGTGAATGTTCTTTGCGTCAGACAACGCAGCGCCTGCCCATCCGAAAATCATCGAAGCGATTGCCGGCGCAAACCAGGGTTTTGCATCGCCTTATGGCGAAGATCAGATCATGGCCGATGTCAGCGATATGATCCGCGGTATTTTCGAGGCACCGCATGCGGCGGTCTTTCTGGTCGCCACGGGGTCGGCTGCCAATGTCCTGGCGCTGGCGACTTATTCTGAGCCCTGGCAAACCATCTATTGCCACCGCCAGGCGCATATCCACACTGACGAATGCGGCGCGCCGGAATTTTACACCGGCGGGGCCGGATTGTCGTTACTGGATGGGGAGGCCGCAAAATTCTCTGCGGCAACATTGGCCAAGGCGATCAAGTCTACGGATCACGGGTTTGTCCATGCCGTTCAGCGCGGCCCGGTCACGATCACCCAGGCCACCGAATGCGGGACGGTCTATGAGCTCAGTGAGATTGCTGCGATCTCGGCGGTCTGCCACGAACACCAGCTTGGCCTGCATATGGATGGCGCGCGGTTTGCTAATGCGTTGGTTTCGCTTGGCTGTAGCGCGGCAGAGATGACGTGGAAGGCTGGTGTCGATGTGCTGTCATTCGGCGGCACCAAGAACGGCCTGGTGGGGGTTGAGGCGGTGATCCTGTTTGATCCCGAAAAGGCCTGGGAATTCGAGCTAAGGCGCAAGCGCGGCGGTCATCTGATCTCGAAACACCGGTATCTGTCGGCGCAGATGGCGGCCTATTTGACCGACGATCTGTGGCTTGATATGGCGCTGGCGGCAAACGACGCAGCGGCGCGGCTGGCTGCGGGGGTTAAGAATATCAGCGACGCATCATTGCTGTATCCCCGGCAATCAAATGCCGTATTCGCGCGTTTTCCAAGGGCCGCGCATAAACGCGTGCTGAACGCGGGCGCGGATTATTTTTTCTGTGCATTCGATGAGAGCCTGGACGGCCCGCCAGAAGAACTTTTGGATGCCCGGCTGATGTGCAGCTGGTGCACGACAGACCCAGAGATTGAACAGGTGTTGGCACTGATTTGGGACTAAGACACGGCACATTGCGGTCAAGCAGATCGAATATGCCAGCGACGCAACGTCCGGGCGCACGTGCTCTCGTTTAATCCGGTAGAATTGCTTATCTTAAGGGCATGAGAGTTGTCCTGTTGACGCTGGCCCTGTTGTTGCCGACCTCTGCGCTCGCGGATTGCGTGGTGCTGCTGCATGGCTTGGCACGCAGTGTGAACTCGATGCGTGTCATGGAAACGGCTTTGCAGCGGGCAGGCTATAGCGTCGTCAATCAGCGCTATCCGTCGACCCAGGCGGCCATTGGCGAGCTTGTCGCGCAGGCCCTTCCACCGGCTGTAGGTTCGTGCGGCAACGATAAAATTCACTTCGTGACGCACTCAATGGGCGGCATTCTGGTGCGCGTGTGGTTGGAAGATCACCGCCCGGACAAGATGGGCCGCGTTGTTATGCTTGGCCCGCCAAATCGTGGGTCGGAACTGGTTGATGAATTTGGCGAATTGGGGCCGTTTCAATGGCTGAACGGACCGGCGGGTCTGCAATTGGGTACCGATCCTGAGGCGGTGCTGAACAGTTTGGGATTGCCCAGGTTTCATCTCGGCGTGATCGCCGGCAACCGGTCGCTGAACCCAATTTATTCCAACGTCATCAAGGGATCAGACGATGGCAAGGTCAGCGTCCAGAGCACCAAGATCCAAGGCATGGATGACCATATCGTACTGCCTGTCACCCATACGTTCATGATGCTGAACCCACTGGTGATTGAGCAGACGATCTTGTTTCTGCAAAACGGCGCGTTTGACCATGACCTGACATTTGGCGGCTGGGTCGCGCAACAGATATTTCCCTAGCCCGGCGGCTTTGAGCGGGTGCCGGAAGGGTCGAGCAGACGGTTAACGTGACCCATCTTGCGCCCGGGGCGCGTATCTGACTTTCCATACAGGTGAATGCCCGCGTGTCCTTCGGCGCGAATGTCGGGCAGCTTGTCCAGATCATCGCCAATCAGGTTTTCCATCCCAATATCCGAATGCCGGGTGCCGTCGCCCAGCGGCCAGCCCGCGATAGCGCGGATATGCTGCTCGAACTGGTCGATCAGGCAACCGTTCTGCGTCCAGTGCCCGGAATTATGCACCCGCGGGGCGAATTCATTCACCACCAGCCCCTGAGCGGTGACGAACATCTCGACGCCAATCACGCCGGTATAGTCTAGTGCGTTTAACAGACGGCTGGCGATCAGAACCGCATCCGTGCGCTGGCTTTGACTAAGGCGCGCCGGCACGCGGGTGGTTCTGAGAATTCCGTCCTCATGGCCGTTCTCACCAGGGTCGAAACAGGCCACCGCGCCATCCAATCCACGCGCGCCAATGACCGAGATTTCGTGTGAGAAATCAACGAACCCCTCAAGGATCGCAGCCGCATGACCGATCTCGGCCAGCGCCGCGCCGATGTCGTCGGGCCTATCCAGCCGGACCTGGCCCTTGCCGTCATAGCCAAAGCGCCGGGTTTTCAAGATGCAGGGTGTGCCGATACTTGTGATGGCCTCGGCCAAGCTGGCCGCGTCGGCGACGTCGGCATAAGGCGCGGTAGGGACGCCCAGATCACTCAGAAACTTCTTTTCGACCAGGCGGTCCTGGCTGATCCGCAGCGCTTCGCGGCCCGGTCGGATCGGCGCATATGCCTCCAATATGTCGAGCGCACTGGTGGGGATATTTTCAAATTCGTAGGTGATGACATCGACGGTTCTGCCAAATTCAGCCAGCGAATGGTCATCGTCAAATGCCGCATTTGTCGTCCGATTGCTGACCTGGCCAGCAGGGCAATCCGGTGTCGGATCATAAATATGGGATCGCAGGCCAAGGCGCGCCGCAGCCAGCGCCAGCATTCGGCCAAGCTGACCGCCGCCAAGGATGCCGATCGCCGCGCCTGGTGCCAGCAGCTCAGTCGTCACCTGGCGTCTCAGCAATCGCAGCCGACATATCTGCGCGCAGCGCATCCAGCCGTGTGGCCAGTTCCATATCCTCAAGGGCCAGAATCTCGGCGGCCATCAGACCAGCGTTATGCGCCCCGGCCGGTCCGATCGCCATGGTCGCAACCGGAAATCCGCGCGGCATCTGCACAATCGAATAAAGGCTGTCGACGCCTGAAAGCGCTGCGGTCTGAACGGGTACGCCAATGACCGGCAGGCGGGTCTTGGACGCCATCATGCCGGGCAGATGCGCGGCGCCGCCGGCCCCGGCAATGATCACTTTCAGACCGGATGCGATGGCCCCCGTCCCATATTGCCAAAGCCGGTCCGGGGTGCGATGCGCCGAGACGATCCTAGTCTCATAATTCACCGCCAATTGGTCCAGGATATTGGCGGCGTGTTTCATGGTCGGCCAGTCCGACTGGCTGCCCATGATGATCCCAACTTGCGCCACGGCCATGTTCGCCCCCAGTAACAAGAGGCGGCACTATAGGGGCCAAGAAAGAAGGTGGAAACAGTAATTAGAGGCGAATGCCCGGTCGTTTGAAAACCCGCGCTCAGGCAATAATGTCCGGGGTCAGTTCGTCCTCAATCACGGTGATATGGTCTTTGAGAGCCAGATTTTTCTTTTTCAGCCGCTTGAGCGTCAGCTGATCGTGAGCCGGGGCTTCCTGCAGGGCGCTGATCGCTTCATCCAGATCGCGGTGCTCGCGCCGCATGACCTCTAACCTTACGCGCATGACCTCCTTGTGATCCAAAGTAGGTTCGCTCATGCCTCACCCCGTGCTGACGCGAAATCGATAAAATCAGAATAGCGCGTTGATGGCCCCACGCCAAGCTAACAAACACCTTATTAGACTTTGCAAGTGCCGGATATACGCCCCATGTTTGCCTTGTCTGGTTGCCATAATCGGGGCCAGACCACATTAATGTCGCTTCTTTCCAAGGGCATGCAAATGACAAAATTAACGCTCAGCACACATCCGTTTCTTTTGGGATTTGAACAACTTGAACGCCTGGTTGAGCGCACCGCCAAGGCGGATATGGGCAGCTACCCGCCCTTTAATATCGAACAGACAGGTGAGTTTTCCTTCCGCATCACCCTGGCTATTGCCGGTTTTGCCGAAGACGATCTGAACATTACCGTCGAAGACAACCAGCTGATGATCCGGGGCAAACGGGTGGATGCAAGCGGGGACCAGGTTTTTCTGCACCGCGGCATCGCGGCACGGCAGTTTCAGCGCGCCTTCGTGCTGGCCGATGGGGTACAGATCGCGGGCGCGTCGATGGAAAACGGGCTTTTGCATGTCGATATGCAACAGGCCCAACCAGAGAAAATTGTTCAGACGATTGAGATCAACAAATCATGATACGGGCTAAGGCGGTGGTGTAATGGACACGAGATTTGAATTTTCCAAGGGCACGGACGACCGAATTGTATATGTGCGCCCCGTCCCGGTGGGTGAGCTTCCCGCCGATGTGCGCTCGCATATTCATGGGATCGACGAAGTCTATGCGGTTCACGATGCCAATGGTGAGCGGCTGGCGCTGGTCCGCGACAAACGGCTTGCCTTTGCCCTGGCTAGGCAGAATGATCTCGCCCCGGTGAACGTTCACTGAACGAATGGCAGACGGCGGTATTTGTGACCGGATCGCGCGGACGATAAGGGCGCGGTAATGTTGGGCTATTGCTCCGACCGGGGTAACGCATTTGCCGGCTTGGCGTTTGGCGTAATCGGCGTTGTCCATGATGCAAGGGGCCGGGACGCAGAGGGTCGCAACCGGCTGCTGGTGAACGGGGAGCTTTTGTGTGATGTTTTCAAATGAGGAACTGCGCGCGGCGCAGGTCCTGGTGCACAAACAGATTTCCGCCTCACCGCAGATTAGCTGGCCGCTATTGAGCGCGGCTCTGGGCACGCAGCTAATCGTCAAACACGAAAACCATCGTGTGTCCTGAGTGCCAACATGGAAAGGAGGTACGTAACTGTAAGAGAGATGAGGGTAGGCCCCTCGGGTTCGGCGATCAGGAGCCGATCCCAAACCACCACAAGCTGCTGTCGTAAAGAGCGATGGTGGTGAGCGTTGTGGAAACGGCGGGGCGTGACCCCGTCAGGTACGATCCAGAGAGACGAGCGAAAGCGAACCGTCGATGAACTGCCGAAAGCGTATGGTTGATGTCAGAACCGGGGGTGGTGGTCACCCCGGGATGAGTATGGGCGGAGCCCTGAAGTCCGGCCCATGCGGCATCCGGCTCGAAGGCGGCGTGAATCTGGATCAGGCTCTTTTGCGGAACAGGAGAACCTGTCGTCCCGATGCCAAGGAAGACGACCGATCGGGAAGCCCCCGAAAGGTCCAGAGTACCGATGCGGGGCACAGGGGCAGAACAACTCGTAGTAGGGATGAAGGTGCTGTAATGGCGCTGGACCGAAGGGGTTGTGGTGTTCAGTCGCTGTCACTGGCCAACTGGTAACAGGATGAGCCGGATGTCAGGGACAAAGCCGTTTACGATAGAAAAGAGAGACGTCTGGGAAGCGTTCCAACATGTGGACGCCAACCAGGGTGCAGCTGGTGTAGATGGGCAGACGCTCGAAAGCTTCGGGGAGCGGCTTGGTCCGAACCTATACAAGCTTTGGAACCGGATGTCCTCTGGCAGCTACATGCCATCGCCGGTGCGTCGGGTGATGATCCCCAAAGCCGATGGCGGCCAACGACCGTTGGGCATTCCGACGGTCACGGACCGCATCGCGCAGGGGGTTGTCAGACAGTATCTTGAGCCCTTGGTGGAACCAGTTTTCCATCGGGATTCTTACGGATACCGGCCTGAACGCTCCGCCATCGATGCCATTCGGACGGCGCGCCGGCGATGCTGGCGCTTTGACTGGGTGTTGGACATGGACATCAAAGGGTTCTTTGACACTATCGATCATGAACTTCTGCTCAAGGCAGTTCGCCATCATACGGACTGTCGATGGGTGCTGCTTTATATCGAACGGTGGTTGAAGGCCCCCGTGATGATGGAGGGTGGCAGTCTTGTCTCGCAGGAACGTGGAACGCCGCAGGGTGGGGTTATCTCACCGCTGCTGGCCAACTTGTTTCTGCACTACGCTTTCGACAAATGGATGGATCGGGAGAACCCGCAAGTGCCGTTTGAGCGCTATGCGGATGACATCATCTGCCATTGTCGGACGGAAGGCGAAGCGCGCAGGCTATGGCGGCAGGTCGAAGATCGGCTCGCTGAATGTGGCCTGTCACTTCACCCGCAGAAGACAAAGATCGTCTACTGCAAGGATACGAACCGAAAGGGATCTTTCCCGACGGTTGCTTTCGACTTCCTCGGCTACAGGTTCCAGCCCCGGCTGGCGATCTGGCGCGGAGGTTTGTTTGGCGTATCCTACCTTCCGGCTGCTGCCCCAAAGGCGCTCAAGGCGTTCCGACGCCGGGTGCGTAACTGGGGTTTGCAACGGCGCAGCGACAAGGGGCTGACCGATCTGGCCCGTATGTTCAATCGCCAGATTGAGGGTTGGATCGGCTACTTCAGATGCTTCTACAAATCGGCGCTCTATCCGACACTGCGTCTGATAGACGCCCATTTGGTCCGATGGGTGATGCGGAAGTACAAGCGCTTCAAGCAACGGCCCCGGCAAGCGCGGCTCTGGCTCGCCAGAATCGTGAAATCCACGCCGGGACTGTTCGCCCATTGGTCTCTGCTCTACGCAAATGGCTGAATGCTGGGAGCCGTATGAGCCGAGAGGTTCACGTACGGTTCTGGGAGCGCGTGAGGGTGAAATCCCCTCGCGCGACTCGCTTGCCCACGGGTGCCTTCAAAGTGCGCGGCGGTGTGACATTTATGGACTGGCTACGCCGCGAGCACCCCGATTGCGCCGGGATAATTTCGGCCACGCGGGGCAACCACGGACAGAGCCAAGCTCGTGCTGCATCTGCCGCCGGGCTCAGGGCGGTAATCTATGCGCCGCGCGGCAATTCGGTAGAAAAGAACGCCGCGATGCGGGCCTACGGGCTGGTCGAATTTGGCGATGATTTCGATGAGGCGCGCGCAGAGGTGCTTCGGGTCGCTGAAAGTCAGGAGCTATTCCCGGTACCGTCGTTTCATCCAGAGCTGGTCAGAGGTGTGGCGAGTTACGGGCTGGAAATGTTTGATGCGCATCGCGATCTGGACGTGGTCTATGTGCCGATTGGCTGCGGATCGGGCATCTGCTCGGTGATCGCGGTGCGCGACGCCCTGGGGCTTGATTGCGAGATTGTCGGCGTGGTCAGCGAAAATGCGGCCTGCGCGAAACTGTCGGTGGAAGCGGGGCGACTGATCGAAACAAATTCCGCCGACACAATCGCCGACGGCATGGCGGTGCGGGTTCCGGTGCGTGGGGCGTTTGAGATCTATTCAAAAGGCGCGGCGCGGATTGTGGCTGTGTCCGAGGCTGAGATCAAAGCGGCGATGCGGCTCTATTTTCAGGGTGCCCGTCAAGTGGCCGAAGGGGCAGGGGCCGCGCCATTGGCCGCGGCGCTCACCGAAAAGGCGGACCTTGCCGGCAAAAAGGTGGCGATCGTCCTGTCCGGCGGCAATGTCGATTTGCCGGTTTATCAGCGGGTTCTGTCCGGAGCCGCTCATCAGCCCTGACGGGCCTCATCGCACTGTCAACGATGAAGCCTGCAAGGGTGTCGGTAACACGCGATATGTCCGGTTTATGTACCAGATGATCTGTCCGGTTTTAGAACGCCTCCAAGCCATGGAGGGAGGCGATGCGTCGGACGGAGCAGGTACAGGGACTGAGATTGATGAAGTTCGATGAGGTTTACGGACGCACCCATCGGGGTGGCTTGAGCCAGGCGGAGGCGGCGGAGGTTCTGGGTGTCTCGGAGCGCACCTTCCGGCGCTGGCGCGACCGCTACGAGGCGGAGGGAGCCGACGGTCTCTACGACCGCCGCCTGGGCCGCCTCTCGGCGCGGCGCGCGCCGGTGGACGAGGTGGCGCGGGTGCTGGAGTTGTTCGACACCCGCTACTGGGACTTCACGGCCAAGCACTTCCACGAGAAGCTGGTGGCCGATCACGGCTTCAAGCGCAGCTACAACTGGCTGCGGCTGAGCTTGCAAGCCCATGGGCGCAGGCGCGCGGCGCCCAGGCGTGGGGCGCACCGGCGCAAGCGGCCGCGCCGTGCCCTGCCCGGCATGATGTTGCACCAGGACGGCTCGAGCCACGAGTGGGTCCCCGGTCGATGGTGGGACCTGATCGTCACCATGGACGATGCGACCAGCGATATCTACTCGGCCTTCTTCGTCGCCGAAGAGGGCACCATGTCGAGCTTCCAGGGGGTGTCCGAGGCGATCCGGGCCAAGGGCCTGTTCTGCTCGCTCTACGCCGACCGCGCCAGCCACTACTGGAACACGCCCGAGGCCGGCGGCAAGGTGGACAAGGACACCCCGACCCAGGTCGGCCGCGCCCTGGCGCAGCTCGGCATCGAGTTGATCCCGGCCTACTCGCCCGAGGCAAGGCGGCGCTCGGAGCGCATGTTCGGCACCTTGCAGAAGCGCCTGCCCCAGGAACTCAGGCTCGCCGGCATCACCGACATGGTCGAGGCCAACCGCTTCCTCAAGGAGGTCTTCCTGCCACAACACAACGCCCGCTTCGCGACCCCGGCCGAGGACCGGGGCACCGCCTTCGTCCCCTTCACCGGCGCGCTCGACGACATCCTGTGCATCCACGAGGAACGCACCGTCTCAAACGACAACACGGTGCGCTACAAGCGCCTGGCACTTCAGATCCCCGCCGGCCGCCACCGCCGCCATTACGTCAAGGCCAGGGTCCGCGTCCACGAATACCCCGACGGCACAATGGCCGTCTTCCATGGACCGCGATGTCTGGCGCGATACCACGCCGATGGCCAACCGATCGACAGCCAAACCCGCGAGGCCGCGTGACCCGCTTCGACGCGACCGACCGGCGCCCTGTGGACAAGTGGACAGCCGCTCCGCGACCGACCACTTCCCCACAGGGCCAGAAACCGCAACAGAAGCGGTCAACTCATATGGTACATAAACCGGTCAACTCAGAATGTTCTCGACACGATGAAGCCTGCAAGGGCTGAAGAGTGGTTCGCTAAAATAATCTGGCGTCACTGCGCCGCGATCAGCCCCATGCTTTCGAGCGTCAGGATCACCTGATGGGCGCAATTGTCGACATCCACATTCCCGGTCTCGACACGCAATTCAGGGCTCTCCGGTACATCGTAAGGGTCTGAAATACCGGTGAATTCCTTAATTTTCCCAGCGCGCGCCAGTTTGTACAATCCCTTGCGGTCGCGGCGCTCGCATTCTTCGATCGAGGTGGCGACGTGAACCTCGATATACGCACCAAACGCCTCGATCTCCTCGCGCACCGCGCGCCGGGTGGTGGCATAGGGCGCGATCGGCGCGCAAATGGCGATGCCGCCGTTCTTAGTGATCTCGGATGCGACATAGCCGATTCGGCGGATGTTCAGGTCACGGTGTTTCTTGGAAAACCCAAGCTCTGACGACAGGTTCTTACGCACGATGTCGCCGTCCAGAAGGGTCACTGGACGCCCGCCCATTTCCATCAATTTCACCATCAGCGCGTTGGCGATGGTGGATTTGCCCGAGCCGGAAAAGCCGGTGAAGAACACGGTGAATCCCTGGTTGGTGCGGGGCGGGTAACGGCGGCGCAGTTCGCCGACCACTTCAGGGTACGAAAACCATTCGGGGATTTCCAGGCCCTCGCGCAGGCGGCGGCGCAATTCGGTGCCCGAGATGTTCAGGATGGTGACATTTTCACGATCAGCGATCTCGTCGTTTGGTTCATATTGGGCGCGTTCGGCGACATAGACCATGTGGCGGAAATCGACCATCTCGATGCCGATCTCGTCCTGATATTCGCGAAACAAATTCTGCGCCTCATAAGCGCCGTAGAAATCTTCGCCGGCGCTGTTTTTGCCCGGACCGGCATGGTCGCGTCCGATGATCATATGCGTGCAGCCGTGGTTCTTGCGGATCAGACCGTGCCAGAGCGCTTCGCGCGGGCCGCCCATGCGCATCGCAAGGTTCAACAGGCTCATATGCGTGGTCGAGGATGGGTATTTGTCCAGCACCGCCTCGTAACAGCGCACACGGGTGAAATGATCGACATCGCCGGGCTTGGTCATGCCGACAACGGGATGGATCAACAGATTGGCCTGACTTTCCTTGGCGGCCCGAAAGGTCAGTTCCTGATGCGCGCGGTGCAACGGGTTGCGCGTCTGAAAGGCGACGACCTTGTGCCAGCCGAGCTTGCGGAAATAGGCGCGCAACTCGTTGGGCGTGTCACGGCGGGCCCGAAAATCGTAATGCACCGGCTGCTGGATGCCGACGACGGGGCCGCCCAGATAGACCGGGAACGCCGTGTTGTGCAGATAGTTGACACCCGGATGCGCGTCATCATCGGCACCATAGACTTTTTCCGCCTCGCGGTGCTTGTCCGGGCTCCAGCGGTCGGTAACGGTCATGGTTGCCAGGATCACGCCCTCCTGGTCCCGCAGCGAAATGTCCTGGCCGATCTTCAGCCCGTCAGCGAAATCGGCTGCCACGTCCAAAGTGATCGGCATTGGCCAAAGCGTGCCGTCGGCCAGCCGCATATTTTCGACGACGCCGTTGTAATCGGCCTCGCTCAGAAAGCCCTTGAGCGGGTTAAAACCGCCGTTCGTCAACAGCTCCAGATCGCAAATCTGGCGCGGCGTCAGGTTGTGGCTGGCCAGATCGGCGGCCTCGACTTTCAGTTTCTGCGCGGATTCATACGAAACAAATAGCTCCGGGATCGGCACGAGGTTGTTGATGAGCATCTGAAATTGTCTTCTTGTCGATTGCAGGGGTTTGAGCGGGCTTTAGCGCTGTCTTTTAGGTGACATCAAGACGATCGCCGCGCATTTCGCGCTTTGGTGCGCAATTAACGCGTTGCGTGCCCCGCATTGCGTAAGCGCCGGTGAAGCGGTCAGATCAAAGCGCATTCAAACGGGGCGGGCACACCGCGGCTGATAAAAGCCGATAGCCCGGGGCCAGGGTAAACGACGATATGGGCACCGTTGAACATGGTGCGAAAGCTAGGATGCTTGCCTGGCATCGTCAAATTCGACGCATCTCGCCTTTCAGGCCCGGAAGATTGAGTATTTCTGAAAAGAAGAAGCACGAACTGGGCGCGGTCGGCGAAAAGGATGCGCCAGAATTCGCCCGAGACCGCAATCATTCGGCGGCAACTTCGATATCCTGACCCTGTTCCGCGAGGAATTTTTCTGCTTCGAGCGCTGCCATACAGCCCATGCCGGCGGACGTGACCGCCTGGCGGTAGATGTGGTCGGTTAGATCGCCGGCGGCAAAAACACCGGGGACAGAGGTGGCGGTCGAGTCCGGCTGGGTCACGACGTAGCCCCCCAAATGGGTTTCGAGCTGGCCGGTGACCAGTTCAGAAGCGGGCGCATGGCCGATGGCGATAAAAACGCCTTTGGCTGGTATTTCGGTGATCGCGCCGGTCCTGACGTGACGCGCTCGAATGCCCTCGACGCTCAACGGATCGTCGGTGCCGCAAACCTCGTCAAGTTGGTGGTCCCACAGAACCTCAATCTTGTCGTGGTTGAAAAGCCGTTGTTGCAAGATCTTATCCGCGCGCAATTCGTCACGGCGGTGGACGAGCGTGACCTTGGTGGCAAAATTTGTGAGGAACAGCGCCTCTTCCGCAGCGGTATTGCCGCCACCGATCACCGCCACTTCCTGGCCGCGATAGAAAAAACCGTCGCAGGTGGCACAGGCCGAAACACCGAAGCCTTTGAACTTCTCTTCAGAGGCCAGTCCAAGCCACATTGCCTGCGCCCCGGTCGCCAAAATGAGCGCATCGGCGGTGTATGTGGTGCCGCTGTCGCTGATGGCGGTAAAGGGTCTGCGCGCTAGGTCGATCGAGGTGATGTGATCGGCGATGATTTCGGCGCCGACGGACTTGGCATGCGCCTCCATCAGCACCATTAGTTCGGGCCCCTGAATTTCAATATGCCCGGGCCAGTTTTCAACCTCGGTGGTGATCGTCAGTTGGCCGCCGGGTTCGATCCCCTGGATCAGCACCGGGTCCAACATCGCGCGCGACGCATAGACGGCGGCGGTGTAACCTGCTGGTCCGGAGCCGATGATCAGAACACGGCTGTGTTTGGAGTCAGACATGGGCGGCCCTTCCAAGTGCACATCAATTCAACGGTCCATATATGCCGCCAATTGCGGTATTGCAAAGGGTCGGACGGGTCACATTGGTCCACCGGAATTCACGAAAGCTTGAGAAAGGATGTTACAGAGACGCGAAATAATATTGCGTAAACAGGCCGTCACGCGTAAAAGATGAAAAATAGCGGAGGTTCGAATGCCGGGGTCCAAACTTGACGCCATAGACCGGAAGATTTTGGCTGAGCTTCAGGCCGACGGGCGGATGACAAATGTCGAACTGGCCAGCCGGGTCGGGATTTCGGCGCCGCCCTGCCTGCGCCGCGTTCGCGCATTGGAAGATGCGGGGCTGATCCGGGGCTATCACGCACGGGTCGATGCGCGCGGACTGGGCTTTGAGGTTCAGGTTTTTGCGATGGTCGGGCTGATCTCTCAGGCCGAGGCGGATCTGTCGGCTTTTGAGGAGCGATGCCGAAACTGGTCTTTGGTGCGCGAGTGCCACATGCTCAATGGCGAAGTTGATTTCATCCTGAAATGCGTTGCCCCCGATCTGTCGACATTTCAGAATTTTCTGACAGAAGACCTGACCTCGGCGGAAAACGTCGCAAGCGTCAAGACGTCTCTGGTGATCCGGTGTGCCAAAGATGAACCGCGGGTGCCATTTGATGTACTGGAAGCACGCCTGGCGGAAGACGCCTGAACAGCCCCACCAGTACTTGCCGGCGGGGCCTGTTGATTTTCTTCAGGCGGCGTTGGCCATGCGCCGGTGATTAAGCGGTCCGAAATCGCCGCTGTCCACAAGATGCGGGAACAGGCTCATGAATATCTCAAACAGCTCGTGCGACAGATGCAACCGCGCGTTGGGTCCGGGATGAAAGCTCTCGACCAGCACCCCGTTGGCGCGTATCAGCCGATGACTTGCCAGCCCGATGTGAAACACCCGAACCGGCGACATTGGCTTGATCTCAATCACCGAATGGCCATCGGCCATTTCTGAGATGTCTTTCAGGGGCGAGCTTGAATCGGTTGCCAGAACGCCGGGCAGGATGCGCGCCGAGGGCCCAAGCATCAGATCGGGCGTGCCGCGGTCCAGGCCGTAACCGCCGTCAGTCAGCCGGTAAATGCTGGCTTCTGGCAGGTCCAGATCGGCGGCACTTGGAAAGATCGTCATCGACCCTATCCATTGCACAACCTCAGACTTGCCTTCGCCGGCCACAACTTTGGTGCCGGGAGCCAGGTCTTCGATCGCGACCTGGCCATTGGTCGTCTGGATCAGGGTGCCTTGCGCAAAGGCGCTGAAAGCCTCCTGAAATACAGGCAAAGCCGGGATGACCTTGGTTTTGGTTTCAATCATTCCGTTGGAATCCAACCAGCTTATCTCTGCCCGACGAGTCGGGATTGTACGACGCTGAATATCCGCTGGTGTTGTTGCCGGTTGGTTAACTGTCCAGGCTCTCGGCTTCGGTAATTGAGCGCTGGACCTCACGATATAATACCAACGGCATCAATTTCTGACTCTGTGGGGATTCCCAAATCGGTTTTGATCTCAAGGTTGGCAAAGGAGGATCGCCATCAGTGTTCCGCTTCGTCGCGACTTTGATGCCCGCCACCTTCGTAAACTCGCCAGCCGTTGCAAGGATGCCCGGCAGAGCCGCCGTCTGTTGTCTCTTGCGGCGGTCTACGATGGCATGCGCCAGGCCGCAAGGATCGGTGGGATGGATCGCCAAACCCTGCGGGACTGGGTTCACCGGTTCAACGAAGAAATGGCAACCGCAAGGGCGCGGGCCGGACGCGCTACCTGAATGTCCAGATGAAAGAACTTGGCGAGATTGTCGAGACCGGCCCCGAAGCCGGATCGACCTGAAGCGGGTGATGAGGCGCGCTTTGGCGTCATTATTCCGAGCGCGGGATATCCAGACTGCTTGGCGAACTGGGCTTTTTCAGCGCCCGCCCGCAGCATCCCAGGCAGGATAAGCGGATCATCGAGGCGTTTAAAAAAAACTTCGCCGACCGTTGCATATAGCTGACCTGCCAGCGGGAACGCCGGTGGAGATCTGGTTCCAGGACGAAGCACGCCTTGGCCAGAAGAATGGCCTGACGCGCCTGTGGGCGAGAAAGGGCACGCGCCCCCGCCAGCCGGCCGATCAGCGCTATCACAACGCCTATCTGTTCGGCGCCATCTGTCCGGCTCACGGCAAGGGGGCGGCGCTCATGCTGTACGCGCAAGATCCGCTCGACGAGATCAGCCGCCACGTCGCCCGAAAGGCCCTGCGGTTGTGCTTGATCGGGCCGGATGGCACACCACCGGCAAACTTCCCGAAGAACCTCACCATCAACTCCGGAACTGAACCCATCTGGCTACTTGCGCGCCAATTGGCTCTCCAACCGCGTGTTCGAAGACTACAATGCCAATGCTGGATGCGAAGCTTGGAACAAGCTCATCGCACAGCCCGAAACCATCACATCAATCGGAATGCGAAAATGGGCCCATACGGCAATGTTAAATGCCGCTCGTATAACTCACGCGATCAGTCCTTTTTTAGGGCTGGTCACACTGCACCGTTCCCCCACCCAAATGCAGAGGGACACGAACCGCTTCAATAAGCCGTTAATGATTTGTTAAGTCAAATTTCGGCAACATTTGATGCCGTTCGCTCGACAAAGCCGGGTCAACGGTCCCGCTTTGTTTCTGGACTGCAGTATGATCCGCCGCATTCCTGCCTTGATTGTAAACGAATCACTAAAAAAGTGGCCGCCCGGTTAGGGACGGCTGATGACGTTTGATTTCATGAGGTTGCAAACAGAGGAGAGCAGCCTTGATCCGCACAGTTCTGACCGACGCCCAATGGGCTGTCATCGCACCGCACTGCCTTGGCCGGGAATGCGACCCCGGTCGCACCGGCCCTGACCCGCGCCGGTTTGTCGAGGCAGTTCTCTGGATCTCGCGGACCGGATGCCCTGGCGCGACCTGCCGGAAGAGTTCGGGCGCTGGAACAGCGTGTTCAAGCGCTTCCGAAGGTGGGTGAGGGCCGACGCTTTCTATCGTATGTTCAGGGTATTAGCCGAAGATGCAGACTTCGAATACACGATGATCGACGGTAGTATCGTCAAAGTCCACCGACACGGTCAGGGCGCAAAAGGGGGACTCAAAGCCAAGCCATCGGACGCTCTCGCGGCGGGATAACGACAAAGATCATGGCTCTGACGGACGCGCTCGGCAATCTGATCGACTTCCGCCTTCTGCCCGGTCAGGCGCATGACCTGCGGGGTACCGCCGCACTGATCGAGGGCCTCACCTGCGACCAGTTTCTCGCCGACCGTGCCTTCGACGCGAACTGGCTGCGCGAAGCGCTGACCAGTGCCGGGATCGAGCCGGTAATCCCTCCAAAATCAAACCGCCGCTTCCCGGCGGAGTTCGACCGCCACACCTACAAATGGCGTCACCTGGTCGAAAACTTCTTCGGAAAGCTGAAGGAATACAGAGGGATCGCAATGCGTTCCTGCAAAACAGATGACAGCTTCAAAGCATTCATCTCGCTTGCTGCAATCGTCATTCAAACACGATGAACGTCAACACCCCCTAGGGAGGGTAGTTAGTTATGCGAGGCGCGCGCGGCTGCCTGCGGCACGGTGCCATTCTGCCTTAAGTTCGCGGCGGTTCCACAATGACCGGCTGTCGGCTTGGCTGCTCTGTTCGATAACCGTCATCAACCACCGTTTGAGCCTGATCTGCTCTTGTTTTTTTCGTATCTCGTTACCCATGGTCGTCCTGCCTCGTTGTCAGGTTCAATTTGACCAGCCATTCCGGCGGGTCTTTGACCAAAATTGGCAAATATCCGTTTCTTAAAGGTTTACGCGGTGAAATTAGGGGCAAGTTGGCAGAACCCTTATTTTGTTGAACAAATTGAAAGAAAACTGCCAGAAATTCGCCTCATTGTTTCATCTTCCAGTGCTAATTGAGGCGGTTTCGCCGCAATTTGGCCTAACTCCGCGCCGAAACGGAAACAGTTGCGGGCGAGGTTTCAGATTGGTTCCGAATCACATGCGAATGGCAGAAATCAGCCGACCATAGTCTGCCTCTTTTGCCTGAATAGAGCGGCGGTATGAGTAATAGCGATCAGGATCGGAATAAGTGCACTGCCTGAGCCATGTCGCGTCGCCGATCCCGTGTTGGCGCAACCGATGCAGACCATAGGCAGGCAAGTCGAAATTCATGCGATCACCAGAACCACCGGCAAAGAAACGGATATTCGCCTGATCGTCGGCAATCAGGTCTTCCATGAAATCAGGACCAACTTCATAAGCGGCTTGTGATATCGTCGGCCCTATCGCTGCGTGAACATTTTCGCGCTTGGCGCCGAGTTGCTCCATCGCGTCGACCGTGGCTTCCAGCACGCCCGCCAAAGCGCCGCGCCAGCCTGCATGGGCGGCACCGATCACGCCCGCCTGATGGTCGGCAAACAGAACCGGCTGACAATCGGCGGTCAGCACCGCCAGCGCCATGCCGGGCCTGTCGGTGACCATGGCGTCGGCTCTGGGGCGCGGGCCGTCGACGGGTTCGCTCACCTGCATAACCGCAGACCCATGGACCTGATAGACCGTTACCAATGCGCCGGGCGCAATTCCCAACGCCTCGGCCGCGCGGGTGCGATTGACCTCAATTGCCGCGCGCTGGTCGCTAGAGCTGGCCCCGCAGTTCAACCCTGCGAAAATGCCGGTGGATATCCCGCCGCGCCGGGTGAAAAAGCCGTGCTGAAACGGGGCCAGATTATCGGCGGTCAGAATTTCTAACGTCATGGAACGACCCCTGGCGGCACCGGCGCGCCGCCTGCGGTGATGACCAGCACTTTGAAAAGCGCGCCCATCTCGTCAGGATGCGTCAAGCGACGATTCGCGGCGATATGTTCGTCCAGTGCGGGCCCTGACAGGTGGCGCGACAGTGCCGCCGCGCGGTCGGCTATGCCCAAACGCTCCAAATAAACGCCCTGTGGGATCAATGGCCATGCGACGGCCCCCGGCGGCATCTCGGCGGCGAGTGCCGCAAAATCGACATGCGCAGTCAGATCAGCAGTGCCCGGCGAGGCCAGCGGATCGACCTTGGCGTGGCCCTTGACCGCCTGAAACGTGTTGGCCATGCCGCCGGTCCCACCGTAATCGACGATGAGGGCGGTGCCGCCGTGGCGGGCTATACGTGCCCCGACCTCGCCGGCAAGCGCGGTTTGCGCGGCGCTGAATTCGACGATCGCGCCAACTTCGGTGGTATCAAACAGATGCTCAAGCTGGCCAATCCGCGCCGCAGGCGTCCGGCCGAATGTCAGGTCGCCATCACCGTCAATACCCACGACCCGCTCGGACCAACCGTGATCTGTGCGAAAGAACTGGCGCACCGGCAGGGCATCGAAAAACTCATTCGCGATCAAATAAAGCGGTCCCTCGGACAGATCCGCAAAGCCGCTGCGCCAGATCGGCTCGTAGGCGCCCAGCAGCTCGATCTGACGTTCACGCAAAACTGTCGAGACCTCGACAAGTTCAAGTTGGATAGCATCGTGAAATCCCGGAACGCTGCGCGTGGCGCGAAGAGCATCAGCCATCAGGGTTCCGCGACCAGGGCCAAGCTCAGCCAGCACTACCTGTTCCGGCTGACCGGTGTCGATCCAGTGCTGGGCCAAAGCGAGCCCAAGCAGTTCACCGAACATTTGTGACATCTCCGGCGCTGTGGTGAAATCTCCGCCGGCACCCAGCGGGTCACGCGCTGTGTAGTATCCAAATTCGGGATGGGTCAGACAGAGCGTCATATATTCGACAATGCTCATCGGCCCTTGCGCACGGATGCGCCGGACGAGCAGATCTTTGAGCGGCATCACTGTGCGCGCCTCGTTGCCCAGACCATCAGGGCCACGCCGATCAGAAGCATCGGCAGCGACAAAAGCTGGCCCATCGCCAGGCCCGCCTCTCCCAAGCGCAGGATATGGCCGGCCGGGTTGTCTGGAGAGATGAATTGCGTATCGGCCTGGCGGAAATATTCAACGACGAAGCGCGATGCGCCATAGCCCGCCAGAAATGTGCCAGTCAGTAACCACCGTCGGCCAAACGCCTGCCCGCGAAGCGCCAGCCACAGCAACAAGCCCCCCAAGATCAGCCCTTCAAGACCGGCCTCGTAAAGCTGCGAGGGGTGGCGCGCGCAAAGTCCGACAATTGTTGGACAATCCTGCGCCGCAGCGCCCGGAAAGATCACCGCCCAGGGCATGTCCGATTGCCGCCCCCAAAGCTCGGCGTTGATAAAATTGGCGATGCGACCCAGCAACAGGCCGGGCGGTGTCGCCAACGCCATCAGATCGGCAACAGCACCCAGCGCCAGGCCGTGGCGGCGCGCGAATACAATGACCACCACCAAAACACCCAGAAACCCGCCGTGAAACGACATGCCGCCTTGCCAGACTTTGACTATGTCGAGCGGATTGGCCAGATAATGGGCCGGTTGATAGAAGGTCACAAACCCCAACCGCCCGCCGACAATAACGCCGATAACGATCCACGTAAGCAGGCTTTCCACCTGTTCGGGCGTCATCGCAGCGGTGTTGTCGGGCCATAATTCCGGCCTGCGAATTGCGCGCAATATGAGCCACCAGCCGATCAGCAGACCGGCAATATAAGCCAGCGCGTAATAACGGATCGCAAGGACAAAACCGCCGATCTCGATCCTAAAGAGTTCTGCGCCTATATCCGGAAAAGAAATCGCGGCGGCATACATGGCCAGAGACTTGAGTGGCCCATCAGTTGAAGTCAACCTTGTCGCGCGCCCGCAAAGCGACCATATCAGAAACTGAGCCGCGCAGGAGGTTTGGCGATGCACACGCAGAACAAGATATTTGAAGACATTTCTCAGCTGATGACCAACGCCATGGGCGTTGCGCAGGGCGCCAAGGATGAGACGGAAACCGCTATGAAGGGCTGGATAGACCGCTGGCTGGCCGACCGCGACCTGGTGACGCGCGAGGAGTTTGACGCGGTGCGCACCATGGCGGAAAAGGCGCGCGTCGAGAATAAAGCGCTGAAGGCGCGGATAACGAAATTGGAAAAAGCCGTCAAATAGCGCGCCACGGCCCGAACGGCGCAGCAGATGCGCTCTCGGGCTACGATTATTGTGGATAAGTCCGGCGAACGCGCGATTTCGCCAAATTACGTCTTTACAGACGATCACTTTCGGCACACCATATCTGGTAAGGCGGATGCAAAAACCCGCCGTTGGTAGAGCAGATCGCTAGGATTTGCGGGTTGGCAGCCCACGCTTTCTGGCCCGAAAGAGAGGCCCTTAATGGCGCTGTCGGAGCAGGATTTCCACACCGAAGACATTCACCCGATTGACTTGGTCGAGCACATCGCGACCCATCATGAGTGGGATTTCGATCGCGTCGCGGACGATCAGATCGCAATGGCGGTCGAAGGGCAGTGGCGCACCTATTCGATCACGCTCGCCTGGTCTGGTTACGATGAGACATTGCGCCTGATCTGCACGTTCGAAATGGAGCCGCCCGATGCGCGCGTTGGCGCAATCTACGAGATCTTGAACAGGATCAATGATACCTGCTGGACCGGAGCGTTCACCTTCTGGGCACCGCAAAAGTTGATGGTCTATCGCTACGGCCTTGTGCTGGCAGGCGGGCAGATTGCCGGGCCGGAACAGATCGACACGTTGATCAACACCGCCGTTGTTTCGGCCGAGCGCTTCTTTCCGGCTTTCCAGCTCGTCGCCTGGGCGGATCGTACCCCTGAGGATGCAATGCAGGTTGCCATGGCCGAGGCCTACGGGCGCGCCTGATCCCGGCTCTGAGCCAGTTAGAATGACAGGACGAGCAGGGGCGGGGGTTTTCCTCCACCCGGTTGCTCACTAGGGTCTGCGCGGGCTCATTTCGGGGGAAGCAGATGGATCTATCGCTGATTGCGGGCCGTGGCCTGGGTCTGCTGGGCTGCGGCAAGATGGGGTCGGCCCTGCTGCAGGGTTGGCTGGCGGGCGGTGTCGACGCGCAATCGGTCTGGGTGCTGGAACCGCAGCCAAGTGATTGGCTGATCTCGACAAAAGTCCGTCTAAACCAGGGTATGCCGGATCATCCGGCGATCATTCTGATCGCCGTCAAGCCGCAGATGATGGGTGCTGCCCTGCCGGTTCTTGCGCCGCTAGGCAATGGCGAGACACTTTTCGTTTCGATCGCAGCCGGAACCCGAATTGCCGCTTTTGAAGCGGTGTTGGGTGCTAAAACACCGATCATTCGGGCCATGCCCAACACGCCCGCGGCCATTGCACGCGGGATCACCGCGATAGCCGGCAACGCCCACGTCAATACCGCGCAGATGGACCTGGCCGAGATGCTGCTCGGCGCTGTTGGGCAGGTTGTGCGCCTGACGGACGAAGAACAGATGGATGCGGTCACGGCGGTTTCGGGCTCCGGTCCGGCCTATGTCTTTCATTTGATCGAGGCACTGGCAGCAGCGGGCGTCGCCGAGGGTCTGCCTCTCGAACTGTCGCTGCAACTGGCGCGTGCCACCGTGGCAGGTGCGGGTGCGCTGGCAGAAAAATCAAACGAGGACCCGGCAGAGCTGCGCGTCAACGTCACCAGCCCTGGCGGTACGACAGCGGCGGCGTTGGAGATTTTGATGGATCCGGAACGGGGTTTCCCGGCGCTTGTGCGCCAGGCCGTACACGCCGCTGCGACGCGCGGCCGGGAGCTGGCAGAATGAGCGCGATCAGCTTTGATGACTTTCTGAAGGTCGATATTCGCGTCGGCCGGATTGTGGCTGCAGAGCCGTTTCCCGAGGCGCGCAAACCGGCTTATACCAGCGGCATTTAACATTGACCGATATGGGCCCATTTTCGCATTCCGATTGATGTGATGGTTTCGGGCTGTGCGATGAGCTTTTTCCAAGCTTCGCATCCAGCATCGACGATGGCATTGTAGTCTTCGAACACGCGGTTGGAGAGCCAATTGGCGCGCAAGTACTGCCAGATATTTTCCACCGGGTTCAGTTCCGGAGCGCGCGATGGCAGCAGGATGATGGTGAGGTTCTTCGGGACTTTGAGTTTGCCGGTGGTGTGCCATCCGGCCCGATCCATCAGCACAACCGCATGGGCCTTTCGGGCGACGTGGCGGCTGATCTCGTCGAGATGCATCTGCATGGCTTGCGCGTCCGCCCAAGGCAGCATGAGCGCCGCCCCCTTGCCGTGAGCCGGACAGATGGCGCCGAACAGATAGGCGTTGTGATAGCGCTGATCGGCCGGCTGGCGGGGGCGCGTGCCCTTTCTCGCCCACAGGCGCGTCAGGCCATTCTTCTGGCCAAGGCGTGCTTCGTCCTGGAACCAGATCTCCACCGGCGTTCCCGCTGGCAGGTCAGCTATATGCACCTGGAGCGTGTCGGCGAAGTTTTTTTTAAACGCCTCGATGATCCGCTTATCCTGCCTGGGATGCTGCGGGCGGGCGCTGATATGGGCAAAGCCCAGTTCGCCAAGCAGTCTGGATATCCCGCGCTCGGAATAGATGACGCCAAAGCGCGCCTCGATCACCCGCTTCAGGTCGATCCGCCGCCAGCGGACAACCCCGTCCACCGCCGGATCGGGGCCGGTCTCGACAATCTCGCCAAGTTCTTTCATCTGGACATCGCTCAGGTAGCGCGTCCGGCCCGCGCCCTTGCGGTTGGTGAGGCCATCCGGTCCCTCTTCGTTGAACCGGTGAACCCAGTCCCGCAGGGTTTGGCGATCCATCCCACCGATCCTTGCGGCCTCTCCACGGCTCATGCCATCGTAGACCGCCGCAAGAGACAACAGACGGCGGCTCTGCCGGGCATCCTTGCAACGGCTGGCGAGTTTACGAAGGTGGCGGGCATCAAAGTCGCGACGAAGCGGAACACTGGCTGGCATGGCGATCCTCCTTTGCCAACCTTGAATCAGATCAAAACCGATTTGGGAATCCCCACAGAGTCAGAAATTGATGCCGTTGGTATTATACCACCGAGCGGAATGCCTGACTCACGTTGGGGATTCCCAAGCGGTCCGATCTCTGACTCAATGTGGTGAACCAATGAGGTTCGCCATGGCAGCGCCTATCGACTTACGGAACGATTTTGACAGCGTCTCACTGCGGCGCCTCGCGAAGAGGACCAGGGACGCGACCCAGAGCCGTCGTCTGCTGGCGTTGGCCGAGGTCTACGATGGTGGCAGCAGGACGGATGCGTCGCGGATCGGCGGCGTCGGTCTGCAGATCATTCGCGACTGGGTGCTGCGCTTCAACGCCCGCGGACCGGACGGGCTGGTCGATGGGAAGTCACCGGGCGCACCCTCGAAGCTCAACGCCGATCACCGCCGCGCACTGGCGGAGGTTGTTGAGGCCGGCCCGGTCCCGGCGGTGGACGGCGTCGTGCGCTGGCGGCGCAAGGACCTGGCGCGGTGGCTCTTGGAGACGTTCGCCATCTCGCTCGACGAGACCACGGTCGGGCGCGAGTTGAAGGCGCTCGGCTTCGCCAAGATCTCGGCGCGGCCGCGCCACTACGCGCAAAACGAGCTGGCCGTCGAGGCTTTTAAAAAAAACTTACCCGCCGAACTGGCGAAGATCCGGGCGAGGCTCCCGAAAGGCGTCGAGATAGAGCTGTGGTGGCAAGATGAAGCCCGCATCGGCCAGAAGAATAAGCTCACACGCCGATGGGCCAGACGTGGCACGCGCCCGCGGGCGCCCCGCGACCAGCGCACCGAATGGGCCTATATCTTCGGCGCGATCTGTCCCGCGAAGGGGAAAGGCGCCGGGCTGGTCATGCCCTGGTGCGACACCGACGCCATGGCGGCGCACCTCATCGAGATCAGTGCCGCCGTCGATCCCGGCGCCCATGCGGTGCTGATCGTCGATCAGGCCGGTTGGCACTTGACGCCCAAGCTGGCGATCCCCGACAACATCACCGTCCTGGCGCTGCCGCCACGATCGCCCGAGTTGAACCCGGTGGAGAATGTCTGGCAATTCATGCGCGACAACTGGTTGTCGAACCGGATCTTCAAATCCTACGAAGACATCGTCGCGCTGTGCTGCCAAGCCTGGAACAACCTCATCGACCAACCATGGAAGATCATGTCCCTCGGCATGCGCAAATGGGCGCATGGGTTCTGATCAATGACCGTTGGTATTATAGGCTGCGGGTCGATTTTGGCTCACAGCTTGGCGTCAAGAAATGCTCGGCGCAAATCACTGCGCATTACGCGAGGGACGGATTGGTCGGGCGGCAGGTCCTGGCAGTGGTCAATTTTCCGCCACGCCAGATCGGCAAATTCATGTCCGAGGTTCTGGTGCTGGGCGTGCCGGACGGCGACGGGCAGGTTGTGTTGGTCGGCCCGGACAAAGAGGTGCCCCTGGGCGGGCGGCTTTACTGACCACCGGCAGCGTTTGGAAAAAACAGCTGCTGCCCGTCGATCCAATAGGCTGCAATGGCGGCTTGTCCGTCAGGCCCCAAAAGCCAGTCAATCAACGACTGGCCTTCATCGCTAGCAACGTGGTTGTGGCGCGCGGGGTTTACCAGAATAAGTCCATATTGGTTAAAAAGCCGCGCGTCGCCCTCGACCAGCACGATGTGATCGCGCCGGTTTCCGAACGACAGCCATGTGCCCCGGTCGGTCAACGCATAGGCCTGTAATTCGACCGCGATGTTTAGCGTCGTGCCCATGCCCGCCCCGGTTTCGCGATACCAGCCGCCCGATGCCGCAGTGGTGTCGATACCCGTCGCGCCCCAAAGCGCCAGCTCCTTAATATGCGTGCCCGAACTATCGCCGCGCGAGGCAAACAGCGCCCCGGCATCTGCAATTTGCGAAAATGCGGTTGTGGCGTTGGCTAGGCCCGCGATCCCGGCAGGATCGCCCGCCGGACCGACGATGACGAAATCATTATACATCAGATCATGGCGCTCAATGCCCCAGCCCTGGGCGACGAATTCCTCTTCAAGGGTTCTGGCGTGCACCATCACCACGTCGGCATCGCCGTTGCGGGCATTTTTCAACGCCTGACCCGTGCCCACCGCGACAACGCGCACGTCAATTCCGGTTTCGTCCTCGAATATCGGCAAAATCGCGTCGAACAGGCCCGAGTTTTGCGTCGAGGTTGTGGATTGCAAGATGACCGGCTCGCCGCTCGCGGGTAGCGGGGCGAGCAAACATGCGGTTAACAGCGCCAAGATGTGCAACCTGGTCATCGCGGCCGCCTCATATATACAAAAGCCCGGCAAGAAAGGCCTCGGCCTCCGGCGCACCCGGCGTGTCGAAAAATTTGCCTGCATCCTGATGACAAACAACCCGCCCACCATGGAAAAACACGACATCTGCGGCCAGCCGCCGCGCTTGGCCGATGTTATGGGTCACCATCACAATCTTGGTGCCTTCGTGCGAGACTCGGACGATCATTTCCTCGATCGATTTGGTCGCCGCCGGGTCGAGACTGGCGGTCGGTTCATCGAGGAACAATATCTGCGGCTCGGTCGCCAGCGCGCGGATGAGCGCCAGCCGCTGCTGTTCGCCACCCGACAATGTGCGGGCGGGTTGCCTGGCCATGGGCGTCAGCGATGCTCGCTCAAGCAAGGCCGCCAGATTGGACCGGTCGCGACCGCAGGCGTCAAGCGCGAAGGCGACGTTCGCGGCCACCGTGCGGCGCAACAATACTGGCTTTTGAAACACCATCGCCTGGCGGTTGGGATCCGCATCGGCATGCAGGCAAAGATCGCCGCTGTTGGGGCTTAAAATGCCGTGCAGAAGGCGCAGTGCAAGGCTCTTGCCCGCGCCGTTGGGGCCAAGGATAATACTGATCCCGCCCGCGCGCAGCTCGAGCCGGTCCAGACGCAGAACGTCTCGCCCATCGGCGCGAAACACCAGATCGCGCGCTGCGAGTATCGGCTCGTCGCTATCCATACCCGCGCACCGTGGCTGAGCCCAACAGCGACAGGCCCGCGTTTACTGCCAGCGCTATCAGCAGAAGGATGGACCCCAGCGCCATGGCCAGAGCCAAATTACCGCGCGAGGTTTCAAGGGCAATCGTCGTGGTCATCACCCGCGTCAGGTGGTTGATATTGCCGCCCACGACGATCACTGCCCCGACCTCTGCGGTGGCACGGCCAAATCCGGCGAGCAGGGCGGTAATCAGGCCAAACCGGCCATCCCAGATCAGTACCCTTATCTTACGCCATCGTGTCAGCCGGAATGAGGCAAGCAGCTCTGAATATTCGGCTTCCATATTTTCCAGCATCTGACGGGTCAGGGCCGCCAGAATGGGGGTGATCAAAATTGACTGCGCGATGATCATCGCCATCGGCGTGTACAGCAGGTCGAGCACGCCGAAAGGCCCGGCCCGCGACAGCATCAGATAGACCGACAGCCCAACGACAACTGGCGGCAGGCCCATCAGCGCATTGATGAGCACGACGATCGCGCCCCGACCATAAAACCGCGTCACCGCCAGCAGCCCACCAAGCGGAATGCCGACCAGCGCCGATATGGCCAATGCGAAAAGCGAGACCTTGAGCGACAGCAGGACGATGCCCGCCAGATAGGCATCACCCGACAGGATCAAACCAAGCGATTGCATGAACGCGGCTGAGAAATCCTGCATCTGGCGCTGCCTACCCCGGCCGAAAATCGGCGCGCCAGACAGTCGGATAATCCATCCCAGAATTCAAGTGGGCAGCGGTGCGACCAAACGGCGTGGTTTTGCTATCCAGGGTCGGGCCCTATTAACTGAGCAAGATCGTCAGATGACGGCTTTGAGCCCATCTGTCAAAAAGCACGTCACGCGACCGAGGGCAGCGCCAGACCGCGGGTGGGCGCCACTGCGGGTTGAGGTCTGCGCTTTGTGGTGCCGCTTCATCTTAAGTTCATTCGGGTGTGCAGGGGGTGGAGGAGCGCCCGCCCACTGGGGCGGTCGGGCGCTACCCGGCGGCTCTTCGAGCCTTGATTCCGGGCCAATGCGCAAGATCCTTGACGCCCGTTCTGCCCCGCCCCGCTTGCAAGTTCTGAGCGCCATTATCCCGCATTTTCTAACGGCCGAACATCCGAGTGACCGCGGGTTGCGCTACAAGGCCCATTGCATAGTAGATCGCGGCAACGCTGACGATCGACGGCCCAGCCGGGGTGTCTTGCCAGAACGACAGGGCCAGACCGCCAATGACTGCAGCCGCGGCCACGATGCCGGCCACGACCGCCATGGACTCTGGTGTTCTGGTCAAACTGCGTGCTGTGGCAGCAGGCACAATCAGCATGGCCGCGATCAGCAGCGCGCCCACGACCTTTAGGGCCATTGTGATCAACAGGGCTAGTGCAATGGTCAGCACGGCCTGCTCGCGGCCCGGCGATATGTTTGAAGAGATTGCCAGATCGGGGTTCAGCGTTGCGGTCAGCAAACGCGGCCAACGCCAGACAAGCAGCGCCAGAATGCCCGCTGCGCCCAGCCATATGAACAAGACCTCGCGCCAACTCGCCGTCAAAATGTCGCCGAACAGAAAGCTGACAAGATTGACGCGAATTCCATCAAGAAACGAGATCGCGATCAGCCCGAACGCGAGCGCGGAATGCGAAATGACGCCAAGTGTTGCGTCACCGGAATGGCCACGCGCGACCAGCCAGGCCACCAGCGCGCCCATCGCCAGCGCGACGGCGAAAGTGCCCACCCCGATGGGCAGCGAAAGAACCAGCGCAAGAGCCACGCCAAGGATCGCGGCATGTGCGGTGGCGTCGCCGAAAAACGCCATGCGCCGCCATATGATGACCGAGCCGAGCGGTCCCGAGGCCGCGGCAACGCCAAGCCCTGCGAAGGCCGCGCGGACAAGGAAATCGTCAATCATCCGGTTGTTTCGTGTTCTTGGGGGTGATCATGCTGATGATCATGTTCGTGACGGTACAGCGCCATCGTGCCGCCGGTGCCGGGACCAAACAGCGCCCGGTACTCGGGTGCTCTTAGAACCACTTCGGGCCTGCCCTGGCAGCAGATGTGACCGTTAAGGCAAATCACCCGGTCAGTCGCGCTCATGACCACATGCAGATCATGGCTGACCATCAGGATCGCGCAGCCCAGCTCGCTGCGAAGCTCTTCCAGCATTCGGTAGAACGCGCCAATTCCGGGCTGGTCCAGCCCCTGGGTCGGCTCGTCAAGGATCAGAATATCGGGATTGGTCAGGATCGCCCGCGCCAGCAGAACGCGGCGCAATTGTCCCCCCGACAGATCCGCCAGTTGACGGTCGAGCATGGTGTCAAGCCCGGTGCGGTTCGCGGCGGCGGCAATCTCTTCGCTGGCTCGACGCTGCGGCAAATTCAAGAACCGGCGCACCGTTATCGGCATGGCGGTGTCGATGCTCAGTGATTGTGGCATATAGCCAATCGTCAAGTTGGGCGCTCGGGTGACTGTGCCCGCACTGACGGGCATGGCCCCCATCAGGGCGCGGATCAGGCTGGATTTGCCCGATCCGTTCGGTCCGATCAGGGTAACAATTTCTGCCGGTTCAATCGCGAATGTGACATCGCTGAGCACCTGCGCGGCCCCATAGCGGATGCAAAGGTCTCGCGCTGCTATCAGCGGCATTACCCAGCGTCCTTGCAGGCGGGGCAGATGCCCAGGGCTTCGATATTCATCCGCGCGACCTCAAATCCAAGATCAGCCGCTTCATTACGCAACGCCAATTCGGTTTCGGTACCGGCAAGTTCGGCAATCGCATTGCAGCGCTGGCAGATCAGAAACGCCGGCGCATGGCTACCCTGTGGCGTCATGCACGCGGCGAAGGCGTTCAACCGGCGAATGCGGTGGGCGAGCCCGTGTTCGACCAGAAAATCCAGCGCGCGATAGGCAACCGGCGGCTGGCTGCCAAAACCTTCGGATTTCAGGCGATCCAGCACTTCGTAGGCTCCCAGCGCGCGGTGTGCTTCGGCGAGAATTTCCAGAACGCGCCGACGAACCGGAGTCAGGCGGAGACCGTCGATTTTGGCCTGCCGTTCGGCGTAAGACACAACCTCGCCCGCACATTGCGCATGGTTATGGTCGTGGAATGCCGCTGTTGAATGGTGCATTTTGGTTGCTCCCCAGTCGCGTAATGTTATATCGTAACAATTCGTGTCGCAAGGACATCAAGACCATGCTGAGGGTGTTTGTGATAATCGTGGCGCTCGCGCAGCCGGCGCGCGCCGGGGATTTGCGTGTCTTGACCGACATCGCGCCGCTGCACTCGCTGGTTACAAAAGTGCTCGGCGAAGAACCGGACTTGTTGCTGGCACCCGGCGCTGATCCGCATCACTTCACGCTCGCCCCAAGCCAGGTGCGCGCAATTGCCGAGGCCGATCTGCTGGTCTGGACGGGTCCTGAACAGATGCCCTGGCTGGATGAGTACTTGCAGTCGGCCAATCCGGACCTTGTGACCCTGGCACTTGGCGCGATCACGGATGCGACGGATACGAACTACGGGCATCTGTGGCTGGACCCGGCCCATGCAATCGCCTGGCTCGATCAGATCGCCGCTCAGCTGATCAAAAACGATCCCGACAACCGCGCCCGCTATACAACCCGGGCAACGCGTGCAAAGTCTGAACTTAGCGAACTTCAGCAAAAATTGGACCGCCAGCTTAGTGACGCCCGCGCACTGGGCATCATCGCCGGTCATGACGCCTATGGCCCA
Organism: Paracoccaceae bacterium; assembly: GCA_965216135.1. Taxonomy (GTDB): domain Bacteria; phylum Pseudomonadota; class Alphaproteobacteria; order Rhodobacterales; family Rhodobacteraceae; genus CBDCFL01. The sequence goes on from CBDCFL010000022.1 coordinate 217,148, forward strand.
TTTGCATCTCGCTTTGGCCTGACGATCATTGGCGCGATTGCCGACGGACATGCCGCTGCGCCCGGCGCGGCCCATTTGCGGCACCTGCGCGCACTGGTAACAAGCGGCGCGGCGCAGTGCATCCTGTACGACTCAGGGTCAGGACGCGACTATGCGGCGGTCCTGGCTGAGGGCCGGGATGTCGTCGTGGGAGCGCTTGATCCGCTTGGACGCGACATTCTGCCAGGTCGCGAACTTTACGACATGTTGCTCCAAAACCTGGTCGATGCGATCCTGGAATGTCTGCCCTAGGGGGTGGCCTCAACGGGTGGACGCAACACTTTAATCTTTAGGAAGAGATGGAGTGTTGAGCATGAAGTATCGTCGTCGCATTTACTATTCGGCCACGCAGCGGGCTGAGATTTGGGATCGTTGGCAGCGCGGAGAGTCGATGAGTTCGATTGGGCGGGTGTTTGACCGGCAATCATCCTCGGTCTTTTCCGTTATCTCGCCGACAGGCGGCATCCGCCCGCCAGGTCGCAGACGTGGTAGCCGCGCCCTGAGCCTTTCTGAGCGCGAGGAGATTTCGCGCGGGCTTAGCATCAAACGATCACTTCGCGTGATCGCCCACCAATTAGGACGCGCGCCCTCAACCATCAGCCGCGAGGTTCGACGGAATGGCGGATCTGCTAACTATCGCGCGACGACCTCTGATCAGGCAGCATGGGATCGCGCATTGCGCCCCAAGACATGCAAGCTGGCTTGCCACCCAGCTTTGGCCCAAGCAGTATCGGCAAAGCTTCGGCGCAAGTGGTCACCCGAGCAGATTGCGGGCTGGCTCAAGCGTACGTTCCCGAAAAAAGCGCAGAAACAAGTGTCGCACGAAACGATATACAGAAGCCTTTATATACAGGCGCGCGGCGTACTGAAGAAGGAGTTGCTGGAGCATCTGCGCGCCAAACGCACTGTCCGGCGCTCCAAGCATGCAAGCCTCAAGCGCAACGGTTTGGGGCAGATCAAAAACGCCGTATCGATCAGTCAAAGACCCGCGTCCGTGGAAGACAGAGCGGTGCCAGGGCATTGGGAAGGCGATCTGATCGGAGGGTCGAAGAACAGTTATATAGCGACCCTAGTGGAACGCCATTCGCGGTATGTGATGCTGGTCAAAGTCGCCAACAAGGACACCGAAAGCGTCATCTCTGGGCTAATCAAATCGGCACAGAGATTGCCACGCGAACTCTACAAGTCCCTGACATGGGATCGCGGCAAAGAGCTGGCAGATCACCCGCGCCTGACCATAGCGACCGATATCGACGTCTACTTTTGCGACCCACACTCCCCGTGGCAACGCGGTTCGAACGAAAACACCAACCGGCTTCTCCGGCAATATCTGCCAAGGGGAACTGATTTATCCGTTCATTCTCAAGCAAAGCTCGGTAGTGCCCCAGGGCGTGGTGTAAATTGTTCTCCGGCTGGGTGTTGAGCCGGTTTACAGGGCGGCGATTTTCGCCGGGTCCATGGTGGTATCCTCGCAGATGGCGGCGACGGTTTCCAGCGTCATGTAACGACGTGTGACTGCCCATTCGTCGTTCTGCTCCAGCATAAGTGCGCCGACGAGGCGTCTGATCGCGGCCTCGTCAGGGAAAATACCGACGACATTTGTTCGGCGCTTGATCTCTTTGTTGAGGCGTTCAAGCGGATTGGTGGAGTGTATTTGCCGCCATTGAGCTTGCGGGAACGTCTTGTAGGCCAGCACGTCTTCCTCGGCGCGCAGCATCAGCTCGGCGAGCTTGGGATGACGCGGCTGGAAAGCCTCGATCAGCTTGGTCCAGTGTTCCTTCGAGTCTGCCAGCGTGTCCTGATCGAAGGCTGTTCTGAGCGCGGCCGTGACGATGGGACGGTCCTTCTTGCCGACGCAGGCCAGGGCATTGCGCATGAAGTGCACGCGACAGCGCTGGATCGTAGCACCCAGCACTTTGGCGGCGGCCCCCTTCAGGCCTTTATGTTCGTCAGCGATGATCAGCTTTACCCCGCGCAGGCCGCGATCGGCCAGAGCGCGCAGGAATTCGTCCCAGAACACCTCGGCTTCGCTGGGTTGGATGGCGATGCCCAGAACCTCGCGCCGCCCGTCGGTGTTGACCGCAACCGCCACTATGGCTGCCACGCTGACGATCCGTCCCGAACGCCGCACCTTGATGTAGGTGGCGTCCAGCCAGAGATAGGGCCATTCGCCCTCCAGTGGCCGGTCAAGGAAGGCGTCAACGCGTTCGTCGATCTCCACGCACAGGCGGGATACCTGGCTCTTGGAGACGCCCGTCATGCCCATGGTCTTGACCAGATCATCCACTGATCGCGTTGAGACGCCCTGAATGTAGGCTTCCTGGATCACCGCGGTCATTGCTTTCTCCGAGGCCCGGCGTGGTTCCGGAAACTCCGGGAAATACGTCCCCTTGCGCAGTTTCGGGATCTGAACATCAACGGTCCCGGCGCGGGTTTCCCATCGGCGCGGGCGATATCCGTTCCGGTGGTTCACCCGCCCGGCCGAGCGTTCATGCACCCCGGCACCGCACAGCTGATCCACATCCAGTGCCATCAACCGGTCGGCAACAAAACCCAGCATCTCGGCCAAAATCTGATGATCGGCGGTCTCGGAAAGAAGCGCCTTCAGCGCGGCGGTTTCTGATATCGTGTCCTTGGTCATGGGTGATCTCCTCGATCGGTAGGTCAGGTTGCAACCCAAACCCTACCGGAGAACGTCCATGGCCGCCCAGCAACCCGCGCGGACTTCGCCTGAGCTACGCGAGGCTCCACTCAGCCCGCGCTAACGTCGGAATTACACCACGTCCGGGGGCACTACCCAAAGCTCAGCGCGATCGCACGTCAGTTGAACGAAAGGCCTCGCAAGACCTTGCAATACCAAACGCCAGCAGAGAAATTTGCCGAGTGTGTTGCGTCGATCAGTTGAGCCCGCCGGTCCCTCGCGACATTCCTCCCCAACCGGATACGGCCAAGACAATTGCCGGTTAAATATTAACCATCGCTTTACCAATCTTGGCGATCAGTTGGGGCGGAGGTGCCTGCAATGATTGCCCAGCTCGACGCAGATTTCATTCGCGCGCGCCCATGGAAGATTTGGCCGCGCCTGCTGGCCTATCTGGTATTTGAGGGCCGCCCGCTGACCGCCCGCGGCCGCTGGATAAATCCGGCGGTATTGCTGGGATACAAGCTCTGGGCAAGTTTACCCTGGTCGCAAGCCCCCATCGCACCGATATTCATTCTTCGGGTCGGCCGGTCGGGCACGACGATGCTGGGCAAAATACTCGGCTTGCACCCTGATGTCGGATTTTTGAACGAACCCAAGGCCCTATGGCACGCAGCGCTTGGTGATGACGATGTGATCGGAACCTACAGCCACAGCGACGGGCGCATTCGGATGGGCGCAGAGGATGCCACATCCGCCAAAATCCGCCGCCTGCGCCGGTTTTACAGGGCATTTGCTTTCGCTTCCAATTCCCGCCGGGTGCTCGACAAATACCCGGAGCTGCTGTTTCGCAGTGAATTGGTCGCAAAAGCATTTCCTGACGCGGTCATGATCGTCATCCTGCGCGATGGCTGGCAGGTGGCGGCATCAATCAGCGACTGGTCGCAGCGACACGGACAAAATGGCGTCGAGTGGTGGGGCCGTGACCGCCGCAAATGGCGTCTTATCCAGCGCGAACTGATCGAACCTGACGCGGAACTGGCCGATCTGGCCGGCATTCTGGATGGCGTGACCCGGCACGAGGACATGGCGGCGCTGGAATGGATCGTGACGATGCGCGAAGTTCTGCGCCAGCGTCAATACGACCATCGGCGGCTCCATCTGCTAAGGTATGAAGATCTGGTCAGCGCGCCCGCCGAGACAATCAGCGCGGTGCTGGAATTCTGCGGCCTGGCTAGCGATGCGCTGACGATCCGTTATGCTGTGGCCCGCCTGCAGGTGCCGACACCGCGCCGCGCGCCTGATCTGCATCCCCTCATCGCCGCGAAAATGCGCGAAACCATGATCGCGCTGGGCTATCCGGCCGAGGGTTGCAAGTGAAAATCCTGCACATCAGCCACCGCCATCACATTGTCGGCGGATCGGACTCGGTGTTCTTTGCCACGACGCGCCTGTTGCAGGGCGCGGGCCACCAGGTCGTGCCGTTCTGCCTGGCAGATCCGGCCAATGAGCCAAGCCAGTGGACAAGCTATTTCCCCCGCGGGGCACGCACTTCGCCGCCGCTGGCGCGCGACGCTCTGCGATATGTCTGGAATTCGTCGGCACGCAGAAACCTAAACCGCCTGATCGCCGATCACGGGCCCTTCGATGTCGCCCATCTGCACATCTATCATGGCAAACACACCGCCTCGATCCTGCAGGTTCTGCGCCGCCACCAAATTCCCGCCGTCCAGACATTGCACGAATATAAACTTGTCTGCCCGGTCTACACGATGGAGCGGCAGGGCCGGGTTTGCGACACCTGCGTAACGCATTCGACACTCAACGCGCTCCGGCATCGGTGCCACAGCGGGTCATTTGCCTTATCGCTGGCGGCATTTGCAGAATTTCACGCAAGCCGCGCGATGGGCGACGTTCGTCTGATCAACCGGTTCTTGTGTGTCAGCGATTTTCAGCGCCGGATGCTTATTCGCGCCGGATTGCCCACGAACAAACTGTTCGTGCTGCGCAATTTCGTTGATCCGCCACAGACCAGCAGCGCGCCACAGGGCACCTATCTGCTGTATTTCGGCCGGATCGAACGGCTTAAAGGGTTGGAAACCCTGATCAAAGTGGCGCGCGCCGGGAACCCAGGTTGATCATTGCCGGGACGGGATCATGGCAAGACGCGGTTGAGCGCCTAATTGCAACAGCACCAAACATTACCTTTGCCGGATTTGTCGCGGGCGAGGCCCTGCATCACCTGGTCGCAAACGCGCGCGCCGTCGTTGTGCCGTCGCAATGGTTTGAAAACTGCCCGATGTCGATACTTGAGGCCAAAGCACTGGGACGCCCCATCGTCGCGGCGGACATTGGCGGTATCCCGGAACTGGTGCGCGACGGGCGGGACGGTTTTCTGTTTTCACCTGGCAATGCAATGTCGCTGCACCAAGCACTAGAGCAATTGGATCGCGCTAATTGGCATCGGCTATCCAAGAACGCGGGCGCAGATGCGCAGGCCCGGTTTTCCGCAGCAAAGCATCTCGATGATCTGCTAATCCATTACCGCGCGGCAATAAAGACGGACGCTTCGGCTGAACCAAAGCGCCCGTTATCCCCACCGGATCGTTGCGGACCAAACCCTGTTTAGGTCTCTAGACTGGTCGCGCAGCCCTCACACAATATCTCTGCCGGTCCGTCCAAGCGGATTATGGTATAGGTAATCTGGTTTTCCGTTGCGCGCTCTACAAACGGGCGGTCCAAAAGTTTGATCGCATCGACCATCGGCATCGCCGATCGGGCCCGCCCGACGCGCACTTTCTGGTAGGGTGCCAGCATCATGTCCACTTTGGGCATTCCCTGGCCCAATGCACCCTTGCGCAGCTTGATCGGCAATACACCGGGATGGCGGCGCACGAATTCCTCGTCAAAGCGAATGCGATCCACATGTTCTATGCGTTTGAAATGGCCAAGCGTGGTTCGCACCATGTCGCCTTTGCGCAAAACATGTGCGTGAACCTCGCCAAAACTAGTCGTGACCCGTGACATCGGGCCAAATCCGGTGATCCTTTTGGGGTTAACGGCGGTCGCCTCGGGCTGTTCGGCTGGCGCAACTTGCTGTCCGGCTGGCGCAGCCTTTTGGGGCGGCGCAGTAGACGCACGACGCACGCGCAGCAATATTTTCTGCGATGCGTCGCGCTCACTAGACTGGATACTCGTCAAGTTTGACATTTACCTAATACCAACGGCCCTAGTCGTTGACCGTTTTGGCCCATTGTCTGGTAGTGATTGACGTGATTGCGGTTTTGTCGTTTGCAAAGAAGTTCCATGCTTCGCAACACCTGTCGACGATCTGCTCATAATTGTCGAAGACGGATATGGCGAGCTTGTTGGCACGCAGATAAGCCCACACATTTTCCATCGGGTTGAGTTCAGGGGAATAGGGCGGGAGTTTGAGCAGGGTGATGTTGTCGGGTACCTCCAGCTCTGCCGAACCGTGCCAGCCAGCGCCATCCAGAATGAGAAGGGCATGTGCGCCCGATGCGACGGTTTTAGCGATCTCGGCGAGATGCGCGCTCATGGCCTGTGTGTCGGCATGTGGCATGATCAGAGCGGCCGCTTCAGCCCGTTCCGGGCAGACGGCGCCGAAAATGTAGCTCCAGATATAGCGGGTGTCGCGCGGGGCACGGGGGCGTGTTCCACGCTCGGCCCAGATACGGGTGAGCGTGCCCTGCTGGCCAACCCGCGCTTCATCCTGAAACCATATCTCCAGGGGCTTGCTGCGGGCTGTTTCCGGCAAGGCTGCTTCTACCTCTGCGGCGAAGTTTTTTTAAAAGCCTCCTGTGCATCCGGGTCGGATTTCGGATGCTGCGGGCGCACCGACAGACGCCGAAAGCCCAGGCTTGCCAATTGTTTGCCAACAGTTCGCTCATGCATGGTGACGCCGAAGCGCTCTTCGATCTTGCGTTTCAGATCAATGCGCCGCCAGCGCACAACCCCATCGGTTTCGGGGTCGGGACCCGCCCGAACCATTTCCGCCAACTCCTCCTTCTGTGCCGCGCTCAGCAGACAGGGTGGATCCGGCGGGCGACGGTTGAACAGGCCCGACACGCCCTCCGCATTGTAACGGTGGGCCCAATCCCGCAGCGTCTGCCGATCCATGCCGCAGTTTTCTGCCGCCGTCTTGCGGTCAACCCCATCCAGAACCAGGGCAATCGCCAACATCCGTCGCGCCGCTTTCCCATCCCGGCACCGCGCCGCTTCCTGGCGAAGCTCGCCTGCGGACTTGTCTTTGCGCGTAATCCTTACTGCCATCAAAGCCTCCCTTGCCTTGATGCCACTGAATCAGATCACGCCGCTCGTGGGAATCCCCTTGAGTCAAATCTGGGGGCCGTTGGTATAACTCTACTATTTCGTCCCGAGATTGGGGCCGACACTTGTTACCTTTTACGCACTTGGCCAGCACGAGCCCCCTTGTGCTGCCAGCCTGTGGACCAGACAACACACGTCCAAATTCCAGCAGGGCTTTGACCACCGCGTCAGTTTCGCTGACTTGGTAAAAGAGACCTTATACCACCGAGCGGAATGCCTGACTCACGTTGGGGATTCCCAAGCGGTCCGATCTCTGACTCAATGTGGTGAACCAATGAGGTTCGCCATGGCAGCGCCTATCGACTTACGGAACGATTTTGACAGCGTCTCACTGCGGCGCCTCGCGAAGAGGACCAGGGACGCGACCCAGAGCCGTCGTCTGCTGGCGTTGGCCGAGGTCTACGATGGTGGCAGCAGGACGGATGCGTCGCGGATCGGCGGCGTCGGTCTGCAGATCATTCGCGACTGGGTGCTGCGCTTCAACGCCCGCGGACCGGACGGGCTGGTCGATGGGAAGTCACCGGGCGCACCCTCGAAGCTCAACGCCGATCACCGCCGCGCACTGGCGGAGGTTGTTGAGGCCGGCCCGGTCCCGGCGGTGGACGGCGTCGTGCGCTGGCGGCGCAAGGACCTGGCGCGGTGGCTCTTGGAGACGTTCGCCATCTCGCTCGACGAGACCACGGTCGGGCGCGAGTTGAAGGCGCTCGGCTTCGCCAAGATCTCGGCGCGGCCGCGCCACTACGCGCAAAACGAGCTGGCCGTCGAGGCTTTTAAAAAAAACTTCCCCGCCGAACTGGCGAAGATCCGGGCGAGGCTCCCGAAAGGCGTCGAGATAGAGCTGTGGTGGCAAGATGAAGCCCGCATCGGCCAGAAGAATAAGCTCACACGCCGATGGGCCAGACGTGGCACGCGCCCGCGGGCGCCCCGCGACCAGCGCACCGAATGGGCCTATATCTTCGGCGCGATCTGTCCCGCGAAGGGGAAAGGCACCGGGCTGGTCATGCCCTGGTGCGACACCGAGCCATGGCGGCGCACCTCATCGAGATCAGTGCCGCCGTCGATCCCGGTGCCCATGCGGTGCTGATCGTCGATCAGGCCGGTTGGCACTTGACGCCCAAGCTGGCGATCCCCGACAACATCACCGTCCTGGCGCTGCCGCCACGATCGCCCGAGTTGAACCCGGTGGAGAATGTCTGGCAATTCATGCGCGACAACTGGTTGTCGAACCGGATCTTCAAATCCTACGAAGACATCGTCGCGCTGTGCTGCCAATCCTGGAACAACCTCATCGACCAACCATGGAAGATCATGTCCCTCGGCATGCGCAAATGGGCGCATGGGTTCTGATCAATGACCGTTGGTATTAAGCATTTTGCGCCTAACCACCACGAAATCTGTCATTTCCGTGCCCAATAGCGCTCCCTGGCGAACAGTTGGCCGCGCCAGAGCGAACTGTTGCCCGACCTCATTCGCGTGAAAGGTTGCGTTCATCTGGCTTAACCACGCCCGGGCAGCAGGCGCGCATGATTCGGTGCCAATCCGCTCCAAGCCGCGCCAATATAGGTCCATCTCATTCAATTTATGGTAATTTTCCGGATCCACAGATTTTGCCGACGCAAATTGGGCGCGCAATTTCATGCCCGGCTGGGAACACCGGTTGCGGATAACAACGCGCCGGGAACCGGTGATCGACTATCCAGACGCGGCCACAGAATCGCCACAGGATTATGGCGAAAACTTGCGCTTCGGGCGCAGGCGTTCTAGCCCCATGATCCATGCGGATACTTTACCTTGGCGACGTCGTAGGCCGGTCCGGGCGTCGCGCAATCACCGACAGGCTTCCTGCGCTGCGCAAGGATATGGGCCTCGATTTTGTCGTCGTGAACGCTGAGAATGCCACCAACGGTGTCGGGCTCTCTGCGGCCCACGCTAAGGTTCTGCTCGACGCCGGTGCCGATTGCCTGACGCTGGGCGATCACGCGTTCGACCAGCGCGACATGCTGCAATTCATCGAAACGGAACCCAGAATTCTGCGGCCACTCAACTATGCCAAGGCCGCGCCGGGCAAGGGCAGTCGGGTATTCGACGCCCCAGGCGGGCGCAAGGTTCTGGTGGCGCAAATACTTGGCCAGGTGTTCATGAAACGCGCCTTTGCTGACCCGTTTTCCGCCGCCGACCAGGTTCTGCGCGCCCATCCTTTGGGCGGGATGGTCAATGTCAGCCTGATCGACATCCATGCCGAAGCCACGAGCGAAAAGATGGCAATGGGCCATTTCTGCGCTGGTCGCGCCAGCATCGTTATCGGCAGCCACACCCATGTGCCCACGGCGGACGCGATGATCTTGGCGAGTGGAACCGCCTATCAAACCGATGCAGGCATGTGCGGCGTCTACGATTCGGTGATCGGTATGGAAAAGATCGAACCAATGCGCCGGTTCGTAACCGGCATGGCAAAGGGGCGCTTTTCTCCCGCTCTGGGCGAGGCGACGATTTGTGGACTTGTCGCAGAAACCGACGACCAGACCGGCAAAGCGCTGAGCATATCCATGATCCGAATTGGCGGGCAACTGGACCAATCAGCGGCGTGACATGTTATTTTGGTGTGTTGCCGTTCCGACGAGCTTGCGTCGCGCCACTGCTTGAAGCGTACCCAACCCTGGGCGATGATACACCCGACATGAGATATGCAGTGCCATGTTAGAGTTAATTGACCTCGGCCCAATCGCTGCGCCGCTGGTTACGCTGGCCGTCGTCGCGATCATGTTCGCGCTGTTTATCCGCGAAAGCTATCCTGCCGAGGTTGTGGCTATCGGCGGTGCGGCGGCGTTGTTGGTGTTGGGCGTGTTGCCCTATGATGATGCGCTGTTGGTGTTGGCCAACCCGGCACCCTGGACCATAGCGGCGATGTTTGTCGTCATGGGCGCGCTGGTGCGGACCGGGGCGCTGGCCTGGTTTACCGGACTCGCCGAAAGGCAGGCCGACACCCGACCTGCTGTAGCCATCGGTGCGATGATGGCCTTCGTCGTGGTTGCCTCGGCCTTCGTCAACAATACCCCGGTCGTGGTGGTGATGATCCCGGTCTTTGTTCAGCTCTCGCGCAAATTGGGAATGGCACCCAGCAAACTTTTGATCCCATTGTCTTACGCTGCCATTCTTGGCGGGTCTTTGACGTTAATCGGCACCTCGACCAATCTGCTTGTTGATGGCGTCGCGCGCGCTTCCGGGCTCAAAGCGTTTACGATATTTGAGGTAACCCCCCTGGCGATCATCCTGGTCGCATGGGGTGCAGTCTATTTGCGCTTTGTTGCGCCGCGCCTGCTGCCCGACCGCCCGTCGATGGCCACGCTTTTATCTGGCGAACGCCGGATGAAATTCTTTACCGAGGTGGCGATCCCCGAAGACAGCGAACTGATCGGCCAGGATGTGACCCAGATCGACCTGTTTCGCCGCGACGGGGTGCGACTGATTGATGTTTTGCGCGGCGACGCCTCGCTCAGGCGCGATCTGGCTGCGGTCACCCTGCTGGGCGGCGACCGCGTGGTGTTGCGCACCGCGATGGACGAACTATTGGGGCTGCAGCAAAACAAGCAACTTCGTATCGTCGACAAGCTGAGTTCGGTGCAGACCACTACTGTTGAGGTGCTGATCTCGCCGGGTTGCCGTATGATCGGGCGTTCGCTCGGCTCGCTCAGGCTCCGGCGGCGCTATGGGGTCTACACAATCGCGGTTCACCGCAGGAACCAGAACATTGGCCGCCAGCTGGACGATCTGGTGGTTCGTGTTGGCGACACCTTGCTGCTGGAAGGCGCGCCCGCAGATATTCAGCGCCTTGCTGCAGAGATGGACATGGTCGACATCACCGCGCCGACGGCGCGCGCCTATCGCCGCAGCCACGCACCCATTGCCCTTGCCGCATTGGCGGGTATCGTATTGCTGGCGGCCTTTGGCATGGCGCCGATCCTGTTGCTCGCCGTCCTCGCCATGGCAGTCGTGTTCCTGACCCGATGCATAGATTCGGACGAGGCGTTTTCATTTATCGACGGTCGCCTGCTGGCGCTGATATTCGCGATGCTGGCGGTCGCCACCGCGCTGGAAACGTCCGGTGCTATCGAGCTGATCGTCGAAGGCTTTGCGCCTGTCATCGCCGATCTGCCACCGTTTTTCATCGTCTGGGCGATCTATTTGCTAACCTCGCTCTTGTCAGAATTGATCAACCATGCGGTCGCCGTGGTCCTGACACCGGTTGCCATCGGCCTGGCACTTACCTTGGGCGTTGATCCCCGACCGCTGGTGGTGGCGGTGATGATCGCCGCAAGCGCCACGTTTGCCACGCCGATCAGCTATCAGACTAACATGATGGTGTTTGGACCCGGCGGTTACAAATTCACCGATTTTATTCGGGTGGGCCTTCCGCTTAATATCTCAGTTGGATTGCTGGCCTCGGCGATGATCCCGGTATTCTGGCCGCTGTGAACCCGCAATTGGCCGGGCTACAGCATCTATCGCGATCAGGCGGCCTGTCCACGCAACGCCAAAGTCTCAATCCGTTTGGTCACCGGTCGCGCGGCCTTGCGCTGTTCCAGGCGCGGTGCGTCGGGGAAGATCAGGTTAAGTTCTGCCTGAGCCTCGTCGCCCACCGCCATCAACGCCATATCGCCGCAATGCAGGCTCTCGGTGGCCACGCCGTTGGCGGTAATGATCTCATGTTGATTAAACAGTAGATGATAATAGATAACCTGCGGCGCTTCACTGTCGATCGTGACAGTTTGGCCATTCACAAAGCCCAGCGCAGGTGCCAGAATTTCCGGCACGCCGAAATGCAGCTCTGCCTGCCAGCCCTCCACCAGCATCCTGTGCTGCGGCGAAACCACCAGATCTGCGTAGGGCAGACCCGAACCCAGTGAGCCGGCGGCGAAACGGACCGGTTTCAGCCGCGGGTGACGCATCAGATCGAGGCTGTCGAATTGCTTTCTGCCGATCCACCTGACGGGCCGGCCATCATGATCGTGGGTTGTGACCAGATCACCGGCAGCCAGCGTTTCTACCGGCGCGGGGCCAGTCTCGGTCTCGATCAATGTCCCAGCTGCAAAACAAACGATCAACGGCGGCGGGTTGGCGGTGAAGTCTTTTTCACCATTATCCTTGGCACGCAGAAATCCGTCAAATGTCGCGCCATTGGCACCGATATATTGAAAATTGTACTCGTCCGTGTTTGTTGGATCGACGTTCTGATTGAACGCGCTTGTCAATATCACCGCATCGGTTGAGTCATAGTCAATGACGTCGATATGCAGGTTGTAGGACGAGAACGTCGACAGGTCGATAATGACCGTATCCGACTGCGTGTCATCGACGAAGTGTATCTTTAGATTCTGGATGTTAGCGCCGGGCGCGGCAACAATCGTCGTCGTGCCGCCACCTGGAATGTTGATAAATACCTTGTCGCCGTTGCTCACGACAACGGTCGTATTGTCCGTCGTAACGTTGATGATTGCCATAAGCCTGCCTCGTGCCCCTGTGCTTAGTCCATGGCTTTTCGGCAAGTTATCCACAGTGGCGTGCGCCAAGCCAATTCGCGCGGGCGAAACGGGGCACGTTTCCGCGGCCGATGTGGCATAAATGTGCCGCAGCGGGGTCGGCGACCGTCTTTGACCCTATTCCGGAACCAAAAAAGTCAGCGATGCCCAGAGCGAATACCAAACCGCGTCATTATCAATATCATCGGGCTGCAGCGGCAACATTTTCACCGCGTCGGCCAGATATTCACGCCCTGCCACAACCGGAAAACGCGCGTATCCGTCATCATCGGTTCGGAATGTCCCGACGCGAACGGTTCCATCTGCGCCGCGTTCAAACAACTCGACCTGGGCACAGGGGCGCGGCGCGCCCTCAAACAAAACCCGCACGCGCATATTGCCGTCAAAGCCGGGTTCATAGGGGTTGCTCATCGCGACGATTTCCGTCCGCAATCCCACCACCCGGTCCGAACCCGCGCCGTGGCCGACCGCAACAAGCGACTTGGCGAAGCGCCGGTAATTCTCGACAAATCCAACGTCTGGCAATCCACGAGCTTTATGGGCAGCCAGCACATCCTTCAGATCCTTGTGGTTGACGAAATCGACAAATAATTGCGCGTCGTCATCACCATATCCCAGCCGGTTATCGGTGGTTTCATGCACGATAATCCACAGACCTTCGGCTGGTGCGACCTGATGCATCGCCGGCCGGTCGCCGATGCGGGACTTGACAGGCACGTCGCTGTTGCCCTGCACAAGCCGGAACTGGGCGAAATTGGCGGGAATAAACGCCAGTTTTCTGCCATCGAATTGTTGGCCAACCCGCAAATTGGCAACAATTTCCTCGCCCTGGCCGACGGTGTAGTCCGCTGGCGAAATCCAGAATTCATGGCCGCTTGCAAAAGTCGGACTAATTAGCAAAAGAACGGCAAGGCAAGTGTGCAATCGCATGGGACAGGTCCGGGTTTGGGAATGATGAGTGGAAAAAGAGCGTTCGTTGCGTTTGTGTCAAGCCTTTCGCTCATCACAGTCTTGTTGGTGCGACCTCTGTCAGCCCATGAAATCCGGCCGGCGATTGCCGATATCGAAATTACCGGCGGGCAGGTGGTGTTGAATATCGATTTGACGCTTGAACCGATGGTCGCAGGTATTGACGTTTCGGCCATCTTCGACACCAACGACAGCCCTCTTGCCGCACGCCACGACCTGCTTCGCGCGCTTGAACCGGCTGAATTGGAACGAGAGCTGCGCGCAGCTTGGCCAGAATTATCGAAGAAAATGCGGCTATTTACAGGCGATACGCGACTGCCACTTACTCTTGTGGGCATCGAGATTGCGCCAATTGGCGACCTCGGTTTCGCCCGCGACAGCGTGATTGAGCTGCGCACCGAATTGCCGCCCGGTGACGCGCCGGTCACGTTCGGCTGGGCGAGCGAGTTTGGGCCGCTGGTCTTGCGCCAAGTCAGCGACGACCCCGAGACCGCCTATACTGCCTATCTGATCAACGGTCAGATCAGCGACCCCATCGCGCGCTCCGGCGGATCCCAGCAAAGCTGGATACTTTCTTTCACCAATTATATTCAGATCGGCTTTGTCCATATCGTTCCCAGGGGCCTGGATCACATCCTGTTCGTGCTGGGGTTGTTCTTTTTTTCGCTCAACCTTCGGCCATTGTTGTGGCAGGTCTCAGCGTTCACGTTGGCCCATACGTTCTCGCTGGCGCTGGCAACGCTGGGTGTCGTTGAAATTCCGGTCAGTATCGTAGAACCACTGATTGCCGCGTCGATCATCTACGTTGCGGTCGAGAACATATTTCACCGCCGTTACAACCAATGGCGAACAGCGGTCGTATTTGGATTCGGCCTGCTGCACGGGCTGGGATTTGCTTCTGTTCTAGGCGATATCGGGCTTGAAGCGGGGCGTTTTGCCACCGGGCTGATCGGATTTAACGTCGGGGTTGAACTTGGCCAGCTTGCCGTGATTGCCGCAGCTTTCTTACTGGTGGGGGTCTGGGCCGGGCGCCATGGCTGGTATCGGCGCATCATCGCCACCCCCGCCTCGGCGCTGATCGCAGTCACCGGTGGCTATTGGTTTATCGAACGCACGTTTCTGTGAGCGATGGCGCAAACTGCGGCGATCAAACGGCTTCTTCCTCCAGATGCAACTTCATCTGCAGCAAAACCTCCTGGATCGAGGTGGTCTCGCGCAACAATCGCTTAGCTTCGTTCAGAGTAATGATCCCGTCTTCAATCGATCGATTATATTCTGCCATAAGCAAGGCAAATCGCTGGCTTAGCGCCACAACGTCCGCATTTACGCCACCGGAACTGTCACTCTTCTGCGTCGTCTCAAGCGAAATGGTCGCACCGCGCAGCTCAGCCAGCGCGCTGGTGACAAACGGATAACGCGCCCCGGCTTCAAGTGCCGCGACCGCATCTACCGGCATGAACCTGTCGCGATGTTCTTCGGCGTCAGAATAATACCGGCCAAGCGTAGCCTTGGACTTGCCGGTAAGCTCGCAGGCCTTTTCAAGGCCCACGTCTTTCACCAAGGCTTCGATATGTTTTTTCAGGTAACTGCCGATACTTGCCATGATTGTCCCAAACGCTTTCGCCGAGTAGGGGGGAAATGCCCCGCGTAATTCCCATTAATGCCCCGAAAATTGTTTGTCATACAAGGTGTGTCCCTGCGTGCATTGGGGACATTAAGAGTGGCCGGCCGGTTTGGCCGGTTGCGGGCGGGGGGGCGTTCATTAGTTTTGTGACCGCGCCGCTGGTCAAACAGCTGTGCATCGGCAGATTTCTACGCGGTAATATGGCCTCGTCTACTCCATCCCCAGGGTCGCTTGCGTCCCAGGTCCTGGCCAGACGACAAAAGATATGCCGTTCCCCGCCTCGCTACTCTCACCGCGGACACGCGCCGCAACCAGCTTGCTCTTGGTGCCCGACGCGGGCTAATTGCTGATCATTCCGGTGCCGGGGAGATCAGTGCTTGGCAAAGCTCCATTTTCACTATTCGACGATGAATGCCGGCAAAACCACGCTTTTATTGCAGGCCGCGCATAATTATCGCGAGCGCGGCATGACCCCCTATCTTCTGACTGCGCAGCTGGACGTGCGCGTAGGCCCGGGCAAGATCGGCTCGCGTATCGGCCTCAAGGCCGAGGCCGAGACGTTTACGCCAGATGATGACATGTTCGATTTGATTCACGACCGATTGAACATTGGCCCGGTTGCCTGTGTTTTTATCGATGAAGCTCAGTTTCTGACCAAAACCCAGGTTTGGCAGCTTGCCCGCGTTGTCGATGATATGGGCGTGCCGGTGATGTGCTATGGGCTGCGCGTCGATTTCAGGGGCGAGCTGTTCCCCGGATCGGCGGCTCTGTTGGCCCTGGCTGATGAGATGCGCGAGGTTCGCACCATCTGCCACTGCGGGAAGAAAGCCACAATGGTCGTGCGCCAAAGCGGCGATGGCCGGGTGCTGACCGAAGGCGCGCAGGTGCAGATCGGCGGCAACGATACCTACATCAGCCTTTGCCGACGACATTGGCGCGAGGCTGTCGGTGACCTGCCCGTACGCCAGGCTTGCGACTAATACCAACGGCATCAATTTCTGACTCTGTGGGGATTCCCAAATCGGTTTTGATCTGATTCAAGGTTGGCAAAGGAGGATCGCCATGCCAGCCAGTGTTCCGCTTCGTCGCGACTTTGATGCCCGCCACCTTCGTAAACTCGCCAGCCGTTGCAAGGATGCCCGGCAGAGCCGCCGTCTGTTGTCTCTTGCGGCGGTCTACGATGGCATGCGCCGTGGAGAGGCCGCAAGGATCGGTGGGATGGATCGCCAAACCCTGCGGGACTGGGTTCACCGGTTCAACGAAGAGGGACCGGATGGCCTCACCAACCGCAAGGGCGCGGGCCGGACGCGCTACCTGAGCGATGTCCAGATGAAAGAACTTGGCGAGATTGTCGAGACCGGCCCCGATCCGGCGGTGGACGGGGTTGTCCGCTGGCGGCGGATCGACCTGAAGCGGGTGATCGAGGCGCGCTTTGGCGTCATCTATTCCGAGCGCGGGATATCCAGACTGCTTGGCGAACTGGGCTTTGCCCATATCAGCGCCCGCCCGCAGCATCCCAGGCAGGATAAGCGGATCATCGAGGCGTTTAAAAAAAACTTCGCCGACACGCTCCAGGTGCATATAGCTGACCTGCCAGCGGGAACGCCGGTGGAGATCTGGTTCCAGGACGAAGCACGCCTTGGCCAGAAGAATGGCCTGACGCGCCTGTGGGCGAGAAAGGGCACGCGCCCCCGCCAGCCGGCCGATCAGCGCTATCACAACGCCTATCTGTTCGGCTCACGGCAAGGGGGCGGCGCTCATGCTGCCTTGGGCGGACGCGCAAGCCATGCAGATGCATCTCGACGAGATCAGCCGCCACGTCGCCCGAAAGGCCCATGCGGTTGTGCTGATGGATCGGGCCGGATGGCACACCACCGGCAAACTCAAAGTCCCGAAGAACCTCACCATCATCCTGCTGCCATCGCGCGCTCCGGAACTGAACCCGGTGGAAAATATCTGGCAGTACTTGCGCGCCAATTGGCTCTCCAACCGCGTGTTCGAAGACTACAATGCCATCGTCGATGCTGGATGCGAAGCTTGGAACAAGCTCATCGCACAGCCCGAAACCATCACATCAATCGGAATGCGAAAATGGGCCCATATCGGTCAATGTTAAATGCCGCTGGTATAATGCCGCCCCGGATCGGCGGTGTAAGTCCCCAGCAGCGTCACTTCAGACGTGAAATAGTCCAGCTCTTCCATCGCTAACTGCACATTGCGGTCGTCCGGATGGCCTTCGATATCGGCGTAAAACTGCGTGGCCGAAAACGACCCGTCCACCATATAGCTTTCCAGCTTGGTCATGTTCACGCCATTGGTCGCAAATCCGCCCATCGCTTTGTAGAGCGCCGCGGGTATATTACGCACCCGAAAGACGAAGCTGGTGATCATGCCATGATCGCCGCGTTTGGTGTAATTCGGCTTGCGGCTCATCAGCAGGAATCTGGTGGTGTTATGGGCGTGATCTTCGATGTGCCGGGCGAGAATATTCAGCCCATAGATGTCCGCGGCAAGGTCCGAGGCAAGCGCTCCGACGTTGCGCTCGCCTCGCGCGGCAATATCCGCAGCAGCCCCGGCGCTGTCGGCGGCAGCCTCACCGCGAATGCCGTGCTGGCCAAGAAACTCGCGGCATTGCGGCAGCAAAACCAGATGCGCGCGCACCGCTTCCAAATCGTCAATCCTGACACCGGGCAGGGCCATCAGGCTGATGTGAACGCGCACGAACGCCTCGGCGACGATATGCAAACCCGATTCCGGCAACAGCCTGTGAATGTCGGCAACTCGGCCGTAGGTCGAGTTTTCGACCGGCAGCATGGCCAGATCGGCCTTGCCCCGGCGCGTGGCCTCGATCACGTCTTCAAATGTTGGACACGCCAGCGGCTCAAAGTCCGGCCGGGTGTCCCGGCAGGCCTGGTGCGAATAGGCGCCCGGCTCTCCCTGAAAAGCAATTTTCTTGGTCATTATTTCAGAACTTGGCAGCACCCCGCACAAGGGCGTTTGGTCGCGGCTCTTACACCTTGAAACCGGTGCGTGGAAGCGGATAGAAGGCGGCCAAACCGATCCGGGACGGAACGCGACATGTTCGACACAATGACCGTAACCAAGACCGTTGGCGCGCTGTGCGGCACGTTGTTGCTGTTTCTGCTGGCCAACTGGGCCGCGGCGACGGTCTACGAAGCCGGTTCGCCAGAGCACGGCGAAGAACATGCGATGGCTTACCCTATCGAAGCGGATGAGGGCGGCCGCAGCGATGATGCCACGGACGATGGCCCGGACTTTGCCACGCTTCTGGCCGCAGCCGATCTGGGCAAGGGTGAAAAGATTTTCAGCAAATGCAAAGCCTGCCACAAACTGGAAGACGGCGCGAACGGCACCGGCCCGCATCTATATGCGGTGGTGGGTCGCGATGTCGGCTCGGTTGGAGAGTTCAGCTACTCCGGCGTTCTTGTTGACCTGCAAGGCGATTGGTCGCCCGAGGCACTTGACCGTTTTCTGGAAAGCCCGAAAGCCTATGCGAACGGCACGAAGATGAGCTTTTCCGGCCTGAGAAAGCCCGAGGACCGCGCCAATGTGATCGCCTTTCTGGCGACGATCGGCGGATAGACGGGTTTCGACATAGGCAATTGTGACGCGCCGATGCGGTAGTGGCTCTTGCTGTGCTTAATATCACACGCGCAATCAACGTTCGGTGTGTTAACGCTTATTTCACGCATAATCGTCTTGAATCCTCGACATCGCGCATTTTAGCCTAATTGTAGCTGTAAGGGCATCGGGGAGTGGCCCGCGCATGGACGGAGGATCCATTATGACCAGAATTCAACCAACCAAACGGGCAACCGCAGTCGCAACTGGTGCAATCAAGACCAGCCCGTTACTTGCAGGTGCCGCGGCACTGGCCCTTGGCGCGATCTGGGCGGTGACGGCTGATGCGCAGGATACAACCTCCAGCCACGGGTTCACCTTTCTCGGCACATTGAAATACCCCGCCGATTTCACCCAGCTCGACTATGTCAACGCCGATGCGCCCAAGGGCGGCGAAATGGCGGTCTGGACGCAGGGCACTTTTGACAGCTTCAACCCCTATGCACGCAAGGGCGTGTCGGGCTGGGGCGCATCACTTGGTGTTGAGCGGGTGATGAGTGGCACCCATGACGAGATCGACGACAGTTATTGCTTCTTGTGCGAGACGCTGGAATATCCCGCCGACCATTCCTGGGTCATTTTTAATATGCGGCCCGAAGCGGCCTTTTCTGACGGCTCGCCGCTGACTGCGCATGATGTGGCCTTCACCCATGATCTGTTCATGGAACAAGGGCTTGAGAGTTTTCGCGCCGGTGTCGGCCGGATCGTTTCAGGCGTCGAGGCGCTGAGCGATTCACAAGTGAAATTCACCTTTGTCGAAGACAGCCCGCGACGTGACCGGATCGGTCAGGCAGGTTCGACACCGGTGCTTTCGAAAGCGTGGTTTGAAGAAACCGGCGCACGCCTTGACGAAGGCAGCCTCGATATTCTGCTGACATCCGGGCCCTATGTTCTCGACAGTTTTGAGATCAACGAGCAGGTTATTTTTAAGCTCAATCCCGATTATTGGGGCCGTGACCTGCCGATCAATGTCGGTCGCAACAACTTCGAGACCCTGCGCGCCGAATATTTTGGCGATTCATCCGCCGCCTTTGAGGGCTTCAAAGCTGGTGAATACACATTTCGCATCGAAAATTCGTCCAAGGAATGGGCGACTTCTTATGACTTCCCTGCGCTGAACGACGGCCACATCATCAAAGCCGAGCTGGCCGACGGGACAATGGCCAGTGGTCAGGCGTTCATCTTCAATCTGCGCCGCCCGCAGTTTGAGGACATCCGCGTGCGCGAAGCCGTCAGCCTGATGTTCAATTTCGAATGGTCCAACGAGTCGCTGTTCTTTGGGCTTTATGAGCGGATCAACTCCTTTGCCGAAAACTCTTATCTCGAGGCAACCGGCCTGCCGAGCGCCGAAGAGCTGGAATATCTCGACCCGATTGCCGATCTGCTGCGCGCCGGCGTGATCGATGGCGAGCCGGTGATGGGACCGCCGTCTGGCACCAACCAGTTTGACCGCTCCAATGCGCGCCTTGCTTCGGCGCTGCTGGACGAAGCTGGCTGGCTGGTTGGCGACGACGGAATGCGGCGCAACGCCGAAGGAGTAACTCTGCGCGTCGAGATACTTGAACGCAGCCCCGCTTTTGACAGGATTATCAATCCTTTCGTTGATAATCTTAAATCAATTGGCATCGACGCCAATCTCAATCGCGTCGATCCGGCCCAGTGGATCGACCGGCGCTATTCGTTTGACTATGATATGGTCACCGGCTCGCTGGCGACCGGGTATGAACCCGGCTCCGGTCTGGCCCAGCGGTTTGGTTCCGAAGAGGCCGATGTTTCGGTGTTCAACGCCATGGGCCTGAAAAGCCCCGCCGTTGACGCGCTGATCGAGGTGATCCGCAATATCGAAAGCCAGGAAGATCTGGTGCCTGCGGTCCAGGCGCTCGACCGCGTGCTGCGCGCCGAGCGCTTCGTCGTGCCGCAATGGTTCAAGGATGTTCACACGGTCGCCTATTTTGACATGTTTGAATATCCGGAACCACTGCCGCCGTACGGCCTTGGCGAGATGGATTTCTGGTGGTTCAACCCGGAAAAACACGAAGCACTCAAAGCTGCCGGAGCGCTTCGCTAGCTGAAAGGATCCGCCTGGAATGGGCGCCTATATCGTCAGACGGCTGCTGTTGATCATTCCGACCTTGATCGGCGTTATGATCATCAACTTCACGCTGACGCAATTCGTGCCTGGCGGGCCGGTCGAGCAGGCCATCGCCCAAGCGCGTGGCCAGGGCGATGTGCTGGCCTCGATCACCGGCAGCGCGGTTGAAACCGAGTCCAACCTCAGCACCGGTTACGAATATGTGGGCGCGCGCGGGCTGCCGCCCGAATTCATCGAATCGCTGAAAATTCAGTTCGGTTTCGACAAACCGCCGCTGGAACGGTTCCTCACCATGATGTGGGCCTATATGCGGTTTGATTTCGGCGAGAGTTTTTTCCGCGACACACAGGTGCTCGATCTGGTCTGGGAACGATTGCCCGTCTCGCTGACACTGGGGCTCTGGTCGACGATCATCGCCTATATCATCTCGATCCCCTTGGGCGTGGCCAAGGCGGTGCGTGATGGGTCAAGTTTCGATACCTGGACCTCCGCGATCATCATTGTCGGCTATGCCATTCCGGGATTTCTGTTTGCCATCCTGATGTTGGTGCTGTTCGCGGGCGGGTCGTATTGGCAAATCTTTCCGCTCCGGGGGCTGACCAGCCAGAATTTTGAGGAACTGACCGTGATCGGCAAGGTGCTGGATTATTTCTGGCACATCGCACTGCCGGTGCTGGTGCAATCCATCGGTGGCTTTGCGACGCTGACATTGCTGACCAAAAACAGCTTTCTCGACGAGATCAAAAAACAATATGTCATCACCGCGCGGGCCAAGGGCCTCACCGAGCGACGCGTGCTCTACGGCCATGTCTTCCGCAACGCCATGCTGATCGTCATCGCGGGTTTTCCGGCGCTGTTTATCGGCGTCTTTTTTGGTGGCTCGCTGATCATCGAAACGCTGTTCAGCCTCGACGGGCTGGGCCGGCTTGGATACGAGGCCGCTCTGCAGCGCGATTATCCGGTGATATTCGGCACGCTGTTTTTCTTCGGGCTGGTCGGGCTCTTCGTCGGGATCATCAGCGATCTGATGTATGTCTTTATCGACCCGCGGATCGACTTCGAGGTGCGTGAGACATGACCGCTCTGCCCGACACCAAGCATCCGGATCAAGCCCCGATCGCCGCACCCGCGGTCAAGAAATCGCGCTTGTCACCGCTCAACCAGCGCCGCTGGCGCAACTTCCGCCGCAACCGCCGCGCCTTTTGGTCCTTATGGATTTTCTCGGTCATCTTCACGATCAGCCTCTTTGCCGAGTTTCTGGCCAATGACAAACCCATACTGGTCAGCTATCGCGGCGAACTTCGGATGCCGATATTCAACTTTTACCCGGAAACCAGCTATGGCGGCGA
This sequence comes from Paracoccaceae bacterium, assembly GCA_965216135.1. Lineage (GTDB taxonomy): Bacteria > Pseudomonadota > Alphaproteobacteria > Rhodobacterales > Rhodobacteraceae > CBDCFL01. The sequence continues at coordinate 239,391 of CBDCFL010000022.1, forward strand.
TTTCAAGACCGAAGCGATCTACCGCGATGCCGAGGTGCAATGCCTGATCAGGTCTGGTGGTCTGCAGGATTGTTTTGACGACCCGGCGGGCATCCTCGCGCAGGCTGAGACCGGGGTCGTAAACGGCCAGGATATAGATCAGGGATGGATCATCTGGGCGCCGATCCGGTATTCGTTTGACAGCCATTCAAACCGGCCCGGTACCGCCCCTGGCCCACCGGATGGCAAGTTCCATCTACTGGGCACCGATGACAGCAAACGCGACGTGCTGGCCCGGGTGATCTACGGCTTCCGCCTGTCGATCCTGTTTACCATCATCGTCACTGTCACCACCTCGATCCTTGGCATCATCGCGGGCGCGGTGCAGGGCTTTTTCGGCGGCTGGACCGACCTGATCTTTCAGCGGGCGCTGGAAATCTGGGGGTCCACGCCATCGCTCTACGTGATCATCATTCTGACCGCGATTTTCGGGCGGTCGTTCTGGCTTTTGGTCTTCGTCGCGATCATATTCGGCTGGCCGTCGCTGGTCGGCGTGGTACGGGCGGAATTCCTGCGCGCGCGAAATTTTGAATATGTCCGGGCCGCCCGGGCGCTGGGCGTTTCCAACTGGACGATCATGTTCCGCCATATGCTGCCTAATGCGATGGTCGCCACGCTGACCATGTTGCCTTTTGTCATCACCGGCACGATTGGCATGTTGGCCGGCCTCGATTTCCTCGGCTTCGGCTTGCCTTCTGCCGCGCCGTCATTGGGTGAGCTGACCTTGCAGGCCAAACAGAACCTGCAGGCACCGTGGCTGGGCTTCACCGCGTTTTTCACCTACGCGATCATGCTCAGCTTGCTGGTCTTCATCTTTGAAGGCGTGCGCGACGCTTTCGACCCGCGAAAGACGTTTCAATGAGTGATGTTCTTGCAGTCACTGATCTGTCGGTCAGCTTCCGGCAGGACGGGCAGGAATTCCCGGCTGTAAGCAATGTCTCATTCAGCGTCGGCCGTGGCGAAACCGTGGCGCTCGTCGGCGAAAGCGGATCGGGCAAATCCGTGACGGCCCTGTCCACTGTGTCCCTTCTGCCCGAAAGCGCGACGATCACCGGATCGGTCACTTATGACGGCCAAGAAATGGTCGGTGCCAGCCCGCGCAAGCTGCGTCAGGTTCGCGGCAACGACATCAGCTTTATCTTTCAGGAACCGATGACCTCGCTGAACCCGCTTCACACGCTGGAAAAGCAGCTGGCCGAATCCATCGCGCTGCACCAGGGCCTGACCGGGCAGGCGGCGCGCGCGCGCATCGTCGAGCTCCTCAAAGAGGTCGGCCTCCCCGACCCCCAAGAACGCCTTGCCTCGTACCCCCATCAGCTCTCCGGCGGGCAACGCCAGCGGGTGATGATCGCCATGGCGCTGGCCAACAGCCCCGATCTTCTGATCGCGGATGAGCCGACGACGGCGCTTGATGTGACGATACAAGCGCAGATCCTTGACCTTCTGGCCGAGCTCAAAGCCTCGGTCGGCATGTCGATGCTGTTTATCACCCATGATCTGACCATCGTGCGCCGCATAGCCGACCGGGTCTGCGTGATGCAGGAAGGTGAGATTGTCGAACAGGGGCCGACGGCTGAGATTTTTGCCAATCCTACCCACGACTATACGCGCATGTTGCTTAATGCAGGCGCGACCGGCCATCCCGATCCTGTGCCCGAAGGCGCTGAAGAAGTCGCAAGCGCCGAAGACCTTCGCATTTGGTTTCCCATCGAGCGCGGCCTGTTGAGGCGCGTCGTCGGGCATATCAAAGCCGTCAATGCCGCGAGTTTTAGCGTGCGTGCGGGCGAGACGGTTGGCATTGTCGGCGAGAGCGGTTCAGGCAAGACCACACTGGCGCTGGCGATGATGCGGCTGATTTCAAGTCAGGGGCCGGTGGTTTTCATGGGAGCCGACATTCAGGGCTGGAAGAACCGCGATCTCAGACCACTCAGACGCGACATGCAGATCGTTTTTCAGGATCCTTACGGCTCGCTCAGCCCGCGCATGACCGCCGAAGAGATCATATCCGAAGGGCTGTCGGTTCACGAAGTTGATCCGGACCGTCCGAACCGCGAGATGGTTGCCGAGATTATGCAAGAGGTCGGGCTTGTTCCTGGAACCATGCACCGCTATCCGCACGAGTTTTCCGGTGGCCAGCGCCAGCGCATCGCCATAGCCCGCGCCATGATCCTGCGCCCCAAATTGTTGGTGCTGGACGAGCCAACTTCGGCCCTCGATATGACCGTGCAGGTGCAGATCGTCGAACTTCTGCGCGATCTGCAGAAAAAACACAGGCTGGCCTATCTGTTTATCAGCCACGACCTGAAAGTCGTGCGGGCCTTGGCGCACAAGGTCATCGTGATGAAACAGGGCGACATCGTTGAGGCCGGCACGGCGGATGAAATATTCGCCGACCCCAAGACCAGCTATACCCGCGAATTGATGGCCGCCGCGTTTGAAGCCGCGACGGCGGCGGAATAAAGGACTTATACCAACGGCATCAATTTCTGACTCTGTGGGGATTCCCAAATCGGTTTTGATCTGATTCAAGGTTGGCAAAGGAGGATCGCCATGCCAGCCAGTGTTCCGCTTCGTCGCGACTTTGATGCCCGCCACCTTCGTAAACTCGCCAGCCGTTGCAAGGATGCCCGGCAGAGCCGCCGTCTGTTGTCTCTTGCGGCGGTCTACGATGGCATGCGCCGTGGAGAGGCCGCAAGGATCGGTGGGATGGATCGCCAAACCCTGCGGGACTGGGTTCACCGGTTCAACGAAGAGGGACCGGATGGCCTCACCAACCGCAAGGGCGCGGGCCGGACGCGCTACCTGAGCGATGTCCAGATGAAAGAACTTGGCGAGATTGTCGAGACCGGCCCCGATCCGGCGGTGGACGGGGTTGTCCGCTGGCGGCGGATCGACCTGAAGCGGGTGATCGAGGCGCGCTTTGGCGTCATCTATTCCGAGCGCGGGATATCCAGACTGCTTGGCGAACTGGGCTTTGCCCATATCAGCGCCCGCCCGCAGCATCCCAGGCAGGATAAGCGGATCATCGAGGCGTTTAAAAAAAACTTCGCCGACACGCTCCAGGTGCATATAGCTGACCTGCCAGCGGGAACGCCGGTGGAGATCTGGTTCCAGGACGAAGCACGCCTTGGCCAGAAGAATGGCCTGACGCGCCTGTGGGCGAGAAAGGGCACGCGCCCCCGCCAGCCGGCCGATCAGCGCTATCACAACGCCTATCTGTTCGGCGCCATCTGTCCGGCTCACGGCAAGGGGGCGGCGCTCATGCTGCCTTGGGCGGACGCGCAAGCCATGCAGATGCATCTCGACGAGATCAGCCGCCACGTCGCCCGAAAGGCCCATGCGGTTGTGCTGATGGATCGGGCCGGATGGCACACCACCGGCAAACTCAAAGTCCCGAAGAACCTCACCATCATCCTGCTGCCATCGCGCGCTCCGGAACTGAACCCGGTGGAAAATATCTGGCAGTACTTGCGCGCCAATTGGCTCTCCAACCGCGTGTTCGAAGACTACAATGCCATCGCCGATGCTGGATGCGAAGCTTGGAACAAGCTCATCGCACAGCCCGAAACCATCACATCAATCGGAATGCGAAAATGGGCCCATATCGGTCAATGTTAAATGCCGCTGGTATTATACCAACGGCCCTAGTCGTTGACCGTTTTGGCCCATTGTCTGGTAGTGATTGACGTGATTGCGGTTTTGTCGTTTGCAAAGAAGTTCCATGCTTCGCAACACCTGTCGACGATCTGCTCATAATTGTCGAAGACGGATATGGCGAGCTTGTTGGCACGCAGATAAGCCCACACATTTTCCATCGGGTTGAGTTCAGGGGAATAGGGCGGGAGTTTGAGCAGGGTGATGTTGTCGGGTACCTCCAGCTCTGCCGAACCGTGCCAGCCAGCGCCATCCAGAATGAGAAGGGCATGTGCGCCCGATGCGACGGTTTTAGCGATCTCGGCGAGATGCGCGCTCATGGCCTGTGTGTCGGCATGTGGCATGATCAGAGCGGCCGCTTCAGCCCGTTCCGGGCAGACGGTGCCGAAAATGTAGCTCCAGATATAGCGGGTGTCGCGCGGGGCACGGGGGCGTGTTCCACGCTCGGCCCAGATACGGGTGAGCGTGCCCTGCTGGCCAACCCGCGCTTCATCCTGAAACCATATCTCCAGGGGCTTGCTGCGGGCTGTTTCCGGCAAGGCTGCTTCTACCTCTGCGGCGAAGTTTTTTTAAAAGCCTCCTGTGCATCCGGGTCGGATTTCGGATGCTGCGGGCGCACCGACAGACGCCGAAAGCCCAGGCTTGCCAATTGTTTGCCAACAGTTCGCTCATGCATGGTGACGCCGAAGCGCTCTTCGATCTTGCGTTTCAGATCAATGCGCCGCCAGCGCACAACCCCATCGGTTTCGGGGTCGGGACCCGCCCGAACCATTTCCGCCAACTCCTCCTTCTGTGCCGCGCTCAGCAGACAGGGTGGATCCGGCGGGCGACGGTTGAACAGGCCCGACACGCCCTCCGCATTGTAACGGTGGGCCCAATCCCGCAGCGTCTGCCGATCCATGCCGCAGTTTTCTGCCGCCGTCTTGCGGTCAACCCCATCCAGAACCAGGGCAATCGCCAACATCCGTCGCGCCGCTTTCCCATCCCGGCACCGCGCCGCTTCCTGGCGAAGCTCGCCTGCGGACTTGTCTTTGCGCGTAATCCTTACTGCCATCAAAGCCTCCCTTGCCTTGATGCCACTGAATCAGATCACGCCGCTCGTGGGAATCCCCTTGAGTCAAATCTGGGGGCCGTTGGTATAAGCGCCTCCCCTCGCGCAGCCAGCCCGCCAGCGCAAATCCCGCGATCAACGCCAGCGCCGCCCAGGCCGGCAGAAGGGCGCGCAACATGACCGAGGTCGTTACGCTCGTATTCCGCGGGTTCAGCCCGATCCATCCGCGGCCCGCCGCTGCGCGTCCCTGCGGCACCCAGCGCAGGCCCGGGTGACCGTCTTCAAGCATCCGCACCGCGCCCCCGGTCGCTGCGACCGCATCCTGCAATTTGGTGCCCGTCGCGATGGTTTCCTCGAATTCCTTCGGCGATGACGGCCCGAGTGCGGCAACGCGCACCAGATTATCCTGCTCAAGGCGGTAAAGCCCGATGTCCGGCCCGTCATATTCGGCCGTATACAGCCCCGGGCCGCGCTCTGGCATCTCCATCTCCACGGTTTGCCCATCTGGCCCGGTGATCGACAAGAGACGCGGCGCATCGCTCAGACTGCGCCGGGTGATTGACATATGCTGACCGCCCGTCACAACCATCAGCGCCTCTTCCTCAAGTTCGGGCTCTTTCATCATCCAATGCGCCAGCCGGCGCAGCAATTCCAGCTGTGGACCGCCGCCCTGATAGCCGCGCGACCACAGCCACGCCTGATCGGACGCCAAAAGTGCGACGCGCCCGTCGCCCACCCGGTCCAGCGTCAACAGCGGCAGGCCGTCCGGACCTGACATCACATCCTGGCCGTCGCGCGCCTCGATCTCGACAATCCGCAGCCAATCGCCCCATTCGCCGTCCAGCCCCGCCGTGACCGGATGGCGACGACCCAGATCGCTCACCTGCGGCTTGAACGGCTGTTCCAGCACGCGCGAGGTCGGGACCCCCGGCAGGATCTCGCCCAATTCAGAATGGTAGAGCGAGTTGGCGGTGGCAAATTCGGGTCCGGCCGCCAGTAAAAGCGCGCCGCCCAGTTCGACATAAGTCTTGATGTTGCCCAGATACTGGCCCGGCAGGATACCGCGCCGCTGGTAGCGGTCGAAAATGATCAGATCAAACTCGTCGATCTTGTCCAAAAACAACTCGCGCGTAGGAAATGCGATCAGAGACAACTCGCTGACCGGCACACCATCCTGTTTTTCCGGCGGACGCAGAATGGTGAAATGGACCAGATCCACAGCGCTGTCGGATTTCAGCAGATTGCGCCAGGTCCGCCCGCCGGGATGCGGCTCGCCACTGACCAAAAGAACGCTCAAGCGGTCGCGCACGCCGTTAATCTGCACGATCGCTTCGTTGTTGCGGTTGGTCAGCTCGCCGGGCTGATTGGCAACCGCCAGATGAACCACGTTGATGCCGCCATGGGGCAGAGTGAAATTCAGCTCAAGCGTCTCACCGGGCACCGCGGAAAACTGCAGCGGGGCACTCCCGTCCACCGAAACGGCAAGTTCGGCAGGCCCGACACCGGCAGGCACAGCGCCCTGATCCTCGATGCGCACGGTCAGGGTGACAGGCTCGCCCAAAATCGCGAACGCCGGGGCGGTGTCAACAATCAGCCGCCGGTCCCAGTCTGAGGAACGGCCGGTCAGCAGCAGATGCATCGGCACCGGTAGATCGGGGGCAACTGTCGCGTCATGGATCTGGCCGTCCGAGACCACAATGACGCCTGCCAGCCGGTCCTGCGGTATATTGGCCAGCTCGGCATTCAGCGCGGCCATCGCTAATGTGCCGCCATTGTCCGACGCATCGCCGACAGGTATCAGACGCAATTCAGCACCGCCGTTTTTGGCAATTTGCGCGGACAACGCGTCGACAGCCGCACGCGCCTGGCTGGGCCGGTCAGCGATGCCCTGGCTGGCGCTTTCATCGGCCAAAACCAGCACGATGTCCGACAGCGGCGCGCGATTTTCGAGTTGCAGCGAGGGGTTTGCGATGGTCCCCAGTATCAGCACCGCAGTTGCGAACCGCAAAAACCAGCCCGCCAGTCCGCGCCATGCTGCGAATGCGAGCAGAAATGCGGCCAGCCCGGCGCTTACCAACACCGCATTCCAGCCGAGCAGGGGATCAAACAAGATTGACGAGACATTCATTGGCCCAGCCTGTCCAACAGCGCCGGGACATGTACCTGATCGGATTTGTAATTTCCGGTCAGGACATGCATCACCAGATTGACGCCAAAGCGCAGCGCGATCTCGCGCTGGCGCTCGCCACCCATGCCGCGGCCAACCGGAAACATCCAATTTCCATTGACATCGACCGCCCATGCCGCTGCCCAGTCATTGCCGCCGATAACCACCGGGGTCACGTTGTCGTTGAGGTTGCGAAACGGCATGCCCTCGGCCTGCTCGGCACCCGGTGGCGCGGCCTCGACCCAGACATTGCGGCTTTGATAGCGTCCGGGGAAATCCTGCAGCAGGTAAAATGTGCGCGTCAGGATGTGATCGCCCGGGATCAGCTCAAGTGGCGGAATGTCCAGCGGCAAGGCTAGCGCGCGGAGCTTTTCGCTGTTAGCGGAAGTTGCGCCGAATCCGGCGGTATTTGCATCGCGGGTGTCAAACAGGATCATCCCGCCGCCACGCAGATAACGGTTAAGGCGTGCATAGGCGGCCGCGGACGGCAGCGGCTGATCAGGGGTGACCGGCCAGTAGAGAAGCGGAAAAAACGCCAGTTCATCGCGTTCCAGATCAACGCCGACCGGATTGGCCGGTTCAACGGATGTGCGCGCAAAAAGGATGTCCGACAGCCCTGTTAATCCGGCAAGAGACACTCGGTCGACCTGCGGGTTTGCGGTGCGCACATAGGCCAGAACGGTCTGCGCGGTCGCCGCAAGTGCAAATTCCGCGCTCTCCTGGGCGCGCACACCAGGCTGGCCCGGCAATACCAACGCCAACGCGGCCACCGCGCCAATTGTCGCCGCGCGCGGTCCTACCAGCCGCCCTGACAGCCACAGCGTCGCCACGACATCGGCCATCAACAGGGCCAGCGCCAGGGCCAGCGCATAGCCTTTCAGCGGACGAGGTCGGTCGACCAAAAGCCCGCCGACAGATACGCGCGCAGGCCAGATCGCAGCGGCGATCTGTTGGTCTGGTTGGATCACATTTAACGCGAATGACGATTTTTCGCTGCGATACAGGCCGGGCGGTGTGCCCACCGACGCGCGGGCGTCGCTCAGGTCTTCACCGGTGACAGACGGCACCTGACCCGCCTCGCCGAGCACACCATATCCGTCAAGTAACCGTTCGCCCGTCCAAATGGTTCCGGCCATATCGGCAGCGCGGGGCCGCGCGGCGGGTGTTGAAATCGCCAGCCGCTCCAACATCTGCACGAAAAGGCCCGACAGCGGCAGGCTCGACCACTCGGCGTTCGCGGTGACGTGGAACAGAACCACCTGACCCTGCCCCAGCGATTTGCGCGTGACCAGCGGTGTACCGTCGTCCAGCGCCGCGATTGTGCGCGCGGCCAGGCCCGCATCGGGTTGGGCCAGCACTTGCGCGCGGACACGCACATCATCCGGAATTGCTAGCCCGAAAAACGGAGAAGTGCGCGCAAAAGGGCCGAGCGCGCGCGGATCGCCCCAGCTCATCGCGCCGCCGATCGAGCGCCCCCCGGCCCGTAGGCGCACCGGCAACAGCGGGTCTTCCTCAGCGCGCGCAAGATCGCTTGCCGCTAGTTTCGGCCCGGCAAAGCGCACCAAAAGCCCACCGCCTTCGACCCAGGCTTGAATGGGCGCGGCCTCGGCCTCGGCCAGCGTGGCGACATCGGCCAGAATGATCACATCGGGATTGGCAGGCAAAATATCGGCGAGCGGCGCGTGCAGCAGGTCCGCGCTGGTCACCAGCGCCTGACGCAAATAATGCGTCGGCGACAAAAGTTGCAGACCCTCGCGGTCTTCGCGGCCTGAATAGAGCGCCACCTCCCGGCGCCGCAACGCGTCATCGGCAAGCGCCACCGTACCGGCACTGCGTCGACCCTCTATTTCGAACCGGGTGATCCGGTTGCGCACCTCAGGCGGGGTGATCAGCCGCGCCTCGGCCTCGCGCGCTCCGCTGGCGAATTGCGCCGTCGCGCGCGCCAGAATTCTGGTCGTACCGGCCGGATCGGGGCCGACCGCGACAAGTTGAACATCCGCCGATGGACCAGTTTGAGCGCGCACCGCGCTCAACACGATCTCACCATCTTCCAGCAGTGGCGGACGCAGGGCGAAAACCGCTGCACCGCTTTGGACAATCTGAACCGGCCCGTGGGTTTCCAACTCGGCCAGCAGGTCGGCCCGCCAGTCGCGCTGCAACCCGTCTGAAAACCAAAGCGTCTCAAAGCTGCCCGCCAGTTCGTCCGCCCAGGCCAAAACCTCATCGACCGGTTCCCAGGCCCGCGGGGCGATGCCCGCCAGCCGCGCTTGCCAGTCGCGCGCCGCCAAAAAGGGCAGGGGCTCGCCATCGGCGGGACCGTCGCTCAGCGCAACATATGCGACCGGACGCCCCTGCCGCGAGGCCGCGTCGATCTCTGCCTCCATCCGGTCAATTCGCGCCGGCCAGTCGGCGGCACTGGCCCAGCTCGCGTCGGCGACAATCAACAGCGGGCGCTCCGAAACGGCTGTCTGTTCAGGGTTCCAGACCGGACCGGCAAAACCGAATATCAACGCCGCGATCGCCAAACAGCGCAGCAACAACAGCCACCAGGGCGTGCGGTCTGTCTCGACATCGGCATCGCTTAGTCCCAACAGCAGCGTAACCGCCGGAAACGGCCTGCGCACCGGTGCCGGCGGCACGGCGCGCAGCAATATCCAGATGATCGGCAGGGCCACCAGCGCCGCCAGCACCCATGGCGCCGTAAAGCCTATGCCAAATAGCGAAAACATCAGCGCCGTCGCTCCAGAGCGCGATAGGCCCACAACAGCGCGGCCTGCGCGGGCTGATCAGATCGCGCGGCATGCAACAGCCAGCCGGATTTGCGCGCTGCCTCGCCCAGAACCGCGCGCCGCGCCGCCAATCGGTCCAGATAGGCGGTTTTCAGATCGCGTGCTTTCAATGTCTCATGCTCAACCGACCGGCTTATGCTCTCAAATATCGTCCGCCCGGTAAATGGAAATACCTCCTCCTGCGGGTCCAATATTTGCACTAACGCGCCGCGCACCCCGTGCGCAGCGTTGCGCGTTATCGCGGCGATCAACTTGCCCGGATCGCTCAGAAAATCCGAGATCAGAACAACTCGCGCGTGGGCCTGAACAGGGGTCAACTCTGGTGTCGCGTAATCCGGCGCGTCTTCGGGCTGCGCCAGCAAAGAAGTAGTGATACGACTGATCTGTGTCTCGCCGGTCGCTAGCCGAAGCCCGCCCGAACCAGCCAGCCCCACACGCTCGCCGCCCCGGATCAACAGGATCGCCAGCGCCAGCGCCAAGACCCGCGCCCGATCAGATTTGGCCGGCACAGAGCGCACTGAGGAGAACCGCATCGACTGTCCGGGATCGGCCCAGATCCAGATGCTTTGGGCGGCCTGCCATTCTTTTTGGCGCACAAAGTGCTGGTCCGAGCGCCCCGACCGGCGCCAGTCAACCGCGCGCGCTTCATCGCCGGGATGGGCGGGGCGGTATTGCCAGAATTCGTCGCCCCGACCGGCGCGCCTGCGCCCATGCGTGCCCAGCATGATGTTGGTTGCCAGATGTTCGGCGTCCGCCAACAAGGGCGGCAACGGCGCTGCCAGCCTTTCGGCGCGTGCCCGGATGCTGCCAACTGCTGTCATGCAGCGGCCTCAGTTGCACCCAGCTGAGCGAGCGTCGAACCGATCAGACCTTCCAGCGTTGCCCCTTCTGCGAGTGCTGCGAATGACAGCGCCATGCGGTGGCGCAACACTGATGGCGCCATGGCTGCGACATCTGATGACGAAGGCGCAAGCCGTCCTGCCAACAATGCGCGGGCCCGCGATGTCAACATCAGCGCCTGCGCGGCCCTTGGCCCGGGACCCCAGGCAACCTGCGCGCGTACGGCCTCGGATGCAGAGCTGTCATCAGGACGAAAGGCGCGCACGACATCAAGGATATGTTCGACAACGCTGTCACCAATTGGCATCCGTCTGAGCAGCATCTGTGCCGCAGTCAGCTCACCGGCTGCAAAAACCTGATGCGCCTGCTGTTCGGTGGCACCGGTCGTGGCCAGCAAAATGTCCTTTTCGGCGGCGCGCGCCGGGTAGTCCACGTCAATCTGCAGCAGGAACCGGTCCAGCTGCGCTTCGGGCAGGGGATAGGTGCCTTCTTGCTCGATCGGGTTTTGCGTGGCCAAAACGTGAAACGGCGCGGGCAATCCGTGTGCCTGTCCGGCGATCGTCACCGAACGCTCCTGCATTGCTTGCAAAAGCGCCGATTGCGTGCGCGGGCTGGCGCGGTTGATCTCGTCGGCCATCAGCAGCTGACAAAAAACCGGTCCTTCGATGAAACGAAACGCCCGGCTGCCGTCGGCGCCGGTTTCCAACACTTCCGAGCCCAGAATATCGGCTGGCATCAGATCGGGCGTAAATTGCACCCGCGCGCTCATCAGGCCCATCACGGTCGACAATGTTTCAACCAGCCGCGTCTTGCCCAGCCCCGGCAGGCCGACCACCAGCCCATGCCCGCCACACAAAAGTGCCGAAAGCACCAGCTCGACAACCTCCGGCTGACCCATGAAACGGGTTTCAATACTCGACCTGGCAGCGGCGAGTTTCTCACCCAGCGCTTCTATTTCTGCCACCAGATCCTGCGGCTCGGCCATGACAATGCTCCTGCTTTGGCTATACGCTCGTATTAAATGCAACTATCGTCCCGGCTTCAAATGGCAATCGCGCAATATGAATGAAAAGAATGTGAAACCCAGCGCCGAGAGCCTCGCCGGCGCCGCGCGCAAGGCGTCAAAACGCGGATTGCCGCCTGTTCACCTGTGGAATCCGCCCTTTTGCGGCGACCTCGACATGCGCATCGCCCGTGACGGGACGTGGTTTTACCTTGGCACCCCGATCGGGCGGATCGAATTGGTCAAGCTTTTTTCGACCATATTACGAAAAGACGGGGACGATTATGTCCTCGTCACCCCGGTCGAAAAGGTCGGCATTACCGTCGATGACGCACCATTTGTAGCTGTGGATTTCAATGCGAAGGGGCAGAGCCGCGATCAGGTGCTGACTTTTGAAACAAATGTCGGCGACAAGGCGGTCGCCGGGCCAGATAACCCGATCCGTGTCGTGCGCGATGCCGATACCGGCGAACCTGCGCCTTACGTGCTGGTGCGCGCCAATCTCGAAGCCCTGATTGACCGCAAGAGCTTTTACCGGCTGGTCGAGATCGGCGCGCATGAAGACGTGGATGGCGAGCGCTGGTTTGGCCTCTGGTCGAGCGGCGAATTCTTTGCGGTGATCCCGTCGTCCGAGCTTTCGGAGGAATGAGGGCGGAAGACAATGACCATTGCGCAAATGAACTGGGCACCGATGAAATATCCGCTCGATGACCCGCGAATGCGCGAGTTCAGCGACGCACTTGCCGCGGTTTTTCGCGAAGCCGAGCTCCACCCCGGGTTTATCTGGCGCATCCCTGACGATCAGGCCGCACAAGAGCTCACTGCGCTCGGCCATAATGATCTGATGTCGGCTACCGTGTCGGTTTGGAAGTCAGTGGCGGATTTGCGCGATTACACTTTCAATTCCCGCCATGTGGTTCGTTGAGCGCGGTGCGGAATGGTTCGATCCTGTGGTTTCGCTGCAACTGGTGATTTGGAACGTCGAGGCTGGTGCGAGGCCGGGTATTGCCGAAGCTTTCGTGCGGCTTGACCATTTGCGCGCAAACGGGCCGGATGCGTTTGCCTATGGCTGGGCAGATTAATCGCGTTTCAGTCGCCGCTGTGGTGCCCCGTCGAATATCCTTGCTCGCTCAGGTTTTGCGCTGCGCTACAAGCACGCCGATACACACGATTGCCGCGCCAATGGCCTGCGGCCAGATCCACGCGGCCCCAAGCGCCAACATCAGGATCATCACGTAAAACGGTGCGGCGTTGAAATGAAACGAGGTCAGGGCAATCCCCATCCGGGCAACGGCCCCGAGATAAAAGAACTGCGACGCCGCCATGGAGACGACGCCGTAGATCAGCAGCAGGGAAAATTGATCCCGCGTGATGATGTCACCCGGCAACTCGGTCACGCCGCACATTACCGACAGCGCGAGCAATGCCGCCGTGAACAACAGACCGCCCGCAAATGTGATCGTCGTGCGACCCAGCGTGGTCATTTCGGGAAACTCGCGCACCGCCGCACGGCCACCCCACGAAAACAACGCGCCCGAGGCCAGACAAATCAGCGCCCCAAAGCCGAAATTCGGGATCGCGGCGCCACCGGATGCGACCGCGCCGCCGATCACGGCTGCGCCCAGACCTGCGACATACCGCCCATGCAGGCGTCTGCCATCCAGCACAATTTCAATCAGCGTCGCCGCAATTGGCGTTGCCGCAATGACGATCGCAACCGTAACGGGATCGGTCAGCCATTGCGCCAGCACCAGCAGATAGGCGCCCAGTCCAAACCCCAGGCCGCCGACAAATATGGCCCGTCTCCAACGCGCGTGGACCACCGTGCGCCAGCCCTCTGCCAGCACCCAGAGCGGGATGAGGAACGCCATGACGATTGCAAATCTGGCGGTGATCAGAAACAACGGATCCCAGTCGGCAAGCAAAACCTCGGCCACCGGAAATGCGGTCGCCCACAACAGCATCGACACTATCGCCAGCGCGTTACCGCCCAGCCTTGGATCGGCGCGCAGCGGGCTTGTGCCCATGCGAATGGGTTCGGGGCTGGTGGCCATGTTCCGTCACTTTTTTTGGGGGGCAAACGACGGACAATCGACCGCCTGCCTGACATCCATTTGACAAAATTTCGCGCCCCGGTCGCGCCAATTTCCGACATCGGGTCGTTTTTTGACTTGGGCTTTCGTGCTGTCTGTCCGTGACCTGCGGCGCGATCAGGTATACCTAGGCGCGCGTTTCTGCATATTGGCCATCACCGCCTCGATCTGATTTGGTGCCAGGGCTGCATCCGCCGGCGTATGCCAGCTTTCATCCACCAGCATGCCGCTGTTTTTTTTGTAAATCTTCAGCCACAACTCCGGTTGATCATGATTTCACCCAGCCAGTCGTAGATGGCGTAGGGGCTGTCAAAGGGCCGGATGCGGGCGGGATCGGGAATGGGCATGTTGAACCTCGGCTCCTGTTGTCAATGCGCCTCGGCCCAATTTGCGCCCTGTCCCGCATCCACCACCAGCGGCACGTCGAGTTTCACCGCCGGCATCGCCGCGCCTTCCATCACTTCACGGACCCGTTCAATCACCGGCTCCACCGCGCCCTCATCCACTTCGAAAATCAACTCATCATGCACCTGCAACAGCATAGTCGCGGGCAGGTCGGCGATGGCATCATCCATCCGGATCATCGCGCGGCGGATGGTATCGGCCGCCGTGCCCTGGATCGGGGCATTGATCGCGGCGCGCTTGGCAAAGCCCCCGTGCGGGCCGCGCGCGTTAATCTCGGGCGTGTGGATTTTGCGGCCGAAAAGCGTTTGGACGAACCCGTGCTCCTTCGCAAAGGCCACCGTGTCGTCCATGTAAGCGCGAATGCCGGGAAAGCGCTCGAAATAGCGGTCGATGAAGGCCTGCGCCTCTTTGCGGGGAATCCGCAGATTGCGCGCCAGACCCCAGCCGGAAATGCCGTAAATCACCCCGAAATTGATCGCCTTGGCCTGGCGGCGCACATCCGGCGTCATCGCATCCAGTGGCACGCCGAACATCTCAGCCGCGGTCATCGCGTGAATATCCTGGCCCTCGCGGAACGCGCTTTTGAGTGCGTCAATCCCGGCGGTATGCGCCAGAATGCGCAACTCTATCTGCGAATAATCCAGTGATACCAGCACCTTGCCAGGTTCAGCAATGAACGCCTCGCGTATGCGACGCCCGTCCTCGGTACGCACCGGAATGTTTTGCAGGTTCGGATCGGTCGAGGCCAGCCGCCCGGTATTGGCCCCGGCAATAGCGTAGGATGTGTGTACGCGACCGGTCTTGGCATTGATGTGGTCCTGCAGAGAGTCAGTATAGGTCGATTTCAGCTTTTGCAGCTGCCGGTAGTCCAGAACGCGGGCCGGAAAGTCGTGTTCGGTGGCCAGATCTTCCAGCATGTCGGCCGGGGTTGACCATTGGCCGGTCTTGGTTTTCTTGCCGCCCTGCAGTGACATTTTGTCGAACAAAATTTCGCCGACCTGCGCAGGTGATTGAACGTTAAACCTTTCTCCGGCCAGCTCGTGCAACTCGGCCTCCAGCCCGGCCATTTTCTGGGCAAAGGCGTTGGACATGCGCGACAGCGTATCGCGGTCCACCTTCACACCGGCCATCTCCATTTTCGCCAGTACCGGCACCAGAGGGCGCTCCATCGTCTCGTAAACTGTTGTCACCTGCGCGCGGTGCAGTTCCGGCTTGAATTGCTGCCACAGCCTGAGCGTCACATCAGCATCTTCGGCCGCATATTTCACCGCGTCTTCCAGCGGCACCCGGTCGAAGGTGATCGCCGATTTTCCGGTGCCCAAGAGCGTCTTGATCGAAATCGGATTATGGTCCAGATAGCGCTCGGACAGCACATCCATACCGTGATTGTGGACCCCGGCATTCATCGCATAAGACATCAGCATGGTGTCATCTATCGGGGCCACCGCAACACCGTAGCGGGCTAATATCTTGGCGTCGTATTTCATGTTCTGTCCGATTTTCAGAACCGCGTCGTCCTGCAGCACCGGGCGCAGCATATCCAGAGCTTCGTCTACAGCCATCTGCCCCTCGGCCAGATCATCGCTGCCAAACAGATCGTCGGTGGCCGATACTTTATGGATCAGCGGCACATAGCACGCCTCGCCGGGCTCCACGCTCAGACAAATGCCGACCAGCTCGGCGGTCATCTCGTCCAGCCCGGTCGTCTCTGTATCAACCGCCATATATCCACACGCGTTGATCCGGTTGATCCAGACCTGCAGCGCGCCCGCATCGCGCACACATTCGTACTTGTCCGGGTCAATCGGCGGCGCTTCGGGCGCGTCGGCAACAGGTGCGGCATCCGGAATAACCGGCGTCTCAACCCCCAGCTTTTCGGCCACGCGTTTGGACATGATGCGAAATTCCATCGAGGCGAGGAAATCCAGCAGCGTATCGGCCTCCGGGTCGTGCACTTCCAGAGAGTCCAGCCCGAAATCCAGCTCCATCGCACTGTCGAGCGTCACTAACTGCCGCGACAGGCGGATCAGTTCGGCATTATCGGTCAGGCTCTCGCGTCGCTTGGGCTGTTTGATCTCGCCCGCGCGCTCCAGCAATGCGTCCAGATCGCCATATTCGTTGATCAGCAATGCCGCGGTTTTGATGCCGATCCCCGGCGCGCCGGGCACATTATCCACCGAGTCACCGGCCAGCGCCTGCACATCCACCACCCGCTCCGGCCCGACTCCAAATTTCTCGATCACCCCGTCGCGGTCGATTCGCTTGTTCTTCATCGGGTCCAGCATCTCGACCCCGCCGCCGACCAGTTGCATCAGGTCCTTGTCGGATGACACAATCGTAACCCGCCCGCCGGCATCGCGCGCCACAAATGCCAGCGTGGCGATGATGTCATCGGCCTCAAACCCCTCGATCTCGATGCAGGCGACATTAAACGCCTGCGTCGCATCTCGGGTCAGCGGAAATTGCGGGATCAGGTCTTCGGGCACCGGTGGCCGGTTGGCCTTGTATTGGTCATAAATGTCGTTCCTGAACGACTTGCCAGAATAGTCAAATATCACCGCCACATGGGTCGGCGCATCGTCGCCTTTGCGGTCCTCGATGATCTTGAACAGCATATTGCAGAAGCCATTGACCGCCCCGATTGGCAACCCATCGGACTTGCGCGTCAAAGGCGGCAGCGCATGATAGGCCCGGAAAATAAACGCCGAGCCGTCGATCAGATGCAGGTGGTGGCCTTTGCCGAAACTCATGGCGTGCTCCCGGTCACTTACCCAAAATGTTGCCATGATCGACGCGAAAGTGCCAGACATCTTGCCGACTGGTCGGCTTCTTCTTTTTCAAAATACTCAATTGTAATAGCAACCGCTCATCAGGCCCGTCCGGGCTTTCCCTGCTGGATCAGCGTCGCGCGTCCGAAAGGGCGCAGAAGGTAAGTTTATCTATTCCAACTAGGGGGTGTTGACGTTCATCGTGTTTGAATGACGATTGCAGCAAGCGAGATGAATGCTTTGAAGCTGTCATCTGTTTTGCAGGAACGCATTGCGATCCCTCTGTATTCCTTCAGCTTTCCGAAGAAGTTTTCGACCAGGTGACGCCATTTGTAGGTGTGGCGGTCGAACTCCGCCGGGAAGCGGCGGTTTGATTTTGGAGGGATTACCGGCTCGATCCCGGCACTGGTCAGCGCTTCGCGCAGCCAGTTCGCGTCGAAGGCACGGTCGGCGAGAAACTGGTCGCAGGTGAGGCCCTCGATCAGTGCGGCGGTACCCCGCAGGTCATGCGCCTGACCGGGCAGAAGGCGGAAGTCGATCAGATTGCCGAGCGCGTCCGTCAGAGCCATGATCTTTGTCGTTATCCCGCCGCGAGAGCGTCCGATGGCTTGGCTTTGAGTCCCCCTTTTGCGCCCTGACCGTGTCGGTGGACTTTGACGATACTACCGTCGATCATCGTGTATTCGAAGTCTGCATCTTCGGCTAATACCCTGAACATACGATAGAAAGCGTCGGCCCTCACCCACCTTCGGAAGCGCTTGAACACGCTGTTCCAGCGCCCGAACTCTTCCGGCAGGTCGCGCCAGGGGCATCCGGTCCGCGAGATCCAGAGAACTGCCTCGACAAACCGGCGCGGGTCAGGGCCGGTGCGACCGGGGTCGCATTCCCGGCCAAGGCAGTGCGGTGCGATGACAGCCCATTGGGCGTCGGTCAGAACTGTGCGGATCAAGGCTGCTCTCCTCTGTTTGCAACCTTGAATCAGTCATCAGCCGATTTGGGAATCCCTAAACGTCAACAAGCCCTAATCTCACATAAACTAAACCGTGCCTATCCGGTTGTCACCCACACCCACTACATCTAGGGTGCTCCCAGTCGCCCGAGTAAAGCTCGGCGTAAGTGGGAGCGGTGACATCGCCAGCGATTCCGAGCAGGGACCGGAAGGCGTTGAACGGGCAGAATCGCCTGTTGAAGCGGAAGGTGAACTCGTTGAGGTAGGCTTGGAGGTGCTGGTGGCTCACCCGTGATGAATGCCACTCAGCCACGTCTTCAGGTTGGCGAAGACGAGATGAATGATCGGCAGATACTCCTCAGCGACCTGGGAGTTGCCTCGCTCGGCGACGGCGAGGTGTTTGTAGCCGCGCTTGGCGAGGCTGGTATAGCCGGACCAATCGTCGGTGATGACCGACGCACCCGAAGTAACGGCGCCCTCGACAAAGCCGCAGAGCGATTCCGCGCTGCGGTCTGGCACGACAGCGAGTCGGACACGTCCGGCGTAGCGACCGCCCTTCCGCTTATCGAGCTTGGTTCCCGGCTTGCGCTGTCGCACTTCAACGGCGCTGGCGACAAGAAGCTTGTGGTGAACGCCCCGGCCCTTGCCGCGCGTGCGGCCGCCGACCCAGGTTTCGTCGACTTCGACATGGTCGCAGGCCTCGCTGCCGATGCGGTCCTGATCCGGCCGAACCATACCAGCGCGGAGCTTGTGGAGGATCTGAAAGGCGGTTTCGTAACGGGAAAGCCCGACCTGGCGCTGGAACTGTGTGGCAGACATGCCGGGCGTCTGGCTGGCAACCAGATAGGCCGCCCAGAACCATACGCCCAGCGACGTATGGGAGCGCTCCATGACCGTCCCCGCCGTCAGCCCGGTGTCGCGGCGGCAGACAGCGCAAGACGCCGGGCCGGAATCCAGACTAAACCCGTCACCCCACCGCGCCTTCTCCAGGTAGGCGGCACAGGCCGCGTCATCCAAGTCGTTGAAACTCGGGAAGCGACCGCGGAAACGAAAGGTCTTCGCGCTGCGGAACATCCATCCCCGCTTCGTCCGCCTCTCGCCACACCCTACATAACCGGATACTAAACCTGTCACGCGTTATCGTCAGAAAAAGCGACATGCACAAACTTCTTGTCGCAGTATCCGCATTCGACAAAACCATTGTCGCGATCAACCGACAGCCAGACGCGCGGATGTCCCAGCGCGCCCTCGCCGCCGTCGCAGGCCACGCGCCAGGCGTCCACGACCTCGGTTTCCGGTGCGTCAATTGTCATCTGTTACTCCCGTCAAAGTACCGCTTTCACGTTGTCATAACCAAAGGTTCGGTCAGGTGCAAAATCCTGCCAAGAAATTTGCCCCTCACTGAACGCGCGCCACCATCCGCCCCAGTACCCGGCCGCCCAGAATATGCACATGATAATGCGGCACCTCCTGCACGCCTGCGTGCCCGGTATTGATGATCAGCCGGTAGCCGCCGCCGCCGCCACCGGGACTGACGCCAAGATCATCGCAAATCCGCCCGACCAGACGGGTGAAATCGGCAATCTCGGCCTCGCTCGCGCTAGCCGCAAAATGATCGTGCGAAACATACGGCCCTTTGGGGATCACCAGAACATGCACCGGGGCCTGCGGCGAAATGTCGTGGAACGCCAGCGCGTGATCGCTTTCGGCCATGGTGTTGTTGGGAATTTCGCCGCGCAGGATTTTGGCGAAAATGTTGTCGGTGTCATACGTGTAGCCCATGGTGGCCCTCAATCTGAATACAGGTTTGTGCGCGACGCGATGGCCAGCGCCTGATCCGGCACGATGTCCAGAAACTCGGCCAGCGGCAGCGCATTTTCCTCGGCGCTGTCTTTTTCGCGCATCCGGTAGAAATTCGGGAAATTGGCATCCTTGATCTTGTCAGACTCGAAATAGACATCCGCCCGGATCGTCGGCAGCAACTTGGCCAGCGTTTCCGGGCGGGTGTGCCTGCCTGCCAGACCGACGCGCTCAGCATGGCCTGGCAGAAACTCGTCGGTGAAATTGCATTCAATTTCCAACAGCTTGGTCTTGGAGCGGTCGGTGTAGAAATCGTGCAGCAGATCAAGGTTGTTGGGATCCAGGCAGAATATCAGCCGGTCGGTTTCAAAATACTCAAACATCATCCGCATCAGCGCGCGGCGGTGGCGGGTGCGTTTTGACAGGGTCTTTTGGATACCGCCCAGATCGGGCAGAGGCGTCTGCTCCTCGTCAAAGACATATTCGATGGCCGGCACATTGGAATAGCTGCGCACCTCGCCCAAAAGCCGCTTGTCCACGTGCCATTTCTTGCAGGTCACAATCATCAGCTCGCGTTCGCGCCCAAGCGTGGATTCAGTTTCCCAGAACCGCGGCGCGAAACGGCGCCCCTCGCGCCCGCGGCCGGTCAGGAATTTATAGAGCGACTGACCCTCGCCAGAGATATCGAACTGAACATCGCGCGCCTGATAGAGCTGGCCAAGCCGGTGTTTCAGTTCCAGCGCATCGGCCGAAATTTTTCGGCCACACAGAAAATCCTGCGCCAGCAGCAAATCGTAGTGATCGTTGTAAAACGTCACCGGCATCCCATAATCGGAAAACATGAGGAACGTCAGCGCCCGGCAGCGGATTTCGCGCTTGGGCACCAGATGGCGCACAAGGGTCTGAAAAAATGTCTCATCGGGTATCCAGCTGGTGCAGAAAAACCGCAAAATGTCGCGACGCCGACCGATCAGCGCCAGAATATCCTCGACCGTGCGCCGTCTCAGACACCACCATTGGCTGCCGATCATGATCTGCAGATCGGCAGGAATGCGCCGCTTCAGGCCCCAAAACCGCTGCAATTCCAAAGACTTGTAAAACAGCCACTTCCATTTGCGCTCGTTGAAAAAGTGCCGGTAGATAAGACGTTCGTCCTTGAGTCCGGTCTTGATCCAGTCGCTGTCGTAAAAATCGTAGCTTTCGATGTAATCCGCGTCATCGGCGTCTAGAAATCGATGGGCAAATTCGGCTGATTTGATCGCCATGCAATCGCCCGACAATAAGAAGAAATGCGTTGCCCGCTCAAACGCGGCCTCGGCGGCGCGCACAGCGCTTAGACTTGCGGCCACCAGGCTCTACTCTCCCCAGCCGCATCTGATGCGCTTTTTGGCGAACGTCACATTTGGATCACCTGCCAGCGCCTCACGGATCGCCTGATAATCGGCGGTACTTGCGCGCGCATCAAAGTGGATGGCCATGAAATCACCGGCCGCCGTCAGCCTGCCTGCCTGCGCGATAATCGCCTCAGGGTCTTTGTGGCACAAAAGGATATAGGCGATTTTGGCCATGCTGCGCGGTGATTATTCGTTTTCTGCCCGGTTGATCGCATTGTTAGCTTGAACAAGCATTGAAGAAACAGAAATATTTTGGTCTTAAGCACGCAAGATGTGCTTTGCACGAGGCATCGCAGGCAAGGGCGGCAAAAGTTTCATGGGATTTCCCGGCACATGGATGACACAAAGCCAAAGCGTGGTTTATCGCGTCGTGCCCAAATGCGCCTGCTCGACTATCGGTCAGATCATGTATTTTTCCGACCACGGCGGCTTTTTTGACGGCGACATCCATGATGCGACCGAAGGCATGCACAAATGGGCGATCACCAGCAGCCAGAAACTGATCGAAGACAACGTGCGCGGCCACAAATCCTATGCCTTCACCTGCGTTCGTAACCCCTACACGCGCATCCTCAGTTCGTTTTTCGACAAGATCTGCGGCATTCAAAGGAACGGCCAGCGTTATCGCGGCAATCTGGTGCCGCTTCTGATCCAGAAATACGGCATCCAGGTCGAAGGCGATTGTGATCAGATCGCCAGCTTCCGCCGCTTTCTGTTATTCGCCCGCGACACCGCGCGGTTCCGCAAACCGATGGACCCCGATATTCACTGGTCGGCGATGTCAGGCCACATCTCGACATTTATCGTCAACGGCGGGCATTACGACCGGATCATCCATACCGAGACGTTCAATGACGGGATGAAATCGGTTCTCAAGGCGGTTGATACGCCGGTGAAAGTGAAACTTGTCGACATCCCGCGCTTCAACGAGAGCGAGGGCACGGGCCGACCCGCGCGCACCCGGTTGAGGATTTCTTCGACGACCTGGCGATACATCTGATGCGCGAGATGTATAAAAGCGATTTCGACCTGTTCGGCTACGACATCGACGATCCGTCCAACAAGATGCCTGTGAGGGAGGTTGATCTGGACAAGGTTCACAAGCGGCTGGGGGATTAGGGGCGCGATGCAGGCCAAGCAACTGGACCGCGGGCAACCATTCGGACCTGCTGCATTCAGCCCGGAGTCAAGGCGCGAAGCGCCGCCGGGCAGCGCCCGACCGCCGTCACGCCGCAGGCGTGCTTTCAGCACGACGGGCGGGCGCTCCTCCGCCACCTGCACACCCGAATGAACGGAAGACGTGGCGGCACCATAAAGCGCAGACCTATGCTGTCGAGGCGCCCACCCGCGATCGGGCGCTACCCTCTGTTTCCAGCCGCATTGCCGATACCCGCGTTATGCACGATCTGTGCTCGCCTCACCCCACCCCCGCACCATCGCCCCCGTCGCATCGGCCAGCACCTTGCTCGCCGCGCTGCTTCCTGCCGCCCGGATCACCATGTGGATGCCTATCACCGCGCCCAACAATATCTCGGCATGTCCCGCTACATCAAAATCGCCCGGCACAACGCCGCGCGTCTTCAACTCGGCCAATGACGCAACCCATCTTTGCCGCAATATGTTGAGATAACGATCCGTCCGCTTGGTAACTTCGGGTTCGGTTGCGCCAAACTCGGCCATGCTATTGATCATCAGACACCCGAAACAGACCTGATCGGCCATGGTTGATGGCGTGGGCCCGCCTTCAAACCAGATCGCCATTTCATCCAGCGAGTCTACCCGTGCCTTTGGCGCGCTGCCCGCTTCGAACACATCCAGATAACGATCCAGCGTCTCCAGGAACAACGCCATTTTGCCGCCATAGGCGGTCTGCAGGGTGAACCGGGTGATCCCGGTTTCGGTGTCGATCTTCCGGGTGCCGACATTTGTAAAGCCGTCGCGCCAGAACAGCGCCATCGCCGACGTGATTGCCTGTTCGGGCTCGGTCCTGCGGGTGCGCGACATGCAGCGTATCTCCGGGCTTGACATTCTAGCCAACTGGAAAGATAAACAATCAATCCACTTGGCTAGATTAATCGCGAAACGGCGTAAACGCAATCCCGATATCGGCCCGACAACAGCAAAGGACCAGAGCTCATGACACTTATTGCCGCCCTCATCTGGTTTGCCGTGATCACAATTGCCCTGATCGCGTTTGAAATCACCTTCACATACGGCACCCGTGGCTTTGGCTACGGATTTTCGTCCAACCGGGCCAAGGTCGACCTGTCGGCTTTCGAGGGGCGAATGAAACGCACCCTGCAAAACCACGCGGAAAGTGCTGCCCATATTGTGCCGGTTCTGGCGGCTGGCGCGCTGTTGGGCGTAACCGGCCGGGGGGGTTGAAGTCGCCGCTTTGCTGATCATATTGGGCCGCGCCGCTTTTGCGCTGCTTTATTATTCCGGCATCCCGTTCATCCGCGTCCCGGCCTTTGGGCTGGGCACAATCTCAACGCTTTACATCGCTTACGTGCTTTTGACGACTGCGGTGTAATCGGCGCAGATTCCGCCACCCCTCTGGTGTCCGATTAGCGCGGCTCCTGCCATTGTGCGAGGGCTTTTGGGCGGGGCAGATCAGATCGACACATCGAGCGTTCCGCGATTTTCCTAGACTGTTATCGCTACCACATTTGAGATCAACGACCCCTATGCACATGTGGACAGGCATCCGATTATCCGTTGAATCGCGCCCGCACAGCGGTTATCTCAGGACGCTGCAAATGCCCGATCAATCGTGAGGTCCATCATGAAAGCAAGCGTCAAATGGTCCGGGGACCGCGCCTTTGTTGGCACCTCCGGTACCGGCCATTCCCTGGTCTTTGGAACCAAGGGTCTGGCCGAGCTCAGCCCCGGCCCATCCCCGATGGAACTGGTTCTGATCGGCACAGGCGGCTGTTCGGCCTATGACGTGGTTTCCATCCTCGAAAAGGGGCGGCAGAAAATCGAAGACGTGGTCGTCGAACTTGACGCCGACCGCGCCGAAACCGACCCCAAGGTCTTCACCCGCATCCACATGCATTTCATCGTGCGCGGGCGCGATCTCGACCCCAAGAAAGTCGACCGCGCCATCGCGCTCTCGGTCGAAAAATACTGCTCCGCCAGCGCAATGATGGCCAAAACCGCGGCGCTGACCCATGATTTTGAGGTGGTCGAGACGGGCTGAACGGTTCAAACAGGCCGCAAATTGCCAGCCCGGTCCGCCCCATGCGCCTAAACCCGCCGTCCCAGGGATTTGCCTCCGCCGCCGTCTTCATATCCGCCTCGGCCTGGGGGCTTTACTGGATCCCGCTGAAATATTTTGAGAGCCACGGCCTAACCGGTGCCTGGGCCATTGCCTTTATCAACGGCCCCGCGGCGATTATCCTGCTCGGGTTGTTTGCGCTGAACTGGCCGCGCTACAAATCCCAGCTCAAGCAGGTCCTCCTGATCGGTCTTCTGACCGGCGCGGCGATGGCGCTTTACGGCAGCGGGCTGGTTTATTCCTCCGTTATCCGCGCAACCTTGCTGTTCTACCTCACACCAATTTGGGCCACGCTCATCGGCATCCTGTGGCTGGGTGAAGCCGCCAACCGGCAGCGTTGGACGGCAATCGCAGGCGGATTGACCGGCCTGGTCCTGCTCTTGTCCGGCAGCGGCAGCTCGATCCCGCTTGGCATCGGCGATCTTTATGCTTTTCTGTCGGGCATCATCTGGGCCATCGGCGCGGCGCTGATCATGCGCGGGCGCGATTTGCCGGTCACCGGAATGGCCGGGTTTCAGTTCCTTTTCGCAGCACTCGGTGCGATTTTCTTTGGCGCACTGGCTGGAATTGTCGCGCTGCCCACGCCTGCGCAGGTGGCCACCAATCTGCCCCTTGCGACCGTCATTTCAATCCTTGTCATGCTGCCGGCTGTTGCGATCATATTCTGGGCGCAGAAATACCTCTTTCCCGGTCGGGTCGGTTTGCTGATGATGTCAGAGGTCGTCGTTTCAGTTCTGACCGCCAGCTATTTTTTGGCGGACGAGCGCATGGGCCCGGTCGAATGGCTGGGCGGCACCTTGATCGTAGCCGCCTGTCTAGTTGAGGTTCTGGCGTCCCCGAAAAAACAGGCGCCCGGTTAAGCCGTTTCGCGCACCGCAGCAATCATCCGCGCGACATTGTCGGGGTCCGCGTCGGGCGTGATGCCATGGCCCAGGTTGAAAATATGCGGCCCGCCGCGAAATGCCGCGACGATGCGTTTGACCTCCTGGTTCATCTCGAGGCCCCCAGTGACCAGCAGGCCGGGATCGAGATTGCCTTGAACACAAACTTCTGCCTGCACGTTATCGGCGGCCCAATCCTGCGCCACCGATGAATCCAAAGCGATGCAATCGGCCCCGCTCGCGGTCGCAAATCCGCAATAGCGCTCCCCGGCTTCGCGCGGAAAGGCGATGACCGGAATTTCGGGGTGCCGCGCCTTTAATGCGGCGATGATCCGGGCCGCCGGTGCCAGCGCGTAGCGGTCGAAATCGGCCCCTTTGAGCGATCCGGCCCAGCTGTCGAACAGCTTGATCACCTCAGCACCCGCTTGAATCTGCTCCAGCAGATAGGCGATCGTCGCGGCCTCAATACGCTCCATCAGCGCCTCAAACACCGCGCGGTTGGTCGATTTCAGGGCATGCGCCGGCCCCTGATCGGGCGTGCCGCGCCCGGCGATCATATAGGTTGCCACAGTCCAGGGCATACCAGCAAAGCCGATCAGCGCCACCTCATCGGGCAAGCCACCCGCGACGATGCGCAAAGTTTCATAAACCGGCGCAAGTTTTTGATGAATGTCATCAGCGGGCTTCAACGCATCGACGCCGGATTGATCGCTGATCGTCGTCAGCCGCGGACCTTCGCCTTCGACAAACCACAGATCCGCCCCAAGGGCCTGGGGCACTAGCAGAATGTCGGCAAACAGGATCGCCGCGTCAAAGCCAAAGCGCCGGATCGGCTGCAATGTGACCTCGGCGGCCAGCTCAGGCGTGTAGCACAGCGCCAGAAAATCGCCCGCGCGCGCCCGCGTCGCGCGATATTCCGGCAGGTATCGCCCCGCCTGTCGCATCATCCAGATCGGCGGCGTCGTCAGCACCTCGCCGGCCAAGGCGCGCAATAGGGGTTTTGTCTCTGGCAAGGTGCGATCCCGAATGTCGGCGGTCATTCAGTCCAATTCAAGCAACGCTTTGTCAACCGTCTGGCCCATTGTGCGGGTCTCGGCCCGCAAGTAAGCAGGTGGGGATGACGCGCGAAATTCTCAACCCGGCAGGGCGGATCAGGATCGGCACCCGTGGCTCGCCGCTGGCGCTGGCGCAGGCCCATGAAACCCGCCAGCGGCTGATGGCAGCGCACGGGCTTGCTGGCGATCTGCTCGAGATTGTGGTGATCACGACAACCGGGGATCGGGTTCAGAACCGCTCATTGGCCGAACTGGGCGGCAAGGGTCTTTTTACCAAGGAAATCGAAGAGGCGCTGCTGGCCGACCGGATCGATATCGCAGTGCATTCCATGAAAGACATGCCTGTTGCGCAGCCTGCCGGTGTGACCTTGGATTGTTTTTTGCCTCGCGAAGATCCGCGCGATGGCTTGGTTTCATCGGCGCATCAAACCATCGCACAGCTTCCCGGCGGCGCGGTTGTAGGCACCTCGAGCGTGCGCCGCCGCGCGCAGTTGCTTTGCCGCCGCCCGGATCTGAAAATCGTCGATTTCCGTGGCAACGTGCAGACCCGGTTTGCCAAATTGCTCGATGGCCGTGCACAAGCGACGCTGTTGGCCATGGCGGGCATCCATAGGCTGGGGGCTATCGACATACCGGCCAGCCCGATCGAGCCCGCCGACATGCTGCCCGCTGTCGCCCAGGGTGCTATCGGTGTCGAACGGCGCACCGACGACGAGCGGATGGCCGACCTGATCGCACCGATCAACGACCAACAGACCACCGCCCAACTTGCCGCAGAGCGCGCGTTTCTGGCCGCCCTTGACGGGTCTTGTCAGACACCGATCGCTGGTCTTGCGGAAATTTCTGGCGGCTCATTGCGGCTGCGCGGGGAAATATTGCGCCGCGATGGCTCTGAGGTTTTGTGCGATGAGATGACCGGGCTGGTTGCGGATGGCCCGCAATTGGGCCGGGCCATGGCCGCCAAATTGTTGGAACGGGCCGGTCCCGGCTTTTTTTGAGCGCAAGTTCAGGGCGAGTTTCCTCGCGTCCTGCGGATCGGCTACTGGCTGATGACATCCGGGCGCTCGCTGGGTCAAGGTGGCATCGAGGCACCGGGCCCGGTGCATCCGCGGCTAGTCTGCTACGCGGGCACTGGTTCTTCGCCGCCGCCGTCCGGTGGTGTGTAAGTTGTCGCCAAAACTGCCGCGATCAGGATGATAATCGCCGCGATTGGAAACAGCGTCGGACCCAGTGTTACGTAAAACACGCCGCCACCGATCAGCCCGGCGATGCTGGCCACTGCGCCCACGCTGCTGGAACCCGGTGGAAAATATCTGGCAGTACTTGCGCGCCAATTGGCTCTCCAACCGCGTGTTCGAAGACTACAATGCCATCGTCGATGCTGGATGCGAAGCTTGGAACAAGCTCGTCGCACAGCCCGAAACCATCACATCAATCGGAATGCGAAAATGGGCCCATATCGGTCAATGTTAAATGCCGCTGGTATAAGTTGTCGCCAAAACTGCCGCGATCAGGATGATAATCGCCGCGATTGGAAACAGCGTCGGACCCAGTGTTACGTAAAACACGCCGCCACCGATCAGCCCGGCGATGCTGGCCACTGCGCCCACGCTGCTGGCGAAACCCTGCACCGCGCCCTGCAATTCGGTGCCCGCGGATTTGGACAGAACCGACATGAAAACCGGCCACATCAAACCGTTACCAAGCGCAATTAGTCCGCCCGCGACATAGGCGGCCAAGGTTCCAGGCCAGAACAGCGCGGCAAATCCCAGCCCCAGCGACAAACCGCCCAGGCTCATCAGCGCACGCTCGCTCATGATTTTCGTGGCGCGCGCCAGGATCGGACCCTGCACAGCAATCATCGCCAGCGAGAGCACCGCAAAATAAATACCGATATCGGTGACGTTCCAGCCCAGACCGCCCAGCGCATGAACAGGAAATGCCACGTAGAAAAAGCTGAACCCCAGCATCACCAGTAAATTGATCGCCATCAGCGCGGCCATTTTTGGCATCGCCAGGATCGCAGCGATGCCGTCATGTTTGGCGCAAGAAACCTTGTAGCCCGGTTTGTGCTCGTGCCCGTACAGATTACAGGCGCTGTGTTCTTCCAGTTTGCCGGTGATCGGGGCGGGCGCCACTTCGGCCAGGCTGAATTGGATCAACGCCAGGGCAGCCGCCGAGATAACAAAGGCGGCCATGACGGGCAATAACTCACCCAACAACGTGGTGCCCAAAAGCCCCGCCAGCGCCGGGCCGACGATGTAACCCAGATTGCTCGACACAGCCATGCGCCCGAAATTGCGCGATCGCTGATCTTCTGTGGTGATGTCGGCCAGATAGGCGTTGGAGACTGACACATTGCCGCCCGTAAGCCCGTCAGCGGCGCGCGCGACAAACAAGACCAGCAACGGCAACGTGATGACGAAATCGCCCAGCCAGCGGTTGCTGACATTCAAGAGCGTATTCGCGGGCAGCGCGAAGGCGATCAGAAACACACCCCAGGACAATAGCGTGCCGAACTGGCTGAGCAACAGCACCCGTCGCCGCCCGACGCGGTCGGACAATTGGCCCAGAATTGGCGCGCCGAAGAGCTGAAAGAACGAATAGGTCGCCGCCAGCACCCCGTAAATCACCGCATTGCCGCCCCAATTCGTCACCAGAACCACCAGAAAAGGCGTGACGATGGAAAAACCAAGCGTGCCGACAAAGTTCACCGCCAAGAGCGGGGCGATTGAAACGGGTTTAGCGGGTTGGGCCATCAAATACTTCCCATTGATTAGGCTCGAAATAATACCCGTTTTAGCCGGGCCGCGCGATGCCAATTGCGACAATATTCGGCAAACACGTCAGCACAGCGTGGCGTCGCGTCATAAGAGCAAGCGAACCCCAGAGCTTTCGCGTCGGGGGCTGCAGTGCAGCTCTCGCATTGCCAACGATTTTTCGTCGTACAGCATTGTCATAGTTTGGATGACCGCTCGGCGTACATTCTGGCCACCAAGCGATCCGGATTGCCGGTTCACCGAGTGATCAAATGCAGCGGGCAACATTTGCCCGTATTTGGGCAGGCTTGGTTCCAGGTGGCGATTGACGTTTGCCCAGTCGATATTTTCTACCGTAAACAGTCGGATTGAACAGACCGTCGGTGTCGCCCGGCATCGATCTCCAAAGTTATCTATCGCAGCCGAAGTTTTGTTTCTGGATCAAAAAACATAGCGGTGGACGGCTCTAATTCCACCTTAACCTGGGTGCCGACCGACTGAATTGTCGGGATCGTCGATGACCTACTCGTGGTTATTCCGGGAATGGCTGCTTTACGGTGGGTGGCAGCGAGAGCCCGCATTCCGCCCCACCCCGCAGAAGCTCCGCATTGCCACACTTGGTTAACTGGGCCCGCCCCCAAAACAAACAAACCCCCGGCACTTTCGCATCGGGGGTCGTCTGTTCGGCCAGGTTGCCCTGGCCCAGTGTCTGAAGGAACCTAAAGCATCCCTTCGCGTTGCGCTTTTTTGCGGGCGAGCTTGCGGGCGCGCCGGATGGCCTCGGCCTTCTGGCGGGCTTTTTTCTCGGACGGTTTCTCGAAATGTTGCTTGAGCTTCATTTCGCGAAACACGCCTTCGCGTTGCAGCTTTTTCTTCAGCGCGCGAAGCGCCTGATCGACATTATTGTCGCGAACACTGACCTGCATCGTGGTTGTCACCACCTTTCCAAGTTGTAGTTGCAAGAATTGCAGGAACGCGCCGTATAACAGCGCATTTTTGGCTTGTCTACTGGCCGCTGGCATAGTCTAGTTTTCTAGCTTTGTGGTTAGCGACTTGCGGTTCCCGGGGCTTCGGCGGTTTGTGGGGCGCTGCGTTTGCGATAGCGCCGATTTTCAGGGCCAAAACGGGTTCCCTGGTCTGCAAGCTACTGTCATTCTTCTGCGTGCGCGAAATCGCCTTGCCGCCGCTCTGCGTTGATGTGAAACTGTGCGCCGTTGACATTGCCCGTTTCGGTCCGAATCTGGTCTATCAAACAGGGACGCGCGTTTTGACGCTCAACGCAATTGACAATCTGCTGGATGCAGCCCAGGCGCACGTGGTCTTCGACGGCTGGTCGGAGGCCACATTTGACGCCGCGGTCCGCGATTGCGGGCTGAGCACCGATCGAGCAGCGCTGGCCTGTCCGCGCGGGTCGGTCGATCTGGCGGTGGCCTATCACCGGCGCGGCGATGCGGCGATTGCCGCAAGTGATGGTCTGGACAAGCTGCGTTATTCCGAGAAAGTCGCCGAACTGGTGTGGCGGCGCGTGCAGGCCAGCGAAAAGGACATCGTGCGCCGGTCGATGGCGCTGTTTTCGCTGCCCCAAAACGGAGCGGAAGGCGCGGCGCTGATCTGGGCCACGGCGGATGCGATCTGGACGGCGCTGGGCGACACATCCGACGACATCAACTGGTATTCAAAACGCGCCATTCTGTCGGGTGTCGTCGGTTCGACCATGCTGTTCTGGCTGGGCGATGTATCTGAGCGCGATCAGGACACGCGGGCCTTTATCGACCGGCGCATCGCCAATGTCATGCAGTTTGAGAAATTCAAGGCACGCATGCGCGACAACGCCGCCTTCAAGCCATTGATCTCCCTGCAGGACAGCCTGCTCGCCGGTATCCGGGCACCACGCAAGGGGCCCTTTCCCGCCTACCCCGGCTGGCAGAGAGACGACGCACCGTGACTCTGCCTGCCGATATGGCCGTGGTTGAGATCACCCAGCCCGGCGGTCCGGACGTGCTGGTGCCTGCGCGCCGGGCGCTGCCCGTGCCTGGTCACGGCGAAATTCTGATCAAGATCGCCTATGCGGGCGTGAACCGGCCCGACGCGCTGCAAAGGGCCGGTGCCTATGCGCCGCCGCCGGGTGCTTCCGACCTGCCGGGGCTGGAGGCAGCAGGCGTGGTTGCAGCGGCAGGACCGCAAGTCAGCCAATGGTCAATTGGCGATCGGGTCTGCGCGCTGCTGCCAGGTGGCGGCTATGCGGAATATGCGGCAACACCTGCCGCGCATGCGCTGCGCGTGCCCGATGGGATGGGGCTGAAAGAAGCCGCCTGTCTGCCCGAGACTCATTTTACCGTCTGGTCCAACGTGTTCATGCGCGGTGCCCTGAAAGCGGGAGAAAGGTTTCTGGTCCACGGCGGATCGTCCGGCATCGGCACGACCGCCATCCAGTTGGCGAACCGCTTTGGCGCGCGGGTGTTTACCACCGCTGGATCAGACGAAAAATGTGCCAAATGCGTAGAGTTGGGCGCAGAGCGGGCGATCAATTACCGAAACGAAGATTTCGTCGACATCCTGCGCGGCGAAGGTGGGGCCAATCTAATCCTCGATATGGTCGGCGGTGCCTATCTGCCGCGCAATGTCAAAGCGCTGGCCGATGACGGCCGGTTGATACAGATCGCTTTTCTGCAGGGTCCGAAAGTCGAGCTTAATTTTGCCCGGGTGATGATGCGGCGTTTGACGATCACCGGCTCGACGCTCCGGCCGCAATCTGATCTGGCCAAAGCCCGTATTGCCGAGGCGTTGCACGATCATGTCTGGCCGCTGTTGGATGCGGGCCGCGTCGCGCCGGTGATGGACCATGAGTTTGCCCTGGAAAATGCCGCCCAGGCCCATGCGCGGATGGAAACAAGCGCTCATATCGGCAAGATCGTCCTTGCTGTGAGCCGGCAATGACAACGCAGCCGATAATCGGCCCGATCCCTCAAATCGGCTATGGAACTTGGCTGCGCGGGGGGCAGGACTGCGTCGATTGTGTGTTGGCCGCGCTCGACGCTGGTTATCGCCATATCGACACCGCCCAGATGTACGACAACGAAGAATTTGTGGGACAGGCGATTGCGGCCAGCGCGCTGCCACGGGCCGATATTTTCGTAACAACGAAAATCTGGCCAACCGATTTTGCTCCTGGCCGGGTGCGCCCTGCCGTTGAGCGCTCGCTGGACAAACTTGGGCTCGATCAGGTCGATCTCCTGCTCATGCACTGGCCGTCGATTGGCGATGAATATCCGATCACCGATTACGCGGCCCAGTTTGCTGAGGCGCAGGATGCCGGACTGGCCCGCCATATCGGCGTATCGAACTTCACTAGGGCCCATCTGGACCGTGCGATTGACGCGCTGGGTCCGGGCCGGATCGCGACCAACCAATGCGAGATCCATGTGCTGTTTCAAAACCGCATCATCGCCGATCACAGCCGCTCGCGCGGGGTGCCGATGACTGCCTATTGCCCGATGGCGCGCGGGCGTCTGGTCGACCATCCGGTTCTGCAGGATATTGCCGCTGCACATGGCGCGACGGCCAGTCAGATCGGGTTGTCCTTTTTGATGGCCGAGGGGCATGTCGTCATACCGACGTCCTCAAATGCCAAGCGGATCGCGGAAAATTTCGCCGCGCTCGGCGTCAAACTATCCGGGCCTGAGATTGCGCGCATCCGCCTGGCTGATGAGCGCCGCCGCCTGGTCGATGGCGGCATCGCCCCCGTTTGGGATGAGCCGCGTTAATAATCGGTCCAGTGGACCGATTTAGCGGCGAGCGGCAAGGCGAAAGCCGAGACGGACACATCATCTGTTGCGGCGAATACCAAGGCGTAAGCCGCGATGCTCACCTGCCAAACGAAAGTTTCGCATTTCCCCTTTTCCTTGGACGAAAGCCGGATTATACGGGCGTCGACTTCCCCGAAAACGTGGAAAAGGTCCAAAAAAAGGACCAGCCGTTTTCCCGGCTAGGGGGGCAATCGGCGTCAGGAGCAAAGCGCATGGGCAAACCGATCATGGCCAAGGCAACGGCGGTCTGGCTGGTGGATAACACCACGCTGACGTTCAAGCAGATCGCTGATTTTTGCGAGCTGCACGAGTTAGAGGTTCAGGGCATCGCCGATGGCGATGTGGCAACTGGCGTGAAAGGCTTTGATCCGATCACCAATAATCAGCTGACCCAGGAAGAAATTGATACTGCCGAAAAAAACCCGCTGCACGCATTGAAGCTCAAGTTCAACCCCGCGGCGGTCGGCGAGGAAAAGCGCCGCGGTCCGCGCTATACTCCGCTTTCCAAACGCCAGGACCGGCCGGCAGCGATCCTGTGGCTGGTGAAGTTTCATCCAGAATTGACCGACGGTCATATCGGCAAACTCGTGGGCACCACTAAACCGACCATTCAGGCGATCCGCGAGCGCACCCATTGGAACATCACCAATATTCAGCCCATTGACCCGGTCGCGCTCGGCCTGTGCAAGCAGAGCGAGCTGGACGCTGTCGTGCAGAAAGCCGCCGCCAAAAAGGCTGCCGACGGCGAGGTCATGGATGATGACGCGCGCCGCAAACTGGTCTCGACCGTGCAATCGCTGGATATGGATACTGGCCCGAAAATACCGACCGCGATCGCCGGGCTGGAAACTTTTTCGCTGTCAGATGACCCGCGCGGCGAAGACGAAGACGAAGACGCCGACGTACCGGTCGATGCGGATAGTTTGTTCAACCTGCCCGGCGAGGATGAGGGCGAAGAGCAGCCAGACGTCCCTGAAAAATGACGGTTTGATTGACCGGGACGGTACTTGCACCCTGAACATCGACGCCCCCAGTCAGATTTTCGCGTTTTGCCCTGCTGTTAACCAAAATACCCAAAAACTGCCGAATTTAGCGGTGATGTTGCCAATCGGGGCCAAGGAGGCGGGAATGAGATACCTGCAGGCAGCGCTCAGCATCGGGTTTTTTGGCTGGATTGGTTACGCAATATTTGCCGGCAGCGCGATCAGCGCATCGGGGCTGTTGTCCATATCCATCGAACAATTCGGTAGCCATACAACTGCGGTCGCGATCATTTGTCTGGGCGCGGTTACTGCGGTGTTATACCAACGGCCCTAGTCGTTGACTGTTTTGGCCCATTGTCTGGTAGTGATTGACGTGATTGCGGTTTTGTCGTTTGCAAAGAAGTTCCATGCTTCGCAACACCTGTCGACGATCTGCTCATAATTGTCGAAGACGGATATGGCGAGCTTGTTGGCACGCAGATAAGCCCACACATTTTCCATCGGGTTGAGTTCAGGGGAATAGGGCGGGAGTTTGAGCAGGGTGATGTTGTCGGGTACCTCCAGCTCTGCCGAACCGTGCCAGCCAGCGCCATCCAGAATGAGAAGGGCATGTGCGCCCGATGCGACGGTTTTAGCGATCTCGGCGAGATGCGCGCTCATGGCCTGTGTGTCGGCATGTGGCATGATCAGAGCGGCCGCTTCAGCCCGTTCCGGGCAGACGGCGCAGAAAATGTAGCTCCAGATATAGCGGGTGTCGCGCGGGGCACGGGGGCGTGTTCCACGCTCGGCCCAGATACGGGTGAGCGTGCCCTGCTGGCCAACCCGCGCTTCATCCTGAAACCATATCTCCAGGGGCTTGCTGCGGGCTGTTTCCGGCAAGGCTGCTTCTACCTCTGCGGCGAAGTTTTTTTAAAAGCCTCCTGTGCATCCGGGTCGGATTTCGGATGCTGCGGGCGCACCGACAGACGCCGAAAGCCCAGGCTTGCCAATTGTTTGCCAACAGTTCGCTCATGCATGGTGACGCCGAAGCGCTCTTCGATCTTGCGTTTCAGATCAATGCGCCGCCAGCGCACAACCCCATCGGTTTCGGGGTCGGGACCCGCCCGAACCATTTCCGCCAACTCCTCCTTCTGTGCCGCGCTCAGCAGACAGGGTGGATCCGGCGGGCGACGGTTGAACAGGCCCGACACGCCCTCCGCATTGTAACGGTGGGCCCAATCCCGCAGCGTCTGCCGATCCATGCCGCAGTTTTCTGCCGCCGTCTTGCGGTCAACCCCATCCAGAACCAGGGCAATCGCCAACATCCGTCGCGCCGCTTTCCCATCCCGGCACCGCGCCGCTTCCTGGCGAAGCTCGCCTGCGGACTTGTCTTTGCGCGTAATCCTTATACCACCGAGCGGAATGTCCCTGACATCACGTTGGGGATTCCCAAGCGGTCCGATCTCTGACTCAATGTGGTATTAACCAATGAGGTTCGACATGGCAGCGCCTATCGACTTACGGAACGATGATTGACAGCGTCTCACTGCGGCGCCTCGCGAAGAGGACCAGGGACGCGACCCAGAGCCGTCGTCTGCTGGCGTTTGCCGAGGTCTACGATGGTGGCAGCAGGACGCAGATGCGTCGCGGATCGGCGGCGTCGGTCTGCAGATCATTCGGGACTGGGTGCTGCGAGTTCAACGCCCGCGGACCGGACGGGCTGGTCGATGGGAACCGTCACCAGGGCGCACCCTCGAAGCTCAACGCCGATCACCGCCGCGCACTGGCGGAGGTTGTTGAGGCCGGCCCGGATCCCGGCGGTGGACGGCGTCGTGCGCTGGCGGCGATCAAGGACCTGGCGCGGTGGCTCTTGGAGACGTTCGCCATCTCGCTCGACGAGACCAGCGGGGTCGGGCGCGAGTTGAAGGCGCTCGGCTTCGCCCAGATCTCGGCGCGGCCGCGCCACTACGCGCAAAACGAGCTGGCCGTCGAGGCTTTTAAAAAAAACTTCCCCGCCGAACTGGCGAAGATCCGGGCGAGGCTCCCGAAAGGCGTCGAGATAGAGCTGTGGTGGCAAGATGAAGCCCGCATCGGCCAGAAGAATAAGCTCACACGCCGATGGGCCAGACGTGGCACGCGCCCGCGGGTGCCCCGCGACCAGCGCACCGAATGGGCCTATATCTTCGGCGCGATCTGTCCCGCGAAGGGGAAAGGCGCCGGGCTGGTCATGCCCTGGTGCGACACCGACGCCATGGCGGCGCACCTCATCGAGATCAGTGCCGCCGTCGATCCCGGCGCCCATGCGGTGCTGATCGTCGATCAGGCCGGTTGGCACTTGACGCCCAAGCTGGCGATCCCCGACAACATCACCGTCCTGGCGCTGCCGCCACGATCGCCCGAGTTGAACCCGGTGGAGAATGTCTGGCAATTCATGCGCGACAACTGGTTGTCGA
Organism: Paracoccaceae bacterium; assembly: GCA_965216135.1. Classification (GTDB taxonomy): domain Bacteria; phylum Pseudomonadota; class Alphaproteobacteria; order Rhodobacterales; family Rhodobacteraceae; genus CBDCFL01. Next base: position 275,539 of record CBDCFL010000022.1, read on the forward strand.
ACCGGATCTTCAAATCCTACGAAGACATCGTCGCGCTGTGCTGCCAAGCCTGGAACAACCTCATCGACCAACCATGGAAGATCATGTCCCTCGGCATGCGCAAATGGGCGCATGGGTTCGGATCAATGACCGTTGGTATTACTGCCATCAAAGCCTCCCTTGCCTTGATGCCACTGAATCAGATCACGCCGCTCGTGGGAATCCCCTTGAGTCAAATCTGGGGGCCGTTGGTATTATTCGTGGCCAGAGCAGAAGAGCAGTAACGGTTCGCTTTAGAACACTTTTCTGGCCTTCAGCGCGGCGGTGATTGTGCCGTCGTCGAGGTAATCCAACTCTCCCCCGATGGGCACACCCTGGGCCAGAGAGGATACGGTGACCCGCGCGCCAAGTTCGTCAGCGATGTAATGCGCGGTAGTCTGGCCATCAATTGTGGCGTTGAGTGCAAGAATAACTTCACCGATTTTCTCGGCCTCGATGCGCGCCACCAGCCGCGGGATGCGCAGATCTTCCGGCCCGACGCCGTCAAGTGCAGACAGCGTGCCGCCAAGAACATGATAACGGCCCTTGAACATATGGCCGCGCTCCATCGCCCACAGATCAGCAACATCCTGAACGACGCAAATCTCGCCAATCGCGCGGCGGTCGTCGGCGCAGATGTCGCACAATTCGGTGGTGCCGATGTTGCCGCAATTGACACATTCGCGCGCCGTCGCGGCGACCTGATGCAGCGCGTCAGCAAGCGGGGCCATCACCGCGCCGCGTTTCTTGATCAGATGCAGAACCGCGCGCCGCGCCGACCGCGGCCCCAGCCCCGGCAGCCGGGCCATCAGCTCGATCAGCGCGTCGATGTCTTTGGTGGCGTTGGTCATTGTTAGGTGAAACCCTGTTAGTGCCTTGGATAATAAACCCAAAAACCACCACTGCGCATCCGCAATCTATGGGGCAACATATCCGCCAGGCTGGCGCTCAGCGCTTCCTTACGGTTGCTTTTCCCTAGCTAAGAAAGACCGCAAGGCATTGATGAGCGGTAAGCTCGGAACCCCAAAAAAGATGCGTCAAAACGGCAGCTTGAAGTCCGTCGGCAGGCCCATGCCTTCGGTCATGGCCTTCATTGCGTCCTGACTGCGCAGGGTCGCTTTGGTCTGCGCGTCCTTGATTGCGGCCAGTATCAGGTCTTCGACCACCTCTTTCTCGCTTGGCGCAAAAATCGACGCGTCGATGTCCAGCCCGGTCAACTCGCCCTTGGCAGTCGCCGTGGCTTTCACCAATCCAGCGCCGCTCTCGCCGGTCACGGTGATTGCGTCGAGGCTTTCCTGCATCTCGGTCATTTTCGACTGCATATCCTTGGCGGCGGCCATCACTTTGGACATGTCGCCGAGGCTGCCTAATCCTTTGAACATGGGGCGCTGCTCCTTTGTGCGTCTTGGGCCAACAGATACGGTGACTTGGGTGTCACGACAAGATCGCGACGGCAATTTCACTGCGCAACAGCGATCAGACGATCCGCACCGCCTCCAGCCCGTCGGCATTCGTGGCAGAGCAACAGACACTGTCCAGCCGCCGCGGTTGATCATAAGGCCAGGGTCGCCCCCGATGAAGCGTCGCCCGTTCGTCCCAGATCAGCACATCCCCAACCTGCCAGGTATGGCTGTAAACATAGGCCGGCTGAGTGCAGAACTCGATCGCGTCTTCGATGAGCGCCTGGCCTTCGCCCGCACCCATGCCTTCGATGGCGAAAGCATGGCTGGCGATATAAAGCGCCTCGGCACCATTAATCGGATTGGGCCAGATCGCACGCCACGGACGGTCCGGCCAGCGGGTCATCATCGTCTGAGCGGCAAGTTCAGCGGAGATTTGCGCCCGTGAGTGCGACAACCGGTGCCAGATGATCGCATCGCGAAACGGGGCGCGCATCGCCTCGGGCATGTCGGCCCAGGCGGCGCGGGTTGAGGCGACCTCGGTCTGTCCGCCTGACGACGGCACCACCCGCCCGCACAACAGATTGACCAGCGCGGGCACCGGCAGAAATGTGCTGTCGGTGTGCCACAGCATGTTGCCCTGCAGGTTCAGCAGTTCCAGATCGTCCTCATCCAACAGCCCATCTTTGGTTTGGTTGGAAACCGGGAACACTTGAAACGGGATGTCGCGGGCCTGCGACATAGCCGCGCGGTTTTCAAGCGGGCCAAACAGGCGGCCAAGTGCAGTAACTGACGTATCGTCGAGGTGTTGTGCGCGAAACAGCAAAACCGAATGGGATTCAAACAGCGCGCGGATCTGCGGGTAGAGGTGGTTCGCGTTTACTTGGCGAAGATCCACACCGTCGATACAGAGCCCGAAGCGATCGGTCAGCTCTGAGGTCTGCATCTAATCTTCCTCAAACGGATCCCATTCATCGCCGACCTCGGCAAGCGCTTCTTGTGCTGCCGATTGCTCCAGGTCATCAAGCGTGCGGATCGCGGTAATCTCGGCTTCGGGAAAGGCCGCAAAGACCGCCTGGACCAAAGGGTGGTCCATCGCTTCGTTCTTTTTGGCTACCAGCGTAGCATCGCGCAACTCGGCAATTGTCGGCGCGTCTCCACCGGCCACGATCGTGACGCCCCAGCGCACGCCGGTCCAGCTTTGCAGACGTCCGGCCAGCCGGGTGGCTAGATCGCGCGGTGCATCGTCTGTCGGGGTGAATTCGATCCGCCCCGGGCTGTAGCGGGCAAGCCGGAGCGTGTTTTCAACCTCGACCAGAAGTTTTACATCGCGATTGTGGCGGATGAGTTCGACCACATCCTCAAAGCGGACGTAGCGCGCCAGCGCGGTCTCGGGGCTCTGGGCAAGGGCTATGGCCTCGCCACCCGCACCGGGGGACATTGCCGGCCCGGAGGGCAGGGGTTCCAGAGCGGTCGGTGCATTCGGCCCGCCAATGCCCAGCGCTTTATCCGTGCCGCCGGGCGCGGTGCGACCGCCACCGCTGTCGGGATTTTCCGGCGGCGGAGGCTGTTTTTCGAGTTTGCGCACCAGCTCTTCGGGCGAGGGTAGCTCAGCGACATGGGTCAGCCGGATGACCGCCATTTCGGCGGCCATCATCGCGTTCGGGGCAAAGGATACTTCTTCGAGGGCTTTCAACACCATCTGCCACATCCGTGTCAGCGCGCGCATCGGCAGAGCCGCGGCCAGGGCCTGTCCGCGCTGGCGTTCGCCGGGGCCGATGGTGGGATCACTGGCGGCCTCGGGTGTGATGCTGATGACGCTGATCCAGTGGGTAAGTTCACCCAGTTCGCGCAGCACCGCCAGCGGGTCGGCGCCATCGCCATATTGCGCGCCCAGCTCTGACAGTGCGCCCGCCGCGTCGCCTTTCATGATCAGCTCAAAGAGGTCCATAATCCGGCCCCTGTCGGCGAGCCCGAGCATGGTTCGCACCTGATCCACCGTCGTCTCGCCCACGCCGCCGCCAAGCGCCTGATCCAACAGCGAGGTTGCATCGCGGGCAGAACCCTCCGCCGCACGGGTAATGAGCGCCAGGGCATCGTCGCTGACTTTGCCGCCCTCGGCACCGGCCATCTTGCGCAAAAACGCGATCATCACCTCTGGTTCGATACGGCGCAGATCAAAGCGCTGACATCGCGACAGAACCGTTACCGGAACTTTGCGTATCTCGGTTGTGGCAAAGATAAACTTCACATGTTCCGGCGGCTCTTCCAGCGTTTTCAGCAGCGCATTGAAGGCATGTCTGGACAGCATGTGCACTTCGTCGATTATATAGACCTTGTACCGCGCCGTCGCCGCCCGGTAGTACACGCTGTCGATGATCTCACGGATGTCATCCACGCCCGTGCGGCTGGCGGCGTCCATTTCGAGCACATCCACATGGCTGCTCTTGGCAATCGCCACACAATGCTCGCAGACTCCGCAGGGCTCGATCGTCGGGCCGCCTTTGCCGTCGGGACCGATGCAATTCATCCCCTTGGCGATGATCCGCGCGGTAGTGGTTTTGCCGGTGCCGCGGATGCCGGTCATGATGAACGCCTGGGCGATGCGATCGGCTTTGAACGCATTTCCGAGCGTGCGCACCATCGCATCCTGACCGACCAGATCGGCGAATGTCTCGGGGCGGTATTTGCGGGCAAGAACCTGGTATTCAGGGGCGGGCTGGTCGACCATTTCAGTCCTTTGAATCGGCGCTTCCTGCAGGTTAGGCGTTGGCTTGTCCGGCGTCCAGTCATCGGCTAGGCCTTGGGCCATGGCCAAGCCGGCAAACCAACCGATTGAGGCGCGGATCAACGCAATACTGGTCCTGCTGGCCATGTGGATGGGCGCCTGGGTGATCGTCGTGTGGGCGAACTACTGGCGCGCCGCCCCCGAAACCGGGATGACAAATCCCTACCTGTCGCTCGGCTGGCAGGGGATTGCCGCCATCCTGGCGTTTTCGATCTGGGGCGTCGGATTTGGGCTGCCGAGAGGCAATGGCATTCGGCGTATGTCCGCCGCGCCGTTGGCAATCTCATTCGGCATAGGTTTGCTGGTTTTGGCTGGCGTATTATGACCAGATGATCATCGTTTCGCAGTCGTTGCGCCATGCCAACATCCGGCCGATGAGTTTCGCATGCGAAACATTTTCGGCCATGTGATTGAAGTCAGGGCAGTATTCCGGGCGAATCGTGGAATGTTTTTTCAGACGGATGTCAAATTAACTTGTTTGCTATCAATCTGTTATGGCTGCGTCCGGTGATTATCGGCAATAACGCAGAGCATCTCAAAGACAATTGACATGGCCAGGAACGCGGTGCCGCTGGAGGCGTCGAAAGGCGGCGAGACTTCGACCAGATCGGCGCCGATCAGATTGACACCGGCCAGCTCGCGCACCACCTGCAGGGCCTGAAAGCCGTTGGGCCCGCCCACCTCTGGCGTGCCCGTGCCGGGTGCAAAAGTGGGATCGACGAAATCAATATCGTAGGACAGGTAAGTCGGACGGTCGCCGACAACCGCGCGCGCCTCGGCGATCACATCGGGGATGCCGCGGGCAAACAATTCTTCGATCGCAATGACCCTGATGCCGTTAGCGGTGGCAAAGTCGCGATCCTCGCTGTCATAGGTGGTGCCGCGAATGCCGATCTGCACCACCCGCTTTGGGTCCAGCAGGCCCTCTTCGACCGCGCGGCGAAATGGCGTGCCGTGGGTGAACATCGTGCCGCCGAAATATGAGTGGAACAGATCGGTGTGGCTGTCGAAATGGATCATGCCAAGCGGGCCGTCGGCGGCCAATGCGCGCAGGATCGGCAATGAACACAGGTGATCGCCGCCGAGACTGATTGGCAGGATCCCATGGGTTTTTGCCCGCGCCATGAATTCGGTGATGCGCGTCATGCTGTCCGCAATGTCCGCCGGGTTCGGCCCGATGTCGCCGAGATCAGCGCAGTTCATCGCCTCAAAAGGTCGCGTGCCTGTCACGCCGTGCTGGGCGCGGATCATGGTTGAGGCATCGCGCAGCTGGCGCGGCCCGTGGCGCGGACCGGCACGGTTGGTTGTGCCGCCGTCCCAGGGAATGCCGATAAGGCCCAAATCGACCTGCCCAATTCGTGGATCGTCCAATGCGATATGTGGAAGGCGCATGAATGTCGCGATGCCGGCAAAACGCGGCAGGTCAAAGCCGGATACGGGCTGAAAATCGGAATTGGCCATCTGCGCTCAGCCGGGCTTGGAGAGGACGGAGCGGGTTTCATTCACAAGGCGGGCCACGACATCGCGGGCCGGCTCGACGCGGGCAAGCGCGGCGGACTGGCCAAAGAGGTGGAACGAGGCTTTGTCCGGTTCGGTTTCGCGGGCGGCGTCAACAATCGGCCGACTCAGATCATACATCGCAGGGAAAGTAGGATAAGGGCCCGGAATATCAGCCATTATTCTCGCATACGCGCTGGCCATGCCGCGTGCGAAACGACCGGACACGGCATTGGTAAACATGGTGTTCTCTGCCGATGTGGAGGCAATCGCATGTCTGTGCGCCGATGTGGTCGAGGCCTCAGGGCAGCGCAGAAACGCCGTGCCGATCTGTACGCCGCTGGCACCCAGCGCGAGCGCGGCAGCGATGCCGCGACCGTCCGCAATGCCACCCGCGGCAATGACTGGCACGTCCACCGCATCAACGATTTGCGGGACAAGCGACATCAGGCCCACCCCGTCACCGGGGCCGCCCGGCTGAAAGGATCCCCGGTGGCCGCCTGCCTCCCAACCCTGAGCGATAATCGCGTCGATGCCGACCGTTTCCAAAGCGACGGCTTCCGCAACCGTGGTGGCCGATGCGAGGAGCCGGGTGCCATTGTCTTTGAGGGCTTGGATGGCGCTAGGGCTGGGCGTGCCGAAATGAAAGCTGACGACAGGCGGGCGCAGTTCGAGCAACAGCGCAAGTGTTTCTTCGGTGAAACTGGCCGAAACCGCCCCTGGATTTTCCGGAAAACCGGTTTTCTGAAAATCCGGAAAACTGGACGACATACGCGATTTGAGTGCTTCATAGGCGTCGTCGGCCAGAGCCGGGGCGGCGTCGTAGACGAAGAAATTGAGGTTGAACGCCGCGTTGGTCAGGTTGCGGATTTGCGTCGCGTATTCGCGCACCAGCATTTCGTCGCCGTAGGAACATCCCAGCGAGCCAAGGCCACCCGCCGCCCCGACGGCTGCGGCAAGTTCGGGCGTGGCCGATCCGGCCATCGGGGCCTGGATGATCGGGTGTTCGATGCCGAACAGGTCAAGAATGCGTTTGTCAGACCACATGAAACCGCCCCCTGGCAAAAACCATGCAATGGGCGCAATCAAACACCAAATCTGAGGGTGGTAAAGGTGAGAGGCTGGACAACGACCCAAGCGGGGCTCGTTACGGTTGCTTCCTTCCGGACCTGGCCGGGTTGGCGAGGCGCTCGCCCGCGCCAACCTCTCGCGCCATAATCTAGGTCTCAATTACGCGATGTGCAAGCCGGATGCGCGCGATCCTTACCGAAGCGATGCGATTTCAAAGTGCCAGTTCAAACCACGCCAGCCCCGGATTTGGGTGCTCCTTGTCACTGCGCTGGATGACCGCATGTCCAATTGCCGCGACCTGCAGTGCGTCTGGCACAGCCTCGATCAACACGCGTGTTCCAGGCATCGGACCAAATCGCCAGGAATTTGCGGGGGCGTGATCGTAGACGCCACCGGCTGCCAGGAAATCTTCGACAATGCGCCGCATATCGGTTGGCGATGGCAGCAGCGGCGGGGTATTGGCGCCCCAATAATTGCCGCCGCCACCAGTGCGGAACGAATTGGTAGCCAGCAGAAACCTGTCTTCACTGCGTACGGGCAAACCGTTGTAGGTCATAGACCTGACACGACGCGTATCGCGATTGACCGGATCGGTGACAGCAGCAGCAAACCGTGGCGGTATGCTGAGATCAAACTCATAAGCCAGCCCGTCAATCATATCAAAACCGTGAATGGGATAATCGGGGCTGAGCAGCTTTTGGTCGGCCCGCCCCGGGATGATCCGGTTAAACAGCGACGCGGCGCGCTCAAGCCATTGTTGAAGGTCGCGGCCCGAGACCAGCAGCACGTCCAGCCGGTTTTGAAACGGATACAGGTCAAACAAATGCCGCAGAGACAGTTCGTCGGGGGCGATGTCGGTTTGCATACTGGCATCGCGCGGACCGGTGGCGCGAAACGGGGCGGATGCGGCAAGAACGGGCAGGTCAGGCAGATCGCCTTTGATGACAGGATCTGTCAGATACCAGCGCTTGGCGTCGCAGATTATCTGCACTGCGGTGGTCTTTTGAACCCCGGCAAAGTGGTTGTTGAGGCCGATCCGGGTGCGGCCAATGGGACGCGCGACATGGCGGCGGGTGGCGTCGTGCCACGCCCGGGCCGTTTCAGCGAGCGCGCGATGGGTGGCCGGGCGCGCCGGGTCGGGCACATGTGCCGCGCTCACTAACTGGCTGCGGGTGTCCCGGATCGCCCAGCGGCCATCGTGGCGCGCAAGTTTCAGGTCGATCAGGCCCAGATAATTGCCCGCGTAACCCGGCTGAACCGCCGGTTTACCGTCAAGACAGCAAGCGGTGTCAGCCGGCGAAACGTGATTGGCGCAACCGGGTGGGAACTCACCGTGACTGTGCCCGGCAATGACAACGTCGATCCCGGCAAGACCGGCCAGCGCCAGCGCCGCATCTTCGGCATCATCGGCGGCATCCGGGGTGCCGATACCGGTATGGGCTAGCGCAATGACAAGATCGGGCTGATGCGCCTCAATCTCTGACAGAACCTTGCGCGCCGCCGGCAACAGCCCCGGCACCAAGAAACCATCGCCCAGTTGATGCGCGTTCCATTTGGCCGTCTGCGGTGGCAGCACCCCGAATACCGCAATCTTGATCGGTGCGCTATCGCCTGTGCCGTTGCGCAAGTTCCGGTCCAGGATGACAAACCGGGCAAATGGCGATGGGTCATTGTCGTTTTGGTCACGGGGCCGCAGGCTGGCCGATACGATTGGAAAGTCGGCCTGCCTGCAGGCGTCCAGTGCAACCGGCAGTCCGAAGTCGAGATCGTGATTTCCCAGGGTCGCCGCGTCGTAGGCCAAAGCATTCATCGCCGCGATCATCGGGTGGGGCCCTGCGGGCGCATCGCTGGTGCGCGATGCCGCCAGATCGCCGAGTGGGGTGCCCTGCAATGTGTCGCCGTTGTCCAGCAGCAGGCAATTCGGGGCCGCATCGCGCAGAGCCGCAATCTCATCGGCAAGCCGGAAAAGACCCACACCCGCCTGATCCTGATCGCGAAAGTAATCATAGGCCATCAGATGCGCGTGCAAATCCGACGTGGCCAGAATGCGCAGATGCGACTCGGTTGCCTCCGGTGGGGACCAAATGGGGTCGTGCGCTGACACGCTTGCTGTGACACCTCTCTATCGCATTGTTATTGGATAAAATATCGTCTCGCGCCGGGCGGCGCCAATTGGTGGCAGATGCTCTTGGCCAGCCGGGTTATTGCGACTTGCCAGGGTAAATTCCGAACAACACTGACGCTGTGTGTGCTAATTTGCAACCCCGGGTTGCAACTGGCTTGGCCACGATAGGACTTTCGCCGCGCCACGGCTTTTGGCATTCAGACCATCAGGAGTAACAAGGCCAGCAATATGCGCATCGCGGAACAAGTGACATTTGGCGGCAGCGGTCAACTGGACCGGCTGGTCGATGTGCGCCGCGACAGTGCTGCGGTTGATCGGCTGTGGGATGAAACGGACGCAAGAGCGCTGGTTTTCTGGCGCGGCAAAGTGCTGGTTGAGGAGGCGGCCGAGGGCGGTGTGTCGCTGGCGCTGGTGCGGGCCGATCATGAGGTTCTGGCGGATGCTCGCGGCGCGCCTCTGCTGCTTGGTCGATCTGGCGGATCGGTGCGTTTTGCCGCGGACATATCTCGATGGGTTCCGGGCGATGCGCCAGCGACTCTGGCTGGCTTTGACGACCCGTCCCGGCGACACCATCCGGCATTGCCCAATAGCTTTGGTTTCGCCGGGCTGCGCAACATCATGACCTTGTTGCCGCCCGCAGATGCGGAATTGGCGGTGATGGCCAAAGCGATCCTCGGATGGCACGAAACGCATCAGTTCTGCGCCAATTGCGGGGCCAAAACGGCTGTGTCGGTGGCCGGATGGCAGCGCAATTGTGCGGCTTGCGGGCGGCAGCATTTTCCGCGCACCGATCCGGTGGTGATCATGCTGATCACGCATGGACACGATCTGCTGATCGGTAGATCGCCGAACTGGCCCGATGGGGTGTATTCGCTGCTGGCCGGTTTCATGGAGCCGGGCGAAACCATCGAGGCGGCGGTGCGCCGTGAGACGATGGAAGAAGCCGGCATCGCGGTGGGCAAGGTTGCTTATCTTGCCAGCCAGCCCTGGCCGTTTGCCGCATCGCTGATGCTGGGATGCCACGGGCGGGCGCTGAACCCCGACATCACCCTCGATCCGGCAGAACTGGACGATGCGATGTGGATTTCGCGCGGCGATTTGGCGGATGTCTATGCAGGCACGTCCACACGCGTCAAAGCTGCGCGCAAGGGTTCAATTGCACGGTTTTTGATGCAAAACTGGCTTGCGGACAGGTTGGATTGACGGCTAAACCGGCGCGAAACAGCATCGGTAATGAAGTTTTCAAATCGCCAGGACATAGATGCGCCAATTGCGCTAGTCTTTGAAAACGCACCAGATTTTCCGCGCTTTGAAAAACAGGCGCGCCGACGCGGCGCGGATGTAAGGCGTCTGGATAAGTTGGCCGAGCCGGCAATTGGCGTGCGCTGGGTCGCTTCTTTTTCATTTCGCGGCAAGCTGCGCCGCGTGCAGGCAGAACTGGCCGCGATTGCACCGCCCGAACGCCTGCGCCTAACTTCGGTTTCATACCAACGGCATCAATTTCTGACTCTGTGGGGATTCCCAAATCGGTTTTGATCTGATTCAAGGTTGGCAAAGGAGGATCGCCATGCCAGCCAGTGTTCCGCTTCGTCGCGACTTTGATGCCCGCCACCTTCGTAAACTCGCCAGCCGTTGCAAGGATGCCCGGCAGAGCCGCCGTCTGTTGTCTCTTGCGGCGGTCTACGATGGCATGCGCCGTGGAGAGGCCGCAAGGATCGGTGGGATGGATCGCCAAACCCTGCGGGACTGGGTTCACCGGTTCAACGAAGAGGGACCGGATGGCCTCACCAACCGCAAGGGCGCGGGCCGGACGCGCTACCTGAGCGATGTCCAGATGAAAGAACTTGGCGAGATTGTCGAGACCGGCCCCGATCCGGCGGTGGACGGGGTTGTCCGCTGGCGGCGGATCGACCTGAAGCGGGTGATCGAGGCGCGCTTTGGCGTCATCTATTCCGAGCGCGGGATATCCAGACTGCTTGGCGAACTGGGCTTTGCCCATATCAGCGCCCGCCCGCAGCATCCCAGGCAGGATAAGCGGATCATCGAGGCGTTTAAAAAAAACTTCGCCGACACGCTCCAGGTGCATATAGCTGACCTGCCAGCGGGAACGCCGGTGGAGATCTGGTTCCAGGACGAAGCACGCCTTGGCCAGAAGAATGGCCTGACGCGCCTGTGGGCGAGAAAGGGCACGCGCCCCCGCCAGCCGGCCGATCAGCGCTATCACAACGCCTATCTGTTCGGCGCCATCTGTCCGGCTCACGGCAAGGGGGCGGCGCTCATGCTGCCTTGGGCGGACGCGCAAGCCATGCAGATGCATCTCGACGAGATCAGCCGCCACGTCGCCCGAAAGGCCCATGCGGTTGTGCTGATGGATCGGGCCGGATGGCACACCACCGGCAAACTCAAAGTCCCGAAGAACCTCACCATCATCCTGCTGCCATCGCGCGCTCCGGAACTGAACCCGGTGGAAAATATCTGGCAGTACTTGCGCGCCAATTGGCTCTCCAACCGCGTGTTCGAAGACTACAATGCCATCGTCGATGCTGGATGCGAAGCTTGGAACAAGCTCATCGCACAGCCCGAAACCATCACATCAATCGGAATGCGAAAATGGGCCCATATCGGTCAATGTTAAATGCCGCTGGTATCAGGTGGGGTGCGGGCAGATTTTGAGATCGAGCTTATGGCATTGTCGCACAACCGGACCCGCATCAGGGCCGGACTGGACCTGCGCCCGGTAACACTGGCCGCGCGTCTGCTGATCCAGTCGCTCAAATTTGCCAAGAGCAATCTGGATCGCCGTTTTGCCGAGCGGATGGTTGAATTTGCCCGCGACGTGGAACTCAAATACGATCCGATGAAAGAAATGTACCGATAGCGCTGTGAGACTTGAGCATCCCCGTGGATCGGCTTGCCCGACTCACATTTCTGCAATCCACTTGAACCCCGGCGCGCAAACGGCGCACTATTACCTACAATCTAAACAGCATCGCCCAAGTCGGAAGGGAGGCTTGTGTTGAACAAATTTCTGCAATCGTTGGCGATATTTTTTGCGGCGATTCCAGATGCTTTGCGGCCCCACCGGGTTTGGATCGCAATTGCCTTCGTGGTGACCACGGCGTTTCTGGCCTTTGGTCTGACGAAATTTCAGCTTGATACCAGTTTTGATGCCTGGCTGTCTGACGAAGACCCGGCGGTTCGCGCGTTGGACAATTATCGCAGCCAGTTCGGCGGCGATGACGGGCTGTTTCTGGTCTATCGGGCGCTGGATGGCGATGTATTTTCCACCGCTTCGCTTGAGACCTTGCGCGCCTTGACCGCTGAGCTTGAGGATTGGCATCTGATCGATCCGCAGACGATCGGGATCAGCGCCGAAGACCTTGACAACATGGATCACGTCACCCGTGTGCAATCGCTAGCCAACATACGCTACCAGGTCAGTTTCGATGACACGCTGGAAAGCCGTCTGCTTTTGCCGGAGGTCGGCGAGATAACCCGGTCAGTGGCCGATGAGACTCGCCTGATTGCCGAGGCCCAGCCTAACCTGAGGCTGTTGATGTTCTCGGATAATGCAGAGTTTGGCGCGATTGTGCTTTCGACGGATTTCGGTGCGATCCCGGTTGAGCAGGCGGGTGCAGGCGACGAGATCCCCGATTATGGGTCAGACGATCTCGATCTGGCGGCCAGTGACTTTGCGCTGGAGTTTGACGCAGATGCGGTCGAACAAACGGTTGAGTTTCAGGACACGCTGCCCAACACCTACATCGGCTTTATGGATGCGCTCAAAGCGATCTACGGCCAGCCGGCCTATTCAGACGTGTTTGAATTCTTCCCCATCGGCACCGCCGGGATGATGGATTTCTCGATGGAAACGCTGACCCAGGCGGGCATTCTGGTGATGATCTCAATGTCCATCATCATGCTGCTTTTGTACACGCTTTTTCACGCCGGATCGGCGGTAGTCTGGCCGGTTGTGGCGATCGCGTCGTCCTGTGTCTGGGTGTTTGGCGGCATGGCATGGCTGAACATCCCGTCCACGCAGCTGGTGTCGCTGACGGTGATGTTGGTTCTGGCGGTCGGAATTGCCGACTGCGTGCATGTGATGAGCGAATATCTGTTTTTCAAACGTGAGGGGCTGGATCATGCCCGCGCGCTCAGCCGGTCGTTTGAAAAAACCGGCGTGCCGATCCTACTGACCACGATCACCACGATGTCGGGCATGATGGCCATCGCTTTTGGCGGAGTCGGGCAGTTTGTCACGTTTGGGGTAACCTCGGCGCTGGGGGTGCTTGCCGCCTTTGTGTTTACGATCATCATCTTGCCGGTCCTGCTTGAGTTCTGGCACCCGCATCAGGCCGCGTCGGCCCCACGCACGGGTGGCCTCTGGCGGATTGCGCGTGTGGCTACCAGCCCGCTGCGTGTGATTGCATACATATCGGGGCGTCTGGGGGTGTCGTGGCTGCTAAGCGCCGTCTGGCTGCAGCCGCTTTTGGATCGGGTGCCGCAATTTGCCTTTCGCGTGCGCTATCCGATTGTGGTGATCTTCCTAGGCATATTCGTCATCTGCGGATACGGCGCGACCCGCGTGACCATCGACAGCAATCTGGTAGAGCTGTTCAAGAAAGACACTCCCATCCGCACCGCCTATGAGATCGTCGATGAACATATGGCGGGTACCGGCACGATGGAGGTGATGCTTGATTTCCAGCGCCCCGATGCGTTCGCCGATTATCGCGTATTGCAAGCCGTCGACCGGATGCAGGTGGATCTGAAAGACCGTTACGCCCGCTATGTCGTGCGCACGGCTTCGCTGGCCGATCTGGTCAAATCAACCAACCAGACGATGAACGATGACGATCCGGATTTTCATACGATCCCAGACAATTCTCTGGCGGTTGCGCAGCTGTTGTTTCTGTTCAACTCATCCAATCCCGAGGACCGCCGCGGAATTGTGTCCGACGATTATTCGCGCAGCCATGTGACGGTGCAATTGCGTAACGCAGGTAGCCACGAATACAGTATCTTCTTTGAAGACATAGAAGCGATCATCGCGGCGCATTTTGAAGAGATCGCGGCCGATTATCCGGGATTTGAGGTTGAACTGACCGGGTCTTTCGCGCTGATGATGCGCATGGCGGCGGTAATCTCGGCCAGTCAGGTCAGATCACTGACGCTGGCGGTGATCATCATATCGTCGATCCTGATCCTGACGCTGGGCTCTCTTCAGGGTGGGCTGTTGGCGATCATACCCAACATGCTGCCAGCGGTGCTGGCCTTTGGGCTAATGGGGCTTTTGGGGATACCGCTGGATACTGACACACTGATGATCGCGCCGCTGATCATCGGTATAGCGGTTGACGACACGATCCATTTCGTGACGCACTATCGCATGGCGCTGGCGCGCGGGCGATCTGCGACCGAAAGCCTGATCCAGACGGTCAAAGAGGTCGGTCAGGCGGTCACGTTCACCTCGCTGGTGCTGGGTATCGCTTTCGCGATGCTGGTGTTTTCCAATTATCTGGGCATCGCCAAGGTCGGCACCTTCGGCTCGCTGGCGATTTTCGTGGCGTTGTTGTGCGACCTGTTGTTCCTGCCCGCGCTGATTTACATTTTCCAGCCCAAGTTCGGCGTCAAGGATGTCGGAGAGGCGCATTTCGGCGTGAAGGAGCCTGCGGAATGAGACGTCTTTTGCACAATCCGGTTTTCGCCTCTCTGACCGTTCTGGCGCTTTCGGTGACCGCACTTCAGGCACAAAACGCCCGCGCGATCATGGATCAGGTCGATGAACAGCAGCGCCGGCAAAACAACAGCTCGTTTACTGTGATGCAGCTTTCAACCTGCAAATTCGGCATCTCCGGCGGCAAGGTTAAATGCACCCAGCGCCCGACGATCAAAAAACTGGAAAGTGCGTCAATCAATACCGGGCCCGGCGGCAAGGACAGCCAGTCGATCGCCATCGTTCTGGAACCCGCGTCCGAGCGGGGCATCGGCATGTTGAGCTATATCTACGACAGCCCGGCCAGGGATAACGAAACATGGCTTTATCTGTCTGCGCTCGGCAAGGTCAAACGCATCGTCGCGTCAAGCTCATCAGCCAACAGCGAGCCGGTCAGCCTGTTTGGCTCTGAATTTACCACCGAGGATCAGGAAACTGGCAAGCTCGACGATTATACTTTCAAGCTGCTGGACACGGTGAGCTATCGGGGCCGCACCGCGTATGTCATCGAACAGCTGCCGACACCGGCTCGCGCGCGCAAGACCAGATATGCACGAACGCTCGCCTGGATCGACACCGAGCGTTTCGTGCTTGTCAAGGCGGAAATGTACGACAAGCGCGGCACCGAGATCAGACGTCTGATCGCCGATAAAGTGCAGCGGGTGGGCGGCGTGTGGATCGCGCGGTCGATCACGATCATGAATTTGGTCTCGAACCGGCTGTCGAACATGGCAATGGGCGAAATATATTTCGGCGTGACAATTGACCCGGAACTGATGAGCCAGCGGGCGCTGACCGATAAGGCCTTTCGCGAGCGCCAACTGAGCGCGCTGAGGGAGCAGGCGGGGTGAGCACTAGTTCCCGTGTTCTGGCCACCTGCTTGGGCCTGATCTTAACAACGACGGGTCTTGCAGCGCAGGAATTTGAGCTTGATCTTATGTTTGACGAAACCAGCCTGCTTGGGGATTTCGCCGATGAGCCGGCACTCGACGGGGAGCTGGTTCTTGATGAGACGCGGGTCGAAGAGGTGGTTGAAGCGGACCCAACCGGCCCCGACTTCAAAGCGGCGTTGAGTTTCGGCGCGAGCACGTCGATGGGCGTGACGGCCGGGGTTTCGGCACTGACCGTGACGGCCTCTGACAGCCACAACCTGGGCTCGTTTGGGTTTCTGGAATGGAGCGTCAGCCTGACAGCCGATGATGTGCTGGGAACGGCAGTTTTTTCCGCCGCATTGGATCAGCTGATTTTGCAGAACTCGGCGGGCGACATAAGCTGGCAAGTCGGGAAATTCCCCATCGGCTGGGGAGAGATCGAGGGCACCCCGGTTCTGGACGTTTTGAACGCCGGTCTGGATCTGTCGACCTTGGGCACAGCGACCGAGGATTTGCCGGGCCAATGGTTTGCGGCGACCGATTATTTCGGCGATGGCGTCACCTTGTCGGGCTTTGTCGGGCTGGTGCCGCAGGTGTCGCACAGTCTGACCCCCGCAACCAACGGTGCCTCAACCGAATTCGGGTTCAGGGCATCGCTGCCGATAGCACAAGGGCAGGTGTCGGCCTATGCCGCGCGCCTGCTGCCGCAATCCGGCGTGGTGAACATGACCGGCACGGCCTCCAGCGCCGAGCCCTTCACGCTTGTCGGAGTGTCGGCGCACAAGGCATTGGACGCGGTGCTGCTGGAATTTGATCTGGCGGCGAAATCCGGGTTGGAACGTGCTTCGGCCAGTGGTTTTTCCGGCCACGCCCGCCTCGATGCGGCGGTCGGGTTTGAATATGCGGCGTCCAACACCACGCAGGTGTCAGGCAATGTCATGGCCCAGTACTGGCTGGACGGCAGCGGGGCGTATTTCGACTATGGTCCGTCGGGCGCGGTTGCCGCGCCACAGACCGTGGCAACATATCAGGTCGCGGTGACCCGGACCTTTGCAGGTGCCGATGTGGATGTCTCGGTTTTCGCGGGCGGGGCACTTGACGGGCAAACGACCTTTGCCGCGGTGCAGGCCAACTGGAACGCGACCGACCGGCTGTTTTTTAACGCAACGATGTCTCAGCTTTGGGCGCAGCCGGGTTCGCTTTTGGCCGCGCTGAACGGAACCCAGAGCTTCGCAATCGAGGCGGGGAAATATTTTTGAGCAACCACAGCCATTGTGTTTTGGGCCTGCCTGCTGCCAGATGTTTTTAGAAGATGTCGAGCGTCAGAGGGCCCGAGCGGGATGGACATGCACAAGGCAGAGCCGCGCATTGACTGGTCGGATTTGCCCAGGGTCTCTTATCGCGGCGGCCTGACGGGCTATTGCTGTGGCCAGGGCCCCGATCTGGTGCTGATCCATGGCGTTGGCCTCAGGGCCGAAGCCTGGGCGGGCGTTGTCCCGTATCTTGAGGACCATTTCACCCTGCACCTGATTGACCTGCCCGGGCATGGCCAAAGCCCGCGCGCCGCCAGCCGTGACTTGTCTGCCTTCGCCGCACCATTTGAGCCGATGTTGGCCAGCCGCACCGGCGCAGCCTGTATCGCCGGGCATTCGATGGGTGCCAGGATTGCGATGGAACTGGCCACGAATAATCCCAGCAAAATAGGGGCGATCGCCGCACTTAGCGCGGTCTTCCGGCGGGGTCCGGGCGCGGCGCGGGCGGTTCAGAGCCGCGCCGCTGCACTTGATGAGGGCGCGATTTCGGGCATCGAAGTCACGCTGCGCCGCTGGTTCGGTGACACTCCCGATGTCGACGCAATATCGGCCGCAACTGCATGCGCGCGCTGGCTGAAGACAACTGAGGCCGCCGGATACGGCGACGCCTATCACGTATTCGCCCACGATGACGGGCCCACAGACGGGCAATTGCGAAGCATCGGGTTACCGTCCCTGTTTCTGACCGGCAGCGGTGATCCCAACTCGACGCCTGCGATGTCGCACAGCTTGGCGGCAGTGGCTCCAAATTCAACGGCCATGGTGGTCAGCGGTGCCGCGCATATGATGCCGATGACCCACGCAACTGACGTGGGGGGTCATCTGCGCGAGTTTTTCTTAAGCGGGGCAACCACTTGAGCGGCGGCATTAACCCCAGCGACCTGCGCCGCGCCTTTGGGCGTTATATGACTGGCGTGAGCGTGGTCACGGCGCTGACGGCTGATCGCACACCAGTGGGCTTTACCGCCAATTCTTTTTCGTCGGTATCGCTCGATCCGCCGCTTCTACTGGTCTGTCCGGGGCGGCATCTGGCGTCTTATCCGATATTCGAGCAAACCGGACATTTTGCCGTCTCTATTCTGGCAGAGGGCCAGGAGGTGACTGCAAACACATTTGCCACCGGAACCGGCGACCGGTTCGCCGGGATTTCCTGGCAGCCGGATCAGAACGGCAACCCATTGATCGCGGGCCGCGTGGCCGGGTTTTCCTGCGCGGTTGAAAACCGCATGATCGCCGGGGATCATATGATCATGGTCGGGCGCGTGACCGGGTTTGACCAGGACGAAGCCTCGGGCCTTGGTTTTTACAATGCCGGGTATTTCAGCCTGCAGCAGGAGCGTCTGGCCGACGCCGCCGCGTCCAGGGAATTGCGAACCAGGGCAAGCATAATCCTGGAGGCCGACGGCACCATCATGGCCGGGCCGGACGGCGGCCTGCCGGGTGTCATGCTGGATGGGCGCGACGGCGCGCGCACGGCGCTGACGGCGCACTTGTCGCGCCTTGGTATCGCGGCGCGGTTGGGACCAGTCTTTGCCATCTATGACACGCCGAATGATGGCAGTCGCCATATCGTGCTGCGCGGGCAGCTAATGGCACCGGCAAAGACCACCACGTCGGGCATGGTGGCAATTGACGACATCGGCGCGGTTGCCTTTGCCGACGAAGCGCTGGGGGATATGCTCGTGCGTTTCGCCGACGAATTTCGCAATCAATCCTTCGGGCTCTATATCGGCAGCGCCGATGCGGGCGAAGTTCACACGCTAAACGAGGAATAGGCATGGAATTTTCGCTATTCGCCCATATGGACCGGGCGCGGCCCGATCAGAGCCACCGCGCGCTGTATGACGATTTTCTGGACCTTGCAGTCCTGGCCGACCAAGGCGGCATGCGGGCAATCTGGACGGGTGAGCATCACGGCATGGATTTCACCATCTCACCCAATCCGTTCCTACCGCTGACCGATGTGGCGCGCGTGACCGACAATTTGCGCCTGGGCACCGGTACCATTGTGGCGCCGTTCTGGCATCCGATCCGGCTGGCGGGCGAGGCGGCGATGGCCGATGTCGTCACCCATGGCCGACTAGAACTGGGCATCGCGCGCGGGGCGTATTCGTATGAATACGAGCGCCTGATGCCGGGCCTTGATGCCTGGAACGCGGGCCAGCGGATGCGCGAAATCGCCCCTTTGTTGCGTCCGCTCTGGGCTGGCGATTGCGCCCATGAAGGTGAGTTTTTCAACTTTCCCGCAACCACCTCATCACCCCTGCCGATCCAGGCAAACGGCCCGCCGATCTGGATTGCCGCGCGCGATCCCAACTCTCATGCGTTCGCGGTCGAGAATGATTTCAACGTGCAGGTCACGCCACTCTGGCAGGGAGGTGCAGAAATTGAAAGCCTGATGGAACGCTTCGATGCCGCCTGCGCGGATGCGGGCGGCAAGCGGCCCAAGATCATGCTGTTGCACCATTCCTTTGTCGGCAAGGACGACGATGATTGCGATCTGGCAGCGCAGGAGCTTAGCCGGTTCTATTGTTATTTTGGGGCGTGGTTTCAGAACAAGCGACCGGTGGCGAAGGGCCGGATCGCGGAGCTGAGCGCCGACGAGATGGCCGCCAATGCGCTGATGGCGCCCGCTAGTTTGCGGCGCGATCTGACGATTGGAACCAGCCGCCAGGTAATCGACCGGCTGAAGGGTTACGAAGACCTCGGCTATGACGAATTTTCCTTCTGGATCGACAGCGGCATGGATCACGCCCGCAAGCGTGCTTCGCTGCAACGATTTATCGGCGATGTCATGCCGGCTTTTGCCTAAAGGAACTTAGGATGCCGCATTATCCGATCTATATCGCCGGCGCGTTTTCTGACGGAACTGCAGGCACCATGGAAACCATCAATCCGGCCACCGGTGCGACCTGGGCGACGTTTGATTGCGCGAATGCGGGCGATGTCGATCGCGCGGTGGCGGCTGCAAAGGCAGCACTTGATGATCCCGCATGGCGCGACATGACCCAGACAGCGCGCGGCAAATTGCTCTATCGGCTGGCCGATCTGGTCGCAGAAAATGCCGAACTTCTGGGCAGGCTGGAGACGACAGACAGCGGCAAACTGGCCACCGAGACCATGGCGCAAACTGGTTATGTTGCTGATTATTATTGTTATTATGCGGGCCTGGCGGACAAGATCGAGGGCGCGGTTCTGCCGATCGACAAGCCGGACCTGCACGTGTTCACCACGCGTATGCCAATTGGAGTGGTGGCCGCCATCGTGCCGTGGAATGCGCAGATGTTTCTGGCCGCAACCAAAATTGCGCCCGCGCTGGCCGCCGGTTGCGCGATCATCGTGAAAGCCTCGGAAATCGCGCCGGTGCCGATGCTGGAGTTTGCCCGGCTGATCGACAAGGCGGGGTTTCCCGATGGCGTGGTTTCGGTGATCACCGGGGACGCGGAAAACTGCGCCATCCCGCTGACACGGCACCGCGATGTGGACCGTATCGCCTTTACCGGCGGACCGGAAACCGCGCGCCATGTGGTGCGCAATTCGGCGGAAAACTTCGCGGTGACGACGTTGGAGCTTGGCGGAAAATCCCCGATACTGGTCTTTGACGATGCCGATCTGGAGGCAGCGGCCAACGGTTTGATCGCCGGTAATTTCGGGGCGTCAGGGCAATCCTGCGTCGCGGGAACGCGCGGTTTTGTCCAGCGCGGCATTTACGATGCACTGGTGGCGCGCATTGCTGATAAATCCCGCGGCCTTGTCGTCGGCGATCCGCAGGATGCGGCCACTCATCTGGGTCCGCTGTGCACGCTGGCCCAGGTCGACCGCATCGAGGCGACGCTGGCCCAAGCGGTTGCGCAGGGGGCCGCCATCCCTTTTGGCGGGGCGCGGGCCGGGGGCACCAGCGGGCATTATTTTCAACCCACCCTGGTTGAATGCAAATCCGCGGATACCGAAACGCTGAAAGTGGAGATGTTTGGTCCGGTGATGTCGCTCTTGCCGTTTGAAACCGAGCAACAGGCGATCGATTTGGCCAATGACAGCGACTTTGGCTTGGGATCAGGTGTGTTCACCCAAAATCTGGCCCGCGCGCATCGCGTCTCGGGCCGCCTGAGAAGCGGGATAACCTGGGTCAATACCTATCGCGCCATCTCGCCGATCGCGCCTTTTGGCGGGTTCAATCGGTCCGGCTATGGGCGCGAGGCGGGAACCGAGGCGATCCTGGATTATACCCGCACCAAAACCACCTGGATCAGCACCGCCGAGACGCCCATGGCCAACCCGTTCGTGATGCGGTGATTGTGCCCAAATGGTGCGCTCATCGTTCCTGCCGGTCCTTCTTCACTTGCCCAAGCGATGAGCAACCGTCAGGGAGACAAGAGCGCCCGCGGACTCAAAACCCAAGTGTAACACCCTCATCTTCCAGTGTTTTTCGTAATCCAGAGGCAATCTCCAGTGCCCCGGCGGTATCGCCGTGCACGCAGATTGTGTCGATGCGGGTCTTGATGTGCTTGCCGCTCTCGGTGATGATCGCGCCCTGGCGCACCATCTCCAATATACGGCACACGGCGTGTTCGGCGTCGTGAATGACCGCGCCGGGCAGACTGCGATCCACCAATGTAGCGTCGTCATCATAGGCGCGATCGGCGAATATCTCGCCCGCCCAGTTACAGCCCAGTGCCTCGACCGCCGCCTGCTGGGCGGTTTCCGCCAGCACGAAAACCACGATATCGGGATCGACCGACAGCGCCGCCTCATAGGCGGCTTTGGCCATTTCGACATCTTCTGAGGTCATATTGCCGAGCGCGCCATGCACTTTGATGTGGCGCACAATCCCGCCCACCGACCTGGCCAGGGCGATGGCGGCCCCCAACTGGTAGCGGATCAGATTTTGCAGGCTGGCAGGCGGGATTTTCATCCTTTGACGGCCAAACCCCTGCAGATCGGCAAAGCCGGGGTGACAGCCGATATTGACGCCGTTTTTCACCGCCTCGGCCATGGTGGCGGCCATGACATCCCAGTCACCGGCATGAAATCCGCAGGCGATATTGGCCGACGTCACAACCTTCAGCAGCGCTGCGTCATTGCCCATTTTCCAGGGGCCGAAACTTTCGCCCATATCGGCGTTCAGATCAACCTTGAGCGTCATCAATCGGTCTCCGCTTCGGTGTCACCTGTGATTGCACCGCTGATCAGTTGATAGGACAGCAGATCGCTAATGTCTTGCACATCACGTATCAATGGCGTGCACTGACCGGGCAGGTTGGCTAGATGCTGTCTATAGGCCTTGTGTGCTGCGAGCGCCTGGTCAAGCGAGATCAGCGAGAAGCGCAGCGTTTCACCGGGTTGCGTTTGCGCCACGCGCGGCAGATTAGCGGGAATGACGGTGCCAATCCTGGGATACCCACCGGTCGTCTGACATTCAGACATCAGCACATATGGATTGCCGTCGCCGGTGACCTGAATATCGCCCGGCACGATCACCTCGGACAATATGTTCAGCCCGCCGGGCGCCTGAAATCCACCGCTGTCGCTGATCAGCCTGACGCCCATGCGGTTGGCGCGCGCGTCGCGGGCGAAAGATGTCGCCTGAAACCGGTCAAGCTGATCAGCGAAAAGTGCGGTCTGCAAGCTGGGCACAAAACGCAGAGTGCCACCGCCGAACCTGTCCGCCGGGGCCAGCGCCAATCCGGTCGGCCCGCCGCCATCTGCGCCAATCGGCAGTTCTGTGCCGGGCGCAATTGGCCCGCCTAGCCCGGCCGCCAGATGGCTTGAACGGGCGCCATGACGAAGCGGCGCGTCGATTCCCCCGCCGACATGCAGATAGCCGTAGGTACCCGATTGCACGGCACCGATGGTCAGCACCTGCCCCGGTTCAAAGGCGTGGCTGGCGTTCCAGATCATCGGCTTTCCGTCAACGTCCGCGCGCATCGGTGCGCCCGTCAGGGCGATACGGGCTGGCGCAGTGACCTCAAATTGACCGCCCGTTCCGGCCATCTCAAGGACCGCCAGATCGCCGCTCTGGCCCAACAGCGCCGCACCTTCCACCAGTGCGGTCGCATCCGCCGCGCCGCCTCGCGACAAACCACACGCAAGATAGCCGGACCGTCCCTGATCTTGTAGGCTGACGCCCGGCCCGGCCTTGTGAATGATCAGGCGGGCGCTCACGCGATCACCTCGCTGGTGGCACCGCCATCGGGCCCCTCAGCGCGTGCATGGTTCAGAGCCTCGGGCGAAATCGACTGAAAGGTGATCTCATCGCCGGGACGCAGAACAAAGGGCACCTCGCTGTCGGGGCGAAACAAGCGGAACGCGGTTTGCCCGATATGTAGCCAGCCGGTTGGCGCGGTGACCGAAAACAGCACCAGCTGCCGGATCGCCACGATCAGCGCGCCTTCGGGCACGCGGGGGTTCAGCTCTTTCTGACGCGGAATGTCCCAGATCGCGGGCAACGGGCCGAGATAGGGCTGCCCCGGCGCAAAACCGATGGTCTGCACGCGAACTGGTGCTGCTGTCAGCGATGCGATGGCAGCGGCGAGATCCAGGCCCGCCGCATGCGCCGCATCGCCCAGCTGTGGGCCAAGCGTGGTGCCAAAAACCGCCGGCACGCGCCACAACCTGCGCGCCTGCGGCAAGGGTGCCTGATACCAGTCCCGGTCCGCCAGCAAGTCAGAAAGCCTGCTTCGCAGCATCTCGTGGGTTAGATGCAGCGGGTCGAACTTTACGAATGCCGAAACCAGAGATGTCGAAGTTTCCTCTACCCCGTCGGGTACATCACCATCCAGCGCGGCGCGAAAAGCCAGCGCAGCTCGGTTGGCCGGTTCGGACAAGGCGTCGCCGAAGCTGACCAGCATTGCGTCGATGCCAACGGTGCGGATGGCGGGCCACTGTGCAGGAGATGGTTCAACGTTAAACGAAGTCATCTGTCAGGCTCTGCCGGGCAACCATCAACTCGCGTAACCCGACCCCTCATCATCCAGAATGGCCTTCAACTCGCTCAGATGGCAATCGGCCTGTTGGGGGTAATCTTCCAGTTCGCGGGCAGTTTTTTCGGCAATCTCGTGCGACAGAACCCGCAAGCGTTGGCCGGTCTGCAGGGAGCGGATATAGGTTTCCGCCGCACGCTCGAAATAATAGAGCCGGTTGAAGGTGTCGGCCGCGCTGATGCCCAGCACCATCACGCCGTGATTGCCCATGATCATAACCTTGATCTTAGGGTCGGCCAGCATCGCGGCGCAACGCGCGCCCTCTTCTTCAAACGCCAGCCCGGCAAAGCCGTCGTCGATGACAATGCGGTTGTAAAATGTTGCGGTATTCTGGTCGATGGGTGGCAAGTTGCTATCGGCCAGGCAGGCCAGCACGGTCGCGTGGATCGAATGGACGTGCATCGCGCAGCGGTGATGCGGGCAGGCCCGGTGGATCGCGCCATGCAGCCCCC
Source organism: Paracoccaceae bacterium (assembly GCA_965216135.1). Taxonomy (GTDB): domain Bacteria; phylum Pseudomonadota; class Alphaproteobacteria; order Rhodobacterales; family Rhodobacteraceae; genus CBDCFL01. Next base: position 299,771 of record CBDCFL010000022.1, read on the forward strand.
AGGCGGTTGGATCGGGTGCGCCGGGGCGGGTCAGCGTTTCCGGGTCATTGGCATCCAAAAGCAAGAGATCAGACGCCTTGATCCGCGAAAAATGCACCTGATTGGGGTTGATTAGGAATTTGGTGCCGTCATCGCTGACTGACAGGCTGAAATGATTGGCCACGGCCTCGTGCATATTCAGCCGCGCGGTCCAGCGAAAGGCGGCAGCCAGATCGACGCGCGCGGGCCAATGTTCGATATTGGCTATGTTTTCGGGAACTGCATGCAGGGCCATAAGCGGCCTCCGTTTCGGTCCATGTTAGCGCAATGCTTGCATCAGCGTGCGGTTTTGCGCAACTGCAACCGCAATAATGGTCGCCTGCGTCCCTAGACAGCTAACCCCCGGAACGCCGGATAATCCGCATACCGCTTTCGATGCGTATCCGGCGCTTCGGCTGGCTCGGCCCCGGCTTTCAGCAATGTGCCCCTTGGCGCGATGTAACTGTCGACGCGGCGCAGCGGGGTTTCGCGCCAGACCAGATTGAATGCCGCCAGTTTGGGAAAAAACCAGATCTCCGAATACGGCAGATGGTCGTGCATCCACCAGGCCAGATCACGCCAATCGCGCCCCTTGTCATATTGGTCGGTAAACCAGGGGATGACGATCGACGCGCCGGCAATCGGGTCGCCCGCGCGGTCCCAGATGTGGCATTCCAGCGGATTGTCATTGCGGGCGCAATTCAGGCGGTTTTCGTTGCCGAACCGGTTCAGAGTGGGCGAACGATAGCCGGATCGGACGGCTACCCGGCCGAAGGTTTCTTCAAGCGGATCAAGCAGTTCGGTGCAAAACGCCCGGCCGTGGGCGATCGCCCGGTCGGGATCGTCCGGGATATTCTGCAAGCCATACATATTGGCGATCTCATACCACCGAGCGGAATGCCTGACTCACGTTGGGGATTCCCAAGCGGTCCGATCTCTGACTCAATGTGGTGAACCAATGAGGTTCGCCATGGCAGCGCCTATCGACTTACGGAACGATTTTGACAGCGTCTCACTGCGGCGCCTCGCGAAGAGGACCAGGGACGCGACCCAGAGCCGTCGTCTGCTGGCGTTGGCCGAGGTCTACGATGGTGGCAGCAGGACGGATGCGTCGCGGATCGGCGGCGTCGGTCTGCAGATCATTCGCGACTGGGTGCTGCGCTTCAACGCCCGCGGACCGGACGGGCTGGTCGATGGGAAGTCACCGGGCGCACCCTCGAAGCTCAACGCCGATCACCGCCGCGCACTGGCGGAGGTTGTTGAGGCCGGCCCGGTCCCGGCGGTGGACGGCGTCGTGCGCTGGCGGCGCAAGGACCTGGCGCGGTGGCTCTTGGAGACGTTCGCCATCTCGCTCGACGAGACCACGGTCGGGCGCGAGTTGAAGGCGCTCGGCTTCGCCAAGATCTCGGCGCGGCCGCGCCACTACGCGCAAAACGAGCTGGCCGTCGAGGCTTTTAAAAAAAACTTCCCCGCCGAACTGGCGAAGATCCGGGCGAGGCTCCCGAAAGGCGTCGAGATAGAGCTGTGGTGGCAAGATGAAGCCCGCATCGGCCAGAAGAATAAGCTCACACGCCGATGGGCCAGACGTGGCACGCGCCCGCGGGCGCCCCGCGACCAGCGCACCGAATGGGCCTATATCTTCGGCGCGATCTGTCCCGCGAAGGGGAAAGGTGCCGGGCTGGTCATGCCCTGGTGCGACACCGACGCCATGGCGGCGCACCTCATCGAGATCAGTGCCGCCGTCGATCCCGGCGCCCATGCGGTGCTGATCGTCGATCAGGCCGGTTGGCACTTGACGCCCAAGCTGGCGATCCCCGACAACATCACCGTCCTGGCGCTGCCGCCACGATCGCCCGAGTTGAACCCGGTGGAGAATGTCTGGCAATTCATGCGCGACAACTGGTTGTCGAACCGGATCTTCAAATCCTACGAAGACATCGTCGCGCTGTGCTGCCAAGCCTGGAACAACCTCATCGACCAACCATGGAAGATCATGTCCCTCGGCATGCGCAAATGGGCGCATGGGTTCTGATCAATGACCGTTGGTATCAGAATAGAGAAACTCGCGCATGTAGAAATATTTGCTCAAGCGCACGCGGCCCAACGTCTCCAGGCTCCACATCGAGCCGGGCCGTCTCATTCCCAGCCGCCGATGCGTGCCTCGCCATTCGGGCCCAGAGGTGAAAAGGGGTTATGGGCGACTTCCCAATAATGCCCGTCAGGATCGCGGAAATAGCCCGAATGGCCGCCCCAGAACACATCCTGCGCGGCTTTCACGATAGTGCCGCCTGCGGCCTCGGCCTCAGCCAGGATTTGCGCGACCTCTTCCTTTTGGGTCACATTATAGGCGACGATCGCGTTGGGTCGGCCGAATTCCTGCTCGTCCATGCCAAACTCCTCGGCCACGCCTTTCCACGGATAGAGCGCCAGCATCATGGCGTGCAGGTTGAAAAAGACGATGCCATCGTCGTCTCCTGCCATCTTCCAGCGAAGCGCTTCGTAAAAGGCGCGTGCACGGTCCAGATCGGCAACACCGAGGGTGATCATTGATGCGCGTTGATCCATTCTTGCCTCCAGTTATTCCCCGCGCTTCATCGCCTGGCTCAGATCGCCACGCCGGAACGCGCCTAACAGCCATGCGGTGACAAAGAATGCCGTCGCGCCGACGGCGATCAGCGCTGCGAGCGCCGCGTAGCGCACCAGCGGCTGGTATAGGTAGCCCGCGAGCGCGCCCTGCGCGAAGATCAGGGCGAACCCCATCGCCGCTGCCGCCAGCGCGATCCGCGAACCCCGGTGGCGCAATCGGGCGTCCAGCCGCGCCGCGTCGCCCATCGCCCGGCTGCCGCGCCACAACAACCAGACCATGATCCAGGCCGCCGCACTGGTTGCAATTGCGGCGGCAAGATAGCCGACCCAAAAGGCCAGACCGATCGCAAGGACCGCATTCACCGCCATCGCCACAAGCGCATAGCGATACGGCGATCTGGTGTCGGCGCGGGCAAAATAGAGCGGTTGCAGCACTTTCTGCACGACAAAGGCGGGCAGGCCCAGGCCGTAAATCGCCAGTGCTGCTGCGGTCGCTGTGGCATCATCGGCGCTGAACCGCCCCCGCTCAAACAGCACGCTTACCAGTGGTTGCGGAATGATGATCAGCGCCACAGTTGCCGGCAGGGTCAGGAGCAGCGCAAATTCTGTCGCCCGGTTAAAAGCTTCGCGGCCGCCCGCGGTGTCATCGCTGCGCAGTTTTCGCGAAAGTTCAGGCAAAAGCACCACGCCAATGGCGATTGCCACCACCCCCAGCGGCAATTGATACAGGCGGTCGGCCAGATTGAGATATTGGATCGAGCCGTCGAAAAAACTCGCCACTTGCCGTCCGACCACCAGGTTGATCTGCACCACACCGGCGGCCAGCGCGGCAGGCGCGGCGATGATCGCCAGTTCTTTCAGCTCTGGCGTTAGCCGCGGCCAGCGTGGCGCTATCACGAAACCAGCCCGCGAAGCCGCCCACCAGACCAGCGCCAATTGCGCGACCCCGGCAAATGGCACCGCCCAGACCAGCGCACGTCCGACATCGCCGCCGGTTCGGGCGGCATAGGACATTGCGCCGATCAGAATGATGTTCAGCAGAACCGGTGCCGCCGCAGCCGCGGCAAACCGTCCCGCAGAGTTCAACACACCTGACAAAAGCGCGGCCAGCGAGATGAACAGAATATAGGGGAATGCGACGCGCCCGTAACCAACCGCCAGATCAAAGCGCGCGTCGCCCACAAAACCGCTGGCCATCGCCAGAACCAGCCAGGGCATGGCTAGCTGGGCGATCAGGGTCAGGATGATCACAATGCCCGCCAGCCCTGACAGGGCGTCGCGCGCGAACGCCACTGCATCCTCACCGCCTTCCAGTTTCTTGGAAAACATCGGCACAAAGGCCATGTTGAACGCGCCCTCGGCGAAAAAACGGCGGAACATATTAGGCAGCGAAAAGGCGATCACGAAGGCCTCGGCCACAGGTCCGGCCCCCAACAGCGCTACAAACAGAATATCGCGCAAGAAACCAAGCACGCGGCTGGCCATGGTCCAGCTGCCGACGGTCATGAAATTGCGCAGCATCGCCTGCCTATCCCGCCGCACGCTCAGCGCCGCGCTCAATGGCTTCGCGCAGCTTGCGTTCAAGCGTTTTGCGGCGGGCAGCGGAATGAAACTTCAACCCGAACATATCCTTGACGTAAAACGTATCGACGGCCTGGGCGCCATAGGTGGCGATCACAGCGCTGGCGATATAGACGTTGTTGTCGGCAAGGGTGCGCGCCAGGTCGTACAGCAGGCCCGGCCGGTCGCGCGTATCGACCTCGATGATCGTATATATTTCAGAGCCTTCGTTGTCGAAGCTGATGTTTGTGGCCACCTGAAACGGACGCTCGCGTTTTTTGTATTTGTCCTTGTCGGCCAATGCCTCACGGGCCAGAACCTCGCCGTTCAAGATGCGCGCGATCATGGTGTTCAGGCGCGGCAGGCGCGCCGCCTCGTAGGGCGCGCCGTCGTGGTCCTGTATCCAGAATACCGCCGTCGCGTGACCATCGCGGCTGGTATAGCTGCGCGCATCGACCACATTCGCGCCGACCAGCGCAAGCGACCCGGCCAGCCGGCTGAAAATGCCCGGATGATCGGCTAGCGCAAAACAGATGCGCGTGGCATCGCGATCCTCATCAGGCAGCATGTCGATGCCGATTTCCTGTTGTCCGATGGCGCGCAGCAGTTTGGCGAAAACAACATGAACCTCGCCCGGAAGGCACTGCCAATAGGGCGCATAATGGCGCGCCTTTTCGGCCCGCAAATCCTTGGCCGACCAATCGGCCAGCGCTTCGGTCAGGGCTTTCTGCGCCACACCTGCGCGCGCCTCGGCGTTCAGCGCCTCAAGCCCGCCCTTCAGCGCGATCGCTGTCATGGCATGCAGGTTGCGCAGCAGCACCGCTTTCCAGTTGTTCCATGTGCTGGGTCCGACGCCGCGAATGTCGCACACGGTCAGGACGGTCAGCAGATCAAGACGTTCGCGGGTTTTCACCGCCTTGGCAAAATCGCGCACCGTGCGCGGATCGGAAATGTCGCGTTTCTGCGCCATATCCGACATCAGCAGATGATAGCGTACCAGCCACTCGGTGGTTTCGCATTCTTTCGGCTTCAAGCCCAGACGCGGGGCCAACTTGCGGGTAATTTTGGCACCCAGGATTGAATGATCCTCGTCGCGGCCTTTGCCGAGGTCGTGCATCAGCAGCGCCGCATAAAGCACCTTGCGGTTAACCCCGGCTTTCAGGATGCCGCTGGCAATCGGCAGCTCTTCCACCAATTCGCCGCGTTCGATCTGCGCCAGGTTGCTGATGCACTGGATTGTGTGCTCGTCGACTGTGTAGCTGTGATACATATTAAACTGCATCATCGCGGCGACCGGCTTGAATTCGGGGATAAACGCGCCCAGCACGCCCAGCTCGTTCATCCGGCGCAGGCCCCGCTCGGGATTGCCGTGTTTCAAGAGCGTGTCCATGAAAATACGCGCGGCTTCGGGGTCGTTGCGCATCTGATCGTCGATCAGCGACAGCTTGGCCGTTACCTGGCGCATGATCTCTGGATGGATCAGGTATCCGGTCCTGAGCGCCTCTTCAAATAGCCGCAGGATATTCAGTTTGTCGGCCAGAGCGTGGGCCGGGCGCGCGAAGGTCAGGCGGTTGTTGACCACCTTAAAGCCGTCCTTGACCTTTTTGCGGCGACGAAACAGGCCGACCAGCATGGGTTCGTTTTTGATATCCTTGGCTTCCAGCGAGGTCAGGAAAATCCGTGTCAGCTCACCCACCGCCGAAGCGTGGCGAAAATAATCCTGCATGAAATGCTCAACCGCCCGGCGACCGGATTTATCTTCATATCCCAGCCGTTCGGCCACCTCGACCTGCATGTCGAAGGTTAGCTGATCCATCGCGCGGTCGGCGATCAGGTGCAGCTGGCAGCGGATCGCCATCAGGAATTCTTCGGCCTCGCTCAGGCGTTGAAGCTCTTCAGCGGTGAAGACCTTGCCTTTGACCAGCTCTTTGGGATCGCGCACGCCGTAGACATATTTGTGGATCCAGAACAGCGACTGCAGATCGCGCAATCCGCCTTTGCCCTCCTTGACATTTGGCTCAACGACATAGCGCTGGCCACCCTGTTTGAGATGCCGCGCCGCGCGCTCGGCAAGTTTGGCTTCGATGAAATCGGTCGCGGTGGACCGGAAAAGGTTTTTCTGCAGACGTTTGGCCAGTTGATCGGCAAGGTCACTGTCACCGGCCAGGTGGCGCATTTCCAAAAGCGCCGTGCGGATGGTGTAATCGTCGCGTGCAAGGCGCACAGATTCCCGAACCGTGCGGCTGGCATGGCCCACCTTTAGATGTAGGTCCCACAGGATATAGAGCATGCTTTCAATCACGCTTTCAGCCCAGGGAGTGATTTTATACGGCGTTAGAAACAACAGATCGACATCTGAGAACGGCGCCATTTTCCCGCGCCCATAACCGCCGACGGCGACCAGCGACAATTTCTCGGCCACAGTGGGCACGGGGGCGGGATGCAGGTGCCGCGTGGCAATATCAAGCGCTGTTTCGACAACACAATCGGTCAGATAGGCATAGGCGCTGTGGGCGGCAAATGCCGCCATCGGGTCCAGACGCAAGTGTTCGGCGATAAACGCGCGCCCGTCCTTGAGTGCATCGCGCAGCACCGCCACGCTGGCGTCGCGAATGGCCGCCGCATCGGCGGTTGGCCCTGCTTTGCGGTCTATGCTTGCGCGCGCGCGCTCGCGGTCAAAGACGGCGCCTTCAAAGCTGGCTAATCCCACGCCGCCGCGATCAGAACCCGGCAGTTCCAAAGTTTCTTGGGGCTGGGTCAAGGACGCTTACCTGGCTGTTGATTATCTGCGAAACGGTCAAGCCGCGCTCGTTGGTGCCATCGGGCAGCAGCCGGAAAACACCGTTGACGCCGGCAAATCCGGCGCTCTGGGTCAGCGCGTCGCGGGTCAGTGCATCGGCCTTGCCCTGAGCCACCAGCGCGCCGATGGCGGCGATGCCGTCATAGGCAAGTCCCGCGATCGGATGCGGGCTGGTGCCGAAGGCCTGATTGTAGCGGTCGGAAAAAAGCGTGGCCAGTGCCGGATCAGGCCGCGCGAACCAGCCGCCCTGCAGCCCCGGCAGCGTGGTGGCGCTGGCCGGGATGTCCCAGCGTTGCAACCCGGCATATTGGATCGCTTCGGGGTCCAGCCCCGCCTCGGGCAAAAGCTGGGCCAGAAACGGCAAGGCGCCCGACGTGCCGGAGGTCAGGAAAACGACATCGGCACCGCTGAAATCAATATCCCTGACGATTTGCGGGATGGCGTCGACAACGCCCTGCTTGCTCAGCTCAAAGCTGGAAATACCGGCCAGGGTCGCGCCGCTGGCGGCGATGGCGTCCCCAATGGCGTTGCGCGCCGAGGTCTCGGCGGCATCAAGGCCGTGCACAACATGGATATTGAATTTCGAGCGCGACACCGAGTAGCGGACCAGGCGCTCGGCTGATGTGCGGAAGGTGGGGCCGAGAATGAACACATTGCCACCGGCGATGGCCGGATTGTTGGAAAACGCCAGCACATTGACGCCACGCGACGATACCGCCAGCCCGGCTGAATTGGCGGCCTCGGCAAAGACCGGCCCAAGGATTATCTTAGCCCCTTCATCGACTGCCTGACGCGCGGCGGCGGCAGCGATACTGGCCTGTCCGGCAGTGGAATAGACGCGCAAATCAATGGTGACGCCTTGAAGATCAGCGATCGCCAGCCGCGCGGCATTTTCCAGGCTGGCGGCCAGAACCGCATCGCCCGGTGCTTCAGAGCCGCCCGGTACCAGCAATGCAACCGGGATCGGGGCGCCGGTATTGATCCGCGGTCCGGTGCCAAAAGTCGCCCCGCAGGCCGCCATAATCAGTGCCAGCAAAACTGCGAACACGAGCGCCATATGCGTGCGTGCGGCAGTAACAACGGAAATCAACGGCAAAATGGCAATCCTCTTGGATGGGCAGGCGAGCGACAACTCTGGCGGACTTTATGAAATGCGCGCTGTGGAGTAAACGTCGCAATGACCGGAGGTCTGAATGTCATACCAGAAATCACCGCTTGCCGCCGGTCTATACCTGGTCGCCACGCCGATCGGGACCGCGCGCGACATTACTCTAAGGGCGCTGGATGTCCTGAATTCCGCCGATGTGCTTGCAGCCGAAGATACCCGTAACCTGCGCCATTTGATGGATATTCACGGCCTCAAGCTCGATGGACGCGCATTGCTGTCCTATCATGATCACAATGGCCCCGCGATGCGCCCGCGCATTCTTGAGCATATCGACAGGGGTCACTCGGTGGCCTTTGTGTCCGATGCCGGCAGCCCGCTGATCGCTGATCCTGGCTACCAGCTTGTTCAGTCGGTCCGCGAGGCGGGGCATCTGGTAACCGTGGTGCCCGGCGCCTCGGCGGTTGTTGCCGCGCTCATCCTGGCGGGGTTGCCGACTGACCGGTTTCTGTTCGCCGGATTTCCGCCCGCATCCGGCGGTGCGCGGCGGGCGTTTTTTGCCGAATTTGCCGACATGCCGGTCACGCTGTTGTTTTTTGAAAGCGGCAAGCGGCTGGCGGCGAGTCTCAAGGATATGGCGGCGATTTTGGGTGGCGAAAGGCAGATCGCGATATGCCGCGAGATGACCAAACGGTTCGAGGAGATCCGTAAGTCTGCGATCAGCGATATGGCGGCGGAACTGGCGGGCAAGCCGCTCAAAGGCGAGATCGTGATGGTCGTTGACCGCAAACGTGCGACAGGGCAGGCAGGCGATGTCGTCGATGAGTTGAGGCGCGCGCTCAAAACCATGCGCACCAAAGAGGCCGCCGAAGAGGTCGCCGCGCGGCTCGGCCTGCCACGGCGCCAAGTGTATCAGATGGCGCTGAAAATCAGCGACCGGGCGTCAGGCGAATGAGCGATAACATTCATCAATAATTCAAACCATTGGGATTATGATGACCCATGCAATTGGCTGCCGCCCAACTTGAACTGAATTTTGACGCACCGCCTGCGCCGCCCTGCGTCTCACCCCTCGCGGCGCGGGGCAGCCGCAACTACCACGCTGGGCGCGCGGCCGAAAATCGTGTGGCAAGACCATCATCTTTGTTGAAGTGAAATGCTCCAAAACATTCGAGGCGGCCGCGATGATGCTGACGGGCCGTCAGATGTTCCGGATTTTCAATGCCGGACAGGAATATCTTGGTGGCCTGCCCAGGGGCGAACTGACCCCGGCGCGCATTGATGCAGCCGTGGTCAACGCCACCGGTGCCATTCAGATCATCGAAAATATGATCTTGCATTGATCCCGGCGCGGCGCTGGCCCATGTAGGGGCGAAACTGCTGCGCGGGCGTCAGATGAACCTAAAAGTTGCCATTCAAATGGACCCGATCGACCGGATCGACATCGCGGCCGACAGCACGTTTCGCATCGCGCTTGAGGCACAATCACGCGGCCACAGCCTCTTCTATTACACACCCGACCGGCTGGCCGTCGAACACGGCAAAGTCACCGCCCGCGGCTGGCCGCTGCAGTTGCGCAACCTGCCCGGCGATCATTTCACTCTTGGCGAGGAAACGGCGGTCGATCTGTCTGAATTTGATGTCGTCTGGCTGCGCCAGGATCCGCCGTTTGACATGGGCTACATCACCACGACCCATATTCTCGATCTGATCCACCCCGAAACCCTGGTGGTCAACGATCCGTTCTGGGTGCGCAATTTCCCCGAAAAGCTGCTCGTGCTGCAATTCCCCGACCTCATTCCGCCGACGACGATTGCCCGCGACATAGACAACCTGCGCGCTTTTAAAGAGGAACACGGCGACATCATCCTGAAGCCGCTGTACGGCAATGGCGGGGCTGGCGTGTTTCGCCTCGATGCCAATGACCGAAATCTGACCGCACTGCACGAGATGTTCACCGGCCTCAACCGCGAGCCGCTGATCGCGCAGAAATTCCTGGCCGAGGTATCGCGCGGCGACAAGCGGGTGATCCTGGTCGATGGCACCCCGGTCGGTGCCATTAACCGCGTGCCGAAAGCCGGCGAAACACGCTCGAACATGCACGTCGGCGGGCGGCCCGAAATGGCCGAACTCAGCCCGCGCGACGTTGAGATTTGCGCGCAGATCGGGCCATTGCTGCGCGACAAGGGCCAGATATTTGTCGGCATCGACGTGATCGGCGATTATCTGACCGAAATCAACGTCACCTCGCCGACCGGCATTCAGGAGTTGGATCGCTTTGACGGCACCAATACCGCCGGCCGGCTCTGGCAGGTGATCGAGGCCAAACGCGCGTGAGCCTTCGCGCTGACGCGCTGAACCTGGCGCTGCGCCTGTTGGTCAAGCCGGTTCTTGCCCGCGCGCCGGTTCCCGGACTGGCCCGCCAGGGGCTGGACATCGCGGTGCGGATCGGTTCGCCCATGCCGCCGCTGGCCTGCGTTCTGGATGACGAAACCGGCGGCGAAGCGGGCGTCGCGATGCGCTGGGTGTCCTGCGGTCCTGCTGCCGTGGACAAGGCGATCCTCTATTTTCACGGCGGTGGCTATATCGCGGGCAGCCCCGCGACCCATACGCCGATGCTGGCCTGGCTTGCACAACGCGCTGGCCTTCGTGCCGCCTTGCCCGCTTACCGCCTTGTCCCCGAAACCGCCTTTCCCGCCCAGTTCGACGATGGGCTCAACGCCTGGGAGGCGCTGATTGCCAAAGGCTACCGACCCGGCGACATCATTCTTGGCGGCGATTCCGCGGGCGGTGGTCTTGCGCTGGCGCTTCTGGGCGCGCTTTGCGCCCGCGCCACGCCACCGGGCGCGGCCTTTGCGCTGTCGCCGTGGACGGATCTGAACCTCTCCTCGCAATCTCTTGTCGACAATCGTGCCAGTGACCCGCTTTTTCCGGCGGCCCGCATCGGCGAGTTGCGCGACCTCATATTGCAGGGTGGTACGGCGGACGATCCACGCATCTCACCGCTTTTCGGCGAATTTGATGGCTGCCCGCCGGTCTTCCTTCAGGTCTCGACCAGTGAAATCCTGCGCGATGACAGCACGCGCATGGCCGCACGCCTGCGCGACTTCGGGGCTGACGTGACGCTGGATATTCAGCCCGGGCTGCCGCATGTCTGGGCGCTGTTGCATCCCTGGCTGCCCGAGGCCGGTGCCGCGCTTGACCGGATCGCCGCCTTCATGCGGCAACAGGTCGCGTCAGGGCCAGCTGACGAAAACTGAGCGCCTCGGCGATGTGGATCTTGCAGACCGTCGCGGCACCGTCGAGATCGGCAATTGTGCGCGCGACCCGCAAGGCCCGGTGATAGCCGCGTGCCGACAGGCCAAATCGCTCTGCCGAGGCCACCAGCATCGCCTTTCCGGGCGCATCGGGCGCGGCGATCTGGTCGAGCAATTCGCCCTCGGCATCGGCGTTGGTTCTGATCCCGGAATGCGCCGCGAAACGCGCGGCCTGGCGCTCTCTTGCCAAAGCCACCCGCGCTGCGATCTGCGCCGAATGATCACCACCTGCGGGCAGGTTGAGATCGCTGTAATACCAGCGGCATTTAACATTGACCGATATGGGCCCATTTTCGCATTCCGATTGATGTGATGGTTTCGGGCTGTGCGATGAGCTTGTTCCAAGCTTCGCATCCAGCATCGACGATGGCATTGTAGTCTTCGAACACGCGGTTGGAGAGCCAATTGGCGCGCAAGTACTGCCAGATATTTTCCACCGGGTTCAGTTCCGGAGCGCGCGATGGCAGCAGGATGATGGTGAGGTTCTTCGGGACTTTGAGTTTGCCGGTGGTGTGCCATCCGGCCCGATCCATCAGCACAACCGCATGGGCCTTTCGGGCGACGTGGCGGCTGATCTCGTCGAGATGCATCTGCATGGCTTGCGCGTCCGCCCAAGGCAGCATGAGCGCCGCCCCCTTGCCGTGAGCCGGACAGATGGCGCCGAACAGATAGGCGTTGTGATAGCGCTGATCGGCCGGCTGGCGGGGGCGCGTGCCCTTTCTCGCCCACAGGCGCGTCAGGCCATTCTTCTGGCCAAGGCGTGCTTCGTCCTGGAACCAGATCTCCACCGGCGTTCCCGCTGGCAGGTCAGCTATATGCACCTGGAGCGTGTCGGCGAAGTTTTTTTTAAACGCCTCGATGATCCGCTTATCCTGCCTGGGATGCTGCGGGCGGGCGCTGATATGGGCAAAGCCCAGTTCGCCAAGCAGTCTGGATATCCCGCGCTCGGAATAGATGACGCCAAAGCGCGCCTCGATCACCCGCTTCAGGTCGATCCGCCGCCAGCGGACAACCCCGTCCACCGCCGGATCGGGGCCGGTCTCGACAATCTCGCCAAGTTCTTTCATCTGGACATCGCTCAGGTAGCGCGTCCGGCCCGCGCCCTTGCGGTTGGTGAGGCCATCCGGTCCCTCTTCGTTGAACCGGTGAACCCAGTCCCGCAGGGTTTGGCGATCCATCCCACCGATCCTTGCGGCCTCTCCACGGCGCATGCCATCGTAGACCGCCGCAAGAGACAACAGACGGCGGCTCTGCCGGGCATCCTTGCAACGGCTGGCGAGTTTACGAAGGTGGCGGGCATCAAAGTCGCGACGAAGCGGAACACTGGCTGGCATGGCGATCCTCCTTTGCCAACCTTGAATCAGATCAAAACCGATTTGGGAATCCCCACAGAGTCAGAAATTGATGCCGTTGGTATAACTGACCGCCGCGACCTCGATCTGCAGATCGAACCGGTCCATCAGCGGGCCGGATATGCGGCCCAGATAGTCGGCCCCGCAGCCGGGCGAACGCGAACAGGCACGCGCAGGGTCACTCATACCACCGAGCGGAATGCCTGACTCACGTTGGGGATTCCCAAGCGGTCCGATCTCTGACTCAATGTGGTGAACCAATGAGGTTCGCCATGGCAGCGCCTATCGACTTACGGAACGATTTTGACAGCGTCTCACTGCGGCGCCTCGCGAAGAGGACCAGGGACGCGACCCAGAGCCGTCGTCTGCTGGCGTTGGCCGAGGTCTACGATGGTGGCAGCAGGACGGATGCGTCGCGGATCGGCGGCGTCGGTCTGCAGATCATTCGCGACTGGGTGCTGCGCTTCAACGCCCGCGGACCGGACGGGCTGGTCGATGGGAAGTCACCGGGCGCACCCTCGAAGCTCAACGCCGATCACCGCCGCGCACTGGCGGAGGTTGTTGAGGCCGGCCCGGTCCTGGCGGTGGACGGCGTCGTGCGCTGGCGGCGCAAGGACCTGGCGCGGTGGCTCTTGGAGACGTTCGCCATCTCGCTCGACGAGACCACGGTCGGGCGCGAGTTGAAGGCGCTCGGCTTCGCCAAGACCTCGGCGCGGCCGCGCCACTACGCGCAAAACGAGCTGGCCGTCGAGGCTTTTAAAAAAAACTTCCCCGCCGAACTGGCGAAGATCCGGGCGAGGCTCCCGAAAGGCGTCGAGATAGAGCTGTGGTGGCAAGATGAAGCCCGCATCGGCCAGAAGAATAAGCTCACACGCCGATGGGCCAGACGTGGCACGCGCCCGCGGGTGCCCCGCGACCAGCGCACCGAATGGGCCTATATCTTCGGCGCGATCTGTCCCGCGAAGGGGAAAGGCGCCGGGCTGGTCATGCCCTGGTGCGACACCGACGCCATGGCGGCGCACCTCATCGAGATCAGTGCCGCCGTCGATCCCGGCGCCCATGCGGTGCTGATCGTCGATCAGGCCGGTTGGCACTTGACGCCCAAGCTGGCGATCCCCGACAACATCACCGTCCTGGCGCTGCCGCCACGATCGCCCGAGTTGAACCCGGTGGAGAATGTCTGGCAATTCATGCGCGACAACTGGTTGTCGAACCGGATCTTCAAATCCTACGAAGACATCGTCGCGCTGTGCTGCCAAGCCTGGAACAACCTCATCGACCAACCATGGAAGATCATGTCCCTCGGCATGCGCAAATGGGCGCATGGGTTCTGATCAATGACCGTTGGTATCAGATAGCCGCATTTGCACGGGTTGGCGGCCGCCACCAGCATGAACCGGCAGGGATAGCGAATGTGGGCATTAGCGCGGCTGACGACCACTTCGCCGGTCTCGATCGGCTGGCGCAGGGTCTCCAGCACCGCGCGGGGAAATTCAGGAAATTCATCCATGAACAACACGCCGTCATGAGCGAGCGATATTTCGCCGGGCTTGGCCCCCTTACCACCGCCCACAATCGCCGCCATCGAGGCCGTGTGGTGTGGCTCGCGAAAAGGTCGGTCGCGGACGATACCGGCCTCGTCCAGAAGGCCGGATAGCGAGTGGATCATGCTGGTTTCCAGCGCCTCGGTGGGGTTAAGCGGCGGCAGGATGGACGGCAGTCGCGCGGCCAGCATGGATTTGCCGGTGCCCGGTGGACCGGTCATCAAAATGTGGTGGCGGCCCGCTGCGGCGATCTCAAGCGCGCGTTTAGCGCGTTCCTGACCCTTTACGTCGACCATGTCGCGCATCACTGCACGCCCTGCCACTTCGCCCGGCTCGGCCGGGGTAATCACCCGCTGGCCGGTCAGATGCTGGACGATCTCATGCAGGCTGGTGGCGGCCAGAACATCACACGCCCCGACCCATGCGGCCTCGGCCCCGCAGGCCTTGGGGCACAAGAGCGTGCGGTTCTGGCTGGCGGCCTCCATGGCCGCGGGCAGGGCACCGGTCACGCCGATCAGCGTGCCGTCGAGCGACAATTCACCAAGGCACAACAGCATTTCGACCTCGTCCGCTGGTACCATGCCAATCGCCGCCAACAGCGCCATGGCAATCGGCAGATCGAAATGGCTGCCTTCTTTGGGCAGATTGGCGGGCGACAGGTTGATGGTGATCTTGCGCGACGGCAGGGCGACCGACATCGCATTCAGCGCCGAGCGCACGCGCTCGCGCGCCTCGCTCACCGCTTTGTCGGGCAGCCCGACGACGGCAAAAGATGGCAGCCCGGGCACCAGCGCGCATTGAACCTCGACCGGTCGCGCGTCGATCCCTTCAAATGCGAGCGAATAGGCGCGCGCGACCATCATTACCTCCGGTTAATATATCTGAATATTTGCCCGGTCTTGGTTTACGAAATGTAAACGTCGGCTCGCGGCGACGACGCCTCAGACCAATTCCGGCCAGACCCGGGTGGGCAGGTTCAGGTCATATGGAACCGGATCATAGTTTACTTGCAGCCCTTCTGCGCGCCACTCGCCGAATGCCGGATCGGCCATGTGCTGGTGGACATAGGCCATCACCGCGTCGTTTGCGGGCAACCCGTAGCCGATAATTCGCGCAGCGATCGGGGCCAGAAAAACGTCCGCCAGACAGTAGTTGCCCAAAATCCACGGCCCGTCGGGGGTACAAATGGCGCGGGCGGAGGCAAATATCTGCTCAAGGCGGGCAAGATCGCGCAGGACCGCCTCAGACGCTTCAAACCCGACATATTGATGCAACAACTGCATCGCGCATTCAGATCGCAATGCCGCGAACCCCGCGTGCACTTCGCCACATATCCAGCGCGCCCGCGCCCGCAAGCCTGGATCGGACGGCCAAAAACCGGCCAGGGGATGACGCTCGGCCAAAGTCTCGGCGATGGCGAGTGTTTCGCCCATAACCGTGCCGTCCGCCATGCGCATCACGGGGACCAGATGCGCGGGTTCAAGGGGTGCTAAATCCTGCATGAAGGTGTCGGTATAAAGCCCGGTCAGATGCACATCGACGTGCAGGCCGAATTTGGCAAACATCAGCCAGCCGCGCAGCGACCAGCTGGAAAAGCTGCGATCGCCGATGAAAAGTTCATAGTTCATGGCTGCAACAATAGCGTTGCCAGACGTTCCAATCCAATGACGATTTTTGCGACCGGCCATCAGGGTTTGTGATTGATCCGCTCAACCTCCCAACCGGTATTGTCGAAATTCAACACCGTCAGCGACAACGGGTCGATGCGATGGGTGAGGACTTCTGCCGCGCTTTGATTGGCCGCGCGGGCAATTTGGGTCAGGATCACGCCGAAATGGGCCACCGCGACAATATCGCTTGGTGCCGGATCGTCGTTGATCTGATCCACATAAGCCGCGACTCTGGCGGCCAGATCATCCCAGCTTTCCCCGCCGGGGGCGCAATGGACGCCCGGATCATCCCAAAAGGCGCGGGAAAGATCGGGGTCGCGCTTAGCAACCTGATCATAGGCCAAGCCGTCCCACGCGCCAAAATTAAATTCGCGCAGGTCCGGGGCAGGGGCCAACCGGGTTTGTCCGCGATGGACGGCATCTGCGGTTGCGCGCGCCCGCAACAAATCTGACGAAACCAGGCTGGCCGAAACCGGCAGCGCGCGGGCGAGCCGTTCGATGGCCGCAGCATCCGACAAATCCGCCGCAACATCGCGCCATCCGGTGAACGCCTTTTGATGCGTCGGACCGTGGCGGATCCACCACCAGCGGGTCACGAAACCGCTTCGGGCAATTGCCCCTTCAGCACCAGCGGCAATCCCGCCATGACCGCAACCACCAGATCAGCCCGCGCTGCGATCTGCTGGTTCAACGCGCCCTGGGCATCGCGGAACTGACGGCCAGACCGGCTGTTGGGCACGATCCCTTGGCCAACTTCGTTTGACACCACGACAACGCACGCCGCTCCATCGCTCGCTGCGTCCAAAAACGCCCGCGTCTGGCCAGCGACATCGCCGCCCGCGCCGATCACGTTGGCCAGCCAGAGCGTTGCGCAATCCAACAAAACCGCCTCGCCTTGGGTTCGTTTGGCCAGCGTTTCGGCAATTTCGACCGGCACCTCGACCGTCACCCAGCCCGCGCCTTCGCGCGCACTTCGATGCGCGGCGATGCGGTCGGCCATCTCGGCGTCACCAGCCTCGGCGGTTGCCAGATAGACCGGTCGCAAGGCGCTCGAAAGCACCAGCCGCTCGGCAAAGGCCGACTTGCCGGATCGCGCGCCACCGATGATCAGCGACAAAGACGGTAGCATGAAAGTGAAACCTCGTGTGGGCGAAACCGTCTACGATGGGTATCAGCTTCGGCCGGGCAAGAAAATGGCGCAGACGCGCTACTGGGAGGTCGGAAGGGATCGCAAAATGCCGCAAACGGGATTAGCCGATGCAACTTTACCGCGCCGTGCGATGGCCGCCGAATTGCTCGACGCCGAGACAGAACAGCGGCTGGCCCGCGCCTGGCGCGATGATCGCAACGAAGCGGCGCTGCACCGCCTGATCGTGGCCTATATTCGTCTGGCAATATCGATGGCCGGCAAATACCGCCGCTACGGCGCGCCGATGGGCGACCTGATCCAACAGGCCAATCTGGGTCTGATGAAGGCGGCTGACAAATTTGATCCCGACCGTGGCGTAAGATTTTCGACCTATGCGGTCTGGTGGATCAAGGCCTCGATCCAGGATTACGTGATGCGCAACTGGTCGATGGTCAGAACCGGATCAACCGCCGCGCAGAAATCGCTGTTTTTCAACCTGAAAAGGGTTCAGAGCCTGATCGAACGTACCGCCCGCGACAACGACCAGGTGCTCGACAGCCACCAGATCAGACAGCGCGTCGCCAGCCAGGTCGGCGTGGCGCTGGTGGATGTTGAAATGATGCAGGGCCGCATGGCTGGCGGCGATCTGTCGCTGAATGCGACACAAGGCTCGGATGGCGAAAGCCGCGAATGGATCGACCTGTTGGAAGATGACCACGTTCTTGCCGAAGAGATTGTCGCCGATCGCCAGGACAGACTGACCGCGCGGGGCTGGATTGCCGAGGCGATGCAGCAGCTTTCGGGGCGCGAGCGGTTTATCGTGGCCCAGCGCAAATTACGCGAACGGCCGCGCACGCTGGAATATCTGGGCGGACAGCTGGGCATTTCCAAAGAGCGCGTGCGCCAGATCGAGGCCGCCGCATTTGGCAAAATGCGCGATCATCTGCAATCGCAACACCCACACATTCGTGACCTGATCTGCTGAGCGGGCGGCGATTACTGCCGCAAGCGCCAGCCAGTGCGAAAAATAAATCCGATGGTTGTGAGGCAGACGATCAGAAACACAAATACTGCGCCCACCGAAATGCCCACTGGAACATCCGCAACCTCAAAAAATGACCAGCGAAAGCCAGAGACCAGGTAAAGCACCGGGTTGAACCGGGTCACGGTTTGCCAGAAATCGGGCAGCATCGAGATCGAATAAAACGACCCGCCTAGGAAAACCAGCGGGGTGATGACCAGCAGCGGGATCAGCTGTAATTGCTCAAAATTGCTGGCCCAGATACCGATTATGAAGCCCAACAGTGAAAATGAAACCGCGGTCAACACCAGAAACGCCACCATCCAGTAGGGGTGAGCGATGTGCAGATCGACGAAAAGCGTCGAGGTAGCCAGAATGATCAGAGCGATCATGATCGATTTGGTCGCCGCCGCCCCGACATAGCCAACGACGATCTCGATCACCGACATCGGCGCGGTTAACAGCTCGTAAATCGTGCCAATAAACTTTGGGAAATAGATACCGAACGAGGCGTTCGTCACCGATTGCTGCAGTAATGTCAGCATAATCAGCCCGGGCACGATGAATGTCCCATATCCGATACCTTCAACACTTTGAATGCGGCTGCCAATGGCCGCGCCGAAGACCACGAAATAGAGCGCGGTTGAGATCACCGGCGACAAGATAGATTGCGGAATGGTGCGGAAGGTGCGTGACATTTCAAAAATATAGATCGCTTTGATCGCATGCCAGTTCATGCCGCATCCTCCACCAGTCGCAGAAAAATCTGCTCCAGCGAACTTTGCTCAGTGTCCAGATCAGTAAAAGTCACACCGTTTTCGCTTAATCCCGCCAGCAGGCGGGTGATGCCGGTGCGCTCGGCCTTGGTGTCATATTCATAAGTTAGTTTGGTGCCATTTTCGTTGAGTCTAAGGTCAAATTCGGCCAGACTCGCGGGCAGAGCCGTCAAACGCTCGGACAAATCAAGGCGCAGCTCCTTGTGCCCCATCCGTTTGATCAGATTGTCTTTTTCTTCGACCAGCATCACCTTGCCGTCGTTGATCACCGCGATGCGGTCGGCCATTTCCTCGGCCTCTTCGATATAATGCGTGGTCAGGATAATGGTCACACCGTCGGCGCGCAGCTCTCGCACCATGTCCCACATATCCTTGCGCAAACTGACATCGACACCCGCGGTCGGCTCGTCCAGAAACAGAATGCGCGGCTGATGGCTTAGCGCCTTGGCGATCAGCACGCGGCGCCGCATCCCCCCCGACAGCTCGCGATTGGCACTGTCGCGTTTTTCCCAGAGCGACAGCGATTTCAGCACTTTCTCGATATACGCCTCGTCAGGCGGTTTGCCGAACAGGCCACGCGAAAATTGAGTGGTCCGGATCACCTTTTCAAACGGCTCAATGGTAATCTCCTGCGGCACCAGCCCGATCAGATCGCGCGCCGCCCGGAAATCGCGCACGATGTCATGCCCGCCCACGGTGATCGAGCCGCGGCTGACCGTCACCAGCCCGCAGATCGTTGAAATCAGCGTGGTTTTTCCGGCACCGTTTGGTCCCAGCAAGGCGAGGATCTCGCCTTCCTCGATCTCAAGCGACACATCATCAAGCGCCTTGACGCCGGCGCCATAGGTTTTCGATACGTTTTTGACTGAGATGATTGACGCCACTGTCCGCCCCTTTACTGCTGCCGCGAAATGCCCTAGCGACGCCGGTCGCGCCGGCTGGACATCGGCTGAAAAGCAACGCCGACGTGGGCCTCGCAATAGGGCTTGCCGGGTTTGACGGCCAGACCGCAAAACCAGAAATCTTCGGTCGCCGGGTCACCAACCGGCCATTTGCAGGTTCGCTCGGTCAGATCCATCAGGTTGATCTTCTTGGATTTTTTCTCAACTGCGCGCTGATTGGCCAACGCTTCCGGGCTAATTTCATTGGCCGATGGTTGCGGCGGCAAGGGCTGACCTGCAGTGATAATGGGCCGCCGCGCGGGCACCACCGGGCGCGTCGGCGCTTCGTCGGCAGCGGTCGCAGATTTGGCCCCGGTCTTGGCGGATGTTTTGCCTTTGGCAGCCTTGTCACCCGCGGGCTTGGCGGCAGAAACGCCCCCGGTGCGGTTGGACAGACCCAGCCGATGGACCTTGCCGATCACCGCATTGCGGGTCACGCCGCCCAGTTCCTTGGCGATCTGGCTCGCCGACTGGCCTTCGTTCCACATCTTTTTCAGCATCTCGACACGTTCATCGGTCCAGGACATCTTAGTTACCTTTGCCAAAGAAATGGGCCTGCGCATCGCGCTGGCCAAGGCTGCGTTTGGTCAGACACATATATAACCTGCCGGGGCAGTCAGAAACAAGCGCCAAGCGCGTCTTGCTGCTGGACATTTCCGCCTGTTGTGCCTAAAAGCCCGCCCCATGTCTGATGCAACGCACATACGACGCCGACGCCGAGGCGGCTGATCGTTCGCCCGCGCCGCTGACACTGTCGCCACCTTCCACCATTTCAATTCGTTGACTTGAGCTCATGCCTTTGGCAGGTCTTGGTCTTCGCCCGCAAAGGACACCGCCCGATGATTGATTGCGTCCTGCCAACCTATTCGCGCGCCGATCTGGCGTTTGAAAAGGGCGAAGGTGCCTGGCTCATCACCACCGACGGCCGCCGCATGCTGGATTTTGGTGCCGGTATCGGAGTCAACGCGCTCGGCCATGCCCATCCGGCCCTTGTTCGCGCGATCAAGGATCAGAGCGAAAAGCTCTGGCATGTCTCCAACCTTTATCAGATCCCCCAGCAAAGGGCCCTGGCCGAAAAACTGGTCGAAGCGACCTTTGCCGATACCGTCTTTTTCACCAATTCCGGCACCGAGGCTTGCGAACTGGCTCTCAAGATGGCGCGGAAATACTGGTTCGATAAGGGCCAGCCCGACCGCGTCGAGATCATTGCATTTGAGGGCGCGTTTCACGGCCGTTCGTCGGCGGGCATTGCGGCTGCGGGCAGTGAAAAACTGACCAAGGGCTTTGATCCGTTGCTGCCCGGCTTTGTGCATCTGCCGTTTGGCGATCACGAAGCGGTGCGCGCCGCGATCACTGAGCGGATCGCTGCAATTCTGGTTGAACCGATACAGGGCGAAGGCGGCATTCGGGTGCTGCCGGACCAATGCCTGAAGGGTCTGCGCGATCTGTGCGATGAGAACGGGGTGTTGCTGATCCTGGATGAAGTTCAATGCGGCATGGGCCGCACCGGCCGCCTGTTTGCGCATGAATGGGCCGGTATTGAACCCGAAATCATGATGGTCGCCAAGGGCATTGGTGGCGGTTTTCCCCTGGGCGCGGTTCTGGCCACCGAAAACGCGGCCAGTGGCATGATTGCAGGGACGCATGGCTCGACCTATGGCGGCAATCCGCTGGGCTGCGCGGTCGGGCTGGCGGTGATGAATATTGTCGCCGAGCGTGAGTTTCTGGAAGGCGTCAGCCGCAAGGCTGGTCAGCTCCGCCAAGCCCTCGAAGGGCTGGTCGCCAGCCACTCCGATATATTTGAGGGCGTGCGCGGCACCGGCCTGATGTTGGGGCTGAAATGCAAGGCGAAAAATACCGATGTCGTCGCGGCGGGCTATGCGCATGACATCCTCACCGTGCCGGCTGCCGACAATGTGATGCGCCTGCTGCCCCCGCTTATCATAAGCCAGGGCGACATCGCCGAGGCGATCGACCGCTTGAATGCCGCCGCGACAAGCCTGGCCAAAGATAAGAACTGAGGCGCGCATGTTTCTTCTTTTTGCAAATATTCTCGGGGTGAATTCGCCGTCAGGCGAAGAGGGGCCGACAGCCCCTGAACCCAAAACGTCCAAGGACCCACGCTAATGAACCATTTCCTTGACATCCATAAAACCGCTACCGGCGATCTGCGCGGCATAATCGACAATGCCCTGGCGATGAAATCGGCGCGCGCCGGCCGTCCGCGCGGAACGCCCGACGATGACCAGCCGTTGGCGGGCCATATGGTGGCGCTGATCTTTGAAAAACCGTCCACCCGCACGCGGGTGTCGTTTGACGTAGGCGTGCGCCAGATGGGCGGTGCGACCATGGCGCTGTCCGGGGCCGACATGCAGCTTGGCCATGGCGAGACCATTGCGGATACCGCCCGCGTGCTGTCGCGCTACGTCGATCTGATCATGATCCGCACCTTTGAAGAGGCGACGCTGTTGGAAATGGCCGAATATGCAGATGTGCCGGTGATCAACGGGCTGACCAACCGCACCCATCCCTGCCAGATAATGGCCGATGTAATGACTTTCGAGGAGCACCGTGGCCCGATCAAGGGCCGCAAAGTCGTCTGGTCGGGCGACGGCAACAACACCTGCGCCTCGTGGCTCCATGCGGCGGGTCAATTTGGCTTCGATCTGACCTTCACTGGCCCCGAAACCCTTGAACCGGAAGGCGAATTCGTTGATCTGGCGCGCGCGCGGGGCTCAAATGTTGCCATTGAACGTGATCCGATGGCCGCGGTTCAGGGCGCTGATCTGGTCGCCACAGACGCCTGGGTGTCGATGCACGACAGCCCCTCGGCCCGCGAGCGCCGCCACAACCAGCTTCGCGGCTATCAGGTCACCGAAGCCTTGATGGCGTGCGCCAATCCCGACGCGCTGTTCATGCATTGCCTGCCCGCGCACCGCGATGAAGAGGCCACCAATGCGGTGATGGACGGCCCCAATTCAGTGATCTTCGACGAAGCCGAGAACCGTCTGCACGCGCAAAAAGCGATCATGCGCTGGTGTCTTGGGGTTTGAGCGCTGGGACCAATCCGCCTGGCGATCAGGTCAGATGACCGGAATGAGCCCGCAGCTGACACTTCCAGTTCAACGCGTCGAGACCTCGATTACAACGCTTATTTCCGCTCTAGGAGTAAGCGTCCGGTGGTTACACTTCCGGGCTGTAATTCCACGGCATCAGCTCGTCTAGCCTGTTAATTTTATGGTCGGCGACACGCTCCAGAACCCAAGTGAGCCATGCCTGTGGATCAACGCCGTTGAGTTTGGCGGTTTCGATCAGAGTGAAGGCGATGGCCATGGAGTTTCCACCACGTTGTGATCCGGCAAACATCCAGTTCTTGCGGCCTATGGCGACGGGCTTCATGGCGCGTTCGGCGGTGTTGTTGTCCAGCTCCAGAAAGCCGTTGTCGAGGTAGGGCCGTGTTTTGGGCATACGGCCCAAGGCATATCGAATGGCCTTTGCCAAAGGTGATTTGCCCGATATTTTGGGCAATTGGTCGCGCAACCATTCTTCCAGATCATCGAAGATGGGCTTTGCATTTTCTTGACGCAGAGCAGCACGGGCCTCGGGAGATTGGCCCCTTGCCTGTTTTTCCACACCATACAATTGCGCAATCCGCTTGCTGGCCTCCCCGGCAATGGCGGAACCTTGTGCGGCAAACACATCGACAAACTTGCGTCGGATGTGGGCCATGCAGGCCACTTCCGTGGCTTTACCTTCACCGAACACGCCGTTGAAACCGGCATAGCCATCCGCATGCACCCAGCCTTGATAACCAGACAGGTGCTTGACCGGGTGCTCACCGCACGATGTCATACTTGTCCTGCAGTGCCGCCATAACAGTTTCATCAGTTAGGTCAGCCTCGGACATCTGAGCGAGTTCGGCAAGAAAACCGTCGAACCCGGAGGGCTGAAAAATCATCAGCACTCGTGTATTTTCGACGCCGGCGCTAATCGTTACAGCGTGAGGAACGCCGGGGGACATGAAGGCATGCGCCGGTGATCGCGCTCATCCACTCGCCATCGACATAGAAATCCATGCTGCCGTCCAAAATGTAAAACGTTTCGGCATGGTACCGGTGAAGGTGTAGTCCAAGCTCAAACGTCGATTTGAGATTGTCCTCCGCGACGGTCTAGGCGCTGCCGGTTTCAGATGCCGCTACTTTTACAAAAATATGATCATTTTCCCAATTGTAGGACGTGCCGCCACCCGGAGGAAGGAAAGTATACCGTTTCGCCATGGATCAAATCTCCCTGATTGGCTGCACAGCAGACAAGATTGTCAGTGGCCGTGCAGGTCGCTTAGCACGAAAAGACCGCACGACACTAAAATGATCCGCCGAAATAGACGCGAAGCGCGCAGGCCCATCGCGACCAAGAGGCCACCAATGCGGTGATGGACGGCCCGCAATCGGTGATCTTTGCCAAGGTCTAATACCGCGGGCACGCCAAAGGCGATCGTGCGGCCGTGTCTGGGCGTTAAGGCGCGACCACCGAACCAAGAGTTTTGCCAAAACTCTTGGTAAAATTCTTGTGGTAAGAATTTTGACCCTGCTGCACATTCTGGATTTGTGGGCAGCTCAGCTAACCCTAAGCCCGCCGCTCAGAACTTGCGCAGAATATCCGCCAGATCGGGCTCATCGACCAGTTCGGCGGCATCTCGCGGGTCCATCCACTCGCGCTCACGCTCGCTGGCCTCTGGAAATTCTCCCGCGATCTCATCGACCCGCAGCGCAAACACCCTGGCGCGGCAATGCACGTTTTGGCCGCCCTCCATCACCTTGACGTAATCGTAGCTGCCCAACGGCTCGGGGCTGACCTGCCCGCTGGCCACGCCCGCCTCTTCCCAGGCCTCCTGCTTGGCCGCCTCAATCGCGTCCAGACCGTCGATCGGCCAGCCTTTGGGGATAATCCAGCGCCCGGTGTCGCGGCTGGTGATCAGCAATATTTCTTTGCCGCCTTCGGGCCGCGACCGATAGCAAAGCGCGGCCACCTGCGCATTTGGGCGCATCGCTGTGATCGGCATCAGCGCCCCTTCCAGGGCCCGCCGTAACATTGATGTCATTGTTCTTACCTGCCAGTTCTTGTTTTTATGCTGCCTAAGATACCTTAATGATTGGTTAATTGCAACTTATCCACAGAGATGCTGCCTGCTTGCATAAAGGCGCGCGCGTCGTATTGTTGGCCCATTACTCAGGCCGGGGAAGTTCATGGAACGAGCGCAGATCGGGCTGGTGGGATTAGCGGTCATGGGGGCAAATCTGGCCCTGAACATCGCTGACAAAGGCTATCGGATCGCCATTCACAACCGCACGGTCGCGCGCATCGACGAGGCGCTTTCCGCTGCCGGTGACCTGTCGGACCGGATGATCGGCTGCAAACGCATCGCTTATCTGGTCGATGCGGTCAAACGCCCACGGGCGATCATCATCATGGTCAGGCCGGCGATGCGGTGGATGCCGTCATTCACAGCCTTGTGCCGCTGCTCGACCCCGGGGATGTGATCATCGACGCGGGTAATGCCAATTTTCACGACACCCGGTGCCGCGCCTCACAGCTTGAGCCAACCGGCGTTGGATTTATAGGCATGGGGGTTTCGGGTGGCGAAGAGGGCGCGCGCCACGGCCCCTCGATCATGGTCGGCACCAGACCTAAGGATTATCGAAAAATCCGCCCGATCCTTGAGGCGATCGCGGCCAAATTCGATGGCGATCCCTGCGCGGCGCGGCTTGGCACCGACGGGGCCGGGCATTTCGTGAAAACCGTACATAACGGCATCGAATATGCCGACATGCAGTTGATCGCGGAAATTTACGGCACCCAGCGCGCCAGCCGCACGGCGGCCGAGATCGGGGCGCTGTTTGAGCGCTGGAATGACGGCCCGCTTAAATCCTATCTTGTTGAGATCACAGGTAAAGTGCTACAGGCTGTCGACCCGGAAACCGGCCATGCGATGGTTGAGGAAATTCTCGACCACGCCGGGCAAAAGGGCACCGGCCGGTGGACCCTGATTGAGGCGCTGACGCTCGGCCAGTCGCCCTCGGCCATATCCGCCGCGGTCGCCGCGCGCTCCTGGTCGGCGGATATTGAAGCGCGCGCCCAGGGCGCTGCGGTTCTGCCCGGCCAGGAAAGCTCATTTTCCGCCCAAAACGACACTGACCTCGAACTGGCCCTGCTGGCGGCCAAGATCATCGCTTATTCTCAGGGCTTTTCGCTGCTCGCCGCGGCGGACGAGGCCTATGGCTGGTCGCTTGATCTGGCCCGCATCGCCGAGATCTGGCGCGCCGGCTGTATCATCCGTTCGGCGATGCTGGATGACATGGCCAAAGCCGCGCGCGCCGGTCTGCCCCACGGACACCTGATTTTGGCACCCGAATTCGCCAAGCGGTTGGCCGACAGCGTCGCCGCGCTCAGGGAATTTGTCCCAATTGCCGCGATGTCGGGCCGCCCCGCTCCGGCGTTTTCCGCCGCGCTGGCCTATTACGACACCATGCGCCAGGCGCGCGGCACCACCAACCTGATCCAAGCCCAGCGCGACTTTTTCGGCGCCCATGGGTTTGAACGCATCGATGGCCGGGTGGGCCAACACGGGCATTGGGGGTAGCGCGCGGCTATGTCCGTGAACCGTCGGACCGCCTTGGCTGTTGTTTCGCTGGCCATTTATCCGTTTTGACGGCGCGCTCAGTGATACCGTGTCCGCGCATATCTTGCCGGGACATCAGCGAAAAACGACCGCTTCAGGGCCAGCCACTCCGTGTCAGGCCAAATACCAGTGCCACGATCACGACAGCCAGGGCAAACAAACGTAAAAATATGGTCCGCCGCACCTCTTTCTAGGGCTTGTTGACGTTTAGGGATTCCCAAATCGGCTGATGACTGATTCAAGGTTGCAAACAGAGGAGAGCAGCCTTGATCCGCACAGTTCTGACCGACGCCCAATGGGCTGTCATCGCACCGCACTGCCTTGGCCGGGAATGCGACCCCGGTCGCACCGGCCCTGACCCGCGCCGGTTTGTCGAGGCAGTTCTCTGGATCTCGCGGACCGGATGCCCCTGGCGCGACCTGCCGGAAGAGTTCGGGCGCTGGAACAGCGTGTTCAAGCGCTTCCGAAGGTGGGTGAGGGCCGACGCTTTCTATCGTATGTTCAGGGTATTAGCCGAAGATGCAGACTTCGAATACACGATGATCGACGGTAGTATCGTCAAAGTCCACCGACACGGTCAGGGCGCAAAAGGGGGACTCAAAGCCAAGCCATCGGACGCTCTCGCGGCGGGATAACGACAAAGATCATAGCTCTGACGGACGCGCTCGGCAATCTGATCGACTTCCGCCTTCTGCCCGGTCAGGCGCATGACCTGCGGGGTACCGCCGCACTGATCGAGGGCCTCACCTGCGACCAGTTTCTCGCCGACCGTGCCTTCGACGCGAACTGGCTGCGCGAAGCGCTGACCAGTGCCGGGATCGAGCCGGTAATCCCTCCAAAATCAAACCGCCGCTTCCCGGCGGAGTTCGACCGCCACACCTACAAATGGCGTCACCTGGTCGAAAACTTCTTCGGAAAGCTGAAGGAATACAGAGGGATCGCAATGCGTTCCTGCAAAACAGATGACAGCTTCAAAGCATTCATCTCGCTTGCTGCAATCGTCATTCAAACACGATGAACGTCAACACCCCCTAGTAGCGACGCTGCCGCCAGGTTACGAAAATCTCCTTTGGTCTTGCCGATCGAGGATTTTCGAAAACTTTTTCTGTGCGCCGCCTGGCACGGGCCTGCCGGTATCTGCCCAACAATGACATGGTCTATTCTCGTATCACCGCGCCCACGACAATCAAACCGCTGTAGTAAATGGAACCCGCGAGGTCAGAATGCCAAACGAACAAACTGCCATAGAAAGATCGGCGACCACCGTGTGTCCTGAGTGCCAACATGGAAAGGAGGTACGTAACTGTAAGAGAGATGAGGGTAGGCCCCTCGGGTTCGGCGATCAGGAGCCGATCCCAAACCACCACAAGCTGCTGTCGTAAAGAGCGATGGTGGTGAGCGTTGTGGAAACGGCGGGGCGTGACCCCGTCAGGTACGATCCAGAGAGACGAGCGAAAGCGAACCGTCGATGAACTGCCGAAAGCGTATGGTTGATGTCAGAACCGGGGGTGGTGGTCACCCCGGGATGAGTATGGGCGGAGCCCTGAAGTCCGGCCCATGCGGCATCCGGCTCGAAGGCGGCGTGAATCTGGATCAGGCTCTTTTGCGGAACAGGAGAACCTGTCGTCCCGATGCCAAGGAAGACGACCGATCGGGAAGCCCCCGAAAGGTCCAGAGTACCGATGCGGGGCACAGGGGCAGAACAACTCGTAGTAGGGATGAAGGTGCTGTAATGGCGCTGGACCGAAGGGGTTGTGGTGTTCAGTCGCTGTCACTGGCCAACTGGTAACAGGATGAGCCGGATGTCAGGGACAAAGCCGTTTACGATAGAAAAGAGAGACGTCTGGGAAGCGTTCCAACATGTGGACGCCAACCAGGGTGCAGCTGGTGTAGATGGGCAGACGCTCGAAAGCTTCGGGGAGCGGCTTGGTCCGAACCTATACAAGCTTTGGAACCGGATGTCCTCTGGCAGCTACATGCCATCGCCGGTGCGTCGGGTGATGATCCCCAAAGCCGATGGCGGCCAACGACCGTTGGGCATTCCGACGGTCACGGACCGCATCGCGCAGGGGGTTGTCAGACAGTATCTTGAGCCCTTGGTGGAACCAGTTTTCCATCGGGATTCTTACGGATACCGGCCTGAACGCTCCGCCATCGATGCCATTCGGACGGCGCGCCGGCGATGCTGGCGCTTTGACTGGGTGTTGGACATGGACATCAAAGGGTTCTTTGACACCATCGATCATGAACTTCTGCTCAAGGCAGTTCGCCATCATACGGACTGTCGATGGGTGCTGCTTTATATCGAACGGTGGTTGAAGGCCCCCGTGATGATGGAGGGTGGCAGTCTTGTCTCGCAGGAACGTGGAACGCCGCAGGGTGGGGTTATCTCACCGCTGCTGGCCAACTTGTTTCTGCACTACGCTTTCGACAAATGGATGGATCGGGAGAACCCGCAAGTGCCGTTTGAGCGCTATGCGGATGACATCATCTGCCATTGTCGGACGGAAGGCGAAGCGCGCAGGCTATGGCGGCAGGTCGAAGATCGGCTCGCTGAATGTGGCCTGTCACTTCACCCGCAGAAGACAAAGATCGTCTACTGCAAGGATACGAACCGAAAGGGATCTTTCCCGACGGTTGCTTTCGACTTCCTCGGCTACAGGTTCCAGCCCCGGCTGGCGATCTGGCGCGGAGGTTTGTTTGGCGTATCCTACCTTCCGGCTGCTGCCCCAAAGGCGCTCAAGGCGTTCCGACGCCGGGTGCGTAACTGGGGTTTGCAACGGCGCAGCGACAAGGGGCTGACCGATCTGGCCCGTATGTTCAATCGCCAGATTGAGGGTTGGATCGGCTACTTCAGATGCTTCTACAAATCGGCGCTCTATCCGACACTGCGTCTGATAGACGCCCATTTGGTCCGATGGGTGATGCGGAAGTACAAGCGCTTCAAGCAACGGCCCCGGCAAGCGCGGCTCTGGCTCGCCAGAATCGTGAAATCCACGCCGGGACTGTTCGCCCATTGGTCTCTGCTCTACGCAAATGGCTGAATGCTGGGAGCCGTATGAGCCGAGAGGTTCACGTACGGTTCTGGGAGCGCGTGAGGGTGAAATCCCCTCGCGCGACTCGCTTACCGCTGATCCGGGTTCCGCACCGGTCAAAGTGCCGAATACGGGCCCGCCGCTAACGTTTTTTCGGCTTGGCACGGCCAGTCGGTTCTGCACTCGCCGGGTCTTGCGGCCATGGATGCCTGGGGTAACGCCCGCGCATATCCTTGCGCACGTCGCTGTAGGAGGTTGCCCAGAACCCCGGCAGATCGATGGTGCGCTGCAACGGCCGTCCGGCGGGCGACAACAGTGTGATGCACAGGGTTTCGCCCGCGACGACCGGATGATCGCGCAGCCCGAACAACTCCTGCAGGCGGATCGCGATCTCTGGGGCGTCACCCGAATAATCCACCGCCACCCGCCGTCCGGTGGGCGCACGAAATTCAGCCGGTGCCAGCCGATCCAGCCGGTCGCGCTGATCCTGGCTCAAAATGGCGCTGAGCGCAGGCAGGATGTCGAAGTGTCGGATCTCGGATGCGTTGCGTGGTGGCGGGTTCAGATGCGCCAACAGCCAGCCGTCCAGCGTGCCCATCAGGCCCGCATCGGACAGATCCGGCATCGCCTCGCCGGCATGGCGCAGCCTCTCAACCCGGCCCTGCAACCGGCGCGCCTTGTCCGACCAGGGCAGGCCCAGTTCGCGAAACCCGTCAAGCGCGGCGGCTCCAACCGCGGCCACTGGCACCTCGGCCCAGACACCATCGCTCAGGGCAATCTGGCCCAGCATCTCCTGCGCATGGGCCACAACGCGACGGTCGCGCTTTGACCAGTGACAGCTTGTGACCGCCGTGATCTGGTCGCCAAACTGGCCGCGAACCTCGGTCTCGGTGATCTGTACCGCGCGCCTGATCCGCGCCTCGCGCCCCGCGCCATCCAGATCGGTCGCCACGATCATGGGTGCTGCGGCAAGTGCGTCATCATCCGCCATGTCCGCGCCACGGCCGCCCGATAAGACATAGCGCGCCCGATCACCGGCACGGCGATTGCCGATCCGGTCGGGATAGGCGAGCGCTGCCATTTCCGCCCAGGAAAGCTGCTGAGCGGGCCCGATCAGGCGGGCCAGACGACGGGCTTCTTTTCGTACCTCGCTTGGGCCGTCGGCACTCAACAGGCTCGCTCGCGCCGTCAGATCAACGCCATGGCCGCGCATCGCATCGCGGCTGCTCAGGATCGCGGCCAGCCCCGCCGCCCCCTTGCCGCCTCTGATCAGCATATGGGCGAGCCTGGGATGCAGCGGCACGCGCACCATCTGCCTGCCATGGGCGGTGATCTTGCCTGATCGCTCCAGCGCCCCCAGATCGGCCAGCACCGCGCGTGCCTTGGCCAGCGCACCTTGCGCGGGCTGCGTGACAAATACCAGATCGCCGGGCTGCGCCCCCCAGGCCGCCAGTTCGAGGGCCAGCCCAGTCAGGTCACCGGTCTCGATCTCGGGCGGGGCGAATGCGGCCAGACCGCCCTCGGCCCCCCTGGTCCACATCCGATAACACCATCCCGGCGCTGTGCGGCCGGCGCGGCCCCGGCGCTGGTCGGCCTCGGCGCGGCTGACCGGCTCGGTCACCAGCGCTGACATCGCGCTGCCGGGATCAAACCGCGCGCGGCGCGCCTTGCCGCAATCGACGACCACACGGATGTCAGCGATGGTCAGCGAGGTCTCGGCGATGGCCGTGGCCAGCACCACCTTGCGGCCCGTTGCCAGCGGGCGGATGGCCTTTTGCTGGGCGCCATAGGGCAGGGCACCGTAGAGCGGCAGAACCTGCGCGTCGCCCGCCAGATCGGCGCTCAGCAGCGCCCCGACACGTCTGATTTCCGCCTCACCGGGCAAAAAGACCAGAACCCCGCCACCGGTTTCGCGCATCGCCGTGCCGATCAGATCGGCCGCGGCCTGTTCGAACCGGACGGTGCGGGGCACGGGCCGCTCCAACCAGCGCGTCTCTACGGCAAATGTGCGGCCCTGCGACGTGATCACCGGCGCGTTCAGCATCTCACCCACCGGTTCCACATCAAGCGTCGCCGACATCACTAAAATCCGCAGATCCGGGCGCAACAGCGTGCGTGCCTGCCAGCTCAGCGCCAGGCCCAGATCGGCGTTGAGCGAGCGTTCGTGGAATTCATCGAAGATCACTGCGCCGATGCCCGTGAGCGCCGGATCATCCTGCAGAATTCGGGTCAATATGCCCTCGGTCACGACCTCAATGCGCGTCGCCTTTGACACCCGCGCCTCGCCGCGAATGCGATAGCCGACGGTCGCGCCGACCTTTTGCCCCAGCGTTTCGGCCATGCGTTCTGCGGCGGCGCGCGCCGCCAGCCGTCGCGGTTCAAGCATGACGATCCGCCCATCGCAAACTCCCGCCTCCAGCATCGCCAGCGGCACCACGCTGGTCTTGCCTGCCCCCGGCGGGGCCTGCAGCACCGCCAGCCCCGAGCTGGCCAGCGCGGCCAGCAGCGCGGGCAAAACATCGCGAATTGGCAGGTCCGGCAGGTCCATGGCCCGGTTTATGAGCGAGCGATGGGCGGAGCGCCATAGCCGGTGCTTTGGACTGGACAAGTCGGCGGCCTGCATCGCAATAGGTTGGGCATGGAGATCGACACCCTCGCAGAACGGCTGATCGCGGGCGACCGGCGGGCCTTGGCGCGCGCCATAACCCTGGTTGAAAGCAGCCGCGCCGATCACCGCGACCAAACGGTTGAGCTTTTGGCGCGCGCCCGCGCGGTCAAACATGAGGCCCTGCGCATCGGCCTTTCCGGCACCCCCGGCGTCGGCAAATCGTGCTTCATCGAAGCTTTCGGACTGATGCTGACGGCCTCTGGTCTGCGCGTCGCCGTGCTGGCGGTCGATCCCAGCTCATCGCGTTCCGGTGGGTCGATATTGGGCGACAAGACCCGCATGGAACGTCTGGCGCGCGACCCCAACGCCTTCATCCGCCCCTCGCCCAGCCAGAGCCAGCTTGGCGGCGTGGCGCGCCGCTCGCGTCAGGCGGTCGAGCTTTGTGAAGCCGCCGGCTATGACGTGGTGCTGATCGAAACCGTCGGTGTCGGCCAGTCCGAAACCATGGTCGCCGAGATGTCCGATCTTTTCGTCCTGCTCATCGCGCCAGCAGGCGGCGACGAGTTGCAGGGTGTGAAACGCGGCATCATGGAAATCGCCGACATCGTTTTGGTCAACAAAGCTGATGGCGAGCTGAAATCCGCGGCCACGCGCACCTGCGCCGATTATTCCGGCGCGCTGCATCTGCTGCGCGCGCGTCCCCAGGATGCAGACGGCTTTCCCAAGGCGGCGCTGGTGTCGGCGCTGGAAAATAGCGGCCTCGATACAGCCTGGAGCGATATGCAGCAACTGGCCAGCTGGCGGCGCGACAACGGGCACTGGCGGGCGCGCCGCGCCGCCCAGTCGCGCTATTGGTTTGAGCATGAGGTCCGCCAGGGCCTGCTGGCGCGCCTCGATGCGGGCGATGGGCAGGCGGCCCGTGACCGGCTGGGCCAGGCGGTCGAAATGGGCGAACTGACTCCGGGTGTCGCCGCGCGCGAATTGCTCAGGGATATGCTCGGCGAGTGAAGCTGCGACAGGGTTGGCGCAGCCACGAAAAGCGCCGTTCTTCGCCTTGCCGGGCAGGTGATTACCCCCTATCAGCCGCAAACAGAATTTCGGCACTTTGTCGCGATACGGCACGTGCCAGATGGTTTGATGAGCCATCCATTCGACAAACGAGACGAAAGGCCAGGACGATGTCGCGCCGCTGTGAACTTACCGGCAAGGGCCCGATGGTGGGCAATAATGTCAGCCATGCCAAGAACCGGACCCGCCGCCGGTTTCTGCCGAACCTCAACGACGTGTCGCTGATGTCCGATGCTCTGGGGCGCACCGTCAAGATGCGCATCTCGGCCTCGGCCCTGCGCTCGGTCGATCATCGCGGCGGTCTGGACGCGTTTCTGGCCAAGGCCGACGATTCTGATCTGTCGGCACATGCGCTGAAGATCAAGAAAGAGATTGCCAAGGCTCAGGCCAGCGCCTGAGTTTCGCGCCTGCGCGATGAATTATACCAGCGGCATTTAACATTGACCGATATGGGCCCATTTTCGCATTCCGATTGATGTGATGGTTTCGGGCTGTGCGATGAGCTTGTTCCAAGCTTCGCATCCAGCATCGACGATGGCATTGTAGTCTTCGAACACGCGGTTGGAGAGCCAATTGGCGCGCAAGTACTGCCAGATATTTTCCACCGGGTTCAGTTCCGGAGCGCGCGATGGCAGCAGGATGATGGTGAGGTTCTTCGGGACTTTGAGTTTGCCGGTGGTGTGCCATCCGGCCCGATCCATCAGCACAACCGCATGGGCCTTTCGGGCGACGTGGCGGCTGATCTCGTCGAGATGCATCTGCATGGCTTGCGCGTCCGCCCAAGGCAGCATGAGCGCCGCCCCCTTGCCGTGAGCCGGACAGATGGCGCCGAACAGATAGGCGTTGTGATAGCGCTGATCGGCCGGCTGGCGGGGGCGCGTGCCCTTTCTCGCCCACAGGCGCGTCAGGCCATTCTTCTGGCCAAGGCGTGCTTCGTCCTGGAACCAGATCTCCACCGGCGTTCCCGCTGGCAGGTCAGCTATATGCACCTGGAGCGTGTCGGCGAAGTTTTTTTTAAACGCCTCGATGATCCGCTTATCCTGCCTGGGATGCTGCGGGCGGGCGCTGATATGGGCAAAGCCCAGTTCGCCAAGCAGTCTGGATATCCCGCGCTCGGAATAGATGACGCCAAAGCGCGCCTCGATCACCCGCTTCAGGTCGATCCGCCGCCAGCGGACAACCCCGTCCACCGCCGGATCGGGGCCGGTCTCGACAATCTCGCCAAGTTCTTTCATCTGGACATCGCTCAGGTAGCGCGTCCGGCCCGCGCCCTTGCGGTTGGTGAGGCCATCCGGTCCCTCTTCGTTGAACCGGTGAACCCAGTCCCGCAGGGTTTGGCGATCCATCCCACCGATCCTTGCGGCCTCTCCACGGCGCATGCCATCGTAGACCGCCGCAAGAGACAACAGACGGCGGCTCTGCCGGGCATCCTTGCAACGGCTGGCGAGTTTACGAAGGTGGCGGGCATCAAAGTCGCGACGAAGCGGAACACTGGCTGGCATGGCGATCCTCCTTTGCCAACCTTGAATCAGATCAAAACCGATTTGGGAATCCCCACAGAGTCAGAAATTGATGCCGTTGGTATTACTACGTAGTCGGATCGAAAGGTTATGTTCCTGGCATTCTGGCGGTCGTCTTCGCAACGGCAGTGATTTGTTGGGGCCTGCGTCGATTGGCGCACCGCTTAGAGAACGAGGATTAGCCTGATGCTCTACCGCGAAGCAGGTGATTTCAAGACGTCCTATGTCGCCGACAATCAGACGTTTCCGATCAAGTTCGATCGGGTGGCCTATTACGCGGTGATCGCGGTGGCGTTTCTGGTGGTCCCGTTTTTCATCAACGATTACTGGGCTAATACCAACGGTCATTGATCAGAACCCATGCGCCCATTTGCGCATGCCGAGGGACATGATCTTCCATGGTTGGTCGATGAGGTTGTTCCAGGCTTGGCAGCACAGCGCGACGATGTCTTCGTAGGATTTGAAGATCCGGTTCGACAACCAGTTGTCGCGCATGAATTGCCAGACATTCTCCACCGGGTTCAACTCGGGCGATCGTGGCGGCAGCGCCAGGACGGTGATGTTGTCGGGGATCGCCAGCTTGGGCGTCAAGTGCCAACCGGCCTGATCGACGATCAGCACCGCATGGGCGCCGGGATCGACGGCGGCACTGATCTCGATGAGGTGCGCCGCCATGGCGTCGGTGTCGCACCAGGGCATGACCAGCCCGGCGCCTTTCCCCTTCGCGGGACAGATCGCGCCGAAGATATAGGCCCATTCGGTGCGCTGGTCGCGGGGCGCCCGCGGGCGCGTGCCACGTCTGGCCCATCGGCGTGTGAGCTTATTCTTCTGGCCGATGCGGGCTTCATCTTGCCACCACAGCTCTATCTCGACGCCTTTCGGGAGCCTCGCCCGGATCTTCGCCAGTTCGGCGGGGAAGTTTTTTTTAAAAGCCTCGACGGCCAGCTCGTTTTGCGCGTAGTGGCGCGGCCGCGCCGAGGTCTTGGCGAAGCCGAGCGCCTTCAACTCGCGCCCGACCGTGGTCTCGTCGAGCGAGATGGCGAACGTCTCCAAGAGCCACCGCGCCAGGTCCTTGCGCCGCCAGCGCACGACGCCGTCCACCGCCGGGACCGGGCCGGCCTCAACAACCTCCGCCAGTGCGCGGCGGTGATCGGCGTTGAGCTTCGAGGGTGCGCCCGGTGACTTCCCATCGACCAGCCCGTCCGGTCCGCGGGCGTTGAAGCGCAGCACCCAGTCGCGAATGATCTGCAGACCGACGCCGCCGATCCGCGACGCATCCGTCCTGCTGCCACCATCGTAGACCTCGGCCAACGCCAGCAGACGACGGCTCTGGGTCGCGTCCCTGGTCCTCTTCGCGAGGCGCCGCAGTGAGACGCTGTCAAAATCGTTCCGTAAGTCGATAGGCGCTGCCATGGCGAACCTCATTGGTTCACCACATTGAGTCAGAGATCGGACCGCTTGGGAATCCCCAACGTGAGTCAGGCATTCCGCTCGGTGGTATAATGCGATATTTGTCCCCGTTCTGATCTATATCATCGCCGCGCTGGGTCTGAACATTCTTACGGGATATTGTGGGCAGGTCAGCCTGGGGACCGGCGGGTTCATGGCGGTCGGGGCTTATGCGGTCTACAAGCTGATGACGGCGTTTCCTGATGTCTCGATGTTCGTCCACGTGCCGCTGGCCGGGCTGATCACCACAGGCGTGGGATTGATTTTCGGGCTGCCGAGCCTGCGCATCAAAGGCTTCTATTTGGCAGTGGCGACGCTGGCGGCGCAATTTTTTCTGGTCTGGCTGTTCAACAAAGTGCCGTGGTTTTACAACTACTCGGCCTCGGGCCAGATCAACGCGCCGCAGCGCGATGTCTTTGGCGTTATTGTCACCGGGGCCAACACCGATGCCTGGGCGAAATACATGTTCTGCCTGATCTTCGTGACCGTACTGGCCTGGCTGGCCCGCAACCTGACGCGCGGCTCGATCGGGCGCAAATGGATGGCGATCCGCGATATGGATATCGCCGCCGAGATCATCGGGGTGAACCCGTTGACCGCGAAACTTTCCGCCTTTGCGGTTTCCAGCTTTTTCATCGGCATTTCGGGGGCTTTGTTCTTTGCCATTTACCTTGGCGCGGTAGAGGTTGGTGAAGTCTTCGGCATACAAAAAAGCTTTCTGATCCTGTTCATGGTGATCATTGGCGGGCTGGGATCGGTTCTCGGCTCGTTTCTGGGGGCGGCCTTCATGGTGCAGATGCCGGTCATTCTGAAGAACATACTGGTTGGCACGCTCGGCTGGCAGACCGATCTTGCGGTGCACATGGAATTCCTGATCGTTGGCGGGCTGATCATCGGATTTCTGGTGATGGAACCGCACGGCATGGCCCAGCTTTGGCGGCTGGCCAAGGAGAAATTACGACTATGGCCTTTCCCCCATTAGGGCGGGGCTAAAACGAAGAAAATACGAAACCAACGGAGGATACTCGTATGAAACTGAAACTCGCAACAATGGCAATTGCCGGCATCATGGCCGCTGGTCCGGTGATGGCCGATCTGGTCATTCCGTGGCTAAGCTATCGGACCGGTCCCTATGCGGTTGGCGGCATCCCGCTGGCCGATGGCTATGTCGATTACTTTAACCTGCTGAACGAGCGTGACGGCGGCATTAACGGCGTGCCGGTGAAGATCGTCGAATGCGAAACCAGCTACAACACCGAAAAAGGCGTTGAATGCTATGAGGCCACCAAAGGCGAAGGCGCGCTTGTGTACCAGCCGTTGTCGACCGGGATCACCTATCAGCTGATCCCCAAGGGCGTGGCCGACGACATTCCGGTGCATTCGATGGGCTATGGCCGCACCTCTGCCGCCAACGGCAAAGTCTTTAGCCATGCGTTCAACTATCCGGCCAACTATTGGCAGGCAGCATCTGTGGCGATAAACTATCTGCTGAACGAAAACGATGGTGATCTGGGCGGCAAGTCAATCGCGCTGGTCTATCACAACTCGGGCTACGGCAAAGAGCCGATCCGCACGCTGGAAGCGCTGGCGACCAAGCATGGGTACGATCTGACACTGATACCGGTTGACCATCCGGGTCAGGAGCAGAAATCACAATGGCTGCAAATCCGTCGCGAAAACCCTGATTACGTGTTGATGTGGGGCTGGGGAGTCATGAACCAGGTTGCCGTGCAGGAAGCCTCGAATATCCGCTATCCGATGGAAAACTTCATCGGTGTGTGGTGGTCGGGCGCCGAAGCTGACGTGCTGCCTGCGGGTGATGGCGCGAACGGCTATAAGGCACTGGCTATGAATGGCGTGGGCACAGATTTCCCGATTTTCGACGATATTCAGACCCACATCGTCGACAAGGGCATGGCCGCAGGCGATGGCAGCAATATCGGCACGGTGCTGTATAACCGGACGATCTATGCGGCCTTCCTTGCAGCCGAAGCCATCAAAACGGCGATGGACATTCACGGCACCACTGACATCACGCCGGGCATGATGCGCGACGGGATGGAGGCGCTGAACATAACCAACGCCAAAATGGAAGCGGCTGGTCTGGGTGGTTTTGGCCCGGAGTTTCAGGTGACCTGTGAAAACCACGGTGGCCCCGGCCTTGGCGCGGTTCAGCAATGGGATGCGTCGGCGAAAACCTGGTCGCTGATCACCGACTTCATGGAGCCGGATGCCGAGCTGATCAACGCCCTGATCGAAGAGGACTCGATGGCTTTCGCCGCCGAGAACAACATCGAGTTGCGGTGTAACTGATCTAAGCAACTATCCGGCCCGCAGAGATGTGGGCCGGGTATATTTGAGTATTTCCAACAAAGAAGAAACCTGATGCTGGATACCGCCAAATCCCAAGAGACATTGCTGGAAGTCAACAATATCGAGGTGATCTATAACCACGTGATCCTGGTGTTGAAGGGCGTAAGCTTGAGCGTGCCCAAGGGCGGGATTACGGCGCTGCTGGGCGGCAACGGCGCGGGAAAGTCGACGACGTTGAAAGCCATATCCGGGTTGCTCAAATCCGAGCGCGGCGAGGTGACCAAGGGGTCGATCAAGTATCGCGACGGCGATCTGGCCCATATGGACCCGGCCAATCTGGTAAAAATGGGGATCATTCAGGTGATGGAAGGCCGCCATGTCTTTGAACATCTGACGGTCGAGGAAAACCTGATGACCGGCGGCTATACGCGGCGCGACGGGCGCGGCGCGGTCGATGCCGATCTGCAGATGGTCTATGAATATTTTCCGCGCCTGAAAGAACGGCGCAGGAGCCAGGCGGGCTATGCCTCCGGCGGTGAACAGCAGATGGTGGCGATCGGCCGCGCTCTGATGAGCCGTCCCGAGACGATCCTGCTGGACGAACCGAGCATGGGGCTGGCTCCGCAGCTGGTCGAAGAGATTTTCGCCATCGTGAAATCGCTGAACGAAAAGGAAGGCGTGAGTTTCCTGTTGGCCGAGCAAAACACCAACGTGGCGCTCAGATTTGCGCATTACGGATATATTCTGGAATCGGGCCGCGTGGTGATGGATGGCCCAGCTGCGGATCTGCGCGAAAACCCGGATGTGAAAGAGTTTTATCTGGGCATGTCCGATGAGGGCCGCAAATCGTTTCGCGACGTGCGATCCTATCGCCGCCGCAAGCGCTGGCTTTCCTGAGCGATGCGCGCGGTTTGGTATGAAAA
Source organism: Paracoccaceae bacterium (assembly GCA_965216135.1). Lineage (GTDB taxonomy): Bacteria > Pseudomonadota > Alphaproteobacteria > Rhodobacterales > Rhodobacteraceae > CBDCFL01. Next base: position 339,185 of record CBDCFL010000022.1, read on the forward strand.
TTTCGGCGCGGCAAGCGACGTTCTGACAATTGGCGAGATGGCTGACCCAGTGCCCGGCGCGGGCGAGGTTCTGGTGCGCGTGCATGCTTCGGGCGTTATACCAACGGCATCAATTTCTGACTCTGTGGGGATTCCCAAATCGGTTTTGATCTGATTCAAGGTTGGCAAAGGAGGATCGCCATGCCAGCCAGTGTTCCGCTTCGTCGCGACTTTGATGCCCGCCACCTTCGTAAACTCGCCAGCCGTTGCAAGGATGCCCGGCAGAGCCGCCGTCTGTTGTCTCTTGCGGCGGTCTACGATGGCATGCGCCGTGGAGAGGCCGCAAGGATCGGTGGGATGGATCGCCAAACCCTGCGGGACTGGGTTCACCGGTTCAACGAAGAGGGACCGGATGGCCTCACCAACCGCAAGGGCGCGGGCCGGACGCGCTACCTGAGCGATGTCCAGATGAAAGAACTTGGCGAGATTGTCGAGACCGGCCCCGATCCGGCGGTGGACGGGGTTGTCCGCTGGCGGCGGATCGACCTGAAGCGGGTGATCGAGGCGCGCTTTGGCGTCATCTATTCCGAGCGCGGGATATCCAGACTGCTTGGCGAACTGGGCTTTGCCCATATCAGCGCCCGCCCGCAGCATCCCAGGCAGGATAAGCGGATCATCGAGGCGTTTAAAAAAAACTTCGCCGACACGCTCCAGGTGCATATAGCTGACCTGCCAGCGGGAACGCCGGTGGAGATCTGGTTCCAGGACGAAGCACGCCTTGGCCAGAAGAATGGCCTGACGCGCCTGTGGGCGAGAAAGGGCACGCGCCCCCGCCAGCCGGCCGATCAGCGCTATCACAACGCCTATCTGTTCGGCGCCATCTGTCCGGCTCACGGCAAGGGGGCGGCGCTCATGCTGCCTTGGGCGGACGCGCAAGCCATGCAGATGCATCTCGACGAGATCAGCCGCCACGTCGCCCGAAAGGCCCATGCGGTTGTGCTGATGGATCGGGCCGGATGGCACACCACCGGCAAACTCAAAGTCCCGAAGAACCTCACCATCATCCTGCTGCCATCGCGCGCTCCGGAACTGAACCCGGTGGAAAATATCTGGCAGTACTTGCGCGCCAATTGGCTCTCCAACCGCGTGTTCGAAGACTACAATGCCATCGTCGATGCTGGATGCGAAGCTTGGAAAAAGCTCATCGCACAGCCCGAAACCATCACATCAATCGGAATGCGAAAATGGGCCCATATCGGTCAATGTTAAATGCCGCTGGTATTAACCGGTAATTATCGCAGTACCGGTCGCCCGACCGCGCCGAATATGCTAGTCCGGCACCGCAAACCAGGCATTGCGCGGGAGCCGATATGACCAAAACTCCATGGCATCTTTTGCTGATCGGTGCCCTGTCGCTGTTGTGGAACTTACCCAGCGCGGCCGATTTTGTGCTGATCAATCTGGGCGCTGATTTCTACACCACCCGGATGTCAGCCGAACAGACAGGCTATTTTGACGCTTTCCCGTTCTGGGCAAATGCGGCCTGGGGAATTGGTGCTCTGGCGGCAGTTCTGGGCTCTGTTCTGCTGCTGACACGATCGGGCCGCGCAGTGGCAAGTTTCTTGATCTCGCTGGTCGCAATGCTGATCATGGTTACCTACACGCTCGTACTGGCCGAGGTGACGGTCGCCGATCTGATGGGCCCCGTTGCGACGCTGATGTCGGTGGCCATTGTCATCGTCGCGATGTTTTTGCTGTGGTATTCGCGCCGCATGCGCATCAGCGGCCACCTTCGGTAAGCCATCAGGTCAGCCGCACGGTCTCAACCCAACCGCGCAAGCCTGCCCGCTAGACGCGATCTTGCGCGCCGGTCTATATAATCGCGCGCTCAACCACCGGCCTGCCCGCGGCGATGCGGTCAAACCCAAGCGCTGACAAGTCAAGCGTGCGAAACGCGCCGTAGGTGATCAATTCGGCGATGCCGCGCCCCATGGCCGGTGCCTGCTGCAGGCCATGGCCGGAAAAACCGTTGATGAAATAAAGGTTCTCAGGGTCGCCCGCGAATCCGATGATGGCGTTCTGATCGAAGGTGTTGAATGCATAATGCCCTACCCAGGATTGGCGCACCTTCACGCGCCCAAAGGCTGCCACGCGCCCGGCCGCGGCGGGCCAGAATTTATCCTCCCACAGAGAATGATCCATATCGAAATCATCCGCATCGACGGCCTCGTCGCGATCCGGCGCGCCGCCGATCAGATACCCTGATCCGCTTTGGCGCATGTGGATGCCGCCCGGGTCAATGGTCAGCGGCAATTTGCGCGCCACGGGCTCTGCCGCATCAACCACGTAATACCAACGGTCATTGATCAGAACCCATGCGCCCATTTGCGCATGCCGAGGGACATGATCTTCCATGGTTGGTCGATGAGGTTGTTCCAGGCTTGGCAGCACAGCGCGACGATGTCTTCGTAGGATTTGAAGATCCGGTTCGACAACCAGTTGTCGCGCATGAATTGCCAGACATTCTCCACCGGGTTCAACTCGGGCGATCGTGGCGGCAGCGCCAGGACGGTGATGTTGTCGGGGATCGCCAGCTTGGGCGTCAAGTGCCAACCGGCCTGATCGACGATCAGCACCGCATGGGCACCGGGATCGACGGCGGCACTGATCTCGATGAGGTGCGCCGCCATGGCGTCGGTGTCGCACCAAGGCATGACCAGCCCGGCGCCTTTCCCCTTCGCGGGACAGATCGCGCCGAAGATATAGGCCCATTCGGTGCGCTGGTCGCGGGGCGCCCGCGGGCGCGTGCCACGTCTGGCCCATCGGCGTGTGAGCTTATTCTTCTGGCCGATGCGGGCTTCATCTTGCCACCACAGCTCTATCTCGACGCCTTTCGGGAGCCTCGCCCGGATCTTCGCCAGTTCGGCGGGGAAGTTTTTTTTAAAAGCCTCGACGGCCAGCTCGTTTTGCGCGTAGTGGCGCGGCCGCGCCGAGATCTTGGCGAAGCCGAGCGCCTTCAACTCGCGCCCGACCGTGGTCTCGTCGAGCGAGATGGCGAACGTCTCCAAGAGCCACCGCGCCAGGTCCTTGCGCCGCCAGCGCACGACGCCGTCGACCGCCAGGACCGGGCCGGCCTCAACAACCTCCGCCAGTGCGCGGCGGTGATCGGCGTTGAGCTTCGAGGGTGCGCCCGGTGACTTCCCATCGACCAGCCCGTCCGGTCCGCGGGCGTTGAAGCGCAGCACCCAGTCGCGAATGATCTGCAGACCGACGCCGCCGATCCGCGACGCATCCGTCCTGCTGCCACCATCGTAGACCTCGGCCAACGCCAGCAGACGACGGCTCTGGGTCGCGTCCCTGGTCCTCTTCGCGAGGCGCCGCAGTGAGACGCTGTCAAAATCGTTCCGTAAGTCGATAGGCGCTGCCATGGCGAACCTCATTGGTTCACCACATTGAGTCAGAGATCGGACCGCTTGGGAATCCCCAACGTGAGTCAGGCATTCCGCTCGGTGGTATAAGTGTACGTTTGCGCGCGCGTTTGCGCGCGCGTTTGCGCGCGCGTTTGCGCGCGTTTGCGCGGCTCAACAGGCAATGCCATGCCGGCCATGGCCGCAACCTGCGCCGCACGCGGGCCGGCGGCATTGACCACATAGCCGCAATCCATGGCCGCTCCGTCACCCAGCACCACCGCGCTAATCCCTGATCCGTCCTGTTCAAACCCCACCACCTCGACCGTTATAAACCGCGCGCCCAGCGCTCGGGCACCGCGCACCCAGGCCGCTCGAATTGCTTCGGCGTCAAAATAGCCCTCATCTTCCAGCCCAAGTGAGCCCAGGCGAATGTCGTCCAGACGCATGAAGGGAAATTCGCGGGCCAGATCGGCAGGCTCCAAAAGTGCCGTGGCCGCACCCAGGCGGCGCTGCAGGTCGTGCATGGCGCGCATTGCGCGCGCGCCGTAATCGCTCGCCGCCAGATAAAGGTAGCCAAAATAGTCGGTTCTGGGCGGCACTGTGCCAGACCCGCCCATATGGGTTTTGAAATCGCGGATATAGGCCGCCGTAAACTGCGAAATTCGTATGTTGATCTCGGTCGAAAACTGCTGCCGCATACAGGAATTTGAATGGCTCGTTGACGCGAATTCCAGGCTCGGGTCACGCTCGACCACTGTGATGTGTCCCGCAAATGCCGGATCAGAGGCCAAAAACCACGCAACCGCGCTGCCCATCATCGCGCCGCAAATAATGATGACATCGCTGTTGCGAACCGCCGTCATGCGCTGATCCAACTCGAAAATGGAGATTGCCGGGATGTACCAGCCGCACAAACCATGCAATTGCAGAAACAACTCCCCCGCGCTGCGAAAAGTGTTTCACAATTCGCAGCAACGCTAGATCGCCCAAAATCCGATTGTGACCACGATGTGGCAAAACCATCAAACAAGCACAAATCCATCACTCCAGATAAGCTGTTAATAACAAACGGTAAAAGTTTATAAACTCAACTGGCGGCAAACCTATCCAATCGCCCAGATAATCCGGGCCGCGGACCGGTCAGAGCGGTGAAGGGCGCTGAAAAATTGGGAAAGCGGAACAGCGCCGCCCGGTGTTGGGAACCGGGCGGTTTCTTGTTTGCCACTTCGCGTATGGACAGATCAGACGGGATCGTGCCTGACGCGCCTTATGCCGGTTGCCGTCGTTGTCAATCCGCCAAAAGGGCAACTGGCGAAATTTCAAATCTTTGATAGCCTGATACGCACGATGCAAAGCGAACCGAAATTTCCAAGGAAAATCTATAGCCTCTGGTTGCAGGGCCTTGATCAGGCTCCGGCCATGGTTCAGGCCAACTGGCACCGCTGGCAGGCGCTCAATCCTGACTACGAAATGGTTATCCTCGACAAAGACGCGGCTCTGAGCCTGACCGGGGATCTGCCCGTCGACATCTCAGACATCTCGCCCCAGGCCGGTTCCGATCTCATTCGCATTGCATTGTTGCGCCGATATGGCGGCGTCTGGGTCGATGCTTCTGCCTTTCCGGTCCGCCCGCTCGCTGACTGGCTTGAGCCACTGGTGGCGCAGTCGGGGTTTTTCGCATTTGCCTATGACGGCCAGACCCGCCCATTGGCCAGTTGGTTCCTCGCCGCTGGCCAGGGGTCTCTGCTGGCCAACAGATGGGCAGACCGAATGGATTTGTACTGGGCCAGCCCGCACGAATATGCGCCCGACCCCGGCGGCCCAAAACTTCTCGACGGTGATCCGATCGCCGAAATGCGGCTGGACGATCCGGTCCCGTCTCGGCAGCGTCCCTATTTCTGGATGCACTACTTGTTTTACTACCTGCTTGAGCGCGACGGCGATTTCCGGCGGGCGTGGGAGGCATGCACCAAGCTCGGTGCACCGCAAGCCCACGCGCTGCAATCCCTGAATCGCCGCCGCCTGCATTACGCCGGCAGGCATCCTGGCAAAAGCTGCCTGAAGGCAATTGTGCACAACATTTCAGGCGACCCGGCGCTGGCGCGCGCGGTTCACGCGCGGTTCAAATGTCACCCGTCCAAAAACTCAACTGGCGGCAAGCCTATCCAATCGCCCAGATAATCCGCGCCGCGGACCAGTCGAGGCGGTGACGATCGACCACCGGCGTTCTCAAAGAAGCGCTCGCAGCAAAGTGTGGTTGAACCGCGCGCCGGAAATGGCATTATGGCACTGCCGCTGGCTCGCCAGTTGGTGCGGGCCAATTCATCAATTCCACATCTGACAGGGGGGCCGACATGAGTCTCAGAATTAACGACACCGCACCCGATTTCACCGCTGAAACCACCGAGGGCCCGATCAGTTTTCACGACTGGATCGGCGACGGCTGGGCGATCATGTTTTCGCATCCCAAGGATTTCACGCCCGTTTGCACCACCGAGCTTGGGCATATGGCCGGAATTGCGGGCGAATTTGCCCGCCGCAATTGCAAGATCATCGGCATTTCCGTCGATCCGGTCGACGCCCATCATAAATGGAAAGCAGACATCGCCACCGCAACCGGCCAGTCGGTCACCTATCCGATGATCGGCGATCCCGACCTGGCTGTTGCCAAGCTCTACGATATGCTGGGCTCTGAGGCCGGCAACAGCTTTGAAGGCCGCACCGCGATGGACAACCAGACGGTGCGCACGGTGTTCCTGATCGGGCCGGACAAGAAGATCAAAATGCAGCTCAGCTATCCGATGACCACGGGGCGCAACTTTGACGAATTGCTGCGGGTACTGGATTCGGTGCAGCTGACTTGGGGCCACAAGGTGGCCACGCCCGCGGGCTGGAGCCAGGGCGACGACGTGATCGTCGTTCCGGCGGTCTCCGACGACGACGCCCGCGCCCAGCACGGCAGTTTCGAGGCGGTGCTGCCGTATCTGCGGAAGGTCAACCAGCCGGGGGCGTGACGGGCGTCGGGGCTCGGGGGCCAGACCATGCCCGGCAACAAGGCGCGAAGCGCCGCCGGGCAGCGCCCGACCGCCGTCATGCCGCAGGCGTGCTTATCAGCACGACGGGCGGGCGCTACTGCACCGCCTGCACACCCGAACAAACGTAAGATGTGGCGGGACCATAAAGTGCAGACCTCACCTGTCGGCGCGCCCACCCGCGATCGGGCGCTGCCCTCGGTTGCTCCGGCTAGCCTAATGGCGCAATGGGCTCAGGGCGACCGTCGGACCGAAGGGCTTAGCCCAGCAACAAGGCACGAAGTGCCGCTGGGCAGCGCCCGACCGCCGTCACGCCGCAGGCGTGCTTTCAGCACGACGGGCGGGCGCTCCACCACCACTTACACACCCGAATGAACATAAGACGTGGCGGTGCCAAAAAGTGAAGACCTCAACCCACAGGGGCGCCCACCGGGGCGGTCGGTCGCTTGTCATATGGTTTTTCGGGCGGGACCTGCGAAGGTTGGGCCACTGCACGCCACGCCAATTGTGGCGCGCAGTGGCGGTGGTCGGATCGTCGGGCGCTGGGTCTTTTCCGACCGCGCATTTCCACTGCGCATCCATTCCTAAGCTCGAAAAATCCCTACCGCCACACCTCAAACCCATCACCACCCCAATCCTCCGCCGCCTCCCAGCTCACATCGCTGACCTGCGCCGCCCGCGGTGCATCGCCGCCACCATTTCGGCCACCCGCGCCTCCGGCCCCGACAACAACGCCTCGACCGCTCCGTCGCCCCTGTTTCGCACCCATCCCGCCAGCCCCAGCGCGCGCGCTTCCTGGGCCACCCAGCCACGAAACCAGACACCCTGCACGCGGCCCGTGGCCACCACTTTCCTGGCAATTTCCGTCATTCCCCTTGATCCGCCCGGCCCATCGTCATCCCGCCAGACGGCCCTTCAATGCAACCTTGCCAGCGCCAGATAGCCCTCGACCGTCTCTTCGCCGAGCGCTTTCAGCGCCTCCAGCCGGTGCAGACCCTCGATCAGCACGAACCCCTCGCCATCGGCGCGCACCCGGATCGGCACTTTCTGGCCGTTTTCCAGAATATCCTCGGCCAGCGCCTGCACGCGGGCCTCATCCAGCGTTTTCATCCGCTTGACCGGGACACGGACTTTTTCGATCGGCAGGACGTGTTTTTCGAGCATGGGTCACCTTTGCACGCCACGCGCAATGATTGCCAGCGCTTGCAGCACAACAGCCATTGTGCCGGATCGCGCTGGGCCGATCGGCCTGCCGGGTGCACACCACGGCCACCTCCCGACCGGAGCGGCAGGCAAGTGCCCATCCGTCCCTACACCGGCGCATCCCTGTCCGCCCGCGCCGCCCAGCGTCGTTGTTATCGCTACCGCCAATAACTCCAACACCTTAACCATGCGTCCACATGTGGACAGCGCCGCGCATCCGACCCGCAGTATCCCCACCACCAGCCAAATCGACCACGGCGATTTCAAGACCGCCGACCAGACAAATACCCCCACCCCGGACACCGATCCGGCGCCGCGTCATGCCGGACGGCGCGCACCTCCCGGATCAGGTCTGCGGCGCGTCGGCTCTGCCATTGACCACCCACAATTTCCGCCGCATATGACCACCCCATGACCCCGCTCGCCAACATCCGCAATTTCTCCATCGTCGCCCATATCGACCACGGCAAATCGACTCTCGCCGACCGGCTGATCCAGACGACCGGCACCGTGGCCAGCCGCGACATGAAGGCGCAGCTGCTGGACACCATGGATATCGAGCGCGAGCGCGGCATCACCATCAAGGCCAACTCGGTGCGTATCGAATATGCCGCACAGGACGGCGAAACCTATATCCTCAACCTCATCGACACCCCCGGCCACGTCGATTTCGCCTATGAGGTCAGCCGAAGCATGCGCGCGGTTGAGGGCAGCCTGCTGGTGGTGGACGCCACCCAGGGCGTCGAGGCCCAGACGCTGGCCAACGTCTATCAGGCCATCGATGCGGACCATGAGATTGTCCCGGTCCTGAACAAGATCGACCTGCCGGCGGCCGAGCCCGGCCGCATCCGCCAGCAGATCGAGGATGTGATCGGCATCGACGCCTCGGACGCCATTGAGATCTCCGCCAAGACCGGCGCCGGCATCGGCCAGGTTCTGGAAGCCATCGTCACCCGCCTGCCGGCCCCCAAAGGCGACGCGCAAGAGCCGCTCAAAGCCATGCTGGTCGACAGCTGGTATGACGCCTACCTCGGCGTCGTCGTCATGATCCGGGTCATCGACGGGGTGATTACCAAGGGTGACCGCATCCGCATGATGGCGACCAACGCCACCTATGGCATCGACCGCCTGGCCGTCCTGAAGCCCGAAATGCAAGACATCCCCGCCCTCGGCCCCGGCGAAATCGGCGTCCTGACCGCAAGCATCAAACAGGTCCGCGACACCCGCGTCGGCGACACCATCACCCACGAAAAATTTGGCACCGACCAACCGTTGCCCGGCTTCAAACCGTCCCAGCCGGTGGTCTTCTGCGGCCTCTTCCCGGTCGACAACGCCGAATTTTCAGATCTGCGCGAGGCCATCGGCAAACTGGCGCTCAACGACGCCTCCTTCACCTCCGAAATGGAAACCAGCGCGGCCTTGGGCTTCGGTTTCCGCTGCGGTTTCCTCGGCCTGCTGCATCTGGAGGTCATCCGCGACCGCATCGAACGCGAGTTCGACATCGACCTGATCACCACCGCGCCCTCGGTGATCTACAAAATCCACATGCGCGATGGAGAGGTGCGCGAGTTGCACAACCCCGCCGACATGCCCGATTTGACCCATGTCGATCACATCGAGGAACCGCGCATCAAGGCGACGATCCTGGTGCCCGACGAGTATCTCGGCGATGTTTTGAAGCTCTGCCAGGACCGCCGCGGCATCCAGATCGACCTGACCTATGCCGGATCGCGGGCGATGGTCGTATATGATTTACCATTAAACGAAGTGGTTTTCGACTTCTACGACCGGTTGAAATCGGTGACCAAGGGCTATGCGAGCTTTGATTATTCGCTGGAAGGCTATCGCGAGGATTACCTGGTCAAGATGCAGGTGCTGGTCAACGAGGAACCGGTCGATGCGCTCTCGACCATGGTCCACCACGACCGCGCCGAGGCCCGCGGCCGGGCGATGGTGGAAAAACTCAAAGAGCTGATCCCGCGCCACATGTTCAAAATCCCGATCCAGGCGGCCATCGGCGGCCGGGTGATCGCCCGCGAGACTTTGAGCGCGATGAGGAAGGACGTGACCGCCAAATGCTACGGCGGCGATGTGACCCGCAAGAAGAAACTGTTGGAAAAGCAGAAGGCGGGTAAGAAGAAGATGCGCGAGTTCGGAAAGGTGCGCATTCCGCAGGAGGCGTTTATAAGCGCCCTCAAAATGGATGGCTGACAACGCGCACGCCGTCGGCGAACGTCCTGGCATGCCGACCGTCTTTCGCCACGATGGCTTTCGTTTTTTCCGTGCCTATCCGGTTGTCACCCACACCCACTATATGTAGGGTGTGGCGTCGAGTGGCTCGGGAGGCGGACGAAGCGGGGATGGATGTTCCGCAGCGCGAAGACCTTTCGTTTCCGCGGTCGCTTCCCGAGTTTCAACGACTTTTCCCGGATGACGCGGCCTGTGCCGCCTACCTGGAGAAGGCGCGGTGGGGTGACGGGTTCGTCTGCCCCCATTGCCAGACGGCGGCAGAGCCGTTCCGCTTCACCAGCCGGCCCGGCGTCTTGCGCTGTCGAAAGTGCCGCCGCGACACCGGGCTGACGGCGGGGACGGTCATGGAGCGCTCCCATACGTCGCTGGGCGTATGGTTCTGGGCGGCCTATCTGGTTGCCAGCCAGACGCCCGGCATGTCTGCCACACAGTTCCAGCGCCAGGTCGGGCTTTCCCGTTACGAAACCGCCTTTCAGATCCTCCACAAGCTCCGCGCTGGTATGGTTCGGCCGGATCAGGACCGCATCGGCAGCGAGGCCTGCGACCATGTCGAAGTCGACGAAACCTGGGTCGGCGGCCGCACGCGCGGCAAGGGCCGGGGCGTTCACCACAAGCTTCTTGTCGCCAGCGCCGTTGAAGTGCGACAGCGCAAGCCGGGAACCAAGCTCGATAAGCGGAAGGGCGGTCGCTACGCCGGACGTGTCCGACTCGCTGTCGTGCCAGACCGCAGCGCGGAATCGCTCTGCGGCTTTGTCGAGGGCGCCGTTACTTCGGGTGCGTCGGTCATCACCGACGATTGGTCCGGCTATACCAGCCTCGCCAAGCGCGGCTACAAACACCTCGCCGTCGCCGAGCGAGGCAACTCCCAGGTCGCTGAGGAGTATCTGCCGATCATTCATCTCGTCTTCGCCAACCTGAAGACGTGGCTGAGTGGCATTCATCACGGCGTGAGCCACCAGCACCTCCAAGCCTACCTCAACGAGTTCACCTTCCGCTTCAACAGGCGGTTCTACCCGTTCAACGCCTTCCGGTCCCTGCTCGGAATCGCTGGCGATGTCACCGCTCCCACTTACGCCGAGCTTTACTCGGGCGACTGGGAGCACCCTAGATGTAGTGGGTGTGGGTGACAACCGGATAGGCACGGTTTTTTCTTTTACTCCAACGAAGGCGACCCGCGCGAACCGGTCCACATCCAGGTGATGAGAGGCGGCGGCGAAGCGAAATTCTGGCTGCAGCCAGTTGCGGTAGCACGCAGTGCGGGCTTTGATGCGCGAACCTTGCACGAACTGGCGGCAATCATCGGCGACAACGCCGACCGCATCGAAAGGGCCTGGCATGAACATTTCAGCTGAAAGCGTACGTTTCGACGATGACACGATGTGGCTCTCCCTCACAGATGGCCGGACTTTGGGCGTTCCGCTGGCCTGGTTTCCCAAGCTGCTGGATGCAACCGCCAAGGAGCGCGCGGGCGTCGAGATCACCGCCTACGGCCTGCACTGGAACGCGCTCGACGAGGACATCTCGGTCCCGGCGCTGCTTGCGGGCAAGGGGGATGTGGAGGCGGCGTGACCGGTGCCGTGAAAGAAGCTGCGCTAGTTCGGCAAGGTCGAGATCCCGCAGGAGGCGTTTATTTCGGCGCTGAAGATGGATGGGTGAGAAGCACTCGTTCTTGATCGGGAGAAAATATGCCAAGATATGAATTGGAATTGCCAATTGGAGAAATATCAGCTCCGAACTTTACGGCGCTTCTAAAATTAATTGAGCTCGAGGCTGAGGCCTGGAAATTTGCAAACCTTTACGCAGCGGAGAAGGTATATTCGCCGCACCGATTTGGTGATTTTGATGACCCGATGCGGAAGTTTGCGGGCTTTTGGTCCGATGTATGGCACGAAATCAATAACTTAGATGACAAGTCAGCCAAAGAAAAGTTCGAGCACATTAAGCAACTAATCGATATCGGAGACTACGTACCGCCAGCGTCGTCAAGCCCAATCGGAGCGGCAATTACTCGATTACACGAGAATGGTGAAACAAATGCCGCATTGAATCTTATTGTGGGATATATTGTCGAACACCGAGCCGCAAATTGGCACATATTACAGCCGATGACGCCGATCAAGGGAATCCCGAAGGCGCTCAATCAGCCCTTTATTGTTGGCTTTCTCACTCTATCCAGCCGTCAGTGGGCGCCATGTTCGCAGCGGCGCTCGCCAGTCTATGCCTTCCAGCAACATCGCCAGCTGCGCCGGGCTGATCGTCAGCTTGCCAGCCGCAATCGACGGCCAGACGAACCGTCCGCGCTCTAACCGCTTGGAGAACAGGCACGCGCCTTGGCCGTCCCACCAGATCACCTTGATCAGATCGCCGCGACGACCCCGGAAAACAAACAGATGACCGGAATACGGGTCTTGGCGAAGAACCGCCTCAGCCAGAGATGACAAGCCGACAAACCCCTTGCGCATGTCCGTCACACCGCCCGCAAGCCAGATCTTCGTCGATGCCGGAACCGGGATCATGTCGCCAGGCCGCGCACAAGGCGCGACACCGCGTCAGGATCAAAACCGCCACTCACGCAGAGACTGAGACCGTTGGACAATGTGATCTCGATCCTGCTGTCCGAGGCGACGGCATCGCCATTCGCCATGGCTGCGCCAGGTGAAGCGTCGGGCAGAACCTCGACCGGCAAGAACGACGGAAGATCATCTGCCGACGGCATGAACCGTGGATCGCGAAGCCATTTGAAAACCATGTTGGCGTTCACGTCATAACGACGCACAACCCGAGAAACCGAGACCCCCGGCACCCGCGTCTGCGCCACGATCCGGCGCTTCTCATCGTCTTCCCAGATCCGACGCCGCCGCTTCCTCGCCATCGATGATCCCCGATAGTGTCCACCATCGATAGTGGGCACCATCGCCCGCTATCGAAGCGTAAGACTCTCAGGTGTCAGAAAATCCGCAAGGTCGGCGACGCCGGACGCATACGTTAAAGTGTTGCGTCGACCGGTTGAAATCGCAGGGCTATGCCGACCTTCAAACACCGTCCCAACGTCTCAGCATCCAATACCACTGTTCTGGGTCTGCTAGGATCCGCGCAGATAGACTGTCATTAAAGGCACGGGTCATGGTGATGCTGTCGGTGTGGGGGATTGGGGCTTCGAATTCCACTCGAAATGCGTTCCCGTCATCAATGCGAATACCATAAGCAGGGATCATGGGCAGATCGTATTTGAGTGCAAGCTGGGCAGGGGAGAGAGATGTGAGGGCGTCAAGACCAAGAAACGGTATCCGTACACCTTCCGGATATTTTTCATCTAACAAGATAGAAATAATGCCGCCATCCCGCAGATGACGCACAAGGGCCCTAGTACCAACGTGGCCGGTTGCCAAAATCGGTTTTCCCCCCGCTTCGATACCAGCAAGAATTCGGCGTGCGTAATGGCGATTTTTATGGGGGCGATAGACGCCTCCGCTTTCCATCCCGTGCAATTTGATCACGGCGCGAACTGCTTCCCATTGCCCAAAATGGCCGGAAACAATAATCGCCCCTTTACCAGCTGCGTTCGCCTCTTTCAGGGCGGCAAGGCCGGGGCCAGAGCTTCTGAATTTGTGGTGTTGCGTTTGAAATTCAGCATCGTGGTATATCTCAAAAAGTGTTCGCCCCATATGCCTGCCCATATTTTGACCAAGCTTCCCGCGCGCGCTGCGCTTCATATTGGGAAAAACTCGTTTTGCTTCGCGGTCAAATCGGCTTCTTGCAGGCGGAAACCAACGCATGACCGTTCCAAAAGTTGTGCCCAAACCACGGGACCGCAAATCAAAGGTGCGCCAGCGAAAAACAGTAAGCGCCGACCACAAAGGGAAGTATCTAGCGTGATGTAAAACTGATTTCAGAGAGGTGGAAAGCATAACCCGGCATTCTCCATTTGGCTTGCCTCCCGTGAGGCTAAAGCAACCGAAGGCGACTTTCCAGGCGATTTCTGCCTCCGATCCGCGTGTGGTGCTGCGTGCCGGCCGGATAGCACGACCAAACAGGCCGATCCGACCGCTTAACAGCCCGTTGATTAAGTGGCTTTTTCCGGCTCTCACTCCCAGATGAGGAATGCGGCGGCGAAAACCGTCTGGCCGCTTTGCGAGACCCCCAGTGCGACCAGCATGGCCCCGGTGGGCGTGAGCAGCACGAAAATACCGCCATATCCGCCCGCCACGGCCTCGCGCGGGGTGCCGGTGCCGATGAGTTGGCGCATCAGCAACGAGAGGTTGTGGCCGGCGACGTGAAGCAGGTATCGCTTGTGCACGTTCTCGCGGCCCCGAAGCCAGGTCCGGCGCATGCCGCCGCGATCGAGGTTGTGGGCGAAGGAGCGCTCGACGATCTCGGCGCGCAGCTTGAAGGCTTCTTTGGCCACCCCCGATAACAGCCGGGTCCGGTTGTTGGTGACCGCCCGCCGCGCCGCCTCGTCGCCGCGCCAGCGCGCGAAGCCCTTCGCCTTGGGCTCGGCGATCCGCGTCTTCCACGGGCCGTTGTCCAAGGCCTTCAAGACCGCCCGTGAGTGATAGCCTTTGTCGGTCACACATTCGGCCGGGTCCTCAGCCGTCGGCGCCGCGTCAACGCTGGCAAGGTTCTCCTGGGCCGCCGCCAGCGTCTTGGGAAGCGTCGTCGTGTCGCCCTCGTCGGCGGGGTGCAGCTCGGCCGCCACCACCGCGCCGGTGTCCAGATCCACCGCGTGCTCAGGCTTGTAGGCCAGATGGGTCGTGCCGTCCTTCATCTTGGCGATCTTGGCCTCGGGGTCGCTCCTGGAAACCCAGTCCTGGTTCGAGAGCTTCTTGCCCTTGCGCTTGCGGTCCAGACGCGCCCGGTCCTCGGCCGTGGGCGTCTCGATACCGCTCTCCTGGGCCAAGCGCTCCAGCATCCCCCGGTAACCCTCGCCCGTGTCCCTTCGCACGATGTTGCGCAGCGCCGCGTTGGCCTCCATGGTCGAGGCATCCACCCCGATACGATCGCCCTTGACCAGACCTGCTTCGGCAATCAGCGCCAGAACCCAGTCGAAGATCGCCGTGTGAACTTCATGAGGCAGGCGCGTGCGGGTCCGTGACAGCCAGGAATGGTCCGGCACCCGCTCCCGGTTCTCAAGCCGCAGGAACTCCCGAAGCGACAGGGAATCCGAGCAACGCCACTCCAGACCGCGCTCTGAGTCGATGCCCTCGAAGTAGCCCACCAGGTGCATGCGGAAATAGCGCCCGGGCGGCACCGAGGGCGCGCCCATCCTGGCCGCGTAATAGGGCCGGCAGCTCGCCTCGGCAAAGGCGTCGAAGCCGCCCTCGATCAGCACCGACTGCAGGCGGTCGTAAAACACATGACCCGGCGAGCGCGGCATCTCCGCCCAGCCCACCATCAAGTCCCCCTGACGATCCTTCTGCTGTCCCATCGCCATCGGCGAATCCTCCGGTCAAATCAGAACATCAAAGAATCAGACCAGGCCGCTTGCGTCCAGTGCCGACTTCGTCAACGGGCTGTTAAGGCGTCTCTCGACGCGTTTTCGGACACACCTTTCCTGTCACCAGCGTTGGATTTAGCCGATCTGGGCGGGTTTCTGGTCATGTGCACCCTGTTGCGGCAGGCGGATCGCGCAGCCCGTTGATCAGGCCAGGAATCCCGGCGAACACTTGCCGCGGCAGTGCCGCCTCGGCCATCTGGAAGATGGCGTAGCGGCCATGGCGCCCCAGCCGCGTACCGGTCTTGATCAGCCGTTCGCGCAAAGAGGTCAGTGACCATGTCTCGATCTCGCTGGGCGTCGCTGGCGTGCGCAGGAAGTTCGCCGGATTGTAGGCGAGGGCATGAAGCTGTAGCCGGACGGCGTTGGCGGCAAAGCGCATGCAGGAAAGCCGCGTCCACTTCAGCGCGTACTTGCCTTCCTTGATGTGCTGCCCGGCTGTGCCCCGGCCGTTGTAGAACGCCGGCACCCGCTCATTGGGCAGGCTGCGATTGGTGACGATGAAGCCCACGCGCGGGAACAACCCGCCCGGATGGAACTCGACCTTGGACACCACCCGGCGCGGCTTCACCCAGCTCCCCGCCTGATACTGGAAGCTGGTGCAGGTGCGGATCACCGTGTGCGACGGCCGACCCGGCCTGCGCCGCAGCAGCCGGGAAATCCGCTCATAGAGCTTGCTGTTGCCCTTGATCCGGATGGCGTAACCCCAGCCCTCGGCCTCCAGGAGATCGAACAGCGTAGGGATGGCAAAGGCGGCGTCACCTCGGAAATAGCGCCGGGTGATCGAGGGTCGCGTGTCGCTCGAATATCTTGCCAGCACCGGGCGCAGCACATCCTCCCGGCCATCGGCGCTGTGGACATTGCCGGGACGCAGCGCACATCGCTCCAGATCGCCGAACTGGTTGAACACGAACAGTGGGTGCAGGCACTTGGATTGGAAATGCCCGTTCCACATTGCACCTTCCTGATCGCCATGCACAGGGCTCTCGGAGCTGTCCATATCCAGCGTGATGCTCTTCGGCGGCCTCCCCGGTCATGCACCGCGTCGATCCAGCGGCCGGGCAGATCAGCGAGGGCGGCGAGGTTCTCCGGTCGGGTCAGCATCTTCGTCTCGAACCGACCCATGGCGCTGGCCGACGCCGCACCCCGCTTCACCGCACGTCCACCGATGAGTTGGCGCATCACCGGATCACGGCACAGTCGGTCGGCGTCGTTGACGTCCTCATAGCCGGCAAGGCGTGGGAAAACCGATTGGCGCAGAAGGCCGGCGAGATTGTGGCGGCCATTCCGGCCAGTGCGCGGATCGGTGATCAGCCCCGCCGCCATGTCCGTCAGCCCGAGGGCGTCGTCCAACTCGCGGTGGAGCAATAGCCCGCCGTCCGAACTGATCGACGATCCACGGAACGCGACCTTGACCGAGCAGTCGAATTGGAACCGAAGAGGGCTTGTTTGTACTTCACCCGTCGCGTTCGCTCGCAAATTCCCGCTCCAACCCGGTTAACTCATTGTATAATCGAGTATATCACGCTTCTGCGGGTGAAGAAACGGGCATCCATCTGGGGAATGCGGGATTACAGAATGTCCAACAACCACCCGGTGCATTTGCTATTGCTGCACAGAGTGCATTTCAAGCGCTGGTCGCGACGGAATTTATTAATTCTTCTATAGCAGCTGACGCGGACATACGGACACGACTTGAAGCGTCAGGCAAGATTTTGGAGGAAACTTCAACGCTTCTCGACGAAATTGAGAACAATAATGCCAGAATACTCGTGGAAGTTGACGATGCACGCGAAAAAGGCATCAGTCGTTATCGCAATCAGTTCTTGAGCTCGACACAACGGGTCAGAAAAAATTTAGCCAATCTTCGCCGTGTGCTAAAAACCAAGAATGAAAAGTTCGATGACCTAGAGACAACATATAACGCGCATCTAAGGCTCAAACGCCCAGTCGAGTTGTGGATGGAGCGTGAGAAAGAGCACTGGAGGCAATCACGAATTGCCTGGGGCATTTTTTTGGTTGCGTCCGTGATATTTGCAGCAGCTATCACTGCATTTTTGTACTGGGGTTCCGACTGGCTCGCTGAATCGTTCGTTCTGAAGACTTGTTCTGGTTACCCTGAGGAATGGTGCACAGGAATTTCTCCAAAAGGTCCGTTCATTGTTTCAGCGATCTTTTTACTTTCAACAATTGTCGTTTGGTTCTTGCGCCTGCAAATTCGAATATATCTGAGCGAAAGGCACTTGGCCTTGGATGCCGCCGAGCGCGGCGCTTTTGCAGAAACTTACTTGGCACTATTGAAAGGGGGCGACGTGTCAGCCGACCAAGAATCAGTCGTCTTGGAAAGTTTGTTCAGACCGACGCAGGATGGAATTATCAAAGACGACGGGGCTTCTGATATTGGTATTCATGGTATTGCTGCGAAGATATTGGAAGGCAGGGCAAAATAATAAATGACCGCCGGGCAACGCCCGACCGCGGGTGGGTGCCCAGCCGCTTGAGGTCTGCACTTTATGGCCCCGCCGGATCTTCCATTCGTTCGGGTGTACAGCGGCAAAGAAGCGCCCGCCCTCCGGGGCGGTCGGGCGCTGCCCGGCGGCGCTACGCGCCTTGATTCCGGGCCTGAAGACATCTCAACCAACGCGCGGTAATCGCCACTTGACCTTCCAGCAGCCGGAACCCCTAACTACGCCGTCAGACCCACTACCAACCGGCCCATCCCCATGACCCCGCACACCCACCACCCAACACAATCCCTTAACCGCCTCGCACTGTCCGCCACCATCCACTGCCTGACCGGCTGCGGTATCGGCGAGGTTCTGGGCCTCGTCATCGGCACCGCTCTCGGTTGGGCCACACCCGCCACCATCGCACTGGCCGTCGCGCTGGCATTCTTTTTCGGCTACAGCCTCACGCTGCGCGCGCTGATCGCCGCGAAAATGCCACTGCGCCAGGCCCTGCGCATCGCGCTGGCCGCCGATACCGTCTCGATCACGGTGATGGAGATCATCGACAACGCCGTCATTCTGATCATCCCCGGCGCGATGGCCGCCGGGCTGGCCTCCCCCCTGTTCTGGGGCTCTCTCGCATTCGCCCTGATCGTCGCTGCGATCGTGGTCTTTCCGGTCAACCGCTGGATGATCGCTCGCGGCCGCGGCCATGCGGTCGCGCATCAGCATCACTAGCGGCGGTCCCGGCGCGCGCCAGTTCGTGCTACAATGCCCCCATGACCCGCGTTCTGATCATTATCGTCGTGCTCATCGGCGGCTGGTATATCTACGGCTCCGCCACCGGATGGAAGAATGTGCCGAGCTTTGGGCTGGCCACCAGCCCGGGGCGGGTCTGGACGCCGGGCAACACCGGCGTCCTGGGCGGGTTCAAGAAGGCCGTGGGCGGCGTCAGCGGCTCGGTCACCGGCGTCGCAGAGCGGATCGGCAAGTAGCCCGCACCCGGTCGCCGTTGCGCAACAGCGGTGCCGACGGATAGCCGACGGGTTGCCGACAGTTTTGCCCGGGGACGAAAGGAAGCCTGGTGCGAAAATCTCCGTTGTGGTCAACCAACCCACTGACAGGGCTCAACTTATTCAACTTATCCACAGGATTTCCACAGCAAATTTAACGCCTTATCCCTAAGAAATTTCTCCCACTGCCGGTTTTTCGCTTGCGCGACTCGCCATGATTGGCCAACGTCCCCGTGCTGCGAAGGTTCTTACGAATCAGCGCAGTAGCAAAGGCCCCTCGGGTCCGGCGCGGATTGAGACAGAGCTTCGGCAAAGGATCGAAACGCAAAGGATCATGGGACGCAGCAAAGTCGCAAAGGTTCCTCGGAATCAATGTGATAGAGCGGTGGCACCAGGGCCGGAGCAAGCCGCGAAATGACCTTCGGGAAGTTGAGTGGTGGCGGAGGTTCGCAAGAACCAAAGCATTGAGCCGGACGCCCTTAGGGGGGAAAAGTTCAGGAAGGCGTCAGGAAGTGCTGGCAACAGCGCGATGCGAGAGACCGCGTCTTTAGCACCTGACGTCTTTTCCTGTTGCCCGGCCCAATTTCCTGAAATCGCTAGCAAAACTGAACGGGGCCTGTCTGCCATCAGCAAACAAGCCCCGCCGTCAGTCAAAATGCTTTACCGCGTCCTGCACCTGTGCGCGCAGCGTTACACCGCGCTGCGGCGCAGATCAACTAGATGTTGCGTCAATTTTCATCAAACTCGCAACACTTGCCGATTTGTGGCAATTTCCGGTTTGTCTTATGCGCTCCTCTGAAACGGCGCAGAGGCGGGTAAACTACCATCAATCGCGTTAATCAAACCGCCAAATCTTTGCCAAATTCGCCGAATAATATGTTTGAACCGCATTTTTTGCGCGTGGAGGAAAGAATGGGACGTCTTCTTCTCGCTGCCGCAGCGGTTGCGTTGTTGTGGTATGCCTATGTTGAATATTCCGGCCCGGGCGGGTTCCGTCTGTCAGGATCGCCAAGCGGCGGCGGCGCGGTCGGTGGATTTCAAGGTGCTACAAAATCGGTTGCCGGCGCGGTCAAAGGTGCTGCGTCGAATATCGGCAACTAATCATCTCTGTGAACGCCCAGTATGCGGGCCCTGCCGGCCATCAGTAACCGATCGGTTGACATCAGGCGTTCAGAAACGCCCGGGCCGCCGCCTCGAACTCGCGCGGCTTTTCGGCATGTAACCAGTGGCCTGCGCTCGGGATGCGGGCAAACCGCACTTTGGGAAACAGGCGTTTGATTTCAACCCGGTATTCAGCCAAGACGTAATCGCTGTTAGCGCCGGATAACATCAGTACGGGCACCGCAAATTCTGCCTGAAATGCCGGAAATCCCCGAATTGCCGCCATGTCGGCCGCCAGCACGTCGAGGTTCAGCCGCCAGCGTTTTTCCTTCAGATCCAGCGAATGCAGCAGAAACGGCTTCAGCTCTTCGTCGATGCCGATCATCTGCCCGGCCGCATCGCTGCGCCGCTCGACCCGGCCCAGATCGACGCCGCGCATCGCGGCAATCGGGCCACGGTCCAACCCCTCATAGGCCACGGGTGCAATATCGGCCACGACGAGCCTGCGAACCAATTTCGGCTTCGTCAGCGCCAACACCATTGCGGCTTTGCCACCCATGGAATGGCCGAGCAGATCCACCGGCGCACCGATGTCGTCACCCACCTCTGCCAGTCTGCGGCAAGCTCCGGGTAGCGATGGCGGTCAGCCCACGGGCTTGCCCCGTGGTTGCGCATATCAACCGTGATCACGTGGCGTTCATTGGCCAACCGTTTAGCGATGACCCCCCAGTTGCGGCCCGAGCCGTAGAGGCCATGGGCAACAAGCAGCGCCGGCGGGGCGCCCGCCTGGCCGAACGATTGGGTCGCGAGCTTCACGAGCCCGGATAGATCGGTAACCGCTGGCACAATTCGAGCACTTTGGCTTTGACCGTGTCTTCGACGCCTGCATTACCGTCTTCGCCATTGCCGGCCAAACAATCGACAACCCGGGTGATCCAGTCGGCGATTTGGCGAAACTCGCCCTCACCAAAGCCGCGTGTGGTCCCCGCAGGCGTGCCAAGGCGAATGCCAGAGGTCACGTCGGTTTTTCGGGATCAAAGGGGATACCGTTTTTGTTGGTGGTGATGTTTGCGCGCCCCAGCGCCTTTTCGGTTGCGTTGCCTTTCACGCCCTTGGGGCGCAGATCGACCAGCATGACGTGCGTGTCCGTGCCCCCGGTGACAATGTCCAGGCCACCTTTGATCAGTTGATCGGCCAGCGCCTGTGCATTGGTGATCACCTGTCCGGTGTATGCCTTGAACTCTGGGCGCAGAGCCTCGCCCAAGGTCACGGCCTTGGCGGCGATGACATGCATCAAGGGCCCGCCATGGATGCCGGGGAAGATCGCCGAGTTCACTTTCTTTGCGATATTTTCATCATTGGTCAGGATCATGCCGCCCCGAGGCCCGCGCAGGGTTTGTGGGTGGTCGTGGTTGCGACATGTGCGTGCGGGAAGGGGCTGGGGTGATGACCACCCGCCACCAGCCCAGCAAAATGCGCCATGTCGACCAGCAGAAACGCACCGACGCTGTCGGCGATCTGACGCATCCGGGGGAAATAAATCTGTCGCGGGATGGCCGAGCCACCGGCGATGATCATTTTGGGAGAATGTTCGCTGGCCAGTTCCTGAACTTGATCGTAATCGATGCGGCTGTCCTGCTGGCGCACGCCATATTGGATCGCGTTGAACTATTTGCCGGATTGATTGGGCGCGGCCCCATGCGTCAGATGCCCACCTGAGGCCAGGTTCATGCCCAAAATTGTGTTGCCAGGGCTCAAGAGCGCCTGAAACACCCCCTGATTGGCCTGCGACCCGGAGTTTAGCTGAACATTGGCAAAGTCGCAGCCGAACAGTTGTTTGGCCCGGTTAATCTCTAAATTCTCAGCAATATCAACGAATTGACAACCGCAGTAATAACGACGGTCGGGGTATCCCTCGGCATATTTGTTGGTCATCACGCTGCGCTGGGCGGCCATGACCGCCCGGCTGACGATGTTTTCGGAGGCGATCAACTCAATCTCGTTTTGTTGGCGGCCAAGCTCTGCGGTGATTGCGCCAATCACATTGAGATCGCGCGAGGCGAGCGTTTCGGTGAAATATCCGTTGTCAGACTGGGCGGCGTTCATCTGCGCTGCTCCTGATTGATGCGGTTTGGCCGATTTGCGGCTTTTAGCGGTATGACCTGCCGGACAACAGCGCCTAAAACGACGCAGCTTGCAGCAAAGCGGCTTTTGGGTTTGCGGGTGCAGGGCTTGAGTTTCCAGCCCTTGCAGGTGATTGTTTCGTCAAAACGGGATAGACGCCCATGAATTCGGTGCAAAAAATCTGTTTCCTTGCCGGTGAGTCCGAGATTGCCCAAACGGCCAGATCGGACCTCGCGCAAACCTATGGCGATCATCCGCACGATCGCGCCGATGTCATCGTGGCGCTTGGGGGCGATGGGTTCATGCTGCAGACGCTGCATGGCACGATGGAACTGGACATACCTGTCTATGGGATGAACTGCGGAACCATCGGGTTCTTGATGAATGAATACCGCAAGGATGATCTTGTCGAGCGCCTGGCGGCAGCCGAGGAAGAAAAGATCAACCCCTTGAAAATGCGTGCAGAAAGCGCCGATGGGTCATCACACGAGGCGCTGGCGATCAACGAGGTTTCACTGCTCAGGGCCGGGCCGCAGGCGGCAAAGCTAAAGATCAGCGTGAACGGGCGTGTGCGTATGCCGGAGCTGGTGTGCGATGGCGCGCTTTTGTCCACGCCTGCGGGATCAACGGCCTACAATTACTCGGCCCATGGCCCGATATTACCTATGGGCTCGGAAGTGCTGGCGCTGACCGCGATGGCGGCGTTCAGGCCGCGGCGCTGGCACGGCGCGATCCTGCCTAAAACTGCGGTCGTGGAGTTTGAAATACTTGAGGCGGACAAAAGACCGGTCATGGCGGATGCCGACAGCCGATCAGTGCGTAACGTGTCACGGGTCCGCATCTGGAGCGAACCAGCGGTCGGTCACCGCATCCTTTTTGACCCCGGCCACGGGCTGGAAGAACGCCTGATCCGGGAACAATTTACATGAGATGTCTCGCGGCTAAACTGCCGGCCGAGGCGTTAATTTCTGCGCTGATCCAGCTTGCGGTATAGCGTCGAGGCAGAGATGCTCAACATCCGCGCTGCGGTTGGAATTGAATTGTCGCAAAACTTGAGCGTCGCGTCGATCAGCTCATTTTCCATCTCGCGCAGGGTTGATCCGGCCGATATTCTGTAGCTGCGCTGCTCGGATGGTTGATCGGCGCTTGGGCGCGAACGCGCCGGTGCGCCGCTGCGTTTTGCATAATCCTGAGCGTCCCTGACCGCAGCTAGCAATGTGGTTTCATCCACGCGCCTTGGAAGCACGTCATTAGCACCGGCGCGCATCATCTTGACGACATTTGGCGCCGAGACATCGCGCGCCACAATGATGACCGGCGCATCGCAACCGCTGGCGCGCAGATCTTTGATAATCTCGACATGCTCAACGCCACCGACAAGGCATTCGGTCACAACAATATCGGGATCAAGTTTTGAATATTGCGCCAAGGCCTCTAGCACGGAACGCGCGCGAATGACTTCCCCGGCGCGCTGTAAAGAGGTGTAGAGCGCCGATTTTGTCGAGCTTGCATCTTCAATCAATAATAACCGTCCAGCCAAAACCAGCCTCATACAAAAAGAATCACACAGCGCACCAAGTCTGCAGGGACTTGGAAATCGGTAATCAATTTACGCGCGGAGGTTACAATAATGAGCAATATTCAAGTGAACTGGTTAATTGCGATACACAACGAATTCAAACTAGGGCTTGTTGACGTTTAGGGATTCCCAAATCGGCTGATGACTGATTCAAAGTTGCAAACAGAGGAGAGCAGCCTTGATCCGCACAGTTCTGACCGACGCCCAATGGGCTGTCATCGCACCGCACTGCCTTGGCCGGGAATGCGACCCCGGTCGCACCGGCCCTGACCCGCGCCGGTTTGTCGAGGCAGTTCTCTGGATCTCGCGGACCGGATGCCCCTGGCGCGACCTGCCGGAAGAGTTCGGGCGCTGGAACAGCGTGTTCAAGCGCTTCCGAAGGTGGGTGAGGGCCGACGCTTTCTATCGTATGTTCAGGGTATTAGCCGAAGATGCAGACTTCGAATACACGATGATCGACGGTAGTATCGTCAAAGTCCACCGACACGGTCAGGGCGCAAAAGGGGGACTCAAAGCCAAGCCATCGGACGCTCTCGCGGCGGGATAACGACAAAGATCATGGCTCTGACGGACGCGCTCGGCAATCTGATCGACTTCCGCCTTCTGCCCGGTCAGGCGCATGACCTGCGGGGTACCGCCGCACTGATCGAGGGCCTCACCTGCGACCAGTTTCTCGCCGACCGTGCCTTCGACGCGAACTGGCTGCGCGAAGCGCTGACCAGTGCCGGGATCGAGCCGGTAATCCCTCCAAAATCAAACCGCCGCTTCCCGGCGGAGTTCGACCGCCCCACCTACAAATGGCGTCACCTGGTCGAAAACTTCTTCGGAAAGCTGAAGGAATACAGAGGGATCGCAATGCGTTCGATTTGATAAATTCAGTTCCCGCCGTTGTGCGGTGGGATGGATCGCCAAACCCTGCAAAACAGATGACAGCTTCAAAGCATTCATCTCGCTTGCTGCAATCGTCATTCAAACACGATGAACGTCAACACCCCCTAGTCAGTTTAGTCTATATTGGGTAGCCCGGCGATGCTAATGCCATGCGGAAATTGCCGATTTGATAAATTCAGTTCCCGCCGTTGTGCTGGTAACAGCGCGCGGGAGGCCTGATCCGGGAACAGCCCGATGGTCGAGATAATTCGATCGCACAGCCTTGCATATTTTCCAGTTCGCAAAGTTGGCACGACGACAATGCGCGCGGCACTGCGAGAGATTGCCGAAAACGAGGCGGATTACGTGCGCACCTGGGACATCCCGATGTCGCCATATATCCGATATCGGGCCAAGGGGTGTCGCAAGATCGCCATTGTTCGCGACCCGGTAAGGCGATTTCTGTCCGCCTTTGGCGACCGTGTCGTCGCCAAGAAAGACATGGACAAAGGCTTTTGGGATCGGGCTTTGCTTGCGCCTTTCGGGCTGTCGGCGCGTCCGGATATCGATACCTTCTGCAGGCATTATCGCGCCTACTATCTGTTGAATGACAAAATCCGCCGTCATTTTCGCCCACAGTGGCCCTACCTTGGCCGCGATCTGTCGTATTTCGACAAGATATATCGCCTTGAGTCGTTGGGTGAGCTGACCAGCGACATTTCCGAACTGGCCGGACGTAAGATCGTGCTGCCCAAGCTTCATACGACCGGGCCGAAATACCGGTATGACGCGATGGATCCCGAAATTCAGCAGCTGGTTCTGGGTTTTACGGCCGCAGATTATGCGTTTCTCAAAGGCTTTTACACACCGCCGGACGCGTATTAGTTTAATATTAAACTACATGGATACTAACGACTACTGCGATCTGTTTAGTGTCGACCGCATCTCAGCCCGCGACGCGTTCAATCGCCCAGCCCACTTGCGCTTGGCAGCTATCGGCATCAATCATGGCGCAGAGATTTGTTCCCGGGGGGCACTCATGTCTTTGCTTACAGCGGCACGCGCGGCGCGTGACAACGCCCATTCGCCATATTCAGGCTTTAAGGTCGGGGCCGCGGTCCGCGCCAAGAGCGGCACCATCTATGCCGGTTGCAATGTCGAGAATGTGGCCTACCCCGAAGGCACATGCGCCGAAGCGGGCGCTATCGCGGCGATGGTAGCGGCAGGCGAGAACGACATTGCCGAGGTGCTGGTGATCGCTGGCGGGGACATACCGGTCAGCCCCTGCGGCGGGTGCCGTCAGAAGCTTGCCGAATTCGCTGACCCGGAAGTGGTGGTGACATTGGCCACGACAAACGGCGATCAGAGTGAAACAACCATCGGCGCGTTGTTGCCCGGCGCGTTCGACATTTCGCATATGCAGGGCTCGTGATCGATGGATGCGCCGGCAATTCTCGCCCGTCTTCGCGATAGAAAAACTCTGTCAAAAGAAGAACTAGGCTGGTTTGCCCATGGGCTGGCAAATGCTCAGGTGACCGACGCGCAGGCAGGCGCATTTGCCATGGCGGTGTTTCTGAACGGCCTAAGCGCGTCCGAACGGGCCGATCTTACGCTGGCCATGCGCGACAGCGGCAAGGTTCTTGACTGGCATCTCGACGGACCGGCAATTGACAAACATTCCACGGGAGGGATCGGCGATTGTGTCTCGCTGCTGCTGGCCCCGGCCCTGGCCGCCTGCGGGGCTTATGTGCCGATGATTTCGGGCCGAGGTCTGGGCCATACTGGCGGCACGTTGGACAAGCTCGAATCCATCCCCGGTTTCAAGACTGATTTCGCGGAGCCTGAATTTCGCGCGATCGTGGCCGATGCGGGCGCTGCTATCGTCGCTGCGTCAGCCGAAATCGCGCCGGCGGACCGCAGGCTGTACGCGATCCGCGACGTGACCGGAACGGTCGAAAGTATCGACCTGATCACCGCGTCGATTCTCTCAAAAAAGCTGGCCGGCGGGCTGTCGACATTGGTGCTGGACATCAAGATGGGAAGCGGCGCGTTCATGAAGTCGCTGGGCGACGCCGAGGCGCTGGCCCGCGCGCTTGTCAGAACTGCAAACGATGCGGGATGTGCGACCACGGCTTTGATCACCAATATGGATCAGCCCTGCGCGCCCGCAATTGGCAATGCGCTTGAAGTCGTTGAGGTGATGCGCGTGCTCCGGGGCGACACAACAACCGGAATACTGAGCGAGTTGACCAAGGCTCTGGGCGGTGAGGTTCTGGCCCAGGCGGGATTGGCGGCCTCGGCAACCGCAGGCGAGGCGATGATCGAAATGGTGATCGCCGACGGATCGGCGTCCGAAAGGTTTGCAAAAATGGTCAGGCTGCAAGGCGGCCCGGCGGATTTCATCGAGGACTGGCCGTCCTATTTGCGGCCCGCACCAGTCACGCTGGCAGCCACGGCGCGCCACGGCGGGTATGTCAATTCGATGGACGGGCAGGCGCTCGGCAATCTGGTTGTGCGCCTTGGTGGCGGGCGGCTGCGTCAGGACGATGTGATCGACCACGGGGTCGGGCTGTCAGACATATTGCCGCTGGGAAGTGCCGTCGATATTGGCCAGTCGATTGCGATTGTTCATGCGCGCACCGATGATGAGGGTGAAGCCGCCGTGCGGGCAATTGGTTCGGCCATATCGGTGGGCGCTGAACCGGCAGCGCAGCCCCTGGTCCACAAGCGGGTCGGGTGATGGCGCGCGCGTTTCTGATTGTCATGGATTCGGTCGGCTGCGGTGGGGTGCCCGATGCGGATGAGTTTTTCAATGGTGCGCTAGCCGACACCGGTGCCAATACGCTGGCCCATGTCGCGAAAGCTTGCGCGATGGGGCAGGCGGAAATCGGACGTAGCGGCGGGCTTGCGCTGCCAAATCTCGACCGCCTGGGCCTTGGTGCGGCGATCCGGCTGGCCTCTGGCCAAGCCACGCCGGGCCTTGACGCAGAGCCGGTTGGCATTTGGGGCGCGGCGACCGAAGTGTCGCGCGGCAAGGATACGCCTTCGGGCCATTGGGAACTGGCGGGCGTGCCGGTGCCCTGGGACTGGCATTATTTCCCGGATGAAATACCGGCTTTTCCGCAAGAGCTGGTGATGAAGGTCTGTGAGCTGGCAGGCACGGATGGGATATTGGGCAATTGCCATGCCTCGGGAGTGCCCATCATCGAACAGCATTGCGCCGAGCATATCCGCACCGGCTGGCCGATCTGTTACACATCGGCGGACAGCGTTTTTCAGATTGCCGCACATGAAGAGAAATTCGGGCTCGAGCGGCTGTTGAAGCTCTGTCGCGATCTCGCCCCGGCTCTTCATGCGATGCGCGTTGGTCGCGTTATCGCGCGGCCCTTTTCCGGGGAATGCGGCGACTTCAGGCGCACTAACAATCGCAAGGATTTTGCCATCGCGCCGCCAGCACCGACTTTGCCGGAATGGGTACAAACGGCAGGCAGGCGGGTTCACGCGGTGGGCAAGATCGGCGATATATTCTCAATGCGGGGGTTCGACGATGTCGTCAAAGGCAGTGACACAGAGCTTATAAGCGAGTTGACCCGTCTGGTAAGATCAGCCGATGACGGTAGCCTCACGTTCGCCAATTTTGTCGAATTTGACACGCTCTATGGCCACCCCCGCGATGTGGCCGGCTATGCACGCGCGCTGGAATGGTTCGATGGCCAGGCTGGTGCGCTGATCGGCGAGGCGCGCCAGGACGATCTGCTGATATTCACCGCCGATCACGGCAACGATCCGACCTGGCCCGGCACCGACCACACCCGCGAACGTGTGCCGGTTTTGGGATATGGGCTGGGGGCAAAAGCGGTCGGGCAGGTGGCCTTCGCCGATGTTGGCGCAAGTATCGCCGCGCATCTTGGGCTGGACAATCAAGGGCCGGGCAGGTCATTTCTTTGAGCCGACATTTGCGGCGGCCGGGGGGAAAATCATGGACCAGCATCTGACAATTGTTGACCATCCTCTGGTGCAGCACAAACTGACCTTGATGCGCGACAAGACTACCTCGACCAGCGCATTCCGCCAGCTGTTGCGGGAGATCAGCCAACTTCTGGCTTACGAGGCCACCCGCCATCTGCAGCTGACCAGCAAGCGCATCGATACCCCGCTGACAGGTATGGATGCGCCGGTCATTGCGGGAAAGAAACTGGCGCTGATCTCAATCTTGCGCGCAGGCAACGGGCTGCTTGATGGCGTCTTGGAACTGATCCCGTCGGCGCGGGTTGGATTTGTCGGGCTCTACCGCGACGAAAAAACGCTACGGCCCGTGCAATATTATTACAAAGTGCCGGCCGGGCTTGATGACCGGCTGGTCATCGCCGTCGATCCGATGCTGGCCACAGGCAATTCCTCGGTCGCGGCGATTGATCTGCTCAAGGAATCAGGGGCCAGAAACATCCGTTTCATGTGCTTGCTGGCCGCACCCGAGGGCGTTGCGCGCATGAAACAGGCCCATCCCGATGTGCCGATTGTTACCGCATCGGTGGACGAAAAACTCAACGATATTGGCTACATCGTTCCGGGCCTGGGCGATGCCGGTGATCGGATGTTCGGAACAAAGTAGGGCGTTTTACCACCCCACAGTTTTTGGTATCGTAAAGCCTGAGCCATACAGTCTTGGGGGCATGATGCGAATCCTGACGGTTCTTGCCATTGGATGTGCGGTGCTGTGCTGCGCTGCCATGCCGCTGCTGGCGCAGGGGTCGGGGATTGATTCTGTCCCGGCCGAAACGCCGCCTGCGGGATATTCGGCGAATTTCTATGTCGACAGCCGGGGCTGCATGTTCGTACGCGCCCGAACCACAGCGCGTATTACATGGATCCCGCGCGTGACACGCCGTCGAGAGCTGATGTGCGGGTTTGAACCCAGTCTGGCGGTAGCTGTCCGATCCAACAGCAAGACCGCGGTCTCTACATCGGTGAGCGCGGTTTTCGCGTCGCTAGCTGTGGTATCTGGGCCAAAACTGGTGCCGCTGGTGCCGAAACCTGTGCCCACGGAGTTCCAGGCTGCCTGGTCTGACGGCAGGCTAAATCCGTTGCGGGGGCCGCGAACGACGCAGGGTGACGCCCAGATGGCGCTGGTCTGGTCCGACACTGTGCCAATGATCCGAAAGGTGGCGGATGTTTTCGAATAACCAGCAAGAGCTGCCGATTGCATCTTGCTTACCCGCCGCAAATTGATTGCAGGCTGACCCAGGCCCCGTCGACGAGCACCGTCTACGCGATTGTTGCTGTGACCGGATCCGCTTCGATCAGTCCGATTGTTGTTTCTCCGGTGATGTCGGTTGCAAACGCATACGGAGTTGAGGGTACCTCGGCAGTGCGAAAGCGATCGAGCAGCGCCGCATTATCGGTCGTGGGTTGCGGCGCGGTAAGGACCAGTTCGGCATAGGTCTGCAAGCGGCGCTCGTACAGATTGCCGGTTGTCAACAATTCAAAAGCGGCTCGTAGGCCGAGCCGCTCCAGCATATCGCGCAATGGGTCGCTCACACTCAGCCTTTCGACCTCAGCCAGGACGTAACCGGCTGTAACATCGGGGTTTTCATGATCTTCCACGACAATGCGGTTTAGCAGGATGATCGTGCCCGGCAAGTGGCGTGTCGGCAAAGCACCGCCGCGTAAAACCACGATAAGCCCCAGGCTGTCGGGCCTGAGCCGCGCTTGCAAATCGGCCAGCGCCTGCGCGCCCAGTGCAGTATCGCAGGGCGCGCCTGTCAGCCTCTGGATATGGGCTAGGAGCGCCTCGCCGATGTCGGCGCGCTTGGCCTGCGGCACGACAGAGGCAGTGTAGGTTATCATCGCCATCGGTAGCCAAAAGAACAGCAATCCTGCCAACACGATCACCGCCGCGGCGATCGATAATACCCGCAAACGGCGGGGATGTGGGCCTTTGCGCTCGATGGATTTTTGCACTTTGGCGATCGAGACGATCATCGTTTCGTCATCGATTTCAAGTGTTTCGGCATGATCGCTGCCGGACGCGTAGAGGGCGGGGCGCTGACCGGGATTAAGGCGTCGCACCGCGGCTAGCGACCAATGCGATATGGCAACATCCCGGCCCGATGAAATGGTCAGCGACGCCTCGCCGAACAGAACGATGACATCGCGCCGCTGGGTGTCATCATCACGGCGCCAGATGCCGGGGGCTTCCAGCCGCTGAAAGTCGTCAAGTGCGGTCATGGCTAATCACAAAGCGCGCGCCAGTTTGCGCAGCTCAAACTTTTGAACTTTGCCCGTGGACGTTTTCGGAAGTTCCTGAAACACAACCATCTTTGGCGTTTTGAAGCCGGCGAGACGGGCGCGCAGAAAGGCAAGCACGTCCGCCTCGGCCGCCTCGGCGCCTTCCTTGAGTTCAACAAATGCGCACGGCACCTAACCCCATTTGTCATCCGGTTTGGCCACAACGGCGCAAAGCGAAACGGCTGGATGGTGCATCAGTGCCCCTTCGACCTCGACCGAGCTGACATTCTCACCGCCGGAAATGATGATGTCCTTGGCGCGGTCGGCGATCTGAATATAGCCGTCGGGAAGCCGAAAAGCGATGTCGCCGGAATGGAAATAGCCACCGGAAAAATCCTTTTCGGTAGACGCCGCATTCTTCAGATAGCCTTTCATCACCGAATTGCCGCGGATCATTACTTCGCCCTGGGTTTCACCATCCAACGGCAACTGAGCCATTGTATCGGGATCAAGCACAGTAATGTCTTCCATCATCGGCATTGCCACGCCTTGTCGGGCCTTGATCGCCGCCAGTTTATCTTGCGCCAGCTCGTCCCAGGCATTGTTCCACAGGCATTCGGTCACATGGCCATAGGTTTCGGTCAGCCCGTAAGCCTGGGTTACGTTGAAACCGAGCTTACTGATCGCCGAAAGCGTGGCGGCAGCGGGCGGCGCTCCGGCGGTGAACACTTGGACGATATGTTCAAACGCCCGGCGGTCCGCGTCTCGCGCATTGACAATCGTATTCAGGACAATCGGGGCACCACCGAAATGGGTGACGCCTTCATCGGCGATGGCGTCATAGATGTTTTTGGCGGTGATGTCGCGGCAGCACACGACGGTGCCACCGATGAGCGGCATCATCCAGGTGTGGTTCCAGCCGTTGCAATGGAATAGCGGCACGATGGTCAGATACATCGGATGCAAAACCATGCGCCAGGAAATCACCGTGCCCATGGTCATCAGGTAAGCGCCGCGATGATGATAAACGACGCCCTTGGGCCGTCCGGTGGTGCCTGATGTGTAGTTGAGCGCCAGGCTTTCCCATTCATCGGCGGGCATGGTCCAGTCAAATTCCGGATCGCCCTGGGCGATGAAGGCTTCATATTCGGGATAAGAGCCCGTTGGTGAAA
Organism: Paracoccaceae bacterium; assembly: GCA_965216135.1. Classification (GTDB taxonomy): domain Bacteria; phylum Pseudomonadota; class Alphaproteobacteria; order Rhodobacterales; family Rhodobacteraceae; genus CBDCFL01. Next base: position 371,084 of record CBDCFL010000022.1, read on the forward strand.
ATCCCGCCTGAACGTCACAGACCTCAATAATTTCAGGCGGATCACCGGCCATCTTGCTAATGGCCTCTTGGGCAACCGGCAAGAATTGGGTGTCCACCAGCACCATTTTCGCGCCGCCGTGATCGAAAATGTAGGCGATCGTGTCGCTGTCAAGCCGGGTGTTTATGGTGTTCAGGATCGCGCCGGTCGCGGGCACGCCAAAATGCGCCTCGGCCTGAGCGGGGATGTTAGGCAGAATGGTGGCAACGACATCGCCAGGGCCGATACCTGAAGCCGTCAGAGCCGAAGCAAGCCGAGAAACGCGCCGCCGGTAATTTCGGTAGGTCACGCGGTGCGTTCCGTAAACCACAGCCATATGATCAGGAAAAACCAACGCCGCGCGGTTCAGGTGCGACAGCGGCGTAAGCGGCACGAAATTTGCGGCGGATTTGTCAAGTCCGGTTTCGTCGGCAAGCCATCCCATGGGCGAAATCTCCGGTATCTGTCTGGACAATATTATTGCGATGTGCGGGCGGGTTGTCGATAACAAACTGAATTGACCGGTTTATGTACCATATGATTTGACCGCTTCTGTTGCGGTTTCTTGCCCTGTGGGGAAGTGGTCGGTCGCGGAGCGGCGGTCCACTTGTCCACAGGGTGCCGGCCGGTCGCGTCGAAGCGGATCACGCGGCCCGCCTTTCGCTGCTTTCGATCGGCGTGCCGTCTTTCTTGTAGCGGGCCAGGCAGCGCCGGCCATGGAAGACGGCAAGGTCGCCGTCGGGATATTCGTGCACACTCACTTTGGCCTTGACGTAGTGGTGGCGATGGCGGTCTGCCGGGATCTGCAGGCTCAAGTTCTTGTAGCGCACCGTGTTGTCATTGCCGACCACACGGTCCTCCTGCACACAGAGGATGTCCGCCAGGTTGCCGGCGAACGGCACGAAGGCGGAGCCTGTGTCCTCGGCCGGCCGGGCGAAGCGGGCATTGTGGGCCGGCAGGAAGTCCTCTTTCAGGAACCGGTTGGCGGCCGCCATATCGGTGATGCCGGCGAGCTCGAGTTCCTGCGGCAGGCGTTTCTGCAGGGTGCCGAACATGCGCTCCGAGCGGCCCCGGGCCTCCGGCGAATAGGCCGGGATCAGCTCAATACCGAGTTGCTGCAGGGCACGTCCGACCTGGGTTGGATTGTCCTTGTCGACCTTGCCGCCGGCCTCCGGCGTGTGCCAATAGTGCGAGGCCCGGTCTGCATAAAGCGAGCAGAACAGCCCCATGGCCGACCCCACCTCCAGCAGCGCCACAAAGCTCGACATGGTGCCCTCCTCGGCGACGAAGAAGGCGGAATAGATCTCCGAAGTGGCATCGTCCATGGTCACGATCAGGTCCCAGTACTGACCCGGCACCCATTGGTGCGTGGAGCCGTCCTGGTGCAACATCATGCCGACCATCGGCCGGCGCGGCCGCTTGCGGCGGTGCACGCCGCGCCGCGGCGCCGGCGCGACCCGGCCGTGCGCCTGGAGCGTCAGCCGCACCCAGTTGTAACTGCGCGTGACGTCGTGCTTTGCAACCAGCTTCTCCCAGAAGTGCCAGGCGGTGAAATGCCGGTACCTGGTATCGAACAGATCCAACAGTGCCACCACCTCGTCGACCCCGGCGCGGCGCGCGGAAACCCGACCCAGGCGGCGGTCGTAAAGACCCTCCGCGCCCTCGGCCTCAAAGCGATCGCGCCAGCGTCGGAACGTGCGCTCGGACATGCCCAGGATCTCGGCTGCCTCCAGCTGGCTCAACTCACCCCTGTAGGTGCGTCCGTAAACCTCATCGAACTTCATCAATCTCAACCCCTGTAACTGCTCTGTCCGGCGCATCAGCTCCTCCACTTCCTGGAGGAGTTCTAATGCCGGACAGATCATTTGTTACATTGACCGGCCATATCACGTGTTATCGACACGATGTGCGGGCGGGTTTGAAAAGCAAGAAAACAACAGGTAGCGATACGGCCCAAGAGTAGGGGAATATTCAGGTGGAACAGGGCGGCATTTATCAGCCTGGCAGGGCGGCGCTCTTCATGATCATCGGTATGGCCGTGATCGGGTCATCGACAATTTCATCGTGGTGATCGCCGACAGCATCAGCCTATGGCAGTTTCACGCGACAAGATCGGCCATTGATCTGACGATCCTGGGTGTTCTGGCATGGCGGGGATGGGCGGTGATCCGGCCCCAAAGGTGGCGCCCAGTTCTGGCCCGCTCGGCGCTCTTTTCGGGCTCGATGCTGATTTATTTCGGCTGTCTGGCGTTTTTACCTATCGCCGTCGTCGTTGCCGGGCTGTTTACCTCGCCAGTGCTGGTGATGATCATTTCGGCGTTGCTTCTTGGCAAGCGTGTGGGGGCCGTCCGGTGGGGATCGTGGGCGCTGGGCTTTACCGGAATATTGCTCGTCATCAACCCCGTAGCCGACGACTTTGATCTGCTGTCCCTGCTGCCATTGGTGGCCGCCCTGCTCTATGCGACATCGGCCGTGGCGACACGCCAGTGGTGCGAAGGCGAAACAACCGCGACATTGCTGTTTTGGTTTTTTGTCATTATCGGCGGGGCCAGTTTGATTGTCCTGGGCGCGATGACCGTGTTGTCGCCCGATGCGCCGTCTGGCCCCACGGGTTTTATCGCGCGCGGGCTAGGATGGCCCAGCGCCGCGGCGTGGTTCTGGATCGGCGCGCAGGCGGTGGGTTCTGTGATCGCGGTCGGTTTGATCACCCGGGCCTATCAGATTGGCGAGGCAAGTTTCGTTGCGATATTTGAATATTCGCTGATGATATTTGCACCACTTTGGGCCTATTTCATATGGCGATCCGAGTTGTCCGTAACCATGGCGCTGGGCATCACGCTGATCGCGGCTTCGGGCGCGATTATTGCATGGCGTAGCCGGATTTAGCTGGGATATCATGACGATATGATCATCTCGCGCGGGCGGCGTTATATATTTGTTCATATCCCAAAGACCGGCGGCATAGCCCTGTCGCTGGCGTTGGAGGGCCGCGCCATGGCCGACGACATTTTGATCGGCGATACGCCGAAAGCGCGTCGTCGCCGCGGGCGGGTTGAGAAATTACAGCCGACGGCAGCGGGGCGGTTGTGGAAACATTCGACCCTGGCCGATATTGCCGGGCTTGCCGATCCGGATGAGTTTTTCGTGGTGACAATGGTGCGAAATCCCTGGGACCGGATGGTCAGCTATTACCACTGGCTGCGCGAACAAAGCTGGGATCATCCGGCCGTGAGTGCTGCTAAGTCGTTGCCGTTCGATGATTTTCTGTTTGACGAGGGCGTCGCAGCTGCCATCAGACAAGCCCCCTACGCAGCTTACGTGACGCACGCCAATGGCGCGGAACATTGTCAGTTATTTGCCCGCCTTGAGCATCTGGGCGAAGACCTGGTGCCGTTCGAGGCGCACCTAGGATTTGCCTTGACGCCCTTGGCACGCGTCAAAGTGTCGAGCCGGGATCGCGATTACCGGGTCTATTATGACGACGCTTTGGCCGAGCAGGTTGGCCATCTGGCGGCGGCGGATATCGGGCGGTTTGGGTATGAATTTGGGTGAAGATGCGTTTGATCCGCGAATCATTGGTTAACACCGAAAAAAACGCCCAATTTGGGTGTCGGCAATCCGTCGGCACCCTGTCGGCTATCGTCCGGCCGGATTCCCCAGAAAACCGGGGTTAACGCAGCGCGCGGAGGGGCGTGCGCGCGCAAGTTAACGAAGCGTGATTTTTGGGGGCAGGCGCGCACGTGGACGGCGCGGCGGAAAGACACAAAGGGCAGGTCCGGGCCCATCGCGCCATTGGGTCCGCCACAGCATCCGAGGGCAGTGCCCGACCGCGGGCGGGCGCCGCGACAGTTGAGGTCTGCGCTTTATGGTGCCGCCACATCCGACGTTGGTTCGGGAGTGTAACGTCACAACAGCGCCCGCCCTCCGGGGCGGTCGGGCGCTGCCCGGCGGCACTGCGTGCCTTGTTCCGGGCAAGGAAGCGGTTTGACGTTTCAGGCGGCTTTGTGGGCGTCCCGCTCAAAGCGGGCGTAGAAGCTGTCACCGGCTTTGGCCAAATCACCCAGCAGTTCGGGTGGGGCGAAGCGGTTGCCGTGCTTGGCGGTAAGGGCATCGCACATTTCGATCGCTTTGGACGCACCGATCATGTCCAGCCAGCTAAACGGACCGCCGGACCATGGCGCAAAGCCCCAGCCAAGGATCGCACCGACATCGCCTTCGCGGATGTCGGTCAGCACGCCGGCCTCAAGCGCGCGGACGGCTTCAAGCGCCTGGGCCATCAGCAGGCGGTGCTGAACGTCGGCGAGATCGGGTTGATCCGCGGAAACCGGAAACTGCGCCGCCAGACCATCCCAAAGGCCAGCGCGCTTGCCCTTGGCGTCGTATTGGTAAAACCCGGACGCCGATTTGCGGCCCAGCCGGCCCTGATCATGGAGCCAGAACAAAACCTCATCCACTGCATCGTCGGGATAGGCATCGCCCATGGCCTCTCTGGTCGCTTTGGCGATTTTGACACCGAGATCAAGCGATGTTTCATCAATCAATTGCAGCGGTCCCAGCGGCATCCCGACCAGTTTGGCAGCGTTTTCGATGAGCGCCGGGGTGACGCCCTCGCCGACCATGCGGATGCCTTCGTTGAGATAGGGGATAATGCACCGGTTGGCGTAGAAAAACCGCGCGTCGTTGACAACGATGGGGGTTTTGCGGATCTGGCGAATGTAATCGAGCGCCTTGGCCACGGCCCTCTCGCCGGTCTTGCGGCCCTTGATGATTTCCACCAGCAGCATCTTGTCGACGGGCGAGAAGAAATGGATTCCGGTGAACTGATCGGGCCGTTCGCTGGCCTTGGCCAGTTCGCTGATGGGCAGGGTCGAGGTGTTTGTGGCAAAGATGCAATCGGGGCCGACGACCGCCTCCACCCGTTTGGTGGCCTCGGCCTTGATGGCGGTGTCTTCAAATACCGCCTCGACGACAATGTCGCACCCTTTGAGCGCCGCATAATCGTCGGTGGCAGTGATGCGCGCCAGCACCTGGTCCTTTTTGGCCGCGCTCACCTTGGCGCGCGCCACGCCCTTGTCGAGGATCGCCTCAGAATACGCCTTGCCCTTGTCGGCAGCGTCCTGCGTCTGGTCGATCAGCACGACATCCAAGCCGGCATTGGCGCTGACATAGGCGATGCCCGCGCCCATCATCCCGGCGCCGAGCACGCCAACCTTTGTGACCGTCTGATCCGGGGCAGCAGGGCGGTTCGCGCCCTTTTCCAGCGCCTGTTTGTTGATAAATAGCGAGCGGATCATGGCGCTGGAGCTTGGGTGCATGAGCACCGAGACGAACCAGCGCGCCTCGATCTTCAGCGCGGTATCGAACGGCACCTGCGCGCCTTCGTAGATGGCAGAGAGCAACGCCTTGGCGGCGGGATAGACGCCCTGGGTTTGGTGGTGGACCATGGCGCTGGCGCCGACGAAGGTCATGAACCCTGCCGGGTGATAAGGCGCGCCGCCGGGCATTTTCCAGCCCTTTTGATCCCAAGGTTTGACGATATCGGCGTCGGTGGCACCAAGCACCCATTGGCGCGCGCGCGCCATAAGGTCACCGGCAGGGACGATTTCGTCGACCAGACCGGCCGATATTGCACCTTTGACGTCGTACATCTTGCCTTCGAGCAGCGTTGGCGCCGCCGCCATCGCGCCCATCATGCGCGAAACGCGGGTCGCCCCGCCGCCGCCGGGGAATAGGCCAACCTTGATCTCGGGCAGGCCCATACGTGCGCGTGGATTGTCGGCGATGAAGCGGCGATGGGTGGCCAGCGCAATCTCGGTTCCGATCCCAGCGCAAGTTCCGGGGATCGCGCAGGCAATCGGCTTGCCGCCCTTGTTGGTCTTTGGGTCCATGCCGGCGCGTTCCATTTTGCGCAGCACCTGATGGCCGTTCATGGTGAAATCGAACAGCGCCTGAGCCGGGTTTTCGCCGGCATCCGCACGGATCGAGGCCAGCACGTTCAGGTCCATGCCCCCGGCGAAATCCTTTTTGCCCGAGGTGATGATGACGCCCTTGACGGCTTCATCATCGATGGCCTGTTCGATCAAGTCAGACCAACGGTCATTGATCAGAACCCATGCGCCCATTTGCGCATGCCGAGGGACATGATCTTCCATGGTTGGTCGATGAGGTTGTTCCAGGCTTGGCAGCACAGCGCGACGATGTCTTCGTAGGATTTGAAGATCCGGTTCGACAACCAGTTGTCGCGCATGAATTGCCAGACATTCTCCACCGGGTTCAACTCGGGCGATCGTGGCGGCAGCGCCAGGACGGTGATGTTGTCGGGGATCGCCAGCTTGGGCGTCAAGTGCCAACCGGCCTGATCGACGATCAGCACCGCATGGGCACCGGGATCGACGGCGGCACTGATCTCGATGAGGTGCGCCGCCATGGCGTCGGTGTCGCACCAGGGCATGACCAGCCCGGCGCCTTTCCCCTTCGCGGGACAGATCGCGCCGAAGATATAGGCCCATTCGGTGCGCTGGTCGCGGGGCGCCCGCGGGCGCGTGCCACGTCTGGCCCATCGGCGTGTGAGCTTATTCTTCTGGCCGATGCGGGCTTCATCTTGCCACCACAGCTCTATCTCGACGCCTTTCGGGAGCCTCGCCCGGATCTTCGCCAGTTCGGCGGGGAAGTTTTTTTTTAAAAGCCTCGACGGCCAGCTCGTTTTGCGCGTAGTGGCGCGGCCGCGCCGAGATCTTGGCGAAGCCGAGCGCCTTCAACTCGCGCCCGACCGTGGTCTCGTCGAGCGAGATGGCGAACGTCTCCAAGAGCCACCGCGCCAGGTCCTTGCGCCGCCAGCGCACGACGCCGTCCACCGCCGGGACCGGGCCGGCCTCAACAACCTCCGCCAGTGCGCGGCGGTGATCGGCGTTGAGCTTCGAGGGTGCGCCCGGTGACTTCCCATCGACCAGCCCGTCCGGTCCGCGGGCGTTGAAGCGCAGCACCCAGTCGCGAATGATCTGCAGACCGACGCCGCCGATCCGCGACGCATCCGTCCTGCTGCCACCATCGTAGACCTCGGCCAACGCCAGCAGACGACGGCTCTGGGTCGCGTCCCTGGTCCTCTTCGCGAGGCGCCGCAGTGAGACGCTGTCAAAATCGTTCCGTAAGTCGATAGGCGCTGCCATGGCGAACCTCATTGGTTCACCACATTGAGTCAGAGATCGGACCGCTTGGGAATCCCCAACGTGAGTCAGGCATTCCGCTCGGTGGTATCAGACAATTGCTGATAGCCAGCGCGCGACAGCACATTCATGGACTTGCCCGGCACGTCCCAGGTGATGATGGCGACGCCGTCGGCGTCTGTTTTCATTGTAAAATCAGTCATTTGTTTACCTCAAACGCGCTCGATGATGGTGGCGGCACCCATGCCCGACCCGATGCAAAGTGTGGCCAATCCGGTTTCTTTGTCGGAGCGCTCCAATTCATCGATCAAGGTGCCGAGGATCATCGCGCCCGTTGCCCCCAGCGGGTGACCCATGGAAATGGAGCCACCGTTAACATTGACGCAACCGTGATCCACGCCAAAGGCCTGTTCAAAGCGCAAGACAACGGATGCGAAGGCTTCGTTGACCTCGAAGAGATCGAGGTCACCAATGTCCATGCCGGCCTCTGCCAGGATTTTCTGCGTTATCGGCACCGGGCCGGTCAGCATGATGGTGGGATCGGTGCCGATCTTGGCGGTAGCCTTGATACGGGCGCGCGGTTTCAGGCCCGTCGCCTCACCAAACTCGCGGGAACCGACGAGAACTGCCGCCGCACCATCGACGATGCCCGATGAATTGCCAGCATGGTGGATATGGTTGATCCGCTCAAGATGCGGGTATTTCATGATCGCAACCTTGTCGAAACCGGGCATGACCTCGCCCATTTGCTGGAACGACGGGTTCAGGGCACCCAGGCTCTGCATATCGGTGCCCGGGCGCATGTATTCGTCATGGGTGAGGATGGGCAGGCCATTGATGTCGCTGACCGGCACGATCGAGCGCGCAAAACGCTGGTCATCCCAGGCAGCCTTGGCGCGTTTCTGGCTTTCGACCGCCATCTCGTCGGCCTGATCCCGTGTGAACCCGTATTCGGTGGCGATGATGTCGGCGCTGATGCCCTGGGGCACGAAATAGCTGTCGATTGCGATCGAAGGATCGACGGCAATCGCGCCGCCGTCAGAGCCCATCGGCACACGGCTCATGCACTCGACACCGCCGGCGATATAGGCCTGACCGGCTTGCCCGCGCACCTGATTGGCCGCCAAATTCACCGCTTCAAGCCCCGAGGCGCAGAACCGGTTGATCGACAGGCCCGGAATGCTTTCGTCCAGATCGGACGCCAGAACCGCGGTGCGGGCTAGACAGGCGCCCTGTTCGCCTATCTGGGTGACATTGCCCCAGATCACGTCTTCAACCGCGTGGCCCTCAAGGTTGTTGCGTTCTTTCAACGCGTTCAGCGTCAGCGCCGACAGGCGCGCGGCGGTCACTTCATGCAACGAGCCGTCCTTGCGGCCTTTGCCGCGGGGGGTGCGGATGGCGTCGTAAATATAAGCGTCGGTCATGGGGTACCTCCGGGTTCAAAGGCCGCGGTCAGAGGGTGACCGGGCATCAGATCATAAGGATGTTTCCAGCCAGGCGTGTCGGAAATCCGCGACAGCCAGGCGTCGATTTGGGGCCAGTCGGGGCGGGTGAAGCCGAACGGTTCGGGGTAATAGAGATACCCGCAACACGATAAATCCGCGCTTGTCAGCTTGCCGCCAACCAGATAATTGCCCGCCGCCAGTTCGGCCTCGAGCGTTTTCAGCGCACTTTGCACGCGCCCGGTCAGCCATTTGATCACTTCTGTCGGTCGTTTTTCTTGCGCCACGAAATTCATCATAAACCGCAACACGCCGGCCTGAGACGACATCTTGTGGTTATCCCAGAACTGCCATCGCAGAATTTCGCGGCGTTCTGCAGCCGAGGCACCGCCCAGTTTGCCGGATTTTGAGCTGGCATAATCCTGGATGGTACCCGATTGCGTCAGCGTGAAGTCTCCATCGACCATCACCGGCACTTCGCCCATCGAGTTTATCGCCCGAAACTCAGGCGTTCGGGTTTCGCCGTTGAAAAAGTCAACAAAAACCGGTTCCCATTCCAGCTCGGCAAGCTGCAGAGCGATTGCCGCTTTGTAGGAATTTCCGCTTTCCCCGAAACAGTAGAGTTTAATGGTCATATGCCGCCTCTTTTCATTCGGCGGCCCGGGCGGGGGGCTTCGCGCCCCCCGCACCCCCCGCGAAGTATTTCAGCCAGGAAATTGAACGCTTTTTACCCAATATTAAGATTAACACGCGCTTAATTGCATCGCGGTACAGGCTGGAGAGCCGATGACCGCCCAAGGAAAAGCCGCTCCGGTTGAAACGCATCACGCCAGACAGCCGGGGCGCACTAAATGTCTTTTCCTGGTTCAAATACTCATTCTCCCGTCACGTTGAGCATCGCCGTCTGCGGATCAATATCGGCCCTCACGCTTTGCGTGAGTCAATCTCGGAATTGAACAGGCGCAGACGCACAGTCAGATTTTCCTCATTCATCACGCTGTCGAAGTTTTCAAACAAGAACGACAGGGCTTCGCCTTCGTCAAGTCCGGCCTCGCGGGCAAAACGGCGCAGCCGTCGATAGCCGTCTTCGGTCATTGCGCAGGGAAAACGCCGGGTCATTCTAAAACGTTTGGGCATGTCTAAAAATCCTCTGCTTGCAGGGCCATGACCGGTTCGGCACCGCTTGTGATACGCGCCAGGTGCATGGCCGTCGCTGGCAAGTGCCGGGCCATGTAATAGCGCCCGGTAGCGATTTTTGTTTCATGAAAGCCTGTGTCCGAAGCCCCAGCCTTCAGCGCCGCCATCGATGTGCGCGCCATCCGCGCCCACATCAGGCCCAGGCAGACATGGCCAAACATGTGCATGAAATCATAAGACCCTGCCAGCGCGGCATTGGGGTTTTTCACGCCCTGGCCCATGAAATACATGGCCGCAGCTTGCAGGTCTTTGGACGCGGTTTTGAGCGGGTCCAAAAAATCTTCTTTCAGCGCGGCGTTGTCGTCATTTTCTTGTGCGAAGTCTTTCACCATTTCAAAAAACGCCATCACCGGCTTGCCGCCATCGGTCGCCAGTTTGCGGCCGACAAGGTCCAGCGCCTGCACGCCGTTGGCGCCTTCGTAGATCTGGGTGATGCGCACATCACGGGCGAACTGGCTCATGCCCTGTTCTTCGATATACCCGTGGCCGCCAAAAACCTGCTGCGCCTGAATGGCCATCTCAAAGCCTTTGTCGGTCTGAAAGCCCTTGAGCACCGGCGTCAGGAGCGAAATCATCGCTTCGGCAGCGCTGTCGCCTGACAATTTGCCCGCATCTATCAGCGAGGCCCCCCAGAGCGTCAGTGCACGCGCGCCTTCGACAAAGCTTTTCTGATCCATCAGGCTGCGGCGAATATCGGGGTGAACGATCAGCGGATCGGCCGGGCCATCGAGGTTCTTGGTGCCGGTGACATCGCGCCCCTGCAGGCGGTCGCGCGCGTAAGCCACCGCGTTTTGATAGGCCGCTTCGGCCTGCGAATAGCCTTGCAGGGCCACGCCAAGGCGCGCTTCGTTCATCATCGTGAACATCGCGCTCATGCCTTTGTGCAATTCGCCCAGCAAAAAGCCGGTCGCCGCGTCGTAATTCATCACGCAGGTGGAATTGCCATGCAGGCCCATTTTTTCTTCGATCTTGCCAACCGAAACAGCGTTGCGGTCGCCAAGCGATCCGTCGTCCATGACGATGAATTTCGGCACGATGAACAGCGATATGCCGCGCGTGCCTTCGCCGCCGCCCGGCGCCTTGGCCAGCACCAGATGAATAATGTTGTCCGACAAATCCTGATCGCCCGCGGAGATGAATATTTTCTGGCCGGTGATCAGGTAACTTCCATCACCCTGTGGCTCGGCTTTGGTGCGCACCAGGCCCAGGTCGGTGCCGCATTGCGGTTCGGTCAGGTTCATTGTGCCGGTCCAGGAGCCATCGACCATTTTGGGCAAATAGGTTCTCTTTTGGTCTTCGCTGCCGTGGACATGAATGGCCGAATAGGCGCCGTGGGTCAGGCCCTGATAGATGTTGAACGACATATTGGCGGAGGCAAACATTTCGCCAACCGCCGTGCCCATCACGTAGGGCATGCCCTGACCGCCATATTCGGGGTCGCAATCCAGACCCATCCAGCCACCTGCGCGCATAAGCTGATAGGCCTCGGCAAACCCCTTGGGGGTGCGCACAACGCCGTTTTCCAGCGTACAGCCTTGCGTGTCGCCAACCACATTCAGAGGCGCCAGAACTTCGGACGCGAGTTTGCCGGCTTCTTCAAGGACCGCTGCGGTGAAATCCGCTTCCAGGTCGCCGTAACCGGGGATGTCCTGGGCCGACAGGTTCAACACATCCTGCAACACATACTGAATGTCTTTACTTGGGGCAGCGTATATTGGCATTAATCGTGCGCCTTACTATCAAATTATTACAGGGGTTTAGCCGGTTTGTCTGATCCCGGTCCGGGCGAGCACCTCGGCACCCGATTGCAGATGCTGTTTAAGTTCTTCAATCGTCTCATCCAGCTCTTCGCGCTGGCGTTCCAGTTCGGCCAGCCTTTGGTTTGCCAGCTGATAGGTCTGCTCCATCTGAGTGACCTGCTGGTCGCCGATATAATAAAGGTCCAGCAACTGACGGATGGCTTCGAGGGAGAAACCGAAGCGCTTGCCGCGAATATCAATGTCAGCCGCGCCCGGTCGCGTTTGTCATACAGGCGTTTTTGGCCATTGCGAATGGGCGACACCAGCTCTTTGGATTCGTAAAACCGCAAGGTTCGCGGCGTTACGTCGAAGGCGTCGCACATTTGACGGATCGTCATCAGGTCGTCGTTCATGAGAACCTCGTATTGTGGGCGGTTGATCCCAAAATGGGAGTTTGGCCAAGTTTACGCAAGCAAAGATTACGTAAACGTCAAGTAACGTAGCGTCAATATTGTATCAATCGGGTATTTAGTCTTTATCAGCCGCCAGAACTGCGGATATTTGGTCGCGCTTGGTTTCCAGTTCCTCGATCGCATCGTCAATGGCGATACGTTGCTCGCGCAGTGCGTTCAGCCGGTCCTCGGTATTTTCGATGAGCACTTTCATCTGCTGCTGCAATCCTTGTTCCGTGCCTATCCGGTTGTCACCCACACCCACTATATGTAGGGTGTGGCGTCGAGTGGCTCGGGAGGCGGACGAAGCGGGGATGGATGTTCCGCAGCGCGAAGACCTTTCGTTTCCGCGGTCGTTTCCCGAGTTTCAACGACTTTTCCCGGATGACGCGGCCTGTGCCGCCTACCTGGAGAAGGCGCGGTGGGGTGACGGGTTCGTCTGCCCCCATTGCCAGACGGCGGCAGAGCCGTTCCGCTTCACCAGCCGGCCCGGCGTCTTGCGCTGTCGAAAGTGCCGCCGCGACACCGGGCTGACGGCGGGGACGGTCATGGAGCGCTCCCATACGTCGCTGGGCGTATGGTTCTGGGCGGCCTATCTGGTTGCCAGCCAGACGCCCGGCATGTCTGCCACACAGTTCCAGCGCCAGGTCGGGCTTTCCCGTTACGAAACCGCCTTTCAGATCCTCCACAAGCTCCGCGCTGGTATGGTCCGGCCGGATCAGGACCGCATCGGCAGCGAGGCCTGCGACCATGTCGAAGTCGACGAAACCTGGGTCGGCGGCCGCACGCGCGGCAAGGGCCGGGGCGTTCACCACAAGCTTCTTGTCGCCAGCGCCGTTGAAGTGCGACAGCGCAAGCCGGGAACCAAGCTCGATAAGCGGAAGGGCGGTCGCTACGCCGGACGTGTCCGACTCGCTGTCGTGCCAGACCGCAGCGCGGAATCGCTCTGCGGCTTTGTCGAGGGTGCCGTTACTTCGGGTGCGTCGGTCATCACCGACGATTGGTCCGGCTATACCAGCCTCGCCAAGCGCGGCTACAAACACCTCGCCGTCGCCGAGCGAGGCAACTCCCAGGTCGCTGAGGAGTATCTGCCGATCATTCATCTCGTCTTCGCCAACCTGAAGACGTGGCTGAGTGGCATTCATCACGGCGTGAGCCACCAGCACCTCCAAGCCTACCTCAACGAGTTCACCTTCCGCTTCAACAGGCGGTTCTGCCCGTTCAACGCCTTCCGGTCCCTGCTCGGAATCGCTGGCGATGTCACCGCTCCCACTTACGCCGAGCTTTACTCGGGCGACTGGGAGCACCCTAGATGTAGTGGGTGTGGGTGACAACCGGATAGGCACGCCTTGTTCCTCATAAATCAGAAACCAGCTGCGCATTTCTTCGAGGCTAAATCCCCAGCGTCGGCCACGGGCGATCATTTTCATCCGGGCGACATCGCGCGGCCCGTAAAAGCGGCTTCTGCCTTGGCGAGTTGGTGAAAGAAGTTCGATATACTCGTAATGTCGCAGGGTGCGTGGCGTCACCTCAAAGCGGGCACACATTTCTTTGAAACTCAGCAACTCTTCAACCATGGGGCACCTTTACGCCGCGTAAATTAACCCAGACCGGCAACAGATTCAAATTGGCATCTTCACGTCCGGGGCCGGGCAATCGGACCCAGGTGTCACGATCGGGTTGCTCATGAACACCTACGAAATCGCCGCTTAGGCAAAACTTACTCTTGCGGCGGTAAATTCAAGTGCGTTCTAAAGGGCCGCAAGTGGAGGAGGCGAAGCTGTCCGATAACCGCCAAAAAATCGCCGCGAGTTTCATTAACGCGCTGCCCCATTGCCAGGAACTTGGCATGAGAATTGACGAAACCGCCGAGGGTGAGGCGCGCCTGTCGATGCCGTATGACAAGCGGCTGATTGGCGATCCCGAAACCGGGGTGATCCATGGCGGGGCCGTTTCGGCATTGATGGACACCTGTTGCGGCGCAGCTGTGATGCTGCATCCGGGCGCTGCTAGCGTTACGGCGACGCTTGGTCTGAGGATCGACTATTTGCGCTCTGCGGCACCGGGTCAGCGCATACGCGCCCATGCGGTTTGTTATCATATGACCCGGACGGTGGCATTTGTGCGCGCAACCGCGTTCGATGACGACGCCGGCGGCCCGGTGGCCACCGCGGCGGGGACATTCACCGTGGAGCGCAAATTGTGAAACGCCAACGCCCCGAGCCTGTGCAGGTGGTCAAACAGCGACGCGACGCGGCGCTAAGTGCGCTTGTGCTTGCCGTGCCCTATGCGGGGTTTCTCGGCGTCACATTTGATAGGCGCGGGGATGAGCTGACATCGAGCCTGCGGTTTGACCAAAAACTGATTGGAAACCCGATGCTGCCTGCCCTTCATGGCGGGGCGATTGCGGCATTTCTGGAGGTGACATCGATCATCGAACTGGCCTGGTCCGGGCTTTGGCAGGAAATCGAGGCCGGTCGCATCGACCTGGAGGCGATCAACGACGGCGCGCTGCCGCGCTTGCCCAAGACCATTGATTTTACCGTCGATTACCTGCGATCCGGGCTGCCGCGCGACGGCTACGCGCGGGCGCGCGTCAACAGGTCCGGGCGGCGCTATGCATCGGTGCATGTCGAGGCCTGGCAGGACAATCGCGCGCGCCCTTTTGCCCAAGCCACCGGCCATTTCCTGATCCCAGAGCGAAATGAATGATCGTCCGGCTCTGACGCATCGGCGCGTGCTGAAAATCGCGCTGCCAATTGTTCTTGCAAATGTAACCGTTCCCATTTTGGGCGTGGTTGATACCGGCGTTGTTGGCCAGCTGCACGAGGCGGCACCCATCGGGGCGGTTGGTATCGGTGCGGTAATTCTGGCGGCGATTTACTGGATATTCGGGTTTCTGCGGATGAGCACCGTCGGGCTGACGACCCAGGCCATCGGCGCCGGAGACAAAGATGAGAGCGCCCTGATATTGACCCGCGCGCTGTTGATTGCGGGCGCGGGTGGGGTGCTGCTGATTGCGCTGCAAGGGCCGATCTTCAGTGCATCATTCGCGCTTGCTCCGGCCAGCGCCGAGGTCGAGCGGCTGGCGCGAGAGTATATGTCGATCCGGATTTATTCGTCGCCCGCGGCCATATCGATTTATGCGCTGAGCGGCTGGATGATCGCGCGCGAGCGCACGCGCCACGTGCTGATCCTGCAATTCTGGGTCAACGGGCTTAACATCGTGCTCGATTTCATCTTCGTGCTGGGTTTGGGCTGGGGCGTTCAAGGCGTGGCGATTGCCACTTTTTTGGCGGAATGGAGCGGTTTTGGCCTGGGGCTGTGGCTCTGCCGTGACTGGATGCAAAAAAACATCTGGCGAAACTGGGCGCGGGTATTTGAGCGCGCGAAACTGATCCGCCTTGCTGGCGTCAATACTGACATCATGATCCGGTCAGTCCTGCTGCAGGCGATATTTGTGTCGTTTCTGTTTCTTGGGTCGGATTTTGGCGACGTGCCTTTGGCGGCCAACCAGATTTTGTTGCAGTTTCTGTATGTTACCGCGTTCGGGCTGGATGGGTTCGCATTCGCGGCAGAGATTTTCGTCGGCACCGCACTTGGTGCCCGGGATCGCCCGGCCCTGCGTCGCGGCGCGCTGCTTGCCTCAGTATGGGGCGGGGCGGTGGTTTTGGGTCTGGCAGGTTCGTTTGCGCTGTTCGGGGGTCCGGTTATCGACATCATGACAAACACCGAGGCGGTGCAGGTCGAGGCGCGGCGGTACCTGCCGTTCATGGTTGCCGCCCCATTGATCGGCGGGCCAGCGTGGATGCTGGACGGGATTTTCATTGGCGCAACCCAGTCGCGCGACATGCGCAACATGATGGCAATTTCAGCGGCGGTATACGCGATATCGGTGATGATCCTGGTGCCGCAATTCGCCAACAACGGGTTGTGGATTTCGTTTTTGATCAGCTTTGGTGTGCGCGGGATCACTTTGGGTCTGCGCTATCCGTCGCTTGAGGCCCGAGCCGGCGAAACGGCCTGATGGCGCGCGTGTTTTAACCTCTCTTGCCGCGAAATCGCATTGCGACTAAGGCGGTTGGGTGCAAAGTCAGGCAACATACCGCTATCAGGGCCGGGCGCTCTTGCGTCTTGGCCTGCCATTGATCGGCGGGCATCTGGCGAGTTTTGCCATCCATATCACCGATACCGTCATGTTGGGCTGGTATGATGCAAATGCGCTCGCGGCGATGGTTTTGGGCGGCACGCTGTTCTTTGTCACCTTGATCGTCGGATCGGGTTTTGCACAGGCGCTGATGCCGGTGGTGGCCGCCGCGGTCAGCTCTGGCGAAACGCCGCGCGTGCGCCGGGCGACACGTATGGCGATGTGGATCTCTGTCGCATTTGGGGCGCTGGCCATGCCAATATTTCTGCTGGCCGAGACGATCCTGCTATCGATTGGCCAGAACCCCTGGCTGTCCGACGTTGCGGGCAGCTATCTGACTATTGCGGGTTGGGGGCTGATCCCGGCCTTGCTGGTTTGGGTGATGCGGTCCTATCTGTCGGCGCTCGAGCGTACGCAGGTGGTTCTGTGGGTGACGGTTGGCACCGCCGCGTTGAACGCCGTGATTAACTACGCGCTGATATTCGGCAATTGGGGCGCGCCTGAACTTGGCATTCGCGGCGCGGCGCTTGCATCTGTTTCGGTGCAGCTGGCGGGCCTGTTGGCGCTGACAATCTATGTGATGCGGGTCACGCCTGAACATACGCTGTTTCAGCGGTTGTGGCGCCCGGATTGGGCGGCGCTGATCCATATTTTCCAGCTCGGTTGGCCCATTGGGCTGACGATGCTGGCTGAGGTCGGGCTGTTTTCGGCATCCGCCATTATGATGGGGTGGGTTGGCACGGTTGAGCTGGCGGCCCACGGGATTGCGATCCAGCTGGCCTCGCTGGCCTTTCTGGTCCATCTCGGGCTGTCCAATGCCGCCACGATCCGTGCCGGTCAGGCCTGGGGTAAATCCGACATGACCAGCCTGCGGCAGATCAGCGTGAGCACCAGTGTTCTGTCCGGTGGCTTCGCGCTGGTCGCCATCGCGATCTTTGTCGCTTTTGCACCAGAGCTTTTGGGCCTGTTCATGGACCCTCAGGACCCGGTCAGACCAGATGTCATCGCGGTGGGAACCGGCCTGTTATACGTGGCGGCGTTGTTTCAGCTGGCCGATGCCGGGCAGGTGCAGGCGCTGGGGCTGTTGCGCGGGATGCAGGACACCCGCGCCCCGATGGTAATGGCAGCACTCAGCTATTGGGCGATTGGCTTACCGATCTCATATCTGTTGGGCTTTGTATTGGGTCTGGGCGGCATCGGTATCTGGCTGGGGTTGACCGTTGGCCTGGTGATTGCCTGGACGAGCATGGGGGCCAGGCTATATCGAAAGGCATTTCGGGCCGTCGCAGTTGCGTCCTGAGGGTTGCACACCGCGTTTGGCTCAGGTCTCATGGCTGCAAATTCCTTGGGGGTCGATATGAAGGTGAAATATCTGCACACGATGGTTCGCGTCAAAGATCTGACGGAGTCCATGGCGTTTTTTGAATTGCTCGGGCTCGTCGAAACCCGCCGCTATGACAACAGAGATGCGCGGTTCACCCTTGTTTTCATGGCACCTGCTGGTCAGCCGGAATGTCCGGTCGAACTGACCCATAATTGGGATGGCGATGAAGGCCTGCCGTCGGATAGCCGCCATTTCGGGCATTTGGCCTATGAGGTCGAGAATATCTATGATCTTTGCGCCAAATTGCGGGACGCAGGCGTGGTTATCAATCGCCCGCCGCGCGATGGTCACATGGCCTTTGTCCGCTCGCCCGACAATATTTCGGTTGAGCTTTTGCAGATGGGTGGCAGCCTGCCCGCGCAGGAGCCATGGGCGAGCATGGAAAATACCGGGCATTGGTAAAACTGATGTCTCGCGCCAATGCCACGATTGCAATCTTCGCCTGGCTGCTGACGGCCGGGTGGGCAAATGCGGATTGCCGCCAGGCCCTGGCGCTTGGTCTGGATATATCCGGCTCGGTCGATTCCAGTGAATATCGCCTGCAAATCGAAGGGCTCGCTGCGGCACTTGACGATCCTTCGGTCATTGATGCGTTTCTGACCATGCCGACCGCGCCGATCCGGCTATTTATCTACGAATGGGCAGGTCTGGGGACGCAGCGGGTGATTGTGGACTGGATCGCGATTGAGACTACCGAGCAGTTGAGCAACATAACGGCCGTGCTGCAATCGCACGAGCGCCGCCCGCGCGAAGTTGCCACCGCCCTTGGCTTGGCCATGCAATATGGCGGTGGGGCGCTGTTTTCGCAGCGCGATTGCTGGCAATTAACGTTGGATATTTCCGGCGACGGTCAGTCGAACATCGGACCAAGACCGCGCGACATCAAGGACCTGCCGCCATTGACCGGAGTTACCGTCAACGCGCTGGTGATCGGGTCGGACGATCCGGGATTAACCGACACGCGACAGGTTCAGATATCGGAACTATCCGCCTATTTCCGCGCCGAGGTCATCCGTGGACCCGAGGCTTTCGTGCAAACCGCGTTGGGATTTGACGATTACAGCACGGCGATCACTCGCAAGCTGTTGCGCGAATTGAATGTGATTGCGGTCGGGTCGCTGCGCTGACAGTTGTGTCAGAAAATTCTCTCAAGCAGCAAAAAGCGCCGTTTCGACCAAATTTCGACCCCGCGACTTGGCAGCCATTAAGGCCTGATCTGCGCGGTCCACCAGCTTGTCCACGGCGACCAATTGCTGGCCCTGCAGGCCACCGACAGAGATGCCGATGCTGATGGTGACCGGGATCTCCTGGCCGGTTGTCTCGATCATTACCGGCGTTGCAGCAATCACCCGGCGCAGCCTTTCGGCGGCGATCTGACCAGCGTTCACGTCTGTCTCCGGCATCACAACCAGAAACTCTTCACCGCCGATTCTGGCAATAAGATTAATGCTTTGCAGATTGTTTTTAATGCGATCTGCGACCGTTGCGATGACTTGGTCACCGGCCCCGTGACCAAAGCCGTCGTTGATCCTTTTGAACCGGTCGATGTCGAGCACCATAACCGCAAAGGGCTGGTGCTGCTCGAGGCTTCTGTTGGCCAGCCGCGCAAGGTAAAGGCAAGGCGTATCGGCGGTTGAAAAGACCCGTCAGCGGGTCCGTGACGGCAAGGTGCAGCCCTTTTTTGAGGGTCGAGCGGAGTTTTTCATTTTTGCTGCGCTGCTTGAGCTGATTTTCCAGCCGCAAGCGCAGTTCCTTGGCGGAGCTGTCGGTCTCGATCAGATCATTGGCACCAAGATCAAGTGCGGATGTCGCGCTAAGGCGATCTTCGGGTTCATGGGCCATCAATATTGCCGAATGCCGGGTTGCCATGCGGCTGCGCAACTCGGCGATGGCGGTCAGTGCCGAGCGCTCAGCCAACATATCCGCAGGCAGAACGACAACATCCGGCACGCGGCCCCTTTCGGCCAGCGACGCCAGAAGCGTTGCGGGTTTGATGTGTTCAAGCTGAATGCCCGGCATCGCCCGCAATTCAGCCAGCCAGCCATGGGGCAAGGCGGCGTTACAGTCCACCACGCAGACAAGCGAAGAAACCTCAAATCGCGCCGCTTCTTCGGCGAACCCAAGCTCGGCCGCAGTGGCTTCGCGTTCAGAAAATTCATTATCGAGCGCGCGGATCCGCAACAAATTACGGATGCGCGCGCGCAGGATCGGCTCGCTGACAGGTCGCGGCAGCACTTCATCGGCCCCGGCGCGAAGCGCGGCAAGCCGGAAATCGGGGCCGAAATCGCTGCTCAGAACGATAATTTGGATCGCTGCGGTGGCCGGATCGCATTTCAGTTGTCGGCAAATCTCAAATGAGCCCGGATCCGACAGGTGGCCGTCAATGACAACCAGATCCGGGCGCGATTTGCGCACGATGCGCTCAACCTCGGACCCCGTGATAGCTTCGAAAACCTGAAAACTCGCCGCGCGCAGCAACGCGCCAAGATAGATGCGGTTGTTCACCGCCTCATCGGCAATGACAATGCGACCGGGCATTAGCGTGTCTCGAACATTTGACTCAAATTTAGCACTTGCAGGTCAGACTTCAGTGACATTGGTTAATATTTGGTTGAGCGAAGCACCGTGGCACCCAAATGGATACAGATGAAGCCGAAAAAATTGCAATTGATGCGCTGGGTTACGTCGCATCCGATAGCGAGCTTTGTGCGAATTTTCTTGGATCATCCGGTGCCACGTTGCAGGACATGCGAAAGATGGCGGCCGAGCGCGTGTTTCTGGCCTCGGTCCTTGAGTTCATCACCTTAAACGATGCCTGGGTCATAGGTTTTTGCGACCAGTTCGGTGTGGGTTACGATCGACCGGTCATGGCACGCGCCGTTTTGCGCGGCAATTCGGACAGACATTGGATTTAAGGTGCGACCGTATGCAGACGGCTTTGGAAAAATCGTGGATCAAGGGGCTGTTGTTCGACAAAGACGGAACGCTGCTTGATTTTCAAGCGACCTGGGGTCATTGGTCGGTTGAACTTATTCGCGCGCTCGCCGCAGGCAATGCGGAACACGAGGGCCTGCTTGCATCCGAATTAGGCGTTGATATGCAATCATCGCGGGTCTTGCCGGGGTCGATCATCGTCGCGGGCACGCCTGATGATATTGGCGCGGCGGTTGAGGCCAGCAACATATTCCCCATCAGCAGCGACGACATTAGCCGCCGCGTGCTGGCGTCGGCGGAGAGTGTGCAGCCAGTTGCGGTCAACGGCCTTGCCAAAACGCTCGATGACCTGCGCCGCCGCGGTTTCTTCCTGGGCGTTGCAACCAATGATGCGGAACATATTGCGCGCGCCAATTTGGTTCAGCTCGGGATCGAGCAGCATTTTGGCTATGTTGCGGGGTTTGATTCCGGCTACGGTGCCAAACCGGGCCCTGGGATGTGCCTGGGCTTTGCCGCATATGCCGGGTTTGATGCGCAGCAGATCGCGATGATCGGCGACAGCCGCCATGATCTTGATGCCGGACGCGCCGCCGGAATGGTGACGATTGCCGTTGAAACAGGTATGGCGCAGCGCCAGGATCTGGCTGCTTTCGCAGATGTCGTGTTGACGGATATCAGCCAAATCGCGGCTTGGCTTGACTGCGGCTAACCGTCGACAACTTCCCGGCTGGTGCCGCAATTTGGCCGTCTGCGACACATGCCGTCGCATTTACCGGGGCAACTTCGCAGGCGATACGTTTGGCATGAAAGCGAGCCGGTTCTGGAGGTTGCAACATGAACGATAGGGGTTCACGTAAACGGCGCTCCGGCGGCAGGGCGGGCAATCTGAGGCGCTCAGGCCCAGCCGTTGACCAGATGGATTGGCGCTTGCCGGTCAACACCGACCGACCCACAGAGCCGCTGGACGAAGATGGCGTGCAGGCGATCCACGAGGGTGCGATGCGCATTCTTGAGGAGATTGGTGTTGAATTTCTGAACGAGGAAAGCCAGGCGATATTCAAGCAGGCCGGGTGCAGGGTGCGGGGCACCAATGTGCGCATGGGCCGCGATTTTGTCATGGAAATGGTCGCCAAGGCACCCAGCCAGTTCACCATTACGCCCCGCAACCCCGCCCGGCAGATACCGATCGGCGGCGATCATATCCTGTTCGGCGCTGTGTCCTCGCCGCCCAGCTATTGGGATATGGAAACCGGCAAATTGACCGGCACCCGCGAACATTGTGTTAATCTGTTCAAACTGGCCCAGTATTTCAACTGCATCCACGTAACCGGCGGCTATCCGGTCGAACCGGTGAATGTTCATCCTTCGGTGCGCCACCTGGACGTGGGTTTCGATAAGCTGATCATTCTGGACAAGGTCGTGCACGCCTACAGCCTGGGCCGCGAACGCGTCGAAGATGTGATGGAAATGGTGCGCATCGCCGGGGGGCTGAGCGATGCGGAATTCGAAGCCACGCCGCGGATGTTCACCAACATCAACTCAACCTCGCCGCTCAAGCACGACATTCCGATGATCGATGGCTGTCTGCGCTGCATTCGCCGCGGACAGGCGGTGATTGTGTCGCCGTTCACGCTGGCCGGCGCGATGGCACCGATCACAATGGCAGGTGCTGTGACCCTGTCAGTGGCCGAAGCCCTGTGCGCGATTGCGTTGTTTCAATATGTGCGACCCGGTGCGCATTGCGTTTTCGGCACGTTCACCTCAAATGTCGACATGAAATCGGGCGCGCCAGCGTTTGGCACGCCGGAATATATGCGCGCCACCCAGATGACCGGGCAAATGGCGCGTTTTTACGGTTTGCCGCTGCGCTCGTCGGGGGTTTGCACATCCAACGTGCCTGATGGGCAGGCGATGTGGGAAAGCTCCAACTCGCTGTGGGCGGCGGTTCAGTCCAAGACCAATACCGTCTTTCATGCAGCGGGATGGCTGGAGGGCGGGCTGATTGCAAGTCCGGAGAAATTCATCATGGACTGCGAAGTCCTGCAGATGATCCAACGTTATTTCGAGCCCGCCGTGACCGGCACAGCACCCGACGATATTGCTCTGGATACGATAAAAGAAGTCGGCAGCCGCGGCCATTATTTCGGCGTCCAGCATACGCAAGACCGCTATGAAGCCGCGTTTTATCAGCCGTTCCTGGCGGATTGGCGTAATTTCGAGGCCTGGGAAATCGGCGGCGCCACCTGGACGGCCGCGCGCGCCCACAAGATTTTCAAAGAGATCATTTCCAGCTTTGAACCGCCGCCGATGGACGAGGGCATTCGTGAAGAGCTTGCCGATTTCGTTGCAAGGCGAAAATCGGAAGGCGGCGCGCCGACGGATTTTTAGGTAAATCCAAGCCATCTGGTGCGGGCTGGTTCGCACATCCTTAAGTGCTGGCGGGCAATTTGATCCGGCAATCGAGAGGGGATTGGTATGCTCGGCCTGATTAACCGGTCGATACAATGCTTTGTGCGCGACACATATGGCCAGGATGTCTGGGCCGAGGTTGCAAAACGGGCGGGAAGCGCCACGATAGATTTTGAGCCGCTCGCAGAATATGACGGCGAGCTTACCCGACAGCTGATCGTCGCGGCCTCTGGTGCTTTGCACAAACCACAATCCGAGATGCTGGAAGATCTCGGCCTGTATCTGGCAAGCTACAAGGATGGCCTCAATTTCCGCAGGCTTCTGCGGTTTGGGGGAGATACGTTTCTGGAATTTCTCCACTCGCTTGTGGAAATGAAAGACCGGGTCCGGCTGGCCATCGACGGGCTGGAATTGCCCGATCTGGAATTGCGGGAACATTATTCCGGTCATCTCTCGCTTAGCGTGCTGAACGGGCCCAATGGGGCCGGCCACGTGCTTACCGGGCTGCTGCGGGCGATGGCGGATGATTACGGCACGCTGGCGCTGTTGGAAAACGCCGGGCGCTTTGGTAACTCTGAAACCATATCCATCCAACTGCTGGAAATGCGCCACAGCGGAGGACGGTCGTTTCAACTTGCCGCAAACGGAACGGTGGGATGAGCAGGCGCGAGGGTCATTTCTTTAGTCACGGCGACATCGACAGGCTGATGCATCTGATCGTGGCACCATCGGGTCATATTGAGCGTGCCGGCCCGACGATGTGCAAACTCAGACCGTTGGGCCATATTGAAGGCTGCAGGCTGCTGGAAGTGTTCGAACTGCGCAGGCCGGTTTTGTTTCAGGGCTCGGTGAGGGAGCTTTTGCAATTCGGCGGCGAGAATGTCTCGCTGCACTTCCGCTCTGAGCCACACACAAAATTCAAGGGCATCATCCTTACCCGGCCCAGGGGCGCAGGGCTGCTGTTCAATCTGTCGTTCGGCATTTCAGCGATGAATGCGGTTCAGGATTACGATCTGTCCAACAGCGATTTCGCGCCCACCGATCTGACCATCGAGATGCTTTACCTGCAAGAAGCCAAATAGGCGGTCACCAGCGAATTCAGACGCCTGAATTCCCGCCTGGAATGGTCGCGCGATGCGGCCGAGCAGGAGGCCCATACCGATATGCTGACCGGGCTTGGCAATCGCCGCGCGATGGAACGTTTTCACGGCGAACTGGTGGCGGACGGCCTGGCGTTCGGGCTGATCCATCTGGACCTCGATCTGTTCAAACAGGTCAACGACACACACGGACATGCAGCCGGCGATACGGTCCTTGAAACGGTCGCGCAGCGGCTGCACAAAGTCACCCGCAAAAGCGACCTGGTTGCGCGTGTTGGTGGTGATGAGTTTGTCATCATCGTGGACGGTCTGACGGATCAGGATCGCCTGATGCGAATTTCGACCGCGATCATCAAACAGCTCGAAAAACCGATCCGGCATGAGGATCACATATGCCGCATTTCCGGGTCTATCGGGCTGACCGTTTCGACCGGCGGTGAAGCGCCCGATTTAGAGGTGATGATGGAAAATGCCGACCTCGCGCTGTACGCGGCCAAGAATACCGGGCGCGGGCAGGCAATTGCCTATACGCCAGACCTGCGCGACGCGGCTCAGACCCACGCCGCCGAATAGGTTGCCGCGCATAATTTGGGCGGCACGATGGCCGCCCAAATCGTTTGTCGAGCCAATTCGCCTTAGGCTTCCCAGTACATTTCCTCGGGGCGATACTCGAAGGTTATGTGCTGTCCGCCACCCTTCAAGCCTTCGCGCGTGAAGTTATAGAGCGAGCGCCAATAGGGTTGGATGGTGACACCTTGGCCCTGAATGATCGCCTCGCCCTTGGCCATCAGCGCGCGGCGTGCCTCGAGATCGGCCGTGGCGAGCGCCTGCTCCAGTACCGCGTCGAACTCGGCATTGGACCAGCCGAATTCGTTCCAGGCCTCGCCCGAACGATAGGCCAATGCCCAGATTTGCACGCCCAGCGGGCGGTGGTTCCAGTTGGTCGAACTGAACGGATATTTCGCCCAGTCGTTCCAAAAGGTTGAACCGGGCAAGATTGTCCGCTTCACCTTGATGCCGGCATCGCGCAGCTGCGCGGCCACGGCATCGGTGGTGTTACGCCGCCAGTCATCGTCGATCGAGATCAACTCGTGCTCATAATCGGCCATCCCGGCCTCGGTCATCAGCGCCAGGGCCTTGGCCGGATTGTACTCGGGCATTCCGATATCGGCATATTCCGGGTGAACGGGCGCTACATGGTGATTGGCCGCGGTAATCCCGCGGTCGTTATAGCCAAGTTCCAGCAATACATTGTTGTCCACCGCCATGCTGATCGCCTGCGTCACTCGGACATCGGCATAAGGCTTAACGCCATCGACCTCGGCCACCTGATTGGGGCGGACGACAATCGTCGCACCGGTCACGATCTCGTTTTGCACCCAGCCGTCGAGCGAACCCATGATGTCAATGAAATCGCCGGAAATGTTGTAGAAATGGTCGATCTCGTCAGCCTCGGCGGCAGCCACGAATGACGACGGATCGGTGCCGTAGTCGATGTGCTCGATCCGGTCAAGCCATGCGCCGTTTCCGTCATTCCACCAGGTATGGTTTTCGTTTTTGACTAGCACGCCCTTTACGCCAACCTCGAGGCTTTCGGGCAGGTAGGGGCCCGTTCCCACGGGATTGCCAAGCATATTGGACGGGTCATGCGACGAGTGCACGATTGCGCCCGGATAGTCAGCCATGCCGGCAATCAGCGTAATGTCCGCGCGCGGCAGGTTCAGCCGCACGGTGTGGCTGTCCACCACCTCGATCGCGCCTTCGATCGCTACGTTGGTATCTGGGTCAATCAGCGTGTTGAAACGAGCGGCCATCGAGTTGCCCTCGACATCTTTTTCGCACCAGCCGGCAATATTGCTGGCCACATCGTCGGCGGTAAAGTCGTCGCCATTGTTCCACTTAACGCCCTGCCGGACGTTCAGGGTGTAAACGGTGGCGTCGTCGTTGATTTCCCAGCCCTCCAACAGTTTCGGAGTGAATGTTCCATCGTTTTCGTAGTGAACCAGGTATTCCAGCCAGCCGCGGCTAAAGTTGGAAATATGGGACCAATCGTAAGTGCGCGGGTCTTTCAGGCCGCGAAGCTCGACCTGCAGGCGCGCGGTGCCACCCATCTGGGCATGTGCCGCGGCCTGAGCCGGGGCAGGTAGACCAAGCATGGCATAAGCTGTTGCGGTCGAAGCGCCGAAAGCGCTGGCCAGCGCCAGAAACTCGCGGCGGCTGACGGCGTCGTCACCGACCTTGTCAGCCTGATCTGTTATCACGGCTGGCAGCGGCTTGCCGTTGCGTTTGTAAAAGGTCATTCGACTTCCTCTCTGTTGTCTCGCGGGATTTGAACCGCTTGGTATTGTTTTAGGGGCGAAATGTGTCTCGGCAACCGCTTTGGCGCGCACCCCCCCCATGCCAGCCAAGCATTTATCGCCGGTTCCAGTGACAACGATAAGCGGCTGGCTTGCGCATTGCAAAGAAGAATTGGCCAATTCGCGACCTTGTTATTCGCTCCTTACCGCAATTTTCGGGGCATTTTCGACCAGCGAAGCCCTGTTACGCAAATATTGCCGGTCTGGCGCGGCTGTCTGAGCGGTTAGCGCTGGCCAAATATTTGACAATATTATGATCACTGAGCGGCCTTGCAGGAAGATCCGCCGACCGCCCTCAACGTCCCCGGCTCATCTGCCAGCCATCAACAAGCCCCAGCATCGGTCCAATTCCGTAGTTTGCGTCGAATGCTCCGCGAAACAGCATTTCGGCGGAAACATAGATCAAGACCGCCAGCCCCAGCCACGAAATCCAGTGGTGGCGCGTCAGCAGCTTCATGATCAGCGTCGCAGCACAGGCCATCAGAATGATCGCTAATACCAACCCGAAGATCAGCAGGCCTTTGTTGCCAGCGGCAATCGCGGCAACCGCCAGCACATTGTCGAGCGACATCGACACATCGGCGATGGTAATTGAAATCAGCGCCGAGGTCAGTGACCGGCGCGGCGCACCGGTATAGCCGACCGACGGATTTTCGACCGCCTGCAGCGCCACTTCTGCGCGTTCGTCTATCCCGGCAAGAATGTCGCGGTAGAGGCGCAGGCAGACCCAGACCAACAAAAGCCCGCCGACGAATAACAAGCCCGGCACGGCCAATAGCTCGGTCGCGATTATTGCAAAGACGATCCGCAGGATCGCTGCGATTGCCATGCCGTAGAGTATCGCCCTGGGCCTGAGTTGCGGTGAAAGTCCCGCCGCCGCCATGCCGATGATCAATGCGTTGTCGCCGGACAGGATCAGGTCGGCCATGATGATCGCGCCGACGTCAAACAAATATTCCAACGGTGAAATGCTTTCTCTTGGGGCACGGCAATGGCTTCAACCGGGTGGCTGACAGTCCATGTCTGCGGTGTTGACGCCAATCCGCTGGCAAAGTGCAATCAATTGGCGATCAACGCGTGGGGAGCTTACCCCGGTCGCAGCAACCGGCCAAACAGGCGCTCAAGATGCTCTTGGGCACTTGAGAATATATCAACGCCCGTTGGCAGTACGGCGCTGACCTGCACGTCGAAATCGGCATAATGCTGGGTCGTGGCCCAGATCGAGAATATCAGGTGGTAGGGGGCAACCGGTGCGATCTGGCCCGCCGCCGCCCAGCCCCGGATGATCGCCGCTTTTTCATCGACCAGCACCTTAAGCTCGCCGCCCAGAAAGTCACCGACCCGCGGCGCGCCGTGAACGATCTCGTTGGCAAAAAGTTTGCTTTCGCGCGGATAATCGCGCGACATGGCCAATTTGCGCCGGACATAGGTTAGGATCTGCTCCACCGGATCGCCTGCGGCGTCGATCTGTCTGAGCGGCGCCAGCCACATGTCCAACAGTCCTTGCAAGAGCGCGCGGTGAATGTCCTCTTTGCTGCTGTAATAATAGAGAACATTGGTCTTGGTCATCGCGCAGGCGGCGGCGATCTGATCCAGCGTCGAGCCGCGAAATCCGTTCCGCGAAAACACTTTGAGCGCTGCGTCGAGAATGGCGCTTCTGTTCTTCTGCTGAATGCGGGTTTTGGGCTGCTGGGCGGTCATGTCCGGCGGTGATCCGGGCTGCGGTTATGTGACGTGGGATGTAAGGCGGGCATGTGCTTGACCGATGCGGGCGTATGTGATGCTCTCATTTTGACCGTTTGGTCAGGAATCGTCCAGCCAAGAGTGCATCTATCACCGCGGGCGATCGCAAAACAGGGAGACGATCATGGCAGCCCCAGGCGAGAACCTGAAGATCAACGGCGACCGGCTGTGGGACTCGATCCACGAGATGGCCAAGATCGGACCGGGGGTTGCTGGTGGCAACAACCGGCAGACGGTAACGGACGAGGATGGCGAGGGGCGGCATTTGTTCAAGTCGTGGTGCGAAGCGGCCGGCCTGACCATGGGGCTGGATGCGATGGGCACGATGTTTGCCCGGCGCGAAGGCACTGATGTAGACGCGCTGCCGGTCTATGTCGGTTCGCATCTGGACACGCAACCAACCGGCGGACTGTATGACGGGGTTTTGGGGGTGCTTGGGGGTTTGGAAATTATCCGCACGCTGAACGATCTGGACATCAAGACCAAGCATCCGATCGTGGTGACCAACTGGACCAATGAGGAGGGTACGCGCTACGCGCCGCCGATGCTGGCATCCGGTGTGTTCGGCGGTATGCATACTTTGGACTGGGCTTATGACCGGGAAGATCATGAGGGGCTGCGGTTCGGCGATGAGCTGGCGCGGATCGGCTGGAAAGGCGACGAGGAAGTTGGCGCGCGCAAGATGCATGCATTCTTTGAACTGCATATTGAGCAGGGGCCGATCCTGGAGTCTGAGGGCAAGGATATTGGCGTTGTGACGCATGGCCAAGGGCTGAGCTGGACCCAGGTGACGGTGACGGGCAAAGAGTCGCATACCGGCTCGACGCCGATGCCAATGAGGAAGAACGCAGGGCTTGGCTTGGCACGGATATTGGAGCTGGTTGACGCGATTGCCTGGGGTAACAAGCCTGATGCCGTGGGCGCGGCGGGGCATATTGATGTGTTCCCGAATTCGCGCAATGTGATCCCCGGCAAGGTGGTGTTCACGGTTGATTTTCGTTCGCCGGATCTGAGCGTTATCAAAGATATGGAGAACAAGCTGCGCGAAGGTGCATCGGGGATTGCAGCGCAGATGGGGCTGGGGATTACGTTTGAAAAAGTTGGCGGGTTCGATCCGGTGACGTTCGATGAGGGCTGCGTGAGCGCGGTGCGCGCGGCCGCCGAGCGGTTGGGTTATTCGCACAGGGATTTGATTTCCGGTGCTGGCCATGATGCCTGCTGGATCAACCGGGTGGCGCCGACAGCGATGGTGATGTGCCCGTGTGTGGATGGGCTGAGCCATAACGAGGCCGAGGATATCTCGCGGGAATGGGCGACGGCGGGGGCCGAGGTGCTGATGCACGCCGTGGTGGAAACGGCGGAGGTTGTGGGGTGAGGCAAGCCATGAGTCGCGCCGCAGTCCCGGACTTGATCCGGGACCTCTGCCTTGACAATGGAGGCCCCGGATCAGGTCCGGGGCTTCGTATACGCTTTGTTAACTGTGGTGGCATCAGTTCGGATTATGGCGTTTTACACCTACATCATGTCCTGCGCGTCCAATACGGCGATCTATATCGGCGTCACCGGCAATCTTCTGGAACGCGTTGCGCAGCACAAAACCGGTATGGGCAGCCGGCACACGGGAAAATATCGCATCCGCAAGTTGGTCTATTTCGAGGTTCACGAATCGCTCGGCGAGGCCATTTTGCGCGAGCGAAAGCTGAAAC
The DNA here is from genome assembly GCA_965216135.1 of Paracoccaceae bacterium. GTDB lineage: Bacteria > Pseudomonadota > Alphaproteobacteria > Rhodobacterales > Rhodobacteraceae > CBDCFL01. The sequence goes on from CBDCFL010000022.1 coordinate 400,875, forward strand.
GCTGGCGGCGGGACTGGAAAAACAATCTGATTGCCAAACACAATCCAAAGTGGTCCGACCTGACGATGGAGGTCTCCTTTCTCTGAGGCCCCGGATCAGGTCCGGGGCTGCGTAACGCTGGGGGAATACCCATGACCACCATCATCAAAAACGGCACCATCGTCACCGCCGATCTGACATATAAGGCCGATGTGCTGATTGACGGCGGCAAGATCATCGAGATCGGCCCGAATCTGAAGGGCGACGAGCAACTCGACGCCACCGGTTGTTACGTCATGCCCGGCGGGATTGATCCGCATACGCATCTGGAAATGCCGTTCATGGGCACCTATTCGACGGATGATTTTGAAAGTGGCACCCGCGCCGCGCTGGCCGGTGGCACCACGATGGTGGTTGATTTTGCGCTGCCCAGCCCGCAGCAGGGGCTGCTGGATGCGTTACAGATGTGGCACAACAAATCGGGACGCGCGAATTGCGATTATTCCTATCACATGGCGATCACATGGTGGGGCGAGCAGGTTTTTGACGTGATGGAGACCGTCGTAAAAGACCGCGGTATCAACACGTTCAAGCATTTCCTGGCCTACAAGGGCGCGTTGATGGTGAATGACGACGAGCTTTATGCGTCATTCCTGCGCTGCGCGGAACTGGGTGCCACCCCGCTGGTCCACGCCGAAAATGGCGACGTGGTGGCCGAATTGCAGGCCAAGCTGCTGGCAGATGGCAACACCGGGCCGGAAGCGCATGCCTATTCGCGCCCGCCCCAAGTTGAGGGCGAGGCCACCAACCGCGCCATCATGATTGCCGATATGGCCGGGGCACCGCTGTATGTGGTGCACACGTCGTGTGAGGACAGCCACGAGGCGATCCGGCGGGCGCGGCAACAGGGCAAGCGGGTTTGGGGTGAGCCGCTGATCCAGCACCTGACGCTGGATGAAAGCGAATATTTCAACAAAGACTGGGACCATGCGGCGCGGCGGGTCATGTCACCACCATTTCGCAACAAGCAGCATCAGGACTCGCTCTGGGCGGGCCTGCAAAGCGGTTCCCTAAGCGTCGTAGCTACCGATCACTGCGCCTTTACCACCGAGCAGAAACGCAACGGCATTGGCGATTTCACCAAAATCCCGAACGGCACCGGCGGGCTGGAGGACCGGATGCCGATGCTGTGGACACATGGCGTGGCCACCGGGCGGCTGACGATGAACGAGTTTGTCGCGGTGACCTCAACCAACATCGCGAAAATCCTGAATTGTTACCCGAAAAAGGGCGCGATTTTGGTGGGTGCGGATGCGGACATCGTGGTTTGGGATCCGGATAAGGAAAAGACCATCACAGCGGACAAACAGCAATCGGCAATCGACTATAACGTGTTCGAGGGCAAGCACGTCAAAGGCCTGCCCCGGTTCACGCTCACCCGCGGCCATGTCGCCATTCATGACGGCGAAGTGCGCACGCAGGAAGGCCATGGCGAATTTGTGAAGAGAGAGCCGAATGCAGTTGTAAACAAAGCGCTTTCCCAGTGGAAGGAACTGACCGCGCCGACGCCAGTTGAGCGGACGGGAATTCCGGCGAGCGGCGTCTGAATGAAGGATACCGGCGTGGGGGCCAATACCGTAATCGAGGCGACTGACCTAAGCCTGACTTTTACGACCAACGACGGCCCTGTGCAGGCGCTGAAAGACGTGGACCTTCAGGTAAACAAGGGCGAATTCGTTTCGTTTATCGGGCCATCCGGATGCGGCAAGACGACGCTCTTGCGGGTAATCGCCGCGCTGGAAGAACCAACCGCAGGCAACATCACCGTCAATGGCATGGCCCCGGATGAGGCCCGCCGAAACCGCGCCTATGGCTATGTCTTTCAGGCCGCCGGGCTTTATCCCTGGCGCACCATCGCCGGAAATATCAAACTGCCGCTGGAGATCATGGGCTTTTCCAGAGCCGAGCAAAACGCGCGCGCATCCCGCGTTCTGGATCTCGTCGATCTATCTGGTTTTGACAGGAAATTCCCCTGGCAGCTTTCCGGCGGGATGCAGCAACGCGCCTCGATCGCCCGGGCTCTGGCCTTTGACGCCGATATCTTGTTGATGGACGAACCTTTTGGAGCGCTAGACGAGATCGTGCGCGATCACTTGAACGAACAATTGCTCGACCTCTGGGCGCGCACCGAAAAAACCATCTGCTTTGTGACGCATTCAATTCCCGAGGCGGTTTACCTGAGCACAAAGATCGTGGTGATGAGCCCGCGACCGGGGCGGATTACCGATGTGATCGACAGCCCGCTGCCACGTGAGCGCCCGCTCGATATTCGCGACAGTGCGGCCTTCCTCGACACCGCCCACCGCGTCCGCGATGGCCTGCGTGCCGGTCACGCCTATGAAAGCTGATGGCCGCCATATGCCGGCTGGCCGGGCGCGGTGCCCCGCCAGCCAGACCCGCACCAGCGAAAGCCGCGGGCTTTCCTTCATCGTTCACGGCCATCGGTTCTCTAGCCTGTACCGCATTGCCACCGGATCAGGTATTTCTTTCATTGTTCTTAAAATACTCAATAAATTTGCGGTAACGCCTGCCGCCGGATTGAGTATTTGTGGAACAATGAAGACCACGCAGGAAAGCCGATGAAAGCGCTTGTGCCCATTTTGACCATCGTCGCAGCAATCATGGTGCTCTGGTATGGCGCATCGGTGGGCATGAACGCCAAATGGGCGCGCGATCAGGCAGGGCGCGCCGGACTGGAATTGACGACTTCGCAGCTGATCGCCGACACCTGGAGCCAGGATCGCCCGCGTCTGCCCGCCCCGCATCAGGTGGTCACCGAACTTTGGAATACGACCGCGGCGATGGCGCTCAAGGGCCAGGCGATGTCCAAACGCAGCCTGATCTTTCACGGCTGGATCACCTTGTCGGCCACGGCGCTTGGCTTTGTTTTCGGCACCGGCGCGGGTATCTTGCTGGCCATCGGCATCGTTCATAACCGGGCCATGGACAAATCCGTCATGCCCTGGGCGATTGCCAGCCAGACCATCCCGATCCTGGCCATCGCGCCGATGATTATCGTGGTGCTGAATTCCATCGGCATTCAGGGTCTGGTGCCCAAAGCGATCATTTCGGCCTATCTCAGCTTCTTTCCGGTGGTTGTGGGCATGGTCAAGGGCCTGCGCAGTCCCAATCCGAGCCAGCTTGACCTGTTGAAAACCTACTCTGCCAGCGGCACGCAAACCTTGTGGAAACTGCGTCTGCCCGGCTCGGCCCCCTATCTGTTCACTTCACTGAAAATCGGCATGGCGGCCAGCCTTGTTGGCGCCATTGTCGGTGAGCTGCCGACCGGGGCCATCCGCGGCCTCGGCGCGCGCATGCTGACCGGCAGTTATTATGGGCAGACGATCCAGATCTGGTCGGCGCTGTTTGCGGCAGCCATCCTTGCTGCCGTGCTGGTAGGCGTGATTGGCGCGATAGAGCGGCGGACCCTGAAGCGCATGGGAATGATGCGGTGAGCATGGTGGTCCTGGCCTTTGCGATCTGGGCGCTGGCCTATGGAGCGAACATCTGGTTGTCGGCGTCGCGCTGGCACGATAGCCGCGCGGTCCGCCTTGCCGTTCCGGCGATATTCGGGGTGACTGTTCTGGGTGTCTGGGAGGCGCTGGTCAGGGGCCTGAACGTGCCCACGGTCATTCTGCCACCGCCGAGCAAAATTGCTGTGAAATTCGCCGCCTCGCTGGACATCCTGTGGATTGATTTCGTGCAGACTTTTGTCAAAGGCGCGCTTTCGGGTTACGCCATCGGCTGCGGCGCGGCGGTGATCATCGCGATCCTGATCGATCGCTCGGAATTTTTGCAGCGCGGGCTGTTGCCGGTCGGCAATTTCGTCGCCGCCCTGCCGATTGTCGGCACTGCGCCGATCCTGGTGATGTGGTTCGGTTTCGACTGGCACTCAAAATCGGCCGTGGTCGTGGCGATGGTGTTCTTTCCGATGCTGGTCAACTCCGTGCAGGGCCTTGCCGCCAGCGAGGCGATGCAGCGCGATCAGATGCGCACCTGGTCGGCGAGCTACTGGCAGAGCCTGGTCAAGTTGCGCCTGCCCGCCGCCATGCCAGCAATATTTAATGGGCTGAAAGTTGCCACGACACTGGCGTTGATCGGTGCAATTGTGGCAGAGTTTTTTGGCAGCCCGATCCGGGGCATGGGCTTTCGCATCTCTACCGAGGTCGGACGATTGGCGCTGGACATGGTCTGGGCCGAAATAGCCGTTGCAGCACTTGCCGGATCGGCGTTTTATGGGCTGATCGCTTTAATCGAGCGGGGGGTGACGTTCTGGCACCCGTCGCAACGCAATTAACAACACCAAACCGGGAGGATGAAATGAAACTGAAACTGACAAACGCTTTGGGCGTGCTGGCCATGACGGCCGGTGGTGCGCTGGCTGCCGATGACGTGACGCTGCAACTCAAATGGGTCACGCAGGCCCAGTTCGCAGGCTATTACGTGGCGCTGGAAAACGGCTATTACACCGATGAGGATCTGAACGTCACCATCCTGCCAGGCGGCCCGGATGTGGCCCCGGTTCAGGTGCTGATGGGCGGCGGTGCGGATGTGATGATCGACTGGATGCCCTCGGCACTTGCCGCGCGCGAACAGGGTGCGCCGGTGGTCAATATCGCGCAACCCTTCAAAAGCTCCGGCATGATGCTGACCTGCCGCAAGGACAGCGGTGTGGCGACGCCCGCCGATTTCCCAGGCAAAACTCTGGGGGTGTGGTTCTTCGGCAATGAATATCCGTTCCTTTCGTGGATGAGCACGCTGGGCTTTGGCACCGATGGCGGCGATGGTGTGACGGTGCTGAAACAAGGCTTCAACGTCGATCCGATCCTGCAGGGCCAGGCCGATTGCGTCTCGACCATGACCTATAACGAATATTGGCAGATTATCGACGCGGGGCTGACCGCGGATGATCTGGTGACGTTCAAATATGAAGAACAGGGCGTCGCCACGCTCGAAGACGGGCTTTACGTCATCGAAGAGCGGCTGGGTGATGCGGCCTTTGTCGATCAGCTGGAACGCTTTGTGCGCGCCTCGATGAAGGGCTGGAAATGGGCCGAGGATAACCCCAATGATGCGGCGATGATCGTGCTCGATTACGATGAGACGGGCGCGCAGACCGAAGCCCACCAGATCCGCATGATGGGCGAGATTGCCAAGCTGACCGCCGGTTCGGACGGATCGCTGGACGTTGCCGATTATGAACGCACGGTCGCGACTCTGATGGGCGGCGGGTCTGATCCGGTGATCACGATGATGCCGGAAGGTGCCTATACGCTGGCGATTACGGATGCGGCGCTGAAGTAAGCTCTGCTACCTGGAAGATTGAAGGGCCCGGCGGATTTGCGGGGCCCTTCTTGCATTCGGCGGGGTCGTCAGCGGGTCAAGTGGAAATTCGGCTTGCGATAGTCGGGCGTCGTGCCGAAATGGAAGATAGGGCAGTGCCCGACCGCGGGCGGGTGCCTCTGCCGGCCGAGGTCTGCGCTTTATGATGCCGACACATCTTACGTTCATTCGGGTGTGCGGGCGGTGGAGGAGCGCCCGCCCATCAGGGCGGTCGGGCGCTGCCCGGCGGCACTTCGTGCCTTGTTCCGGGCTCGGTGGTTTGATCGGTTTCCAGAAACCCGAACCGGGTCTCATACCAACGGCCCCCAGATTTGACTCAAGGGGATTCCCACGAGCGGCGTGATCTGATTCAGTGGCATCAAGGCAAGGGAGGCTTTGATGGCAGTAAGGATTACGCGCAAAGACAAGTCCGCAGGCGAGCTTCGCCAGGAAGCGGCGCGGTGCCGGGATGGGAAAGCGGCGCGACGGATGTTGGCGATTGCCCTGGTTCTGGATGGGGTTGACCGCAAGACGGCGGCAGAAAACTGCGGCATGGATCGGCAGACGCTGCGGGATTGGGCCCACCGTTACAATGCGGAGGGCGTGTCGGGCCTGTTCAACCGTCGCCCGCCGGATCCACCCTGTCTGCTGAGCGCGGCACAGGGTTCAACCGTCGCCCGCCGGATCCACCCTGTCTGCTGAGCGCGGCACTGAAGGAGGAGTTGGCGGAAATGGTTCGGGCGGGTCCCGACCCCGAAACCGATGGGGTTGTGCGCTGGCGGCGCATTGATCTGAAACGCAAGATCGAAGAGCGCTTCGGCGTCACCATGCATGAGCGAACTGTTGGCAAACAATTGGCAAGCCTGGGCTTTCGGCGTCTGTCGGCGCGCCCGCAGCATCCGAAATCCGACCCGGATGCACAGGAGGCTTTTAAAAAAACTTCGCCGCAGAGGTAGAAGCAGCCTTGCCGGAAACAGCCCGCAGCAAGCCCCTGGAGATATGGTTTCAGGATGAAGCGCGGGTTGGCCAGCAGGGCACGCTCACCCGTATCTGGGCCGAGCGTGGAACACGCCCCCGTGCCCCGCGCGACACCCGCTATATCTGGAGCTACATTTTCGGCGCCGTCTGCCCGGAACGGGCTGAAGCGGCCGCTCTGATCATGCCACATGCCGACACACAGGCCATGAGCGCGCATCTCGCCGAGATCGCTAAAACCGTCGCATCGGGCGCACATGCCCTTCTCATTCTGGATGGCGCTGGCTGGCACGGTTCGGCAGAGCTGGAGGTACCCGACAACATCACCCTGCTCAAACTCCCGCCCTATTCCCCTGAACTCAACCCGATGGAAAATGTGTGGGCTTATCTGCGTGCCAACAAGCTCGCCATATCCGTCTTCGACAATTATGAGCAGATCGTCGACAGGTGTTGCGAAGCATGGAACTTCTTTGCAAACGACAAAACCGCAATCACGTCAATCACTACCAGACAATGGGCCAAAACGGTCAACGACTAGGGCCGTTGGTATCAGTTGCCTATTCCGCCGCCTTCACTGCGCCGGGATTGTTGGGATGCGTCGTCCAGTTGGCATGGTCCGCCTCGACAACCCGGCCCGTGCGCTCGTCAATTGCGCCCGGCGCCAGTTGCTCCATCGTGATGCAGCCCTCGACCGGACAGGTGTTGATGCACATGTTACAGGCCACGCATTCGTCGTCTTTCACCTCAAACACCCGGTCGGCGCTCATCGAGATCGCCTGATGGCTGCCATCCTCGCAGGCCGCGTAGCACCGTCCGCATTTGATGCACAGGTCCTGATCGATCCGCGCTTTGGTGATGAAGTTCAGGTTCAGATATTGCCAGTCGGTGACATTCGGCACCGCGCGCCCGACAATGTCGGCAACCGAGGAATGGCCCTTTTCGTCCATCCACTCGCTGAGACCCGAAATCATTTCCTGCACAATCTTGAACCCATAGGTCATCGCCGCGGTGCAGACCTGCACATTGCCCGCGCCAAGTGCGATGAATTCTGCCGCATCGCGCCAGGTGGTGACGCCGCCGATGCCCGATATCGGCAATCCGGTGGTCTCGGCGTCGCGCGCAATCTCGGCCACCATATGCAGGGCGATCGGTTTTACCGCCGGGCCGCAATAGCCGCCGTGACTGCCCTTGCCGTCAATTGACGGCTCAGGGCTGAAATCATCCAGATTGACGGATGTAATTGACGAAACCGTATTGATCAGGCTGACGGCATCGGCACCACCCGCCTTGCCTGCACGCGCCGGTTTGCGGATGTCGGTGATGTTCGGGGTCAGTTTCACGATCACCGGCATGTTGCAATATTGCTTGCACCAGCGCGCCACCATCTCGATATATTTCGGCACCTGGCCAACGGCTGCGCCCATGCCGCGCTCGCTCATCCCATGCGGGCAGCCAAAGTTCAGCTCGATCCCGTCTGCGCCGGTTTCCTCGACCAGCGGCAGGATGGCTTGCCACGCGCCTTCTTCGCAGGGCACCATGATCGAGACAACCACCGCCCGGTCGGGATAGTCCCGCTTGACCGCCTTGATCTCGCGCAGGTTCACTTCCAGCGGCCGGTCGGTGATCAGTTCGATGTTGTTCAGCCCCAGCAGCCGCCGGTCCGCCCCCCAGATCGCGCCGTAACGGGGGCCATTGACGTTGACAATCGGCGGGCCCGCTTCGCCCAGAGTTTTCCACACCACGCCGCCCCATCCAGCCTCAAACGCGCGGCGGACGTTATATTCCTTGTCCGTCGGCGGGGCCGATGCCAGCCAGAACGGATTGGGCGATTTTATCCCGATGAAGTTTGATGAAAGGTCGGCCATCCGGGCCTCCTGTTATTTGAACGATTCCAGAAAGATCACGTTATCTTCGCTATCGCGTATGGTGGCCCAGCGTTGGCCGGGCTCCCACGGCGCATTCTGCGGTTCGTTGGTGATAGTGACGCCCGCCTTGGCCAGCAGTTGGCAAGTCTTATCGACATCCTCGCAGGTCAGCGCCAGCGCCGGTTTGTCGTGAATTTCCATGTCCTTGCGCTCAGCAAAATGCAGGCGCGTATTGGCCCCGGGAATGGTCAGGAAAATCCAGCGCCAGTTTTTGCCGAACGGCGCATCCCGTTCCACCTCGAACCCCAGATGTTCAGTATAAAATGCCAGAGCCCGGTCCTGATCATCCACCGGGATCGATTGAAAGCTGATCCGTTGCACAGACATTGCCTACTCCATCATTTGGCTATGCATATCTTCAGCCGCATCGCGGCCCTCGGCCACGGCTGTGACCGTCAGATCATCGCCGCCACTGGCACAATCGCCCCCGGCCCAGACGCCGGCCAGCGATGTGCGTCCGTTTGCATCCACTACGATCTTGCCATTCTCGATTGCTAATCCATCGGGCGCGCCGTTCAGGCGCTGACCAATGGCGCTAAAAATCTGGTCGGCGGCCAGTTCGACATGGCTGCCGGTCGTTGCCAGCTTGCCGTCGCGGGTTTCTGTCCGCGCCAATGTAATCGCTCCCTCGCTGATGCGATCCGGCGCGGTATTGTGCATGATCCGCACACCCTTTGAGGTCGCCAGTTCCTGCTCGAAGCCCGATGCGCCCATCGCCTCTTTGCCGCGCCGATAGGCAATCGTCACATTTTCCGCGCCCAGCAATTTCGCCTGAACGCCGGCATCAATCGCCGTCATCCCGCCGCCGATAACCACCACATCGCGGCCCACGGCCACACCGGTCTTGTCGCCCGATTGGCGCATATCGGCGATCCAGCCGACCGCATCGCCGACGCTGTCGCCGCCATCAACGGCCAGCGCATTCACGCCGCCAAGGCCAAGCCCCAGAAAAACCGCATCGAATTCCGTCTGTATGGCCTTGAGTGACAGCCCGGACCCGAGGCCCTTGCCATGTTGAACCGTGATCCCGCCGATGCCCAACAGCCAGTGCAGCTCGGCTTGCGCAAATTCATCCGGGGTCTTGTAGGCGGCGATGCCGTATTCGTTCAGCCCGCCGCCCTTGGCCCGAGCCTCGTAGATTGTCACGTCATGGCCCTGCATCGCCAAGCGATGGGCGCAGGCCAGCCCCGCCGGACCGGCGCCGACTACCGCCACTTTCTTGCCGGTTGCAGGCGCCCGGGTGAATGGATGCCCGTCGCGGCCCATGATCCGGTCGGTCGCATGTCGCTGCAATTGCCCGATTATGACCGGCTTGCCTTCGGCAGTCTCGCGCACGCAGGCCTCCTCGCACAAAGTCTCGGTCGGGCACACCCGTGCGCACATGCCGCCGAGAATGTTTTGCTGCAAGATCGTCATCCCGGCAGCTTCCGGTGTGCCAGTCGAGATCTGCCGGATGAACAACGGGATGTCGATTGCGGTGGGGCAGGCGGTGACGCAGGGTGCGTCGTAACAAAAGTAACAGCGGTCCGCGGCGACCGCGGCTTCATGATCGGCGAGAGGCGGATGCAATTCGGCGAAATTTGTGGCGATCTGGTCGGCTGTTAGCCGGCCGGCCGCGATATCGGGCTTGGTCGTTTCCTGAAACATATGCGGTTATCCCTGCTGGATTTTGAGAATATTTTACCAAAGGGTCAAATTTTTTCAAGCCCATCAGTAATAAGCGCCAAAACCTGGCGCGACCTGGCCGTGAACCGCGGGTTTTCATCGCAACCGGCGCGCGCTATGTGACCGCCAGAGCAGGAACGGAGCGCCCATGACCCAGGCAACGACATATACGATCGTGGGCAATCTGGCGGTGGTTGAGATCGCCTCACCACCGGTCAATGCGTTGGGTCAGGCGGTGCGGCTGGGGATTGTCGAAGCCATAAACAGCGCAGGCGCAGATGATGCGGTCGCGGCCATCATCATCACCGGCCAGGGCCGGAGCTTTTCGGCTGGCGCGGACATCAGGGAATTCGGCAAGCCGCCGCTGGACCCTTCGTTGCCAGCGGTTTGTAACCTGATCGAGGATTGCGCCAAACCGGTGATTGCGGCGGTCAATGGGATTGCGCTTGGCGGCGGGATGGAAGTCGCGCTGGCCGCACATTTCCGCATTGCCGCCCAAAGCGCGAGTTTCGGGCTGCCCGAAGTGACGCTGGGTATCGTGCCCGGTGCGGGCGGCACGCAAAGGCTGCCGCGGATAATCGGCGTCCAAGCCGCGATTGGCATCATGACAGACGGCAAACCGATAGACGCGGCGCGGGCGCTGGAACTGGGCATTGTCGATCGTATCTGCACGGGCGAATTGGGCGCGCAGGCGCAGGAATACGCCCGCGAGATCACTGATACTTCTCACCCGATCCGCCGCAGCCGTGACCGGTCGGTCCGGGGCGAAACAGAGGCCCAGCGTTCCGGTGCCATCGCCGAGGCGCGAACCGCTCTGGACAAGACAGCGCGCAATCTGGTGGTGCCTTTCAAGATTGTCGATTGCGTCGAAGCCGCCTTTGAACGCCCGTTTGATGACGGTCTGGCCTTTGAACGTGCGGCGTTCGTGGAATGCCTGCAAACCGATCAAAGCAAGGGATTGCGTCACGCTTTTGCCGCCGAGCGGCGGGCAGCCAAGTTTCCCGAGGCCGAAACGGGGGAGGCACGGCCATTGGCCCAGATCGGGGTGGTCGGCGGCGGCACTATGGGAGCCGGGATCGCGGTGGCCGCGCTCGGCGCCGGGCTGCACGTAACAATGGTTGAGCGCGACGGCGACGCCATCGCGCGCGGATCGGACAATGTTGAAAAAGTCTATGACCGAAAAATTGCCAAGGGGCGGATGAATGCGGAACAAAAATCGGAGGTGCTGGCGCGCTTTCAGCCGAGCACCGATTACGGCGATCTTGGCCAGGCCGATCTGGTCGTCGAGGCGGTTTTTGAAGACCTCGCCGTCAAAAAGGCGGTTTTTGGCGAACTTGACCGCGTGACAAAACCCGGCGCGGTGCTGGCCACAAATACTTCCCATCTGGACATAGGCAAGATTGCCGCGTCCATATCGCGCCCTGGCGATGTGATCGGACTGCACTTTTTTTCGCCCGCCAACATCATGAAACTCCTGGAAATTGTCGTGCCAGACGGGGTTGGCGATGATGTCGTGGCCACCGGGCTTGCGCTGGCCAAGGCAATTCGCAAGGTGCCGGTCCGCGCGGGCATCTGCGACGGGTTCATCGGCAATCGCATTCTGGCGGCCTATCGGCGTGCGGCGGATTACATGATGGAAGATGGCGCCAGCCCGTATGAGATTGACGCGGCACTGCGCGATTTTGGGTTCGCCATGGGTCCGTTTGAGGTCAGCGATCTGGCTGGTGGCGACATCGGCTGGGCGACGCGCAAACGCAAGGCCGCAACCCGGCCCGCCAATGAACGTTATGTCGAGATTGCCGATCGGATGTGCGAGCGCGGCTGGTTCGGCCAGAAAACCGGCCGCGGGTTTTACGATTATGCGGCTGGATCGCGCAAAGGCGTGCCAAACCCCGAAATCGCGAGCATCATTGCCGCCGAGCAGGCGAAAAAAGGCATCGCCGCGCGTGAATTTGCCCACGAGGAGATTTTGCGCCGCTATATGGCTGCGATGATCAACGAGGCCGCCAATGTTCTGGCCGATGGCATCGCGGTCAGACCTTCGGATATCGATGTGGTCTTGCTCTACGGCTACGGATTTCCGCGTTATCGCGGCGGTCCGATGAAATATGCCGACACTTATGGCCTGGACCGCATCTTGTCAGATATTCGCACATTTGCGAGCGAAGATGCGCAATTTTGGACACCCTCACCATTGTTGAGTGAATTGGTCGAAAAGGGCGCGACCTTTGATGGCATGAACGGGAAATGACCGTCGCTTTAGCGGGGCGCGGTGGAACTAGCTGAGCTTTTGCAGCGAAAGTCCGATCTCGTAACGACGCCGCTTTTGTTCGCTGCTGAATTCGGGACGCTCTGGGATCTCAGGATAACCAAGCTCCGTGAGCACCGGATTGACGATCAGTGCCAGTTCGGACGCGGTTTCGCCGGGCAGCGCCTGTCGCCAGCGGTCGATGGCCTGGGTTTCGATGGTGTTCTTTGAAAAGCTCTTCCAATCGCTGAACCCCTTGGCCTGCTGCGTGGCCAGCGCGGCGTCAACCGCAGGCAGTTCCGGTGCTTCGCCCAGAAACGCCAGCAATTCGGCAAGCTCAGCGTCGGGATCGGTCACGAGATCTTCGTAGCGTATCAGAACTGCGTCTTGGTTCTGTGCGGCAGCGAAATTCGCGATGGTCGCGGATGTGTCTGCCCAGGCTTTGGCAAACGCGAAAAGCCGCCGGGGCTCGGACTGGATATATCGGTGAATCTCCGCGGGGTAAGCCTTTGATTTTCTGATCCAGTCTTCCATTGAACAGACCACGTCCAGTCCATGCCGGACCAGACAAATGTAGTGAACATGCGAGCCGCAAATGCGGCGGATCGCATCGACGTGAAAGGCATCAACCGCAGTCTTTTCGAGCCAGCGGCGTTTGCCCTCACGGGCTGCATGCTCGCGCCGAAATGCAAAGATGAATTCGCGCAGGCGATCCAGCAGGGCCGCCTCGTCAAACCCAAGGAAGCCGACGCCGTTCAAAACGCCCACTTCCAGCCCATCGACCATGCGCTCGCCATCCAGAAATCGGGATGCGGCCGACAAAAGATAGGTCTCGCCGGGTGCGGATATCGCGGGATGGGCATCCAGCAGGCGGCGCAGCAAGGTTGTGCCCGATCGTGGGCATCCCAACACGACGATCCCTTCGCGCCTCGTCTCACCCATCATCTGGCCTCCGTCAAATCAGGTTATCCGGCTGGACAAAAATTCCAGGATCCGCCCGAGCGTATCGAAATTGTCGAGCGTTATGTCAGCCGGTTCAATCCGAATGCTGACACTAAACCACTACCGGCTGATGCCGGTAGGTTTCCGTTTGGAGTGAAGCTCCAGATACTGAAGTATGACATCGTCAGTCACATTGCCTGATGTGGTCGAGAAATATCCACGGGCCCAAAACCGCCTGCCCCAGTATCGTTTGCGCAGGTCCGGGAACTCCATCTGGATTTTGCGGGATGAGCGCCCCTTGATCCGCTGCATCACCGTCGACAGCGCCAGGTGCGGTGGGATCGACACGAACATATGAACGTGATCGTTCGACAGGACGCCCTTCTCGATCCGCACGCCCATTTCACTGCAGGTCTGGCGGATGATTTCACGCAAGCGCACCCGCATATCGCCGTGCAAAACCTTGAACCGATACTTCGTAACCCAAACGATATGATATCGGTGATAAAATTTGGTATGACTACCAGTACAATAGGCCATGAGCCTTCCCCCTGATTTTGGCTTTCACCCAAGGGCGAGCCAAAATCAGGGGGAAGGCTCATCAGAATTTAGCTGAAGCAGACCGGCTGGAAGCCGGTGGCTCTGACCCTAAGAATTGGAAAGTAGATTCCAGGTAGGTAATAAGGTCAATCATCGAAAATGAATCCACCAGTCCCGAGCTAAAAAGCAGCGAATTTTCGTCCAGCCCCCCAATATCCACGTTCAAGGGGCCAGAAAGATAATCGAGCAGATTTTGTTTGCTGAATTCCATTTGTCCTGATTGTGCCCTAATTCGCATCCAACATCGCGACCAATGCCTTGCGGTCGACTTTACCATTTGATGTCAAAGGAAAGGTGTCGAGATTGCTAAGAGTCCGTCCGGAGACTTTATGTAGGATTACAGAGTTTTCGGAGCATGAGTCGAATGGACGCGAGCTTGATGAAGGCGAGCGCGTTGCGGTTGAGGTTCTCCCAGTCCTTGGCCAGTCGGCGGCAGCGGTTGAGCCAGGCGATGGTGCGTTCGACCACCCAACGCCTGGGCTGGACGACGAAGCCCTTCACCCGATCGGATCGCTTGACGATCTCGGTCTCGAGATCGGGCAGGATGCCGGCCAGGGCGCGGTGAAAGACCGGCCCCTGATAGGCGCTGTCGGCGAACAATTTCCCGAGAAAGGGAAACAGACCGAACAAGGTCGCCAGCAGCGCGAGACCGCCGTCGCGATCCTGAACGTCGGCGGCGGTGACGATGCCGTGCAGCAGCAAGCCTTGCGTATCGACCAGAACATGCCGCTTCTTGCCCTTGATCAACTTGCCGGCATCGAAGCCGTGGCTGTCGATGCGAGCCCCCCTTTTTCAGCGCTTTTCACACTCTGACTGTCGATGATGCAGGCCGTGGGGCTGGCTTCGCGCGCGGCTTTCTCGCGGCACTTGAGGTAGAGCGCATGATGGATGCGATCCAGCGTGCCGTCCCAGTTCCACAGGCCGAGGTAATCATGCACGGTGCTTCTGGGCGGCAAATCCTTGGGCAGCGCGCGCCACTGGCAGCCGGTGCTCAGAATGTACATCACGCCGTTGATCACCTCGCGGATAGCGACGCGCCGTTTGCCGCCGCCGGGCTTGCCCGGCGGGATCAGCGGCTCGATATGCGCCCATTCCGCATCGGTCAGGTCGCTCGGATAACGCAGTTTGTCGCGGTTGTAGCGCGGGCGGTTGTCGGCAGTCCACATGGGGCACCTCAAGAGCAAATTCACCACCCCAGAGAATCACAGCTGATTCAGCTCTTCAAGAGGGCGCGCCGGATAACCGATTCATCCGACTCATAAAGTCCCCGGACGGACACTAAGCACTTTGGGCACCATATAGCCTGGCAACCGGTCAAGTGCAGCCGAGCGAACCTGCGCCTCGTTCAGCACGTCGCATTCGACAATCGCGGCGAGATGACTGACCGAGCCGTCGTCGTTGGTCAATCCCGTGGCAACGCAGCGCGAAGCCCCAGTGATTTCGCAAAGAACGGTTTCAATCTCGCCAAGCTCGATCCTCATTCCGTGGAACTTGATCTGGTGGTCCATGCGCCCGATGTAAACCTACGGTTCCGCGTCGGAGGCGGGCCGACGCACTAAATCGCCGGTTCTGTACGCGCGCGCTCCGCTGGCTGGGTCATTCACGAACGCGGCTTTGGTCTTGTCGCGATCTTTCCAGTAGCCCAGAGCGACCTGCGGTCCCGCGATCAGCAGCTCTCCTGGAGTTCCAGCCGCAACTTCATTCAGGTCATCATCGACGACTTTGGCAGTCAGACCGGCGAAAGGATAGCCAATCGGAACGGTTGGCTCATCGGTCATTTCGCCCGTCCACCGAAACCCTGTGCAGGCAATTGTTGCTTCGGTGGGACCGTTCAGGTTTTCCAGCATGCCGTTGGGTGCCGCACGCGTCCAAGCACGCGCAGCGTCGGATTGCAGAGCCTCGCCGCAGAAAAGCGACAGCCTGAGATCAGGAAAGGTGCCCGGCTCAAGCTGGCGCAGCCGATTGAGCAGAACTGCAACTGATACCAACGGCATCAATTTCTGACTCTGTGGGGATTCCCAAATCGGTTTTGATCTGATTCAAGGTTGGCAAAGGAGGATCGCCATGCCAGCCAGTGTTCCGCTTCGTCGCGACTTTGATGCCCGCCACCTTCGTAAACTCGCCAGCCGTTGCAAGGATGCCCGGCAGAGCCGCCGTCTGTTGTCTCTTGCGGCGGTCTACGATGGCATGCGCCGTGGAGAGGCCGCAAGGATCGGTGGGATGGATCGCCAAACCCTGCGGGACTGGGTTCACCGGTTCAACGAAGAGGGACCGGATGGCCTCACCAACCGCAAGGGCGCGGGCCGGACGCGCTACCTGAGCGATGTCCAGATGAAAGAACTTGGCGAGATTGTCGAGACCGGCCCCGATCCGGCGGTGGACGGGGTTGTCCGCTGGCGGCGGATCGACCTGAAGCGGGTGATCGAGGCGCGCTTTGGCGTCATCTATTCCGAGCGCGGGATATCCAGACTGCTTGGCGAACTGGGCTTTGCCCATATCAGCGCCCGCCCGCAGCATCCCAGGCAGGATAAGCGGATCATCGAGGCGTTTAAAAAAAACTTCACCGACACGCTCCAGGTGCATATAGCTGACCTGCCAGCGGGAACGCCGGTGGAGATCTGGTTCAGGACGAAGCACGCCTTGGCCAGAAGAATGGCCTGTCGCGCCTGTGGGCGAGAAAGGGCACGCGCCCCCGCCAGCCGGCCGATCAGCGCTATCGCAACGCCTATCTGTTCGGCGCCATCTGTCCGGCTCACGGCAAGGGGGCGGCGCTCATGCTGCCTTGGGCGGACGCGCAGAGCCATGCAGATGCATCTCGACGAGATCAGCCGCCACGTCGCCCGAAAGGCCCATGCGGTTGTGCTGATGGATCGGGCCGGATGGCACACCACCGCAAACTCAAAGTCCCGAAGAACCTCACCATCATCCTGCTGCCATCGCGCGCTCCGGAACTGAACCCGGTGGAAAATATCTGGCAGTACTTGCGCGCCAATTGGCTCTCCAACCGCGTGTTCGAAGACTACAATGCCATCGCGATGCTGGATGGAAGCTTGGAACAGAGCTCATCGCACAGCCCGAAACCATCACATCAATCGGAATGCGAAAATGGGCCCATATCGGTCAATGTTAAATGCCGTTGGTATGACGGCACGGAAAACCACACCGATATGTTGCTGCGGGATATATACGCGGCGGGCAACATCTGCTCACCCGGCCCGGGAACACAAACGCAAGCCCCAACGCTCCAGGCCATGAAAAGATCGAAGACAGACAGATCAAAACCTAGATCAAACATCTGCGAAAACCGGTCGGTTTCGTCAAATTCATATCTGTCGGCGCAGACGGCGAGAAAATGGGCGACGTTTTTATGTGACACCGCCACGCCTTTGGGGCGACCGGTGCTGCCGGACGTGTAGAGCAGATAGGCCGGATCACCGGGGTCAGGCTGACGCGGATCAGACTGGGCGCGCATCGCCCCGGTGCCGCCCAATATGCGATGGCGCGGGTGGCATTCTGCAAGGTCTGGCGCATCGCTGCAATCGGCCATCGTAACCGTTACGGGATTTTTGGCGCTATCGAGCAAGGCGTCCAGCGCGTCGGCCTCAGCGCTATCGGCGATCAGCTGTGTGCACCCGGAATGTTCGAGCATGTAGGCAAGCCGCGCCGTGGGCAACCCTGGGTTCAGCGGCAAATAAGTTTCGCCGCGATAAAGTGCTGCGAGAATGCCCACATATGCGGCTTCACTGCGGGCTGCAAAAACGCCGGTGATTGTAGGTGTCTGAGATTGCGAAAGTCCCAGGAAAGCGGCAGAAGCTGCTGCCCGCGCCAGAAGCTCGGAATAACTCAATTCGCGCCCGCCGAGGTCCAGCGCCGGGCGATCCGGAAAGCGTGCCGCCCAGGAAAGAAACCCGCTGAGCAACAAGTCCGCCATCACCTATCCACCGATATTGATGCCAAAAAGGGCCAGGAACACCGCGATCGAGACCAGCGCCTCTCCGCCCATGGATGAAAATGCGTAGCTGCCCGATACGAATGCGAATGTGATCGGGAGCCCGACGAACCGCAAGCGTCCGCGGGTGGCGGTGGCCTCAACGGGTGGACGCAACACTTTAATCTTTAGGAAGAGATGGAGTGTTGAGCATGAAGTATCGTCGTCGCATTTACTATTCGGCCACGCAGCGGGCTGAGATTTGGGATCGTTGGCAGCGCGGAGAGTCGATGAGTTCGATTGGGCGGGTGTTTGACCGGCAATCATCCTCGGTCTTTTCCGTTATCTCGCCGACAGGCGGCATCCGCCCGCCAGGTCGCAGACGTGGTAGCCGCGCCCTGAGCCTTTCTGAGCGCGAGGAGATTTCGCGCGGGCTTAGCATCAAACGATCACTTCGCGTGATCGCCCACCAATTAGGACGCGCGCCCTCAACCATCAGCCGCGAGGTTCGACGGAATGGCGGATCTGCTAACTATCGCGCGACGACCTCTGATCAGGCAGCATGGGATCGCGCATTGCGCCCCAAGACATGCAAGCTGGCTTGCCACCCAGCTTTGGCCCAAGCAGTATCGGCAAAGCTTCGGCGCAAGTGGTCACCCGAGCAGATTGCGGGCTGGCTCAAGCGTACGTTCCCGAAAAAAGCGCAGAAACAAGTGTCGCACGAAACGATATACAGAAGCCTTTATATACAGGCGCGCGGCGTACTGAAGAAGGAGTTGCTGGAGCATCTGCGCGCCAAACGCACTGTCCGGCGCTCCAAGCATGCAAGCCTCAAGCGCAACGGTTTGGGGCAGATCAAAAACGCCGTATCGATCAGTCAAAGACCCGCGTCCGTGGAAGACAGAGCGGTGCCAGGGCATTGGGAAGGCGATCTGATCGGAGGGTCGAAGAACAGTTATATAGCGACCCTAGTGGAACGCCATTCGCGGTATGTGATGCTGGTCAAAGTCGCCAACAAGGACACCGAAAGCGTCATCTCTGGGCTAATCAAATCGGCACAGAGATTGCCACGCGAACTCTACAAGTCCCTGACATGGGATCGCGGCAAAGAGCTGGCAGATCACCCGCGCCTGACCATAGCGACCGATATCGACGTCTACTTTCCAATTCTTAGGGTCAGAGCCACCGGCTTCCAGCCGGTCTGCTTCAGCTAAATTCTGATGAGCCTTCCCCCTGATTTTGGCTCGCCCTTGGGTGAAAGCCAAAATCAGGGGGAAGGCTCATGGCCTATTGTACTGGTAGTCATACCAAATTTTATCACCGATATCATATCGTTTGGGTTACGAAGTATCGGTTCAAGGTTTTGCACGGCGATATGCGGGTGCGCTTGCGTGAAATCATCCGCCAGACCTGCAGTGAAATGGGCGTGCGGATCGAGAAGGGCGTCCTGTCGAACGATCACGTTCATATGTTCGTGTCGATCCCACCGCACCTGGCGCTGTCGACGGTGATGCAGCGGATCAAGGGGCGCTCATCCCGCAAAATCCAGATGGAGTTCCCGGACCTGCGCAAACGATACTGGGGCAGGCGGTTTTGGGCCCGTGGATATTTCTCGACCACATCAGGCAATGTGACTGACGATGTCATACTTCAGTATCTGGAGCTTCACTCCAAACGGAAACCTACCGGCATCAGCCGGTAGTGGTTTAGTTTTGCGACCCACACTCCCCGTGGCAACGCGGTTCGAACGAAAACACCAACCGGCTTCTCCGGCAATATCTGCCAAGGGGAACTGATTTATCCGTTCATTCTCAAGCAAAGCTCAGCGCGATCGCACGTCAGTTGAACGAAAGGCCTCGCAAGACCTTGCAATACCAAACGCCAGCAGAGAAATTTGCCGAGTGTGTTGCGTCGATCAGTTGAACCCGCCGCACCTCTCCACCATTCAAAGCGGCGGGCATAGCGTGCCCAGGTCATGTAAAACGCTACGCCCGTGGCATGATAAAGTCCCCACATCAGCCAGCCCGAGGTTGCCCCGTGCCATAGCCCCATCGGGTAGTGCCCCAGGGCGTGGTGTAAATTGTTCTCCGGCTGGGTGTTGAGCCGGTTTACAGGGCGGCGATTTTCGCCGGGTCCATGGTGGTATCCTCGCAGATGGCGGCGACGGTTTCCAGCGTCATGTAACGACGTGTGACTGCCCATTCGTCGTTCTGCTCCAGCATAATACCAACGGCATCAATTTCTGACTCTGTGGGGATTCCCAAATCGGTTTTGATCTGATTCAAGGTTGGCAAAGGAGGATCGCCATGCCAGCCAGTGTTCCGCTTCGTCGCGACTTTGATGCCCGCCACCTTCGTAAACTCGCCAGCCGTTGCAAGGATGCCCGGCAGAGCCGCCGTCTGTTGTCTCTTGCGGCGGTCTACGATGGCATGCGCCGTGGAGAGGCCGCAAGGATCGGTGGGATGGATCGCCAAACCCTGCGGGACTGGGTTCACCGGTTCAACGAAGAGGGACCGGATGGCCTCACCAACCGCAAGGGCGCGGGCCGGACGCGCTACCTGAGCGATGTCCAGATGAAAGAACTTGGCGAGATTGTCGAGACCGGCCCCGATCCGGCGGTGGACGGGGTTGTCCGCTGGCGGCGGATCGACCTGAAGCGGGTGATCGAGGCGCGCTTTGGCGTCATCTATTCCGAGCGCGGGATATCCAGACTGCTTGGCGAACTGGGCTTTGCCCATATCAGCGCCCGCCCGCAGCATCCCAGGCAGGATAAGCGGATCATCGAGGCGTTTAAAAAAAACTTCGCCGACACGCTCCAGGTGCATATAGCTGACCTGCCAGCGGGAACGCCGGTGGAGATCTGGTTCCAGGACGAAGCACGCCTTGGCCAGAAGAATGGCCTGACGCGCCTGTGGGCGAGAAAGGGCACGCGCCCCCGCCAGCCGGCCGATCAGCGCTATCACAACGCCTATCTGTTCGGCGCCATCTGTCCGGCTCACGGCAAGGGGGCGGCGCTCATGCTGCCTTGGGCGGACGCGCAAGCCATGCAGATGCATCTCGACGAGATCAGCCGCCACGTCGCCCGAAAGGCCCATGCGGTTGTGCTGATGGATCGGGCCGGATGGCACACCACCGGCAAACTCAAAGTCCCGAAGAACCTCACCATCATCCTGCTGCCATCGCGCGCTCCGGAACTGAACCCGGTGGAAAATATCTGGCAGTACTTGCGCGCCAATTGGCTCTCCAACCGCGTGTTCGAAGACTACAATGCCATCGTCGATGCTGGATGCGAAGCTTGGAACAAGCTCATCGCACAGCCCGAAACCATCACATCAATCGGAATGCGAAAATGGGCCCATATCGGTCAATGTTAAATGCCGCTGGTATCATTTGGGGTTCTGCGCCGCTTCCACCCAGTGGGTCCGCTCCCCTTCGGCGGCACCAACTCGAGAAATGCGCCCAGTCTGCCTTGTAGGCGGCGTTGGTGTTTTCGGCCGTTGACTGACGAGCATAATCCTTGGCGGCCTCGATGAGGCGATCAAGTGTTCCTGATCCTGCAAGGTCGGGGAGTTCAAACGTTTCAGAGGAAACGGCGTCTCTCTGGTCGTCCTCGTTGGGTGAGGGCGCAATCGTTGGACCTGAGCTCAATTTCTCGGTGTTTTCTGACATGCCGCTGAGCATATTTTTTTACGTCCGATAATGCAATCTTATTGGACGTAAGAGGATCGTGCAAGTTGGGGCGGTTAGTGCGTTATTTTATGGTGCAAAGCGCCGCGATCCCCTACACTCTGTGGCATGACCTACCAGCCTGTGTCCCCGATCAACGACCTACCGACCCTACCCCGATTGCCGGCATGGGTCACTTCTGCGGCAGGTGAAAGCCCTGAAAACGTGGCTTTTTTGTCAGGTGCGACTCTGACCGTGCTGGACATGCTCGTTCAGGACGAGAATGGAACGGTGCCGCAAAAACTGCTCGCCAACCGGCTGGCCCTGAAGGCGGCCACCGCCACGTCAAAGCTGGAAGGCCGGTTGGCGCGCGAAGCCGATATCCGCGATGCCTACCATCTGACTGCCCCTGGGGAAGCCCGCGGACCCGACGGGGATCTGCTGGCTTACTGGCGCGAGGCCTCACTGCTACGTCTGAACGGGCCGAATTGGCGGGCCAACCTTCACGAAGTCATCGGGTCGGATTTCGAAATCGAGCTCGACGATTTGATCGACCCCGCTGTCACGCAGGCTCTGTCCCAAGGTCCGCTGGCGGGATGTACGTCGGTTCTGCACGCCGTTCTCTCCGTCGACAGCCGCGCCGAACGCATCGCCTGTCTTCTGTCCGATCTGGTTCTGGCGCGGGCGCTGAGCTGGTCGGCCGTTCTGCCGATCACGGCGCAGCGGCTGACCAAAGCACTCTTGCGCGATCTGATTGCTGGCCAGCACGGCGCCGAAGTCACGGTGCAGGTCAGGATCCTAGACTCCGTCCAAGATACGATTGGAGTGGCCCGCGACCTGGCACGCCGTGCTGCCGCCCTCAACGCGATCGCGCCGAAGCTGCGCGCCAAGGGATCCGAGGCCGCTGTCGATCTGTTCCTCACGGAGGATGCGGTTGCGCCTGCAACGGTGCTGTCACCAACGATCCGCGGGACGACCACTCCAATGACCGACCGTGCCGCCCGCCGGTTCTGCGACCGGTTGGTCGAGCTGGGCGTCGCGTGCGAACTGACGGGGCGGCCCACCTTCCGGCTCTACGGGATCGTGGCATGAGCACTGCAACCAAAAAGCGTCCTGTCGGCGAGAGGAGCGCCGTCTTCGACCGGGAACTCGAGGACCTGCCGGCAGAGCTGCGCTGGCGCGAATGGATGGGGCGGATCGAAGCGGTGCTCTTTGCCAGTGCGTCAGCAGTGGGGCACGATGACCTGGCGCGCGCGGTGGGGCAGGCGGCCTCTGTCGAGTTGCTGAT
The DNA here is from genome assembly GCA_965216135.1 of Paracoccaceae bacterium. Lineage (GTDB taxonomy): Bacteria > Pseudomonadota > Alphaproteobacteria > Rhodobacterales > Rhodobacteraceae > CBDCFL01. Next base: position 423,473 of record CBDCFL010000022.1, read on the forward strand.
CGCAGACATCGAAGCCGAGCTCAAAAGCCGACCCTATGAGCTGGTTCAGGTTGCCGGCGGCTGGATGTTCCGGACTATGTCGCAATATGCTGAGGCGATCAAAGCGGTCGCCGATCTCGGCGAGCAATCTATGGCCTTCACCGAGATGGAGATGGGTGTGCTCTGCGCCATCGCCCATCACCAGCCCATTACCCGCGACGGACTGAAGGACATCTTCGGCAAGGAGATCAGCCGCGATCTTCTGGCGCGACTCCGCCACAAGGATCTGATCGCCAGCGGGCCACGCTCGCCGCGTCCGGGCGCGCCGCATACCTTCGTGACGACGGAGACGTTTCTCGCGACATTCGATCTCCAAGCGCTGCGCGATCTGCCGGATTTAGAGATCGAAGACGGCGTCTTGACTTAAGGCGATCGCTTTCAATTGGTCATGCCATCGCTTTCAAATGGTCGAAGGTTGACTTTCAATCGGTCGGGAGTGTACTTTTAATCGGTCGAGAAAGGTTGACCCCAGTTTGTACCCGAGATTCGCAAAGACCAGAATAGAAGAAGCGCTATCCGACACCCGTGTGGTTCTCATCTCAGGACCTCGGCAATCCGGCAAGACGACTCTCGCAACCGACATCGCCTCGGACAAAACACCCTTTCTCACGTTGGATGATGCGACCGTTCTGCGGTCCGCAATTGATGATCCGGTCGGCTTCGTCCGCGGTTTGGATCGCGCGGTGATCGACGAGATCCAACGTGCCCCCGACCTACTGCTGGCCATCAAGAATACGGTCGATGATGACAAGACCGCCGGGAGATTTCTTCTTACAGGATCGGCCAATCTAATGACGATCCCGAAAGTGGCAGACTCACTCGCTGGTCGGATGGAAGTCGTCCGGCTCCTGCCCCTCAGCCAAGCAGAAATTCTTGGCGAGAAATCGGGATTCATCGACAGAGCTTTTGCGGCGAAGAAACCTACCGCCGACCACTTGATCGTCGGAGATGAACTAGTCGAGACCATTCTTTCAGGCGGGTATCCGGAGGCACTTGGCCGAAAAAAATGGGGGCGAAAGCAGGACTGGTATCATGGCTACCTCGACGCGATCGTCCAGCGTGACGTTCGCGATGTGGCCCAGATCGAACAACTTGCCATCATGCCGAAGCTGCTGGCGGTCCTCGCGGAGCATTCCGGCCAACTGGTCAACTACACCGGCATCGGCAAGGCCTCTCGGCCTCAATCATGTGACCACCCAGAAATATGTACGTGTTTTCGAAAGCCTTTTCCTCGTGCACACCCTGCAACCATGGTTCACCAATCGGCTGAAGCGGATGACGAAATCACCCAAACTGCACTTCCTCGACGCGGGACTACTCCGCGGCGATGCGCGACGTTTCTCCGGATGTGGTCGGAAAGGACAAGACATCCTTCGGTCCGATCCTTGAAACCTTCGTGTTTAGCGAACTTCGCAAGATCGCATCCTGGAGCGAGCAGAGGTGCTCGTTCTCGCATTTCCGGGACAAGGACAAGAACGAGGTCGATATCGTATTGGAGAACCGGCGTGGAGAGATCGTCGGCGTCGAAGTCCAGTCTTCAGCTACGGTTTCCGCCGGTGATTTCTCCGGGATGCGTAAGCTTGCTGAAGCGTGCGGAAAGAAGTTCGTTCAAGGCCTGATTCTTTACGACCACGATCGGGGTCGTTCCCTTCGCAGACAACATGTTTGCTGCCCCGCTCTCGAGCTTGTGGAGCGCGTCATGAGCCTGGTGGAGGAACAATGCGTCGAGGATCTTGCCGACCTCCTCTATAAATTTCTGCCCGGAAGCGAGAACTCCCGGACCGCGTTCCCCGCTTGCCGCGGCCAAAGTCCAAACGGAAGACTTTTGGATTGGGGGGCAGCAAGCGTCCTGCAATTGTCCACCTCCTGTCGTCGACCCTCAGCCAGCGGCGCCTACAATTTCGCGCCGCTCATTCTCGCGCGTTGTTCGGCAGTCAATGACCTGGCGTCGTTGGTAAGGGCGAGCCGTTGACACGTAACGAAGTTGAGCAGCTGAACGAGCCACTGCAGCGATTGTCCTTGAACGGGCGCAGCTACAAGATGCTGACCGTTCTGGATGAATATACCCGGCAGGCATCTTGAACCGCCCCGGGTTTACCGGAGAGTAAAACTCTCCAAAGGTGGACCCTATGACACAGAGAAAATATACCCCGACATACACGGCTGAATTTCGTGAGCGCGGCATACGGCTTTTCAGAGAAAACCGCAGCAATTATTCCAGCGACAATGCTGCCTACAAGGCGATTGCGTCCAAACTTGGCTGTTCGCCGGACAGTCTACGTGCTTGGTGCCAGCAGGTAGAACGCGATGCTGGGATGCGCGATGGTTTGAACAGCGAAGAGAAAGCGCGGCTGAAAGCATTGGAGCGAGAGGTTCGGGAACTACGCCAAGCCAACGAGATACTGAAGAAAGGCGTCCGCGTATTTCGCCCCTCCTCTCGGTGATTGCAGGGCAATCACCCGCCGGGCAATGGGACGGAGCTCAACCGCCCATTCAAGCGATGACCAGGTTCATAGAAGATCACCGTGCAGTTTTTGGTGTCGGGCCGATCTGCAGGGTTCTGCCGATTGCACCAGCAACGTATTACGCGCGGGCAGCGATTATGCTCGATCCTGAATTGGCGTCTGATCGTGCCAAAAGTGATGTGATTGATTGCGAGGATATCAAGCGCATTCATAAGGCAAGCGGTCAGCGTTACGGTGCCCGCAAAAATCTGGTATGCTGGGTCCCGTCTGCATAAAGGTACGTGAAGGCGACATAGGTTTTAGCCTGTCTGAAGGTTTGTTTCGTGCTCATTTCTGAGGTTGTTTGATGCGATCTGTTGGGAAATATCTGTGAATCCCGGGAGCAATACTGGGCCACAGAAACGGTCGAATAATCTGACTGTCGCGGAGTAAAACTCCGCCATTCTGACGCCTGAGGCAAACGAGCTGAGGGCGGGGAGATGTATTCTGTGGAATTGTACAGCCGGGTGCGGCGTGCGTGTCATGTCGGTGGGGTGAGTGTCAACGGCGGAGCAAAATTAGTCCACCCGGGCGGAGCAAAACCAGTCCACTTGACGTTATGCGGTACGCGGTGTTGGGGGTTGTCCCGGTAGTCCACAGGAGGGACCCGCGCTGCTTCGTGCAGCGCTTGCGTTACGCGGAGCGAAGCAGCGCGGGAGGGTCCTGTGGACCCACCGGGTCAACCATTGCACCGGCGGTTAAGCAGGTATTTTTGGGGATTTCCGCCGTTTTTGGCTCTGGTCGGGACGATAGCTCTCGCCGTTCATCTCCAGGATATGGACATGGTGGGTGAGGCGGTCCAGCAAAGCCCCGGTCAGGCGTTCCGAGCCGAATATCTCCGTCCACTCATCGAACGGCAAGTTGGAGGTCACCAGGACCGAGCCCCGCTCGTAGCGCTGGCTGAAGACTTCGAACAGCAGCTCGGCGCCGGTCTTCGAGAGCGGCACGAAGCCGAGTTCGTCGATGATCAGAAGGTGATACTTTGCCAGTTGCTTCTGCAGGCGCAACAGGCGTTTTTCATCCCTGGCCTCCATCAGTTCATGAACCAGGGCAGCGGCCGTGAGGAAGCCGACGGAGAGCCCCTTTTGGCAGGCCGCCAGACCGAGACCGAGGGCGATATGGGTCTTGCCGGTTCCTGCTGTTGCCGAGCGCGATGATATTCTCACGACGCTCGATGTATTCACAACGCGCCAGTTCCAGAACCATCATCTTGTTGAGCGATGGCGAGGGCTTTGAAGTCGAAGCTGTCCAAGCTTTTGACGGCGGGGAACCTGGCCTGTCTGATCCGCCGCTCGACCATGCGGCGCTCACGGTCGATCAGTTCCAACTCGGTCAGACGGACAAGATACCGCACATGGCCGGCGCCCTCGGTGGCGCATTGGCGGGCCAGCTTGTCGTATTCGCGCAGGAACGTCGGCAGTTTCAGGGTCTTGAGGTGATGGGCCAGCAACACTTGCGGCGTATCGGTCATGACGCGCCTCCACCCAACAAGCTCATATAACTGGCGGCGGCCGTGGTCGCCACGTTGGCCCGAGGCAGGTAGGGATAGATATCCAGGTCGAGTTTGGGCGGGCGTCGCTCGATACGGCACAGCACAAGGTGTTTGACGGCGTCGTAGCCGATCGCACCCAGGCGCAGGGCGTCCTTCACCGCGCCGTGAAGCACCTCGAGATCGAAGGTCTCCACAAGCCGAAGAACCTGGACGTATTCCCGCTTGCCGGCCTTGCCCATGCGCGCCTCCAGGAGACGGCGCAGGGTTGGGAAGGCATCAGGCAGTTCCCATCCGGCAAGCGGCGCGGCCTGATCCAGGGCACCGATCTTGTGCTCCAGCAAAGGCAGGTAGTGGATCGGATCGAAGACCATATCTTCCCGGTCGTAGGAACGGGGGTGTCGGGCAATGATCCCGGCGCCGCAACCGATAACCACCTCGTGGACATAGCCACGGATCCAGACTTCCTGATGGCCGTAGGCGACGGGCACGGAATAGTCATTCGTCCGGTAGCGCACCAGGGACAGCGAGTTGACCCGCGTGCCCTGCTTGTCGCACGCGTCGAACGGTGCCGGCAGTGGCCTCTTCAACGCTTCGCGGTCACGCACAAACCGTTCGCCGATGCTCTCGCGGTGGCCGCGCAGGACGTTGCCTTGCCGGTAGCGGCATTGCTCTTCCAGGTGGCCATTGAAGGCGTCCCAGCTCGCGAACCGGGGAAGCGGCGTCATGAAGTTCCGCCGGGCATAGCCGACCACCCCCTCCACATTGCCTTTGTCGTTCCCCTTGCCGGGACGGCCGTAGCGGTCCTCGAAGAGGTAATGGGACTGCAGCCCGCTGAACGCCCGCGTTCGTTGCCGCGTGCCATCTGACAAGATGCGCGACACCAGACACTTGTCGTTGTCGTAAAGAATCGATTGGGGAACGCCGCCGAAAAAAACAAAGGCTCTGTTGTGCCCGTCCAGCCAGGCCTCCGTCGTCGCCGCCGGGTAGGCCGCAACGAAGCAGGCATCGCTGTGGGGAAGTGTCATGACGAAAAAATGCGCCCGATACCTGACGCCGGCGATGATCGCATCCGCCTCGCCAAAGTCCGCTTGAGCATGGCCCGGAGGATGTGACAACGGCACAAACATCTCACGCCGACGAAGGCGCCGTTCCCGAACGTAATCCTTCACGATGGTCTCTTTGCCCGTGAAGCCATGTTCGTCGCGAAGGCGCTCGAATATACGCTTCGCCGTGTGGTGCTGCTTACGGTGAACCGTTCGGTCCTCCTCCAGAATACGGTCGATGATATCCGTGAAGGGGCCAGTTTCGGGCGTTTCGGTGGCTGGCGTCGCCGATATCCCGGCGGTTCCGAATGCCGCAGCATCTTCCTCACCGTCTCGCGCGCAATGCCAAACCGACTTGCCGCCTCTCGCTGGCTCAGACCATCAACATGGCAGGCCAGCCGAACGCGCAGATATAGGTCCACGGTGTACATCCTCCCGCCTTCCATCTCAAAAAAGATCGAAGGCTACAGGTGGCAGAGTTTTACTCCGCCCGCAGCTGGGAAATCCCGCCGCTTCCGTGGACTAATTTGTCACCGCCGTTCTCAGTTCTGTGGGCCATGTTCCTTTTGCTTTCTATATGGGGATTGTTTATCTTTGTTTGTGATATGAGATAAGGAACACTTTCAATGGCCAAATATTACAAGACGGATCAAGTGGAAACATGCTGATCGGCTATGCTCGCGTCTCGAAAGCAGACGGTAGCCAGTCGCTCGACTTGCAACACGATGCGCTGACCTCAGACGGCGTTGAGGTTGCGAACTGCTATTCGGATCGTGCGTCGGGCAAAAAGGATGTCCGCCCAGGACTTGAGGCATGCCTAAAAGCTTTACGAGAAGGCGATACCCTTGTGATTTGGAAATTGGATCGCCTAGGGCGCAGTCTGCATCACCTCGTCAACACGGTGAATGATCTTTCTGAACGCGGCGTGGGTCTCAAGGTATTAACAGGAACGGGCGCACAAATTGACACAACAACCTCGGCAGGTCGCTTATCATTCGGTATATTTGTAGCCTTGGCGGATTTTGAAAGTGATCTGATCCGCGAACGCACAATGGCCGGATTAGCCGCCGCCCGTGCTCGAGGTCGAAAAGGTGGCCGCAAATTCGCTCTTTCAAAAACACAGGTTCGGATGGCCCAAGTAGCAATGGCCAATCGGGATACATCTGTTGCGGACCTTTGCAAGGAGCTGGGCGTGAAACCCGTCACGCTATACAGATACGTCGATCCAAATGGGAATTTGAGAGACTACGGAAAACGGGTCCTAAGCCCTTAGCGTAGGATTTAACACTCAGCCGGAACAGACCCCAATAAGGTGGTGACCGATAAACTGCCATCTTACGGGGCAGCATTGCGTGATCTCAACATGACGGGGAAACACGTTACCGGCGGACGGAGCAACAATCGGGCGGAGAATTCGCACCTGCCGGTTCGACAACGAGAACGCAGGATGCAGGGCTTCAAGTCATCAGGATCGGCGCAAAGGTTTCTCTCCACCCACGCCGCCATCTACAACACCTTCAATGTCCAACGTCATCTGATCACTCGCAAGACAATGCGCCAATTCCGCGGTGACGCGATGAACACGTGGCGGACCGTGACCGCTGCTGCTTGAGCCGCTCAGTTCAGACGTTCAACTGCGACCTGCCTTCGTTAAGTTGACAGCACCCTCTCGACGTTGCTGCTCTACGGAGACTCGACAAAGTTGCAATGCTTTTTCGAGATTTCCTTGCGGCTCCTGAAACTCCCACTTTCTTGTCGCATATTCGGCAAACACTTCCGGATTGTCACACGGAGGCGCGGGCTCATTCCAAGCTAATACCAACGGTCATTGATCAGAACCCATGCGCCCATTTGCGCATGCCGAGGGACATGATCTTCCATGGTTGGTCGATGAGGTTGTTCCAGGCTTGGCAGCACAGCGCGACGATGTCTTCGTAGGATTTGAAGATCCGGTTCGACAACCAGTTGTCGCGCATGAATTGCCAGACATTCTCCACCGGGTTCAACTCGGGCGATCGTGGCGGCAGCGCCAGGACGGTGATGTTGTCGGGGATCGCCAGCTTGGGCGTCAAGTGCCAACCGGCCTGATCGACGATCAGCACCGCATGGGTGCCGGGATCGACGGCGGCACTGATCTCGATGAGGTGCGCCGCCATGGCGTCGGTGTCGCACCAGGGCATGACCAGCCCGGCGCCTTTCCCCTTCGCGGGACAGATCGCGCCGAAGATATAGGCCCATTCGGTGCGCTGGTCGCGGGGCGCCCGCGGGCGCGTACCACGTCTGGCCCATCGGCGTGTGAGCTTATTCTTCTGGCCGATGCGGGCTTCATCTTGCCACCACAGCTCTATCTCGACGCCTTTCGGGAGCCTCGCCCGGATCTTCGCCAGTTCGCGGGGAAGTTTTTTTTAAAAGCCTCGACGGCCAGCTCGTTTTGCGCGTAGTGGCGCGGCCGCGCCGAGGTCTTGGCGAAGCCGAGCGCCTTCAACTCGCGCCCGACCGTGGTCTCGTCGAGCGAGATGGCGAACGTCTCCAAGAGCCACCGCGCCAGGTCCTTGCGCCGCCAGCGCACGACGCCGTCCACCGCCGGGACCGGGCCGGCCTCAACAACCTCCGCCAGTGCGCGGCGGTGATCGGCGTTGAGCTTCGAGGGTGCGCCCGGTGACTTCCCATCGACCAGCCCGTCCGGTCCGCGGGCGTTGAAGCGCAGCACCCAGTCGCGAATGATCTGCAGACCGACGCCGCCGATCCGCGACGCATCCGTCCTGCTGCCACCATCGTAGACCTCGGCCAACGCCAGCAGACGACGGCTCTGGGTCGCGTCCCTGGTCCTCTTCGCGAGGCGCCGCAGTGAGACGCTGTCAAAATCGTTCCGTAAGTCGATAGGCGCTGCCATGGCGAACCTCATTGGTTCACCACATTGAGTCAGAGATCGGACCGCTTGGGAATCCCCAACGTGAGTCAGGCATTCCGCTCGGTGGTATAAGTTCAAGAATGATGTAAGCGCAAGACGATAGAGCACAGCAGCATGATCAAATAATGGACGACCGGACTTTGGAGCCTGTAACGTTTTTATCTCCATAGGATTACCATGCATAAAGGCATTTCTACACAAGTGGATCCGCTGGTAGAGCCAGCAACCCAAATTCTTTCGTACCGTTTGTTGACGATACTCAATGCGATATCGACGAAACCCCAGTTTTCTATCAGTCCACGGAACATTCTCAAGGAGCTCAAAAACCTTGTTCAGATTTGCTTGACCACTAGTACCTGGATGAACGAGAATTTCAAAAGCGGCACTCCATAGTGCAATCGACCTACCGAAGTCATGCAAGACCGCGTCTGCCCCTGCGGGAATAAGACAAGCTTGGTTGACCATATTGAGGGAACGAAACAGGGCGACATCCGACCATTCCGGCTGTGCCGACAGATATCGTGCTGTCCACCGGCGCAGGAGCTCCTGCAATAGAGGCTCATCAAAATCGCGACGCCTCAACGAGCATCGCGACAATTCTGGAGACGAATGACCCGTGAACTGATCAACATTGTGAAGCGCAAGTACTGCGGGTGTATGGGCGATAATGTGGTCATAGTTCCGATCAATCATCCATGGGTAAATGGAAAGAAAGCTGGAATATCGAAGTCGATCAATTGCGTTATCGTGAATGACATCCCGGGAGCGAGCAAGTGGCACCGTAGAGGCAACAATCAAATCACGGAAACTAGCAGCCGCATCGGACAGGTTTAGAGGTTCAGGAACGTCCGTGCGACGGATTATTAGTGTAGGAATAATGCGGTTGTTGTGCGTATCTTGAAATTGATTCAGGAATGTTTCAAAATTGCGATGTTGCCGAACGAGTTCTTGAACGCGGGCATCTGCAGAAGAAACTAGTGCGAAGGTCTCGCTGTTTACGGGTTTATCTAGGTCTATGTTTGGCAGTGCCCAGATCGGCTCCCAAGTCATTTCAATGTTACCTCTATTAGGATAGTGCCAAAAGGGTTAACAGCCCGTTGAAAAAGGCGCTATTGACCGGGCTTCACTCGACGGCGAAACATAACGCGACGAAGGCGGTTTCGCCATCCTCCGAGACGATGAGGACCATCTGAGCGACCAGAACGGCTCCAGCTGGCGCAATAAGCACGCAAATACAGCCATATCCGCCCGCCACGGCCTCCCGCGGGGTGCCGACGCCGATCAGTTTGCGCATCAGGAGACTCAGATTGTGGCCGGCGACATGGAGCAGGTATCGCTTGTGCACGTTCTCGCGCCCGCGCAGCCATGTCCGGCGCATGCGGTAAAGCTGTTCAAACTATAGGACTAAAACAATGTTGGCTTCTTCGCGTAAAGGCATCCCGTTTGTGATTGCCGCAGTTTTTTTAATGTCATTACAAGACGCCCTATTCAAGTTGGTTAGCGGCGACATTGTCCTTTGGCAGGTTTGGGCGCTCGTCAAAAACGCCCGGAACGCAGCCGCCAGGGGCTGGGCGGCTTGAGGGCGATATCGGGGCAATCCCATGGGAAACGCAGGTTGGCTCATCGCGGGCTGTTTTACCAGCTCAGAGCCGCGCTTCTTCTCGGAACCCGGGTTTTGGTCTCGAAGGGATACTTTGCGCCGCCCCGACCAGGGTGCCGGTTTGGCAGTTTGTGTGATTTCGGCGGTTCTGGCAGTTTGTACGATTTCGGCGGTTTATGTGATTTTGCAGGATTGGCAGGTTTGTGCGTGTTCCGCTGGAACCGCCGCCGCCACACCGCAACGGCCTTCGACACCCTGCTCGGCATCGGCACGCGCCTCCGACCCGCCGACTACCGCGACATCGTCGGACAACGCGGCTGATCCCGGCAGGCCGGGCGCCAGCCACCGCCCGCCCTCCGATCCACCTCAATCAGGGCCGAGTGCCGGCCCTCCAGCCTGCCTGACAGCACTCGAAACCAACTTCCCCAAGTCCAAAAGTTCCCGCACATCGCCAGGCACGGTCCAGGAACCGTGCCTGGAACGTAGAAGGCCGATCAACATCTGGTGTGACCGGAAGCAAAGGGAGAAGCCCTTTACCTCAAAGTTCAAGCTACTTGGGGAATATCAGTATAAGTATTTCACGAACGGGACACTAGCGACATGTCCATCTTGCTTCGCGGGTGGACCGGTTCTACGGTCGCATCGGGACAGAGTGCCGCCACGGTCTGGCTGATGCCACGTAATCGAGAACGACCTTCGGGTTGCTATGCCGTCCGTAAAGCTATGAAGGAAACGCATTATGTCCCGTTCACATCTGGCGCTCCTCGCCGTATCCGGGCTTTTCACACTGGGTGTCATATCGCCCCTTGCCGCTCAGGTCGGATGCGACGATTGGCCCACACCGGCGTTTTTTGAAGCTGCAACTGCCGCCACTGTTCAGGACTGTCTGGGCGCGGGCGCGGACCCCAACGCGCGCACCGAGTTCGGCCTCACACCGCTGCACCGGGCGGCGTCATACAGCCAGACACCGGCGGTCGTCACGGCCCTCCTCAACGCCGGCGCGGACCCCAACGCGCGCGCCGTGGACGGCGACACACCGCTGCACCGGGCGGCGGAATTCAGCCAGACACCGGAGACCGTCACGGCCCTCGTCAACGCCGGCGCGGACCCCAACGCGCGCACTGAGTTCGGCCTCACGCCGCTGCACCGGGCGGCGGAATTCAGCCAGACACCGGAGGTCGTCACGGCCCTCGTCAACGCCGGCGCGGACCTCAACGCGCGCGACGGGGACGGCGGCACCCCGCTGCACGCGGCGGCGGCATTCAGCCAGACACCGGAGGTCGTCACGGCCCTCGTCAACGCCGGCGCGGACCTCAACGCGCGCGACGGGGACGGCGACACACCGCTGCACTGGGCGGCGTTTCAGAGCCAGACACCGGCGGTCATCACGGCTCTCGTCAACGGACGGCCGCACACCGCTGCACTGGGCGGCGGAATTCAGCCAGACACCGGAGACCGTCACGGCCCTCGTCAACGCCGGCGCGGACCTCAACGCGCGCGACGAGTTCGGCCTCACCCCGCTGCACGCGGCGGCGGCACACAGCCTGACACCGGAGGTCGTCACGGCCCTCGTCAACGCCGGCGCGGACCCCAACGCGCGCGATGAGGCCGGCGGCACGCCGCTGCACTGGGCGGCGGCAGGCAGCCAGACACCGGAGATCGTCACGGCACTCGTCAACGTCGGCGCGGACCCCAACGCGCGCGCCGAGTTCGGCCGCACACCGCTGCACTGGGCGGCGGAATTCAGCCAGACACCGGAGACCGTCACGGCCCTCGTCAACGCCGGCGCGGACCTCAACGCGCGCGACGAGTTCGGCCTCACCCCGCTGCACGCGGCGGCGGCACACAGCCTGACACCGGAGGTCGTCACGGCGGCCCTCCTCAACGCCGGCGCGGACCCCAACGCGCGCGACGGGAACGGCGTCACCCCGTTCGAACTCATCCCCGAAGATTCCCCTCTGAAGGGGACCGATGTTTACTGGCGGCTGAATGAGGCCCGCTTCAGATAACGGCTATGCTGCCTTCAGCGCCCTGCGTCCGCTTCCGGACCGCGCCCCCGACAAGCCCGCGGCGGGCACAGGCTCCCGATCGCCCGGGCGCCGGGCGCTGGCAGAGCAACGGCCACGAGCGCGCCCAGTGCCATAAGCCGCAAGGCGTTTCCGGCAACCAATGACCTGAGCCATTCCGGCAACCGCGGGTAGGATCGCCGGAACTTCATTGCGCGCGTTCAATCGGATCTGGCGTGACCAGATCGGGGCGCAGGATGCGGCGGCCGGGGTCCTGGGTCAGAAGCGCGTCATAGGTGACGGCGGTCTGCAGTTGGTTCACGCCTATGCCGAGTTCCTCAGCGCTCGGGAATTCCGGACAAGCGTCCAGGTGGCCGCCGGCAAGCGATCCTGGTGATGGCCTATATTCCAGGCTCGCCAGCGTCCGCGCCAGCGCGAATACCAGATCGCGTCGCCGGTCGCGGCGTCATAAACCGGGCTGAACCAGCCCGGGTTTTCCCTGATGCCGTTTGCGAATATCGGCCAGACCCGCGATCCCTGTTTTGTTTTGACCGGCCACCAGATGCGATCGAAGGATCGATAGCGGCCTTCCCTGCGCGGGATGCACCAGACATAGCGCCCGTCCTTGCCAATAAACACCACCTTCAAAGCATGAGCCGCTATCCCTTTCGCTCCGGTGACGCCTATCACCATCACGGTATTGCCGAAAAGCGCACGGTAGTCTTCGGCCCGGACGTTGCCCGGCGGCATCCGGAAGCTCGGCCAGCGCCCGGAGGTCTCCAGTATCGCGCGCGCCTCGGCCACGCTGCGGCGGTCTTTGCCCTGCGCCTGACCGGGCGCGCCGGCAAGCGCAAGCGCAACGGCCAGCGCCATAATCCAGGTCATCGTGTTCATAACAGGTCTCCCTCCCATAATTGTTATGTTTGCCGCGGCGGAAAAAGCCGCCTCAAGAAGACGCCGCCGCTGTCGTCATCTTCGCCGTCATTCAAAAACAAAACGATGTTTTGAGTTTGCGATTTATTAACATGCGTTTTCTAAGCATGCCCCGTATTCGCCTTACACCCCAAGGGGTCGAAGAGCCGTCCAGCTGGGGGTTTTTCCATTTGGAACCTCGGCTAGGGAGTGTTTGTTTTCAGGTGGAGGCCTTTTTCCCCTGATTTCCGTCGCCGCTTTCGCTTGAGCGTCATTAGGTTATTCATGGTTCTGGTGTCAAAAGAAGGAGCGAAGCGGCTTTTGACACCATGGTTCTGAATCGCCGATTGTAAGCGTCGAAAGAGGTGCCCGTCAGGATCAACGAATAATCCACAGGCTACAACTCAAAACCCCTAGTGTTAATATAGTTACCTACGGAGTATGTTACGGATTCAAAATCAACCTTCTTTGTAAAGCCAAAAGGTGTGTCTGGGTTCCGAAAGGCACGAACTTTGGTTCCGAAAGGCACGAATAGAGATCGCCGTGTTTCAGCCACCCGTTCAACAAATTTAGGGGTTCCTGATAGCACGAACTTTCCGGCTCCCAATAACACGAATCTAAGCTACTGTGGCTTATGGCTTTATTACCAGACAGACACCCTCAGAGAGATTTTTTTATTCTCGATATTTCAGACGTTGTGCCCAAAGACGACACCGCGTCTATGGGCCGTGTTGCATCAATCACCGGACAAGCGCGGAGTACCCTTACCCGTGAAAATGGTCAGCCAACTGACTCAAACCTGGCACAGCCAAGTTCGGTCATTCTGTTAAGAGCCCGCACACCGATCTGTGCCTCAGTTTTCTGATTTTCGAACCGCCGCGATCTCAGTTTCGGCCCGATCACACTTTTCCAACGACCAATTTGTGCTTCCGCGCGACTGCGCTGATTGTAGCCGCTTCTGACTTGCCATGCCAGTCGGCCGTACGTCTGTATCTGGGCGATGTGCTGGTCGCGGAGGGATGGATCATCGCGCGATTTCAGGGCGAGAACGGCGTTTTTTGGCGGTGGAATGATGACCTCGACTGCATCGCCAAAACGCGCCGTGAGCAGATTTCTGGTCGGGGTGCCGTCATAGGCCCCATCCGCCAGAAATCGCGAAACCGGCCCGTCGAACTGATCCAGAAGCCCGGGCAAGGCCGTGCTATCGCCGACGTGGTCCAGCGTCAGATCCGAGCAGATGATCTCGCCGGTTGTGAGGTCCAGGCCGAGGTGTAGCTTTCTCCACGATTTGCGTTTGGCCTTTGTTTCATGCTTGACCTGCAGCCACTCGCCCTCGCCAAAGATCTTCAATCCAGTACTGTCCATGGTCAGATGGATCGGCTCGGTTCTGTCGACCCGAGGCTTTGCAGGCAATCTCAAGCCGAGCCCGCGGCGCGACAGTGTTGAGAAATCCGGCACCGGAATGTCTACTCCCATCAGCCGAGCGATGCTGCGCATCAGCCCTTGGGTCTGGCGCAGCGGTAGTTTGTAAATCGTACGCAGAGTCAGGCAGGTCTCGATCGCAATGTTCGAATATTTCGGCTGACCTCCCGGAGTCGTCCGGCGCGGCGCTCGCCATTGTTTCAGCGTATCGTCAGTGACCCAGATGGTCAGATCGCCACGACGCCGCAGGATTTCGGTGTACTCCGCCCAATTTGTCACCCGATATCGTTTCTTCGGAAACTTGTGGCGACGAGCAGCGTTGAATTTATGCGGCATTCAAGTGTCCAGATCAGAGGTGGAGCACCCGATTACCAGAACTACCTGTGTTCGTGCAACAACGTCATAGTAGAGTGTGTTTTTGCCAGGACTTCTAGGACGTCACCATGTTTTCGGTGAAAGAGGCGGTGGGGTTCGACGGGTGAAGTGCCGGCGACGGCTGGAGCTGGACCGGCTGATTTGCAAATGAAACTGCGAAGCATTCGCAACTTCGTCCACGTTGTGATCACGGTGCGTTTGTAATCACGGGCGTTTGTGATCACGGGGGGTGTACATTTTTGTCGCGGGCAAAGTGGATACCGTGCGCCAAATTTCCAGCTTTACACACATGTTCCTCATTCAGCGGCCATTGCCTGCACGCTGATTGAGACAGCCGAGCTGAACGGCGTTGACCCTCAGGGCTGGCTCACAGATGTTCTGAGCCGCATCGCCGATCACAGGATCACCCGCATCGATGAACTTTTGCCCTGCTGTTACGCTGCCCCGGCAGCGTAACAGCGACCAGCTTATCCTCGCCAGAGCACCTGCACCGGACGGTCACTACTGTATTCTGTGGATATTTATAATCGTGTACACTGCTCGGGAAGCAGCGCGTTATTTCAATAAAGCGTGCCTATCCGGTTGTCACCCACACCCACTACATCTAGGGTGCTCCCAGTCGCCCGAGTAAAGCTCGGCGTAAGTGGGAGCGGTGACATCGCCAGCGATTCCGAGCAGGGACCGGAAGGCGTTGAACGGGCAGAATCGCCTGTTGAAGCGGAATGTGAACTCGTTGAGGTAGGCTTGGAGGTGCTGGTGGCTCACGCCGTGATGAATGCCACTCAGCCACGTCTTCAGGTTGGAGAAGACGAGATGAATGATCGGCAGATACTCCTCAGCGACCTGGGAGTTGCCTCGCTCGGCGACGGCGAGGTGTTTGTAGCCGCGCTTGGCGAGGCTGGTATAGCCGGACCAATCGTCGGTGATGACCGACGCACCCGAAGTAACGGCACCCTCGACAAAGCCGCAGAGCGATTCCGCGCTGCGGTCTGGCACGACAGCGAGTCGGACACGTCCGGCGTAGCGACCGCCCTTCCGCTTATCGAGCTTGGTTCCCGGCTTGCGCTGTCGCACTTCAACGGCGCTGGCGACAAGAAGCTTGTGGTGAACGCCCCGGCCCTTGCCGCGCGTGCGGCCGCCGACCCAGGTTTCGTCGACTTCGACATGGTCGCAGGCCTCGCTGCCGATGCGGTCCTGATCCGGCCGAACCATACCAGCGCGGAGCTTGTGGAGGATCTGAAAGGCGGTTTCGTAACGGGAAAGCCCGACCTGGCGCTGGAACTGTGTGGCAGACATGCCGGGCGTCTGGCTGGCAACCAGATAGGCCGCCCAGAACCATACGCCCAGCGACGTATGGGAGCGCTCCATGACCGTCCCCGCCGTCAGCCCGGTGTCGCGGCGGCACTTTCGACAGCGCAAGACGCCGGGCCGGCTGGTGAAGCGGAACGGCTCTGCCGCCGTCTGGCAATGGGGGCAGACGAACCCGTCACCCCACCGCGCCTTCTCCAGGTAGGCGGCACAGGCCGCGTCATCCGGGAAAAGTCGTTGAAACTCGGGAAACGACCGCGGAAACGAAAGGTCTTCGCGCTGCGGAACATCCATCCCCGCTTCGTCCGCCTCCCGAGCCACTCGACGCCACACCCTACATATAGTGGGTGTGGGTGACAACCGGATAGGCACGCAATAAAGATCGCAAAACGATTGCCAAAATGCTGAAACACGCGCTTCCGCCTGGCTATCGGCGCACCGGGCTTCCCAATCGCCCGTCTCCTGGTCCCTATATCGGTGTCATCGATGAGATTTTGAGCACAGATAAAGCGGAATTTCCTAATTTAAGGTCTTGCCAATCTCTCCCCAAGACCTCTGCATAAATCAGGATTCCCCCTGGATCAGGATTTTGGTATCGTGAGATCAGTGTAATTCGGGAGATGATGGTATGGACCTGTTTTTGCGTGAGACATCGGATCGGATTGGCCGCGATGATCCGCTGTTCAGGATTGATGCTCTTTTGGATTGGGGAGCGTTTTCCACACTCCTGAAGTGCATTGGGCCAGGAAAGGTCGAAAGGGCACATTAGGTTACAAGGGCTTTGCCCGGAAGATCGCGGACGAGTTGAAGGCCCGCCCGGAAGCCCCGGTCGATCGGGAGCCTGTGCCCGCCGGGACAAAGCCTCCCTATTTCCTGCCAGTTTCACACCCTCTGAAAACACACGGGCGGGGGCGTCCAAAACTTGTCATACAAAACACCATTCCTGTCAGCTGTGAATCGGCATGCAAAATTGACCCACTTGGGTGGGTTATACCACCGAGCGGAATGCCTGACTCACGTTGGGGATTCCCAAGCGGTCCGATCTCTGACTCAATGTGGTGAACCAATGAGGTTCGCCATGGCAGCGCCTATCGACTTACGGAACGATTTTGACAGCGTCTCACTGCGGCGCCTCGCGAAGAGGACCAGGGACGCGACCCAGAGCCGTCGTCTGCTGGCGTTGGCCGAGGTCTACGATGGTGGCAGCAGGACGGATGCGTCGCG
The DNA here is from genome assembly GCA_965216135.1 of Paracoccaceae bacterium. Classification (GTDB taxonomy): domain Bacteria; phylum Pseudomonadota; class Alphaproteobacteria; order Rhodobacterales; family Rhodobacteraceae; genus CBDCFL01. The sequence continues at coordinate 440,309 of CBDCFL010000022.1, forward strand.
GATCGGCGGCGTCGGTCTGCAGATCATTCGCGACTGGGTGCTGCGCTTCAACGCCCGCGGACCGGACGGGCTGGTCGATGGGAAGTCACCGGGCGCACCCTCGAAGCTCAACGCCGATCACCGCCGCGCACTGGCGGAGGTTGTTGAGGCCGGCCCGGTCCCGGCGGTGGACGGCGTCGTGCGCTGGCGGCGCAAGGACCTGGCGCGGTGGCTCTTGGAGACGTTCGCCATCTCGCTCGACGAGACCACGGTCGGGCGCGAGTTGAAGGCGCTCGGCTTCGCCAAGATCTCGGCGCGGCCGCGCCACTACGCGCAAAACGAGCTGGCCGTCGAGGCTTTTAAAAAAAACTTCCCCGCCGAACTGGCGAAGATCCGGGCGAGGCTCCCGAAAGGCGTCGAGATAGAGCTGTGGTGGCAAGATGAAGCCCGCATCGGCCAGAAGAATAAGCTCACACGCCGATGGGCCAGACGTGGCACGCGCCCGCGGGCGCCCCGCGACCAGCGCACCGAATGGGCCTATATCTTCGGCGCGATCTGTCCCGCGAAGGGGAAAGGCGCCGGGCTGGTCATGCCCTGGTGCGACACCGACGCCATGGCGGCGCACCTCATCGAGATCAGTGCCGCCGTCGATCCCGGCGCCCATGCGGTGCTGATCGTCGATCAGGCCGGTTGGCACTTGACGCCCAAGCTGGCGATCCCCGACAACATCACCGTCCTGGCGCTGCCGCCACGATCGCCCGAGTTGAACCCGGTGGAGAATGTCTGGCAATTCATGCGCGACAACTGGTTGTCGAACCGGATCTTCAAATCCTACGAAGACATCGTCGCGCTGTGCTGCCAAGCCTGGAACAACCTCATCGACCAACCATGGAAGATCATGTCCCTCGGCATGCGCAAATGGGCGCATGGGTTCTGATCAATGACCGTTGGTATTATGATCGTTTAAAACTGACCCACCTGTTTTGTTATCGTCCGCACATTTGAGTGCGGAGAATGAGCAGGTGTTATTGATGGAAAGTGCAGCGAAGATCCGGCGTATGGTTGATTTCTGGTGCAACAGGAAAAATATATGAACGGAACCTTAGCGTGCATCTTGACGAGTCGCGCTACTCTCAGTCGTAGTGATTTGCGTCACTGGCACCTGGTCGATGATCCCAAGTTGTTTGCCGAGGTTCTCCAGCGCCGCAACCTTGGAGTGCATCCTGACGCGCAGGCCGGCATTTGTTTCCGAAATCTCCGAAATGGCCGCGGACTGTTGCCGGGTGAGTTCGGCGGTGTCCCTGACGCGCATCTGCCCACCCTCAATGGTAACAATATCCCGCAGGTCGGCGAATGCGATGTTGGCCAGCTCAACGGCTATGCGATCAGCCGTGATCCCGAGGCGCAACGAGCGAAGCCGCTGCCCCTCGTTGATCGCCCGCCGAACTTTAGCATTTTTTAACATCCTGGTGGCCTGGACGTGTGCCGTTTTCTTGCTGAAACCTGCCGCTGCGGCGGCAGCCCCGCCGTTGTAGTCGACCAGGTATTCGCTCACGAAAGTTGCATATTTGACGGGCAGTACATCCATCTCGGGCACTGGCTGGCGCACTGCTGCTACGGTATGCGCAGGATGCGCCTCGGCCTCAGCAGGCTTCTTGCGGAATTTTCCCATGGGCTTTTCCAGCCACACCGAATCCCGGCTGTGGTTGGTCGCCGGCCTCTTACTCCCCATATGGAACCGGCTGCCGGGCGAAAACATGCGGGTGCGCCGGCTTGCGACCGATGCCGGGGTAAGCCTGCTCGGCCGGGTTCTGACGCCTGAGCAGGCGCACGTCGCCACGCGCTCTCCCATGTCATGGGCCCACATCAACATGCTCGGCGAATACGATTTTTCAGAGGAAAAATTGCGCGACGCACTTGGAATCCTCCCCCTGAAATCAGTCGCATGAAACTCCGCCAAATTCGGGAGGCACAAAACCGCAAAAACAAAAATAATATCAGCCAAATGCGCGAGCGGTTATGTCGCCTCACGTACCTTTACCTGGATCCCCCACCGCAACGTTAGGGTGTGGCCAAAGTTGCGGCAACAAAAGCCGCGCGTCAGTAGGGCATCGGATGCGCGCGGTGTGCTTTCGATACCTCAGCAATCAGCTCGTCCGGCAACGAAACCGTAGACGCCGCAAGGATATGCTCAAGTTGTGCCAGCGTCGTCGCACCGAATATCGGGATCGTCGGGACCGGGCGGGTGCGGGTCCATTGCAGTGCCATATGCGTTGGATCGATGCCGTGGCTGGCCGCGATGCCGGCGTAGATATCGACCGCTTTATCAACCCTGGGCGAGGCCCGCCCGCCCATTCCCGGGTTCAGGGATTTACGAGAACCTGCGGGCACAGCGCCGTCTTTGTATTTACCGGTCAGGTAACCGGACGCGAGCGGCGAAAACGCCAGAAGCGTGATGCCTTCGTGGTGTGAAAGTTCTGCGAGGTCGGTGTCAAATGTCCGGCAAAGAAGCGAGTATTCGTTCTGCAGCGTTGCAACCCGCGGCCCGCCAATTGCATCGGCTGCGTGCAGCCATTGCATCGTGCCCCAACTGCTGTCGTTGGAAAGACCGAAGGCGCGAATTTTGCCTTCGTCCACCAGCGCCTTCAAGACCTCCATGACGCCGCGCATTTCGTCGCGCGTCTCCAAAGCCGATGATTGGGCTGTGGGATCAAAATTCCAGTTTTGCCGGAAGTGATATGACCCGCGATTTGGCCAGTGAAACTGATAAAGGTCGATGTAGTCGGTTTGCAGGCGGCGGAGCGACCCCTCGACGGCGTCCCGGACGGTGTCGGCGTAGATGCCGCGGCCGTCGCGGACAAAGCCGCCGTTGCCGCCGGAATGTTTTGTGGCGATGACAATATCGCTCCGCCGTCCGGTCTTGGCATTCCAGTTGCCGATGATGGTTTCGGTTCCGCCGATGGTTTTGGCGATGACCGGATTGACGGGATACATCTCGGCTGTGTCAAGAAAGTCGATCCCGGCCGATAGCGCCAGGTCGATCTGTGCGTGCGCCTCGGCCTCGGGTGTCTGGGTGCCGAAGGTCATTGAGCCCAGGCAATACTCGCTTACCTCGATGCCGGTCCGGCCGAGTTTGAGACGGTTCATCAAGCGAACTCCCTTTGTCGTTGGACCTAGGCTTAGCGGGGTGGGCGCGATTGGCAAGGCGTCGGTAGTGTTGAGAACAAAAAGGGAACATGCTAGGGTGTTGCGCATGTCAATCCCGGTTGACTGTTCCTTTTGACCCAGAGGAATGGCTGAATGACCGCAAGGCGCGCATGGCCGATGGGTTGAAACGTCTGGCTGCTGCTGCCAAAGCCGGTGCCATTCCGGGTGGTGCCATTGAAAACGGCATCCTGAAACTTGACCGTTTGACTGCTGACGTTCCTGAAGAAGCAGATGAGCTTGTCCTCGATCTCTACCGACGTCTGCCCGATGTACGGATCACCGATATGCTGCTGGAAGTAGACAAGGCTACCGGCTTTACAGATGCTTTTACCCATCTCCGTACGGGTGCACCGTGCAAAGAGGCCTTGTTGCAGGGATCGGGGTTGGTCTGATAGCAGAGCACTTTGTCACCAGTCTGGAGTTCCCTGATGCCGCACAAATTCAACGCTGCCCGGCGGCACAAGTTTGAGAAGAAGCGGTATCGGGTGACGAACTGGGCCAGCTATAGTGAAAGCCTCCGGCGGCGGGGTGATCTGACCGTCTGGTTTGATGCCGACGCGCTTGATCTATGGGTCGCACCTCGTCGGTTGGCACGAGGCGGCCAGCCGAAATACTCGGATATGGCGATCACGGTATGTCTTATGCGCATTCCGGGCACATCCGCCCGGTGATTCCGGGGCACCCGCCCACCCGTACCGATCTGATCCGCCCGGGGATTCCGGGGCATCCGCCCACCCCTTGATGCGCTGCTGCGAGGTGATCTGTAGCGGGCTACTTTGCCGTTCATTTTGAACGGAAGAGAGCCCAATGAAGAGATTATCGATGCGGAAGATACGAGAGGCTTTGCGCCTGTCCTTTGAAGGTTTGTCGACGCGCGAGATGGCGCTGAGTTTGGCGATTGGTCGCACAACCCTGCGTGAGTATTTAGGCCGCGCCCGTGATGCTGGTTTGAGCTGGCCGTTGCCCGATGCGCTGTCGGATGCCGATTTGGAACATGTGCTTTTCCCACGGCGTTCTGCGGACAGTTCTCAACCGATCCCTCAGCCGGATTGGACCTATGTGCACGCCGAGCTACGGCGCAAAGGGGTGACGCTTTCGCTGTTGTGGCAGGAGTATCGAGAGGTTCACACAGACGGCTATGGCTACAGCCGGTATTGCGAGCTCTATACTCGTTGGGAGGGCAAACTCTCGCCAGTGATGCGGCAGCGACACCCTGCTGGTGAACGCCTGTTTGTTGATTATGCGGGCCACACCATAGATGTTGCCTGCCCTAAGACGGGCGAGATACGCACGGCCCAAATCTTTGTCGCGGCACTTGGCGCATCGAACTACACCTATGTTGAAGCCACTTGGACACAGAGCCTTCCCGATTGGATATCCAGTCACGTTCGAGCATTTGCGTTCTTGGGTGGCGTACCTGCGCAAGTTGTGCCGGATAATCTCAAAGCCGCCGTCATCAAAGCCTGTTTTTATGACCCGGCGATCAACCGCACTTACGGGGATATGGCGGCGCATTACGATACTGCAATTGTGCCCGCACGGCCCCGCAAACCCAAGGATAAAGCAAAGGTCGAAGGTGCTGTTCTGCTGGCCGAACGTTGGATTTTAGCACGCCTGCGCAATCAGACATTCTTCAGTCTCGATGAGCTAAACGCGGCGATCCGACCCTTGCGCGACCAACTGAACAACAAGGTCACCCGGCACCTGGGTGCCAGCCGCAGGGCCTTGTTTGAAACGCTGGACAAACCTGCACTGAAGTCGCTGCCCCATGAACCCTACGTCTATGCGGAATGGAAGAAGTGCCGCGCCGGTCTCGATTACCATGTCGATATAGGACACCACTATTACTCAGTGCCCCATCAGCTTATGCGCCAAGAGCTTTGGGCCCGGGTCACACCGCGCACGGTCGAAGTTTATCATAAAGGTCAGCGTGTTGCGGCGCATCAACGGACGTCGGGCAACCGGCAACATTCCACCATCCGTGATCACATGCCAGCAAACCACCGCTTCCGTACCGACTGGACACCAGAACGCATCCGCACACAGGCGGCCCGGGTCGGGCCCAACGTCGAGACCTTTGTCGAGATGGTCATGCGCAAGCGGCGACATCCAGAGCAAGGATATCGAACTTGCATGGGCGTCTTGCGGCTTGCCAAAACATTCGGACCCGAGCGCCTCGATGCGGCCTGCGAGCGTGCACTTCACATCAACAGCTATACCTACCAATCCCTGCATTCCATTTTGAAGAATGGATTGGATCGCCAACGCCGCAAACCCACCACGGACGGCCCCGCGATCACACACCCCAACATCCGTGGTGCCGGATACTTCCATTGAAGAAAGGACAGAAAATGTTAACACACCCAACCCTTGATACCCTCCGAGCACTGAAGCTCGATGGCATGGCCGAGGCCTTCACAGAACTGCAAACACAGGACGGTTCCGCCGATCTGACACACGCCGAATGGCTCGGCCTGCTAATTGATCGCGAAGCCATCAGTCGAGAGACAAAACGGTTTGAGAGCCGCATGCGCACAGCACGATTGCGCCATATCGGGGCCGCGCCCGAGGATGTGGATTACAAAACGCGAAGAGGGCTGGATAAGGCGTTGTTCCAAAGCCTGCTCAGCGGCAAATGGATCAAAGACAAGCGCAACTTGATGATCACTGGCCCCTGCGGTGTCGGCAAAACCTGGCTGGCCTGCGCGTTGGCCCAAGCGGCGTGCCGCGACGGCGTGACCGTCCTCTATAAACGCACCACGCGATTGTTTGACGAGTTGGAGTTGGCCCACGGTGACTGACGCTTTCCGCGTGTCTTCAAGGCACTGACCAAAACCCAGCTACTGATCTTGGATGACTGGGGGCCGGACCGTCTGAACGCTAGCCAAAGGCGCGACTTGATGGAGATCGTCGAAGACAGATACGGCAACGGTTCCATCCTGATCACAAGTCAACTCCCGCTTAATACTTGGCACGAAATTATTGGTGAACCCACCTTCGCAGATGCCATCCTAGACCGGCTGGTGCACAACGCCTACCGGCTCGAACTCGACGGACAATCCTTCCGAAAGAAAGACCCTCAACTACGTGACGAAACGCCAGAAAACTGATATCAAAAACCAAGGCCTCACGGCAACGCGTCAAAGCTGGGCGGATACCCCGGTACAAATGGGCGGATGTTGTCGGAATAGGTGGGCGGATATCCCGGAATATGCAGCGCCCTGCGCGAAAGCTGAGTTTGCGGTTTCGCGCCGCCCGAAACCCGGCTAGCCTGCCAGCCGACAACAATTCGGAGATCGCAAAATGCCGAGCAATATCGAGGCCAGACTGGCAGAACTGGGCATAACGCTGCCCCAGGCACCTGCGCCTGCCGCAAACTATGTGCCCTTCGTTCAGATCGACAATATCGTCTATATATCCGGTCAGGTTTCAATGGCGGACGGTACGCTTACCACCGGCAAACTCGGCGCCGATATGTCGGTCGCCGACGGTGCCGCCGCCGCCAAAACTTGCGCCATCGGCCTGCTGGCGCAAGCCAAAGCAGCCTGCGGCGGCGACCTTGGCAAACTGGTTCGGGTCATCAAACTCACCGGATTTGTGAATTCCACCGCCGATTTCGGCGACCAGCCCGCGGTGATCAACGGTGCCTCGGATTTTCTGGTCGAAGTGCTGGGCGACGCTGGCCAGCACGCACGTTCCGCCGTCAGCGCCGCGTCGCTGCCATTTGGCGTCGCCGTGGAAATCGAAGGCATCTTTCAAGTCAAATGACCGCATTGTCGGAAGGGTTCCTGCGGCTGCCCATCGCGCATCGTGGCCTGCACGATGCCGCTCGCGGGCGTCCGGAAAACTCGATTTCCGCATTCCGCGCCGCGATCACCGCCGGATATGCCATCGAGATCGACATCCAGCGCTCCAGCGACACCGTGGCAATGGTATTCCACGACTACGACCTCGCTCGCATGACCGGCCAAACCGGCGCCATCCACCTGCGCTCCGCATCCCAGTTGACGCAAATACCGCTGAACGGCGGCCCCGACACCATCCCAACCCTGACGCAAACGCTGGAAACAGTCGCCGGTCAGGTGCCGATACTGGTTGAGATCAAAGACCAGGACGGCGTATTGGGTCCAAACATCGGCCCGCTGGAAACCGCCGTTGCCGAGGCTGTGCGCCACTACCAGGGTGAGCTTGTCGTCATGTCCTTCAACCCGCACACCGTGGCCATGATGGCCAAGCTCGCGCCAAAAATCCCGCGCGGTCTGGTCACCGGCTCGTTCCTGCCGCATAAATGGCCGCTGCTGCCCAAAACCGCCCGCGCAAACCTGCGCAACATCCCGGATTTTGATCGCACCGGCGCCTGTTTCATCACCCACGATGTCGCCGACATTTCGCGCCCCCGCGTGGCCGAAATCCGCGCCGCCGGCACGCCGGTGCTGTGCTGGACCGTCAAAGATCAGACCACCGAAACCAAGGCCCGTGCCTACGCCGACAACATCACCTTCGAGGGCTACCTGCCCAAATTCGCGCAGACTTGACCGCCCCCGCAAATGGGCCAATCTAAGGGCCATGCAAACCCCGACATCCGATACAAGAATTGAGATCGACGTACTCGGCGGCGTCTGCGAAATCGATGCGGCCGACTGGGACGCCTGCATTCACCGCGACTTCTGCCTCCCTACAGTGGGGGAAGTGGGTTAAAAACAAAGCGTCAAAAACCGCGCGCTTTCGGAACGGCTTCCGCGAGCATTTCAGCGATGAAAATAAGGGATCGTGGCAATACCAGACAGACCACAAAAAATCTGAAAAGATTTATTGTCCTCGATGCATCACGTGGTTTGAGAAATCCGGGCTAGTAGGCTCCTGCGGGCGCTCTAACCAAGCCCACTTACTCCGGTTCCCACACCCTTCCAGTCACAAAAATGCAAGGCCCAAGGTGGCCAGCACCGCGAACATAAGGAAGTTGGATACAGTTTCTGCGCGAATCATTCTATTTTTCCAATTCCCAATAACAAAGTAAATATCCACCAACGCCCACCCAGGTACTAGGAGAAACATAACCATATAGGCGATCCGTTTTCGTCGCTTATCAACCACTCGACCAGTAATCGCCATGGCATATGCCGGGCGGTCGTGAAATGGAGGCCGGAAGGCTTTAATCACCTTGCGTACTCCAGTCAGAACATAGGCAATAGCAAGAATTTCCATTTTTCCTAATCCCATCCTTTCGCTCTCGGACCCGTTTCAGTCCCGTTTTTGACGGGTAACTTAAGGGAATTATATACGTGTTTACCCAAGGGTGTGAATCTATGCTCGATTGGCTTTTTGCTCCTTCGCCGCTTTCATATAAGTGTCAATGAGCGTTCAAAAGTGACCCGGCTTCAGCGTTTAAAAGTGACCCACCCGTGATGAGGCAAAGCCAGCAGGCGAGATGCCCTCAAATAGCGAGCTCGTCTGCTGGCTTTGTTTGCGCTGCGGTTTATTGTTTTCGGGCCCTTTTACTCTGAGCGAACCGGTAGGATGTGTTTCCGGTTTCGATTATGGAGCAATGATGTGTCACCCTGTCGAGGAGCGCGGTTGTCATCTTGGGATCGCCGAAGACGGAGACCCATTCACCGAACTCCAGGTTGGTGGTGATGATGACGCTGGTTTTCTCGTAGAGTTTGCTTATCAGATGGAACAGCAGCGCGCCGCCGGACTTTGGGAACGGGATGTAACCCAGCTCATCAATAATGACGCAATCCAGTGGCGTCAGTTGCCGGATGATCTTCCCGGCATTACCCTCGGCCTGCTCCCTGATCAGGGCGTTGATCAGATCCACAGCATTGAAGAAGCGGGCCTTTTTGCCCTGATTGATCAATGTGGTTCCCAGAGCAATGGCGATGTGGGTTTTGCCTGTGCCAGTTCCGCCCACCAAAATGAGGTTGTGGGCGTCTTGGGTGAACTGTCCGGAGCAGAAGGGATCGATCCGAGCCTGAGTAACAGCGGCTGCGCTGTAATCGAAGGTGGCAAAATCCTTGTGATGCGGGAACTTTGCAATCCGCATTTGATACTCGATTGAGCGGACCTGACGTTCTACGGTCTCAGCGTCGATCAGTTGTTTTATCGCAGTGGTCAGGCTCGGCGACTTGCGCGCGGACAGCAAATCATGTGCGCAAGCTGCCATTCCATGCAATCTAAGGCCAGCCAATTGATCAATGAGGGCATTCATGCTGTCATCTCTCGGCGGGCGCACAATGTCTCATATCGTTTGCAGTTGGCCTCCGGGCGCATCGTCAGCATGGGATAGTCATAGCTTTGTGCCAGTGGGGGGATGATCGGTTCGACCAACTGATTGATCAAGTTGATGACGGCAGGCAAGCGTAGGGTGTTTTGCGCGACAGCCAGATCACAGGCCGTTTCCACAACGTCAATCCCGTGGTCTTGCGCCAGCATAAGAAGGTCTACAAACTCCCGATCTCCACCTTTGCCCTTCATGTAATGCACCCTGATCTGGTGCATGGCATCTGGCAGGTGCCAATCCACAAAGGGCGCGCCATCACGCAGGGCTCCGGGCTTGCGTACCAGCAAAGGGACATAATGCCAGGGCTCAAAGTAACTGATATTACGGGTAAAGTGACGTTTGTGCTCGGCGATCACATCTTGACCTGCAACCACTTTGACGCAACCGGCATAGGCCCGCAACGAGACATGGTTTCCAGCAAAACAGGCCGGAACGCTGTAGCGGTTGCTGTCATATTGAACCAGGCAACTAAACCACTACCGGCTGATGCCGGTAGGTTTCCGTTTGGAGTGAAGCTCCAGATACTGAAGTATGACATCGTCAGTCACATTGCCTGATGTGGTCGAGAAATATCCACGGGCCCAAAACCGCCTGCCCCAGTATCGTTTGCGCAGGTCCGGGAACTCCATCTGGATTTTGCGGGATGAGCGCCCCTTGATCCGCTGCATCACCGTCGACAGCGCCAGGTGCGGCGGGATCGACACGAATATATGCACATGATCGCTGGATAAGACGCCCTTCTCGATCCGCACGCCCATTTCACGTAAGCGTCCGGTGGTTACACTTCCGGGCTGTAATTCCACGGCATCAGCTCGTCTAGCCTGTTAATTTTATGGTCGGCGACACGCTCCAGAACCCAAGTGAGCCATGCCTGTGGATCAACGCCGTTGAGTTTGGCGGTTTCGATCAGAGTGAAGGCGATGGCCATGGAGTTTCCACCACGTTGTGATCCGGCAAACATCCAGTTCTTGCGGCCTATGGCGACGGGCTTCATGGCGCGTTCGGCGGTGTTGTTGTCCAGCTCCAGAAAGCCGTTGTCGAGGTAGGGCCGTGTTTTGGGCATACGGCCCAAGGCATATCGAATGGCCTTTGCCAAAGGTGATTCGCCCGATATTTTGGGCAATTGGTCGCGCAACCATTCTTCCAGATCACCGAAGATGGGCTTTGCATTTTCTTGACGCAGAGCAGCACGGGCCTCGGGAGATTGGCCCCTTGCCTGTTTTTCCACACCATACAATTGCGCAATCCGCCTGATGGCCTCCCCGGCAATGGCGGAACCTTGTGCGGCAAACACATCGACAAACTTGCGTCGGATGTGGGCCATGCAGGCCACTTCCGTGGCTTTACCTTCACCGAACACGCCGTTGAAACCGGCATAGCCATCCGCATGCACCCAGCCTTGATAACCAGACAGGTGCTTGACCGGGTGCTCACCCTTTCACTGCAGGTCTGGCGGATGATTTCACGCAAGCGCACCCGCATATCGCCGTGCAAAACCTTGAACCGATACTTCGTAACCCAAACGATATGATATCGGTGATAAAATTTGGTATGACTACCAGTACAATAGGCCATGAGCCTTCCCCCTGATTTTGGCTTTCACCCAAGGGCGAGCCAAAATCAGGGGGAAGGCTCATCAGAATTTAGCTGAAGCAGACCGGCTGGAAGCCGGTGGCTCTGACCCTAAGAATTGGAAAGTAGATTGCGTCGCTCTATTGCTTTTCCAAAATAGTCGCAGCGTAAGACAATAACTTGTGGCGTGGTGCGTTCGGGCCAAGTTCTTCGATCGCCTGACGAGCTGCAGTAAGAGAGTGCTTTGAAACCAAATATGTTGTCGCGGCGTCGCGCGGCTTTGCCGTTAGGTGTTCACTTTTCTCACGTCTTGGGATTTTTCGATTCAGATCATCTGACAGCTTGATAACTATCTTGAGTAGTCGCCGTTGATATGGAAAGGCGCGGCGCAAATTTTCGATGGTAGGGGCGTCATTGCGAAGAACAAATGCTGCCTTTAACACGGGCTGTGATGCGCTCATTCCAATGGCTGCAAGCAGATTGAACCGCTGCATCTGGCAATATGAGGTCAGGGTGGCCGTGCTGACGTTTGGATTCAAACTGCCCGCAATCTGCACCGCAAAATTCACCCTTCGAGCATCCCTGGCCGAACGGTTGGCAAAGGTCGATTTCAAGAACTCCGCTCCCCTAGCCGCTCTTACCTTAAGTTTGGTAGGGATTAATTTGACTTGGCCGTTCCCGGTTTTAGAAGGTGTCAGCTCTGACCCACAATTTTCGCATGTCACCGACCAAGCATAACGCCAATGGCGCAGTGTGGCACCCGGTGTTTGGGTGATACAATGAGGGCAGTGCTGGAAATCTTCCTGCGCAACGCACCGAATGGGAAAATTGTGGTGCTCAACGATCAGCATTGCGACGAGATCGTCGCGCACCAGACGCAGAATGCTACACAGCCCGGCAACGTCTACCCCCGCTAGATCCGCAAGCGTTTCGGGAGCCCTACCCGAGCGCAACCCGAGATATCTGCACAGCTCATCTTCGGTGCAGTAGTTTGCGCGGGCGAGTCGCTTTAGCCAGCTCGATAGCAGTTCGTCAGCAAGCGGAGGCGGACACCTCGGCAATGGCAATAACCTCACTGAAAATCTGCAACCGGGTGGTGGCGGGCGCTCCAGGAATGTTTGACCCACATTGGCTGCCATGCCTGAACTGCCTCGTCTGTGATCCGTTCCTCTCCGGTTTCTATGGCGTCAATCGCCAGCGCTTTGATCATCGTGAACACCCGTGATGTCACACCACCCGTCACGTTCAAAATAGTTCGCAAGGAATTGATTCTAAGCCCAGAGGCCCGCTTAAGTTCCATCGCAGAAATCAACGTCTGGATCAGGCGGGAAAACTCCACGTCATCTTCCCACAATGGCAGGAAGTGTTCATCGAGCCTGCGCGCGAGTTGATCATCACCGCGGATCGCATCCAAGGCTTCGTTGACACCAAACACAACAAGCGATGCACATAAGTCGTTGGCCAAGAACCGCAGCATGTTTAAAAACCGGCGTTGCTCTCGGTAGCTGCCCGCGAGAAGATTGTGAACCGCGTCGATCATGAACATTTTCAGGTCCATGTCGCGCAGATAGCTAAGGGCGCGAACTTCCAGTTCCGAGACCGTATGACGGCCCCACATCGGCGCGCCAATCGACGCCAGAATATGCTGGTGGAACCGTCGCTCATCAGGAGCGGGCGGAGCCTGAAGTAGCAGAATTGGTGTCTTCGTTACCCCAAGACCAGCGTCATGGCTTGTTGGATATTGGCTGACCATACGCTTGGCAATCATGGTCTTTCCAATGCCGGAACTGCCATACACCATGAGACCTGGCATACGGCTCTGCTTAGGCATTTCCATAAGTGATGTCAGTCGGTTAAGAACAATCGTCGCGCGGTCAAAAGCGATCCAACGATCGCTTCGAATATGTTCAATTCTTTCTTTGGAAGTCATCAAAATCATCAATCGGATAAGTTGGAAGGTCGGGGTTGCCGGTATCTATGGCGAACATCTCGCGGGAAGGATCACGCGGTAGCCGATGTTTTTTGGATTGCCTTGCGTCACGCTCGTTATCCAGCTTAGCTGCCCGGGTCTGTTTGCGTGCCGTTTCTGCAATTCGTCTTTGCTCACCAATGACTTGGAAAAGCATCGCCTCTGTGACACGTCCAACGCTTTTTGCCAGACACTGCTTGCGTGCACGCCGGTTTTCCCAAAGCGATATCTGCGGATGGTTTAGGTCTTTGTAGCGCGCCACGATCGCGCGCCCATCCTCAAGGATTACCCAAACCTGCGATAAATCGCGCGGGTCGTATTTGACCACGACTTTGCCCTTTATGCGCCCAATCATTTGAGCAAAGGCATCGCTCCAATACCCAACCGAAAACAGAGTGATACCCGCCCGACCGAGCCGACGGCGCTCAAGCGGCATGAAGCTGATTCTGAAAGCTTCCGTATCGACGACGCGCCTGCCTGCATCGTCACCACCAAGATCAGCCCAAGCCGCAAGCGGTGTCCGTCCCAGAGCGCTATGCGTGGAATTGTGGTAACGGCAAATCTCAAGATGAAGCCAATCCTCAAACTCTGACAAAGTGAGAGCGGCGTGTTTGCTGCTGTCGTAATCACCCTTCTCCAATGTCGAAGATTGTGTGGTGCCCGGCAGCACATGAACGGCCCCCATCGTCGTGCCGATCAGCCGTTCAATATGGCCGCCGTAATGCGCACCCCCCGCAGGGCGGTATTCAATTCCTATCCCCCATTCCTCACAGGCCAATTTGAATGCTGCACTGTGGAACTCTTGGCCATTGTCGACAAAGATCGCCTTCGGGATCCCCGACGTGGGCCATGCGAGCTCTTCCAAAGTGTTGGGAACCTGGACAGACTTGGGTCGCACACAGTGATCCAGACAAAGGGCCACCGATAGAACGGATGGCGGATCAAAACTGACATACGCCCCCAAGATAATCCGAGTTGCCACATCAATCGCAAGCGTAAGAAACGGCCGATTTAGCGGCAAGCGTTCAACGTGATCAACCAGAATAATATCAGCGGGCGTATGATCAATCTGAACAACCTCAAGCGGATGCTCTACGTTAAGGTGCCCCGGACGCGCTGCAAACACTTTGGCAGCCGCCTTCGCTCCGGTTCGTTTGCGCAAGACCTCGCGTTGGTCCATCGCATCAAGGCGCGCCTTGATCGTTTCTCGAGCAGGAGGTGTGAATCCTTTTGCAACACACTCTGCGCGGATCTCGCCGACAACGCGCAGAAAGCTCGGTCGTTCACGAACAAGAAAATACTGCCTGAGGCTGCATTCAATGATCTGTTCAACTTCTCCAGACAATCGACGGGTGCCCTTTTTCGGGCCACGCCGCTGCAAATCAAGCGCGCTCGAACGGGCATCGTTGGCTTTCATACGACGATACAAACGCCAAGTATGGCTCTTGGAAAGGCCCAAATCATGAGCGGCATCTTCTAACGCACAACTTACAGGAAAGCCCTGCTCCTCAATCTCTAATATCGGGCGCAGAACTTTAGCACGACTCAGCGCCGTCGCTTCTTTGCGCACGGTGGTCTCCTGTAATTTGCTGACATCAAAAGTTGATACTTATCCACAAACAAAGACCGTATCGTAATTAACACTACAGTATCATAATTAACTAGGCAATATCATAATTAACTAGGCAATATCATAAATTGCACTACAAATACCCGCTGAAAACATTCAGTATTTCCAATCACGATTCTCCTAAATAAGGCTACTATGACACCGGTAGTGGGGCAGAAAATGGAATGGCCTCTTGGTACAGGTCGGGGCGTCGTTTCGGCGCCGAACGGTTTCGCAGCACTTTGGTTCGGCGAGATTCTGAAGGATCAAGGTCGTGTTCTTCACGACGTTTCATCGAGACCGTGCGTATCGTTATCTGTCTCGACACACCATTCACGGTGCCATGCCAGGAGCCAGGGGCGACGGGCGGGTTCGTCGTCGTCGCCGTCGCTGGAGTGAGGCGCGGAAGCGCCGGATCGTGGCGGAGAGCTACTAGGCCGGGGTTTCGGTGTCGGTCGTGGCGGGCCGATATGACGTGAATGCGAACGAGGTCTTCAGTTGGCGCTGCCAGTATCGGGAGTTGGCGTGTGTGGTGGGCGGCTTCGTCCGGGTGGTGTCGGCGTTCGACGGGCCAATCGAGGATGGGTCGGTACCCTACGGCACCTGACCCCCCAATAACCGGTCGTTTTTTGAGCATTTGATTGGGGACGCAGCAACGATACTGATGGCATGATCATAGAAGGGAGAGCAAATACGGAAATCCGTCTGAAGTATCCGGCGTAAGCAGCTCAAATCTGATTTGCTCGTCTGCAAGCTGCGCCTGAGCAGCCGCCAGATCGGCTGTGGGTCCGGATCCCACCTCCATTACCGCAAGCAGCGCAGTATCGGGCCGGAGCCGACTTGCAAGTGCGACGAAATCCGAGATGTGAACACCCCGAAGGCTATGCCACGACGATTTTACTTCGCAAAGTATTGATTCGCCATCGCTGATGAGAGTGTCCGTCCTTCTGTGTATGACTGATTTGGCCCATGCTTCCAAACTGAAGGAGCATGACGACAATGACGATTTCCAAGGAACTACTGGACGAGCTGCTTAGCGGCGTTGAACGGCCTGAGGATTTGCTCGGCGACAAGGGCCTGATGAAGGGCCGTGTTGCATCAATCACCGGACAAGCGCGGAGTACCCTTACCCGTGAAAATGGTCAGCCAACTGACTCAAACCTGGCACAGCCAAGTTCGGTCATTCTGTTAAGAGCCCGCACACCGATCTGTGCCTCAGTTTTCTGATTTTCGAACCGCCGCGATCTCAGTTTCGGCCCGATCACACTTTTCCAACGACCAATTTGTGCTTCCGCGCGACTGCGCTGATTGTAGCCGCTTCTGACTTGCCATGCCAGTCGGCCGTACGTCTGTATCTGGGCGATGTGCTGGTCGCGGAGGGATGGATCATCGCGCGATTTCAGGGCGAGAACGGCGTTTTTTGGCGGTGGAATGATGACCTCGACTGCATCGCCAAAACGCGCCGTGAGCAGATTTCTGGTCGGGGTGCCGTCATAGGCCCCATCCGCCAGAAATCGCGAAACCGGCCCGTCGAACTGATCCAGAAGCCCGGGCAAGGCCGTGCTATCGCCGACGTGGTCCAGCGTCAGATCCGAGCAGATGATCTCGCCGGTTGTGAGGTCCAGGCCGAGGTGTAGCTTTCTCCACGATTTGCGTTTGGCCTTTGTTTCATGCTTGACCTGCAGCCACTCGCCCTCGCCAAAGATCTTCAATCCAGTACTGTCCATGGTCAGATGGATCGGCTCGGTTCTGTCGACCCGAGGCTTTGCAGGCAATCTCAAGCCGAGCCCGCGGCGCGACAGTGTTGAGAAATCCGGCACCGGAATGTCTACTCCCATCAGCCGAGCGATGCTGCGCATCAGCCCTTGGGTCTGGCGCAGCGGTAGTTTGTAAATCGTACGCAGAGTCAGGCAGGTCTCGATCGCAATGTTCGAATATTTCGGCTGACCTCCCGGAGTCGTCCGGCGCGGCGTTCGCCATTGTTTCAGCGTATCGTCAGTGACCCAGATGGTCAGATCGCCACGACGCCGCAGGATTTCGGTGTACTCCGCCCAATTTGTCACCCGATATCGTTTCTTCGGAAACTTGTGGCGACGAGCAGCGTTGAATTTATGCGGCATTCAAGTGTCCAGATCAGAGGTGGAGCACCCGATTACCAGAACTACCTGTGTTCGTGCAACAACGTCCATTACCCTTGTCGTTGCCCTTGCCAGGACGGCCGAACCGGTCCTCGAACAGGTAATGCGACTGCAACTCAGCAAAGGTTCTGGTGCGTTGCCGGGTTCCGTCCCCGAGGATCCGCGCCACCGCGATCGTGGTGTTGTCGTAGAGCCCTGACAGCGGCACGCCTCCGAAGAACGCAAAGGCGGAGACATGGCCATCACAAAAGGCCTCGGTTGTCTCCGCCGGATAGGCCTTGATGAAGAACGCGTCCGAGTGCGGCAGAGACATTGCAAAGTAGTGCAGCTTGCGCACGACCCCGCCAATCTCGCCAAGCGCCTCACCAAAATCAACCTGGGCGTGGCCCGGCGCGTGGCTCAGCGGCACGAACACCTCCCGCGTCCGCCGCTTCCGCTCACGCACATAGTCCGTGACGATGGTGATGCCGCCGACGAAGCCATGTTCATCACGCAGACGCTCATATATCCGCTTCGACGTATGCCGCTGCTTCTTGAGCCGCGACTTATCCTCTTCCAATATCTGGTTGATGAGCGGAATGAACGGGTCAAGCTTTGGACGGGCTGGTGGCCCATTCCTGCGATACCCCGGTGGCACCGCATGCTTCAGAATTTTTGACACAGTCTTGCGATCAATCCCAAAATGTCGGGCCGCCGCACTCTTGCTCATCCCATCCACATGGCACGCACGGCGTACCCGACTATACAGTTCCACAGAATACATCTCCCCGCCCTCAGCTCGTTTGCTTCAGGCTTCAAGGTGCGGAATTTTGCTCCGCGACGGTCAGATCATCCGACCGATTCCGTGGGTATTTTGTCTCCGGGATTCACAGTTCGACCAACTGATTGATCAAGTTGATGACGGCAGGCAAGCGTAGGGTGTTTTGCGCGACAGCCAGATCACAGGCCGTTTCCACAACGTCAATCCCGTGGTCTTGCGCCAGCATAAGAAGGTCTACAAACTCCCGATCTCCACCTTTGCCCTTCATGTAATGCACCCTGATCTGGTGCATGGCATCTGGCAGGTGCCAATCCACAAAGGGCGCGCCATCACGCAGGGCTCCGGGCTTGCGTACCAGCAAAGGGACATAATGCCAGGGCTCAAAGTAACTGATATTACGGGTAAAGTGACGTTTGTGCTCGGCGATCACATCTTGACCTGCAACCACTTTGACGCAACCGGCATAGGCCCGCAACGAGACATGGTTTCCAGCAAAACAGGCCGGAACGCTGTAGCGGTTGCTGTCATATTGAACCAGGCAAGTAGAGCGCACCCGAACGGCCTTCTCAACATAGCCATCAAAAGGGCGGCCGAGAGGGCGCAGTTCAGCCTGTTCTGCAGCAAAGACAGCATCAACTGTCTGATCCTGTCGCTCTGGATGGGGGCGTGATCCAAGGGCATCACATTGCAGATACAGCCAGGCATTCAGGCCCTCCAAATCATCAAAAGCCAGTTTGGGCGTGAACAGCCGACTGCGCAAAAACTGCACCTGGTTTTCGACCTGACCCTTTTCCCAGCCCGACGCGGGCGTGCAGGCCACCGGTTCCATGACATAGTGGTTCATCAAGGCCAGAAAGCGTGGGTGAAAGATCCGGTCTTTCGAGCGCGATACATAGGTCACCATTGTCTTGGGATTATCGATGATCACACGGCGCGGAACCCCGCCATAAAAGGTCAACGCTCTCACGAAAGCGTCAAGCACCATCTCTTGAGGTTCCCCGGGGTAGGCCACAACAAAGGGCTTGCGGCTGTGGCACAGACGGAAGTGGGCAATCTTCACCTTCTGGGCAATTCCGCCCAAGACGACATGTTCTTCGCTCCAGTCAAACTGCAGCGCATCGCCAGACTGGAACTGCAACGGAATGAACGCATCTCCTGACCTCAAACCCGTGCGTTTCAGGTCTCGAACAAAACGCTGAACTGGCGAATACGACCCCGTATATCCTTCCAAAACCAACTGCTCATAAAGCTTCACCCCTGTCCGACGTTCTCGGCGAGGGCGCTTCAGGTCCTGCTCAAACAAGGTTTGGAGCCGTTCTTCATAGTCACACAATTTGTGCCGAACTGGATCAACCTGACGATGGTAGCTCGGAGGCGAACTGTCCTTCAGATACTTCCTGATCGTGTTCCGCGACAATCCCGTCTCCCGGCCCACAGATCTAATACTTCGCCCATCACGCAAAACCATGCGACGGATCTTCGCTGCACTTTCCATCAATATCACCTGCCCATTCTCCGCGCTAATACGCGCGGACGTTAACAAAACAGGCGGGTCAATTTTAAACGATCATAACCCACCTAAGTGGGTCAGTTTTGCATGCTGATTCACAAAGTGGCCGCCGTACCAATGATCGGCAGAATCTGCAGGTGGTTGTCGATGGCAAGGGCGACATCGCTCGACATCGGGAGCTGGGTTTTCTCCGAGGCCCAACGTTCCATGAAAAGTTCGATGGTTTCTCGAGCAGTATCGAGGACCAGTTTGCGGGGGAGCGCCGCCTTTCCTGCAAGATGAAGCAGCTCGTCTTTTGTAAATTCATCAAAGCGCCGCGTGCGGCTGAAATTCAGTGCCGATTGATCGCCTGAAATATAAGGTATCGTCGATACGAAGTCATAGGCGGGCGACAGTCGTGCGTTTCGCCGATCGGGGTATATGAGCGACCAGTTCTTCAGGTGCATGTCACCATTTCCGATGAGCACGTTAAAGGTCAGGCGGCGTATAAATTCGGCAATATCTGCATGGTTGGACTCGGCAGCAATGACCGATGCGATGTTGCGGTTGCTGGCCTTCTTGTACTTGTCTTCGGCATAGACGCCGTAGACCTGTGCGAAGTCTTCGATATGCACCATGGATCCGTCCGTACGGCGATCAAAACGTTCGATGATGAACGCGTTGTCCCCAAGGCGATCGATACCATCTGGCAAGTTCTTGATACTGTGGACATTCACCAGATCGATTGGAGGAACGTCGATGCCGACCATGCGGGCGAGCGACATCATGGAGAATTCGTTTTCGGGTACGCCACGATATTCCTGAGATGGAAGTTTGACGATCCAGTCCCCCCCGATGCCAGTCGCGGGAATAGTCAGCCCGCCCGCTGCATCGAGAACGGCGGAAAATTTCATTTGAACGCCTGCAAGGGAAAACCTGAGAGCATTCTCATGCGCATTTGCACCATCGCCCTCTTCCAGCTCATCAATCTCTTCGGCCGAGAGCCAAGTCTCGTCGCCGGAGGCCTCGACGGTCACGGCACCTGGGAGGTCCCGGCCAAGAGCTTGGATCAGGAAAAATTCCCGTAGTTCGTTGACGCCAGCTTTATCAGCAAGGTAACGGCGTAAATGGCCTTCAGGCAGCAGGTTCGAGAAGAACGGCATAAGTTTCATTTTGATCGGCCTGAAGTCGGTGATCAGTTCGCCGTATTGGTCCTTGAAGTTCAAACCGAGGGTCGGCCGGTCTGGATTTGCGATGTAGTCATCGTTGAAGGTAAAGATCGACTTCTCACCGCCGATATGGGTCAAAGTACCAATCGGTTCGTCGTAGAGCTTAACGTTCAGGACAGAGACATCAGACATCGCCGTCTTCCTCATCGAGTGAGTATGCTGGGCGGGGCACGGCTTCTTCTGTGTCGTTCGTTGGGCTATGGGCGGCCTTGTTTCGGATCGTCTGCAAGAGCTTTAGGCTCTCGTTTGTTGCCGTCAGTTGTTTTGTGGGGTGGCTAATTTGCTCCATCGTCTGTTGAAGTCGCTTCAGCGCATCCAAGTCTAGCGCGGGAACTCTGAACCGGTGCAGGTCGGCAATGGATTTCTGCAATTTGACCAAACCATCCAACTTCGGGACATTGATTTGCAGATCTCGCATCGTTTCGTTCATCCGTTTTATTGCCTTTTGGATTGCGACGGTGCTTTCGCGGCTTGGTCCAAGGGCTTCACGGCTCAATGAGCGTACCGCAGGCACAGCTTTGCGTGGAACAAGTGTCAGCTCCAAATCAAGAGCATGAGCGAGGGCCACAAGGCTTGATAGACGCAGATCTACAGTGCCCGCTTCTATGCGAGATATTTGTGCCTGTGGCAGGCCCGCTAAGGCACTCAGCTCGCGCTGACTGAGCCATTTGGCCTGGCGCGCGGCTTGCAACCGTTCGGCGATGTCCTGTGTATGGTAGCTCATGTATGCTTTTTTCTGCATCAGATATTATTTTTGATGTCTTTTTATATATCGAACTTCTTTTAGGGTCAATGGTGATGTTTTGATCGACATCACACTTCAGCTTTATGCTGTTTTCGGCATCATCCTAATATTCGGTAGGCGTCCTGCAGCTTACTGACGTCTACCATCAGGGGGAGCTCTAGTTCGGCCGAATGGATCGTAGGGCGTCACCCGCTTTGCAAGCATATCACCCATCGTCAGATAGCGGATTTGCTGGCAGCAGAGGCTGTGAATCCCGGAGCAATACTGGACCACAGAAACGGTCGAATAATCTGACTGTCGCGGAGTAAAACTCCGCCATTCTGACGCCTGAAGCAAACGAGCTGAGGGCGGGGAGATGTATGTCTCGTGGAACTGTATAGTCGGGTTCGGCGTGCGTGTCATGTCGGTGGGATGAGTGAGCGGGCGGCGGCCGGTCATTTCGGCATAGACCCAAGACTGTGTCGAAGATCCTGAAGCATTCTGTGCCGCCTGGATACCGCCGGGAGCACCCGCCGGTGCGTCCAAAGCTTGACCCGTTCATTCCGATCATCAACCAGATACTCGAAGAGGACAAATCCCGGATCAAGAAGCAACGGCACACCGCGAGGCGGATATATGAGCGTCTGCGCGATGAACATGGCTTCACCGGCGGGATCACGATTGTGACCGATTATGTGCGCGAGCGGAGGCGGCGGACGCGGGAGGTGTTCGTGCCTCTGGTGCACGCACCGGGCCACGCCCAGGTGGACTTTGGTGAGGCGCTTGGCGAGATTGGCGGGGTTGTGCGCAAGCTGCACTACTTTGCAATGGCGCTGCCGCACTCGGACGCGTTCTGCATCAAGGCCTTGTCCGGCGGAGACAACCGAGGCCTTTTGCGATGGCCATGTAGCTGGCTTTGCCTTCTTCGGCGGCGTGCCGTTGTCAGGGCTCTACGACAACACCACGATCGCGGTGGCACGGATTCCCGGGGACGGAAAACGGCAACGCACCAGAACCTTTGCCGAGTTGCAGTCGCATTACCTGTTCGAGGACCGGTTCGGCCGTCCTGGCAAGGGCAACGACAAGGGTAATGTCGAAGGCACAATCGGTTATGGCCGGCGGAACTTTCTGGTGCCGATGCCGCGCTTCGACAGTTTCGATGACCTGAACGTCCGGCTGGAGGAGCAATGCCTCAAACGTCAGGATGAGGTTCTGCGGGGTCATTCCGAGACTATCGGCGAGCGGCTGATGCGCGACCTCGACGCCCTGATGGCGCTGCCGCCTGTACCCTGCGATGCCTGCGGGAAGGTCAGCACGCGGGCGACGGCGATCTCGATGGTCCGCTATCGCAACAACGATTACTCGGTTCCGGTCGCCTGCGCTCATCACGAGGTTCAGGTCCGCGGCTATGTCCACGAGGTCGTCATCGGCTGCGGTGCCGGGGTGATCGCCCGCCACCAACGGTCCTGTGAGAAGGCTGATATGGTCTTCGATCCGATGCACTTCCTGCCGCTGCTGGAACAGAAGGTTGGCGCGCTTGATCAGGCGGTGCAGGGCTGGGACCTGCCCGGGGAGTTCGCCACCCTGCACCGGCTGCTGGAAGCGCGCATGGGCAAGAAGGGCAAGCGCGAATACGTCCAGGTTCTGCGGCTGCTTGAGGGCTTCGGGATGGGCCATGTCCACGGGGCTATCAAACAGTCGCTGGAACTGGGCGCGATCGGCTACGATGCGGTCAGGCATCTGGTGCTTTGCCGGATCGAGAGGCACCCGCCACGGCTCGATCTCGATATCTACCCGTACCTTCCAAGGGCGCAGGTCGAGACCACCAAGCCCGCAACCTACATGAGCCTGATGACGCAGGTGCCGGCATGACCGATACACCGCAGGTTCTGCTGCAGCATCACCTAAAAAAACTGCGCTTGCCGACATTCCTGGGCGAATATTCCAAACTTGCGCAACAATGCGCTGCTGAGAAGAAGGATCACGTCCAGTATTTACTGCGGCTCTGCGAACTTGAACTGATAGAGCGGGAACGCCGGATGATCGAGCGCCGCATCAAGGCCGCGAAGTTTCCAGCCACCAAGAGCCTGGACAGCTTCGATTTCAAGGCGATCCCGTCACTCAACAAGCCGCTCGTGCTGGAGCTGGCGCGCTGTGAATACATCGACAAATACCAGAACATCATTGCCCTGGGGCCAAGTGGCACCGGTAAAACCCATGTCGCACTGGGGCTGGGATTGGCCGCCTGCCAGAAGGGCCTCAAGGTCCGCTTCATAACCGCCGCATCACTGGTTCACGAATTGATCGAAGCTGTCGATGAACGCCGCCTGCAGCGCTTGCAAAAACAACCCACCAGCCAGAACCTTCTGATCATTGACGAGCTGGGCTTTGTCCCCTTGAGCAAAACCGGCGCTGAGCTGCTCTTCGAAGTCATCTCGCAGCGCTATGAACGCGGCTCCATAATCATCACCTCAAATCTGCCGTTCGACGAATGGACGAAATATTCGGATTCGAGCGCCTCACCGGTGCGCTCCTGGATCGCCTCACCCACCACGTGCATATACTGGAGATGAACGGCGACAGCTTTCGGCTAAAACAGAGCCGAAACGCCAGAGCCTGAACCCGGTCTGAACTTGATGGATGTTGGCCTTTGGCCAACATGCGCCTTGTCACGCGTTAGCTTTATGGGGAGCACACCCAACAAGGCGCGGCACCTCAACTGGCCCACTTTTACTCCGGCGAATGGCCCCTTTTTACGCCGGGATTGACAAGCCGACCGGCCCGCCCGCACATGACGCATCGGTAGCCGTCACGCTCGAACACGGCCCGGCGGACGATAGACCAGCAGCGGGCATTCAGGTGGGCGTGGTGTCGGCTCAAGTCGTATCATGTCCCGCGGGTTGAACTTGCTGTAAACTGCCTTCGTCGCCTGCTGCAAGATGAATTACGAGGTTTCTCAGAACATGCGCCATCACTTTGTTCCTGAGTTTCTCCTACGCGCATGGAGCGAAGGTGCGAGCGACTGCATGTTGCAAGAGTTCCGTCTCGACCTGAAAAGCCTCACCACATCGAGACGTGTGCCCAAGGCAACTGCATTTAAGAACAACCTCTGGGCCCTCACTAGGCCAGTTGTTGCCGGCATGAGTCAGCAGGCGATCGAAACCGATCTGATGAGTCTCATCGACAACCATGCGGCACCGGTCCGCGTGAAGATGGAGCAGAATGGCTTGAAGAACCTCTCGATCACGGAGCGGCAGGATTGGGTGCGTTTTCTGATGTCCCTGAAAGTCCGCCAACCCGACATAGTCAGCCAGATCAGGACGGAGGGCGCCCACAATTTGAGCCAAAATCTTCTAGATGCTCCTGAGCAATATGAAGCCTTGGCTGAAGAGGACGACGCACCGACACTCGAAGAGTGGGTTGAGCAACATTACCCCGGACTCATCGAGAACTTCGGCCTATCTTGCATTCCTAAACTTGTCGACAATAGAGAGGTTGGCACTAAAATCCTCCACCTTCGTTGGTGGTTATGGGATTTTTGCAACGCAAAGCACGAACTTCTTCTGGCCGATAATCCATGCATATTCACCGGTGAGATTGATACACCGGAACTAACCGTTGCTCTGCCAATTTCACCGACCAAGGCTTTTCTTGCAACTCGTGGCGATCTAACGGCTGCAAAGCTGCGTCAGCAGAGCCCTAGTACGCTCGTCGTGAAACTTAATGAGTCATCAGTCCTGCATGCCCGTGCACGCGTCTACGCTCGAACCGACGCACCGAAGCGGTTCATTGGAAACCGCCTTCCTTCGCGCACATGACGGAACGTGCGAGAATACGCACAAGCCCAGCCGGGCGCGTGTATGTGTATAAGTGAACCTTACTGATTTTTGCTTGATTTCGCTACGCTCAAGCCGCCAAAATCCTTGCCCGGATTTGCAGCCCATATGTAAGGAAGTGCTGGGCCACCGCGGTTTGCGAAGCGCGCCCTCGGCAGGGTTCGGGGACCCGGCCGAGGGGATCGCCGGCACCTGCAAACAAGGGCTTTGCGGCGCGGGCGGCTTTGGCTTTGGCAAGTTTGGGCGCTCGTCAAACCCGCCCGGAACGCGGCGGGCAGAGGCTGGGCGGCTTGAGGGCGATATCGGGGCAATCTCATGCGAAACGCAGGGTGGCTCATCGCGGGCTTTTTTGCCAAACTCAGAGCCGCGCTTCTTTTCGGAACCCGGGTTTTGGTCTCGAAGCGATGCTTTGCGCCGCCCCGAACGGGGTGCCGGTCTGGCAACGCGCAGCGCTTCGGCAGGTCTGGCAGGTCTGGCAGGTTCGGCGGTTCGTGTGATTTTGCAGGATTGGCAGGATCGGTGGAATGTGGCACAAATCGGGGACATCCCCGAAACCGGAGACCCCCGATGCCAAAGCCACATGCCCGCGCCACACGCGCCATCAGTCCCGGACACCTGCCGATGATGGTGCGGCTGCTGGCACGCATTAGCCGGAACGATCTTCACTGGCTGAACACACTCGACGCTCAGGAGCTGCGCGCGCTGCTTCAGTTGATCGCGACCGCCAAGACCAGACGCCTCAATATCGCGACCCTGCTTGAAGAGCACAATCGCCATTGCACAGGTTAGGACCGGCGAGTATTTGAATTGGGCGTATCCAAAGCGCGGGCACCTTGGGCCAAATGTTAGAATCCAAACATGACCAAACTGGCTGATCTGAAAACTGCATTTTTGAGCGACCCTGACAACAAGGCTGCTTATGATGCACTTGCGCCTGAATTTAACCTCGCGCGAAAACTCAACGCAGCGCGTGCGGCGGCTGGCTTGTCCCAAGCCGAAGTTGCGAAGCGCATGGGCACAAAGCAGAGTGAGATTTCTCGCATCGAGGGCGCGCGCCAAAATATCAGCATCGAAAAGCTGTCTCGTTTTGCTGACGCCGTAGGAACCAAACTGGATATTCGGCTTGATCCAGTTTGAGCGAAAGTTGCCAAACAGCGCGGAGTTGAGGCCGAGGCCGCCAGTGTTTTGTGGAATTTAGGAAGGGAAAAAAATGGCAACCGAAGCGCTGGCGCGGTGGTGCTGCCGTTGTTTGCGGTGTGAACCTGGCGGACGTAGTATGATCGCCGAACCGGGACGCATGGTGCGCCAGAAAGCCGGGTTGAACAGGTCGATCTTGAATCAAGGCTGGCATATCTTTGAAACCTTACTCAGCTACAAGCTGGAAGAACGTGGCGGTCACCTGTGCAAGGTGCCTGCCCACTACACATCGCAGACCTGCTCCGAGTGCGGAGCCGTAGACAGACAAAGCCGCGAGAACCAAGCGTCTTTTGTCTGCCGCCATTGCGGCCACCGCGCGAATGCAGACCACAATGCTGCGATAAACATTCTGCGGCGGAACACGTCGTCTATGGTCGTCGAGGAAGGGCATTGGTTCTCCGTTGAAGCGACAACTGAACCGACTATTGAAATCGGCTAAGCCAAATGGTTGTTCAGAGGCGCGCGATTAAGTGCTATCGTCAAGGCAGCCGCCCACGGGTTCGCAATTCTTAGCAACCCGGGCCAATGGCAAAAAACAGCAATAGAGACGAATTCACGCCAAAAACAAAGCTCCAGATCGCGAAACGCACTGGATGGCTTTGCTCAGACCCGAAATGCGGGCGTCTTACGGTCGGCGCGACATCCGACGGCGACGGCGAAATCATGCTAGGCGAAGCATCCCACATCTGCGCCGCTGCGCCGGGAGGTCCCCGCTACGATGCCGGAATGAGTGAGGCTGAGCGCCGCTCCGCGAAAAACGGGATCTGGATGTGCAAGCTGCACGGAAAGTCGGTCGACTCGGTCGACCCAAAGTTCACCGTTGAACTGCTGCGCCGCTGGAAGACGCGGGCGGAGGAGCGATCTCACCGCAGCGTTCTCTACACTGACGCAGCGTGGACCGCCAAAGTCTCGAAGAGCAACCTTGCGAAGTGCCTGCATGCGTCGGCCGCCGCCGATGTCGATGTCTTCCGCCGCACCGAGCGATGGCCGTCCACGGACGTGGCCTTGACCGTCCAGATGGAGGAACTGGACAAACCCGTGCAGACTTCGGCGCTGGCGCGCGCCTTGAGTGAGCTTGGTGATCTGGTTCTGGTCGCACCGCCCGGTATGGGCAAGACCTCAACACTGCTGCAAGTTGCGGAAGGCCTGGTCGCTCAAGGCGAAACGCCTATCTTCGTTCCACTTGCGGAGTGGGGGACCGAAAACAAGACACTGCTTGATTCCATTCTGGGCCGCGCGACCTTTCGCGGAAGGATCACTGAAGACGATTTCCGCGCGGTAGCGCAAAAGCCCGGCGTTTACTTGCTGCTCGACGGCTGGAACGAACTTGACGGTGAAGTGCGGCGGCGCGCGACCGCTGAATTGAAGCGCCTTCAGGCAGACTTGCCGCAGATTGGGCTTTTCGTATCGACGCGCCAGCAGTCGCTCGACGTTCCCTTCGACGGCGCAGCGGTCGAGCTTCTGCCCTTGGGTGAAGCGGAACAAATGGAGATCGCGCGGTTATTGCGCGACGACGACGGCGCGCGGATCGTCGACGAAGCGTGGCGCACGTCGGGCGTGCGCGAGCTGGTCAGCATCCCGCTCTATCTCACCGCGTTGCTCTCGTTGCCCAACGGCCAGCCATTTCCGAAGACCAAAGAGGAAGTTCTGCGCCGCTTTGTGCAGGCGCACGAACAACAAGCGGATCACGCTGAGCCACTGAAGGAAGCCGTCAAGGGCCTCCAGACCGTGTTTTTGCGCGCGCTGGCGGTGACGGCCACGCAAGCCGCCATCACCTCCATCCCGGAGACGAGCGCCCGCCGTTCGGTCGCGCAGACGGACGACTGGCTCGCTAAGGACGGGCAGCTCACGATCAAGCTGCAAACCACGGATGTGCTAGATGCGCTTGTCAGCCATCATGTGCTGGTGCAAGCGGGCGAGCCTGCCGGATATTCCTTTCCGCACCAACAGTTTCAGGAATGGTATGCTTCGAACGAAGTCGAGCGCGCGATGCTCGAAAGCGTCGCCGACGCGAGCACGCTTCAAAAGCTGAAGGCGGACATTCTGAACGCGACGCCGTGGGAAGAGCCGGTCCTCTTCGCCGTGGAGCGCATGGCGCGCGGCGACGAGCATCAGCAGCAAGCTTGCGGCATCACTATCCTCGCCGCCTTCGACGTCGATCCGATCTTGGCGGCGGAAATGATTTTCCGCGCCACTGATGCCGTATGGGCGCAGATTACAGAGACCATTCAGAAACTCCTGCGTCGCTGGCACACGCCCGGAAAGCTCGATCGCGCCGTGGGGTTCATGATCACATCGGGCCGTTCCGAATTCCGCGATCTGGTGTGGCCGCTCATTACGAACGAAAATGATCAGAAAAGCCTTCCGGCATTGCGTGCGGCGCGTCGGTTCCGCCCTTCGGTGCTCGGACCGAATGCCGTGAAAGACATCCTCGCCCTGCCTCTGAAGGTGCGGAAGACAGTCGTTTCTGAGATTGCTCACAGTAGCGGAATGGACGGGCTCGATCTTGCTGCTCTGATCGCCAAGAGCGACCCCGACCCCGAATTGAAAGCCGCCGCCGTCGACGGAATGTCCTTTCGCCGCGCGGACCGCCATGTCGCGGACGTGTTGAGCAATGCGAACGACGAAACATTCGACCTCGTTTACCGGAAAGGCCATCTCGAAGAGATTGACGACAATACCGTGCAGGACCGGCTCGCGGCGGCGCGTGCGCGCGCCGATGACGAGGTTACCGATTTCGTGCGGCTGCGCGCGATCGTGTATGCCCGCGACGGTAAGGATCATGGCGCGGAGCTGGCCGAACTCGTCGCGACCATCGATATTGGACGCACGCAGGACGCCAAAGTCGGGCTGATCTACGAGGCCGGTAAGCAATACGACCAGGTGGTCGCGCAGGGATTGCTCAAGCGCCTGCGCGATGGACGAGAGCTGTTCTACGGCGCGGATAACATCTTGGCTGCGTCCGGGATCGTCGTCGAAGACAACGCACTGTTGGAGATGGTACTGTCCCCGCAAGAGCGGATGGACAACCGCGTCGAGGCCGCCGCGTCCGTCCTCGGTCCTGTCAGCGTCGGCAACCTCATAGACGCCAAGCTTGCCATGCTCGCCGAGATCGGCAAGCTCGGCAAATACGAGAAATGCCTGAGCGACCGATACTACGGCCTTCGCAATCCTATTGCCCACTCGCCCGGCGCCAGCCTCGTCGCCGCTGTCCAGGAGCGCTCGGCAGCAGCTAGCAATGAAGACATCCGCGAACTGGCGAAATTGCTCTGCCGCCATGATGAAGAAGGCGACAGAACGCGCCCGTTTCCGCAGAAAGCGCATGCGGCGGTTGCGCAAATGGCCGAGCAATGGGGTGAGCGGCTGATCGGGAGCGGCGATGACGCAACCCGAGGGCAACTGTCCGCTGTGGCCGAACTGATCGGTCATTTCCCGTCTGTCGCGCTGCTGCCAATGCTCAAGCGCCTTCTGGACGACGAATTACGTCGTTACCGGGGCTTTCGCCAACAGGCCGAGGCAGAGCGATGGCAAGGCGACGCAACAAATGAAGCGCGTATGATCTATACGAACATATACCAGCGCGCGTTCACAGAAATCAAAGCGCCTGAGACGACATCGCTGATGGTCAGTTATTTGCCCGACGAGCATTTTGGCGCAACTGCCGCGCTCGTACTTAAGGTGCAATGGGTCGTCGCCAACGAGCCCACGCAGGAGCGTCGCTTACTGGGAAGCGTGGACTTTTCCCGCGTGGAAGAAATGCGCGCGGCGCGGGTCCGCTGCCCCACGCTGACCTGCAACGAAGCCGAGGCGATATTTGAGGCCATCGCACCGCTCATCGCCGACGGCGCAACCGAGGCTCAAAAGAAACACGCGATAAAGCTGGCAATTCAGGCCGTCCGCCTGCCGCACGGCGAGCGCGCTGACTCGATAAACGCGCTCTTGTCGATCGCGCCTCAGGCGGCACGCGCAGCGCTCGTCCTGAACCTGATCCTTTCCGGCGAAATGACCCCCTTCAGCGTCGTGCAAGCCGGGATCGATGAGGTCTTCGAAGATGCCAAGAAGCACAGTTGGATTCTTGATAAAGGTTGGCAGCTGAAGGAGTGGATCCTTCTGCTGCCGTTCACGGATCATCCCGCGCAGCTCGCTGACACGATTGTGGCGTTGCCGCTCCGACAGCGCGAGCCGCACTTCCTCGAAGAGATGATCCGTGCTACCGAGTCCGTGCAAACGACGGAAGTCGAGGAGGCGCTTTTCAAGCTCGCTGAATGTGACGCTGCCTTCTACGATAATCACGTGTGGCGTGATGTTGTCCGGCGTCGAGACACGCCCACCTCGGCGCGGCGCTATCTCGATCTGTTCATGGAGGGCAAAATCGACGCGCGTGAAAGCTGGCACACGTCACGGGAAGTCGCCGGCCTGCTGAACACACACTCAGAGCTGCGCGACTACGCCTACAGCCTCTTGAAAGCCGGCGCGTCGCCCAATGCCGGGCTGTTGGCGGCAGCCTTGGCCGAAGGCGGCGATCCCAACGATCTGCTTCTGCTCGTGGAGCTGGAGAGCAGGCTGAAGCAACCGCTCATCTCATGGCATACAGTTCAGGGAGCAGTCACCGAGCACGTTCCCTCCGAACACTGGCGCGGGGCTTTCGAGGTGCTTCCCGTTGCAGCGACCGAGCTGCGGCGGAAACTCTTGGCGATGACTACGGACGGCGGGCCTGACGACTCCGCCGCGCGCGCACTCCGCGAAATCGACCGAATTCGCGACGAGAACGGCGCTCCCGAAGGCGAACCGCGCCATCCTGATCTGGATTCCGGCAAGCCGTGGCCGATCTTGGCGTCGTTGTCGGAGACCGCTATGCAAGGGTAATGCTGTCGAATGGTCGACCCTTCTCGCGGCCAGTCAGATTTCTAGCCTCAACGTGCGCATATTGTAGCGCCACCTCGCGAAGGCGGTGTATGGTCGAGGTAGGCGAACCGTGAGCAGATCAGATGTTTGAAAACCTTCTCAGAGAGCATCGAAGAGAACTCGAACTCCCTGAGACGGGACCGTGTTGCATCAATCACCGGACAAGCGCGGAGTACCCTTACCCGTGAAAATGGTCAGCCAACTGACTCAAACCTGGCACAGCCAAGTTCGGTCATTCTGTTAAGAGCCCGCACACCGATCTGTGCCTCAGTTTTCTGATTTTCGAACCGCCGCGATCTCAGTTTCGGCCCGATCACACTTTTCCAACGACCAATTTGTGCTTCCGCGCGACTGCGCTGATTGTAGCCGCTTCTGACTTGCCATGCCAGTCGGCCGTACGTCTGTATCTGGGCGATGTGCTGGTCGCGGAGGGATGGATCATCGCGCGATTTCAGGGCGAGAACGGCGTTTTTTGGCGGTGGAATGATGACCTCGACTGCATCGCCAAAACGCGCCGTGAGCAGATTTCTGGTCGGGGTGCCGTCATAGGCCCCATCCGCCAGAAATCGCGAAACCGGCCCGTCGAACTGATCCAGAAGCCCGGGCAAGGCCGTGCTATCGCCGACGTGGTCCAGCGTCAGATCCGAGCAGATGATCTCGCCGGTTGTGAGGTCCAGGCCGAGGTGTAGCTTTCTCCACGATTTGCGTTTGGCCTTTGTTTCATGCTTGACCTGCAGCCACTCGCCCTCGCCAAAGATCTTCAATCCAGTACTGTCCATGGTCAGATGGATCGGCTCGGTTCTGTCGACCCGAGGCTTTGCAGGCAATCTCAAGCCGAGCCCGCGGCGCGACAGTGTTGAGAAATCCGGCACCGGAATGTCTACTCCCATCAGCCGAGCGATGCTGCGCATCAGCCCTTGGGTCTGGCGCAGCGGTAGTTTGTAAATCGTACGCAGAGTCAGGCAGGTCTCGATCGCAATGTTCGAATATTTCGGCTGACCTCCCGGAGTCGTCCGGCGCGGCGCTCGCCATTGTTTCAGCGTATCGTCAGTGACCCAGATGGTCAGATCGCCACGACGCCGCAGGATTTCGGTGTACTCCGCCCAATTTGTCACCCGATATCGTTTCTTCGGAAACTTGTGGCGACGAGCAGCGTTGAATTTATGCGCCATTCAAGTGTCCAGATCAGAGGTGGAGCACCCGATTACCAGAACTACCTGTGTTCGTGCAACAACGTCCATCCGTCGGCACTGTGAACATTACCGGGGCGCAGGGAACATCTCTCCAAGTCGCCGAACTGGTTGAACAGGAATAGCGGATGGTAGCAGGTACAGCCGAAGTGACCATTGTACGCTGTTCCCTCTTGTTCGCCATGGGTCGGGCTGACGCTGCTGTCCATGTCGAGAATGATTATCTTCGGCGGATGGCGGTCATGAACCTTGTCGATCCACACCCCGTTCATGTCGACCAAGGCTTCAACGTTCTCGTCGGTGGCCAATAGCTCCGTCTCGAAGCGTCCCATCTGGCTGGTGGAAGCGGCCTGTCTTTCGATGGCCTTGCCGCCAACAATCCAGCGCATGGCGGGATCGCGTCCCAGACAGTCAGCGTCGTTCACATCGTCATAGCCGCCAAGGCGCCCGAAAACGGACTGGCGAAACTGACCCGTCATGCCGTGCCATCCGTTCTTGCCGGTACGGCTATCCTGGAAAACACCCTCGGCCATCTCAGTCAGGCCGAGGGCATCGTCAAGCTCCCGGTAGGCGAGCAACCCGGCATCAGAGGTGATCTTGGAACCGTGGAATTCAAGCTTGAGGCGGCGGTCGAAATCGACCCGAAGACACCCCTGTTTTGATTCACCCATCGGATGCGCCATTGCCGCCGCTCCATGCATGCTACAACTTCATGATTCTTATAGCAGAATCGCCTTCTCGCCGCACTGAATATCGACGATACTTGGGAAATGCGGGGTCAATACTGTTCGCGACAGTTGAGTCAAGGTACCTAAAGTCGAAACGGTTTCCAGGCAAACTCAGAGTAAATCGTCAGTTTGGGTTCGCGGAAAACGCCGCTGCCATCTGGCAAACTTTTGCGCCGCCGTCAGACACAGAAAAATATACAAAAACGCGGGAATATGTTCTGAACTTTGACCATTTCTTTCAATTTTTTTCCAATTCTCCCCGTTATATTTAGGGCGAGAACCTAATTGCTGTGAGCAACGGATTGTTCTGAGGCATAACCCTAAAGAAACGAAGAAGATGTATCGATTCTCCGCCGCATCCCTACTCCGCAATGCGTTTTCCGGGCAAAAAAACTGGCCGAAGCAATTTCGTTCAGCGGAGCCGAGATCAAATTACCAGGCCGTGATTGTCGGTGGGGGTGGGCATGGGCTCTCTGCTGCATACCATCTGGCCAATGAATTCGGTATCACCAATATTGCGGTGATCGAAAAGGGTTGGATTGGCGGGGGAAATACAGGCCGTAACACGGCCATGGTTCGTTCCAACTATCTTCAGCGCAGCTCAGTTAATCTTTACGATGCTGCCATTAAGATGTGGGAGTCGATGTCTCAAGAGCTGAACTACAACGTCATGTTCTCTCAGCGCGGCTTGCTGCATTTAGCACATTCGGTCAGTGATTTACAGGAGATCGGGCGCCGTGCGCATGCGATCAATATGTTTGGTGCCGATGCGGAATTGCTTTCGCCCGGGCAAGTGAAAGAATGGGTGCCCAACATTAACTTGGACTGCCGTTTTCCTGTACTGGGAGCTCTATTGCAACGCCGCGGCGCGGTTGCACGGCACGATGCTATGGCCTGGGGCTACGCGCGATGCGCCACCGATCTCGGCGTTGACATCATTCAGAATTGCGAAGTCACTGGTTTTGAAATCAGCGGCGGGAAAGTCAAAGCTGTTCAAACTACCAAGGGACGCATCGAAACCGGTAGTGTTGGGTTGGCAGTTGCCGGCCATTCCTCGCACCTTGCGGAAATGGCAGGATTCCGTTTGCCGATTGAAACCGTTCCACTGCAAGCTTTAGTGACCGAACCTCTTAAATCGGTACTCAAGTGCAGCGTCATTTCTGCATCAATCCACGCCTACGTCAGCCAGTCTGACAAAGGCGAGCTGGTAATTGGCGGGGGGACTGATCCCTATTTGGCCTATGCTAACCAAGGCGGTTTTGATGAAATCGAAAACATGATGACATCGATCAAAGAGCTGTTTCCAAATTATTCCCGGCTGCGCATCATGCGCCAGTGGGCTGGTATGGTGGATTTAACACCAGATCGGTCCCCGATAATTTCAAAAACCCCGATTGAGAATATGTATATAGATGGCGGCTGGGGAACTGGCGGGTTCAAAACCTCGCCTATTGGCGGACTGCTGATGGCCGAGATGATTGCCAAAGGCACAATTCCTGACCTTGCGGCCCCATTTGCCCTGTCACGTTTCAAAACCGGATTTCTGGTCGATGAAGGCGCTGCTTCATCTGTCGCACATTAGGAGGTGTTGAGGATGTTTCAAATTGAGTGCCCACATTGTGGCAAAAGAGAAATGGGTGAGTTTTCCTATGGAGGTGAGGCAAATCTGGCGCGACCAGCACCGGAGAAGGCAGATGATATTGTTGATTGGGCAGGCTATCTTTTCCTCCGAAGCAATAAACGCGGCATTCACATTGAACGCTGGTTCCACGTGTTTGGTTGCCGTAAGTGGTTCAACGTTGCGCGCCACACAATCACTAACGAAATTTTTGATACTTCCTTGCCAGGCGAAACGCTGCGGATTGATGTGTCGGTGAAGCCATGAGCCAGAAAAACAGGCTTTCAACAGGTGGTAAGATTGACCGTGATCAAAAACTCAATTTCACCTTTGACGGCAAGGCATATCGTGGATTTGCGGGGGATACCCTTGCTAGCGCGCTACTGGCTAATGGCGTAAGCCTTGTCGGACGCAGCTTTAAATATCATCGCCCTCGCGGCATAATGGCAGCCGGTGTAGAGGAGCCAAACGCGCTGGTGACGATTGGTGAAGGCGCCTATCGCGAGCCGAACGTGCAGGCAACAACTGTGCCGCTTTACGAAGGGCTTGTTGCACTTAGTCAGCACCATTGGCCATCCCTTGCGCTTGATTTTGGTATCATCAACGACAAGATTTCACGACTAATCCCCGCAGGGTTCTACTACAAGACATTCATGTGGCCAGCTAAGGGTTGGCTCTTCTACGAGCATTTCATTCGCAAGGCAGCCGGGCTTGGGGTATGCCCGGAGGAGCCCGATCCCGATTTTTATGACCAGCGTTTCGCCCATTTCGATGTGCTAGTTGTCGGCGGCGGTGGGGCCGGATTGGAATCCGCCTCTCAGGCTGCACGCAAAGGTGCCCGTGTGTGTCTGGCCGAACAATCAGATGCGATTGGTGGGCAACTCCTGCACCACCCGGATCACATGATCAACGGCCTAGCACCATCTAATTGGGTCAGTGAAGTGCTAAACGAGCTCGTGGCCCTGGACAACGTCACCGTCCTGCCGAGAACGACCGTGGTTGGTAACTACGGCCAGAACTATTTCACCGCTATCCAGCATTTGCGCGGTGCAATTTCGACGGGATCGAAAAAATACGAGCCGCGTCAGAGACTTTGGAAAATCCGCGCCAAACAGGCTATCTTCGCGACTGGGGCACACGAACGTCCATTGGTGTTCAGCAATAACGACCGTCCAGGTGTGATGCTGGCCGATTCCGTCGCCACCTATATCAACCGGTATGGTGTTATGCCGGGGCGGGATATTCTGGTATTTACCAACAATGACAGCGGCTACCGACTGGCGATTTATGCAGTTAGATCCGGTGCAAAAGTACGCGTCATCGACAGCCGTGACCGTTCTGATGGCTACTGGCCTAACCAAGCATGCGACGCCGGGATTCAGGTTGAATTTCGCAAAGTTGTGGTGAGCTCAATTGGTAAGCGCCAGGTAACCGGTGCTAGAATCATGTCGATTTCTGATGACGGCGCTTCAGTTCAGGGTATTGCGAGTAATGTATCGTGCGACCTGATCGCCGTATCCGGTGGCTGGAGCCCTGTGATTCACCTTCATGCACAAGGTCGAGGTGCCCTGTCCTTTGATCAGAGCATCGGTGCTTTCATTTCAGCGGGCACGTCTGCATTGGCCCGGTCTGCCAGTGTTGGCGCGGCAAACGGCTGCCTGGACATCAAAACGGCGCTGGAACAGGCCGCGGAGGCTGGTGCTGCTGCTGCTTTTAGGACAGGTTTCGGCAGTGGAAAACCGACAAAGATCTGCGTCGCCGACTTCGTGAAAACCGGAACGTTTTCACCCCTTTGGCTGGTGCCTGCTCCAAGGGGTTGCCGCAAGGGATACCGCAAGCATTTCCACGAGTTTCAGAATGACTCCACAGCTGCCGACGTCCATCTGGCAATGCGTGAAGGGTTCGATTCCGTTGAACATTTGAAGCGGTATACAACGACTGGGATGGCCACCGATCAGGGTAAGACATCCAATGTGAATGCGTTGGGAATTGTCTCTCTACAAAGTGGTCAGAACATGAAGGACATGTCGCCGACGACCTACCGCCCTCCGTTCACACCAGTAACACTCGGAGCAATAGCTGGGCGTCAGCACGCGGAAGTGTTTTCACCCGAACGCAAGACGCCCATGTTTGATTGGCACCAAAAAAATGGTGCTGTTTTTGAAAAAGCCGGCGATTGGCTGCGCCCCTGGTGGTACCTTAAACCCGGCGAAGATCGGCATGCAGCCGTCACCCGGGAATGTTTGGCCGTGCGCAATGATGTCGGCATGATGGATGCCTCGACGCTTGGAAAGATCGACATTCGCGGGCCTGATGCTGCAGAATTTCTAAATCGGGTTTACACCAATGCCTGGCTAAAGCTTGGCGTGGGGAAATGCCGCTACGGACTGATGCTGAACGAACAAGGCTATGTGTTCGATGATGGCGTCACAACGCGGCTGGGTGAAAATCATTTTCACATGACAACAACGTCGGGTGGCGCCCCACGTGTCACGACTTGGCTGGAAGATTGGCTTCAAACTGAATGGCCTGATTTGGATGTATACCTGACCAGCGTGTCGGACCAATGGGCGGTGATCTCACTTAGTGGTCCAAAGGCCAGGGATTTACTGACCAATCTGGTCGATTTCGACATATCCAAAGAAGCCTTACCATTTATGTCGACGAAAACAGGAATTCTGGCTGGTGTGCCGGCGCGGGTATTCCGGATCAGTTTTACCGGTGAGTCCAGTTTTGAGATCAATGCCGCGTCTCGCCATGGTTTGCATGTCTGGAAAGCTCTTTCTGAGGCAGGTGGCGACTACGGACTGACGCCACACGGCACCGAAGCCACCCACAAACTTCGGGCGGAAAGAGGTTTTATCATTGTTGGTCAGGACACGGATGGAACAACCACCCCAATGGATCTTGGGATGGATTGGATAGTTTCGACCAAAAAAGGTGATTTCTTGGGGCGCGCAGGTTTCAATCTACCTGTCATATCAGAAAATCCACGCAAACATTTAGTTGGCCTATTGCCTAAAGATAAATCAAGGCTGTTGCCCGAAGGCGCACATTTCACCGAGATAAGAGATGAACCGTTCCCATGCTCAACTCTTGGGCATGTTACTTCTAGCTATGACAGTCCAATTCTGGGTCGCACCATCGCGATGGGGCTGATTGAAAACGGCCGCGATCTGATGGGGCAGAACATATTTGCCCGCAATCTTGACGGATCATCTATCGAGGTAAGGGTTTGCGAACCAGCTTTTTATGACGAGGCAGGGGACAAATCACATGCGTGATTATGAGAATCCAGAAATATATTCGGCACAACCCTTGTCAACCGAAGAGCACCGCGAGGGAACGATGTCACTTCAACAATTGGCAACAACTGGTAAATTGGTTCTGCGTGGTAATCCCGGCGACATTTCCTTTACCAGTGCCACATCAAAGCTTCTCGGGTCTTCGCTGCCGACTGCGGCAAACACCGCGGTGGCCGCAGAATATTGCTCGGTAATGTGGCGAGGACCAGACGAATGGCTCGTTGTGCTGCCTCTGGAGCGGCTTAGATCACTGGCGGCAAACCTGGAAGTGGCACTTGAAGGCCAACTCGTTAGCGTCGTTGACGTAACTGATGCCTATAGTGTTATCCGATTGTCAGGCCGAAACGCGCGCGACGTGATTTCGTCCGGCTGTTCTTTGAACATGAACAAGGCTGAATTCGGCGCGGGCCACTGCGCACAATCGCATTTTTACAAAGCCGGTATCATTTTGCGCTTTGTAGATGAGACGCCGACATTTGATGTATTTGTCCGACGATCTGAGACGGAATACTTATGGAAGCTATTGAAATTGGCGTGTCAAACCAACGCTTAAGGATAGGAACTCTGAGCAAATGAAAATCAAATCGATCAAAGCAACACCGCTCTACCTTGAATTCAAGGAACCTTATTATTGGGCGCAAGGAACCAATTATGGAGCCAAGATGGTTCTAATTGAGGTCGAAAGCGAAGCCGGAACGATTGGCTATGGCGAGAGCTTTGGTGCGCCGAATTGTGAAATGACAGTTCATGCCTTCGACTCATTGCATGCTGGTCTTGTTGGGACGGTTGCCAATAACATCAGCGCGATCATGGCATATTGCCACCAGGCGATATTTGCCAGCCAAGGTCCCGGAAACCATCGCAAACTCTCTTTGCAGGTTACTGCTGGTCTAGAGATGGCATTGTGGGATTTGATTGGGAAAGAAAACAACTCAGCGGTGCACAAACTGCTTGGCGGGCCCCAGCGGGACTATATCCAATACTTCGGATTTGCGCAGGGCAAAGGACCCGGCGAACTTGCAGCGGATGCAAAACGCTATGCTGATGCCGGTTACGAAGTTATCTATATGAAGATCGGGCGTGGCCAACAAAACGATCTGGACTCGGTCTCGGCAGTCCGTGCGGCAATAGGAAATTCACGCCTTCGCGCGGATGCCAACGAAAACTGGGACATTCTGACAGCCCGCCGAATGATCGCAGCACTAATGCCCTATGATATCGAAATGATTGAGCAGCCGGTCGACAGTTCAAGTCTTGCGGCTCTCGTCCAGCTTCGCAACAACGTCGACACGCCGATAGCCGCGGACCAGGCTGTTCACACCTTTCAAGATGTTTACAATGTCTGCCAATCAAACGCTGCTGACCTTATCGTATTGGGCCTGCATGAATGTGGCGGTATCTTGAATTTCATCAAAGCCGCGGCCGTAGCCGAAGCATCCGGACTTGATGTCTGTATCCATGGTAACTTCGAAACCGGCATTACAACCTGCGCGGCCCATCAAGCTGGTCTTGTAATCCCGAATCTTGACGATGCTAATCAGATCATGGGAAACTTTTTGAACGAAGACATTATCGCAAGCCCAAACCTGGCACCAGTCGAGGGACGGCTGTCCGCGATTGATCGTCCAGGCCTCGGGTTTGAAATAGATGCAGGCGCCATCGAACGTGCTGCGAAGGCATACGTTCAGCTATCATACTAGGGGGTGTTGACGTTCATCGTGTTTGAATGACGATTGCAGCAAGCGAGATGAATGCTTTGAAGCTGTCATCTGTTTTGCAGGAACGCATTGCGATCCCTCTGTATTCCTTCAGCTTTCCGAAGAAGTTTTCGACCAGGTGACGCCATTTGTAGGTGTGGCGGTCGAACTCCGCCGGGAAGCGGCGGTTTGATTTTGGAGGGATTATACCACCGAGCGGAATGCCTGACTCACGTTGGGGATTCCCAAGCGGTCCGATCTCTGACTCAATGTGGTGAACCAATGAGGTTCGCCATGGCAGCGCCTATCGACTTACGGAACGATTTTGACAGCGTCTCACTGCGGCGCCTCGCGAAGAGGACCAGGGACGCGACCCAGAGCCGTCGTCTGCTGGCGTTGGCCGAGGTCTACGATGGTGGCAGCAGGACGGATGCGTCGCGGATCGGCGGCGTCGGTCTGCAGATCATTCGCGACTGGGTGCTGCGCTTCAACGCCCGCGGACCGGACGGGCTGGTCGATGGGAAGTCACCGGGCGCACCCTCGAAGCTCAACGCCGATCACCGCCGCGCACTGGCGGAGGTTGTTGAGGCCGGCCCGGTCCTGGCGGTGGACGGCGTCGTGCGCTGGCGGCGCAAGGACCTGGCGCGGTGGCTCTTGGAGACGTTCGCCATCTCGCTCGACGAGACCACGGTCGGGCGCGAGTTGAAGGCGCTCGGCTTCGCCAAGATCTCGGCGCGGCCGCGCCACTACGCGCAAAACGAGCTGGCCGTCGAGGCTTTTAAAAAAAACTTCCCCGCCGAACTGGCGAAGATCCGGGCGAGGCTCCCGAAAGGCGTCGAGATAGAGCTGTGGTGGCAAGATGAAGCCCGCATCGGCCAGAAGAATAAGCTCACACGCCGATGGGCCAGACGTGGCACGCGCCCGCGGGCGCCCCGCGACCAGCGCACCGAATGGGCCTATATCTTCGGCGCGATCTGTCCCGCGAAGGGGAAAGGTGCCGGGCTGGTCATGCCCTGGTGCGACACCGACGCCATGGCGGCGCACCTCATCGAGATCAGTGCCGCCGTCGATCCCGGCGCCCATGCGGTGCTGATCGTCGATCAGGCCGGTTGGCACTTGACGCCCAAGCTGGCGATCCCCGACAACATCACCGTCCTGGCGCTGCCGCCACGATCGCCCGAGTTGAACCCGGTGGAGAATGTCTGGCAATTCATGCGCGACAACTGGTTGTCGAACCGGATCTTCAAATCCTACGAAGACATCGTCGCGCTGTGCTGCCAAGCCTGGAACAACCTCATCGACCAACCATGGAAGATCATGTCCCTCGGCATGCGCAAATGGGCGCATGGGTTCTGATCAATGACCGTTGGTATTACCGGCTCGATCCCGGCACTGGTCAGCGCTTCGCGCAGCCAGTTCGCGTCGAAGGCACGGTCGGCGAGAAACTGGTCGCAGGTGAGGCCCTCGATCAGTGCGGCGGTACCCCGCAGGTCATGCGCCTGACCGGGCAGAAGGCGGAAGTCGATCAGATTGCCGAGCGCGTCCGTCAGAGCCATGATCTTTGTCGTTATCCCGCCGCGAGAGCGTCCGATGGCTTGTGTCAATCCCGGAGTAAAAAGGGTCAATGTCCCGGTGCAAAACTGGACACCTGGTTTGATTTAGGTGCGCACCCTGGTGCGTGTGCTTTCCAAATAGCTGATGCGTGCCAGGGTGCGTTGGCCGCAGGCCAACCTTTTCGCAGTTTTGGTATTTTCAGGATTACGGTTTGGCGATTTTGCTCTGGCGCAACCGGTAGCTTTCGCCGTTCATCTCGAGGATATGGACGTGGTGGGTCAGGCGATCGAGAATGGCGCCTGTGAGGCGTTCTGCGCCGAAGACCTCGGTCCATTCATCGAACGGCAGGTTGGATGTGATGATGATGGAGCCACGTTCGTAGCGCTGCGAGATGATCTCGAAGAGAAGCTCGGCCCCGGTCTTGCTCAGTGGCACAAAACCCAGTTCATCAATGATCAGCAGGTCCTGGCTGACCAGTTGTTTCTGCAAGCGCTGCAGGCGGCGTTCGTCGACGGCCTCAATGAGTTCATGGACGAGAGCAGCGGCAGTGATGAAGCGTACTTTCCTGCCCTTCTGGCAGGCCGCCAGACCCAATCCCAGGGCGATATGGGTTTTACCTGTGCCGCTTGGCCCCAATGCGATGATATTGGCGCGCCGGTCTATGAACGTATGCGTCCGGCGTCGCCGACCTTGCGGATTTTCTGACACCTGAGAGTCTTACGCTTCGATAGCGGGCGATGGTGCCCACTATCGATGGTGGACACTATCGGGGATCATCGATGGCGAGGAAGCGGCGGCGTCGGATCTGGGAAGACGATGAGAAGCGCCGGATCGTGGCGCAGACGCGGGTGCCGGGGGTCTCGGTTTCTCAGGTTGCGCGTCGTTATGACGTGAACGCCAACATGGTTTTCAAATGGCTTCGCGATCCACGGTTCATGCCGTCGGCAGATGATCTTCCGTCGTTCTTGCCGGTCGAGGTTCTGCCCGACGCTTCACCTGGCGCAGCCATGGCGAATGGCGATGCCGTCGCCTCGGACAGCAGGATCGAGATCACATTGTCCAACGGTCTCAGTCTCTGCGTGAGTGGCGGTTTTGATCCTGACGCGGTGTCGCGCCTTGTGCGCGGCCTGGCGACATGATCCCGGTTCCGGCATCGACGAAGATTTGGCTTGCGGGCGGTGTGACGGACATGCGCAAGGGGTTTGTCGGCTTGTCATCTCTGGCTGAGGCGGTTCTTCGCCAAGACCCGTATTCCGGTCATCTGTTTGTTTTCCGGGGTCGTCGCGGCGATCTGATCAAGGTGATCTGGTGGGACGGCCAAGGCGCGTGCCTGTTCTCCAAGCGGTTAGAGCGCGGA
Source organism: Paracoccaceae bacterium (assembly GCA_965216135.1). GTDB lineage: Bacteria > Pseudomonadota > Alphaproteobacteria > Rhodobacterales > Rhodobacteraceae > CBDCFL01. Next base: position 482,652 of record CBDCFL010000022.1, read on the forward strand.
CGGTTCGTCTGGCCGTCGATTGCGGCTGGCAAGCTGACGATCAGCCCGGCGCAGCTGGCGATGTTGCTGGAAGGCATAGACTGGCGAGCGCCGCTGCGAACATGGCACCCACTGACGGCTGGATAGAGTGAGAAAGCCAACAATAAAGGGCTGATTGAGCGCCTTCGGGATTCCCTTGATCGGCGTCATCGGCTATAGAATAGCCATGTTGGAAGCATCCCAAAATCTCCCGGAAAAGGCCGCTGATCTGCGGGTGCTGCTGGCGTCGAGAGAGGTCGAGATTATCGGGTTCAAAGCGGAGCTTCGCAGCCGCGATTTTCTGATCGAGAAGCTGAAGCATCAGCTTGCGGGGTTGCGGCGCCACCAGTTCGGCTCACGCTCGGAAAGCCTCGACCAGCTTGAACTGACACTGGAGGAGGAAGAGATTGCGCGAGCGGCGGAAGCCCCGGTGCCACAGCCCTCGTCCGATGATGCCGAAGAGAAGCGGCAGCCAAAACGCCGCCCATTGCCGGATCATCTGCCGCGCGATGAGACGGTTCTGGAAGTGGGCGATGCCTGCGCCTCCTGCGGCGGCAAGCTCAAACGCCTTGGCGAAGATGTAACCGAAGAGCTGGAATATGTTCCGGGCCGCTTCGTGGTGAACCGGATCGTGCGCCCGCGCATGGCCTGCGCCTGCTGCGAGCGGATCACACAGGCGGCGCTGCCCTCGCGCCCGATTGAGCGGGGCCGCCCCGGTTCGGGTCTTCTGGCCCATGTGCTGGTGAACAAATACGCAGGCCATCGTGTGTCCTGAGTGCCAACATGGAAAGGAGGTACGTAACTGTAAGAGAGATGAGGGTAGGCCCCTCGGGTTCGGCGATCAGGAGCCGATCCCAAACCACCACAAGCTGCTGTCGTAAAGAGCGATGGTGGTGAGCGTTGTGGAAACGGCGGGGCGTGACCCCGTCAGGTACGATCCAGAGAGACGAGCGAAAGCGAACCGTCGATGAACTGCCGAAAGCGTATGGTTGATGTCAGAACCGGGGGTGGTGGTCACCCCGGGATGAGTATGGGCGGAGCCCTGAAGTCCGGCCCATGCGGCATCCGGCTCGAAGGCGGCGTGAATCTGGATCAGGCTCTTTTGCGGAACAGGAGAACCTGTCGTCCCGATGCCAAGGAAGACGACCGATCGGGAAGCCCCCGAAAGGTCCAGAGTACCGATGCGGGGCACAGGGGCAGAACAACTCGTAGTAGGGATGAAGGTGCTGTAATGGCGCTGGACCGAAGGGGTTGTGGTGTTCAGTCGCTGTCACTGGCCAACTGGTAACAGGATGAGCCGGATGTCAGGGACAAAGCCGTTTACGATAGAAAAGAGAGACGTCTGGGAAGCGTTCCAACATGTGGACGCCAACCAGGGTGCAGCTGGTGTAGATGGGCAGACGCTCGAAAGCTTCGGGGAGCGGCTTGGTCCGAACCTATACAAGCTTTGGAACCGGATGTCCTCTGGCAGCTACATGCCATCGCCGGTGCGTCGGGTGATGATCCCCAAAGCCGATGGCGGCCAACGACCGTTGGGCATTCCGACGGTCACGGACCGCATCGCGCAGGGGGTTGTCAGACAGTATCTTGAGCCCTTGGTGGAACCAGTTTTCCATCGGGATTCTTACGGATACCGGCCTGAACGCTCCGCCATCGATGCCATTCGGACGGCGCGCCGGCGATGCTGGCGCTTTGACTGGGTGTTGGACATGGACATCAAAGGGTTCTTTGACACCATCGATCATGAACTTCTGCTCAAGGCAGTTCGCCATCATACGGACTGTCGATGGGTGCTGCTTTATATCGAACGGTGGTTGAAGGCCCCCGTGATGATGGAGGGTGGCAGTCTTGTCTCGCAGGAACGTGGAACGCCGCAGGGTGGGGTTATCTCACCGCTGCTGGCCAACTTGTTTCTGCACTACGCTTTCGACAAATGGATGGATCGGGAGAACCCGCAAGTGCCGTTTGAGCGCTATGCGGATGACATCATCTGCCATTGTCGGACGGAAGGCGAAGCGCGCAGGCTATGGCGGCAGGTCGAAGATCGGCTCGCTGAATGTGGCCTGTCACTTCACCCGCAGAAGACAAAGATCGTCTACTGCAAGGATACGAACCGAAAGGGATCTTTCCCGACGGTTGCTTTCGACTTCCTCGGCTACAGGTTCCAGCCCCGGCTGGCGATCTGGCGCGGAGGTTTGTTTGGCGTATCCTACCTTCCGGCTGCTGCCCCAAAGGCGCTCAAGGCGTTCCGACGCCGGGTGCGTAACTGGGGTTTGCAACGGCGCAGCGACAAGGGGCTGACCGATCTGGCCCGTATGTTCAATCGCCAGATTGAGGGTTGGATCGGCTACTTCAGATGCTTCTACAAATCGGCGCTCTATCCGACACTGCGTCTGATAGACGCCCATTTGGTCCGATGGGTGATGCGGAAGTACAAGCGCTTCAAGCAACGGCCCCGGCAAGCGTGGCTCTGGCTCGCCAGAATCGTGAAATCCACGCCGGGACTGTTCGCCCATTGGTCTCTGCTCTACGCAAATGGCTGAATGCTGGGAGCCGTATGAGCCGAGAGGTTCACGTACGGTTCTGGGAGCGCGTGAGGGTGAAATCCCCTCGCGCGACTCGCTTGCCGTTGTATCGGCAATCGCAGATCTTCGCCCGCGAGGGGATCGACCTTGGACGCTCTACCCTCACGGATTGGGTGGGCAGCTCCACTGCATTGCTGGAACCTTTGGCTGACGCCATAGGTCGCCATGTTCTGCGCGGCGATGCGATCTTCGCCGATGACACCCCGGTGAAGGTGCTGACGCCTGGCACCGGCAAGACAAAGACCGCAAGACTGTGGGCCTATGCGAGGGATGAACGGCCCTGGGCGGGCGATGCGCCGCCCGCCGCGTGGTATCAGTTCTCCACCGACAGAAAAGCTGAACGACCGAGAGACCACCTCCAGAACTTCGAGGGCTGGATGCATGCCGACGGCTATGCGGGCTTCGAGGAGCTCTATCGCAGCGGCAAGGTGCATGAGGTTGCCTGCATGGCGCATATCCGCCGCAAGTTCGTGGATGTGCACAAAGCGCAAGGCTCCGCCATTGCAGAAGAGGCCATAAGGCGGATCGCCAGACTCTACGCCGTGGAGAAAGAGGCACGGGGCCAGCCGCCGGACAAACGCCGCCAGATCCGGCAGGACAAGGCCAAGCCGATCCTCGATGATCTGGAAGCATGGCTGCACGCACAACTTCCAAAGATATCCGGCAAGACGCCGCTCGCAGGCGCGATCCGCTATGCGCTCACCCGGATCAAGCGGCTGAGGCCCTATCTGGATCACGGCATACTGGAGCTGGACAACAACACCGCCAAGCGATCCATGCGCCCGATTGCCTTGGGCAGGAAGAACTATCTTTTTATGGGCTCAGAGGGCGGCGGTAAGTCAGCCGCCATCGCCTATACGCTGATCGAGACCGCCAAGCTGAACAGCGTCGATCCCCAAGCTTGGCTGACCGATGTCCTCGGCCGCATCGCCGATCACAAAATCACTCGGCTGGACGAACTGATGCCGTGGCGTTACGCTCAGTATTGAGCGTAACAGAGGGCCACCGCGTCTCGCCAGAGCGCCGATACCGGACGGTTGCCAACGATCTTCCCTAAAGGCAAGACAAGGATGCATATGACAAGCTGCCGGATTGCCGCCGAGACGCTTGTACTCCACATTTCTCGTTGCCAAGAAGTACAGAGAGGTTGCCTTCATCATGCCGAACTCTTCCAACCACATGCAATTTTGGCTGGCATTGCTAGCGTATCGCGTTGACACCGAACAACGATCTAGAATTTGGAACGGTTATCTTGCATGGAAGTTGCCAGGCAGCCGCTTTCACGAAATCCGTAACGTCGGGAAACCTCCTTTTAATCAGTTTGCTCTGGGACAACGCTTGCAGTTGACAGAAGAAGAGAAAAACAGCCTCGACGCACTTGCCGATAGCTACGGGGGACATCCCCTATTCCCGGATACAATCTCAACAATACCCACTCCATACATGGATTTCTCTGCACACTCGTTCGATGTTGACGTGTGTTTTTCTGGTCGTATCCTAATCCATTCTAGATTTAAGGGAACCAAGTTCAACGCCCTGGCGGATTTTCGCAACGCTACTTTTGTAGGCACATCGAACTTTGAGGGCGCTAGTTTCGAAAGACGTTGTCTCTTTGCCGATGCCGCATTCGAGAATACTGCGAATTTCAAGAATGCCACGTTTAGAGAAACTACCGATTTCCATAGAACTGAGTTTAAGGTTGCGGCGTATTTTGATGCATGTAAATTCTTATCCGTTCCTGACGACTTCAAGGGACAACCACTTGGGGGTGTCGGATTTTGGAGTGCTAACTTTAGCGGGGATGCGAACTTCGAAAAGGCAATATGGAGTATTGGAAGCAATTTTGAAGCTGCGACGTTTCGAGGTTTAGTAAATTTTAAGTCTACTTCATTTGAAGGGAAAGCGGATTTTCAAAATGTGCAATTCGAGCGTGCTGTAGATTTTTCGTTCGCGGAATTTGAAAGAGAAACAAACTTTAACGACGCATCGTTCAAATCCACAACCCATTTTAGGTGTTCTAGTTTTTTGGAACCCCCCAAGTTTTTTGGAACCGACCTTCACGAGGACACCGATTTCGACGGGGTAGACTGGCATAGAGCAGAAGCAAGTTACACCGTGTCCTGGTGGTCAAAATATGTGTCTCGCCGAAAGGGTCGGGAGATAGAATCGGACGTAGTGGACGCCAGCAGTGCCATTCAGGCGTGGGATCGATTAGCCCTCGTCATGAGTAAACTCGAAAAATTATCGGAGCGACACAAGTTCTACAGGCTTCGAATGCGCGCTCAAAGAAAGCGAGATGGGTGGGGTGTCTTGTCGCTCTCAAACTGGTTGTTTGATGTGTTGTCCGATTATGGTTGGAGTATACGACGAGCATTGATTTGGTGGTCATTGCACTTCACTGCTGTAGGACTATTGCTGTTCAGCCAAACCGGTCCTCAAGACGAGGGGTGGGGAGCCATATTTGGTGACAGTTTGCTCGTCAGCTTCTCGAACGCCCATGCGTTTCTCGGGCTTGTCTCCGACGGCGGGTATTTGTACGGATCGCGCTTACGCGTGGCTGCTGCCATCCAAGATATTTTTGTCCTGAATGCAGTGGGTATGGTTCAAACCGTCACCGGACCGATTCTTCTGTTTCTGCTCTTGTTGACGTTACGCAATCGGTTCCGGCTTCGGTAGGCAACAATTGGGGGTTTTCGACCCTCGGTATTGTGCAGCATTCATAGATCAGCGGGATAGCCGGCCCTGTGAGGGGTCGGTTTGGGGCCGCAATCTGCGGCGACGCGACTCACGCGGAACCGGTTTGCAGGGATATCGCGTCCCGCAGCCCAACGTGCTACTCACATCCGAAAGCGGATGGCCTTCCACGGCGGGAGCATACCGATCATCCTTCAGCCATTTGAATATCAGATTGGCATTCATCGCATACCGACGTGCAACCTGCGCAACCGAAACACCAGCCGCCGTCGTCTGAAAACAGATTGAACGCTTCTCATCATCCGGCCAACGCCGCTTCTTCTGCTTCACAGCCATAGAGGGCCCCTAAGTGTCCACTATCAATGGTGGACACTAACCCATCAAAATCTGCGCCGTTAGGCGGGGCACACCGGACGCTTACGCCTCACGTACTGACCTGCTCCCCGAAAACTGGTCCATTTGAAAGGAGGATCTGTTCGCTTAATGTTCACGAGAACGAGGAGAACAGAGAATGCGCAAGTCACGGTTTAGCGAAGAGCAGATTGTTCGGATCATTCAGGAG